>CAVUUE010000003.1:0-2032086 GCA_963744615.1 uncultured Acidobacteriota bacterium
GGAGACTCGGTGTGGCTAGTCGCCATTTCTGCTCGTGATGAGAAAATCGAGACAATAATTCCATGCTGGCAACCAGGAACAGACGCAATACGGTCCTCAACGGACGGAAGTTCTGCGGTCCACACCATCTTCGAAAAGGAACCTGAATAGAAATGCCGACCGGTACATCGTCGTCACCGGATGCCGGCCCACGCCTTCGCCGTGCCTTGGGCCTGTGGGACCTTATCCTTTACGGGCTGATTGTGATTCAGCCGACCGCGCCGATGCCGGTCTATGGCGTCATGACGGTGCGCGCGCATGGCCACGCCGTTACGGCAGTGCTGATCGCTATGGTCGCCATGCTGTTCACGGCGCTCAGCTACGGTCGCATGGCACGGATCTATCCCAGCGCGGGGTCCGCCTTCACCTATGTCGGCCAGGAACTTCATCCGTTCCTTGGCTATATGACCGGCTGGAGCATGGCGATGGACTATATGCTCAATCCACTAATTTGCACGATCCTTTGCAGCAAATTCGCGCAAAATATGGTTCCGGATGTTCCCTTTTTTGTATGGGTCATCTTTTTTGTCGTCTGCTTCACCTTCATGAATCTGCACGGCATCAAAACCTCAGCGCATATCAATGCTTCGCTGGTAGTGGGGATAGGAGTAGTCATCGTAATTTTCCTCGTTGCAGCGGGCCGGTACGTCAGCATGATTCATCATGGCCCCGGCTTTTTCTGGCACCCGTTTTACAATCCCAGCACGTACTCCACACGAGCGGTTCTGGGGGGAACCTCACTCGCGGTGCTGACCTATATTGGCTTCGATGGAATCTCGACGTTGTCTGAAGAGGTGAAAAATCCGCGGCGCAACATTTTGCTGGCGACCGTGCTTGTCTGCTTGATTACCGGGGCATTGGCATCGATCGAGGTATACTCCGCGCAGTTGGTATGGCCGGCGTCGCTCCATTTCCCGGACGTAGACACGGCCTATGTCTATGTGGCAGGCAGGGCTGCGGGACGTTGGTTGTTCTCGCTCATAAATCTCACCTTGTTGGTCGCCACGGTAGGTTCGGGAATGGGTTCGCAGCTAGGTGCTGCGCGCCTGCTTTATGGAATGGGCCGAAGCAATGCCATCCCGCGCCGCTTCTTTGGCGCAATCAATCCGGGCAGCCAAATTCCGCGGAACAATGTACTTCTTGTGGGCGCGATCGCACTTGTTGGCGCCTTGTCGATCAGTTTTGAGCGTGGCGCGGAACTCCTGAATTTCGGTGCATTACTTGCGTTTATGGGAGTCAACGTCGCTGCTTTCTGGCACTACTTTCTCCGGGAGAAAAAGCACACTGTCTACAACTTCATCATGCCGGCTGTGGGATTTGTGATCTGTCTCATTCTTTGGTGCAGCCTGAGCCGTCCTGCTAAGATACTCGGCATTATTTGGATGGTGATCGGCATCGCATATGGAGCGTGGAATACCCACGGCTTCAAAAGAGAACTTGTCAATTTTGATGTTCCCGTGGATTAGAACCTATCCCATCGACTCGTCCGCTGCTGCCCACAAGCGCTCCTCACGGAAACAACCTCGAAACCGTCATCACGGCTCGGCCTTTATTCTGTCCGACATTCTCGCGCACCCTCAAACCGAAGCAGGGTCGCGGCATTTTTCGACAAAAATCTGTGTTGACCGCGTTCCGTCGTTGAGTTGATCCGAAACAAAAGCCATCGCCGATACCTGGTTCGGGCCGTTTAGTTCCAGCTTCCAGCATTGTTTCTTTTTTGCGAGGCTGAGGTTGAAAAATCAGCATCGCGTGAATATTTCAGGCGCGGCAATAGCAATCGACTGTTATGCGGGACTCTATAGAGGCCGAATGTCACGCGGTTCCTATAACAGTAGAGAAACTCTACTGCCTAACTCCGCCGCCTACCATACCGGAGATGTCAAGGTTTGCTTTAAAGGCCATGTAGCCACTGTCTATAGGAAACACACCCCCAGTAACTACGGCGGCTTCATCGCTCGCCAAATACAATGCGAAAGACGCGATATCCTCTGGCTTGGCTATAGGCAAAAGATGAAGCATCCGGATTATCTCCTCAGCACCCTCTTTCTTTAGCCACTCTAATTGCGGTTCCGTCGTTACGAAGCCGGGGCAAATCGCGTTCACCCGGATCCCATCCCGACCAAGCCCGGCAGCAAGCGACCGGGTGAGGGATACTACTCCTCCCTTTGCAGCTGTGTATGCGTCATAACCTGCGGTGCCGATCAATGCATCCGTCGTAGCTGTTAGTATGATGGACCCCGAGCCTTGAGAAATCATGACTTGACCGATAGCTTTACAGCAGCGGTACGTGCCGCTCAAAACAAGATTGAGTATCTCAGTCCAGATTGGCTCCGGTAACTCGGTGATGCGCCGATCCTGTTCATTCACTAAACGGCAGTTCATAGCGTTGTGGAAGAACACATCGATCCTTCCATACCGCTGCACGATTGTCTTTACCATCTGTTCGACAGAGCCGGTATCACGCACATCTACTTCAAAGAAAGATGCAGTGTGGCCGAAATTACTCAAAGCGCGACATACCTCAGAGCCGCGAGTCACATCAAGGTCAGCCACAATTACCGTGGCTGCCTCCTCAGCAAAAGAGTATGCGCTGGCCTTGCCAATTCCAGACGCTGCCCCGGTGATAACAGCAAGCTTTCCTGCGAGTCGATTCGCCATGCCGATTAGCTCCGATAAACTTTCTGTTGCCGCTTCAAAGGCCTATTAACTAGAGTTCTAACAGGTCATCCTTTTGAATCCAACTCAATGGATTCTACTTGTCTTTGATCGTCTCAGGGTTGAAATCATTCAAAGCTAACGACGATTGCGATAAGGCCGTCAAGCCATCAGTGAAAATCATGCGGCCGTACTTCGAGAGCACAGTCCGAGAGAGCTATCAGACGCATTGCTTTGACGTGGATCGCTGTCAACGCCCACCCGGCGAGAATTGCTTCCGCCTCGAGAGGGTCAACTGGAATCAGCTTGATGGCGGCCACTTGCGACCCAGGGCCTGAAAGTTCAGTGAGGAAGACCTCACTCCGGTCAGAGCCTCCTAACCATTTGAGAAGGGTAAATCTTTCGAGAAAAACATCCGCTGCTGCTTCCCATATGTGGGAGACTTGCACTCAGTAAGTTTCTTGGTCGACGCAATACGTCAGGGAGCGCGCATGAGCTACGTCGAAGCGAATCTGGTTCCAGGGGAACGGGTGATCTACAAAACCAAGCTCCATTGGAGCGTGATGCTGTGGAACATTATTTTTGGATGTCTGCTGCTTGCTCTCGGGGGTTTTCTGCTCTATTACGCACGCACACACGTCGAAATTGGAGTCAACAATCCTTACATTATGGAAATCGCGGCCATCGTGTTGATCGTGGGCGGCTTCGTCCTCATTTTCGTAGGCAACCTACGGCGAAGCGCAACGGAAATGGCGGTGACGAACCGACGCGTGATCATAAAAAGAGGCCTGGCAAGCCGAACAACGATCGAAATGCTGCTTAGCAAAGTCGAGAGCGTGGAGGTTAGTGAACCAGCATTCGGCAGAATGCTGGGTTACGGCTCGATTGTCGTGATTGGTACGGGCGGTACCTCCGAGCCTTTCCATAAAATGGCACATCCACTCGAATTTCGGAGCCAGGTTCAGCAACAGACCGAGAAGTTGCGACCGGGGGACGAAGTGCCGGGTGGGGGGAGCTAAGGATCATAATCACTAGCTAAGTGGACTAGATAGTGCTCGAAAGCGAACCATGTTCACACCTGTGCGGTCGCGACATCACTATTTGCGAAGGACACTCGGCATTTCCCGATCAGAGAATGGCTCTGTTTAGGAGCAGATTTCAGCACGCGGAGAATCCTCTCCTGTGTCCTTCAGGAGCAAAAGGAGTTCATTTTGCGGGGATATTTGGGGATTGTTGGCTTTAATACGCAGATTTGAAAAGACTCAAGACTGCATGGTGGAGCAAGTCGTGAGCGAACTATTCTCCACCGCCGAACTCCACCAACAAACCCGATTGGGTCCAAACTGTGGCCAATCTCCCATTGCCGGTGATGCGGACAGAATGTGTCAATAGCGCATTGCCGATTATGCATAAATCCAACCTTAATGGCAGCTACATCGGCGATTCTGCTCTTAGTCCTTTGCGGAATTATTTAGAGAAGTTAGGGAAGCAGAAGTACAACACCTTCGCCGGCACGAAGCGCTAACAATCCAGCGGTTTCCCCTTGGCGGTCCATTTGCGTTCCAAGCAATACCCTGGCCGATGGTGTCTGCACGGAAATTTCTTCGCGAGTCATGTTTAGGATCACTTCGATTTCTTCAGCTCCACTTCTCCGAAAACGCAGGATATTTTTCTCGACATGAAGCTCCATTCAATTTGCCGCTGACCAACGTGGGATGGCTCTTTCGCAGAGCAATGAGTTTTCTGTAAAGCGTCAGGATGGATGAGCTGTCCTGTTGCTCAACGGCCACGTTGACACTGCGCGAGTCCTCGCCGAGGGGCAACCATGGCACGCCGGTGGTGAAGCCGGCGTGCGGGCTTCCGTCCCAGCACATCGGCGTCCGTTCGGGGTCGCGGCCCTGGCCGATGCCGGGCTCATTCTTCTCCGCGGGATCCTGGACTTGTTCCGGAGCGATGGGAACGTTGGTCATGCCGATCTCTTCGCCGTAGTAGAGGGTGAGCGTGCCGGGCAAGGTAAGAAGCAGCATGGCTGCGACGCGCGCCTGCTGCTCGCCGATGCGGGAAGCGATGCGGGGCTGATCGTGGTTGCCGAGAACCCAGTTCGGCCAGGCGCCGGCCGGGAGCGCGCGGTCGTAGTCCGCGATGGCCTGGGCTATGGCATCCGCGGACCAGGCGCATTGCAGGAGATGGAAGTTGAAGGGGAGATTTGCGCCCTGCAGATGCTCCCCGTAGTAGGTCATCAATTGCGCGACGGGAAGATATATTTCGCCGATCAGCACGCGATCGGAAAATTCGTCGATGAGGCTGCGCATCTCGGCGACGACCGCATGCACTTCCGGCCGGTTGGAGTTGTAGACGGGGAGGAAACGGTGGTTGGACGAGAGGCCGGGGTGATAGCCGGGGTTGGGAGGATTGTCGCGAAATTGGTCGTCCTTGATGATCAGCCACATGACGTCGACGCGAAATCCATCCACACCTTTCCCCAACCAGAAGCGCAGAACGTCGAACATGGCCGCCTTGACGGCGGGATTTCTCCAGTTGAGATCGGGTTGCTGTTTCAGGAATGAGTGGTAATAGTACTGGCCGGTTCGTTCATCGAACTCCCATGCGGAACCGCCGAAGTTGCTTGTCCAGTTGTTGGGCTGGTCGCGCCAGATGTACCAGTCGCGCTTTGGGTTGTCGCGGGACGAACGGCTTTCGAGGAACCATGGATGTTGTTCGGAGGTGTGATTGGGGACGAAGTCGAGAATCAAACGAAGGCCGCGGCGATGAACCTGCTCGAGCAGGAGATCGAAGTCGGACATGTTGCCGAAGATGGGATCGATGCCGCAATAGTCAGCGACGTCATATCCGAAATCCGCCATGGGCGAGGGATAGATGGGTGCAATCCATAGCGCGTCGACGCCGAGGTCCACGAGATAATCGAGGCGATTGAGAATTCCGCGCAGATCGCCGACGCCGTCGCCGTTGCTATCTTGAAACGATCTTGGGTATACCTCATAAATTACGGCACGCTTCCACCAAATCAAATCCTGCATCAGACCATTAGCTCCTGTGGTTGAGTCGCGCTGAAACAGAGTCCTACGTATGATCAACGACCTATGGTACAAAAATGCCGTTGTCTATTGCCTGTCGGTTGCTACGTATATGGATGCGAACGGCGATGGGATTGGTGACTTCGCCGGCTTGATGCGGCGTTTGGATTATCTGCAGGGCATGGGGATCACGGCTATCTGGTTGATGCCCTTTCAGCCTTCGCCGGGTCGCGATGACGGGTATGACATCGCGGACTATTACAACGTCGATCCGCGCTATGGAACGCTGGGCGACTTCGTCGAGTTCTCGCAGGGATGCAGGCAGCGCGGCATCCGCGTTCTGATTGATCTTGTGGTCAACCACACTTCGAATGAACATCCATGGTTTCGCGAAGCTTGCCATGATCCGAAATCCAAGTACCGAGATTGGTATGTGTGGTCGGCAAAGAAGCCGAAGGATGCCGATTCAGGAGTCGTGTTTCCGGGAGTGCAGAAGTCTACGTGGACATGGGAGAAGAATGCCCGCGCGTATTACTTTCACCGTTTTTACGATTTTCAGCCGGATTTGAATACGGCCAATCCAGAGGTTCAAGCGGAAATCCTGAAGATCATGGGGTTCTGGCTCGAGTTGGGAGTGGATGGTTTCCGAATGGATGCCGTTCCTTTCGTGATCGCAAAAAAAGGAGCCGCACTGAAGCGTTCCGTGGAGCAATACGACATGCTTCGATCGTTTTCAGAATTCCTGACCTGGAGAAAGAGCGGGGCGATCATTCTTGGCGAAGCGAACATTGTGCCGAAAAATGATCTGGAGTATTTCGGGAAATTCGGCGAGCGTTTGCAGATGATGTTCAACTTTGAAGTGAACCAGCACTTGTTTTATGCAATGGCGAGCGGGGATGCAAGAACGTTGATCAAGGCGATGCAGGATACGAAGCCACGTCCGGCGACGGCACAATGGGGACAATTTCTCCGGAATCACGACGAACTTGATCTTGGCCGTCTGACGGTTGGACAACGGGAAAAGGTGTTTGCGGAGTTCGGTCCGGAGAAGTCGATGCAGTTGTACCAACGAGGAATCCGACGCCGGCTCGCTCCCATGCTGCACGGCGATCGGCGACGGCTTGAACTGGCGTACAGCTTGATGATGACGCTGCCGGGAACACCGGTGCTTCGGTACGGGGATGAGATTGGAATGGGCGACGATCTGC
Source organism: uncultured Acidobacteriota bacterium (assembly GCA_963744615.1). Classification (GTDB taxonomy): domain Bacteria; phylum Acidobacteriota; class Terriglobia; order Terriglobales; family Acidobacteriaceae; genus JAKAAZ01. The sequence continues at coordinate 6,938 of CAVUUE010000003.1, forward strand.
GGTTACCGGAGCGGAATTGTGCGCGCACTCCAATGCAATGGTCAGCGGAACCGAATGGGGGTTTCACGGCGAATCCAAAGCCGATATCGCCAGTGATCACGGAGGGGGCATACGGGTTCAGGCGGTTGAATGTTGCCGTGCAGCGCATCGACCCCAACTCATTCCTCAACTGGATGGAACGCATTATCCGAATGCGGAAAGAGATCCCGGAGATCGGGTGGGGGGATTTCTCGGTGCTTCCGCTGCGCACGCCCAATGCGCTGGCAATGGCATATGAGTGGCGGAACAATTGCGTTCTATTCCTGCACAATCTGATTTCTGAGCCTCAAGAGGTTCGCTTTCGGCTGCCCGCGAAATGCTGCAGTGAGAAGAACTTGCTGGTGAATCTGCTTTCCGGGGACAACAGCGAAGCCGACGAACGCGGGCGCCACTGCGTAGTGCTTGAACCTTACGGCTATCGATGGTATCGAGTTGGCGGACTTGACTACCTTCTGCGCCGTTCCGACGTATAGAAGAATGCGCATGGTTCTCGATTGACGATAACAGGCCGAGTCACTCATCGAAGTTCAGTACGGCTGAGCAGCCTTCGCCGCGCCAGCGGCTCGGTTCAACTTCAGTTGTGATGGCTAATTCCGAACGATCAGCCCGAAAGTTCTCCTGGGCCGATCGATTGGAAGTTGTGACCGTAATCGTCCACCACCGCAAGGGGCTTTTGCTTTGGCGGCAGTCTCCAATGCAAGAACCGGCGCAAGAGAAAGGCCAAGATTCCCTTGGGGGTCCTGAGCGTTATCTGCCATCCTCTTCGTCTATTTCCTCCCCTAGATCCTCCTCGTCCACCTCAAGTTCAATGGTTCGCACCTCTTCAGGGCTGACAAATTTTGTGACAAAGATTGGGGTTGGAAGTATTGGCGCAAGTTCTCCAATTTCCTTCTTCCATTGCAGGTTTTCGGGCAGCTTTGTGTCTGGCCGGTAATATCGGAGCCACTGGGTAAGGTTAATCGCAGGCTAGTCTCCAGTAAGGAACTTCACTCTTAGCGAAGTATCGGAAAGCATCCGGAGCGTGATCATGGACCTTTAGAGGTTTCTCTTCACCCCGCTGGGCTGCCTTCGCGTCCGGCATATGTCTGCATCTGTTGTATTGTCCGCAGTGTGTGCTGACGGCAGACCGTACCAGGCGTTGATTCAAAAGCGTCGAAGTGATGCGGATACCCTCGTTAACTTCGTTGTCTGCATCCACGTACCAAATGCCGCGCTTACATCCCAGTTTTAAATATGTCGCCGAGGGATCAATAATCACCTTTGCATCACAGTTCGGACCAATGAAGTGGACGAGATCATCGGCATACTCTGCATCGGTTTTCTGTCGCATCTCGGCGACGGAGTCCCTCCCTCTCGAGATCAAAAGTGCTCTCAAAAGCACCCCTGTTTCTTAATCTCAAGAAGAGAACCGCACGGCACGACTGTTTCTCTAAAGTTCTACTGAGAGTTCGAATCAGATTGGACAAGAGATGGATTTGAACTTTCCATAGAGAAAATGCTCGATGGAAACTTCGAATGACTGCGCGGCTGCCAGACATTCTGCCTCCACCTGCGGTGCCGGCGAGTTCGGAGTAGGGGACCCAACGCCTCATATCCACGTGGGAAGCCATGACTCGACAACCTCTGCGAAAGGGATCATTGGCGCGGCGGTACAGCGTCTCCCTTCAGGAGCAGACACTATTGGATGATCACGCCTTAACTAATGCTGAAATTACCATGAGGGATTCGTTAGCGTTTAGTAAAAGTGAAGTCGGCTTGTAGTGAGCAATGCGTCCTTCATCACAATGACGTTTATCAGCACCGATCCAATCGAGACATTGACTCTGATCTAACAGAACAGCCACCAGTCCGAAACCATTGAACTGCATTGGCGCCCGTTGGCACCGGAAACAGCCCCGAAATAGTGGTGGAAATCGGCGAATCTGACTTCAGGATCCCTCGCCGAAACCTGACAAATTACGCAGTTCTTGGGCACCTATTTTGAGGCACGACTGAATGTGATGGCTGAATATGGCGGGATCATATGCATAGAGTCCCCACAAAAGTCCCCACAGCGCCGCAACCGAGCTGAAACGTTGTCTCTAATAAGGCCTTGAAAAGGCTGGAGGCGCGGGTCGGGATCGAACCGACGCATAAAGGTTTTGCAGACCTCTCCCTTACCACTTGGGTACCGCGCCCGGGAAATCGATTTGAAACTGCAACAGCGGCTGCCGGTGAGTTCGGAGGGTTGGCTGCGAATTGCCGCTGGAGCGGGAGACGGGGGTCGAACCCGCGACTTCGACCTTGGCAAGGTCGCGCTCTACCACTGAGCTACTCCCGCCCTTACTGGATTGGAGTATATCGGGATGCCGCGGGCATGGTCAACGCTTCTCGCCGCGAATGCGGCCGTTCGACTGACCGCAAAGCTGGTGGAGGGTAGCGGGCGCCAAGTCCACAAAAAACGTGGAAAAGTTGGCGCGCGCACTCGCGGTGAATGCAGCTACGGTGCCATACTGGAAATGGTGCAGGAGGACATTGCGATGGAAGAACGTGATTTTTACAACGAGAAGCCAGAGCAGCGTCCGCACACCCTTACGTGCCCCCATTGCCGCCAGGCGGGGGAGTATCAACTGAACTGGCTGGTGCGTCGCAAGAAGAACAGCCTGCCGCCGCGCGCCGATGAGCGCGACCGCGCCCGCTTTGCCAAAGCGCAGTCCTACATGGTGCTACGCGAGGACCAGGTTGCGTGCCAGAATGTTCGTTGCCGGAAACGGTTCGAGCTGGCGGGTATCAAGTCCGTCGCATTTCTGGATTCATAAGCTTTGAGCGGCGACGAACCGACAGGCTTGAGCGGGGATCAACCGTCGGGCAGGGCGACCGCTCCCGAACGCGATCCGCGCGAGTACTTCACTGCGGAGCGGACATTTCTTGCATGGATTCGCACCGGCTTGGCGCTGATGGGTTTCGGGTTTGTGGTGGCAAAGTTTGGACTTTTTCTGCGCGAGTTCAGCCAGCGTCAGCCGCAGGTTGCCGGACATTCTTCGGGCACGTCTCTCGGCTGAGGACTGGGCTGGTCATTCTTGGCGTTGCGGTAAATGTAGGCGCCGTGCTGAACCATCTTCGCGAGGTGAAAGCGCTGCACTCCGGCGCCTGGATTGCGGGACGTCCATCGAAGACCGCGGTAGCGGTCGGATTGTTGCTGGCAGCTACTGGCGTGGGACTGGCGATCTATCTCGTACTGGTTCGCTGATGAAAAGCCGACGACGTGAGCACGGATGGTTTGGATGGGGTGGATGCTAATTCCCGACACTGCTCCGGAAATCAAGGTGCCGTGAAAGAATGTAGTTTTGAACTCGCACGATTCTGCGTCTTTTTTGGAAGGCCCTTGACCGCATGAGTTTTGCAGACTGGTTGTTAGCCGACCTCCGGCTGCCTCATAGCGCCCAGACTCCCAAACACGATCACGCGTGGTGGAGTGTGATGTGCCTGACCGGGGTGGATTACTTCTCAACCCTGGGCTACCAGCCGGGTATCGCGTTCCTTGCCGCCGGAGTCCTGTCTCCGCTGGCAACCCTTGTTCTTGTGGCCGTAACTCTCTTCGCCGCGCTCCCTGTATACCGCCGGGTGGCCAAGGCGAGCCCTAACGGCCAGGGCAGCATTGCCATGCTCGAACAATTCTTTCCGCGATGGAAAGGTAAACTGTTCGTCCTGATTCTGCTGGGTTTCGCTACCACGGACTTTGTCATCACCATGACACTTTCCGCAGCCGATGCGGCAGCCCATTTCACGCACAATCCCTTCACGCCCCACTGGATGGCCAACCAAATGGCGGTCACCCTGATCCTGCTCTCGATTCTGGGCGCCATTTTTCTCAAAGGGTTCAAAGAAGCGATCAACATCGCCGTATTCCTTGTGGGAATTTATCTTCTGCTGAGCGCGATTATCACCGGTGTCGCGCTGATGCATGTCATCGAACATCCGCATCTCTTCGTCCACTGGAAGAATGCCCTGTATGCGGGCCACACCAATGTGCTGGCGATGCTGGGCGTTTCCCTGATCCTCTTCCCCAAACTCGCACTGGGGCTTTCCGGGTTTGAGACCGGTGTCGCTGTGATGCCGCTCATTGCCGGCGACGACCTGGAGCAGCGAATCAAGAACACGCGGAAGCTGTTGAACACAGCGGCCATTATTATGAGCGTCTTTTTAATCGCGACGAGCATGGTGACCACTCTTCTGATTGCGCCGGCCCTGTTTCAAGAAGGCGGCGCGGCGAACGGCCGCGCGATGGCCTATCTGGCTCATCAGTATCTCGGCAATGGATTCGGATCGGCCTACGATGTCACCACCATCCTGATCCTCGCTTTCGCCGGAGCGTCCGCGCTAACCGGCTTGTTGAGCCTGATCCCGCGTTATCTGCCGCGGTTTGGGATGGCTCCGGAATGGGCGCGGGCCACTCGCCCGCTTGTTCTGGTCTTCATCGGAATCGCTTTCACGGTGACCTGGCTGTTTCACGCCGATGTCGACGCGCAAGGCGGCGCGTATGCGACCGGCGTCCTCGTCCTGATGACCTCTGCTGCCATTGCTGTCACGATTTCTCTCTGGAACCGTCCCCTGCGATGGGTTTTTCTGCTCACGTCCTTAATTTTCATCTACACGACAATCCTCAATATCGGAGAGCGGCCGGAAGGCATAAAGATTGCGTCCTTCTTCATCCTTGCGATTATCGTTTCGTCGCTGATTTCGCGCGCCCTGCGCTCAACAGAGCTGCGGATTACGAGCATCCATCTGGATGCGGCGGCACACGAACTGCTGGGAGACGATCGAGATCAGGTGATTCATGTCGTCGCCCGCAAGCCCAGGGCCGAGACCGAAGAAAAGCTTGACAGTGTGGATCGCCGGGCGCGGTACTATCACTCCCTGGGTCCGAAGGAATGCTTGTATTTTTTTGAGGTAGAGAGGGGCGATGCCTCCGATTTCAACGAGACATTGATAGTCACTGGCGAGCGTATTGGCAAGCATCGCATCTTGCGCGCGAAAAGTCCTGTCGTCGCCAATGCCTTCGCAGCGCTGCTGATCGATCTTGAAAGGAGGACCGGCAAAGTTCCGCACGCATACTTCAAGTGGCGTGAAGGAAACCCGTTGGCGAATATCCTGCAGTTTCTTTTCTTTGGTGAGGGAGATGCCGCTCCGCTCACCCATGAGGTGCTGCGCCGCGCCGTTGAAGACCCGAGACACCGCCCGGTTGTGCATGTCAGTTAAATATTGTGCGGCTGATATCCTTGAAAGTAGCTGCACCTGCATTCCTGCGCATAACAAACTTTTCGCGGATTAAGGAAGTACCGAACGCTTGCCTCCCATTCTGAATGGTCAGTCGCTCCGCAAGGCATACGGAGTGCGGCCGCTTTTTGACAATCTTTCCTTTACGGTTTCTGAAGGCGACCAGATCGGGGTCGTCGGGCCGAATGGTTCCGGCAAATCGACGCTGCTGGAGATTCTCGCCGGCCGCATTGAGACCGACTCCGGCGAGCTTTCCCGACGCAAGCTGGCGCGGGTGGGGTACATTGCGCAGAACTCGGAGTTTTCCGAGAGCGACACGATTCGCTCCGTGCTCCACGACGCGCTGGTTCGCATCCATGTGCCGGAGTCAGAGCGCGAAGCGCGGCTGGCGGAAACGCTGGGACGTGCGGGGTTTGAGGATTTCAATGTGACGGCGGCGGCGCTCTCCGGCGGTTGGCGCAAGCGGCTGGCGATTGCCGAAGCACTCGTGCAGCATCCGGATGTGTTGTTGCTCGATGAGCCGACGAACCATCTCGACCTTGCGGGAATCGAGTGGCTGGAGAAGCTGTTACGGTCGGCTTCGTTCGCCTATGTCGCGGTGAGCCATGATCGCTATTTCCTAGAGAATGTCGCGCGCACCATGGTGGAGCTGAACCCGATGTATGCGGAAGGCATGCTGCGCGTTCAGGGAAATTACAGCGAATTTCTCGAGAAAAAAGACGAATACCTGCAGGCCCAGACCAGGCGCCAGGACGCCCTGGCCAATCGCGTGCGCACGGAGATCGAATGGCTGCGGCGCGGACCGAAGGCGCGCACCACAAAATCCAAAGCCCGCATTGATTCCGCGAACAGCATGATCGGCGATTTGAAAGAGATGAAATCGCGGACGCAGACTGGGTCGGCGAACATTGATTTCTCCGCCACGGGCAGACAGACGAAACGGCTTGTAGAGATGGAAGGCGTCTCCTGCAAGATCGGCGATCAGGTGTTGTTCGACAAGCTGGATTTTATTCTGACGGCCGGAATGCGGCTTGGTTTGGTGGGGCCGAATGGAAGCGGCAAGACAACGCTGCTGCGGCTGTTGCGTGGGGAACGTGAGCCTGATGCTGGACAGATCAAACTGGCTTCCACGCTACGCATTGTGTACTTCGACCAGAACCGGCAGCTCGATGAGTCCCTGACGCTCCGCCGTGCACTCGCGCCGGACAGCGATTCAGTTGTGTATCAGGACCGCGTGCAGCACGTCGCTTCCTGGGCGGAGCGATTCTTGTTTACCAGCGAGCAATTGAATCAGCCGGTGGCGCGGCTTTCCGGCGGGGAGCGCGCGCGGGTTCTGATCGCCAAGCTGATGCTGCAGCCTGCCGACCTGCTGCTGCTGGATGAGCCGACGAACGATCTGGATATTCCTACACTGGAAATTCTCGAAGAGAGCCTGGTCGAATTTCGCGGCGCGCTGGTGCTGGTGACCCATGACCGGTTCATGCTCGACCGCGTTTCAACCACCGTGCTGGGACTCGACGGCCGCGGCGGCGCGGAACGATTTGCGGATTATTCGCAATGGAATGCGTGGAAAGCTGAGCGTGGTCAGAAAAAGAATTCCGAACTGACTCCTCGGTCTGGGGAGGGCAATGTAACCGCGACGGTTACAAACCAGAACAAGAAGAAGTTGTCTTATCTTGAAAATCGGGAATACGCGACGATCGAACAGGATATCGCCGATGCTGAGCGGCGCCTGGAGGAGTGTCGCGAGGCTCTGGATGACCCCGAGATCGCGAGCGATGCGGCGGCACTGCAGGCGGCTTCCACAGCGGTCACCGAAGCCGAATTGCGGGTGGACGCGCTGTACCTGCGGTGGACGGAACTGGAAGCCAAACTGAAATAGCGCCAAGGTGAACCGGGGTCGTGCTGTCTGGAACTGGCCTGGATGTTTTCCATATGCGAATAGCGTATCGCAGGCATCCGGCGGACCACGCGATAGAATCGAATTCTTTCACACAAAGGATCAGCCGTGCGATGAGTACCTTCAGACAATGCACGTTCGCGATCGCACGCAATCTGTGCGTTCTTCTACTTCTATCGAGTGCGGCGGCCTGGTCTCAAATCCAGAGCAGTCCGGGCTCCGAGGCTCCAATTCGCGTTGCCATCGTGGGGTTGGTGCACGAGCATGTTGCGGGTTTTTTGCCGCAGCTGAAAAATCATCCGGAAATTCAGCTGGTGGGCATCGAGGAGCCGGACCGCACCCTGGCGACAAAATACGAAAAGCAATTTCATCTCGACTCCAAGCTTTTCTATACGCAGATCGGCACGATGATAGAGCGCACCCATCCGCAGGCCGTCCTCGTTTATACGGCGATCAGTGACCATCGTAGTGTCATAGAAATTGCCGCTTCTCATGGCGTCAGCGTGATGGTGGAGAAGCCGCTGGCGACAACTCTGGCGGACGCGCTGGCAATTCGCCAGACGGCACGCGCCCATAAGATCCACGTGCTGGTGAATTATGAGACGACATGGTATGCCAGCAATCGCGCAGCCTACGACGAACTGCAACAGGGCAAGCTGGGCGTGCTGCGCAAGGTGATCGTCCGCGATGGACATCAGGGTCCTGCGGAGATTGGCGTTGGACCGGAATTCCTAAGCTGGCTGACCGACCCGAAGAAAAACGGCGCGGGTGCGCTGTTCGATTTTGGTTGTTATGGCGCGGATCTGGTCACGTGGATAACGCATGGTGAAACCCCGCTGAGCGTTACAGCGGTGACGCAGACCGACAAGCCGAAGATATACCCTCGGGTTGACGACGATGCCACTGTGATTCTGCGATATCCGGGAATGCAGGCGGTGCTGATGCCATCCTGGGACTGGTCGTTTTCCGTGAAAGATATGGCGCTCTATGGAAGCAGGGGTTACGCACATACGCGAGGTGCGGATCAACTGAGCGTCCGCTATGCGGGAGAGAAAGATTCGGCGCTTTTGACTACGCCGCCGTTGGCTTTTCCCAATGATGATTCACTGCATTATTTCGAGGCAGTGCTGCGCGGGCAATCGATGCCCAAGGGCGATTTATCGGCGCTAGACACAAACATCATCGTGATGCAGATACTGGATGCCGCGCGCGAATCTGCCCGCACCGGGAAAACTGTTGGGTTGAAGCCATTGCCACAATGATTGAACGCGCAAGCCGAAAGGCGCGCTCTGAAGCGCGAAATCCCGTCCTTGCCAGGGCGGGATTTCGGAGTCTTCGTCAACGCTTCAACGAACCCAAGCTACGCGATTCTAGTAGCGGTTTGCGCGCTTGCGAACTGTTCGACCATTGTCTTGGTAAAGACGGGCAGGTCTTCCGGCTTGCGGCTGGTTGTCAGATTTCCATCCACGACGACTGCTTCATCGATCCAGTTGGCGCCCGCGTTGCGCAGATCGGTCTGTAACGAGGGCCAGGACGTCATCGTGCGGCCCTTTACTACGTCGGCCTCAATTAGCGTCCAGGGCGCGTGGCAAATCGCCGCCACGGGTTTTCCGGCGTCGAAGAACTTCTTGACGAACGCGACGGCCCGAGTGTCCATCCGCAGTTTGTCAGGATTCATTACGCCTCCCGGCAGAACGAGCGCGTCATAGTCCTCGAACGAAACTTCATTCAACTCTTTATCGACCCTAGCGTTTCGCCCCCAATCGGTCAATTTCCATCCGTTGATTTCGCCGTTGTGGGGAGCCACTACGTGGATTTTTGCGCCAGCTTTTTCAAGCGCCTTTTTGGGTTCCGCCAACTCCGATTCCTCGAAACCATCCGTGGCCAAAATTGCGACGGTTTTCCCACTCAAAATCTTCGCCATATCACTCTCCTCGTCTAGTAGCTAGGAGGGCCAAACGGTCGATTTTGTTGCCGGGAAGGATAGGTTCTGAAGAATCTTTATGTTCGTGCGCTCTTCTAGGCTTCCCACCAGAAGGTGTTGAGGCTGGCTTCGGTCACTTCAGTAGGGGCGCCGGGTTTCGGCAGAAGCAAGGGGACGTCGTTCCATTCCGCCAGGCCCGTCAGCCGTTCGATAGGTTCCTGCCAGCGATGAAATGCGAGATTGAACAGGCCCCAGTGGATGGGCAGCAGGAGTTTCCCACGCAGCGAGCGGTGGGCATCGAGCGCGTTGTCGGGACCCAGGTGGATTTGAGCCCAGTCGTTGTCATACGCGCCGATCTCGAGCAAGGTCAGATCGAACGGACCGAACGCATCTCCGATGCGTTCAAAGTCTGGCGATTGCCCGGAGTCGCCGCCGAAAAAAAGGTTGTGGCGGCTGCCGCGAATCGCGAAGGAACACCACAGGGTCTCATTGCGCGACCATAGCCCGCGTCCGGAGAAATGGCGCGCCGGAGTGGCTGTGACAGTGCAGGAATTCTTACGAATGCCGGCATCGCTATCGCCTGCATGACCGCTCCGGGCGCGGCGGTTTTCCCAGGGGCGATCGAGCGAAGTGGACTGTCCCCAATTCAGCTCGGTGATCTGTTGGCGCGAGACGCCCCAGGACTCCAGATGACGGCCAACTCCGAGCGGACAAATGAACCGCAGCCCGCTGCCTGCGTGCTCCGCCTGCAATTGCTGAATGGTCGGGCCGTCTAAATGGTCGTAGTGATCGTGCGAAAGAAGCACTGCATCGAGCGGCGGTAAATCGCCGAGAGCCAGTGACGGCGCATAAAAGCGCTTTGGCCCCGCGAAGGAAACCAGCGACGCGCGTTCGCTCCAGACTGGATCCGTGAGGATGCGCACTCCATCGATTTCGATCAGCAGGCAGGAATGCCCCATCCACGTGACACGCAAACCGCTCGTAGAGGGGCGGGAGTAAATCCTGGGATCGGTATAAAAGGGACCTAGTGTTTGGGTCGGGTCGCCGCGCCGTTTCTCCGTCATAAGCCGGCGTAGCATGCGAAGCGTACTGCCGGGACGCGTGACTACCGTCGGAAGCGTGTTCAGAAACTTTTTACCCGACTTTTCAGCCGGAGAAAAAGCCTCTGGTCCGGATTCCAAACTGGCGATCAAGCTCGACATACTATCCCGTCCGGCTAGGTTAGATGTCTTGCGGCCGATATGAGATTCACGCGGAGCTTAGATTGTTGTTGAGCAGGTCTGACGGGTGGACCGGCGAACCCATCGTGGAGACCGGCGCTACACGCCCGATCATCGAGACACGGCGGTGCGGGACTGCAGGAATTCCGCGTACGGTCCTTTGACGTCCTGAATCGTATGGTCTTCAAAATTCCAGATGCGAGTCGCCACCTCGTCGATCAGATCCTGATCGTGCGTCACCAGCAAAACCGTCCCCTCATATTTCTGAAGCGCCTGGTTGAGCGCATTGATCGCCTCCAGGTCAAGATGGTTCGTCGGCTCGTCGAAGATCAGGAAGTTCGGTTTCTGCATCATCAACCGACAGAAGAGCAGTCGCGCCGCTTCTCCACCAGACAAAGCTTCAGTCGGCTTCAGACCTTCTTCGCCGCTGAACAGCATCTGGCCGAGCACGCCGCGAATGTCTTCCTTCGTGGCTTTGGGGTCGAATTGATGCAGCCAGTCCGCCGCCGTTGTTCCCTTCTGAATGGTTGAAGTGTGGTCCTGTGCAAAGTAGCCGATCTGCGCTTCGTGTCCCCACTTCACTACGCCGCTGTCGATGTTGCTCTTCGGATCGTCGCCTGCGAAATGCTCGACGTTCGGCGCATTCGCCAGCAGCGCTTTGATCAACGTGGTCTTCCCCTGGCCGTTTCTGCCGATAAGGCAAATCTTTTCGCCGCGCACGACTGACGCGGTAAAGCTCTTAATAACTTTGTTGTCGCCGTAGGCTTTGCGGACGTCTTCGAATTCGAGCACGTGCTTGCCCGAGGGCCGCAGCTGGTCGAAGCGGATATAAGGGCGCGCAATGTTCGATCGTGCGAGTTCGCTGGTCTGCAGCCGCTCCACTTCTTTTTTGCGGGAAGTGACCTGGCTCGACCGGGTGCCGGCGGAAAAACGCGCGATGAATTCGTTCAACTGCGAAATCTTTTTCTCGCGCTCGACATTCTGCGCTTCCAGGCGTGTGCGCACCTGTGTCTTCGCCAGCACCATGTCGTCGTAGCCGCCGGTGTAGGTGATGATCGTCTGATAATCGATATCCGCGATGTGGGTGCAGACATTGTTAAGGAAATACCGGTCGTGCGAAATCGTAATCAGCGTGCCTTCGCGACGGATCAGGAAATCCTCCAGCCAGTGGATGGAATCGAGATCGAGATAATTGGTCGGCTCATCCAGCAGCAGTGCCTGGGGATTGCCGAACAGCGCCTGCGCCAGCAGCACGCGGAATTTCTGGCCGCCCTGCAGCTCGCTCATTTTGCGCTCATGCACTTCGTTGGGAATGTCCAGCCCCTGCAGCAGAATGGCTGCGTCGCTCTCGGCGGTGTAGCCGTCCTCTTCGCCGACGATGCCTTCGAGTTCGCCCAGGCGCATTCCATCTGCGTCGTCGAGCTCGGATTTTTCGTAGATGCGATCGCGCTCCTCGAGCGCCGTCCACAGGCCCTTGTTGCCCATGATGACGGTGTCGATGACGCGATAGGCGTCGAAGGCATACTGGTCCTGGCGCAGCACGCCTAGTTTTCTGGGGCGCACCACGACGCCCTTCTGCGGCTCCAGGTCCCCGCTCAAAACTTTCATAAAGGTGGTCTTGCCCGCCCCGTTGGGACCGGTCAGGCCGTAACGGCGGCCGGCAGTAAAGGTGGTAGAGACATCTTCGAAAAGGATCTTCGATCCATAGCGCATGCTTACATTGCTGACAGAAATCATAACTACTCTAATTTTTTCACAGTTCCGGCCTGGCGTGCTTTGAATCGCGGGATGGACGGGAGGAGGAAGCATCTGCTTGAGGCAATCCGCGCGGTTTTGGCCGCGAAATGCTGATTTCGTTTTCTTTTCTTGCTCGGCTATGATTCGGGAAGTCCTACCAAGCCTTGGAGATGCAAGTGGAGTCAGCCGGCCAGACCGACGACCAGGTTATAGAGCGGGCGCCGTCGCGAACGGCGGGGCATGTGCGCTGGGTGATCTGCGCCATGCTGTTCTTTGCGACTTCAAAGAATTACATGGACCGCCAGGTACTGGGTATTCTGGCGACCGAGCTGCAGACGAAAATCGGTTGGAATGAGGCGCAGTACGGCTACATGATCGGCGCCTTTCAGGCTGCGTATGCCGTGGGTATGTTGTTCGCCGGATGGTTCATCGATCGCGTGGGCACGCGTGTTGGCTATGCGTTGATGATGTTTGTCTGGAGTCTTGCCTCCGCGGCGCACGCGCTCGTTTCGACCGCGCTGGGCTTTGGAATCTGCCGGGTTTTTCTGGGACTGGGCGAAGGCGGAAATTTTCCGGCGGCCATCAAGACGACGGCCGAGTGGTTCCCGCAAAAAGAGCGCTCGCTGGCCACGGGCATCTTCAATGCGGGCACGAATCTGGGCGTGATCGCGGCGGCTTTGCTGGTCCCGTGGATTGATATTCATTATGGTTGGCGTGCGGTGTTTCTGTTTACCGGCGCGCTGGGTCTGGTTTGGTTGCTCTGGTGGTGGACGAGCTATCGTCCGCCGGAACAGCATCCCGGACTTTCAAGCGGAGAGTACGCGTACATCCGCGCTGGCCAGGTGGCCGACGATGTGGAGACCGGGGAGGTGGCGCCTTCCTGGGGAATGCTGCTGAAGCGGCGGCAGACCTGGGCATTTTCGATTGCGAAGTTTCTGGTCGATCCCGTCTGGTGGTTCTATCTATATTGGCTGCCAAAATTTCTCGAGCATCGCTATCACGTCAATCTGACCCACATCGGCCTGCCATTGATTACCGTCTATCTGATCTCCGACGTAGGTAGCGTGGCGGGAGGATGGATGCCGGCTTTTCTGGTGCGGCGCGGCTTCACAGCAAGCCGGGCGCGGTTAACTCCGATGCTGATCAGCGCGGTATGCGTGCTGCCGGTCCTCTTTGCTGGATATGCGAAATATGAGTGGGCCGCGGTGGGCGTGGTCAGCCTGGCGGCGGCGGCGCACCAGGCGTTCATGGCAAACCTGTTCACCACCGCGTCCGACATGTTTCCCGCCAGCGCCGTCGGCTCTGTCGTTGGGCTCGGAGGCATGGCCGGTTCGGTCGGCGGTGTCGTGATGGCAACGGCAGCTGGCCAAGTGTTGCAATGGACCGGCAGCTATGTGCCGTTGTTCCTCTACGCGGGCAGTGCATACCTTTTCGCATTTGCGCTGTTGGTGATTCTTGCGCCCGGACTTCGCCGCGTGCATACGATAATCGGATAGCAGCCGGTGAAACAACATAGGAATCAGGAGACTTGGACGATTGTGGCGGAGAAAAACAAACAGCTGAATGTGCGGGCCGGTGAGTCTTGCAAATGGGATCTGGTGAGCCTGGGAGAAGTGATGTTGCGGCTGGATCCGGGAGATGAGCGGGTGGCGACAACGCGGAATTTTCGCGCGTGGGAAGGCGGCGGGGAATACAACGTTGCGCGCGGACTGCGTCGGTGTTTTAACCTGCGCACCGCGGTTGTTACGGCGCTCGCGGATAACCCCGTCGGCCGGCTGATTGAAGACATGATGCTGCAAGGCGGCGTCGATCTTTCGCATCTGCACTGGGCTCCCTATGACGGCGTGGGCCGCACCGTGCGCAATGGATTGAACTTTACCGAGCGTGGCTTTGGGGTGCGCGGTGCGCTTGGCTGCTCCGACCGCGGACACACCGCTATCTCGCAGATGCAGCCCGGGGTGATCGACTGGGATGAGATTTTTGGCCGCGAGGGAGCGCGCTGGTTTCATACCGGCGGAATCTTCTGCGCGCTTTCTGAAACTGCTCCGCTGGTTGCGCGCGAAGCGATGGAGGCAGCGCGGCGGCATGGGACGATCATCTCCTACGATCTGAATTATCGCGACTCGCTTTGGAAATCGATTGGCGGCAAGAAGCGCGCCTGCGAAGTGAACCGCGAACTGGCCGGGATGGTCGATGTGATGCTGGGCAACGAAGAGGATTTTTCCGCCGCGCTGGGATTTGAGATCAAGGGCGTCGACGAGAATATCGCCGAGCTTGATACGGCACAATTTCGCGCCATGATTCAGCAGGCGCTTGCGGCGTATCCGAACTTTCGCGTGGTGGGGACGACGCTGCGCCACGCCAAGACAGCGACGCGCAATGACTGGAGCGCGATCTGCTATTACGACGGCGAATTTTACGAAGCGCGCCCGATGCCAGATCTCGAGATTTTCGATCGCGTGGGCGGCGGGGATTCCTTTGCTTCCGGGTTGATCTATGGATTCCTGATGAACAAAGGCCCGCAATGGGCGGTTGATTGCGGCTGCGCGCATGGAGCGCTGGCCATGACCACGCCGGGCGATACGACGATGGCTACGCTGGGTGAAGTGGAACGGCTGATGCGCGGCGCCGGCGCGCGCGTCGTGCGATAGGGTTTGTAGCACAAAGGAGAAGACGATGAGTCGAAGGAATATTGTGCAGCGCATTCACGAGATTGGCCTGGTTCCAGTGCTGCGGGCAACTTCCGCGAAGGAGGCAATTACGATTGCCGACGCGATCATTGCCGGCGGGGTGACCGTGCTTGAAGTCACCATGACGGTGCCCGGAGCGATCCAGGTGATGGAGCAGCTGGTAAAACATCATGGGGACAAACTGCTGGTCGGCGCTGGCACGGTGCTCGATGCGGAGACCGCCCGAGCCTGCATGCTCGCAGGAGCGCAGTTCGTTGTGAGCCCGGCGCTCGACGTGCGGACCATTGAACTATGCCGCCGCTACAGCGTGCCGGTGATGCCGGGCGCGCTGACGCCGACCGAGATTGTGACCGCATGGCAGGCTGGGGCAGATGTTGTGAAAGTGTTTCCATGCAGCGCGCTCGGAGGAGCGAAATATCTGAAGGCGTTGCAAGGGCCGCTGCCGCAGATTCAGTTGATTCCGACAGGCGGCGTTTCGTTGAGCACTGCAGAGGAATTTCTTTCTGCCGGGGCGTTTGCGCTTGGAGTTGGCAGCGACCTGGTCGATGCAAAAGCTGCGGCGGAAGGACGTACGGAAGTCATCACGGAAAGCGCCCGGAAATATATGGCTATCGTTCGGAAATTTCGCGGCGGAGACTAGCTCACGCTACAAACGGCGATTGCAGGGGAAGCAAGGAAACGAGTGGTCCGTGAAGTGCACACGCCGATGGCCATTGGCCGGTGGGACGCGTGAATGTTCCACGTGGTACGTTTCGGCGAACGCAGCTTGAAGAGAGATGGCAATGCTTCTGAAGCAGAGGACATCGATATGGAAACTGAAATCGCACAGGCCACCGAAGCGCTTTGGGAACGCTGGCCGCGGCTGACCCATGCCGAACGGCTGCAGCAATTTCGCGAACTGCACACAGCGGAGAAGGCCGATTTTTTTCTAGAGCTGAGCGCTCATGATCAGAGCGACCTGCTGCTGCGCCTGCCGGAGCCGCAGAGGCATGTGTGGATTCGGCTGCTGGCCCCCGACGATGCCGCCGATCTTGTGCAGGAGGCCGGCCCGGCGCGCCACGATGAATTGCTCGCGCTTCTTGATGAGCCCACGCGGAAGGAAGTCGTCGCGCTGCTTGCCTACAAGGAGGACGAGGCCGGCGGTCTGATGAGCCCGCGTTTCGCCCGCCTTCGTCCCGACTCAACCGCTGACGAAGCGATCTCGTACCTACGGCGACAGGCGGGCGCGCTCGAAACCATTTACTACGCGTATGTGCTGGACCACGACCAACACCTGCTCGGGGTAATTTCACTGCGCGAGCTCTTCTCCGCGGATCCGGCAAAATTGATCCATGACATCATGCATCCGGCTTCGATCTCGGTGCCCGAGCAGGCGGACCAAAAAAAAGTCGCCGCTATCATCCGCGACAGCAGGCTGCTCGCCGTTCCCGTGATCGACGCCGAGGGTAGAATGGTCGGCATCGTCACGGTCGACGACATCGTGGACGTGGTAGAGGAAGAGGCCTCGCGAGATATACAGAATGTGGGCGGCACCGCAGCTCTCGATGGCCCCTATTTGCACGCGCCGTTTTTTGAGCTGGTAAGAAAGCGCGCCGGCTGGCTGATGATCTTATTTGTGGGCGAAATGTTTACGGCCACAGCGATGAGTTACTTCGAAAAGGAAATCGAGGCGGCGGTCGTCCTCGCATTGTTTCTGCCGTTGATTATCAGCAGCGGAGGCAACTCCGGATCGCAGGCGACGACGCTCGTGATCCAGGCGATGGCCGTGGGCGACGTGAAGCTCCGCGACTGGTTTGTCGTCATATGGCGCGAGCTGTTTCTTGGCCTGGCCCTTGGTTGCATTCTGGGGATCATCGGCCTGGCCCGTATTTTCGTTTGGCACACGCTTTTTGGCTCCTACGGCGCGCAGACGGCCATTCTTGCGCTGACGATTCTCTGCAGCCTGATCGGAGTGGTCGCCTTTGGCTCACTCGCCGGGGCGACGCTGCCTTTTATCCTGCGCAAATGCGGACTGAACCCGGCCAGCGCGTCCGCGCCATTCGTGGCTACGCTGGTCGATGTCACTGGACTTGTGATTTATTTCTCGATCGCCAAACTCATCATGCTTCCGCCGCATTGATGCCCGAGCTCAATTGCTGTGCGGATTGCGGCTCGACCGCCGTGCGTCCGCTCCGTTACACTACCGGGTCGCGCAATATTTATGAAAATTCTGGTTTGTATCAAGCAGGTTCCGCAGAAGGACGCGCCGCTCAAGCTGAACGAGGCGGGCACGTGGATTCGTGAAGATGTCTCCTATGAAGTGAACGAGCCGGACGCGTATGCGCTGGAGGAAGCGCTGCGCCAGAAGGAAAAGCATGGCGGCGAAGTGGTGGTTGTGACCGCCGGACCGCAGCGTTCGCAGCAGGTGTTGCGTGAGGCGCTGGCCAAGGGCGCGGATCGGGCGATTCATTTGATCGACGACTCCTTTGCGGGGATGGATGCGGTGAGCACGGCCCGCGCAATTGCGGCGGCGATAGAAGGCGAGTCCTTCGACATGGTTTTCACGGGACTGCAATCGGACGATTTCGGATTTGCGCAGACGGGCGTACTGCTGGCGGAAATTCTGGGCTGGCCGCACGCGACTATCATCATCGGAATTGAAAAGACGGCGACGGGCGTGCGCTTAAAGCGCGAGCTGGAGGCGGGACAGTATCAGTTCATGGACCTGCCGCTGCCGTGTTTGCTGACCATTCAAAGCGGCATTAACAAGCTGCGCTATGCCACGCTGATCGGCATCAAGCAGGCGAAAAACAAGCCGGTCCGGCAGGTTACGCTTGCTGACGTGCAGGGCAAGCTGGGAACGAATCTGCAAAAAATTGAGCGCCTGTACATTCCGGTGAAGCAGAAAAAAACGGAGATGCTGGAAGGGTCCGCCAGCGAGATTGCGAAAAAGATTGTGGACAAGCTGCGCAATGAGACGCGCGTGATTTAATTGATGTGTACATATGGACATTGCCGGTCTTGAGAACGGGCCGTGCAGGAAAAGATGAAGCAAGGAGTAGCAATGACGACGCCGAACATGATACTGGCCGCCGAGGAACGCAACCTGACCCCGGAGCAAGTTGTAGCCCTCGACCAGCGCCGCTTCCGGGGATTGATGCTGGAAGTGATGGGTGGTCAGCTGGGAATTATGGCGATTTTGCTGACCGTATGGGCCGGGCAGGATTTCACCTATGATCCGAGCTGGATTCATCCGATGGGCTACTACATGATCGTGGCGGCAATTCTGTCGGTGACTTTAATCGGAACGGGTATGGTCATGCGCCGGGGAACTCCCGAGTTCGATTAGCGATATGGCCGACACAATTCTCGTCCTCGTCGAGCAGCAGCAAGGCGTGCTGAATCGTGTTTCCCTTGAGACGATCGCCGCTGCTCACGCGATTTCTAAAGACACGGGCTGGCAGGTTGAAATCGCGGTTCTGGGCGATGGGATCGGCCCGATCGCCGGGGAGCTGGCCACAAGAAAAGCTGCGAAGATTTATGCCATTGAATCTCCTCAACTGGCTGTCTACACCTCCGACGCTTACGTTCACGTATTGAAAGAATTTCTCTACCGGCAAACAACCGAAGCTGGTGCTGATGCCGCATACCTATCAGGTGCGCGACTTCGCTCCAAGCCTGGCGCTCGCGCTGGGCAAGACGGTGATTCCCGACGCGGTCGGCTACAAATATGAAAACGGCAAACTCCTCTTTACCCGGCAGATGTTCCAGGGAAAGTTTGCCGCGGATGTTTCCTTTGCCGAAGACGGGCCTCTCTGGATGGCGACGTTCCAGAATGCCGCGTTTCGCGGCGACCAGGCGGAGGCTGGGAACGCTCCGGTTGAGACTCTCCATGTGACGGTTCCCGATGGCGTGATTCGAGCGCAGGCGCATGAGGTGTTCAAAGAGGCGAAGCAGGCTGTCGACCTGTCGCAGTCCGCGGTAATCGTTGCCGTTGGGCGAGGTATCAAAGAACAGAAGAATTTGGGGATGGCGGAAGAGCTGGCCAAGCTGCTGGGCGGCGACATCGCGGCGTCACGGCCAATCTGCGATGCGGGCTGGCTGCCGCTCGACCGGCAGATCGGCAGCTCCGGTCAGACCATCGCGCCCAAGCTGTACATTGGACTCGGGATCAGCGGAGCGATCCAGCACATCGTTGGAATGAAGGGCGCGCGGACGATTATTGCGATCAACAAGGATGCCGAAGCACCTATCTTTGAGATCGCCGATGTTGGGGTCGTGGGAAATCTGTTCGACATCGTACCGCCACTGATTGAAGAGATTAAAAAAGCGAAAGCCGGCGCCTAGAGGCTTCGCCATCCATCTTAGATTTTGAGGCGTGCGGCATTAAGGTCGTAAATCCCTGGGAAGAAAAACAGGCGCAATGATTCACTTCCGCAAACCGATCGAAGGCATTGAGCGTCCGCAAATGGAAGCGGATGTGGTGATCGTAGGCGGCGGCCCGGCAGGGATGGCGTGCGCGCTGCGGCTTTCGCAGTTGATCGACGCGCACAACTCGGAACATCCCGACGCGCTGCTGAGCAAGGAAAATATTTATGTGCTGGAGAAGTCTCGCGAGGCGGGACAGCATTGCCTTTCCGGCGCGCTGCTCGACCCGCGCTCCATGCGGGAGCTGCTGCCAGGCTTTGAGAAGGAAGCGCCGATCGATGGCGAGTGCACGAAAGAGTCTGTCTATTATTTGACCGCCGCTGGTAAGCGCAAATTTCCCTTTACGCCGCCGCCGATGCGCGACCACGGCAACTACGTCATCTCCATCAACAAATTCGTGAAGTGGATGGCGGAGAAGGTGGAGGCGGCGGGAATTACTGTGTTTACCGGCTTCGCTGCAAGCGAAGTTTTGTTCGATGGGGACGCCGTTGTTGGCGTGCAGACCGACGATAAAGGCGTGGACAAGAACGGGCAGCCGAAGGCGAATTTTGAGCCGGGCTATGATCTGCATTCGAAGGTCACGATCTTCTGCGAAGGCCCGCGAGGGTCCTGCACCAAGCAGATTAGCGAGCGATTCCAGATCGAAGACCCGCAGCACGCGCAGGTCTACGGAGTTGGTGTCAAGGAGCTGTGGGAAGTTCCGGCGGGCCGCGTGAAAAAGGGCGAGGTCATCTATACGATGGGCTATCCGATGACATCGAGAGAGTACGGCGGCGCGTGGATTTACGGCATCAGCGACACGCTGCTTTCGGTCGGCTATGTGACGGGTCTCGATTACGAAGATCCACGCACCGACCCGCACCACGCGTTTCAATCGCTCAAAGAGCATCCATTTTTGCGCGGAATACTGGAAGGCGGAAAGATGGTCCGCTACGGCGCGAAGAGTTTGCCGTATGGCGGGTGGAACTCGATTCCAAAGCTCTACGGCAACGGCTGGATGCTGGCCGGGGATTCAGCGGGATTTTTGAATGCACAGCGGCTGAAGGGCATCCATCTCGCAATCAAGAGCGGAATGCTTGCGGCGGAGACTGCATTCGATGTGCTGGTGCGGGGCGATGGCTCCGCGGGGCATCTGGCTGATTACAAGGAACGCGTGCATGCGAGCTGGATTCGCGAAGAGCTGTACCCGGTGCGCAACTTCCACCAGGCTTTCGAGCATGGGCTGTGGGAGGGTATCGCGAAGGCGGGCATTCAGCAGATCATGCGCGGAGCGAACTTCGGGCCGGATTCGAAGACACACGCAGGGTATAAAAACATGCGGCACGTCGATGCGGTCAGCTTTTTCGGCGAAGGAAGGATGCAGTTCCTGGGTTCGGCCAAGGGCGACGGCAAACTGACTTTCGACAAGCTGACCGATGTGTATCATTCCGGCACACGCCATGACGATGATCAGCCGACGCATCTTGTAATCGCCGATCTCGACATCTGCAACAGTCGCTGCACTAAGGAGTTCGGCAATCCCTGCCAGTATTTCTGTCCCGCCGCCGTTTATGAAATGGTGGAGCAGGCGGGAGAAGATGGCGGGGTGGAGAAATCACTGCACATCAACTTCGCCAACTGCGTGCATTGCAAGACCTGCGATATCCAGGACCCTTACCAGATCATCACCTGGGTGCCGCCGGAGGGCGGCGGCGGTCCCAACTACGACGGCATGTAGCGCGGCGGACTGCACATTCGCGGGTCCATGCGGGTTCTATACTGAAGATGTCTTCCGACCGCGTTCGCCGGATGGGAATACCCAGGCGGTGCGCGGCGGCGTTCCTTTGCGGGAACCCAGGGTGCAGCTGGAAACGGCTATGCCTCCCGCGCTTTCGCGAGAGATTGCAGAGCGCATTGGAAAGGAAGCTCGTCCGTAGCGGTCCAGCCGCGCTCGGCGTCGTCTGCTTCCGAACCTTCCTTTCCCGCATCGAATCGTTAGCGGCAATTAAGGCTTGCGGGAACTATGGCAGCGATCGCATCCAATCCGGCTCCGGCGCTTTCTTCGGCCTTGCCGCGTCTCATCGACAAACATGGCCGCGCGATCACTGACCTGCGCGTTTCCATTACCGATCGCTGCAATTACAAATGCGTGTATTGCCGCACCGGCACGGAGGGCGCGCAGTATTCCGAGCTGCCGATTGCGGATTATCTCCGCATGGTGCGGGTATTCGTTTCGCTTGGGATTGAAAAAGTACGCCTCACCGGCGGAGAGCCGCTGCTGCGCAAAGGGCTGGTGGAGATGGTCTCCGCGCTGGCTCAGATGCGGACGGCATTTGCCGCAGACGGCGAGCGCGCTCGCGCCGGGCGCGGGGAAAGCCGCTCGACATTGCACTGACCACCAACGGGCATCTGCTGGAAGATCTGGCGCAGCCGCTGAAAGATGCCGGACTGACCCGGATCACGGTCAGCATGGATGCAGTGGACCGCGAGAAGTTTGCGCGGATCACGCGTGTGCCGGACAGTTTCAACAAGGTTCTGGCAGGTGTTCGTGCGGCGCGGCGCGCGGGGCTGGACCCGGTGAAGGTCAACTGCGTGCTGCTGCGCGGCTTCAACGAGGACCAGATTGTCGAGTTCGCGAAGTTCTCGCGCGAGGAAGGCGTGATCGTCCGCTTTATCGAATTTATGCCGCTCGAAGAAGATCGCGTCTGGACGCCGGAAGTCGTCGTTCGTCTGGAAGAAATTTTGGCGGCGCTGAACAGCTTCCAGAAAGTAGTTCCGCTGGCGCCGAATGCGGCCAGCGAAACCGCCCTGCGCTACACGTTTGAAGATGGCGTTGGGGAGATGGGCATCATCGCGCCGGTATCGCATCCTTTCTGCGGACATTGCAGCCGGGTGCGGCTCACCTCCGACGGCAAGCTGCGCACGTGTTTGTTTTCGCAGTTCGATCACGATCTGTATGGGGTTGTTCGGCGCGGCGGAGACGATGCCGCTCTGGCGGAATTCATTCGCCGCACGGTAGACCAGAAAGAGGCGCGCCACCATATCGGCGAGGCCGGACTTTCTGAAGCCTTCGCGCAGCATGGTGCATATCGGCGGATAACTTGGCCGGGGGCACGCCTGTGGAATGAAGACGAAGGTCAGCACGGTGCGCCCGGCACGATCCGGGCTGGACAGCCCAAATTCCCAACCTGCTTCAGCGGGAACAGCATCCGCTCAGTTATTCCAGCAAAGACCAAAAAGTGCCCGGCAGGCGTTATCCTGAATCTTCTCTGCGACTTCGATTGAGAACTGTCGCAGGCACGAGGGTCGATTGGTCAAGCCGATTCAATTTCCCGATGGGCAGCCGGCGCTGGAGATTCAGACGTTTCACGAGGTGGCGCGGGCGTTGACCTCGTCGGTCGATCTGAGTGGAATTCTGAATAACATCATGCAGCAGATGACGCGCTTCTTCAATCCCCAGGCGTGGTCGCTGATGATCCTGGATGAACCGAAGCGGCAGCTTTACTACGGCGTGATCTCCGGCGGACAGACGGAGAAACTGCGGCGCAAACGCATTCCGCTGGGCGAAGGAATTCCCGGGTGGGTGGCACTGCACGGGGAGCCGATGATCCTGGCCAACATTCCGGAAGATCCGGAGATGAACGATGATCTGCCGGAAAACGGCGGGCGGGTCGAGTCGATCATTTGTCTTCCGTTACGCGTCCGCAACCATACGTATGGCGTGCTGCAGCTGGTGAATTGCCATCCTGAGGCGATGCGGAATCACGAGATATTTTTTCTGCATGCGTTGTGCGACTACGCTGCCATCGCCATCCAGAATGCGCGCGCGTTTGAGCAGATTCAGCAGCTGACGATTACGGACGATTGCACGGGGCTGCACAATTCGCGTCATCTTTATGAGCGGCTGGAGCATACGCTCGAACGCAGCCAGCGAACCGGAAAGCCAGTCAGTCTTATTTTCTTCGATCTGGATAATTTCAAACGGATCAACGACACCTATGGACATTTGAACGGCACGCGCTTGCTGAAAGAAGTTGGAGAGCTGGTGCGCGACAACCTTGGTTTGATCGAAACCGGATATCGATATGGCGGCGACGAATTTGTCGTGCTGATGCCGCACCAGTCGAAGCAGCGGGGTTTTGAGCTGGCCCATCGGATCATGGAGAATCTGCGCTCCACACATTTTCTGAAAGACATTGGGCTGAATCTGCACCTAGAGGCCAGCTTCGGAGTGGCCTGCTGCCCCGACGACGGGATCGACGTGCATGCCATCATCCGCGCCGCTGACACGGCGATGTATTCGGTAAAGAACTCCACCCGCAATGGAGTCGCAGCGGCGGGACAGTTCTCGATGAAGGGTTGAATCAGTCTGCCTTGCGCAGGGTGATGTCGCCTTTTTCCGCAACGATGCGAATGGTCGGACCGCCGCCGCCGAGGACGCCGGAAAGCGTGCTGTGATTCTCGTTGTTGTGCGTGGGGAGCTGGAAGTCGCTGTGAATTTCGCCATCGGTCGCGGTCGCATCAATGGAACATTTCGCCGCTGCCGGAAGGGTCAATTTGACCGAGCCATTGCTGTTCTCAATGTTCACCGCTCCGAGGGGCTCGAGGGCTGTCGCTTCCACGCTGCCGTTGGAGTTGTGCACCTTTAGCTCGCCGGTCACGCGGCGCAGTGTGATGTTTTTGGCGTGAGTTGCGACGGTGACGGGGCCGGTAGCGTTGTCGACCGTCAGGTCGTCGCCGTCCAGGGAAACGGACCCGGCCAGTTGCCCAAGTTGAAGATCGGTCCGGCTGGAATGGAGATGGAGGGGGCCATGCAAACCTTCCAAATGCACATCTCCGAAGAAGTCTCCCTCCAATGTCGCCGTTCCGGTGAGCTGCGACAGCGTGACGTCATTCATATGGCCATCCAGATTCAGATCGCCGTGGATGTCGCTGGCGGAAAAATCTCCCTGGCGTATGGCGGCGTGTACAGCGCCAGTGATGCCGGTGAGCCGCATGTCTCCGTGGTCGGCGCTGGCGTTGACGGATGCCTGCCGACCGTTGATGGTCACGTCTCCATGAGCGGCATGGACCTGGACGGCGACACTCGCGGGCAGCGTGAGGTCCATATCCGCCGTCTCGTGATCGCTTGATGGCATGTGGACGGTCACCACGCTCCCATTTGAGGTGATGAGCGGCTCGAGGGCCTGGAGTCTGCGCTGGGCCTCCGAGTCGGAACTGCTGTAGATGGTTTTGTCGAGCGCCAGATGCATCTGTCCGTCGCCGGTGTCCGTGGTGGACGAGATGGTGACACTGCCATGCGGATTTTGAATGATCAGAGTAGCGTTTGGCGGCAGCTCATGGACAATCTGTTCACTGGTTTTGTGCTTGTCGGCGAACATCTGGGAGAGATCGACGTCATCACCGAGGTTCAGCTGGTCGCCTACGGCGGTCCAGTCGATGTGGTTATGAGCGGCGGCGATCCCGAGGCCAGCGAGCAGCAGCAGCAACAGGACCATGCCGCCACCGAGCCGTATGCGCGCGTGGCGCGCGAAAGCCAGCGACTCGAGCGCCAGCAGGACGCCAGCTCCAATCAAAATGAGGGGCCACCAATGCCCGTACCAATGCCAGAAGTAGGGAATGTTGATGTGGTGAGTGGTCATCAGCAGCGCGATTACGCCGATGAGCACCAGAAACAGGGGGCCGAGGAGCGAACCGCGAGAGAAGCCGCGATACTGTGCGCGGTAGGCGGCGCGCTGCATTTTGGCCTGCATCTTCCACTGCGCACGCTGTGCCTTCCACTGTTGACGCGATTGCGGATACGGAGGCTGGCCTTGCGGAGGAATTCCCATGGCTCAGCGGTCCTCTCTGCCGGAATCTTCCGGAGCGGGTGGATGTGTCTGAATGAAGGGTTGTTCTGCGATGCCGGGCTGCGGGGCAGTCCACGACGAAGAGACTGTGGAGGCCGGGGGAACTTGTTGTCCGGCCGCGGCGAAGGCTTGCGCTGCCTCCTGGTCGCGGAGGTCCGCGGTCCACGCGGTGCGTTCGGCCAAGGCGAGTAGCCCGGCTAAGATCAGAAAAAAAGGCCAGCTCTTGCCCCAGCTTAAGATGCGCCACTGGTTGAGCAATGCCAGAATGCCGATGAGGATTAGATATGCGGCTCCGCGCAGGCGCCGCACCTGATACCAGCGATTCATCGCACACCTCCCGCAGGCGGAGTCTGGCTCCGCCGAATGACAATCCAGACACCAATCCCGATGAGCAGAATGGGCCAGCCGCGGTCGAGCCAGTTTTCACTGAGAATTCCGAAGTTGCCGAGAAGGAAGAGCACTCCCAGCACGATGAGAATTACCGCGCCGGTAGGGACGCCGCCGCAGCATCGGTGCCACAAATCGGGCGTGTCATAGTGGTTCGGCGGCACCGGCGGCATCGGGGGGACGGGCGGAACGTTGTATGGAGGTACGTAGCTGGCGGCGAATCCAGAGACAGGTTCTGCCACTCCGGGAGCTGGATCGGCAGCAGACGGGTTTGGGTTCACTGGATATGGATTCATCGGATTGACGGTGGAATATGGCTGATGAGTCCGCGCTCCGAACCAATGGCCAACGTCATTGAGCCCCAGCGGGTTCGGCAGTGGCCGTCCATCGCGACGGGCCTCGGCAGTCTGATAGGCGTCGAATATCTGATACAGAATCCATATCGGAATCAGCAGGCCAATGAGTCCGTTGTAGTGGGTCAGATCGATCAGAATGGCGAAGACGGCAACATGGACGAGCGCTTTGGCAATCTGACCGTTGTAAATGGCGCCGACCCCGGGAATCCAGCCGACGGCCAGAGCGATACCGGGATTGATTCCCCAGGATGCCGGAGTTTGCACGGTGCCGGGAGGGAGCGGGCCGCTGGAATACGGCTGATAGCCGGAAGCGCCAGGGATGTTGGTTGCGGTCGCGCCCTGGGCAGTCCCGGCGGTGGCGCCGACGCGGGCGGCCAAGCATGGTTCGCAGCTGATCACGTTCCCGACCTTGTGGACGCATTGAGCGCATAGCGGTTTTCCGCAGAATTGGCAGTAAGCTGCAGCCGGAGTTTCGGGATGATTCGCACAATTCATGCCAATCTCCTTTCTCGCGTAGAAAAATAACGCATTGAAGAACCAGTGGTGTGGAGCGGGCACGATGCAGCCAACAATGCAGGTCGGAGCGGAATCGAAGGCGAAGAGAGTGCTGCCAGTGTAGGCGCTGTCCCGGGTTCTGCAGACGGTACGCGCAATAGCGCATCGACTTCAGGCCCGGTGACGATTGGTTTCGGATCGGGAAGCCCCGGGGAGATGGCATGTTTCGCATCCCTGGCGAGAGGATTGTTGGCCATCCGGCCAGGGTGCGAGCCCGCGGTGCTGCTGCTTGAGTCCCCGGTGGAATCGAAGGATTGCTTGCGGGGTCTGGCGGGCTGCTGTGATGGAGTGGTGGTTTGGGCAGCGCGCCGCAGTTGCTGGACGCGTGCTTCCATTTCATACACAATCCGCAGATTTTCGTAATAGCGCACCACGCGTGCGTTTGCCTCGGCATACTGGCGGGTGACGGCGCGATGCATGTTTCTTGGCGTCAGATCAGAGGCATGAAGACCGGTGAGCCGGACGCCGAGCAGGTTCAAAGTGAGGGCGACCGAGAAGAAGGCCATGGCGGCGACCAGCGCGAGGCGCGGCTCGATGAATGTCCGGCGCAGAACCACGACCGAGCTATGCTGCCATGCGGGGATCGATCGCGCGGCTGAACCATCGCCGGGAAGATAATCGGCGTCGCTGCCGCGGCGTCTTTCCTTGTGGCCCGATGCTGTTTCGGCGGGAACGCTTGCAGCTCCAAGGCCAGAGTGCATGCCTGGGAGGATGTCCTGAACCGGCCGGCTGGGAAGTGCGGATTCTGTACTAGCTGCACCTGGCGCGCCGGCGAGACTGGTTCGTGCGAGGATCTTCGCGACCAGACCCGCGGAAGGTTCAAGAGATTCCTGCTTCACTACCAGCAGCCACTCGCGGCCGCGGCGCGCCTGGGCCAGCTTGTCCCTGCAGGCAGCGCAACCGTTCGCGTGGGTATGGACCTGCTCCGCAACGTTTTCCGGCAGCGTCTGCTCGACTGACTCGGCCAGCAACAGCTCAAAGCGGGAACAGTCGAGCTGGCCGAGCGGCTCCTTCTTCGAGGCGGGCTCCGCAGCCGGTTTGTTGGCTCCGAATTGGCGTGTGTCCGTCATTGGCCTGGATCCTTCATTACATTACCTGCTTCTTATTACGTTCAAGGAGCCTCGCCAGTTCCATACGTCCGCGGCTGATGCGCGATTTTACGGTACCCTCCGGGATGCGCAGCACTTCGGCAATTTCCTTGTAATCCATGTCTTTCAAATCTCGCAGAATCACGGCTTCGCGCAGCTCGGGCGAAAGCTTCAATAATGCTTTCTGGACGAGTGCCTGCAGCTCGCGGCTGATCGATCGCTCGAGGGGGTCGGCCTCGCGGCCTTCAATTCTTTCCGATGGCGAGAGTATGCCGTCGGGATCGTCCCAGCCGGCGTCGAGCGAGTGGGTGGTCTGCTCCGCGCGGGTCCGGCGAAAGTGGTCGACCAGCAGGTTGCGGGTGAGGGCGGTGAGCCAGCTTTGAAAGCTGCCGCGCTCGATATCGAATGTCTTAAGACTGCGATAGACCTTGAGGAAGACTTCCTGAGTCAGGTCCTCGGAGTCGCTGGGGGAACCGGTAAAGCGATAGCAGAGGCTATAGACACGGCGGTGCTGCGACTCCACAATTTGCTGCCAGGCGTGGCCGTCGCCGTGCAGGCAGCGGCGTACAAGCGCGTTGGTTTCTTCCACTTGGGCTGCGGGCATCCGCTGTCTCGCCGCTGGTATCGCCTTCGAGCGGGGTTGGGGCGCCTGGGACGCAAACCCGCTCTCCCCGACATTGAAGCGGGCTAAGCTGTTGCGCGGCAATGGCCAGGCCGACAATCCCATGTCAGAGGATACGCAGGCTGGAACCTTCCGGTTCCCACACATGGTACAGAAATGTGGAGAATTTCAGTTGTAAGAGTTTAGAGCAGGTCTGGTGAGCGCGAAACTGTCCAATCGGCATTTGCGAGCGAAGCCGAGGCAGTCGCAATTCACTTGAGGTGAGGTCTACATATCCTGCGGAAGGAAATCCGAGGCGACGGGATTTTCGTAGAGGGAATAATCCCGGCTGACTACGGTGATGCCGCTGTCGGTGACCAGGTGGTTCTTGCGATCTTCATTCTGGTCGTAACCGATGACGGTGCCTTCTGGAATCTGCACATCGCGGTCGATGATGGCGCGCCGGATGCGGCAATGGCGGCCGATTCTGACGTGAGAGAACAGGATGCTCGAGTCCACTTCTCCATAGGAATTGACGCGGACATCGTGGGAGAGCACGCTGTTTCGCACGGTGGCTCCGGAGACAATGCAGCCGGCGGAGATCACGGAATTGATGGCCATGCCGGTGCGGCCCGGTTCCCCGAAGACAAATTTGGCCGGCGGATATTGCAGCGGCCGCGTCCGCATAGGC
Organism: uncultured Acidobacteriota bacterium; assembly: GCA_963744615.1. Lineage (GTDB taxonomy): Bacteria > Acidobacteriota > Terriglobia > Terriglobales > Acidobacteriaceae > JAKAAZ01. Next base: position 35,617 of record CAVUUE010000003.1, read on the forward strand.
CAGCTTTTATCGTAGAGATTGAAGATCGGGGTGACAGACGCAACGTCCATGTTGGCGTCGTAGTAGGCGTCGAGTGTTCCCACATCGCGCCAGTAGAGCGCTTCCTGCTTATTCTCATCGACGAAGTTGAACGCGTAGACCTTGTATTGTCCCAGCATGTTCGGCAGGATATTGTGGCCGAAGTCATGATCGGAATCTGGATCTTCCGCGTCGCGGATCAGAGCAGGCAGCAAAACATCAGTATTGAACAGATAGATACCCATCGAAGCGTCAACCTTCTCCGGGTTGAAGGGGGAACGCACATCTGTCTGTTGCGGCTTCTCATAAAAACCCATGACTTCGCCGGTGCGTGATATTTCGACGACGCCAAAGCGGGACACCTCCGCAGGTTCGATCGGCAGAGTGGCGATGGTGACATCGGCGCCGGAATCCACATGCTGCTGCAGCATGCGTTCGTAGTTCATCTTGTAGATGTGATCGCCGGAGAGGATCAGCACGCGCCTGGGCTGCTCGCTGCCGATCGAATAGATGTTTTGATAGACGGCATCCGCGGTGCCCATGTACCAGTTGGAGCTGACGCGCTGCATAGGCGGCAAAATTTCGATGAATTCGCCGAGATCATTGGCAACGACAGAGCCCCAACCCTCGCGGATATGGCGGTTCAGCGAGAGCGCTTTATATTGCGTGAGAATGTAAATGCTGCGCAGGTCGGAGTTGATGCAATTTGAGAGGGTGATATCGATGATGCGGTAGTTGCCGCCGAAGGTGACTGCGGGTTTTGCGCGGTCGCGGGTCAGCGGATAGAGCCGCTCGCCGGCGCCCCCCGCTAGAAGAACCCCTAAAGTGTCTTTCATCGAGGCTGTCCAATCCGCTGTTATTTCAGTCGACTACGGTGCTGAGATGCAGCTTTTTGTTGTCAGGCGGTTGCGTGACCAGAGTCCTGATAGATTACAGCCATCGGGGCGTGGTCTGCGGTATTGATTCGAACAGACACTGTGTTCTAATCCGCGGCTTCTGCGTTTTCCGTTTCATCAGTGAGCCGGATTCTTAGAGAGCGTAAGAAATGCAGGTCCTGGGCAGTGAATGGACCGGAGCCGGGCGTCTCCACATCGGCCTTTTCCGTCGATTCCGCCTCCGCTTCGTTTAGGCCAATGGTTGCTTCGAGCATCAGCATTACTTCAAACCCTTCTGCACGGATATTGCGCACAACTCCGGCGATCTGATCAGATTCCGCAACAGTTTCGTGGATGGCTTCCCCTAGCTGCTCAATGAGATTGCGTATTTTGCGATTCAAGTTCAGCCTCCCCGCGTCCGGATGGTCGCGTTTTTCTTAACCATACTTCGCTTTCCCCGAGAGGGCAACGAATGGATGCGGCTGCTACACTTTTTCTGTTGTGGAATATGCAAAGCTAGGACGCAAGCTGGGGATCGGCACGCGGGTGGCCGCGAAGATTCTGCGCGAGCGGGCGCAGAATGCATCGTCCACCGCGCCCCCGGGAGCGCGGGCCGCTGAGGTTCGGCCCCCTGTTGAGGCCCAGCGAACGGCGCGTTCGCAAGTAGAACCAGCCGAGCAGCGCAGACCGGCGGATCCAAGAACGGCGACCCGGAGCGTAGCGCGCGGCGTAGCGCGTGGCACTGTGGGATTTGGGCGCGGGTTCTGGAAGCCGTTTGCTCACGCGGTGGGTGCGTTGTGGCATGAAGTTACGGGAGTCTTCTTCGCGATCTTCGCGCTGTTTTTCGGGCAGAGCCTCTGGCGCATTCGCGGCGATTGGCAATCGGGGCCGCAACATCATCGATTCGCTGCTTATCTGATCTTTCTGCTGGTATTTGCCTATTTCTCCATCACAGCATTCGCCCATTCGCGCCGTTCGCATCACTAGAAGAGTTGCTGTAGCGTTGTGGAAGGTTCGCTATGCCGCCTCGATCGACCTCACAGAACGGCGATGCGCTACCGGCTTCCGGAGTATCTGGGGTGGCTTTGGAACCTGTCTATCCGAGGCCGGGTGAAACGGGTGCAGAGCACAACGTTGGTTATCCTGGCGAATATCCCTACACGCGCGGCATCCAGCCGACCATGTATCGCGGGCGTCTATGGACGATGCGCCAGTACGCGGGAATGGGCGATGCGGAAGAGAGCAATCGCCGCTATAAATTTTTGCTGGCGAGCGGCACCAAGGGCCTCTCGGTAGCCTTCGATCTGCCTACACAGATCGGCTACGATTCCGACGATCCTATGTCAATGGGGGAAGTTGGCAAAGTGGGTGTTGCAATTGATTCGATTGAGGACATGGAGCGGCTTTTTGATGGCATTCCGCTAGACAAGATCTCCACCTCGATGACGATAAATGCGACCGCGAGCATTCTGCTGGCGCTCTATGTTGCGGTGGCGCGGCGTGGCGGAGCGGAAACAAGGAAGCTCTCGGGCACGGTACAGAACGACATTCTGAAGGAGTACATCGCCCGCGGAACTTATATCTATCCGGTGAAGCATGCGATGCGTATCATCACCGACATGTTCGCCTGGGCTAACGAGAAGGTGCCGGAGTGGAACACGATTTCGATTTCCGGATACCACATGAGGGAGGCCGGCTCGACGGCGGTGCAGGAAGTCGCATTCACGCTGGCGAATGGCAAGACTTATGTGCAGGCTGCGGTGGATGCTGGCCTGGACATCGATCGGTTCGCGCCGAGGCTGTCGTTCTTCTTCAACGCACACAGCAATTTTCTGGAGGAGATCGCAAAGTTCCGGGCAGCGCGCCGCATGTGGGCGCGCATCATGCGCGAGGAATTCGGCGCGAAAAATCCCCGTTCGTGGATGCTGCGCTTTCACGCGCAGACCGCCGGTTCCACACTGACGGCACAACAGCCGGAGAACAACATTGTTCGGACCGCAGTGGAAGCGATGGCTGCCGTTCTGGGCGGAACGCAGTCGCTGCATACCAACGGCTACGACGAGGCGCTGGCGCTGCCCACGGAAGAAGCCGCGCGGATCGCGCTGCGTACACAACAAATTCTGGCGTTTGAGTCTGGCGTGGCGCAGACGGTCGATCCTGTCGCGGGTTCGTACTGCATCGAAGCGCTGACAGACGAAATTGAAAATGGAGCGGTGGAATATCTTGAAAAGATCGCCGCAATGGGTGGAATGCTGCGCGCGATCGAACGGGGCTACGTGCAGCAGGAAATTCAAAATGCTGCGTACGAATACCAGCGTGCGGTCGATACAGGCGAAGCTGTCGTGGTCGGAGTGAACCGCTTTAAGCGCGAGGGCGAGCCGGACATTGCGCTACAGCGGATCGACGAGACACTCGAACGGAAGCAGGTGGAACGATTGCGGGCCTTGCGGGCGCGGCGGGAGCCATTACGCTGGCAGACGTCGCTCCGGGCGGTCGAGGATGCGGCGCGCGGTGGAGCGAATCTTATGCCGGTGATACTTGAAGCAGTGGAGAGCTATGCCACGGTGGGGGACATCGCGGGCACGCTGCGGAAAGTTTTTGGCGAGTATCAGGAAGCAGTCGTCATCTAAAGCAAACAGATAAAGTGTCCCGCATGTTGCTTCTGAGCTGTGGGCGAGAGGTGCGACTGAGGTGAGGACAACCATGGCGAGAGTAGAGAGTTCCGGCGGATATCGCGAACGAAGAAGAAACTGCTTTCCAGCACTGCTGGCTGGAATATTGATCGGGCTCGTCGCCTTTGTAGTCTTCGCGCATCAGGCGAAGTCGGGCGCGTGGGACCGCCTGGCTGCGTTTGTGACGGGTCGGAGTCTGACGATCGACATATCACTGCCGACTGTGGTGAATAAGATTCAGCGGTTGCAGCGTCTGGAAACGGTCACCTACTCGCTCGACAAGATAGTTGAAGGCGAGCGGCAGAGCCCGGTGCTGCCGGACTTTCTGGTAGGAGATAAGTTGCTGCTGGTGGTTCATGGATCAGTTGTGGCCGGCATCGATCTCGGCCAGTTGAAGGCGAGCGATGTTCACATCGACGGACGCTCAATCCAAGTGCATCTGCCGGCTTCGCAGATTTTTGTGACCAGCCTCGACAATACAAAGACTCGCGTCTACTCCCGTACGACGGGCCTGTTGGTTCCGGAAGATCCTAATCTTGAGAGCGAGGTTCGCGCCAAGGCGCAGGAGCAGATTCAGCAGGCCGCCCTGGCCGACGGAATTTTGGCGACAGCGGACAAGAATGCACGGGCTACGGTGAACTCAATGCTGCTGGGCCTGGGATTTGAGAATGTGAGCGTCACTTAGCCGCAACATGGTATGAAACCGTCTGGTGAACTTTCCACAATCCGGTGCGCCTGTGTTCTGATAATTCCGTGAGCACTTTGGGGAAAGCTGAATTTGAAATCGGGAACGTGCCGGTTGGCTCCGGGAAGCTGTTTCTGATCGCCGGGCCGTGCGTGATTGAGAGCGAGGCGCATGTGCGCAGGATGGCAGATGCCATCCAGCGCATCGCCGCCGACGTTGGCATTCCTTACATTTTCAAAGCCAGCTATGACAAGGCAAATCGGACCTCTGTGAAGAGTTTTCGCGGGCCCGGTCTCGAAGAAGGCTGCGAAAATTCTTGGCCGCCTGGCACACGCTACGGGGCTGCCGGTGTTGACCGACGTACACGACGCGCACGATTGCGATCGTGTTGCGGAAGATGTAGATGTGCTGCAGATCCCTGCATTTCTTTGCCGCCAGACGGATTTGTTGGTCGCCGCCGCAAAGACCGGCCGCGCGATAAATGTGAAAAAGGGCCAATTTGTCGCGCCCTGGGACATGGAACACGCGGTGGAGAAGATCAAGGCATCGAGCAGCAACCCGCGCGTCTTCCTGACCGAACGCGGCGCCGGCTTCGGCTACAACAATCTCGTGGTGGACATGCGTTCGCTTGCGATCATGCGGCGTTTTGCGCCGGTTGTGTTCGACGCCACGCATTCCGTGCAGATGCCATCGGCGGCGGGTGGAGTGAGCGGCGGCCAGCCGGAATTTATTCCCGTGCTGGCGCGCGCTGCGGTGGCGGCGGGGGTAGATGGAATATTTCGTCGAGGTCCACGACGACCCGGCGAACGCAAAATCCGACGGCGCGAATGCGCTGGATTTGAAGCTTCTTCGGCCGCTGCTGGAGACACTGCTCGCAATTGATAAGGCGGCTAGTTGCTAGCCGCGTTGTGACAGAGTCGAGACTCCCGTCTACTTCAGTTGCTGCGGCTGGACCTGTTGAAAGCCAGCGGGCACGTTGAACTTTGCTCGATCGATCGGCGAGGAAGAGAAGGCCGTCAGCTCGGTCGTGGATTCCATCAATACGGTCGCGGCCGGGGCCTGCTGCGCTGATTGCGCATCTGCGGAATCATCCGGCGGAGGGGCCTGCTTCTTCTTGTGGCCAAATCCCCCGAAGCCGCCGAAACCACCCAGTCTGCTCGTAATCGCGGATGCAGCCGATTCTTTTGCAACATCTCCCGCCGACGGCATTTCCGGGCCTGAGGAAACTGGGGGAAGGGGAGCTTCGCTGGCGGCCGGCAATGGTTCTCCATTCGCGGTCGCGCCCATGCGCGTTATTTGCTGAATCGGAATTCCCTTGAGCTTCGAAACTTCCTTGACCATCTCGGACATTCCCTGGGACATTCCGGGCTGCATCGCCGCCAGAGAGGAGGACATGCCGCTGCTCGCAAACATGTCGCCCATCTTAACGGCCATCTTTTTGTAGAAGTCGCGCAATTCGTCGTAACCGGGAATATCCGGGCGCAAGCCACATATCGTTGGTGATTGCGAAGGCGCCCTTCTGACCGTTCGTTTTGTCGGTGCCTTCCATCTGCATGGTCAATATCGATTCGCTGGTGTTCAAGCCGCTCACTTGCTTGGTCGTGCCGGTATTACGGACATTCACCGTGAATCTTACGTCGACATTGTTGGGTGGTTGCTGAGCTGGTGCGCTCGGCTTCTGCTCCGCCTGCTTCTCCTTTATCTGGGCCGCCGCCTGCTCCATCTGCTGCCGCATCTGCTCGAACGTCATTTCTGTATAGGTGTGCTTCTGCAGGTCGATATTGGTGATGGTCCCTTTATCGAGATCGATGATCTCGATGCTCTCCGCATTGATGTGCGCCATCCTGTTCCCCTGCACGTAGATCGTAGAGACGATCGGCTCGCCTGCGTGCCTGGCCTGGCCGCTGAATCTCCCGGCCATTTTCATCAGGCCCAACATGGAGCCGCCAGTGATTTGGGTTGTTTCCTGATACTGGAAGTCTGCCAGAACGGTAACGGGGAGCAGCAGGCTGAGGCTGAGCACCCCGAATTGATAGAGCTTCATACATCCTCCTTGGTGCAGATGAAAAGAATGTGACATCTTCGGAGGGAGGGCCGGGGTCAGCGTTAATCTACTCCACGCGAACTCTGCTGTCTATCGGCGCGACGAAAGGGAAGCGGATTGCCTCGATTCGCAGCAATCTGGTCGCGCTGCTATGAATGGAATGATGCGAAAGCCGACGGATTTTCCAGGTTTGGGTTTTTATAGGATTGAGCGCACCACGCCGCCGTCTACGCGGAGAGCTGCGCCGTTGGTAGCGGAAGATCGCGGGCTGGCCAGGTAGGTGACCATGGCTGCGACTTCTTCGACCGTGGCGAATCGGCGGAGCAGTGATGTGGGGCGCGTATGTTCGAAGAATTCTTTTTCGACCTGGCCCACGGGAATTTTGCGGTGTTTCGCCATGCCTTCCACGAAGCCTCCTACACCTTCTGAACGCGTGGGACCAGGGAGCACGCTGTTAACTGTGACGCCGGTTCCAGCCACGGATTCCGCGAGACCGCGCGCGATGGCGAGCTGCGCGGTTTTGGTCATACCGTAATGAATCATCTCGGTGGGAATCTGCACCGCGGACTCGCTCGACATGAAGAGGATGCGTCCCCAGTTCCTGTGGACCATCGCCGGCAAATAATGTCGAGCCAGCCGAACGCCGCTCATCACATTCACCTCAAAGAAGCGAAACCAGTCTGCATCCGTAATGTCGGAGAATTCTTTCGGTTCAAAGATTCCGAGATTGTTGATGAGAATGTCGACTGCGGGCAAGCTTTCAATCAAAACGCTTATGCCGGAAATGGTACCCAGATCGGCTGCGATGCCCGAAACGCTGCCCTTAGGATTTGTTTTCTGAATTCTGCCGACGGAGTTCTGCACGCGTTCCGACGAGCGTCCATTGATGGTTACGTTAGCGCCTTCCTGGGCAAGCTCCTTCGCGATGGCGAAACCGATGCCCGCAGTGGAACCGCTGACTAAGGCTGTCTTTCCGGTGAGTTGCAGATCCATGGGTCTTCCTCCAGCGCGAACAGCGCTGAGGATATAGATTCGCTTCACGCGGAATACGATGCGCCGTAAAGAATGCGATCGCGAGGCTTATGGCGGCTCTATCTAGTGGTGTTGCTCTGGAGCGCTCGCGGACACCGCGATGTCCCGCAGCAGGGCCTTTGCGTGCGCAACGTTGGTGTCGTATTTTGCCAGCATGCTGGCCGATGCGGGTTTGAAACTATCATCAGCGTGCTGGGCCTGCAGCATTCTGTCTACGCCGGCAATCGCCTGCGGCAGCACCTTGCGAAAGTGTGCAAGCTCGTTTGAAATTGTCTCGGGATGGTAGCTGAGACGGTCGCCGGTCTGCATCGTGTCGACCAGTACGTCGGGTGACCAGCCGAGCGGATTCGTCTGGTTCAGCGTGTTATAGGCTTCGCGCAGGCGGGTCATCGAGCCGGCAAAACCATCGAGCTCCCTGCGTCGTTCAACCAGGGCCGCTGGCCGATGTACCTGAATGGTGAGTTGCGTTGAGGTTGGGAGGGACGGAGCAGTGATGACGGTGGTGAGGGTATTGCCTTCGAAATGCCAGCCCGGTGCGCCTGCTTTGATGGTGTAGGTCAAAGGTTTACCATTCGCGGTGACGGTTGCTGGAGGCCAGTCTCCGGGCAGGCGCAGTTGATAGCCGCGGGCTCGCAGCATTCCTGGATAATTGCCGCGTATCGGGTGGACGCTCAGGATTAGATCGCCACTTGACTGCTTCGCGCTGATGGAGGTCCATGCGGCCTGATTCTGCTGATACGCGCGACTGTCGCCCGCGTCCTCATACAACGTGTAGTGCGATGAGGAGCCCGGCTTCTGCGGGAATACGGTCAGGATCAAGGGGTCGAGGGGCTTCTCATTGCTGTAGAGCATCGCAGGCGCAGATGGCAGAATTGCGCCTGCGGGAACATAGATGGGAATCTGCTCGATCGAAAATTTGCGCTCGATTTTTTTAGGGCCGGTGAAGTGACTGCCGGTTTCCGATTCGATCCATTCCCCCGGCGGCAGCCAGATCGATTCCGCGGCCAGCTGTGTTGTGGGATCGACGGCGTCTGTTACGGGAGCGATAATCATGTTCTTGCCGAACTGGTATTCGTTTCTCGCGATGTAGGCCGGGTCGGCATCGGGCCAGTCGTAGTAGAGCGGCCGCAGGAAGGCGACACCCGTGTCGTAGGTCCTGCGTGCCTCGGTGTAGATGTAGGGAATCATCGTGTAGCGCAGTTGGAACGTGCTCCGCATGATGCCGGAGTAAGGCTCCGGGTACGCCCAGATACGGCGCTCTGAGTCTGCATTCTTCGTGGTGTGGGTGCGCAGAATGGGGCTGAACGCACCGAACTGAATCCATCGCGTGTATAGCTGCGGGTCTACAACGCCGGGCATGTGGCCGCCGATGTCGTGGCTCCAATAGGCGTAGCCGACATTTGCCGCCGTCGCTGTGAACCAGGGCTGAAACGCGAGTGAAGGCCAGACAGAAATGGTGTCGCCGGAGAAGCCGATTTGATAGCGGTGGTTGCCGAGTCCTCCCCAGCGATGAAACAGGAGCGGGCGTTTGCCTTCGCGCGCCTGATCAGTGAAGTGGACGTAGTTCAGCCACCAGGTGGGATTGACGCCAGGCATCTTTGTGGTTGATTCCTGCTGCCAATCGAGCCACCAGAAATCGACGCCTTGCTTTTCGAGCGGATGAAGGATGAGGTCGAGGTAGTTCGTTGCGAACTTCTTGTTGGTGATGTCAAAGGGAACGTACTTCCTGGTTGCCGGATCGATTCCCATGGCGCGCGCCATCTGTGGATAGCCAGTCTCCCACGGCTGAATTCCTGAGGCTGGGTGCAGGTTGAGCGTTGTCTTCAAGCCTTCCTGGTGGAGTTTGCCGAGGAAGGCCGTCGGATCGGGAAACAGAAGCTTGTTCCAGGTGAAGCCACTCCAGCCCAGGGATTCGCCGGACTGATCGGTTTCGTGCATCGCTTCCAGTTGACGGCGGCTCGTGTGCCACCCCATGTCGATTACGAAGACATCGAGCGGCGTGTCGTTCTCTTGAAAGCCGCGCACGAGCTGGTCGAGTTCCTGATCGCTGTAGTCCCAATATCGCGACCACCAGGCGCCGAAAGCGAAGCGCGGCGGGAGCGGAATGCGTCCGGCGACGGTGACAAATGCGCCCAGCGCCTGCTTGTAGTGATGACCGTAGCCGAAGAAGTACCAGTCCTGGCGCTCGCCGGCTGGGCGCTCCATGACCCATGGCCATGGGCTGTTTTCTCCCTGTGTAAATCGGAAATCCGCGGAATCGAAGAGCGGCCGGGTAGAGTCGTCGACCACAACCCATCCACTGCGGGAGATCAGACCCGGGCCGATTGGTTCTCCTGTTTTGCTGCCGGTCGCGCCGTCCAGTGTTCGCGTCGTTCCCTGCAGGTTGCCTGTGTCGGACATGCCCGGGTGCCAGACGACATCCTTGCCGTTCATCTTGAAGCTGACCTGAAGATTTTCCGGCGTGAATTTTCCTTTGCTCCCGCTGGGCACTGTATAGATCAGGTGCAAATCCTCGGTCTCGATAGAAACGGTATGGCCCGTGCCGGTAGATTGAACGCTGTTTTTGAACGCCGGCACCGGTAGGTTCCGGTTCAGGAAAACGAACGAGGCGTGGTCTTCAAATTTTTCATCCGCCGCCCACTCCATGCGGATCAGGCGCGACGTGAGCACCGTGAATCGCGCGTGTTCAAACGTGACGATCGCTTTCGGATTTGCAGCCGGGTTTTCCAGGCCGGCGGGATGCATCTCCGCATTCGGGTAAGCCGAGTTCTGCAGTGCGGCGGAATCTTTCGCCTGTGCGTCCGCAGTTTTCGCGCCGCCGATCACATAAAGAGCGATCAGCGTTGCGAGCACAAGAACAGTTCCACAAAAACGCCTGCACAGATCACTCATTCGTTCACCTTTAAATGAAGCTGAATTATACAAGTGGCCGGAATTGAAAATCGCTTGTCAAGTTGTCGTCCGACCCCGAGATCGACGCATTTCCTGAACGCGAACACGCGGCTGCCCTAGTGCCATGCTCGGTGTGTCTGCATCTCAGGTAATGTGGTGAATTAAAGCCAGTCCAAAGGGAATGCCGCCGATGAATGATGAATTGCAGCGCCGAGTATCCAGCGCGAACAAACAGACCTGCACGTGCAATCTCCGGATTGATGGCGTGGAACGAGCCGCACGTGTGGGTGAGCCTCTGGTGGAGGTATTGAACCGAATCGGCAGGGCGATTCCACAAGTCTGCTATCACCCGCAGCTTGGACCTATCGAGACCTGCGATACGTGCATGGTTGAGGTGAATGGAAAGCTGGTGCGGGCGTGCGGGACTTCGGCTGTTGCGGACATGGTTGTTTTGACGGAAGGAGAGCGCGTCGATGTGGCGCAGCGCGAGGCCTTCGATCGAATCCTTGGCAACCACATGTTGTATTGCACGGTCTGCGACAACAACAACGGAAACTGTACGGTGCATAACACCACGGCGCTGCTCGATGTAAAGCATCAGAAGCGGCCGTATCTGCCGAAGCCTTATCCCATCGACAACAGCAATCCTTTTTACCGCTACGATCCGGACCAGTGCATACTGTGTGGCCGGTGCGTCGAGGCGTGCCAGAACGTGCAGGTCAACGAGACGCTTTCAATCAACTGGGAATCCGACCATCCGCGTGTGCTGTGGGACGGAGGAGAAACGATCGCGGGCTCCAGTTGCGTTTCCTGCGGGCACTGCGTCACAGTGTGCCCGTGCAATGCGCTGATGGAAAAATCCATGGTCGGGCACGCAGGATTTTTCACGGACCTGCCTGCGAAAACACTCGATAACATGATCGACGTGGTGAAAGGCATTGAGCCCGAGATTGGCTACAGCCCAATTCTCGCAGTGTCGCAAATGGAATCGAGAATGCGCGAGGAGCGCGTCCGCAAGACGAAAACGGTATGCACATACTGTGGTGTCGGTTGCACATTTGATGTATGGACGAAGGATCGTCACATTCTGAAGATCGAGCCGGGTGAGGGATCTTCAAACGGGATCTCCACGTGTGTAAAGGGAAAGTTTGGGTGGGATTATGTCAATGCCGAGGACCGGCTGACGAGGCCCCTCATCCGCAGCGGTGACACCTTCCGCGAGGCCACGTGGGAAGAGGCGCTCGGTTTAATTGCGGACAAATTTAGCGCGATCAAGAGCACCGACGGCCCGGATGCGATTGGATTGATCGCTTCCTCGAAATGTACGAACGAGGAGAGCTATCTGATGCAGAAACTTGCACGAGCGGTGATCGGCACGAACAACATCGACAACTGCTCACGCTACTGCCAGACGCCAGCGACCAAAGGGCTGTCGCGTACGGTGGGTTATGGCGGCGACTCCGGTTCGATCACGGACATTGAGAGCGCCGCGCTGGTTGTCATCATCGGCAGCAACACGTCGGAGAGTCATCCTGTGCTGGCGACGCGGATCAAGAGTTCCCATAAGCTGCGCGGGCAGCGCATGATTGTGGCGGACTTGCGAGAACATGAAATGGCCCGGCGCGCCGATCTGCTTCTGCGGCCCAGGCCGAGCACTGATCTGGTGTGGCTGTCTGCGATTGCCAAATACATTGTCGATAATGACTTGGCGAAGAGGGATTTCATTGAGCGCTGGGTGAATGGATTCGAGGAGTACAAGGCAAACCTGGCGCCCTTTACGATGGAATTTGCTGAGCGCGTGACAGGAATTCCGGCAGCGACCCTGAAGCAGGTTGCGCATGAGATTGCCGAAGCGGAAAGCGTCTGCATTCTTTGGGCGATGGGAGTGACGCAGCATTGCGTCGGGTCCGAAACATCGACTGCAATCTCCAACCTTCTGCTGATCACGGGCAACTACATGCGCCCGGGGACCGGAGCCTACCCGTTGCGGGGACATAATAATGTGCAGGGCGCGAGCGATTTCGGTTCGATGCCGGATACTTTTCCCGGGTATCAGAAAGTCTCCGATCCTCAAGCCGTTGCCCGTTTTGAGAAAGGCTGGAACGTGAAGCTCCCGACCACGAAGGGTCTGGACAATCACGATATGATCGACGCCATTCACCAGGGGAAATTGAAAGCCATGTATGTGAAGGGTGAGGACACGATCACGTCCGATGCGAACGAGGGTGACGTATCGGTAGCGCTCAAGAAGCTTGAATTCTTTGTAGTGCAGGACATCATTATGAGTGAGACGGCGCGCTACGCGGACGTGATTCTGCCCGCGTGTCCGAGTCTCGAAAAGGATGGAACGTTTACCAGCACCGAGCGCCGCATCCAGAGGTTGTATCAAGTTTGGGAGCCGCTGGGGGAGAGCAAGCCGGACTGGGAGATCATTCAGGAGATTGCGAATGCGTTGGGGGCGAACTGGAAGTACGAACATCCATCGCAGATTATGGACGAGGTTGCGTCACTGACGCCATTGTTTGCGGGCGTGAATTATGAACGGCTCGAAGGATATAAGTCTCTGCAATGGCCGGTGGCTGCGGATGGTTCCGATCAGCCGCTTCTGTTCACGGAGAAATTTCCTTTTCCCGATGGAAAAGCCAAGCTGCATGGCGTGACGTGGGAAGAACCTTGCGAGAACCTGGACGATGAGTTTGATCTCCACCTGAACAATGGCCGACTGCTGGAACATTTCGAAGCGGGAAACATGACGTTCCGATCGAAGGGCATTATGGAGGAGACGCCGCATCAGTTTTTGGAGGTTTCTCCGGAATTGGCCGCGGAGCGAGGGGTGATAACAGGCCGGTGGGTGCGTTTGCGCTCGCGTTACGGACAGACGAAAGTGCGGGTGCTGGTGACGGACCGCGTGCAGGGCAAGCAAGTTTATCTGCCGCTGAATTCGGTCGCTGAACCGGTGAACCGCTTGACAGGCAGCGGCACAGATAAGGCCACGCACACGCCTGCGTACAAGGAAACGGCGGTGCAGATGATTCCATTGCCGGAACAAGGTGCGTCGCCGCTGCCGCGAACAAACTTTCGATTCGGACATCCGACGCCGCAGAATGGCGTAGAGGTCGAGCGCAAGTGGAGGCGCGGCGATTATCGGCTGCCGGGAACCGCCGTGGATGACAAGCTGGTGCAGATCGAAAGTACACAGGTTTGAAGAAGGGGGCTTCAGGTGGCAGAGCCGATTCGCACCTACACACCACGCCGCGATGTACGGGAGGAGTTGCGCCGCAGGATTGAGAGCGCGCCGCTCGATCACGCCGAAGCACTGCTGGCTACGTATCAGTTGCTGCAGGAGGCGCAGGACCATGGCGTGCTCGATATGCTGCGCGGCGCGGTTGGCGCGGGGGAAGCATTCATCAGTAAGGCCAGCGAATACGCTAACACGCCGGAAGGCATTCGCGTTATGCGCAACCTGCTGGCGATGATACGCGTGCTTGGGGAGCTTGACCCGGTGTTGCTGGATGCAGCGGCAAAGGCTTTATCAGGCAGTCACCGCAACGCGGAGGAGGAAGACTTGCAGGTGCCACCGCTTCTGCGGAGTCTACGAATGCTTACGGGACCGGGGAGCCGAAGGGCACTTGCGGCGGTGGCCAAATTTTCGGAGTCTTTTGGCGGCGCACTGAGTGCGGGCGGAAGCCGACCAGCCAAAGAACGCGTTCGACGGAGCGCGAGCGGAGTAGCCGTTCCGGTAATCTTCTCAACCGCCATGGTTTTGGGTTTGAGTTTTTGGATCAGCCGCCGAAGCTCATCCCGCTGATCGTTCCTGGGCAACCGGCTGGGGCCGCCTGGATGTGAGCGGAGCGTTGATGCTTTCGAGCGACTGTCGTTCAGCCTTTACTCCGACGGCAAGCTCGACCATGCTCGCTGCGATCATCAGCGCAGCGGCCATCAAATAGCCCCAGAAGACGGAAACGCGCGAGCCGGTTCCGATCAAATATCCGAAGAGCAATGGCGCGCCTACCCCGCCTACGAGGGTTCCAATGGCATAGAACAAGGAGATTGCCATGCCTCGAATCTCCAGCGGAAAAATTTCGCTGACGGTGAGATAGGCGGAGCTGGCGGCGCAGGATGCGATGAAGAAAATCACTGTCCATGCGATCGACTGCGTTGTTGCCGTCAACACCCCACGGACGAATAGCCAGCCGGTAATCGTGAGGAGAACTCCGGAGACGGAATATGTGAGCACGATCATCGGTTTTCTACCGACGGAATCAAACAGATGCCCGAGCAGGATTGGGCCGAGGACATTGCCGAGAGCGAATGGCAGGAGATACATGCCCACCCGGCCAGCCGGAACTTTATAGAAGCGGATCAACAATAAGGCATAGGTAAAAAATATGGCATTGTAGAAAAATGCCTGGGCAATCATGAGCGCAAGTCCCAATAACGAGTGCTTCATATTCTGGCGAAACATCGCATCCCATATCTCCTTCCAGGGCGTATGGCTTCGAACATGAATCGTCAGAGGATGTTCTTCTGGCTCGGGTAGAGCTTTGCCGGTTTCACGAGCGATAGTTTCTTCTATTTCGCCGACGGTGCGTTCCGCCTCATCATGCCTGCCGTGGGTCATCAACCAACGGGGACTTTCCGGGATGAAATGACGGACGACCAGGATAATCAGTCCCAGAAACGCGCCGATGCCAAAGGCGAATCGCCAGCCAAGTGTCGCCGGAAGCATACGGCCGCTGAGAAGGATAACGGTGGCCCCCGCTCCCAACGCGGCTCCGGCCCAATAAGTGGAGTTGATGATCAGGTCGGTTCTGCCGCGAACCCGCGCCGGGATCAGCTCATCGATGGCGGAATTGATGGCTGCGTATTCGCCGCCGATGCCCATTCCGGTCAACATGCGGAATACCAAGTAACTAGAAAAGTTCCAGCTACAGGCGCTAAGCAGCGTGGCAATCAGGTACACGGTAAGTGTGATGGTAAACAGCTTTTTTCGGCCCAACCTGTCGGTGGCATAGCCGAACCCCAGTGCGCCGATGACGGCGCCGATCAGGTATGCTGTGGCCGTCGCCCCTACCTGGGCATCATTGATATGGAAGCTCTCTTTCAGCACGCCGCCGATTGCACCGGCTAAGGTGACTTCAAGCCCGTCGAGGATCCACGTGACTCCGAGGCCGCAGACGATGAGCCAATGCCAGCGTGCCCACGGCAAACGATCCATGCGGGAAGGGATATTCGTCTCGATCTGGGGAGTCTCAGGCATTTTGTTCAGGAGAGCGGTTCGAAGACGTTTCCTCCTTGGATGCAGGGATGCCAATCTGCAGTGAGATCCTGAGAGTTGCGGCCGAACCTATTTCGGATGAAATTTGGGGCCTTGGCAGCCCATTGGGGCGGGTCAGAATCTCATCCCGTGTAGTGACATCGAAAAACGGAGATCCTGCATGGCTCGCCCTTACTGGTCTGGACATATCCAGATTTCATTGGTTTCATTTGGCGTTTCGTTATTCCCGGCGACGGAGGCGAAGAGCGAAATCGCATTGCATCAAATCGACCGAAAAACCGGTGAACGAATCCGGCACAAGAATGTTTCCGAGGATCGGGGAACGGTCGATCGTGCCGATATTATCAAAGGCTATGAGTTCCGTAAGGGCGAGTATGTGACGATCGAGCCGGAAGAGATCGCGCATCTGAGAATACCGAGCAAGAAGACGTTGGAAATTGTCCAGTTCATCGACGTCAGCGAAATCGACCCGGAATTTTTCGAGAAGCCGTACTTCGTCGTGCCAGAGAATGGCGCGCAGGCGCAGGCATTTGCAGTCATTCAGAAGGCGCTGCGGGAAACCGGCAAAGCCGGGCTGGGAGAAGCTGCGTTTTCAGGGCGGGAACATTTGATCGCGCTGATGCCTCCGCTCGATCCGAAGTCACGGGGCCTGATGGCGTACACCATGCGGTACGATGCAGAGCTTCGCGATCCTGCGGACTATTTTTCCGACATAAAAGAGGTGGACATCGACAAGGACCAGCTTGCGCTGGCGAAGGAGTTGATCCGTCGCAATACGGCGAAGTTCGATCCCTCCAGATTCGTCGATGATTACGAAGTCGCGCTACGGCAGTTGATCGATGCAAAGGTTGAGCATCAGCCGATACCGCAGGAAGAGAAAGCGCCGAAGCGCGCCAAGGTCATCAACCTGATGGATGCGTTGCGGAAGAGCGTCGGCGAGCGGGAAGACACCGGCAG
Organism: uncultured Acidobacteriota bacterium; assembly: GCA_963744615.1. Lineage (GTDB taxonomy): Bacteria > Acidobacteriota > Terriglobia > Terriglobales > Acidobacteriaceae > JAKAAZ01. Next base: position 52,070 of record CAVUUE010000003.1, read on the forward strand.
TCACACCACAACGCACTCCGCAAAGGCTGAAAGTAAGCAGAAATCGAAGAGCGGCGGACTGAAGCTGGTGAAGCCTGCAGCGCGCCGCAAGCGGACAGCATAGCCATGCCGACGGCTAAACGCACAAAACGCGCCAGCAGCGCACGCAAATCGGCGGCGAGCCATTCCGATGCGATTGATGAGCAGTTGGCACGCTATCAGTCGATGAGGAACTTCGATGTAACCGCTGAACCCAAGGGCGGTTCAGGTCGAAGCTCCAAATCTCAGGTGGAAGAAGGAAAACTGCCATTCGTGATCCAGAAGCACGCGGCGACGCGACTGCATTACGATTTCCGGCTTGGCTGGCGCGGGGTTTTAAAAAGCTGGGCGGTGACGAAAGGGCCGAGTTATTATCCGGGCGACAAGCGGCTCGCGGTGCAGGTAGAAGATCACCCGATCGAGTATGGCGGCTTTGAGGGCATCATTCCCAAGGGGCAATACGGCGGCGGAACCGTGATGCTGTGGGATGAGGGGACCTGGATGCCGCATGGGGATGCGGACGAAGGACTGGAGACAGGCCGGCTGAAGTTCACTCTGCATGGACAAAAGATGCATGGAGACTGGGCGCTGATCCGCATGGGCGGGAAGGCCGCGGAAGAGAAAAAGCCCAACTGGCTGCTGATCAAAGAACACGATCAATATGAGCGGAGCGCGACCGATCCTTGCGTGACGGACGAGGAGCCGGACAGCGTCGTGACCGGCCGTGACCTTGATGCGATCGCCGAGAATCAGGACCACGTATGGGGATCGAAAGGAAGCCAGAGGCAGGATGAGGTAGCGAAATCCTCGGCTATTCCGACGGACAACGGCTCACGACCACGCAGCGAAAAGACGCCAGTTAAATCCGGTTCACCTGTTGCAAGCACCGTTTTGCGAGATGCACCCAAACAGTCACTGCCGGATTTCGTTTCGCCGCAATTGGCATTGCAGGTGAGCGAAGCTCCCGAGGGCGCGGACTGGATTCACGAATTGAAGCTGGACGGGTATCGCATCCAGGCTCGAATCGATCGTTCGAAACGCGGAACGTCTTCACCCGTGAGGCTGATCACGCGTGGCGGTCTGGACTGGACCCATCGCATGCCGGACGTCGCCGCCGCGCTTGCGGAATTGCCGGTGAAGACCGGGTTGCTGGACGGTGAAGTCGTAGTATTCGATGAAAAGGGAAGCACAAGTTTCGCGCTGCTCCAGGCTGCGTTTCAGGAGAACAAGAAGCAGAAATTGACCTATGTGGCGTTCGATCTGCTGCATCTGGACGGGCATAACTTGCGAAACCTGCCTCTCGAACGCAGGAAGAAAATGCTCGAGGACCTGCTCTCGAATTCGAATGACGAGGACATAGTTCGGTTCAGCGAACATCTGGGGACGCGGGGGAAAGAGATATTTCAAAAGGCGTGTCAGCTGGGTGCGGAAGGTATCGTGTCCAAAAAGAAATCCTCGCCCTATACCTCTGGGAAGAACGGAGCGTGGCTGAAGATCAAGTGTGTGCGCCAGCAGGAGTTTGTGATTGGAGGATTTACTCCTCCGCGAAAAAGCGGCGTTGGTATTGGCGCGCTGCTGCTTGGATACTATCGCGACGGCGAGCTGGTCTATGCCGGTCGAACGGGCACGGGATTTACGCAGAAGATGCGGACAGAGATGCGCGCCAGGCTGGACAAGGTGGCGCAGAGCCGGTCACCATTTATCTCGCTGCCGCCCGGAGCTGCCAAAGATGCAAAGTGGGTTGCGCCGAAGTTCGTCTGCGAGGTGAACTTTGCTACCTGGACTGCCGACAATCTTGTGCGCCAGGCTTCCTTCCAGGGCTTGCGAGAAGATAAACCGGCGAAGGAAGTGAAACGGGAGGTCCCGGTGGATTTGGAAGAAGCGGAGAAAACTCCCAGCGCTTTCAAGCGCAAGCCGAAGAAGTCCCACACGGCGCACAAGGAAACGCCAGTGCTGGCGCACCTGGAGAACAATCCCCAAAGTTCGAAGAAAGCTGCTGCTTCGGCCGGGGATGGATTTCCGATCGCGCTGTCGCACCCGGACAAGCAGGTGGATTCGGAAACCAAGCTGACGAAGCGCGAGCTTGCGGATTATTTCTGGGGTGTTCGCGAGCATATGCTGCCCTTTATTGTTGAGCGGCCGCTCAGCATTGTCCGCTGCCCGCAGGGAAGCACGCAGCCGTGTTTTTTTCAGAAGCATGTGACGGACAATCTGCCGGAAGGCATTGAAGGGATCGATATTCGCGGGCGCAGAAGCGGGGTGGTTGAATCCTATATCACTCTGTCGACCCAATTGGGCCTCGCCGGGCTTGCACAGATGGGAGTGCTGGAAATTCACCCCTGGGGATCGAGCAACAGCGATATCGAAAAGCCGAACATGCTGATCTTCGATCTAGATCCAGACGAGGCGATCAGCTGGAAGACGCTGGCGGACAGCGCCCGGGAAGTGCGTTCCCGGTTGAAGAAATGCAAGCTGGAGAGCTTCCTGAAAACAACTGGCGGCAAGGGGCTGCATATTGTGGCGCCGATCGAACCGGAGCATGACTGGCCGGTGGTTAAGAGCTTTGCACGCGGATTCGCCAGCCAGATGGAGTCGGAAAATCGGCAGCTGTACCTGACCAAGATGACCAAGGCGGCGCGCAAAGGAAAAATCTTCATCGATTACCTGCGGAACGACCGGGGCGCAACGTCGGTAGCCCCTTACTCCCCGCGCGCGCGGCACGGTGCACCGGTAGCTGCGCCGATGGAATGGAAGGAGCTTGACGGGGCGAAGGTACCGCGTTTGCTGGTCGCGGATTTCGAAGAATGGAAGAGCCGTCTGCGCCACGATCCCTGGAAGAAGATGCTGACCAAGCATCAGTCGATCCCGGCAGACGTGCTGGCCCGGTTTACTTCCGATCGGGAGTCCGATTGACGTCGTTTGGCGCGGAGGGGTTGATCTGCCCCTCTTCCGTCTCCGGTGTGGGGCTCTTAACACCCGTGTTTCCGGGACCGGCCGTCGCGGGATTCTGACCGTCATATCCGGAAGGCTGGACGGCGTTTTTCTGCATATCGTGACGATTTTCAACTTTGTCTTTTTCTGCGGGGCTCATTTTTGTTCTCCATCGGGCGTGATCGCAAGCGCTGAGGATGTGGATGCCTTGAGACGGAAATGGTTGGCTTTGTATCAAGGTTCGCAGCGACGAGCTTAAATTCAGTCCTGCCACAAATCGTTCGAACTGACCAGAGTCGCGTGTGTACGGGCTACCGGCCGCGACAGATTTGCACGAGGAGCCAGCCGTTCAATCCGGCAATGAGGACCGCCGCGCTCCAACTGAGAATGCGAAGCGAGGAGCGATTCACGAAGGTCCCCATCTTGCGGCGGTCGCTGGTGAAGGCGACCAGCGGAAAGACCGCAAAGCTTAGCTGCATGCTCAGGACGACCTGACTGAGCAGGAGAAGGCGCGATGTGCCTGACCTTCCCCAGAGCGCCGTGACGATTACTGTTGGGATTATGGCGAGAAGACGCGTCAACAATCGTCGTTGCCAGGGCGGCAGACGCAGATCCAGGAACCCTTCCATAACAACCTGACCGGCAAGCGTGCCGGTTAGGGTGGAGTTCTGTCCGGAAGCGAGCAGTGCGACGGCAAACATGGTGCTCGCGCCGGTGACTCCCAGGAGCGGCGTCAGCAATTTATATGCATCGCTGATTTCTGCGACCTGCGTGTTCCCAGAGCGATGGAATACGGCTGCGGCAACGATGAGAATGGCCGCGTTGACGAACAGTGCAGCGGTCAGTGCCGCGGCGGAATCGAAGCTTGCGAGCATAATTGCCTCGCGTTTCCCTTTGTCCGTTCTGGGATAGTCGCGTGTCTGCACGATGGAGGAATGCAGATATAGATTGTGCGGCATCACCGTCGCTCCGAGAATGCCGATGGCGATATAGAGCATATCCCCATCGGCGAGGATTTGCCGCGAGGGTACGAACAGGTGGAGAGCGATGGCGCTCCACTCCGGACGAGAGAGAAGGATTTCGATGGCAAACAAGACGCCGATGGTGCCGATCAGCACCATTACGACAGCCTCAAAGTACCGGAAGCCGCGATTTTGCAGGAGTAGGATCAGCAGGACATCGAGACTGGTAATCACTACGCCCACAAGAAGAGGAATTCCAAACAAAAGCTGGAGCGCAATGGCCGAACCGACGACTTCCGCGAGATCGCAGGCGGCGATGGCTACCTCGGCCAAAACCCACAGCGCGATGTTGATGGGTTTGCTGTAGTGCTGGCGGCAGGCCTGGGCCAGGTCCATCTCCGTGGCCACGCCGAGTTTGACGGCCAAGCCCTGCAGCAGGATTGCGAGCAGGTTTGACGCCATGATGGCGAACAGCAGCGAGTAGCCGTACCGGGAGCCCGCGGCCAAGTCGGTCGCCCAGTTGCCGGGGTCCATGTAGCCGACAGAGATGATGAAGCCGGGACCGATGAAGCCGAGAGCGCGACGCCAGAGCCTAGGGGAAGTGGAGACGCGGATGCTTGAAAAAACGTCGGGCAGGGAAGGCCGCCGGACCGTCGTTGTCTCCGGTTTGGGTTTCACTACGCTTTCGGGCATGCGGGGAAGTAAAGCTCCTTACCGCAGTATGCCACAGAAGGTTAATCGCAGTTAACTAGGAACGTTAAGTTGTGCTTACCTTTTCAACCGGCGCTTGACCCAGACCTTTTCGGCTGCGGGATGGCCCAGGGTTGTGGTGCCGGAAGGAGTCTCCACGGTGACGGTCCGGTCGTAATTTCGCGCGGTCACTTTTACCTGGGTGTTGGGAGCGATCCCGGCGCGGTGCAGAAATACAAGCAGCTGGGGATCGCGTTCATAGAGGCTGGCGACGGTGTACTGCCGTTCCTCGATCGCCTCATTCAACGGCAGCAGGCCTCGTTTTTTCAATTGCGCAGGACTCTCTGGCAGTACTGCGTTTCCGTGCGGACAGGTTCCTTTTTCGCCGAGTCGCTCAATAAGTTTGGCTTCAAACGCTGGAGAGACCGCGTGCTCGAGGCGTTCGGCTTCGTCATGGACGCGGTACCAGTCCATTCCGAAAATTTCCGAAAGCATGCGTTCAATCAAGTGGTGACGGCGGGCTGTGCGGTACGCGGTCTCTCTTCCCTTGGGCGTGAGCCGCACGACGCCGTCCACCTTCACCTCTACATACCCATCGCGCTTCAGGCGCTTCAGTGCCATCGTGACAGCGGGAGGTGAAACCGACAGCCAGTGCGCGAGGGTTGAGGAGATTACGGTTTGCCCCTCGGAGTCAGCCTCTAGAATTGCCTTCAGATAATCTTCTTTCGAGATGGTAATGGCTTCTTTCATTGTGGTCTCGGAATATTACGCTCTATCGGAGGTTACGGCCGCCGACGCCCTTTCTTGAACTCTATAGCAGTTGATTGAACTCGCAGGGCTTAGTATGGATCCGCGCCGAAGCCGTTCGACTATATTGATGACATCGCAAGCCATATAGAAACAGTGAACGATGACTCTCCTGACGACCGCCCATTCTGATCGAGAACACGCTGGAAGTCCTGACGGCGCAGCCGGTCCGCCGGGATTTAAGCGGGGCCTTGGATTATTCGACTCAATCATGGTTGTGGTTGGCATCATGATCGGTTCGGGGATTTTCATTGTGCCGGCGGAGATGAGCCGTTTGATTGCGAGCCCCGGGTGGCTGCTGGTGGCCTGGGGCGTGACCGGGGTTCTCACGGTGGCGGCGGGACTTACGTACGGGGAGCTGGCTGCGATGATGCCTGAGGCCGGCGGAATGTACGTGTACTTGAGGGAAGCGTTTTCGCCGCTCGTGGGTTTTTTGTATGGATGGACGCTGTGGACCGTGATTCAGACCGGCACTATCGCTGCGGTGGCCATTGCTTTCGCGCGGTTCGCTGGAGTGCTGTTTCCCGCGATTTCAGAAAGTCACTATGTTGTCGCGCCGATGCATGTGATCGGACACTATTCCGTTTCGCTTTCGACAACGCAGCTATTGGCGATTTCGATAATTGTTCTGCTGACGTTTGCGAACAGCCGAGGATTGAACTATGGACGCATTCTGCAGAACATATTTACGGTAGCGAAGCTCGGCGCGCTGATTGGTCTGGTGCTGCTGGGCTGCACGATCGGCATTCATCATGCGGCGGTGGCTGAGAACTTTCATCATTTCTGGACCGTGCGTCATCCGGTTTCGTTTGCGTCGGGCCTTGATGCGACTACGGGTGTGGGGCTATTTTTGGCGATCTGCATCGCGCAATCAGGATCGATGTTCGCCGCAGACGCATGGCATGACATCACATTTGTTGCGGCGGAAGTGAAACAGCCTTCGCGCAATCTGCCGCTGGCGCTTGGTATTGGAACGGCGTCGGTGATTGCGCTGTATATATTGGCAAATCTGGCGTACTTATTCACGCTGCCCCTGGTTGCGATCCAGCACGCGCCTGCGGACCGGGTGGCGACGGCGTCGCTGCAGAGCATTTTCCCGTATTTTGGGGCGGCGCTGATGGCATTCGCCATCATGATTTCGACTTTCGGCACCGTGAACGCGATGACACTGGCGGGCGCGCGCGTGTTTTATGCGATGGCACATGACAAGCTGTTTTTTCCACCGGCCGGGAAGTTGAATCGTGCCCGGGTGCCGGGCTGGGGGCTGGTAATTCAAGGGGCATGGACGGTGTTGCTGGTGCTGCCGCGGACCTACAATCCGCTGGTTGGAAGGTATGGCAATCTGTACAGCGACCTGCTCGATTACGTGATTTCAGCTGCGCTGATTTTTTATATTTTGACAATCGCAGGGGTCATGCGATTGCGAAAGAAGAGGCCCGATGCTCCGCGTCCTTATCGAGTGTGGGGCTATCCCTGGCTGCCGCTGATCTATATTGGGGGCGCGAGCGTAATTCTGATCGTGCTGTTCATATTTCGGCCCGCTACGACCTGGCCTGGTCTGGCGATTGTGGCAACCGGGCTGCCCATTTATGCTGTGATGCGCTGGCGCGCTCGGACGCGGGCTGCCTGATTCTGTTCAAGTGGGACAGAAATTCGTCAAGCGATCTTCACTTCGCGCATCTGGTCCGGATCAAAAGCCTGTCCAGCACGCAGCTGGAGTTCAAACCGAGCTGCCTGGCGAACATGGTAGACCAGCGCCGGGCGGAAACATGCGAGACAGGTTCCGCCGGGGCGCCGAACGCTTGGATAGAAAACTCCATTCGACCGCTGGGCCAGCAGATCTGCGGCAAGCTGCTGCGGTTCTCGATAGCACTCCGGGACGGGAAAAGGCTTGAGGTATTTTCGATACTGATTTTTTGGCGCGCTCAGGTCGTGGAGCTCGGTCGAAAAATCCGCAAGGTAGTCATCATAGGTCGACACCTCTTCCCGGTCCCAGTCGATTTCTTCCAGCTGCTGAAGCTTGTGGAAGGCGACTTCGGAGACGGAAGTCTCCTGCTCCAAGCCTGCATACCATGCGCCTCGCTGGCTATCATTAAACCGGCTGCCGCTGGGCGCCGCATGGGTGAAGGCGGCATTTACGATGTGCGCGTAGCGCACTCCATAGACGAGCTCGTGAACGCCGATGCCGGGCAGCAGGCCCTCCTCCCCAAGCAGGCGGGTATTGGTTGCCCCGTCGAGCTCGATCAGCTGATGAAGTTCGGCTTCCTCTTCAGTCAGCCGCGAGAGCACCGTTCCAGATTCACTGTGCCGTGACGGGATCAGCCGGTGGGTGTCATACAGCTGAAGCTCTCGGGCAGGCGGAATCGTTGGTCGAGGCTGGACGGCTTTTCGAGGCTCTGTCATTGGCCACCGCGACGTGCATCCAGCAGTTGACGGACGGAGATCATTCCCGGCTGCCCCCGCTGGACCATGTAGGCGAATGGAGATATTCCGCGGAACATCGGATTGCGATTCGGCAGCGTGATCCAGGCATCGGCCAGGGGCTTACTGTAAAGGATGTTCAGGGCCTTGAAGATGCCGATCAGAAGCGAGATTCGGGTTAGGGTGTCCTGGTCGAGCGTGCGCTGCGCCGGCTCCTTTTTCAAGGCGTAGTAGGAGCCGGAAGAAATTCCGCCGAGCAACTGGCGCGCATCTAGGTCTTTGATCCCCCATTTGTCCATGATGCGCAGGAAACCTTTGATGGCTGTTCGGCTGAGGCGTGCGCGGGTTGCGGAGTCGGACAAATTCGCGGAAGAATCAAATGCGTAACCGGCGACATACGGAAGAACAAGAGCTGTGCCCATGCGTCTCTCCAATAATGCACAATTATTGCATCATTATTGGAGATTCCGCAAATCAGGATATAGTTGCCGCCGCAGGAGCGACAGCCTTGCTGGTTCCTCGCGAAGGTTTGCGAGACAATCGCGGTAGCTCTAACAGCGGGGACGATCCTCGCTCCAAGGACAGCGACATTGAATCTATCCCCTCGGCTTTCGGCCCTCGGATTTTTTTCATTTTTGGTAGTGGCATTGCTAGCGCAGGCGCAATCTTCTCTGCAGCCGCCGGAGCCGAGTGTGGCAGCGAATCAGGCGATCCCGTCCCGAGATTTCGATGCACTGCGGTGGCGACTGATCGGCCCGTTTCGCGCTGGTCGGGCGGTAGCGGTAGCCGGCGTCCCAGGCAACTCGACGGATTTTTATTTTGGCTCGGTTGACGGCGGGGTCTGGAAAACGGAGGACGCGGGCACGGTTTGGAAGCCGGTATTCGATCGGGAACCCGTGGCGTCGATTGGAGCGATTGCCGTCGCTCCTTCGGATGCGAATGTTCTCTATGCAGGAACGGGCGAGTCGGACATCCGGTCGGATCTTGCCTCAGGTGACGGTGTGTACAAATCGATCGACGGCGGGCATAGCTGGAAGAATGTCGGGCTGCGCGATTCCCGCCAGATCAGCCGCATCCTGATCGATCCGACGGACGCGGACGTAGTCTATGCGGGCGTACTGGGACACGCCTACGGTCCGAGCACTGAACGCGGTGTTTACAAATCCACCGATGGCGGCGCGACCTGGCAGCATGTTCTGGATAAAGGTCCCGAGTTGGGTATCTCCGATATGGCGATGGCAACAGGGAAGCCGAACATCCTGTACGCGGCTACCTGGAACGCACACCGTCCGCCTTGGAGCACATATCCACCAGTGGAAGGGCCCGGCAGCGGGTTATATCGCTCGACCGACAGCGGGGTGACATGGTCACAACTCAGTGGAAATGGATTGCCCGCGGGTGATTGGGGCCGGGTGGGAATCGCCGTATCGCGCGATGGCAGGCGCGTGTACGCGGTGATCGATGATGAAGAAGCAATCCGGGCTATATCGTTCCGACGATGGGGGCGACGCCTGGCGGCGGGTGAACAGCGATCCGCGGTTGACTGGCCGTGGATGGTACTTCGACCGCGTCACGATTGACCCAAATAATCCGAATACTTTGTACGTGCCGAATGTGGCGCTCTATCGCAGTGAAGACGGCGGCAAGTCGATCACAATTGTTCGCGGGGCACCTGGCGGCGACGACTACCATGAGCTTTGGATTGATCCTAAAAATTCCGCTCGCATGATTCTTGGCACCGACCAAGGAACTACCATCAGCCTGAATTACGGTAAGACGTGGACTAGCTGGTACAACCAGCCGACCGCGCAGTTCTATCACGTAATTACCGATAACCATTTTCCATATGTGGTTTACGGCGCACAGCAGGATAGTGGAAGCGCCGCCGTGTACAGCCGCACGGACCATGGCCAGATCACTCCACGCGACTGGTTCCTGCCGGGCGGCAGCGAGAGCGGTTATATCGCGCTCGATCCAAATCATCCGGACATCATTTATCTGACCGACACGTTCGGTGCAGTGATCCGCTTCAATCGCAAGACATCCTTCAGCCAGAATATCGCTCCATGGCCTGTGGCCGGATTCGGTACTGACATTGCTGCGCTTAAATATCGCGATCCGTGGACTCCTGTACTCGTTTTCTCACCGGATTACAAAACACTTTATCTGGGAACGCAGTATGTGATGAAGACGACAGATGGTGGATTGCATTGGCAGGCGATGAGCCCGGATTTGACGGGCGCTGCGCCGGGCAGATCGAAGGCAGTTGCAAAGCCGACGATCGAGAATGCAAAGGAGCGCGGTTATGGGGTAGTCTTCACGATTGCGCCTTCGACTGTGAATCCGCAGGAAATGTGGGCGGGCAGCGATACCGGATTGATCCATCTGACGCTTGATGGCGGCGCGACCTGGAAGGACGTGACTCCTCCGGGGCTTTCCTCGTGGAGCAAAATTTCGATGATTGAGGCTTCGCGCTTCGACGCCGGAGTTGCGTATGCGGCGGTCGATCGGCACCGGCTCGACGACTACCGGCCCTACATCTATCGAACGCGCGATTACGGCAGAACCTGGAAGCTGATTGTCGCAGGAATTCCAAACTCCAATTATTTGCGCGCGGTGCGGCAGGATACCGAGCAGCGCGATCTACTCTACGCAGGCACGGAGTTCGGTATTTATGTTTCCTTTGATGCGGGGGACCACTGGCAGCCTTTGCAATTGAATCTCCCGGTTAGTTCGGTCCGCGATATGCAGGTGCATGGGGATGACCTGGTGATTGCGACACATGGGCGGGCATTCTGGATATTGGACAACATGACACCGCTGCGCCAGGCTGCGGCAGAGGAGAAGGCCAAATCTGTGATGCTGTACAAACCGGCGACAACGGTGCGCATCGACAATGATGATTTTGCAGGCACGCCTCTTCCGCCCGAAGAGCCGACTGCGGAGAATCCTCCCCAGGGAGCAGTGCTCGACTACGTGCTGAAATCTCCAGCGCATGGTGTGGTGCTGATCATTACCGACGCTTATGGCAAAGTTGTTCGACACTTCTCGAGTGAAGACAGTGTGCCGCCGTTGCCGCGTACCGCAGCGATTGCAGAGCGGTGGTTTCCAGCGCCGCAAACACTGGAGAAGACTGCGGGGATGCATCGTTTTATTTGGGACCTGTTCTGGGGAAGCTCCGGCGCGCCGTCTGCAGATGGCGACACGGGTGAGGACGCAGGCGCGCCGCACGGTCCGCGAGTGGCTCCCGGAGTGTATCAGGCCAAGTTGACGGTAGACGGCCAGACGTTCGCCCAATCGCTGACTGTTGTCATGGATCCGCGCAGCCCTGCCACTCCAGAAGAATTGCGGGCACAGCAGGAATTGGGATTGCGCGTCTATGTGGACGCGATACGAGGTAGGCAGGTGATGGCGGAAATACAATCCGTGCAGAAGGAGCTTGATGACCAGCAAACCCGGATCGCGCAGAACCCGGTGTTAGTCGCGAGCGCGAAAAACCTGAGGCATTCCATCTCCGTAATCGAAAATGGCGACCCCAGAGTCGGCGGCCTGAGTGATGCCACCGCGAACCTGGCATCGGTTCTGAGCGTCGTGGAGAGCGGCGATCGCACGGTTCCAGAGCAGGCAACAGAATTGTATCGGCAGGCTCACGATAGTATGAGTCGGCGTGCAGATCAATGGCAGAACGTGAAAGAAGCACAACTGCCGAGCTTGAACCAGGAATTACGTAAAGCGAACCTTCCACTCATCGAAGTATCCCGCATTGAGGAGGAAGTCTTCTATCAGATGACTCGCTAAGAGTCTGGCGATACGTGTTCAAGTGTGGTCCGCAGCTTCCATAAAATCTGCCGCAACATGCCGAGCAACGCTATGGAATCTTCCGCGGAGAGGATAAGGCGGCGAACCATGCGACGCACGGCCTGCTCCTTTTCTGGGGAATGGTGGACACCGATGTATCCGCTGATTTCCAGCGCATCGAGCAGGGCTATGGTGACTCGTTCGAGTTCTTCGGCACTCGCCGGTTGTGGCTTCTCCGGCGGCACCTCATCCGTATGGCCGCGCACCAGTTCATACAGGCAGACTGCTACGGCCTGACCCAGATTCATCGAGGGCTGCTCGCCGCCGGTTGGGATGTGCATGAGCCAGTGGCAGTAGCTCAGGTCGTGATTCGACAGGCCGAATTTTTCGGATCCGAAGAGAATTGCGACTCGGGGCAGTTGGTGTCGGACAATTCCAAGTTGGGCGCGAATCAGGGGTGCTCCTGTGGCCAAAGTTTTTAGTGGATGCTGAAGCTGGCGTTGCTTTACTGCTGTTGTGCCGACGACGAGCGAGCAGTCGGCAACAGCGTCCGCGACCGTGGCGAACTCCTCCGCGCTGGCGAGCAAGCTGGAAGCACCAACGGCGGAGCGTGCCTCGCGAAATGCCGGGTCGTAGGGATTGACAACGCGTAGTTGTCGGAAACCGAAATTGCACATGGCGCGTGCCGCCGCCCCGATATTTAGTGGGTTGCGGGTCGAGACGAGTACGACGCACAAGCGATCGAGTTCAAGTGATATTGCCACGAAGGGCTAATTCTAGAGCCGTTCTCGAGTACTGTATAGAGATTGACTACGCACTGAAAGCTGACGGGTGACTCGCGAACAGCACAGGAACAGATTGCCCGTGGAATCGATGAGGAGCAGAAGCGGATGAGATGGACCAAGAGCGGAGTTGCAAAAGTAGTGGATGCCCGAATAGGAATACGCCGCCTTGGCCAGTGGCTCGCATTCTGCGCGCTAGGTGCGGTATTTTGTTTCACTATCGATGGCTTCGCGCAAACACATGCGGGGAAGGATGCCGCAAGGCTGGCCAAGCTGTCGGAACTAACGGGCCAACTGCGCATCGGTTCCGAATTTTTCCTGAACCGCACAGACACAAAGGCATCGGTAGACCGACAGTTTCAGCAGATGCACGCAACCGGGCTGACGCTGGTTCGGATATTTGTAATTTGGGATGATATCGAGCGCGTTCCCGGTGTGTGGGATTTTCATGGCTACGACTGGATCTATGATGCCGCCGCTAGAAACGGGATCCAGATTATGGCGACTCTGTGTCCGGAAGATCCGCCGGGCTGGAAGAACAAGACGAGCTTTTATCACAATCAAATAAACCTGAATGATCCCGCCGTTCGAGCAGCAGCGGCCATTTACTTAAAAAAGGTGGTGGGCAGATACAAGGACAATCCTGCGCAGGGCATCTGGCTGTTGATGAATGAGCCAAATAAATACGACACCGAGCCCACGACGTTTCACGCGTTTGGCGACTGGCTGCAGGCAAAGTATGGAACTGTCGAGAATCTGAACCGAAGATGGTTCAAGCCTATTCAGCAGTTCTCTGATGCTGCAATCACTCAGGACGACCTGACGACTTACTGGACCGATTACCACCGCGTAATCGACTGGAGGAACTTCAACGTCGACAATCTGATCGATCAGCTGATGTGGGTCAAACAGCAAGTGGAGGCGATTGATCCGAACCACCCAACTCACTTCAACGTGACTGAGCCGACCGGCGATGCGGCAGGTCAGGATGTCTGGAAAGAGAAGAAAATCCCCGATGTTGTCGGCGCGTCAATGCATTGGACGATGACGCGGGAAACACCCGAGAGCGATTATGGCGAGCGGTATGCGTATCGACTGGATCTGATCGCCGATGCCAGCAAAGCGCGACCGGCGAAGCCATTCTGGGTGACGGAACTAGAATCCGGTCCCGTTGTTTTTTCCGGTGATTTTCCACTTACAGAAACTCCGGGCGATCTGAGTCGCTGGGTGTGGGACTCCCTGGGCGCTGGAAGCCGCGCGGTGGTCTTCTGGCTGTGGAACCCGCGAGTAGGAGGAACGGAGGCAGGCGAGTGGGGGCTTGTCAGTCTGAATGGAACACCGTCGGTTCGGCTGCCCGCAGTGAAGGCGATCACGGACAAGCTGAAACAAAATTCCTGGCTGAACAAAGCGGAAGCGCAGCCGGCGAAGGTTGCGATCTTGTACAACCGCGAGGCGGAAATAATGATGAGCCTCGATCGCCGCATACAGAATCGTCAGCCTGAGGTTACCGAATCGCTGCTGGGCTGCTACCTGGCGCTCCATCGCGCCCACATCGCCACTCAGTTCGTCGATATCGATCAGCTAAAGAGCGGGGCGTTGCAGAATTTCGCGGTGCTGTACCTTCCTTATTCCTACGCGCTCGACGATAACTCAATTGCGGCACTGAAGAATTACGTGAGGAACGGAGGAACCTTGTGGGCAGATGGATTGACCGGGTGGAAGAACGCCACCGGCGAGATTCGGCCTGCGATTCCCGGCGATATGACGGATCTGTTTGGGGTCGAGGCATCCGATATTTACCCGGTGCAGGTGGATCATCCCTATTCTGTGACTGCACAGAATGAGCAGGGCGGAGAATTGTGGAAGCTTCCGCTGGAACTAAAGGGCGCGGAGGTTCTGCTGCGTACAAGCGACGGTAAGCCGTTTGAAGTTCGACATGCATTCGGGAAAGGACAGGTGTACTACTTCGAGTCGGCGGTTACTTTGGCGTATGCAAGCAGGCTGAATCCCGTGGTGCAGCAGTGGATTGTCGAGCCCTCGCTCGCGGTACGCGATGCGCAGCCCGTCTATTTGAAACAGGGATCGAGAAAAGTCTTAGTTCGGGGAATGGTGCGTCCAGATGGGCTGGCGGCGGTTTTGACGAACTGGGGAGAAACACAAAAAGTTGTCGTAAGCTTTCGCGGCGTTTACACGGTCGCCGATGTCATTACAGGTGCGAGCGTTCCCACCTCACAGGAGGACGGACGCACTCTTGCCACGTTGAACTTACCGGCGGGATCGGTTGCCGTGCTCAAAGCGTCACAATCCTCTCCCTGAGGCACGCGAGGAGTTTCTGTCGCTCAGCAGCGGAATCGCGCCGAGCAGTCCGGCGTCGTTTCCTAGCAAAGCCGCCATTACCTGTACGGTGCCGCTGGGTGTCCAGGAATACTTCCGCACATACTCCTGTATGTAAGGGAGGATTACGTTTCCACTTCGCATTACGCCACCGCCTATGACTACCCGTTCGGGACCGTAGACGTGGATTAGACCCACGGTTCCACAGGCCCATACGTGCAGGCAGCGGTCACGCAGTTCGACGGCTACACGGTCGCCGTCTTCCGCTAACTCAAACAGAGTGCGAAAAGTTATTCTATCTACGCGCGCTAATCGGCTCTTGGCAAATCCTGGCCATTCTTTGGCGATCAGCGGGAGCGCCCAGCCGGAGGCTTCCGCCTCCATGCACCCGAATCCGCCGCAGGTGCATTTTCTGCCGGTAAACAGAACCGGTATGTGTCCGCCAAGGCAGCCACCCTGTACTTGCTTTGTGCGGAATGGCTTTCCGCCAGCCATGGCCGCGCCGCCGATTCCGGTGCCGAGCGTGATCATTACGAAGTCTTCAACGCCCTGCGCCGCGCCCGCGTACCATTCGCCGAGCAGCGCCATGCGGGCATCGTTATCCAGGGCAAAGGGAATTCCAAATTCCGTGTGGCACCACTGTGCGAGATCAATGCCAGGGGCGTCTTCGAATTTTTTATTGGTGGACACTACGCGATCATTGCCAGTCATGGCGCACACTCCCATGGCAAGACCCATGCAATCCGCGGCTTTTGTGGAAGTCTGCGAGAGCAGTTCTAAGAGGATAGATTTGAAAATGGGTAAAAGCTGTAGCAGCCCAGCGCTCGAATCAACTGGCATCTCCCTGGAAATCAGGATGCGCTTATCCTCTATCATTGCGAGTGTAGCGTGGGAGCCTCCCAGGTCGATTGAAAGAGCTTTCATTCATTTTCCTATTGGTCCGGTGGAATAGCAGGAGCTTGTTGACGTACCGAATTGGCTCGCGACTGCGTGCGATAACCCACTTATGGCCAACTTACGACGGTGACGGCAAAGGGAACTAGCTTCAATCTAGCTCCGGTGGCCTTCGACTCGAGTGGGGGCCCGTCGCCCGTGGACTCATCGACTGTCGAGATTGTCGCAATGGTTCCGCTGTTCGGCAATTGTATTTCAGCAACCCGGTTGCGCTTGTTAACCAGCAGCAACTTTCTGCCGGTTGGAGTTACAAACCCTTGCGCTGTTACACCATCGGCGGAAGCGAGTTTCGTGTCAACGATCTTATCTCCCGGGTGGAAATTATCCTTCAGCAGCTTCAATGTCCAATAGCGGGCATTCGGTTTTCCGTTGGTCCAGTCGATCATGCTGACGCTGGGGAATTGCGAGGGGTAGCCGACGAGCTGCGACTCCCCGATGACATCGACGTCCTGCTTCGCCAATCCTATATACAAATAGGCGTAGAGGGCTCCGGCAGCATTCCAATATGCGGGTGGGATGGATGCGATGTGGCCACTGGCATCGGCTTTCTGATCGCTATCATTCGGGAGAATTACGCCGAGTTCGTCGGCGTCCATCTTTGTCTCAGGTGAAAGCCGGTCGCGAATGGCTTTGATGTAACCCACAGTCGCAAGGAAGCCATCCGCCTGATTGAAGAAGGTGTACTGCCAGTCGTTCAGGGTTTCGCCGGCTGCCGGGCTCGCGTAGAAGTGATAGGAGATGTAGTCGAGAGGAATTCCCGGTTTATGGTTTTTGTGATCCAGGAAATATTCGAACCACTGCGGGTCCGTTGGTTTCGCCAAAGCAAGACCCATGAATTTTGTCTCCGGACTGACCTGGCGGATCGCGCCTACTATGGCATCGTAGCGCCTTGTATATTGCTCCGGCGTGGTCTCATGTTCAAAGTCAACTTCATTCAGCACCTCCCAGATAGGAAAGTTGAAGTGGTAGCCAGAACTATAAAACGTTCCATGTTCATCGGTGAAACCGCCGCGGGTGTACCAGCTCACCAGGCGTCTGTAGTAATTGCCCAACTGCTCGCCGGAGGGATCCACTAACTCCGTACCCTGGGTGTAGTCCCAGTAGACTTGATTCGGATCATCAGGATAAGTCACAGGCTTCGGTGTCTTGAAAAGCCACGCCGGAATGGTGCTGAAGTTCATGACGGTGGAGTGGCCACGGGTGGCATTCAGGAAGTCTAACGTCATGGGATCGATGAGAGAGAAGTTCCACGACGTGCTGCTTGCTGTTGGAGGCTGCAATTCCGCGACGGCTAATTTTGGGTAGGGAAGCCAGGGAACGTAGCGCACATAATCCGCTTTCAGTTGTCTAACAGCATTCAATGCTCCATCGTGGATGGGTGACCCACGGCGCAGCATGGGATTGACGACTACCTGAAAGGTTGGCGTTGATCGTGAGGTGCGGATTGTTTTGTCCCAATCGACTGTTACGGTACCCGTTGGACTGGTGGCTTGCGCGAAAGCAAGTGGGTCATTTGCACAGATTGCAAGTAGAAGCATGCAATAAAGGAGCACATAGCGATGCATGGATCGGAAGGTCTGCTGCGCAACGATCATGTCAGGTCTCCAGACTTTCATGTCAGTTAACTATTGCGCTGGCAATAGAAGCTTCGTTCTAACTGCCGGACAAGCGATTCAACTGACGGCTCTAAACCACAAGGTACCGATCGATTGTAGCAATCGTTGACATTCAATCTTCGCACCTCCAAACTATGCCTAATGAAAAGCTGTGAAGCGGACCGTTCCATCATTTTCCATCGCGCCGAATCACTCAGGTATGCGAGCCGTTTTTTACTGATTGCTATCGTGGCAGCTTCGTTTGCTGGATCTTTGCCGGGTGGTGCCGCTACTCCCGATTCGCCAACGGACCCATCCCTTGCACATCGTCCGGTTCATCCCTGGATGAACGAGTCGCTCACGCCCGGGCAGCGAGCGGATCTGCTACTCCGGGCAATGAAGCTGGAAGACAAGATCGCGATGATTCACGGTGTGGAGCCGATGCCGATTGAAGGCTACGTGGGATACATTCTTCCCAATCCGAAGCTATCGATTCCGGCGCTGAGGATGGCCGATGGTCGCGCCGGCGTAGGCAATGGCGCGACGGATGTGACCGTGCTGCCGGCGCCGATTGCGGTCGCGGCGAGCTGGGACACGGCTCTGATCCACCAGTACGGGCAGGTGCTTGGGAAGGAGCAATGGGACAAGGGCACCAATGTTTCTCTGGCTCCCTCCATCGATGTCGTGCGGGTGCCGGAGTGGGGACGGACATTTGAGAGTTACGGCGAGGACCCATTCTTCAACGGCCAGATGGCAGTTGCAGAGATTGATGGCATTCAGAGCCAGGGGCCGATTGCGAACGCGAATATGTACCTGACAATGAACCAGGAGAACAATCGGTTCAAGGAAAATTCTGTGGTCGATGCAAGGACGCTGCATGAAATCTATCTGCCTCCGTTTGAGGCAGCGATTCAGCGTGGCCACGTTGGTACGGTGATGTGCGCCTACGTGAAAACGAATGGGGTGTATTCCTGCGAGAGCCAATATCTGTTGAACGATTTTTTAAAGAAGCGGCTGGGATTTCAGGGATGGGTGATGAGCGATTGGGGCGCGACCCATTCCACGACTGCATCATTGAACGGCGGCCTGGATCAGGAGATGCCCGGTGAATACTTTTACAATCCTTTCTCCGTTGGAACAGCGATCGAAGATCGCCAGGTCACGACAGCCACGCTCGATGAGCATGTGCGCCGCATTCTGGTCACCATGTTCCGCTTCGGATTGTTCGACAAGCAGCAGATGGGCACCTGGTCGAGTGACGTGCGCAGCGCCAAACACACCGCATTTTCGCGGGATGTGGCGGAGCAGGGTTCCGTATTGTTGAAGAATGAAGGCAAGTTGCTGCCGCTGTCCGATTCCTCCTCAATCGCCGTGTTCGGGGTGGCGGCCGGCGAGAAGCCCAAGGTTGCCGGCGGAGGCAGCTCTGGCATGGTGGCGCCTTATATTGTGAGTCCACTCGACGGACTCCGCCACCGCGTGGCGCGCGGGACGAAAGTAACCTATTCGGCGGGCAAGGATCTGACGCAAGCCGCGCAGACCGCGCGCAACGTCCATACTGCCATTGTCTTTGTGAATACAGATGAGACGGAGGGAGAAGATCGTCCAGACCTCGAGCTTCCCAACCGCCAGGATGAGCTGATCTCGGCAGTGGCCGAGGCCAATCCGAACACGATTGTCGTGCTTGACACCGGAGGTCCGGTTCTAATGCCCTGGATCGGAAAAATCCGTGGACTGATTCAAGCGTGGTATCCCGGGCAGGAGGATGGGAACGCGATTGCAGCAATCATCTATGGAGATGTCGATCCATCCGGCAAATTGCCGCTGACATTTCCGCGCGCCGCGACGGAGATCCCGACCGCATCCCCAGAACAATGGCCGGGTACAAATGGAAACTCTGTCTACAGTGAAAAGCTCGATGTGGGGTATCGCTGGTATGACGCCCACAATGCCACGCCGCTATTTCCCTTCGGCTATGGCTTGTCCTATACGACATTCAAGCTGAGTCATTTGTCGGTGATTCCGGAAGATCTAGCTTGGTCGCGCGGCCCCACGGACAGGGATGTGCGCGCGGAGTTCGACCTTGCGAACACGGGGAAGAGGCCCGGCGCGGAAGTGGTCCAGGTTTACGTCGAACAACCGGCAGCAAATGGGGAACCTCCGCGGCAGCTGCGGGCGTTCGCGAAAATTGCGTTGAAGCCAGGGGAAACTCGGCACATCGCATTGAGATTGAACAAACGGTCCTTCGCGGTTTACGATCCGGCCGCGCATGCGTGGAAATACCCGGCTGGGAGGTATGGAATTTTTGCGGGCACATCTTCAAGGGACCTGCCGCTACACCGCACGCTAGTCATTACCGGCGGTGACACTTCACGCTGAATGAAAACAGCGTAGGGCTGATGGAGTCAACGCCCTCTCGCGACGAACGTATCTGAATGGACATCCAGCAAATCTGAGGCTTTTGGCATCTAAATGAGGATGTCTACTACTTCGCGCGATTGAGGTCTCCCATGCGTGTTGCTTTGATTGCTTCCCCTTTCATCTCAGTTCCGCCCCGCAGGTACGGAGGCACGGAGCTATTTGTTTCGAACCTTGCAGAGGGACTGAAAAGAGTCGGCATAAGCCCTGTGGTCTATAGCAACGGAGAGTCCACTGTCGATGTGGAAAACCGCTGGTGCTATGCGGACGCGGAATGGCCGCTTCCCTCGGAAGGGTCGGGCCTGTTCAAGGAACTCGACCATGCTGCCTGGTCAATCCAGGATGCGGCGGGAGACTGCGATCTGATCCACGTCAACAGCGCTCCTGCGGTGACGTATTCCCGGTTGGCATCACGTCCGTTCGTATGTACCCTGCACCACACTTTCGAGGAGCAGTTGACGCGGTTTTATGAGCGCTATCCTGACGTCTGTTACACGGCGATTAGTCATCACCAGGCGTCCCTGCACCCGACGCTGGAGCTTCGGACCATTCATCATGGACTCGACTTTCGCAAGTACAAGCTGCGGATGGATAAAGAAGGGTATCTCTGTTTCCTGGGTCGGATCGCTCCAATGAAGGGAACGCATCTGGCCATTCAGGTTGCGCAGCGTGCTGGGATTCCGCTGAAGATTGCCGGTGAGATACAACCCTTATACCGCGATTATTACGATTCGACAGTAAAACCGCACGTGGATGGAAAATTCGTCGAATACCTGGGAGAAGTTGGTCTCGAAGACAAGAATCGGCTCTTGGGCGGCGCTGCCGGAATGCTATTCCCGATTCAGTGGGAGGAGCCGTTCGGCCTGGTGCTGATTGAAGCCATGGCTTGCGGAACGCCGGTATTCGCTTTCCCAGGCGGCGCAGTCGCGGAGATCGTATCGGATGGAATCTCCGGGAATATTTCAACGTCGGTGTCGGAGATGGCCTCCGCAGTGGGCACCCAGAAGTTTATGCCGGATGTGGTTCGTAACTGGGCGGAGACGATGTTCTCGGTAGAAACCATGGTTGACCACTATGTGGAGCTGTATCGCGTGGTTATGAACCGCAAGTTCGAACGCGCTAGAAAACCGGCTCGGCCGGCGCGGGAGACGGCCGCATGAATGAGCCGGAGCCCGGTATTTCCGAGCCGAAGCAGGCCCGCCTTACCAAGGTGCCACCCCCAGTAGAGCCGAAGATCGCCTATCCGGAACCGCATCTCTCGAACGCCGAGATTCTGGCCCTTGTTCGCGGAAAGACTTTTTTCACCGCCAACCAGATGGGCAATCTAATGCCTCCCGGCGCCCCGCATATTGGACTGTTTCGCGATGACACGCGCTATCTGAGCCAGTTGGAGCTGCAGATCAACGGCTACCCACCCGTGGTTCTTTCGTACAGTACTGAGGGTGCGTACGTGGCACGGATGGAGTTGACGGTGAAAGGAACCGTGGGCGGAGAAGGCCTCGACATCCCCGTCAACACAATCTACGTGCATCGGGAACAGTTGCTCGAAACCGATGTGCTCTACGATGTGATTCACATTGAGAACTTTTATCAAGAGAGCGCGAAACTTTCGGTTGAGATCAACTACGACGCAGACTTCATGGACATCTTCCAGGTGCGCGGAATGCTTCGAGATACGAGCGGCCAGTACTACGCTCCGGTAGTAACGAATGAGCGTATCAATTTCGTGTACCAGGGACTGGATAATCGTGTCCGGACGACGTCGATCCGCTTCGCTCCCACACCTGCCAAGGTAGAGAATAAAACAGCTCGATGGGAGATCGAGCTCGCACCGCTGGGCAGGACTCAGATCACGACAACAATCCACGCCCACTCCGAAACTGATCAGAGTCTATCGCGCGCCGCTGAGTCTAGCTTTGGAAATTCAAAGCGATCCAAGGTACAAGTTGCACAGCGGGATGCCCTCCAAGAGCCACTATCCAGACTCCGTGGCGAATACGATACCTGGCTCAACGATTGCACCCGCTTCCATTCCAACAACGAAATCTTTGACGCCATGCTGGCGACTTCCACCGAGGATTTCTACGCGCTGCAGATTCCTGACAAGGCGGGCACAGCAATTGCCGCGGGGGTTCCGTGGTTTGCGGCGCTGTTCGGACGCGATTCATTGATTGCTTCGTTTCAATCCTTGATTCTGAATCCGGTGCTGGCGCAGGGCACGCTGCGGGTTCTGGCATTCCACCAGGGGCGAGAGACGCGGGCCGATCGCGATGAGGAGCCTGGGAAGATCATGCACGAAATGCGCTCCGGAGAGATGACGGAAACCGGTGAGGTTGCCTTCGGCATGAATTATGGGTCAGTCGATGCGACGCCGCTGTTCCTGATTTTGTTGAGTGAGTATCATCGCTGGACTGGCGATGACGATCTGATTCGGGAACTGGCAAAGCCGCTCCGATTGGCAGTCGAATGGCTTTTAAACTATGCGGAGATTGACGGCGATTGCCTGATCGAGTATCAGCGCAAGACCCCAAAGGGACTTTTCAACCAAGGCTGGAAAGATTCCGGCGATGCGAACATGTTTGCGGATGGACGTATTGCGCAACCACCCATCGCTTTGATCGAGGTCCAGGGTTACGCGATCAAAGCGCTTTCAGAAGCGGTCGTGGTGTTGGAGTTTCTGGGCGAGAACGAGTTGAGCCACAAGTCCGCGAAACGATCGCAGACGATTCGCGAGCTGCTCGACCCGATGTTCTGGATGGAAGACAAACAGTTTTATGCGATGGCTCTCGACAGGGACAAGCAGCGCCTGGAAGTAATTGCTTCCAATCCCGGACATCTGTTGTTCTCCGGCGTTATCGCCCACGAGCGAGCAGAGCGGGTAGTGAAGAAGCTGGTTGGCGAGGGAATGTTTTCAGGCTGGGGCATACGAACCCTCTCGCACAATGAGCGAACGTTCAATCCAATGAGCTATCATCGCGGTTCCGTATGGCCGCATGACAATTCACTGATCGGGTACGGGATGGCCGGGTACGGCTTCCATCGAGAGGCAGGTCGCATCTTCACGGCTCTCTACGAGGCAGCGCTCCACTTCCGGGACTATCGATTGCCCGAACTGTTTTGCGGCATTCAACGGCGCGATCGAGGTGAACCGGTACAGTATCCCGTGTCGTGTTCTCCGCAGGCGTGGGCTTCGGGCTCCCCATTGCTTCTGTTGACAGCCATGCTGGGCCTGCGGCCGGAGGCGAGCCGGCATCGATTGAGGATTGTCAATCCGCATCTGCCGGAATTTCTTGATTTTCTTCGTATCGAGAATCTCCGGATCTGCGACTCCCGCATCACCTTGGAATTTCAGCGCCAGGGTGAACGCACATTCTGCAATGTGATCGGCGTGCAAGGAGAACCGGTGGCGATCAGCATCGATTTTCGCTAGACGATTTTCATCTCTCGCGATCCACGCACATAAGATAATTCCAGCGGCCGAATGGAGATCTATCGATGAGAAATTTGATTGTTCTTTTGTTGTTTATGATTGCCAGTATGGCTTTTGCAAAATCTCCCGCTTCCAAAACATTCAACAGCGTGCGAGCGGCTCATGACGTCGCTCTGGACTTAAATCCAAACTCTGAGTTCTGGCGCGGAGCGATGCCGGTGAACCTGGAATTCACCGACTGGGGGAAGCCCGTGCCCCACTCCGAGCAGACAGAAGTCCGCTCGCGCTGGACGAGCAAGGACTTGTATTTCCTTTTCGTGTGCCCATATCGCGAACTGAACCTTAAGCCCGATCCGAATACGAAAGCGGAGACGAATCAGCTGTGGAACTGGGATGTTGCGGAGGCGTTTATTGGATCGGACTTCCACGATATCCGCCGCTATAAGGAGTTCGAAATATCGCCGCAGGGAGAATGGGTTGACCTCGACATCAACCTGGATTCGCCGCACCATGAGGATGGCTGGACCTGGAATTCCGGCATACTGGTCGCCGCCCGCATCGATCGTGAGAAAAAGATATGGTATGGCGCGATGAAGATTCCTTTCGCCGCAATCGACCCACAAACGCCCACTGCGGGAAGTGTCTTCCGGTTGAACCTATTCAGGACGGAAGGCGCCGCTCCTGGTACGAAGGCAAACGTGTGGCAGCCCACGATGAGCGAGACGTTCCATGTGCCCGAGCGTTTTGGGGAGATGAAGCTGGTCGACGCGAAATAATGGAAGCCAGAAATTTCATCGGATGCCGTACTTTTCATCGAGCCACCGTTGCAACGGAGTGGTGCACGCGGCGGCAATTTCCTGCCAGGTGACGAGCATCAGTCGGCAGCGCAGCGCGGGATAGCGAACGCACTGTAATATGCGATACCAGGCGGCGATCAAATCCGGCCGGCGTGCGTCGCAAAGAACGGAGTAACGCGCATCCTGTTCCGCGTGTGCGGCGAGCACGCCCCGTACGAGCTGGTAGGAGAACAGGGATTTGCCCGAGCGAGGAAGCTCTTCGAGTTCGAAGACGTCCTCAAGATCGCGGTAACGTTCGGCCAGCCGCCATGGCGCTGTCTGAAAGCCATATTCGGTGAGCTTGGCTTCAACCAGCAAGTTTCCGAGGCGCAAGTCGATCTCGGTCGAGTCTGCGCAACCGTTCTTCAGCGGAATATGAGGGTGATACCCGAACGCCGGCTCCGCGTCGCTTTCGAGGTTGAGCAGAGCTCGCAATCGACTTGCTGGTTGCAGAGATTGCGGGTGGCAAAAGATGCTCATCAGCAAGGCGTCGGAGCTGTTGCATGAATCGAGTTCGCAGCGGCCCGTGTCATGGCTGAGAAGCACTTTTGGCGCTGTTGTATGCACCTTGCGCATGCGCCTCTTCCAGGCTGGAGTGCTCTTGATGCGCGAATAGGCCGCCCAATGAAAATTGCCGTGACGGCCCTGCTCGTCCTGGCGATAGAGCACCGCGGGTGTGCCACCGAGAGTGACTTCATGGAGGAAATCATGCTTTCGAGCATGGACCACGTTCCGTTCGCCCAATTCCCGACGCAGGTCTGTCGCGTAACGGGCGGGATGCCGCGCTTCTGTCGGGATTTCCCGCTCGGCTGTTTTTTCGAAAATGTATCTCATGGACTTCGTCTTCTCAGCGTAAAGGCGGCGTGAAAAGTGCCGCCACGATTCGCTTTTCTTTCGCTATTAGGGACCAGAAGCCCTCATTGCGTCAAGCTGGACAATCGGAAGATTTGTGAAGAGCTGTTTGGGAAAGGCCCATTGCTGGCTCAAAGTGGAGGTGCGGAGCTTGCGGGCTGGGACGCGTGCAATTGTTCATCGATCCAGTGAGCGTACTGCATGACGCGGGAAGGAGGCCGCTGTCGAAGCAATTCGCGACCCATGAACTCCATATAAGGAGCTACGTGGTGAAAAAACAGCTTGTAAGCAGCGCATAAATAGTTCAGGCCGGGTTCGCCGTCGGGGGTGCTAACGAAGCGATGTTTCGGGCATTCTCCGTTGCAGGCAAATCGCACATCGCATTCGCGGCAATATCTCGGAAGTGTGTCGCGCTTGGCAGTCCCGAATTTTTTCTGTTGCTCAACGTGCGCGAGAGAAGCCAACGGATTTTCGAGTATGTTGCCAAGCCTGTTTTCCGGATAGACATAGTGGTCGCAGGAATAAAGATCGCCCTGGTGCTCCAGTGCCAAGGCGGAGCCGCAGGTCTCTGAGAAGACGCAGAGACTGGGCTGCATGCCGAGCCACGACTCCAGCGCTACATCGAAGATCTGAACGAATGTGCTGCCGACGTCGTTTCGCACCCAATCGTCGAATATCGTGCACAGGAATTCGCCGTAGGCGAGCGGTTCGACTGACCAGTCCGACACGGCTGCCGGGGAAGTGGAGTCAGGACTGAGCAGGACGAGGCCATTGGGCGCCGGCTGCTCCGCGACTCTTTCGACCACCGGGATGAACTGCATGAAGTCGCTGCCGATTTCTTTCAGAAAGCGGTAGACCTCGCGTGGGCGCGTGGAATTCTGGCGGTGGACCACAGTGAGGGTATTGAAGCGCACGGCAGCATCCTTCAATTTCTGAATGCCTCGCATTACTTTGTCGAATGTAGGCTGCTGGCCTTTATCGACCCGGTAATAGTCGTGAAGTTCACGCGGACCGTCGATCGAAACGCCGACAAGAAAGTCGTTGGCGGCGAAGAAATCTGCCCAGGAGGCGTCTAAGGACACACCGTTTGTTTGGATCGCATTCTCGACGCGCATGCCTCGGGCAAACTGCCGCTGGATCGCGACGATCTTTTCAAAATATTCAACGCCGAGCAATGTGGGTTCCCCGCCCTGCCAGGCGAAGCTGACCGTATCGAGCGCCTGGGCTGCGATGTGCTGCTGGATGTACGATTCGAGAACTGCATCGCTCATCTTCCAGGACTGCGTGGCTGGATAGAGCGTTTCTTTTTCGAGATAGAAACAATACTTGCAATCAAGATTGCAAATGGGACCGATCGGTTTCGCCATCACGTGGAAAGGGATGGAGGACACTTCGAAGCGCTCTCCTTTCGGCGAATTCGGAAAATGGTTGCTCATGAAAAAGCCTCTGTTGCGCCTCAACAGCGATGCACGACAACATGTCAGCCGTGCGAATCGGGCAGCAGAACCGTCGGCGTGTACTTGTAATGGTCGTTGGTCTCGCGGCGGAGCTCCTCCAGGCGAGCGGCCAACTGCTTTGTAAGTTCAGCGTATTTAGGGTCGCCGTATAAATTGTGCATCTCGTCTGGATCGGTCTGCAAATCGTACAGCTCGAATTCCTGCGGATCGACAAAGTAATGGATGTATTTATATCGTTCCGTGCGGACGCCGCGGTTGGGGCGAACGTTCTCATACCCCGGGTATTCGTAGTATTCGTAAAGCCAGTCCTTGCGCCATGGGATATTTTTTCCCTCGACCAAAGGCATCAGGCTTTTGCCCTGAAAATTTGCGGGCGCCGGCACGCGTGCCAAATCCAGCATCGTCGGCGCAAAGTCCACGTTCAAAACCATTTTGTCTGAAGTTGTCCCAGCCTGGATGCGCCGGGGATAGCGAAGCATCAGCGGAATTCGAATGGAGGGTTCATACATGAGGCGTTTGTCGTAAAAACGATGCTCCCCAAGAAAAAAGCCGTGATCGGAACTCCAGATGAAAACCGTGTCATCCATCTGACCTTTCTTTTCGAAGACGTTGAAGACATCGCCGATGTGCTGATCGTTCGTTTCCACTCCGACATAGTGGTCCTTGACCAGTTCCTCCAGCGAGCGCGGATCGTCGCCCTCGTAAAATTGCGCGCCAATTTTATTCAGCGCTTTTTTCACGCTGTCCGGCTTGCCGGGATAGTTGCGCAGGTATTCATCGAAGCTTTCCGGCTTGGGGATTGGTACGCCATTGAAGTCATTGACCGCGCGCAAAGGCCTGTAGAATGGCGCGTGCGGGGCGTAAAACCAAAGGAACAAGCACACAGGTTTGTCGTGCGGCTGCGTCAGCCATTCAACGGCTCTTCGCGTAAGCAGGTCGTCTACATATTCTTGATAGACCTTCGGCTCTCCGTATTTTCCTTTGAACCCTTCCACAATCGTCGGATGGAAATACTCAGCTCCTCCTTTAAACCCGAAATAGTAGTCCCAGTAGCGATCGAGCAGGGCACCTGCAACGTGAGACTTGCCTATAAATCCCACTTCATAGCCGCTGTCGCGAATCAGATCGCTGACCAGCGGGAAATTATCCGGCACTTTGCTGTTCTCGTTGTCGACCGCGCCTGTGCTGTGCGAGTACATGCCGCTCAGCATCGTTGCCCGCGCGGGCAAGCAGAGCGCATTGGTGCAGAATGCATTCTTGAAAACGACGCCTTCTCGCCCCATGCGGTCGAGGTTCGGCGTTTTTAGAATTGCGTTTCCGGACAGGGATGTTTCATCGGGACGGACGCCTTCTCCGCAAAAGAACACCAGATTCGGCCTCTTAACGGGTGTGGCGCTCAGCGCCTGTTCAAGCAACTGCGGGTTGACGGCTGCTGCGCCTGCGACGAGCGAGGCATTCCTCAAGAAGTTGCGCCGACTAGGATCGCGCCTGCTTTCGCTCATGCATTCCTTAACAGAGATATGCGACGTGCCGAACACGTAGACTTTCGCGCCCAGTATACTTCGGGAGCGGTAGAGCCATTCTCCCGCCTAATGATTTCTCCTTTGAGAAGGAGGACCGCAGAGGCCGAAGTTTGTAGCAGCGATCGACGCCCGTCCGCGCAAAGCGGACGTCGTGAACGCGTAAGTCGCGCGGCAGTTGTGAAGGTGAAGCCTTTAGCGCTGGGAAGAATTCACGTGTAGCGGTCAGGGCCAGCTTTGATTTAGTTTCATGGGACGTCGTGAAAGGCTGTCCGCTGTGCTTTTCGGGAGATTTGGTGTTCGATTGTGCCCGGTGGTAGGTCTGCGGAAGCCGCGGCGGAGTGGGAGCAACGATGGCTGTTCGGAAGGACAATGATGTCTACTCTGCGATTGCGCCCGCGCCCAACGGCTGTCGAGTTGCTCGCGACGGGATGAAACTCGGCGTATCCGGCGGCTGAAATCCGGACGGGCGCGATCTGCGCATTGACGATGAAGATGCGCGCCAGTACTGTTGCCCGGGCGGTTGAAAGTTCCCAGTTGGAATCGAAGTGGTCGTTGTGAATGGGAACGTTGTCCGTGTTTCCCTCGATGCGGATGTCGTACGAGGTCTCAGCGAGAGCGCGGGCAATTGCGTGCAGCGTGCTCATCGACGCTGGAATCGGGTCTGCCGAGCCGCTCTCAAAAAACCTGCTTCCCGCAAGGTGATCACCAATCCTTAATCACACAGGCAATTTCAGTGCCGACCGAACGCGACAATGGCACGCTGAAAGCGGGCAACCTGCAATCCATATCCAGCCAACTTTCAGGCATTCGCAGCGAAGTTTTGTCGCTTGCGAATACGAATTATCAGGCGAGCTTCTCTTCTCAGGTAGCCGGACGAGTAACGGCGCCCTTTTCGCTCGATACGTCTACCACTCCAGCAACCGTTGTGTATGCCGGAGACAGCGCCCAGGAAACCTTGAAAGTCCCACCGGACAGAAATTCGCTACGAACCTGCCCGGCAAGCAGGTGTTTAGATCTGGGTCGGTCGGCATCCTCGCGACGCTCAGCAATCTGATCTCGGAATTCGCGACCGGCGCTTCGACGGCGGCGATTGCCGCGGATACAGGCGCGCTTACAACCGGCCCGCAGAACATCTCTCAGCAGCGCGTCCTCATCGACAAGTTCCTGACAGCGCTCCAATCCTCCAATACGTATGCACAAAGCCAAACCGCGCACTTTTTGCAGGCGGCGCAGGACTCTTTGATTCAGACCAACCCGACCCAAGTCGCCACCGAGCTTAGCGCAACTGAAACGCAGCACACCTCGCTAATTGATATGATCGCTTCCCTGGATCAGCAAACGACCCTCTTCAATATGTTGAAGTAGTGTTCGGGTGGTTGTTCGGTGCAGGCGCGGTCGGCTGCTTGGGAGTCTACCTGAAGAAGATTTAGACAGGCAGAAATCCTCTCAGTTATTGGATTCGTTGAGAGCCTTTTCAGAGTGTTCATGGGCGAGGCGGGAATGCTCCTGGGCCTTTTTTGACAGTTCGTGGGCGGTCAAGTGGTCTCCCTTGCCGTGTGCCGTGGCGGCGGCCTCGTGTGCATGGGCCGCGAGGTTATGAAATTCAGCGGCGCGCTCGTGAATGCTTTGCGGCATGATGTGTCTCCCTAGAGGCAATTAGATGCTGCATCTAACGCGCTGAAATCACCCAGACACGCGGCCCCTCGATCTCCCTAATCTACTTTAGATTTGACGCGGTACACTGCCCGAGTGTCGCTTTGCGGCTGCTTAACCGTTCGCGGGCAGTAGCCCTTGCGCAAGCTGCCCTCCGCGACCAATCGTGTTACTGCCGGACTTGAACCTGTGCTGAGGGTATAAACATCGTGAACCGAGGATCAAAACGGGCTTCCTCGAACGGCCGCTTCGGGCCGGTGGCCCTCGTCAATTCGATACTTATTGTTCTCCTGGCTGTGATTGTTCCGCAAGTTATTCCACAGACGATCTCGCATCGGAAAATTCCCGCCATAACGCCTGGTCTTGCCGAGCAAATCACGTTGGGCAACTCCTCCGTGGAACTGACCGGGCCATGGAAGTTTCACGTTGGGGATCCGCCCGATATCGCCGGGTCGAAGACTCCGCTCTGGGCGGACCCGGATTTCGACGACTCCACATGGCAGAGAGTGGACCTGACGCCGCCCGCAAACTCCGTCGACCCGGGCCTCGGTACATCCGGCTACATTCCCGGCTGGACCGTCAACGGGCACCCTGGCTATGCGGGCTACGCCTGGTACAGGTTGCGAGTGCGTGTCTGGGACAATCGCCGCCAGCTCGCCATGTTGATGCCGATCGATGTGGATGATGGCTACCAGGTTTATTGCGATGGCAGACTTCTCGGCGGATTTGGAAATTTCTCTCATCGTACGCCACGCACATATTACGGTCAGCCGATGGCCTTCCTGCTGCCGCCACCGATCGGCGAAAACGGATCGCAGGACGTTGTGCTGGCGCTCCGCTTTTATATGAAGTCCGCCGACCTGCTCGAAGACCCGATGCCCGGCGGACTGCACGGGCCACCACTGCTTGGGCTCGCCCCGGTGGTCGCAGACTATTACCGGCTGCAGCGCACGGTTTTGGTTCGAACGTACAACTTCTATTCCATTCCGATTCTGGTCTATGTGCTGGCGGGGCTGGCGGCATTTGCGCTATTTATCGTGGACCGTACGCAGCGTGTATTTCTCTGGCTCGGCGCAGCCGCACTTCTGAACGCCATTTATCTGGTCTTCACACTGTCGGCGATTCTTACGATGTCAGTTGATGATCGCCTGCTCATCCTACGGCCGGTGCTGTTCTCAATTGTGCTGTGGACCTGGCTTATGTTGATGTACGTCTGGCTGGAGCTCGACCGTATACGCTGGCTCCAATATTCAATTTACGGATTGACTGCGATCCACATCGCTCTGCAGTTGACGCAGGGCTTCCTATTTGGCAGGACAGCGTTTCCATTTTCGCTCTCGAGCCCGTGGGAAATCGCCACCACCATTGCTGGCCTGCTGATCGCGTCGCTCCCTGTCACCATGCTGTACTACGCGTGGCGTAAGCGCAACAGGGAAGGTCGCCTGGCAACGGTCGCGCTTATCTTCCTACTGCTCGCGGTGTTCCCCCGGCCATTGGAATGGATACACATTCCGATGATCTGGTTCATCTCCGGCGTACAGGTTTCCATGCGAGTGGTGATGGAACTGGCAGTCTGGGTGTGGGTTTTCGTGCTGTTTGTATTCCGCTTTCAAAGCTCGCAGCAAAGGCAACATCAACTGCAGAGCGAGATGCTGCAGGCACAGCAAGTGCAAAAAACTTTATTGCCGGAACCGATCGCTACGCCGCTCGGATTTCATGTGGAAAGCATCTACCGTCCGGCTGCCGAGGTTGGAGGGGATTTTTTTCAGATCATGCCGGATGGCTCGGGCGGCCTTCTCGTCGTCGTCGGGGACGTCAGCGGCAAGGGTCTGCGCGCGGCCATGCTGGTCAGCCTCATCGTGGGCACTCTCAGGACGCTCGCCGAGCAGGAACTGTCTCCAGGGGAACTGCTGCAAGGCATGAACCGCCGCCTATACCATCGCATGGAAGGCGGGTTTGCCACCTGCGTTTGTGCGCGTATCAGCGGAGATGGGACGATGACTCTGGCCAACGCAGGACACTTGCCGCCATACCTCAACGGGGAGGAAGTGAAGGTTTCGGCAGACCTGCCGCTGGGAATTGTGTCCGACCTTCAATATGAAGAATCGACGGCGATCATTCCTCGCGGCGGTCGGCTCGTCTTCGTGACGGACGGCATCGTGGAAGCCCGCAATCGAAAACGTCAGCTCTACGGCTTCGAGAGGACAAAGATTTTGATTCGCCGTCCAGTTGAAGAGATCGTGCGCGTCGCTCAGCGCTTTGGCCAGGAAGACGACATTACAGTGATCGGCCTGGTGTGGGATCAAGCAGCGATTCCAACCACGAAAGTAGTAGACATCGGTTGACGAATGTCTCTTTTCGAGTTCCTACTGGTTTAGAGAGCCACAGCCCGGATCCCCCGCCGCGGCATATAGTTCAGACCTCCAGCATCCTTCCAACAGGAGAACGCCATGAATCGGATCCTTCCTTTCGTTATGGTCACGTGTCTCACGCTTGCACCGGTCTCCGTCGCCCAGCAGACCTCATCGGAAAGCCAACCATCAGCAAAGTCGAAGACGGTGAGTCATGGTGACATCGTGAGCACTTCGACTACTCAGGAAAAGTCGACCGCGCCCTCACAGAACGGAAGTGCCAAGAAGAGCTCGACCAAGTCCGGAGCGCACAAGCGAACCCGGAAGTCGAAAAGTGCAGCCGGCGCAAGCTCGAACACGCAGTCCGCACGAACGCCCCACTAGCGGCGATCACCACGATACAGCAATTTCAGCTGCAGCCCGGCGAGCGCCTGACACTACTGACAGAGGGCGTTATCGAAGCGCAGAACGAGAAAAGGGAACTCTTCGGCTTCGCGCGGACGAATGAACTAGTGCGGCAGGACAAGCCGGCAGTCGAGATCGCCGCGAGCTGCGCAGGCATTCGGCCAGGAAGATGACATTACGATGGTGGTCGTCGAACGGGTCGCGTCAGTTGTCCTCGCGCGCGGTATAAACACTGCGTGATACACTCGGCTCCGTTAGTACTTCTGCACAAGGAAAGATTTCTATGAGTGCGAAAATCAAGGTGCGCCACGTGGACGGCGTGGCCATTCTGGACGTCAGCGGACGCATCACTCTGGGGGAAGGCAGCGTTGGCCTGCGTGATGCCGTCCACCACGAGCTTGCCGCGGGGAACAAGAAAATTCTGCTCAACCTGGCGGACGTTAGCTATATGGATAGCTCTGGCGTCGGCGAACTCACCAGCGCCTACTCCTCAGTAAAACACCAAGGGGGCGAGATAAAACTGGTGAACCTGACCAAAAAGGTGGACGGCCTGATGCAGATCACCAAACTAGCAACCGTGTTCGACATCAGCAGCGATGAAAATGCGGCAATCGCCTCGTTCCGAGGCGAAGGATGAACTGCGAGCTTTCGCTGCTGCTTATCTTTTGATCGAAGCCAAGGATCTTGGGTTCGATAAACCATCTCAGGCAAGCGCTGCGACTGCGGTTGCCTGGTCTTTATAGAGGTGAGCGTACTTCGTGATACCGACCATGGTAAAAACCTTTTCGAAATGCGGCGTGAGCCCGAACGCAGCTACCTTCTGGCCGGATTTTGCCGCCTCCATCATTACTTGAATCACCAGCGCGATGCCGCTCGAATTGATGTAGTCGGTTTTGGTGAAATCGAGCAGTACGGGCTGGCCTTTACTCGCACTCTCATAACTTCCCATTAGAGCTGTCCGTGAATTCGACGACATGTCGCCGCTCAGCCGCAACACGGTGATCTTGCCGCCGCTGCTGTCCGCGACCTGGTCGATCTGCACTTTGGTTTCCGTCTGCGTGTTCATGTTGTTCATTCCGCGTCCTTATCGAGCCGTATGACCAGCCTCACGTAGCTTCCTTTTCCCTTGGTGCCCTTCACCCACTCCACCTCATCCACCAGCGCCTGGATCAGGAACATGCCCATACCCCGCGCATCTTCTTCTCCATGCATTTTGCGATCGATGTCCGGCCTGGCGGGTTGCTTCGAAATTCCCTCGCCGTTGTCCATCACCTTCACTTCCAGCTCATCATCGGTAGCGGACAAAATCACGCCCAGCGAGAGCTTCTCATTCAGCTGGTTGCCATGTTCAATGGCATTGATACACGCTTCTGCGATGGCCGTTTTCAGGTCTTCGATGCGGGCATCTGGAAATCCCATGAGCCGCGCCACGCTTTCGGCCGTGCCCATCGCGACCTTCTCAAACCCGAGCCGCGATGGAAGCCTTACCTCAACCGCCGTGTCCCTGGTTTCAACCATATTGTTTCTCCCGCTCGGGATGTGTGCTTCGCATCAGCGCCAGCGCAGTCATGTCGTCTTCCTGCGGCGCTCCATTTGAAAACTCACTCAATTGCTGCCACAGCGAATTGAGAATAGCACCACATTCCGCCGACTTGCACGACAGAAATGCTTTGAGTAGGCGCTCCGGGCCAAATTCGTCCTCGTCCCGGAACACTTCGGTGAGTCCATCGGTATAAAACAGGAGCTTCGATCCAGGATTGAAGCTGTGCCTTTCCACGGCATACTCCATCGTGGGTACCAGCCCAATGGGGGTGCCACTAGCTTCTATCTCCTTGACGAATCCGTCCGCGTCCACGAGAAATCCGGGGTTGTGGCCGGCGTTGACCGCTAACAGGGTGTGAGTTCTGGGGTCCAGCTTCAAGAAAATGGCGGTCACGTAACGCCGCTGCGCCTCCGCGCCTTCGGCGTAGTGCTGCCGATTCATTCGCGCCGCCAACTCCGTCAATGGCAGATCGGCATGCGCCATCACGCGGAAAGCGGAACGAAACGCGGTGCCGACAATGGCGGATGCCAGTCCCTTTCCCGCCACATCGGCAACCGTCATAATGTGCGAGCCATCCGGCAGGCTGACGATGTCCACGTAATCGCCGCCCACCTCATAACAGGCGCTGGAGCGAATGGCCACGGAGTAGCCTGGGATTTCCGGCATCTCCTGGGGCAAAAGGCTTCGCTGGATCAGCCGCGCGGCATCCAGATCTCGCTGCAAGCGCGCCCACTCCAGATTGCGCTCATAATTGCGCGCATTTTCTGCCGCCACCCCCGCCTGTAGAGTGAGCCCTTCAAGAAAGTCCTGGTCGTAGATTGAAAGCGGAGCATCGGATGGGAGCGTGACCACCAACTCCGTCCAGGGACGGCCCTGCTTGTCGCAAAGCGGAAACCGCGCGCAACCCTCCCATGGCTCCGGCGGCACCATGCCGTAACTCAACCGGGGCTCTGTAAAAAGTGCACCCGGCATTTCCAACTCGCGTACAACGATCCGCAGCACCGTACTGAGCACATCGTCCAGCCGAATCGTCGAGTGCACTTGCCGGGAAGTCTCGAGCAGCGCCTGTAAACGCGCCACCTGCTGCTGCAGGTCCAGAACATCATCCGTATTAGAGTCGGAGGCGGTAGACATATCTAGCACAGGCCAACAGCTTATCCTATCGGTCCCATGCCGGACCATGTCGACACCCGCGCGTTTAGTGCACGCCGCGTTGGATCGCGCAGCCAGCCCCATTTGTTGAAATATTTCACCGCGGAATGAATGTGCAGCAATAACAGCTTCCGGTTTCGATATGAGCCCATCTGATGCACGTGTGCAACCGTTACGTTAGGCCAATAAAGGAGGCGCGAAACCTCTCCCATACGATGGCAGAGGTCGACATCTTCCATGTACAGGAAAAACCTCTCGTCGAAGCCGCCAATTGCGTCCAGCACAGACCGCCGTGCAAACATAAAGCACCCAGAAAGAGAAGGGACGTAAGCCGGAGAATCGTAATCCAGATTGCGAAGTTCATACGACGCGATCCGCTTTCCGGCCAGGTGCTTCATACGTCCGGGTAGAAATCTTCGCAACACCAGATCTATCGGCGCTGGCAGCAGCTTGCAAAGATATTGGATGGTTCCATCGGGATAAAGAACCCTGGGCATCGCGAGACCAACATTTGGGTTGGAATCCATCACGCACGCCAAATCATCGAGCGCATGCTGATCGAACTCTATATCCGGGTTGAGTATCAGGTGATATGGCACGTTCACGTCAGCTAGATCTCTCAGCGCTAGATTGTGCCCCCTGCCAAATCCAATGTTGGCTGCGGTGCGCAGGTAGATGCCACCTAACGCACGCACAGACCGTCGAATCTCATCGGAAGATCCATTATCGACAATAATCCAGCGCTCAATGCACTTCTCAACGGATAGTCGATTGAAGAGAGGTACAACGTCCGACAATGCCGTGTTGAATACAACCACACTGACTGTAACATTGGCCATCTACTTAATCTCGAGATTCGATTTGGGAGTTGTCTCCGCTGAGGCCATATCTTCTATAGTTCCTGCAACGTTATGTTGATGTTGGCACTGCCCCGGATCTGCAGTCATGGAATTGCCCATTGATAGGGGCCTATCAGCTGGAGCGATGCTCTGAAAAAGCCAAAACCCAGACAAATGATAAGTACTGCATAGGCCAGCCGCAGGTGGCCTCTAATGAACTGCATCGGGATCATAAAAACAACCAGCTCAAACAGGCCAAATACGTCTGCGCTGCGGAGGGCCAGAGCATCGTTGGCGGAAAGCGCCAGCAAGAAGAACAATCCCACAGCAGTGCATAGCGATGCCAGCCTTTGCTCAGCGGAGAGCTTGTCCCAATAAACAATTATCACGAAGAGGAGAGCGGCGACCCGGATAACGAAATACGCCGTAAATACCTTTACTTGCTCTGTATCATAGCCGCCATTTAAATATGGAGAAACTCGGCTGAAATCAGCGAGTAACTGGAGAATATTCTGAAGGGCAAACTTAAGGACAAGCGCAACGGGTAGCAGCGAAGCCAGCCATAACCGCGAACGGACCTCGAATCCCCGAAACGTTATTATAAATATCGGCAATCCTAGGAGCACCGAAAGATGAAAGGCAAGTGCGAGGCAATATACCAGGATTGACTTTCGTTTTTCTCCGCGCGAAGCCAGAGAGATGCTGATCGACATAAGTGCGATAGCGACACCGGCCCTGGTCTGCGTCATCTCCTGTCGAATGAACGAGCGACACAAGACAAGATAGAAAAATAGAGTCAGCCATCTGCCACCCGAAACCAGCCGGGAAAAATATAGCTTGGCGTTGACAGATATCGCCGCATAAAGAAGTGTGACGCCTACGTAGCCGAATCCGATACTCGCGAGAAAATAAGAAGAGACTACAAAAGCTGGATCCTTAAGCCAATCGATAGGAGATAGGTCTCCCGCCGCGATCCCGTTGAACCATCCAAGATAGTTCAAATAGTCTCGGTCCACTTCGGAAGACCTGAAGCCTGCGAATAGAACAAGTAATACTACAAGGACGAAGAAATAGTATTTCTGGCAGAGAAGACGTGCGGGACGATTATTGATCAGGCAGATCGGTATCCCGCTCAAAGCGGCGCAAAAAATAAAATAATACCACTGCATCCCTAATTAAACCGCCCGAGTTTTCCGCGCATGCCGTACCAGAAAGCGCGCAGTAGGAGATTTAAGCTCCTCATCCTATGATCGGAATACCAGAAATACAACAAAATGTAGTGGGGCACTCGGGGAATAGTTACAAGTCTCCATTCCCAGCCCATAGTCTTTACGCGGAGAAGATAGGTTGCGTTACGTACGATGTAGCAGTTCCTCACGTCATTGTGAAGATGTACTTCCCGTCCGAAAACTTCTACCGATACATCCCCAATACTATGTCGCATAAGGGTCGACGGGATGATGTAGGATTCGTATCCTTTGGCCCGGGCCCGTAAGCCCCATTCGATGTCCACCCAGTCTATAAACAGCTCATTCATCATTCCACCAACGTCCTGAAGCACCAGAGTCCGAATCAGAGAGCCGGAAGAAATCAGGTAATCTGTACCGACGGGCGCGGAAGCGTCCGGACGGACTAACTCCCGCTTGATTGTGAGCTTCCGGTGTCGGATGGTTCGCGAGACAGTTCCCGTTTTTTCATCGACAAACAGAGGTCCGACCGCTGCAACTTTCTCGCCCGCTTCCAGCAGGGTCTGCTCAGCCTTTAGCAGTTGCTCCACCATATCAGTTGACAGTGCGCTGTCTTGATCCAGAAGAAGGACATGGGAACATCCAGAATCGATGCTCTTGCGAATCCCGATATTCTGAGCCGTGGCGATACCGGTATTCTCGCCGAGTGGAACATAGGAGATCCGACGATCATACCTATCGAAGTATGACGAAAAGTCCTCCGACACGCCCGGGGTATTGTCGATCACAAATATTTCCTCAACCTGGTCGATCGTGCTTTTCAGCAGGCGATCCAATAGGGTCAAGTCCGGGTTAAATATAACCACAACAGCAGCAGTCATCAATCCGTTCCGCAAATTTCAATCGTAAACCGCCTCATGCGCATAGGGCTGTTCGTCCCCCATTGGGCGTGGCGCACTATGCCACACACAGCTTACCGCAACGGAAATGCCAGCTCGGCAAGCCGGGATGTGGAGAAACAATAGCCCCTTGCAGCTATTTGGATCCTGACAAATCTTCCTCAGGCGCTACCCGCCGGTCAGCTAAACTGCGGCGCGCCGTCCGGAAAATCACGGAGGCGTCACTCTCGCTACCTCGGAGTGCCACCGTCCAAAACCGGTGTATCATTGGGCTTCGCGCTCAGACCTTCAATGCGCGACGGCAAACTAATGAGTTCATTTCACCAGGTCGTTAAAAGTAGTGAAAAGGAAATCCTCTCCGGCTGGCTGAGCGGGATGAGCAGTGGCACACGCCGAAGCGACTTGATCGGCGAGGCCGAGTTGAAGCAACAGGCGGCCGAATTGCTTCGCTTGTTTGTCGAAGCCTCAGAGGCGAGTTCTGATATCCAATCGGAAGACTATGTTCCGCTTAGAGAATTCCTCAAGGACATCGCCCGATCCCGCCTGGAACTCGGGTTTACTCCGGCCGAGACCGCGATGTTCGTCCTCTCGCCAAAGCAGGCGATCTTCTCCGCTTTGCGGGAGAAATTGAAATCCAATCCGCTCGACCTGGTCAACGAGATATGGACTTCAGGGAACCTGCTCGACAAACTCTCGATGCTGACGATCGATGCAGCAATCGCCATTCGCGAACAGACGATTTCCCGGCAACAGGAAGAAATGCTGGAACTCTCGACCCCTGTCGTCAAGCTCTGGGATGGAGTCCTCGCGCTGCCATTGATTGGCACACTTGACAGCGCCCGCACGCAGGTGGTGATGGAGACCCTGCTGTCCGCCATCGTTGAAAGCAACAGCCAGGTTGCGATTATCGATATCACGGGCGTTCCGACGGTGGATACCCTGGTTGCGCAGCATCTGATCAAGACGATTACGGCGGCTCGCCTGATGGGCGCCGACTGCTACCTCAGCGGGATTCGCCCAGCCATCGCGCAAACCATCGTTCATCTCGGAATCGACCTCGTTGATGTGCAGACCAAAGCAAAGCTGTCAGATGCTTTCGCGCTAGCTCTACAGCGACTCGGCAAGATCGTGGTGACGATCAAACAGTCTTCCGGATCCAGCGACTCCACAAGGTGGAGGGAACTCTGATTTATGGATAGGATTCCCATCCTTAAGCTGGGAGATTTTCTCCTGGTCACCATTCAGGTTGATATGCACGACCAGATGGCGATGTTGCTGCAGGAAGATCTTACAACGCAGATCGCCCGCTATGCCTCAAAAGGCGTCCTGATCGACATCTCTTCGCTGGAGATCGTCGACTCGTATATCGGTCGCACACTCGCCAACATCGCCGCCATGTCGAAAGTGCTGGATGCGCAGACGGTACTGACCGGAATGCAGCCTGCCGTCGCAATCACTCTTGTTGAATTGGGGATGCCTCTGGCCGGCATAAGAACTGCTTTGAATGTGGAACGTGGAATGGAACTTCTGAAGAGGTTTGTACACCGGGACATGAGGTCCGAAGAGGCCGATGGCGTTCCAGAGTGAAACGCATCCTATCGTCAGCGCGGACGATGTAGTTCGGGTCCGTCAACTCGTTCGAACATGGTCGACGGAGCTTAAGTTCAGCCTCGTCGACCTGACCAAGCTGGTTACCGCAACCAGCGAGCTCGCGCGAAACACGCTCGAACATGGCGGCGGCGGCATGATGAAAGGCGAACTGGTAGAAAACGGTCCCCGAAAAGGGATCCGGCTTACGTTCGAGGACCGTGGTCCCGGCATCCTAAACATTGATCTTGCGCTGCGCGATGGATTTACTACCGGCAGCGGCTTGGGCCTGGGCCTGAGTGGCAGCAAACGGCTGGTGAACGAGTTCCACATCGAAAGCGAAGCGGGACGAGGGACCAAGGTTGTCATTACCCGCTGGAAATAGCAGAATGCGGCATTTACAGAAGTCCATCCCTGTCACCGATCGGAGCTCCGTCGGAGAAGCCCGCCGCGCCGCAAGTTCCGCTACTCTATCTCTCGGTTTTGACGAACGGCGACGCAGCGACGTCAACATCGTTGTTACGGAACTGGCAAACAACATCCTGCTGCATGCAGTTTCGGGGGAGTTGCTCATTTGCCCGGCCGAGGGTGGAGTCCCATGTCTGGACGTTCTGGCGCTCGATGCTGGTCCTGGCATTCGGGACGTCAGCCGCGCATTTGAAGACGGCGTTTCCACCGGTGGCACGGCTGGTCAGGGGATGGGAGCAATTGAACGTCTCTCGGATTCAGTTTCCCTGTATTCGGTTCCCGAGCGTGGAACGGTTGTGCTCTGCCGCTTCCACCCACCAAGTCCATCGCAAAACGTGCAGGTGGGCGTGATCAACATTCCGATGAAGGGTGAACTGGAATGCGGGGATTCCTACTTGGCCCTCCCCGGATCGTTTCGCTCTCTTTATATGATTGTGGATGGGCTGGGACATGGTGCGATCGCCTCGGAGGCGGCAAACCAGGCGGTCAAGATAGTACGTGCATCTTCGCAGGAAAGTCTCACGGAGATCATGACAGTGACGCACAACGCGCTGAAGGCTACCCGGGGAGCTGCCATGTCCATTGCCATCATCGACCATGAACGATCGATTGTGACCCATGCGGCCGTGGGAAATATCAGTGCGTCTCTGGGGAATGGAATTGACACCCGAAACATGATTTTCCAAAACGGCACGCTGGGTGCGGCGCTGCCCAGAGTGCAGGAGCGTACGTATCCTTTCGAACCAGGAATGCTGCTGCTGATGTTTTCCGACGGATTGGTTTCGAAGTGCAGCTTCCAAGGCTATCCCGGCATTCGCCACCGGCCGCCGAGCCTGATTGCCGGTCTGCTCTACCGCGATTTCAGTCGCCGCCGCGACGATGCTACCGTGCTGGTCGCTTCACTAGCCTCTTCCCGAAGCTGGATTGGGGAGGACCATCCGTGACATATCCGATCCACGACCTGCAGCTTGGGAACGAACGCGACGTTGTGAGTGCCCGTCAGCGGGCGCGAACCATCGCCGAAGCGCTGGGCTTTGACCGTCATGATCAAATCCGCATTGCCACTGCCATCTCGGAAATTGCACGCAATGCGT
This sequence comes from uncultured Acidobacteriota bacterium, assembly GCA_963744615.1. GTDB lineage: Bacteria > Acidobacteriota > Terriglobia > Terriglobales > Acidobacteriaceae > JAKAAZ01. The sequence continues at coordinate 93,053 of CAVUUE010000003.1, forward strand.
TTCGCTATGCCCGGGGTGGGTCGGTCTCTTTCGATGTCGATCCGGAGAGGCGGATGTTTCTGATCTCAGTTATTGACCGCGGCGGTGGCATACCCCACCTGGAGAAGGTGCTCGGCGGTTCCTACCGCTCGACAACGGGAATGGGAATAGGCATTCTGGGCACCCGCCGGCTGATGGACGATTTCTCGATCGAAACCGCGCCCACTGGAACTTCGGTGCGCTTCGGAAAGCTGCTGCCGCCACATGTCACTTCTCTTGACGCCGGGGGTCTCCAGCAGATTTCCGCGGATATCGCGATCCAGCATCCGGCAACGGCAATCGACGAACTTCAGATCCAAAATCGGGAGCTGTTGAGAACTCTCGACGATCTGCGCGAACGGAAGGAGGAGCTGGTTCGCATCAACTCCGAGCTGCAGGATACGAACCGCGGCGTGGTCGCCCTCTACGCGGAGCTGGATGAGCGCGCCGATTACCTGCGTCGCGCCTCCGAATTGAAAACCAGTTTTCTCTCGAACATGTCCCATGAGTTCCGTACCCCATTGAACTCGATGCTCGCTTTGACGCGGATGTTGCTGGACCGCATGGACGGCGAGCTCACCCCGGAACAGGAGCAGCAGGTACGTTTCATCCAGCAGTCCGCGAAGGAACTCGCCGAGATGGTTGACGATCTGCTCGATTTAGCTAAGGTCGAGGCGGGCCGTCTGGACGTCAAGCCGAAGAAATTCGCAGTCGAGGAGTTGTTCGGCGCGCTGCGCGGAATGCTGAAACCGCTTCTCGCCGACAATTGTCTGAGCCTCGTGTTCGATGCGGGGGAGGATTTGCCCCCTCTCTATACCGACGAGCAGAAAGTTTCGCAGGTTCTCAGGAACTTCATCTCCAACGCCGTCAAGTTTACTCGGCGCGGCGAAGTGCGCGTGTGCGCCGCTGTGGTCCAGGGTCAGGTGGAGTTTTCGGTGATCGACACCGGAATTGGCATCTCGGAAGCCAACCAGAAAATCATTTTTGAAGAGTTCTGCCAGGTCGATAGCGCCATGCAGAGAAAAGTGAAGGGGACCGGCCTTGGCCTTCCCCTGTCCCGTAAGCTGGCCGAGCTCATCGGGGGCAGTGTGGAGGTGAGCAGCGTGGTGGGCATGGGCTCAACGTTTCGCCTGAAAATCCCCGCCACCTACCCAGGAGAGGGGCCTAAAAGCGACCCGTCCCTTTCTGAGTTTGATCCGGAAAAACGGTGGATTCTGGTCGTTGAAGATAACCCCGAGACGGTGCTCATGTACTCGCGATATCTATCCCATGCCAATTTCCGGACCCACGCCGTCTCTTCGACAGACGAGGCCAGAAAAGTACTTCCCAGGCTCAGGCCCGCAGCCTTGATTCTCGACATGCTGTTGCGTGCCGAGACCTCCTGGGATCTGCTGCGGGAATTGAAGAACGACTCCACTTATAAGAATGTCCCCGTGCTTGTCATCAGCATGGTCGACGACGAACACAAGATCTACGGCCTGGGCGCTGATGCGTTTCTGGCGAAGCCAGTTGCTGCGGATCGCATCATCGCGGAAATCGTTCGGCTTACCTCCGACTCCTCGCGCCCGCGCATATTGATGATCGATGACAACGAGGTTTCACGCTATCTGCTCCGTGGACTACTTCCGGACCATGAGTATGAAGTTTTTGAAGCCAGAGACGCACGCGAAGGTATCCGAATGGCGCGGGAACTACGGCCCGCAGTCATTTTCCTCGATTCTTATATGCCCGACTTGAACGGGATTGAAATTCTCACGGACCTGAGGAATCTCGAGATCAGTCCGCCTCCGCAGGTTGTTCTGCACTCGACCAAGACTCTCGACGATAGCGAGCTTCGGAGATGTCGCGAGAACTCCGTCATCATTTTCCCCAAACAGTCGTTGACCTTACCGGATTCCGCGGTCCGGCTGCGGGAGCTCATGCAGGCGATCTCCGGGCACACAAAGGTAGAACATGGCGCAAGCGCCTGAAGCGAACTCAAAAGGTCGAATCCTGGTTGTCGACGACCGGGAGATGACCCGCTATGTGTTCCGCCGGATTCTCGGGCGTGCGGGATATGCAATCGAGGAGGCCGAAACCGGAGCGGAGGGCCTGGAAAAGTCGATCCTATCCCCTGACTTGATCATTGTGGATGTGAACCTGCCGGACATGTTGGGCTACGACGTGTGTCGCCGCATCAAAGCCAATCCCTTAAGCGCCAGCATTCCCGTCTTGCAAGTCTCGGCATCTTTCACTTCCGACGAGAGCAAGGTGCAGGCGTTGGATGGCGGCGCTGACTCGTATCTTATCCAGCCGGTCGAGGCCAGCGTATTGATTGCTCAGGTGCAGGCATTGCTGCGGCTACGGAAGGCCGAGGCGATGTCCAACCTTTCTGCACGGCAGTGGCAGACTACATTTGACGCCCTCAGTGATGGACTGGCCTTGGCCGACTCGCAAGGCGTTCTGGTCAGAGCGAATCGCGCTTTCCTTAATCTCCTGCGCGTCAGTCACTCGGAGATTGAAGGAAAACTTATCTCTGATGTTTTTCAGTCTTGTTTCGGGATTCCGCTCTCATCCCTGGCCAAAAATGACGTTCGAAGTGCGGCGAGCGAGTTTCCTACCGGTGATTGCTGGTTCCGTGTCCGCTACGATGCGATACATGGAGATCCGCAGCGACACGGAGGATCGATCCTCCTGATCACCGACATCACAGATCAGAAGAAGCTGCAGGAAACACTAAAGATGAGCGAACGACTCGCCGCCACAGGGCGCCTGGCCCATACCATCGCCCATGAAATCAACAACCCATTGGAGGCGCTTTCGAACCTGCTGTATATCGTGCAGCAGAACGAATTCGCTGACAGCAACACGCAATCCTACATGCGCCAGGCCTCGTTTGAACTGGACCGCATAAGTCAAATCACAAAGCAGGTTCTCGCATATCATCGCGATTCCAAGCACCCAGTTCCAATACAAGCGAATGATCTCATCGAGAGCGTACTTGCGATGTTTCGCGTCCCAATCATGAACAACCAGGTCAAGCTCGTCAAACGCCTGCAGAGCTCCCGTTTTATTAGCGTGCAGCCCGGGGAAATGAGGCAGGCCTTCGGTAATCTGGTCGCCAACGCCCTGGACGCGATAGGCACCTCCGGAGGCAAGCTGACGATGCATTGCTTCGATGCAACTGAGCAGCGCTTCCAATGCAAGGGGGTGCGAGTGGTGCTCAGCGATTCAGGCGCGGGTATCCCCAAGTCTTCGTGCCCACACATCTTCGATGCCTTCTACACCACGAAGGAACTGAAAGGCTCGGGAATTGGGCTGTGGCTGACCACCGAGGTAGTAGCGAAACACAAGGGCTACATTCGCGTGCGATCGCGGACTGAAGGTCGGTACCGGGGCACCATCTTTGACGTGTTCCTGCCGGAACATACACCGGCTTAATACAGAGCGAGAAGGAGTATGAAAGCTCGTATGCACCGAATTGCTAGCCGGCTGCTACGACTTCGAGATTGAGCGGCATAGGCGTGAAACTACCACGCACCATAACTGCTGTATGCCGTCACGTCGACTTAGATTATTAATGAGAGTAGAGGCTCGATGAAATCCTACTGGTGCCTGTTGGCTATTCCCATTCTGGCGATTGGGATGAATGGATCTGCGCAAACGGATACTGTTGTCCGTCCTGTGGAGATACAAGACGTGCTGGTAAATCCGGGCATGGGAATCACGACCTTCCAGCGCTTCAATGGTCAGGCAGTTAATCCGCCGCTCACTTGGTCTGAAAGCGGGCCCGTTGCCAAGCTGCCACAGGCCGCGACAAAGCCAGATTTTCCGCCGACTTCCATTTCCTATTGCCGTTGGTATTGGAGTGTTATCGAGCCGGAGCCTGGTAAATTCCGTTGGGACATCGTTGACCTGGCATTGCAGGAGGCACGGAAACATGGACAGACGCTCGCCATTCGTTTGATGCCGTACTCCAATAAAGATCCGCTGCCCGCCTGGTATCGCAACTCGGGTGCGCGGCGCGCCAACAGGTCGACAGATAAAGATGGGGACATCTGGCAGCCGGATTTCACTGATCCACTTTATCTGAAGTATTGGGGCGAGCTGGTCGCCGCGGCGGGGCAGCGGTACGACGGAAATCCTTATCTCGATAGTGTCGACATTTCATCGGTAGGTTATTGGGGAGAGGGTTGGAGTCCGTACATGCCGCCGTTCTCTTTTCAAAAGCCGCTGATCGATATCTGGATCCAGGCTTTTCCGCGCACACGTCTGTTGATGAATTTCGATGAACCGGAGGCATTAGCCTACGGGACCCAGCATGGCGCTGGTTGGCGGCTGGATTGTCTCGGAGATATGCGCATGAAATCCAACGACAAATATTTTTCACCGGAAATGCTGGACATCTACCCGCAACAAATTGTGCGCGCCGGAATTCAGAATGTATGGCAACGAAGCCCGGTTTCGCTGGAAACCTGTGGCACACCGTCAAGTTGGAAGAAGGATGGTTTTGATGTGTCGTACATTCTTGACCAGGCGTTGCGCTGGCATGTCAGCTCGGTAAACGTAAAATCTTCTCCCATCCCGGTCGAATGGCAAAGTCAGTTTGAGGATTTTGAGAAAAAGATGGGCTATCGTTTTGTCCTGAGGCGCCTGGAATATCCCAGCGCGGTGAAGGCCGGTGCGATGATGCCGATCCACATGTGGTGGTTGAATGCGGGAGTGGCGCCCATCTATAAAAAATACTGGCTGGCTGTGGAGTTGCAGTCTGCCAGCGGAAGTACGATTATTCGGGTCCCGGCGGACATTCGAAAATGGCTGCCCGGCGACGCCGTGGTGGACGATCCGCTGTTTATCCCCTACAGTCTGTCGCCGGGAACATATAGATTCCGCATCGCAATGCTGGATCCTAGAACGCAGCAGCCTGTTATTCGTTTCGGCATTCAAGGGCGGCAGGCGGATGGTTGGTATGACATGGGATCGTTGACGATTGAAAAGTAAGCTGGTCAATCGCGCCAATAAAAGCGCGGTCCAAAAAAATCACCGCAAATGGGCAAGCTGCGCTTTTACCTGGGGAATGTAGGTTTTGTAGGCCGCGGGCGCCTTTACGAGAAATGCCTTATAAGCATTCCTGGCGCAGGGAAGATCTTTTGTTTGCATGCAGACGAGCCCGAGGTTGAACATAGCCTCTGCGTAATCGGGATCGAGTTTGACCGCACGCTCGAAATTTCGCTGCGCATCGGTGAGGTCGTGGCTCTTCATGGCAATCACCCCGAGGCCATTGTAGGCAGGCGCGTAAGGCTGGGCCGCGACGACGGAACGGAATATTCGTTCGGCATCCGCACCCTGGCCGTTCAGCATATAGGCATTTGCGAGATTGCACTGGGCTTCGGCATTGTGAGGGCCCAGTTGCGCAGCCTGCTGAAAATAGGCGATCGCGTCTTTCTTGTCGCCAGCACTTACGTACAGGTTCCCAAGCCGTGTAAAGATCATTCCGTTCTGGATGCCGTGATGGAGCGCATCGAGATAAACCTGCAAGGCCTGCGCGCCTTGGCCGATCAGCGCGTACTGCTCGCCTAACGAGTAATACAGCGATGGATTGGTGGGGTCCTCCGCCAGTCCCTGCTGCAGCAAAGCGATCTTTTGCGATGGCTGGAATTTGGCCGCGCCGTGGCCCTGGACAGCGTCAATGATTTTGAGGATACTGACACGGTCTTTGGGATCTGCGCCCTGGCCATCTAATTGGACATTAGTCCCTGACGCTCCCCCCACATAACCGAGCGATTCGAGCTGTTCCATCGTCCCCTGATCCATCTGGTGGGCGACGACGTTTTCCGCCCCCGCGCCGCTCAGAATTTTTAGCTGCTGTTCCAGTTCGCGATATTCCTTTGGGTGACCACCGATAATGTTGTTCAGCTCGCCGGGGTCCTGATCCAGATCGTAAAGCTCGGGTTTTGGCGCGCGCACATACATCCAATGGGCGGTGTGGATGCCGCGCAGCTCCGACCATCCCATGTTGATTTTTGGGTACAGGGTTTCTTCATAGGAATAGGTGGCAGGCACGGGTTTGCCGGAAAACGCGTCCGCCATGCTGGTTCCCTGCACTGCGGACGATGCCTTTCCCCCCAGCAAATCAAGAATGGTGGGGAGAACATCGATTTCTCTGGCCTGTTGCTGGATGCGAAGGCCAGCGGGAATGCCGGGACCCACCATGATCCACGGGATCCGCAAAGTGGAATCGTAGAGAAAGGTTCCGTGGCTGTATTCGCCATGCTGGCCCAGGCCCTCGCCATGATCGGCGAGCAGAACGATCAGAGTCCTGCCGGCTGGAGATTTCTTGTTGACCGCGGCCAGCAGACGACCCAGCTGCTGGTCGATGAATGCAATCTCCGCGTCATACAGATCGTTCTGGTAGTGCTTGCGAAACTGCGGCGGCGGATTGTAGGGCTCATGGGCATCGTATAAATGTACCCACAGAAAAAAAGGTTGTTTCGTCCGGGTGTTCAACCAGCTTACTGCGTGATCGACCGTAATGTTGGCGGGACGGGAAGCCGCGCGCTGGAAGCCGGATCCATCGTTCGATCCCGGCATTTGATCGTCATACGCGGAAAATCCTTGATTCAGGCCGAACGACTTTTTCAGAACGGAGGCGCTGACGAAGGCGCCGGTGTCCCAACCATCCGTTTGCAAAATTGTGGCCAGCGTAACCGACGAGGGTTGCAGCACGAAACCGCCGGTGTCTCGAACGCCATGAACGTTTGGGTTGGTTCCGGTAAAGATGCTGGCGTGGGAGGGGTCGGTGAGCGGAGCCTGCGTTACGGCTTTCTCGAATAGAACGCCTCGCCTGGCGAGGTCGTCGATGGTTGGGGTCTCGATTTTCTTGTATCCATAGCAGTGCAGATGATCCGCCCGTACCGTATCGAGGGTGATAAGTACGATATTGATCGGCTGCATCTTCACGGGCGGTCTGTCGGCCCGCTGCGCAATGGGTTGCCGTGTCGCAGTTGGTTGCGGCGGAGCGATCGATTGGTCTTGTTTGGAAGAAGATTTGCAGGAAAGCAGCGGCAGCATGGCAATCGTGCAGAAAATTGAAATAGTTGCACGCTTGATATCACGTCGATGGAAGCGCAAGGATTTGCCGGAGTGCATGCAATCTTTCCGATAGAGAGTAAATTACCGAATACCTTGGAACAGCAAACGATTGTCAAATAGCATGTTATAGGGCCGGACCATGAACGGAGAAATTCGCAGCACACCTCGAACGCCGGATCGAACAAATGAGATCCAAAGAGATGCGGCGCCCGGTCACGTCACATACCCGGCCATGGACTTATGACGACACGACGAAATTTTCTTGCAGCCAATCTGGTCGGCGCAGCGGGACTGGCAGCCAATCCCGGCCAGATGTTTTGCGCGCCGGCTGGCGCCGTTCCAGTCTCGGCGGCGCCAAAGGACACTCGTTCGGACCGCAACTTCTGGAGCGATTGGCCGGCTTATCTTACCGCGGAAATGAATCAGGCAAGAGACAGGCGACTCGCGGACCTGGCAGGAATCCATTCGGCTGCTCAGATGCAGGAACGGGCCACGGCAATCCGTTCGAAGCTTTGGGAACTGATTGGAGGGCCGCTCGAGAGGACGCCACTGAATGCGCGCGTAACTGGCAAACTCGATCGAGGTCAATACCGGATCGAGAATGTCATATTCGAGAGCATGCCAAAGGTATACGTTACTGCCAACCTATACCTGCCAACTTCGGGGAAACCGCCTTATCCGGCAATCCTGGCCCCGGTTGGTCATTCAGAAAATGGAAAGGCATACCACTACTACCAGCATCTCTACCAGAACCTGGCGCGCAAAGGTTACGTTGTCCTTGCATACGATCCGTTCGGTCAGGGAGAGCGGCTCCAATATATCGATCCCAAAACAAGCAGATCGCTCTACGGACCAACCGGCGAGCATTCGCAAGCTGGGCGGCCGATGGTCTTGTTCGGAGAAAACCTTGCTCTTTACTTCGCATGGGATGGCATTCGGGGACTCGATTACCTTGTAAGCCGTCCGGAGGTCGATGCCACTCGCCTGGGATGTACAGGGCAGTCGGGCGGCGGCACGATGACGATGTATCTGGCGGCCCTGGAGCCGCGACTCCGCGCCGCGGTAGTGAGCGATGGAAATTCCGAAAACGTTGCGGGACCTTTTTTCGATCCTCCCGGCGCGACCGACGACGCCGAACAGAATATTGTCGGGGGACTTCCTGTCGGGATCGATCGCGGGGATCTGCTGTTGGCCTTTGCTCCCAAACCACTTTTAATCTGTTACACGACGCACGATGAGGGTGTGACGTATTCCCCTGTGTATGAAGAATCGACAGCGAATATTTACGAAGAGCTGCAGCGCGTTTACGGGCTGTTCGGAGCAAAGGATCAGGCGGGACTGTATGCTTCGCACCTCCCTCACGGCCTGAACTTTTTTAATCGTACCCAGACGTACGCATGGTTCAACCGATGGCTGGACAATGCAAGCGCGGGAAGTGAAGAAGCGGAGCTGGACGTTTTTCCAGAGCAATCGCTGAATGCTACACGCACAGGACAGGTGAAGACCTCTCTCGACGGCCGTTCGGTAGTGCAGTTGAACGCCGACCGCGCGCGAATCGCGATGGAGAAAAGCCAGTTTCGAGAAGGTTTGACCGATCGGGCGATCCTTCAACGTAAGGCCCACGAAGAATTGGCACAGTTGCTTGCATTGCCGCAGCAGCGGCACCCTTTGCGCGCCAGAGTTCGTTCATCGAACCCGCGTCCAAGCGTGCTGATCGAGGAATTTCAATTTGAATCGGAGCCTGGAATCCGCATTCCAGGCTGGTTCGTCGCACCCTCCTCCGGGAGCACCCGCCGATCCACGATCCTCTACCTCACCGACGACGGAGGAGATGCTGTTGTCGCGGAGCCGGGCTCGATGGATCGGCTGCTCGCAGCCGGACATTCCATTTGCGCGATCAGCCTGCGCGGACTCGGTATCACACAGCCCCGCTTCCCAAGCGGCGGACCCAACTACTATGAAGCCAGCGTGCATTTGGAGGAAAGATTTGCCTGGACGTGCCTGGTCATGGGCAGGCCTGTTATCGGGCAGAGAGTCTGGGACACGCTCCGAGCGATTGATTATCTGGTCAGCCGACCGGATGTCGATCCATCACAAATCAGAATCGTGGGCGTCGGGGGTGCGGGCCTTGCGGCGATGATGGCAGCATTTCTGGATAATCGCGCACGCTCTGTTCTGGTGGATCGAATCCTCGCGAGCTACGCATCGATCGTTGACTCCGAACGCTATTCTTTGAAGCTGGAATGGTTCGTACCGGGAATTCTGCGGCAGTTCGACCTCCCGGAGATTGCTACGTGGCTGAATCCTCGCCCATGCTGGGTTCTTAATGGCGTTGATCCTGATGGGCAGATACTTCCAGAAGAAGCGTTGCGAAAACAATACAGCCGCGACAACGCGAATGAAACGCCGGCAACTCTGCGTCTTGTTGTAAGGCCGGAGGGTGATTCCCAGGACAGCTATCTGGAATGGCTGAAGAACACCTGAGGATTCTCGCGGGTACAACGGGGGCTTCGACCCGGGAGAGCTATGGGAGCTTTCTCTACCTTGATAGCTGCGAGGACGTGCGGAGAATCGCTTTGAGCCAGAGAATTGCCATCAATCGGTGATATGGCTCCCTCTTGTGGATGCCATCCATGCACGGAAACGATGAATGGTTTGGTGCCGCATCCAATATGGCCCGAGCAGGGAGAATTTCGATTCCATCTTCTTTCGCGGCCGCGTCGGCTTGCCGGACGAGGGACTGATCCCAGCCGCCGACCTCCACATCATCGAACATTAAGACACGAGCGCCTGCGGCCTTGAAGCCTGCGGCCATTGTCTTCAATGCCTCGATGTCGGCAGGCGTGCGGTTTGCCAAAACCAGCAGAACAATGTCCGGCTTCCAGGCCAGCGCATCGGGGTAGAAGTTTCGATAGGCCCGTGAGTAGGTCAGGCCGCCGCCGAACCACTGCTTGAACTGCACACGCGGATTTTCCTGCGCGAACATTGCTGTCACGATTGGCACGAACGAGGATGGGGAGGACCAGTGCTCATCCATCGTGAACGAGTGGCCGATGATGGCGATCTTTTCCGGTTTCACTGCCTTCATCGCAGGGATGAGCGAAGCGGTCGCGGGTTCAGCCAATAGCTCTTTGGCAATCGTATTCGCGTCGCGGATGTGAAGGTTCTTCTCACCCCAGTTCCATATTTTGCGTCCGGCAATCTGCCACTCCGGCGCGGTGAGGCCAAAGGGAGAGGCGCAGGACTCTCCAGCCAGCTGCTGTCCTGCTGCGAGAAGATCCGCGTCGCTACCCGGCAGTCCCATCTGGCCAACGTACACCGGAAGATGGAGGCCAATGTAGAAGCGATAAAGATCCTGCAGAAGCGTGCCGTCCCGCTCTACTTCGAGCACAGTCTGATAAAGATTTGCTATGGAGCGGATATTTTCTTCCGGCTGTGTGGGTGCCGCAGCCTTCAGATATCGAGAGAACACATTCACTGGAAGGTTTGCCGGCAAAGATATTTTTGCGTGGAGGAGCGGATCAAGATCTTTCGCGGGATTAAACGAGCTCTGCTTGTTGTCGGCCCAGTTGTTGACTTGAGCTGTTGGCTCTGCGAGAAGGGATTGCTGGTGCTTGACGAGGTCTTGCAGCGCGACGGTAGCGGGCGACGTTCGCGGGTAACACTCAGGCGATCCTGTATTGGACTGACGCGCCAAAATGATCTGATAGGCGTGGACCGCGATGATGTTTGCCTCAACCAACTGCGCTCGTCGTGACGGGGAAGGCCCGCTATTGGCGACAAAGGCATGGAGCGATTTAGCGCCTACACTGGGCGCGATCATCAGGCACAGGAGGGCGAAGACCGGAGTTCTTTTTCGAAAGCAAAAAGTCGTTAGTTCATGAGTTTCAACCGTTGCAGGAATGACTTCGATGCGATCGGGAATGTTCATTGGTAGGGTCGATTCCATTTGAAAAATTTTGGAGCGCGGGTAATGCAGGGTCTAACAAGGCGATCCAGATCGATTGTCCATCATAGCTCGGAGAAAAATCCAATGACCTGTCTGCGGCTAGAATCGGGGAATGAATCTCAATCACCCCGATTCATCTTTGAGCCGCCGTCGCTTTTCGCAGATGATGATCGCAGTCGCCGGATTTGCTTTCACTCCCGATATTTTTGGTGAGCCGAGTGTGGGACCGGCGATGCTTGTAGCTCCCACGGACCCTTTCTCCGGCGTTGACCTTCTGCGCGCCCGGTATACAGCCGGACACAGGCCATCGAATGATGTCTCCGGGCTGGCTCTATCCTGGTTGCTCACCGGTGAGAAGAGCTTCGCCGATCAAGCTCTCCACCAGATGGAGAGCAAGGGTATTCCGGCGAAACCCGGTTCAGCGAATTGGCTGCAGTATGCCAACTCAGCTCTGGCGTTCGATTGGTTGTACGAATATCAGGGTTTCAATTCGAGCTTGAAAGACCGGCTTGCCGCGCAATTCACTGAGGTGGCTACTGTCATGGTTGCCCGGCCTGAATTGGATCCGCCTGCGCAGACCTCGTTCCAGAACTATCCCACGCGATTTCTCGGCCTCGCCGTATTTGCGCTTTGCGCGGCATCGAAGCACCGTCGCCAGGACCCGCATCTCGCGGATTTGAAGTTGAAGACTGGCATTGCTTTTCGCAACATCCTGCAGCTTACCCAGTTAGTTTCCCCACGTGGTAGCTACCACGAGTCCATGGACTATATGCGCATCACCTACGTACCGATGGCTCTGCTGGCAGAGTTGCAGCGGACGACCACTGGAGTAGACCCGGCGCGTCGATTCAGCCTGTACGCCAATTTTGGGGATACGTATCTCTATAAGCTGCTGCCGGACGGGACGCCTTCGCGTGAAGGTGATAATGAGTATCCGATTTTGGACGATCGCGATACTGCGGCTTTGGGCTATGCGGTTCACCGCTTCAAGGATCCATATGCGGCATGGTTGTTGCGCGACAGCGGTTTTCCAGTCCGCGGGTGGGCGTTGCCGGTCCTGGATTTCATGTGGAACGATCCGGATGTCATTCCGCGCGATCCCAGCTCGACCGCTCCCGGGGAGATCCCCCTTTGCCGTCATTTTCCCGGCGTTGATCAGGTCGTGTTCCGCAGCGGTTGGAGCAGCAACGATACACGGATTGAATTTGATTGCGGACCGTACTTCGCCAAGCACCAGCATCTCGACCGCGGCCACTTCACGATCACTCATCGCGGCCATCTCGCGATCGATAGTGGAGCGGACTACACCGAATCGGAGAGCCCGCATTATTTGAACTACTACCGGCGGACGGTTGCGCACAATTCGATGCTGGTCTTCGATCCGACAGAGAAATTTTTCTGGTCGGAAAACGTTCTCGAGGCGGCCAACGATGGCGGCCAGAGAATGGACTCGTCACGTTTCTGGAACACCGTTCGCAGTCTTGAAGACTGGGAGAAGACCCGCGACCTCTGGGATCTGGGCCGTTTGCGGATCGTGGATGCGAACAGCAATTACAATTTCGCGTTCGGCGATGCCACGCGAGCCTATTCGCCCGCAAAAGTAAGCTGCTTCACCCGCCAGCTACTGTATCTACCGGGACTGGATGTCCTGCTGGTGTTCGATCGTGTCGTGAGCACCGATCCTGCATACCGCAAGACATGGCTTCTGCACGGTGTAGACAAGCCATCCGTAGATGGCCAATCCGCTGGCGATATTGGCAATGGTGGCGAAGAGTTTCGGAATGCGCCGCGATTTCGATTTCAAGAAGGCGAAGGCGAAATACTTGTCCACACTTTATTGCCTGCCATGCATACGACAACGCGGCGCGGCGGGCCGGGATATGAATTCTGGACCCCAGGAGATGCCGTTGGCGGTTCGTGGGGTACTGGCAGGAACTGGCCTCTCGAGCCGGCGGAGGGCGGGCCGCTCCCAACTGAGCCCGACCTTCGCGCGATGTGGAAGACGTTCTGGGGCGCGGACTATGACCGTATCGAGCGATCCAACCGCAAAAATGTGATTCCAGGCGCGTGGCGCGTTGAAGTAGCTCCATCGCAGCCTGCGAAAGAGGATTATTTCCTCCACCTGATCGAGATCGGCGATCGCGGAAAGACCGGCAACGTCAAAGTAGAACTGCTTCAAGGCTCAAACATCGCGGGGGCAGCCTGCTCAGGCGTTGCCGCGTTCTTTTCCGCGAGCGATTCACCGATCGAACGTGCGGAGAGTAATCTTCCTACCTTCTCATGCCACACCTTGTGGCTTGGAGGGCTGCAACCAAACCGCAACTACACAATTGAATTCGCTGGAAGCAATCTTGCCGAGAGTGCTCCTTCCGGAGTTCCTTTGGTCTCTCTCAACGTTGTTGGCAACGACAATGGGATCGCACTGCTCGAAGGCAGCTTTCCGGCCGCAAGCCGCATGCGAGTCCATTCGTCCAGCTAGGCGCTGGTGAGGATGATAATTTTCCGCGCTGATTGGAGTTCTCATTGGTACGAAAAAGTGTGATTACGCTGTTTCTGCTGGCTGGCTTGGTGATCCCCGTCCGGGCACAGGCTCCCCGCTTGGATTCATGGAAAATCGTCGGCCCGGGAGGTGGCGGGACGATGATCGCCCCAACCGTGAGCCCGCACGACCCACACCTGGTCCTCGAACACTGCGATATGACCGGCGGCTACATCACAGACGACGACGGCAATTCCTGGCGAATGTTTAACCTTCGCGCGGGTATTGAGACGTTCGCGTTCGATCCGTCGGACAAGAATGTAATCTATGCCGGAAACGTGGCGCTATGGCGCAGCGAAAATCGCGGAAAATTCTGGAGCATGATTTTTCCTGACCCACACAGGAATACGGTCGAACACCAGGTTGGAGACCACTCCGATGTCTTCCTCACTTCCGATGATCGTACTTACCCCGGAGCAGGTACCGTTACCGCGATCGCCATCGATCCGAGTGACTCGGGGCGGCTATACGTGGCGTTCACGAAAGAACATTCCACCTCGGCCATCTATGTCTCAGCCAACCGCGGAATCTCGTGGAAGCAATTGGCTCCGATCTCCCAGCGCGCACTGCTTCTGACCTTTCAGGCGGGGAGATTGGTCTTGCTTGCGGGCAGCGGTGCTTACGAAGTGAGTAGCGAAGGCAAGATCGTCGAGCTTGCCCACTTGCATAGTGCCGTCTTCGCCGCCAGTGCGGCGCATGCAGGTAACGCGAGTTGGATTTACGCGACCACACAAGATGGCTTGGTTTTCGTTTCGGAAAATGGCGGCCGCAGTTGGCGCGAGGCTACGCCTTCGCTCGGTCAAGCTGCTGGAACATTTCAAGCCATAGCCACAAGTGAGCAACATGTGAGGGTAGCGTACGTGGGCTTTCGCGGCTTGCAACTTGGCGCGGGTAAACAGAATTTATTCAACGGAATCGCAAAGACGCTGGACGGTGGTAAGACCTGGAACATCGTCTTCAAGGAATCGACCGGTGCTGCCCGCAACCTGGATGGAACCTGGATTGAGCAACGCGCGACGCAGGACGGAGAGTCGATCTGGTTTGACGCTCCCTGGAGCCTCGGCGTGGCGCCCACCGATCCGGATATCTGCTATGCCACTGATTTGTTTCGCAGTTATCGAACCCTTGACGGAGGCAAGACCTGGAAAGAGGTTAACTCCAGGCGCGTAGATGGCAATCAATGGACGACGAGGGGACTCGATGTGACGACAAATTATGGCGTCCAGTTCGATCCCTTCAACCCCAGGCACATCTTCATGGACAACACTGACATTGGGCTCTTTCAGAGTGAAAACGGCGGCGCTTCATGGCAGAGCAGCACTAAAGGTGTTCCGGAAAGCTGGCGCAACACGACCTATTGGCTCGCATTCGATCCCGCAGTCAAGGGTCTAGTGTGGGGTGCGTTCAGCGGGGTGCATGACCTGCCCCGTCCCAAGATGTGGAGAGGGCGAAGTCCCCTGAATTACACGGGAGGTGTTGGCGTGTCGACTGACGGCGGTCGACACTGGACGCCTAGCAATCAGGGAATGCCGCGCACCTCTGTCACTGATATCCTGATAGATCCCGGCAGCCCGGCAGGGAAGCGGACGCTTTACGCCACCGGATTCGGTCGAGGTGTCTACAAGTCGGTCGATAACGGAAAAACGTGGGCACTCAAGAACAGCGGCATCACCGAAGCGGAGCCGTTTGCATGGCGCCTTGGGCAGACAAGGGAAGGCTCGCTCTATCTCGTCGTCGCTCGAAGGACTGAGGGCAGGAATCCGCCGGTCCCGGGACCCGGGGCGATCTACCGTTCGATAGATAAAGCAGAGCATTGGGTAAAACTGAGTCTCCCAACAGGGGTGGATGGACCGACCGGGATTGCTGTCGATCCCAAGAACTCCGATCGCATTTACCTTACCGCCTGGGGACGGGAGGGCGTGAATGCCGATCAAGGCGGCGGGGTCTTCCTTTCTATCAATTCCGGTAAAACATGGAAGTCGATTTTCCAGAAATCGCAGCATGTGTACGACTTGACGATTGACCCGCGAAACGCCAATGTCCTTTACGTAACGGGATTCGATGGTGCGGCCTATCGTTCCCCGGACCGGGGGGCGAACTGGAGCCGGATCAAGGGCTTCAACTTCAAGTGGGGACATCGTGTCATCCCCGATCCAAATGACGCTGCCAAAATTTATATCGACACCTACGGGGGCGGAGTATGGCATGGTCCGGCTACCGGGGACCCATCCTCCCAAGAAGACATTTTGACGCCCATTGCTGTCGCACGCTGAGCCGATTTGCGCGATTGTCCAATCGAGTGATCCTAAGTGGGCCTGTGCTTATCTGCGCCTCATTCCGCTTGCTTATCCTTTTAATCATGTGTAGAACGATTAATCACTATCGAAAGGGAGGTTGTATCGTCGTGAAATCCCAAAACTTTTTACTCGGGCTTGTAATACTCCTTCTCGTAGGTTTGGGAGCCAGTACGCCTGCACTCTTTGCCCAAGGCACTGACCTTGGCACAATCCAAGGCACAGTGACAGACCCAGGGGGAGCGGTCGTCTCCAATGCTCAGGTGACGATCACCAATACGCAAACCAAGGTGGCTTTTCCATTTAAGACGAACAGCCGTGGCTTCTTCACTGCGCCCGCTTTGCAGCCTGGACGCTATGACGTAACCGTGACAGCGTCCGGGTTCGGGGTGACCACGCTCAATGGAGTTGTCCTGCTCGAGACCGCTACCATGAATCTGAATCCAGTGATGCATGTTTCGAAGACATCCACAACCGTGAATGTGTCGGCGAGTGCGGCGCTGATCAACACTCAAAATCAGACCCTTAACGAGACCCTCGGGTCGACGGCGATCAACCAGCTTCCTCGCGATAGCCGCGATGTTTATCAGTTTCTCTATATCAACCCCAATATTCAGTCGAGCGATGAACCCGGGGATTTCAAATTCATTGGCGGTCAGAGCTACGGCGCCACCTTCTCGGTCGATGGTCAGGCTGCGAACGGCGGCATCTTCGGGCAAAACACGCAGAGCCAGCCTTCATTGCTGGCTGTAGGATCGTTGAACGTCCTCTCAAGCGGGTATAGCGCCCAATATGCGGGCGTCGCTAACATCCGTATCACCACCAAGGCCGGCACGGACCAGTATCACGGAGCCGCCGAATACGACAACCGGAATTCGGCGCTTGCTGCATGGGCGGATGCCGATAAACTGAGCCAGCAGAGCTTCCAGCCGACGCCGTTTATACCCACCTTTCGCAGGCCGCAATCGAACAGCAACGTTGCGGCTTTTGCCTTAGGGGGCCCCGTACCGAAAGTGAAGAGGACATTTTTCTTTGCGGCCTATGAAGCGCAGTGGAACATCTCTCCATCGGAGGTAACCGGAAACACCCCCCATCCAACGATGTTGGCTGGCAACTTTTCCCTCATCAAGGATGCGGACAAGCCCAAAGTTCCAGCGAACGTCATACTTACACCGACCGAGATTGCGGCCGATACGGTAGGCGGCCTTGGGCGGCAGTTCATCACCATCCCGCAGCGACTGCTGAATCCCGTCACTTCAAAGCTGTTTAGCTTGTACTTTCCGCAACTCAGCACCAGTGCTCCGATCAACCCCGCCAACGGCGCAGTGGACGGGTACGCGACTTCGGTTCCCGGGACGAGCAACCAGAAGATGGGAGATCTGAGAGTCGATCACACATTCAACGACTCGAACCGTCTCACCGTGACCTATCACGTTTCGACACAAGCTACGTCGGCCAATCCGGTGTCCGGCGTCTACTCGGGCCTGGGCCTGCTCCACACGAACCGTTTCAACAACATGGTTGCGGTTTCCTATACGCACGTCTTCAACGCCAACCTGGTCAATGAGGTTCGCGGTGGCTTCAACCTGCAGCATGAGCTTACCCAAGCCAACGGCACGGTGCGGGGCTTCCTCTCGAGCATTGGGTTCTCTGCTGCCGATATTGCAGCGTACGGCAGCGTGGCTGGGCCTCAGAACCTTTCGCTCGTCGGCAACCCGGTGATCACGATGTCTGGGTCCGGTTTTGCAACGTTTGGAACTGGCGGTCGCAGTTCGTACCGGCCCCTCACTCAGAATCTGTCGACCTTCGGCGATACGCTTACCTGGAACGTCGGCAGGCACACCGTCCTGTTCGGCGGCGATTTTGTTCGCAACCAGGCGGATGACGGATTTGCCTCCACCCGTCAAACACCGCAGGGGACCCTTGCTTACAAGGGGACTGGGCCGAACGTGATCTCCAATCTTCTGCTGGGAGAGGCGCCGCTTTCCGCACGCTTTGTTCCCTTGAGCCGTCCTCCCATGGATGTTTACAACTGGGAGAACGGAGTTTTTGTCCAGGACTCTTTCAAGTTAAATTCGCGGCTCACCCTGGATTTGGGGTTGCGTTACGATATCTACACTCCCTATATTGACGTACACGATCTTGAGGCCAACTTCGACCCGAACTATGTGAACACGGCCACAGGGCAAAAGGGACGCTATATCATTCCATCCGACAAGACGCTGCAGTACGTCAGTGACGGGTTCAAGTCGGTTGGCTATGTGACCGCGGCCCAATCGGGTCTGGGAATCGGTCGCGGTCTGATGCGGACGGATAAGAACGATTGGGGCCCTCGCGCCGGTTTCGCTTACAGGATCACAGACAAGAGCGTGGTTCGCGGCGGTTACGGCGTGTACTATCCCACCCCCGCTGCCCAAATCATTCGCGACGCGATCGCAACCAACCCGTTTAACCAGGCATTCTCCGCTGTAGCCGCTCCCACCGCGCCGCTCGACCCTTGGCCCGTTGGCGGAGAAGGCGCGCCCGGCGTCTCTCCGAACGTGGGAGGAGTCGTGAGCGGTGCAAACAACCTGCCCTCCGCAAACTTTATCCCGGTAAACCTGAGGAACCCGCGGCAGCAGCAGTGGAACCTCACCTATGAGCGGCAGCTTCCTCACGCATCTTCGGTGAGAGTGTCCTACATCGGCGCCCATCAGTCGGGTCAAATCTTGGGACTCGACCGCGCGTTTCTTGCTCCCAACAATGTACCTTTCGGCACATCGACGGACCCGACCGGACTCACGGGCATCGGCGACGGAGTGACTCCGTGCGATCCCAGCGGGAACCAGGCCAATGGCGCCAATTGCGATTTGTCCGTTGCGGACAAGGCCCGGGAAGCCTTCCCTCTTCTCGGCGATTTCATAACCGGCTTTCAGAACGCTGGTCGCAGCAATACAAACAGCTTCCAGACTCAGTTCCAGCACCAGGCGCCGCACTTCATATTCAGTGTCGCGTATACCTACCAGAGCCAGAACTCATCGGGTCTGGATATCGGGAATAGCAGCCTAGCCGGGGACGCATACAATATGCTTGACCCAAATAGCGATTACGGAGTGGACAGCTGGGTGTCCCACGGCCGATTGGTTTCCTACGGCGTCTATGATCTCCCCATCGGCCGCGGTGAACGCTTTGCCGCCAATTCCTCCAAGTTAGCGAACCTCTTGATTGGCGGATGGCAGCTCACCTACAACATGTTCGCGAAATCGGGCGTGTGGTTCACTCCGTTCCTGGACTGCACCGACTGCGATCCTGTTGTGCCGGGCAACGTCGCTACCGGAGCAATGGACGCGGTTGGGGATTTTGGAGCCACGAGCGTCCGTCCCCTCATCATCAGCAATCCAAGAAAGAACGTACCAAAGGGGTATCAGTGGAACCCTGCCGCCTTCGCCCTGCCGAGTATCGGCGCGGACTTGTTCACACAAGCAAATGTAGCCAAGCGCAACTCTATAGTTGGTCCGGGGGCCTATGGGGTCAACCTAGGCGCCCATAAGGACTTCCAACTCACCGACCGTTTCATTGTTGAGATCGGTGCGGACATTGACAACCTATTCAACCATGCAATGCGTTCGCCCGATTCCAGTTACGCCTATTCTGGCCCGGAGAATGGTCCGTCTTATGCAGGCTTAGGGTCGTTTGCCCTGTATGTGGATCAAACCCCGCTGCCTCCCAACAGCAAGGTGCAGCCCGCGATCCTGCCGTTGAACACCAACTACACTCCCAACTCCGGGGCCACGTTTGGGAACTTCGGACAGAACTATCAAACGTTCCCGAATGAGGGAATCAGCGGCAACCGGCAAATCCTTCTGCGCGGGCGAATCACCTTCTAGGTGGATCGCTCCCACAATCGTCGGGCAGATCGGGTAAAACCCGTCTGCCCGGATTGATTTCACCCATTGCGGAATGGAAACGATTTCCGTTCGGAGACGTTCAACTCCTCAGGGTGAAAATCCAACCTGCCAGCAATCGTAAATAAATTAGGGAAGAGAAATGCGCCGGACAATTCTTCGCGTAGTTGTAACTTTGGCACTTTCCTGCAGCGTAGCCGGGGCGGCGTCCCGGCCCGGAGGTTTCCGCGTCATCGGTCCCGGCGGGGGTGGTGCGATGTTCAATCCCACAATAAGCCCGCATGATCCGAACACGGTCTTGATCTCCTGCGACATGACAGGCTCCTACATCACTCACGACGGAGGCCGTAGTTGGCGAATGTTCAACCTGCGTGGGACTACACACTTTTTTGTTTTCGACCCTCTAAACCCGCACACGATCTATGCGGAAACGATCGGCCTTTGGCGAAGCACGGATGACGGACAGAGCTGGAAGCTTGTTTATCCAAAACCTTCCGCGGTTCGGGGAGTAGAGATGTCCTCAGATCACGCTGACGAGAAGATTGTCACCGCGCCAGATTCCATTGGCACGATCGCCGCGTTGACGATCGATCCTGCCGATTCACGGACTCTTTACGCGGCGGCCGGCGAGAAAGATGCGCCGGCTCTTTTTGCCTCGCACGATTACGGCAACAGTTGGCGCAAGGAAGCGTCTCTGCCGGAAGTGCCGCGGCATCTCTGGGTTGATCCGTACTCCCCGCGCGCAGCGAGAACGCTGCTCATCGCCGGAACCCACTTTGTTGTCACCCAGAGTGCAACCGGCATACACCAATCCAAGGTGCCCGGTTTGATTAGCATGACGGATTCATCCGCTGGATTTGCTGGCCCCGGGCGATCCGTTCTGTACGTGACATCGGAGGAAGGCGGGTTCGTTTCCAGAGACGACGCGGCTTCATGGCAGCCAATTACATTGGCGGGCACGGGCGCAAGAGTACGCGCCATTGCAACCAGCCTGCACCATCCAGAGACGGCTTACATTTCCTACAGTCACCTGGCATCTGGCGGTGAAGTCTGGCATGGTGTGGCCAAGACCATCGACGCCGGGGGTACATGGAAGCTGGTGTGGAAGGAGAGTGTGGCCGCTGCGTCCAACGTGCACGACGCGTGGATTACGCAGACCTTCGGAACAGATTGGGGAGAGAATCCGTTGATGCTCGGAGTGGCGGATCAAAACCCAGATTTATGCTACGCCACGGATTTCGGACGCACATTAGCCACAGAAGATGGCGGTAAGAATTGGTACGCAAAGTATTCGCGACGAGTGCCGGGTGCGGAGTGGACCACAACCGGTCTGGACGTGACGACCAACTACGGCATCCACTTCGATCCTTTCAACCTTAAGCGGCAGTTCATCACATATACGGACGTAGGGCTTTTCCGTAGCGAAGACGCGGGCAGCTCCTGGGCCAGCAGCATCAAGGGAGTTCCGCCGGAGTGGACGAACACGACCTACTGGGTGATGTTCGATCCGAAGGTCCGCGGCCGTATGTGGAGCGTCAACAGTGGAACGCACGACCTGCCACGTCCTAAGATGTGGCGTCACGCAGCTGTCCAGACGTACCTGGGCGGTGTGTGTCGCAGCGATGACGGCGGTCGAACGTGGAAGAAATCCAACACGGGAATGAAGGAAACCGCCGCCACGCACATACTGCTCGATCCCACCAGCCCGCCGCAGGCACGCGTACTGTACGTAGCGGCATTTGGTCAGGGCGTGTACAAGAGCAGCAACGGCGGCGCGACGTGGAGCCTGAAAAACATCGGGATCACGCAGAAGGAGCCCTTTGCATGGCGGCTTGCTCGATCGCCCGACGGCACGCTCTATGTGGTGGTGGCGAGACGATCGGAAGACGGAAGCATCGGCAATGATGGTGACGGCGCACTTTACAAATCGGAGGACGGAGCTGAGACATGGACACCCATGAAGTTGCCAGCCGGAGTCAATGGACCGAACGGGCTTGCCGTTGATCCGCGGAATCCGCAGCGGCTCTATCTTGCTGCCTGGGCTCGTGCGGATGGAACGCATGGAACGGGCGGCGGCATCTATATCTCTAACGATGGGGGCGGGACATGGAAAAACACACTGGATCGCGACCAGCACGTGTACGACGTCACGATTGATTCCCGCAACCCGGATGCCTTATACGCTGCCGGTTTCGAATCTTCCGCATGGCGATCTTCAGACCGTGGCGAGCATTGGACACGAATCGCCGGGCCAAACTTCAAGTGGATGCACCGCGTAATCGTCGATCCAGTCACTCCAGGAGACATTTATGTGACGACCTACGGGGGCGGCGTCTGGCATGGGACTGCAGATGCCAAACCGGGACCGCAGGACATCACCACCCCGGAGCTCCAACCTGGCCGCTGATTTTTCGGGTGACTGGTTGATACTGGGGTCTAACACTTCGGAGCGCAACATGTATCTTTGGCGACAAAGGGTCCCCGTTTTTCTGGCACTAATGCTTTGCCTCTGGGTCGGATTTCTTCTTCCCCTATCGGCCGAGACCGACGCGAAAGAAAACGCCATGGCACAACCAAACGTGGTGCGGGGAAGCTCCCAATTTCAACAGTCATGCGCGATTTGCCATGGCAGTGGAGCGATCGGAGGCACTGGACCGAATTTACTTGAGTCGGCTCTCGTGCGCCACGATGTGAATGGCGATCTGATCGATCGGGTGGTCCGGCAGGGCCGCCCCAACAAGGGGATGCCGCCGTTTCCCGACTTCACCGTAGCCCAGATCTCAGACATCGCGGCTTACCTCCACGCCCGCGTTCTTGTTACTAGCGGAGCCAACGAGACAGGTCCGGTGGGCGGTTATCCACCCCAGGAACTCCTTACAGGGAACGCTGAAGCCGGCAGACGATATTTTAATGGCGAAGGCAAATGCGCGACCTGCCACTCACCCAAACGCGATCTCGCCGGAATTGCTAAGAAATACTCTCTCGCGGACCTAGAATCGGCGTTCCTCTATCCGGAAAATGACGACGTTATGGCCACTGTGTCTCTGCCTTCCGGAAAGAAGATAAAAGGAAAGCTGCTACACCTTGATGCTTTTTACGTTGCGATTCTGAATGAAGATGGATGGTATCGCTCCTGGCCCGTTCAGGGGGTGAAGGTCGAAGTGACGGACCCGCTGGCCGGACATCTGAAGCTGCTCCACGAGTACACAGACAAGGACATTCATAATGTTTTGGCGTATCTTGAAACGCTCAAGTAGCCTTGGAGCAGCGGCCATCGTCCTGGGAGCAGGTGCGGGGTGTCTACTCGCGCAAAATCGCAGCATCAAAAGTTCGACTTCGGCTGTGAGCGATTCCTGGCCGACCTTCAATGGAGACTATTCAGGTAGACGCTATAGCGCGCTCACGCAGATTAACAAGACCAACGTCAATTCGCTGAAGCTGGCTTGGGCCTTTCAGACTCACTCAGTTGTGCTGAAATCAACACCGCTCGAAGTCGACGGAATCCTGTATTTCACGGTGCCTGATCATGTGTGGGCTTTGGACGCAAAAACGGGAGAGAAAATCTGGGATTTCCAACGCCCGGCCGAAGGCGACCACATTGGACAGAGAGGAGTCGCTTTTTACAAGGGTCGAATCTATTTCGGAACTCCGGACGCACATCTCATCTGTCTGGATGCTAGGAATGGGAAGAAGATCTGGGACGTCACAGTCGCGGATGTCAAACTCGACTATTACCTGAGCGTTGCTCCTTTGATCGTTAAGGACCAGGTTGTCATCGGCACGTCCGGTGACACATCGAACGAGCCGAATTTTATCGAATCACTGGACTGGAAAACGGGAGCGACTCTCTGGCGGACGCCTACGCTGCCGAAGTCGGGCACGCTGGCCGCCGGGACATGGCCGAACAAAACGATTATGAGCCATGGTGGAGCTGCTGCGTGGCTAACGGGCACCTACGATCCAGACCTTAATCTGATCTATTGGGGGACAGGCAATCCACATCCAGTTTTGGCGGGTGTAGTGCGGCCCGGTGACAACCTTTACACCTGCACGATTTTAGCGCTCAATGCCGATACTGGTGCGATCGTCTGGTACTTTCAGCCCTCTCCGCACGACACCCATGACTGGGATGCAGTCGAAACGCCGGTTCTATTCAACGCAGAGTTCGATGGCAAGGCTCGGAAGCTGCTCGCGCAGGCAAGCCGCAACGGCTATTTTTTCGTCCTCGACAGAACAACTGGTGAACACCTGCTCACCGCTCCGTTCGTCCCTGTTAACTGGGCCAAAGGTATCGATGCCAAAGGACGTCCAATTTCCGACCCGGCAAAGGAGCCGCAGCCGGACGGCTCCCTAATGATAGGCGCTCAAGCTGGAGGAACAAATTGGATGGCGCCCAGCTACGATCCGGAAACCGGTTTGTTCTATATCAATGCCCGCGAAGGTTATAGCTTCTGGTACCTGTCCTTGGACAAGAACAACATTCCCGAAACGCACGAGGGCGGAGGTGCGCTCCAGTTGGTCACTACATCGGTCTTGGCGGCAGTGGATTATAAGACCGGGAAAATTCGCTGGCGTCGAAACAACGGTCCGGGTGCAAGTAGCGCCAGCATTCTGACAACTGCGGGGCATCTGCTCTTCACCGCCGATGCTTCGGGGAATTTGCTGGCGCTCGATCCGGCGGACGGCCACGTGCTCTGGCATACCAGGCCAGGAGGCGTAGAGGACGATGCCGCTCCGATCACATATCAGATCGACGGAACTCAATATGTGCTGACGGGGGTGGATGGGGTGATGTATGCCTGGACCCTGGCGGGGAGCTTGTAAGTCGAAGATGTACGGGGATAGTTGATGAGGTGAGGCAAATACTAATGTACAAGCTTAAAAGAATACATCTCGCAGCCGTAACTCTCGCCGTCTTTGGTTTGGTCGCATTCTTTGCAGTCTCCGCTTTCGCCGCGGCATCGTGCGGCGGCACGCAAGCTGGGAATATGTCTATTCGAGACAGCATCAAACCTGGCAACTTGAAGGCATGGGCGACGCGGTTCCCTGAAGATTGGCAGATTCTGAAAGAGGGCAATCTTTATTACCTCCACATGAAGCGCAATCGACCACCGGAGCTTCCTCGCCATCCCGTGCAGTTTGCGCTATTGAAAAATGTGAAGGTGGGCAGCTTCACTTTGGACGTGAAGGTGCGCAGTACGGGTCATTCGATGTTAATCGTATTCAACTACGTGGATCCGCTTCATTTTTACTATGTCCATCTTTCAGACAATCCTGGCACCAAAATATCGGTCCACAACGGCATCTTCATTGTGGACGGAGCACCCCGCCGGCGAATAGCAGGGTTGACTGCTTCGCCAGCACTGCCGGATCATTCGTGGCACGACGTGCGAATTGTGCGCGATGTCCACAGCGGCTCAATCCAGGTCTTCCTCGACAAGGAGACCGTACCTAGGTTTTCTGTCGTGGACCATACGTTCACATGCGGACAAGTTGGACTTGGCTCATTCGATGAATCGGGCGACTTCGCCCACTTTCAATTGCGTTCAAACGACGGGCAGCATTCCGTCACTGGAAATTGATACTGCCTTGGGAAGATTGTGCTGGGATTCAGACTGGGGGCGGGTCCGTGGCAATCCAGCACTTCGTGACGTCGGACCTGTGACCAGTCTTCTGCAATGCAGGTGAGTTCTACTACCGGCGCACTACCTGTATTCGCTCAGGTCTTGATGAATATGGTAGGCACGAGGAGACTCGAACTCCTGACCTCTACCGTGTCAAAGCTTGTAAATGTAATCTATGCAACTACCTAGAAGGCGTTTAAGGCTGTCCTAGAACGTCTAAGTACTGGGTGAACGGGGTTTTCACGGGTGACGACCGCGGGTGACGCAAGCACAACAGACTGCGCACATAGCATAGCTATTTGCTCTACTGCGTGTTTGACTCGATCAAGCCACATCGTCAGGCAAGCTATTTGTGCACAGCGAAGGCCTGCAGTCGAATTTTTCGGATGGTCCAATCCACTTCAAAGCCGTTCCAACCTTTTGAAGTAAGTCTGCGAGCGGGGCGAAATTAGCTGCGGGATCGACAACATCGTTTCGCTGGATGCCGGCTATCCGCTTTTATTTTGCCGTACCGCATGGAATGCGATACGACTTGAGCGCCTTCTTCCTGAACGCTCCCACCATCCGGTCCTTCGCGTAGGTCGGGCAGAAACGCATGTCTTTGAAGTCCGCTTTGTATTCCACCCCTCCCACCCATTTGCCCGCTTGGACCATGGGCGCTGACTGCTGACAAAAATGGTAGCTATAGCAAGATTCGAAGATCAGAGCCTCCATATAGGGCTCGAGCACCGCAACATTGGTGGGCGCGTTTTCCCATGAGGCGGAAAGCCCCATTTTATGCGCCTGGTTCGCCATCCACGCCGTGTAATAAGCGGAATCAGCCTGCGTGATCGGAATGCCGGTGGGATTATCCCAGTCTTGGACGTTATCGAACTCGACGCCGTCGAAGCCCTTCTGGACGCAGACCTGCATGCGCGCGATCATGATCGGCCCCAGGATGCCCAGCTGGCGGATATCCAGCCAGCGCTCATGAGGCCATCCTACATAGCGTTTGCCGAGTACGCTCGAAGGGAATTTGGAGGCGTCAGAGCGGCTTTCCTCCCAGGAGCCGATATCCACGTAGCAATACGCATGCTCACCCCGCTTGTGAATCGCGGCGAGGGTCGAAGCGGGATTCCCCACCGCGTCAATCACGTAAAACGGCACCTGAACCTTAAGGTTGGTGC
Source organism: uncultured Acidobacteriota bacterium (assembly GCA_963744615.1). Lineage (GTDB taxonomy): Bacteria > Acidobacteriota > Terriglobia > Terriglobales > Acidobacteriaceae > JAKAAZ01. Next base: position 119,598 of record CAVUUE010000003.1, read on the forward strand.
AGGTCTTTGCCGCATCGCAGCTCAGCTGCCACTGCCACTCCATCCCGATGGTTGGCTTCCAGCAACTGCCCTTCTTTGCGTCGCAGGGAACCGGAGCGGGCAGGTGAGCGACAAGCTGCGGAGTCAGGACGCGAGGTGTTGGCTCACCGCTTCGGGCCTGGGCGAATCCCAATCCAATGCAGACAAGTGGCAGAAGCACACATGCCAGGGCTTTCAAAGTGCTTCGCATTATACCGGATCTCCTTGGAAGATTTTCTGTTTCCTGACACGTCGCTCTAGAAGCAATCGGAACCAGGCGCGGAACACGGCGCTCGGTCCGCCGATGACGATTTGTACCAGAAACTGACCGCCGCAAGTTGAAAAGTCTTCAGAAACGCGCCTCTCGACAATCAAGCGTAAGCGCGGCGTTCCGAATTGTCTTGGTGGCTATATTAAACGTTCAGTCGTAGTCCCTCAAATGCGATGTTTTCGGAAAACATCAGGGACGAAGTTGCCGAAAACGCGACTTTATCCCGGAGCTTGTGATTCAGTCGCTCCGGGACAGATGGAAAAATGATTTGGATATCTGGCGGCTGACCGCACCCTTTTCGCTCGCCACGTCCTTCTTGAACGGTGAGTTGGAGCCCTGTCTGTGGAGTCGCAGGCCTAGGTGTCGCCACGAGTGTGGGTTGTGATAGAAGAGATTCCGCAGCCTTCAGAGTCGGCGGCGGGGTTACCAGCGATCCATGGCGTGGAACACCGGGGCGGTCCATACCACGTCATAGGTCTGCCACTCCCCGGGCTTGCGGTTGGCATTCACCAACGGAGCGCTTTGTTTGAAATGCTGCCCGCCAGATCGTTGACATAGGCCTTAATGTTGTACGAATAGAGGACCTGCAACTCATATCCCGCATCCTCTGGCCCGGTAGACGCAAGAAACACTCCACTATTCAGCGTGCCTTACCTCTGCCGGAAATGTTCTTAGGAATTCTCCATTCGATATGCAGCTGGTCACCCGGAAGGCGCTTTGGTTTGGATGTTCCCGAGATCGTTGCCACCGTCAGTATGCCGTCACCGACAGTCCATTTCGCTGGGGACTTGTCCTGGGCTGAAACCCATTGGTTAAGGTTCGTGCCATCGAAGAGCACGATCGCGTCGGAGGGAGGTGCTGCGTCGGTGACGCCCGGCGTAACAATCCTCGGCAGCGGCGTCTACACTTCCGTGAGCGTCGAAATCGCGCGTGCAAGCTGGGTGAGCTGGCCGACAACCAGCGGACGATCTATCGGCTTTTGCGGCCGACGTTTCCGGAAGAGCCCGCGATTGGCTTTCCAGTGAGCGCCGAAAGCGCGTGCAAGCTGGGTGAGCTGGCCGACAACGAGCGGACGCCCTAACGGTATTGCTGGTCGATCTGCTCCAGCTTTTCTGTCAACGCGGTGTGTTCCGCCGTCAGGTTTTCAATTCAGGATTCCAATGCGGTCTATAGTATGAGTGATCTGTTCTCCTGGTGCTCGCTCATTCGTTCGCGAATCGCAATAGAACTCTACGGAGAGGAAAGCAGAATCGGTCATGCTTGGCAAAGTCCAAACCCGTGGCAGTAGAGTTCGGCGAATCTATATCTAGGCGAATGATTTCTCGAAGCCGAGTTCCGCGTTGCGAGCAACTGCGTCCAGCGCATCCTCGTACACACTACGCAACCGCCAGCCAGATAAAATCGCGAGAAAAACCGGAGGACTTGACAAAGGTGGCTATGAAGCCTTACAAAGATCGGTCGGCTATTAAATCGATTCAATATCCTGCGGTATTGAACCGGCCGCCGAGGGCTGGGGTCCCGCGACTGCAACCATTCGAAATCATCGGCGGGAGAGAAAATGCCGGGTCGATCCAAGAAAGCTTTCCTGTTGTTGCTGGTTCCTTGCGTACTGATTCCTTCCGGCTCGGCGCAGACTGTCCGCGTCGACATGACTCCCGGTCACGCGACGAACAGGTTTGTACCAACGAAAACACTTGGGGCAGGCATCGATCGCATTCCGGTGAAAGCTATCGACGACGACCTGAACCCGGCCACGCTGAAACAAGTCTTCGCGGCCGGCTGGCAGCCCATTACATATCGGCAAAACACGGAATTGATGGTCCAGGCCTGGCACTGGAATCCGACCGGGACATGGAGCGATGCGACCGGCAAAGGATATTTCACCGGCTCGTCCACGCCCGACAGCAAGACGATTCGCTACTCCTACGGTTACGATTTACCGCATCGCGGGTTTACCCGTAATTTTGGCGTCGATGGAAGCGGCTATTCCAGATTGACCGACGGAGACCTCAATACGTACTGGAAAAGCAATCCGTACCTCACGAGCCGATACACCGGAGAAGACGATTCGCTCCATCCGCAGTGGGTCACGCTCGATATGGGCCTGCCGCAACTGGTCGACAGTATTCGGATCGCGTGGGCTGACCCATACGCCCAAGATTTTGTCGTCCAATATTGGACTGGAAACGTGGATCCTATCAGCAATCCAACCAAGGGCGTGTGGCAAACCTTTCCCCATGGCGCAGTCATTGGCGGCCATGGCGGAGCGCAGACGATTCACCTCGCGGACATACCCATGCCCGTCCAGTACATCCGCGTGTGGATGACGAAGTCGTCGAACACATGCGATTCGCACGGTTCTTCGGATCCGCGGAACTGCGTCGGCTATGCGATTCGCGAGATGTACTTCGGCACCACCACCGCCGACGGAAAATTCCACGATATCGTCTATCACACTGCCGACCAGGATCAGACGGCAACCATCTGTTCCTCCGTCGACCCATGGCATGAGCCTTCAGACCTGAGAAACACTCGCCAGGCGCAGATGGGCTTCGACCTTTTCTTCACCAGCGGCGTGACCCGCGGCTTACCAGCCATGATCCCCATCGCGATGATTTATGGGACACCGGAGGACTCCGCCGCACAGATTGCTTACATTGAGCAACAGAAATATCCAATTTCCTACGTAGAAATGGGCGAGGAAGTCGATGGCCAATTCATGCTTCCGGAAGACTATGCCGCGCTCTACATTCAGTGGGCAAAGGCGCTGCACAAAATTGATCCTGTGTTGAAGCTAGGCGGACCCGCCTTTGAAGGAGTTAATGAAGATATTCTCACTTGGCCCGATGCCAGCGGCGAAGCTTCCTGGTTTACGCGCTTTCTGAATTATCTTCGCAGCCATGGTCAACTTAACCAGCTTGCCTTTTTCTCGTTTGAGCATTATCCCTACACGCCCTGCAAAATCCCCTGGAGCAGTTTGTACGATGAACCGGCGTTGATGGCGCACATCATGCAAGTGTGGCGGCAGGACGGCCTGCCGGCAAATATTCCCATGTTCGTCACTGAGTCGAATCTTTCTTCATCTACCGGCGAAACGTATGAGGACATTTTTGCCGGGCTTTGGCTCGCCAACTATATCGGATCGTTCCTCAACTCCGGCGGCAATGGGGTTTACTTCTTTCATGATTTGCCGCTGCAGATGGAGCGCGGCTGCGATAACTCGCTCGGCACGTTCGGCATGTTTACCGTGGACGCGAACTACAAAATCCTGCAGCGACTATCGCAATTTTTCGCCGCGCGACTCATCAATACGGCGTGGGTCGAGCCGGGCGATGGCGTCCAGCATGTCTATCCCGCCTCCAGTGACGTCCAGGACGGAGCGGGGCATTCCCTTGTCATGGCCTACGCTCTCCATCGCCCGGATGGACAGTGGGCAGTCATGATCGTAAACAACGACCAGTGGAATGCGCACAAGATTCACATCGTCTTTTCGGATAACGGCAAACCCGCGGGTGCATTTTCCGGTTCGGTTCAGCTTTCCATCTTCGGTCGGGCTCAATATGCATGGCATCCAATCGGATTGCAGACGATGGCGCATTATGAGCGGATCGATCCACATGCGGACGAGATTAACCCGCACGGCGAGGCCAATCCAGACGGTCCCATTGTGCATGAAACAAGAACCGTGGATAGCACGACGGAGTACGACTTACCAGCCGCTTCGATCGTGGTTGCGCGCGGATCGGTATCTGGAAGCAGGGAGCCGAAATAGCAGTGTCTTTGGATGGGAAGCGCTGGTCTCTACGCTCAGACCGTGAACGGGTCGATGTTGGCCGCTCAGGATTCGATGATGAGGGCGATGACAACCGGGTCTGTAACCATCAATTAACGATGCAGGTGACGTTTTACAGGCGTGAGATTATCGGGCTTCCACGTAAGCATTGGAATGATATGGTAGGCACGAGGAGACTCGAACTCCTGACCTCTACCGTGTCAAGGTAGCGCTCTAACCAACTGAGCTACGCGCCTACATGTGCTTCCATCGATTCTAATGCCACCGGGAAGCGACGGCAACCATTCGACCCGTTCTCCGCGGCATCTTCGGAGTCGAATTCGACTCCATGCGTTAGGATGTATCAGGATACGTCATTGCTGTGCTTCGCCAACTACGCGCACTGCCTAATCAACTCACGTTACTGCGACTGACGATCGTTCCTTTTCTCGTCCTCGCGATACTTGATTCGCGCTATCACCGCGCATTTATCCTGATCGTTCTCGCCGGTGTCAGTGACGGTCTGGACGGCGCCTTGGCGCGCATCTTCCGTCAGCGCACGGAACTTGGCTCCTATCTCGACCCAGTTGCAGACAAGTTACTATTGAGCACGCTTTTTCTGGTGCTAATGCATGTTGGCCTGGTGACGCGCCGCGTCACTGTGATGGTGTTCAGCCGGGACCTCGGCATTATCGTGGTCGCCGCGCTGCTTTATGCAACCACTGGGACCCGCGACTTTCATCCCAGTCTGCTGGGCAAGGCGAACACGCTGGCGCAGATAATGGCCGTCTGCTCCGTAGTCCTCGCGCAAACGCATCCCGCCTATTGGGTGCTGTGGACGCGGCATGCGGCGCTGGAAGCGACGTTGTGGCTCACTGTATTATCAGGTTTTCATTACCTGTGGCGCAGCGGACAGCGGTTAGGCGCCCCCGTCGTCGACGCGATAGAGGTACGTCCCGACAGCCCCACTTAGTAATCTTGGCACTTTCCGTTTTATGCGTCGGGAGTGCTGCCAGCTTCTTCCTGGTTCTCCTCTTGGGCGAGTTCTTCGATGGCCATATCGCTGAATTCGTGCGAGTCGAAGACCTCGCCGCATTCCAGGCATTCTACAAATTCAGCATCTTCTTCGCGCGTTAGCACGCGCACGCGGGGATGTTTGCAGGCTTCCATGGCTAGGGATTTAGATGCGGGCGGCTCCCGATGGCGTTAGTCTCAAATATTGAAGGCAGTTTGTCAAAGGAAAACCCGTTTAACGTGGCAAGCGATCCCGTCGCCCAGGAGGGAATAAATAATGGCAGAGGAAAGCAGAGTCGAAAGGCCGAACCGGCCACAGCGCGCCGATGATCTCACGCTGCGTCGCCAGCTTCTGGCTTCATTTCACGATGACCAGGTACACGGCGGGTTCGAAGCTATATTCAGCGATATTCCGCCCGAATTCCGCGGTCGCAAGCCGGACAATCAGCCGTTCACACTCTGGCGAATTCTCGAACATCTGCGTCTCTGTATAGACGACTTCCTCGACTACTGCGTGGTCCCGGGTTATATGGAGCCTCCGTTTCCTGCGGGCTATTGGCCTCAAAGCGATGGACCAGCGGATGACGCCGCCTGGGAAGCGAGTCTCGCGGGGGTGCGGTTCCGCACGCAGGCATTCGAGACACTCGTCATGGATCCTTCAACTGACCTGTTCGCGGAGATTCCCGGCGGCGGCCGTCGCACGATTCTTCGGCAGGTTCTAGCCTGTCTCGATCACAACTCCTATCACCTGGGAGAGGCGGTCCTGCTGCGACGTCTTCTGGGGATATGGAAAGCGACATAAAGGAACGCTGGCCCCGGAAACAGCGCCCTTGCACCGCGGACCAGTACGGTCCTATTCTGGATGTGGTTAGAAAGCTGCGAAATATGCTCCGCTTAACTAAGAAGGCCGATTACGGTTTAATCGCGCTGAAGCATCTGGCGGAGCTGCCGGAAGGCCGTGCCCAGAGCGCCAAAGACATTGCACAGGCCTACCACATTCCAACTCCGCTATTGGCCAAAGTTTTGCAGACCCTGGCCCGTTCCGGCCTGATCGTTTCACACGCCGGTATTCACGGCGGCTACTCGCTCGGTCGGCCCGCGAGCCAGATCACCGCATTTGAGGTTATTCGCTCCATCGAGGGCCCGCTCTTCATCGCATCCTGCACCACCAGCCACGGCGACTGCGATCTTCTGAACTCCTGTACGGTAAAGGAGCCGCTACGTAAACTAAACGACACCATCCAGGGGCTGCTGACAAACATGCGCATCTCCGATTTATGCGAGGAATCGAAATCGGACATCGCTTATGCGCGCCAGGCTCACGGGAATCAGCTCGTCACTTTAAGCCGTTAGCATGAGCCTCCTCGAACACTCCGTCGTCTCAGACAGTCCAGTCCGCCTGCCGATCTACATGGACAACCACGCGACCACACCCGTGGATCCCCGCGTTTTGGAGGCGATGCTGCCGTTCTTCACGGGCAAATTCGGCAATGCCAATAGCCGCAATCACTCCTTCGGCTGGGAAGCGGAGCAAGCGGTCGCCGAGGCCCGGGAGCAAATTGCCCAGCTGATCGGTGCAACCTCGAAAGAGATTGTTTTTACTTCGGGCGCGACTGAGAGCGACAATCTGGCCATTAAAGGGGCTGCGGAAAGCTATCGCGAGCGTGGCAATCACATCATCACACAGATCACAGAACATAAGGCCGTGCTCGATACCTGCAAGCGCCTCGAGAAACAGGGCTGGCGTATAACGTGGTTGCCAGTAAACACCGATGGCCTGATCGCGATGGAAGATTTAGAGCGCGCCATCGACAAGGAGACCATTCTCGTCACCATTATGTTTGCCAACAATGAGATTGGTGTCGTTCAGCCCATAGCGGAGATCGGGGCGCTTTGCCACGAGCGCGGAGTTTTCTTTCACGCCGACGCGGTGCAGGCAGTGGGCAAAATTCCTGTCGACGTCAACGCAATGAATATCGACCTGCTGTCGCTGAGTGCCCACAAATTCTACGGCCCCAAGGGTATCGGCGCGCTGTATGTGCGGCGTCAGAATCCGCGCATTAAAGTTGCGGCGCAGATCGATGGCGGCGGTCACGAACGCAGCATGCGCTCCGGCACGCTGAATATTCCCGGCATTGTAGGTTTGGGTAAAGCATGCGAGCTTGCGCGCGCGGAAATGTCGGCGGAAGCCGAACGACTAGCGGTCATGCGAGACCGGTTGAAGGAGAAGCTGGAGTTCAACCTAGAAGGGGTCCGAATGAACGGCACAACAAACCCCCGTCTACCCGGAAATCTGAATATGAGTTTTCTCGGCGTGGAGGGCGAAGCCCTCTTGATGGGGATCGACGATATTGCTGTCTCAAGCGGTTCAGCCTGTACGTCGGCCGCAATCGAGCCGTCGTACGTGCTCAAGGCCATTGGCCTCGATGATGACACCGCCCACAGTTCCATCCGATTTGGTCTCGGCCGCTTCAACACCATGGCGGAAGTGGACTACGTAGCAGCCAAGGTCATTGATGTAGTGAAGAATCTGAGGGAACTATCGCCCATGGAGACCTGAGTTCCGTTGGCTAGGAGAACGCCCCGCGAAAAACTTCGAACTCCGGCTTGCGTTCGGTGAGATACACCGAAACCACATCGAACCGCGCTGAAATCTGAGCGAAATTCTCCATCTGTCGGATATATTCCTGGGCCATGCTATACAGCATTTTGCGCTTGTCCCTATCGACGGCCGCCTCCGCTGGATAAGAATCGTGGGACGTCCGCGTCTTCACTTCGACAAAGCAAAGCGTTTCGCCGTCCCAGCCGATCAGGTCGATATCTCCGCGCAATCGTGCACTGCGCCAGCGTCGCGCAATCACAATGTAGCCGAGCTGCCGTAAATGGAAATACGCCGCATCCTCGCCCCGCATGCCGGTCGTCAGGTGCGCCGACAACTTCGGCCGCCGTGTTTTTCGTGCGGCTTGCCGGTCGAGCCAGACAGTAGTCCGCTCAAAGAGAGAAATGCGATATTGGTCGAACCTGGAGATCTGCATAACTGGGTGGTTGTTCCAACTCTATCAACAGAAATAACAAAAGGGCAGCGGAAACCAGCTGCCCTCTATTGACGACTCAGGTGCCTAGGCGTTCGCCAGGGCAGCGACAGGAACCTGCTGCCGCTCCACCAGCGTGATGCACTCCTCCAGGATGTCGAGCGCTAGATCGGCCTCCTCCTGCCTGACAATCAGTGGCGGAGCGAGCCGAATCGAGGTCTCTCCGCAACCCAGGATCAGCAAGCCACGCTCATACGCGAGCAGTTCAATCTGGTTTCGCCATTCTCCGGCTGCCTGGCGCGATTGCTGGTCCTTGACGATCTCAATTCCGATCATCAGGCCGCGGCCGCGCACCTCGCCGACGATCGAGTGTTTCGCCGGCCATGTCTTCAAGCGCCTCATCATGGCGTCTCCCACCGCAGCTGCATTGGCCATCGCTCCCCTTTCGATCACATCCAGCGTGGCCAGCGCCGCCGCAATCGATACGGGATTCCCGCCAAAGGTGGAGGCATGCGATCCCGGCTTCCAATCCATAATGTCAGCGCGCGTCATGCAAACGCCCAACGGCATCCCGCTGGCAATCCCTTTCGCCATGCAGACGATGTCCGGTTCGACGCCTGTATGCTCGATTGCCCACCACTTGCCGGTGCGGCCAGCGCCGCTCTGCACCTCATCGGCGACGAGCAGGATCCCGTGGCGATCGCAGATTCTCCGCAATTCCTGCATGAAAATTGTAGGCGCCACCACGTATCCGCCTTCGCCCTGAATCGGCTCAACAAAAATCGCGGCCACTTCCTCTGGCGGCAACATTGTCTTGAACAGCTTTTCTTCAATGTAGCGAGCGCATCCGAGTGCGAACGCCTCTTCCTCCTGCGGGCCGCCGCTGCATCCACGGTACGCGTATGGATAGCGGATATGCGTGACACCCGGTAACATCGGACCGAAGCGCCGGCGCTGCTGCGGCTTGGAGGCGGTCAACGAAAGCGCCCCCATAGTCCGGCCGTGGAAGGCCCCTAGGAAGGCAATTACATTCTGCCGCCCGGTATGGTACCGCGCAAGCTTCAGGGCGCACTCGATCGCCTCCGCACCGGAATTTCCGAAGAAAAATTTGTGCGGTCCCGGCATCGGGGCGATGCCCGACAGCCTCTCAGCCAGGTGAATCATGCTCTCGTAGTAAAAATCTGTACCCGACATATGGATCAGCTCCGCCGCCTGGTCCTGGATCGCCTTCACCACTTCAGGATGACAATGGCCCGTCGAGCAGACTGCGATTCCCGCCGCAAAGTCGAGAAACTCGTTACCATCCACGTCTTGCACCCGCAGCCCGCGCCCGCGTTTTGCGACCATTGGGTAGGAACGGGTGTAGCTCGGCGAAATCCATTTGTTGTCGGCATTGACCACGGCTTTGGACTTAGGCCCGGGCACCGTGCCCGTTAGCTTCGGGCCAAACTGGCTGAACTTCTCGCCGCTTTTATAAGAATCATTTCCATGGCTCTGCATCGTGGTTCTCCTCCCCGTTGGGAAATCCCGTTCGGATGTGGCTGTGCGCGCGTCCCAAATTGGCGGAGCAACGCGTCCCGATAAAATTGTAGAGAGGTTCGAAGCCGCATCGAAGAAGGCTTACGACCCGGAGTTTGCAGGCGAATGATTCGTCGAACATCATGCTGCGAATATTCGAGCGGGCAGCTTAGTCGCTGCCGAACAAACTAGGTCGGGTGCGAATCGGCAAGCTGCGCAAATGTTTCCGCGGACACATCTGCCCCACACGTTCCGAGCGAACGCCGTAGCCAACCGCGAAATAGATTATAACTCTGTGCATACCGGGGCCTGAAAACACAAGTATAGCTCGCTAACAATGTTTCATCCACCGAAAAACCTGCTTACCCCACGTGCCGCGCCTTCGACACGGCCTGCAAGATGGGTGCGTGTGTCAGGTGACGGTGCTTCCGGCCATTCGTTGTTGTGCCGATTTTCGGGATCAAGGGGATCTACTTCCGCCGCCAGCGCACTCCATCCGGACTGTCTTCAAGCACGATTCCTTTGGCCGTCAGCTCCTGCCGAATCGCGTCTGCACGCGCAAAATCCCTGCGCTTGCGGGCGGCATCACGTTCGCCGATCAGGGCCGTGATCGCGTCGTCGGTAACTGAAAACCCCGCCACTAGGTCCGGGGAAGCCTCGCTGAGCCGTTGTTCGCGCGCGGCCCAGTCCAGCGCAAACCGTGTTACCTCATCGTCGCGATCGTCGAGCACAGCAAAAACTTCATCGAACTTGCCGAGCACATTCAGAATCGGCACGACATTATCAGCATTCAATTCTCCCCGGTCCGCATGTGAATTCGCCAGCCGCACCAAGTCGAAAATAGCAGCCCGAGCCTCCGCGGTATTCAGGTCATCTTTCAGTGCCGCGGTAAATGCCCGACTTGCGTACTCCGTGGCTTCCAACAGCTCAGCATTTTTCCCGGAAGCGAAGTCGCCCTTCTTCAACCTTTCTACGAAGGTGCGCAACCGTTCGACCGCATTCGTTGATTCGGTCAGTCCGTCGAATGTGAAATTCAGTTGATTGCGGTAGGGAACCGAGGTCAGCAGAAACCGAATCGCGGAAGCCTTGTAACCGCGCAGCAACAGATCGCGCAGGGTGTAGAAGTTTCCGAGAGACTTCGACATCTTTTTGCCTTCGACTAACAGAAAACGCACATGCATCCAGTGCCGCGCAAACGTCCTTCCGCTGGCCGACTCCGACTGCGCAATCTCATTTTCATGGTGAGGAAACATCAGATCCTCGCCGCCCGCGTGCAGATCGAAGCTGTCGCCTAGATACTTCGTAGCCATCGCGGAGCACTCGATGTGCCATCCGGGCCTCCCTGGGCCCAGGGCTGTGTCCCAATGGAACTCTCCGTCTTTCGCGGCTTTCCACAACGCGAAATCGCGGGCATTGTCCTTGTCGTATTCATCCACATCTACCCGGGCGCCGTCCGCCATTCCGGCCAGGTCTTTTTTTGAGAGTTTGCCGTATCCAGGGAAGCTGGCGATGCGGAAATAGTACGATCCGTTCTCACCCCGATACGCGCTCCCGTTTTTGACCAATTGCTCGATCAGTCGCACCATCTGCGGAATATGTTCCGTCGCTCGCGCGAGAAATTCCGGCTGCTCAATACTCAGCGCTTGCAGATCTTCCAAGAACGCCTTCTCGTATTTCGCCGTGTAGTCGGTAATCGACTCGCCTTTGGCCGCGGCATTTCGCATGATCTTGTCGTCCACGTCGGTAATATTCATCACGTGGCGCAGAGGAACTCCAAGCTGCTTCAGAAATCTCCGCAGAACGTCGACATGGACAAACGTTCGAAAGTTCCCAATGTGCCCGTAGTCGTAGACGGTCGGCCCGCAGGCGTAGATGCCAAGCGGCTCCCCATCCGGTGGCTGAACCTCTTCAACCTGTCCGCTGAGCGTGTTGTAAAGACGAAGTGCCATGGCAGGTTTTGATTGTACTTTGGAATGGGCACAGTAAAGCCGCAGTTAGACTCGTCCGAGGGCCAGCGAGGGATTCGCGCTAAGAAGCGGCGTCGCAAAGTCTCCGGCAATAAACCTGGGCCACGCTGCGGTCGCGATCATCGCAGCGTTGTCGGTGGAAAGACCCAGCGATGGAAATGCCACCGCCAGTCCGCGTGTGTTCCCCTCGGTCACAAAGCGCTGCCGCAACTCGTGATTTGCTGCCACGCCTCCGGAGACAACAATGCTGCCGGCATGGAAATTTTCCGCCGCCGCAAACGTCTTCCTCGTCAAGTCGTCCACTACCGCACGTTGAAACGATGCGATCAGGCTCAACGTTTCTGGGTCGCACAGAGGCAATGCGTCCTCAGCCTTAGGGCATGGCATCTCTGCCAGCGCACACCGTCGCGACTCGATGCGTTCCGCCATCGCGTGCGTCTGCACATAGCGCAAAACGGCGGTCTTTATCCCGCTGAAGGAAAACAAAAAATGCGGGCTCTGCTCCTGCGTGGGCCGATACAGCTTTTGCTTCACGTTCACCGGACCGAACGCCACCGCACGGGGATTGCCGTGGGGGGCCAGCGCATCGATCCATGGTCCGCCGGGATACCCCAACCCCAGCAGCTTTGCTACTTTATCGAATGCTTCCCCCGCGGCATCATCCACCGTTTTGCCGACGTTCCGGTAATGCCAGATGCCGGAAATCTCCTCCGCTAAATACAGGTGGGTATGTCCTCCCGAGACCACCAGTGCCAGCGTGGGCTGCGGCAATATCTCCTGCTGCTTCCGCGTCTCCAGCAGCACTGCGTGGATGTGTCCCTCCAGATGATTCACAGCGATCAACGGTTTATTGAGCGCGAACGCAAGTGCCTTGGCATACATCACCCCAACCAGCAGCGCTCCCGCGAGTCCCGGGCCTTCGGTCACCGCAATGGCGGTGAGATCGCGAAAGTCGCATCCCGCCGCCTCCAACGCCACGCGAACCACAGGGACAATGTTCTGCAGATGTTCGCGCGCGGCTAGCTCGGGCACCACCCCACCGTAGCGCGCATGGGTTCCAATCTGCGATGCGATCACATTCGACAGAACGTCCGCGCCGCCGCGCACCACTGCCGCCGCCGTCTCGTCGCAGGAGCTTTCAATTCCCAGAATCAGATTGCAGCCCGGGGCGCCGGAACTGGAAGGAAGCGCAGGATGCATGTCACCATGGTAATTGGAGCAGCGAAATCCCGAGCTTCTCCGCGAGTTGCGCGCTTTGGTGATGAACAACAACTCCGTTCCAGCATCGGCGCGTCAAGAGGCCGCCACGCAGATTCTCCAGGGCCTGCGCGCTGGCGGCCACACGGCCTATTTTGCCGGCGGATGCGTGCGGGATCTGCTGCTCGGGCGCGAACCGTCGGACTTCGATATTGCCACAAGCGCCACGCCGGAGATCGTCCTCGCCATGTTTCCGCGTACCTTCGCTGTTGGCGCGCATTTCGGCGTCGTGCTCGTTTCCACCGAGTACGATTCGGCGGAGATTCTCACCGAAGTCGCCACTTTCCGCAGCGATGGAGCCTACACGGATGGCCGCCGTCCCGACACGGTTCTTTACACAAATTCCGCGAAGCTGGATGTTCTCCGCCGGGATTTCACCATCAATGGAATGATGCTCGACCCCACAGATTCCGGCGATCTGCAGTCTGCCGTGATCGACTTTGTTAGGGGGAAGGAGGATCTCGAGGCGGGCGTAATCCGCGCCATCGGCGACCCGGCACAGCGATTTAGGGAAGACAAACTCCGGATGTTGCGTGCCGTCCGGTTTGCAGCGCGTTTCAATTTTGTAATCGAAGCACGAACACTCGATGCAATTCGCGCAATGGCATTTGAAATTACCCAGGTCAGCCACGAGCGTGTGCGCGACGAGCTAACCCGTATGTTGACAGAAGGCGCCGCGCGTCGTGCCTTCGAGCTGCTGGACTCGACCGGACTGCTTCACCATATCCTGCCGGAAGTCTCCCGCATGCAAGGCATAGAGCAGCCCCCCCAATATCACCCGGAAGGTGATGTCTGGATACACACGCTCATGTTGCTCGAGCAATTGCCCGCTGGGATTTCCGCCACTCTCGCTTGGGGAGCATTGCTGCACGATGTCGGCAAGCCCGCCACCTTCCGCCGCGCCCCCGACCGCATCCGCTTCGACCGTCATGCTGAAGTCGGCGTTCGCATCGCGGAGGAAATCTGTCGTCGGCTTCGCATGTCGAACAGCGAGACGGAACAGATCCTGGCGCTGGTATCTAACCATATGCGTTTTGCCGATGTCGAGAAGATGCGCCCTTCTACCCTCAAGCGTTTCTTTCGCCTGAATCAATTCGATGAGCACCTTGCGCTCCACCGGATGGACTGCATGGCGGCCCATTGTGACCTGTCGCTCTACAACTTTGCGAAGGAGCACTATGAAACCGCCGAGCCAATCGATCTCCGTCCAACGCCGCTCATGACAGGCAACGATTTGATAGCGTCGGCTATCACCCCGGTCCGCAGTTTCGACAGATATTGACGATGATCGAAGACGCGCAGCTCGAAGGGAAGATCCACACGCAGGAAGAAGCTCGCGCACTTGTGGAAGCCAACTTCCCCCGCTAGCCCAAAAAAGTAGCCGCCATTCAAGAAGCGAAGGCGGCTACTTCTGCAACGCGCATATCGGCGAGAATTGCCGAAAGCTACTTACCAGCCAGTTCGAACCGCTTTCCGATCTCGTCCCAGTTCACCGTGTTCCACCACGCTGCCAGATAATCCGGCCGCTTGTTCTGGTATTTCAAATAGTAAGCATGCTCCCAGACATCATTCCCGAGAATCGGAAAATGACCCTGGGACAACGGGCTGTCCTGGTTCGCCGTCGTAACAATCTTCAGCTTCCCGCCTTCGCTGATCAGCCATCCCCAGCCGGAACCGAACTGCTTCGCGGTAGTTTCATTAAACTGCTTTTTGAAGTCCTCGAAGCTGCCGAAATCTTTTTTGATCTGTTCGGCGATCTTGCCTGTCGGCTCCCCACCGCCATTCGGCTTCATGATCTGCCAGAACATGGTGTGGTTCACATGTCCGCCGCCATTGTTCCGCACCGCGGTCCGGACATCTTCCGGAACTGTGTTCAGATTGCGCAATAAATCCTCGGCAGAGCGATTGGCGAGTTCCGGATGTTTTTCAATTGCGGCGTTCAGGTTATTTACATACGCCTGGTGGTGCTTGTCATGGTGCAGATGCATAGTGGTCTCATCGATGTGAGGCTCAAGACCAGCGTAGTCGTAGGGAAGTGGTGGAACTTCGTGTGCCAAAGGATTCCTCCTGTATGTTGATTTCTATGTCTGGGCGGGGCAGTTTTCAAAGTAAATTCCACGCCACCAAACTCTGAACTCTACCCGCGTCCGCCGTCGTCGGCAATTGCGGCGGAAAAGCAGCTCACAATGCTGAATAATGCCGCTAGTAAACTGGGATCGAGTCCACCTCTCATCGTACTCTATGTAGACGCAGTCAAAGCGCTTCCGGAACAGATCTAATCTGGCGAATCAATCGATGTTTAGCGAAGTGCAATGCCGCAAGGTCAGTCGAAACCTGGAGCTGCAATGATTTTGAGCGCGCCTGAATATCAATGGGTAACAAAAGATGGAGCAGCCTTCGGTGCACCCGGCCTGCCGCCGCGCTGGACATCGAGCGAGAAAGACGCCGTCGGCACAGCCTATTCCGCCTCCAGTCGTGTCTGGTTCACCGTCTCGCACGGCGTGCTCAATGAGATTTACTACCCGACCATCGACCGTCCCCAAGTCCGCGATCTCGGTTTTCTCATCAGCGATGGCGAAACGTTCTTTCATGAAGAAAAGCGCGATCTGAAGCATACCTTTCACTACATCGACCCCGACGCTCTCGCTGTCCGCATAGTCGCCACCGACCCGCAGGGCCGCTATACGCTGACGAAGGAAATCATCGCTGATCCGCATCAGTCCACCGTTCTGGCCCACGTTCGCATCGACGGTGATGAGGATTTTCTGAGCCGTCTGAAAGTCTATGCGCTGCTTGCGCCGCATCTGGAAGTGGGCGGCGCTGGGAACTCCGGCAGGATTGTGGATGTCGGCGGCAAGCGGATTCTGCTGGCATGGAAAGACAATGTGTCTCTCGCGATGGCGGTGAGCTGCGGTTTTGCCCGCGCCTCCTGCGGCTACGTTGGCACCAGCGATGGATGGAAAGACCTGAATGAGAATTTCAAGATGGATTGGGAATTCGATCAGGCTCTTGACGGCAACATTGCCCTAATGGGCGAAATCGACATTGCATGCCATCGCGGTTTTACCGTTGGCGTCGGCTTTGGCGGAGGCCACCATGCCGCGCTGGCCGGAGTTATGCAGTCGCTTGCCACCAATTTCGAGTCGCACAAGGAGCGCTTTATCGCCCAATGGCATCGCGCGAAGTTTCCGCGCAGCCTCGGCTCTCCCTCCGACGATGGACGCCTGCTCCGCATCAGCCACAACGTCCTGCTGGCGCATGAAGACAAGACATTTCAAGGCGCGTTCATCGCATCGGCATCGATCCCCTGGGGGCAATCGAAAGGCGACGATGATCTCGGCGGCTATCACCTGGTCTGGACGCGCGATATGGTGCAGTCGGCCACCGCGCTGCTTGCGATGGGTCGCCGTGAAACGCCGCTGCGAGCGCTTGTCTATCTGGCTTGCGCGCAGCGGCCAGATGGAGGATTCTCGCAAAATTTCTGGGTGAATGGAACCCCGTATTGGTCCGGCATGCAGCTGGATGAAGTGGCATCCCCTATCGCGCTCGCCTGGCGTTTATGGAAAGCGAAGGCTCTGGGTGAATTCGATGTATTTCCTTTCGTCGAGCGCGCCGCCGGCTATCTGATGAAATTTGCTCCCGTCACCCAGCAGGAGCGGTGGGAAGAAAACGCCGGATATTCGCCCTCGACCCTAGCAGCCGTTATCGCCGGGCTTATCTGTGCCAGCGAGCTGGTCCGCGCTCATAATGCCCCGGACCTAGCGGATTTCTATGCCGTCTTTGCCGACTGGATCGAGTCAAACTTGGAAGCATGGACAGTGACTGAAGACGGCGTTCTGCTGCCTGGGGTTCGTCGCCATTTCATGCGCATTCGGCCGCCGCAGAAAGGAGACCCTTTTTTCGACCCTAGCGTGGGTGAAGGAAGGTTGCGCCTGGCTAATCGCGGTCCTGGAGAAAAAAATGAGTTCGATGCACGCGAAATCATCGATTCCGGATTTCTCGAGCTTGTCCGCTACGGCATTCGCTCGCCCCACGATCCGCTCATCGTCGACTCGTTGAAAGTCGTCGATGCGATCCTGAAAGTGAATACTCCGCATGGCTCCTGCTGGCGCCGCTATAACCACGACGGCTACGGCCAGAAACATGACGGCTGTGACTATGAGGGCTGGGGTCAAGGACGCGCCTGGCCTCTGCTGACCGGCGAGCGGGCGCATTACGAACTTGCCGCGGGAAAAGATGTCCGCCCGATGATTGCCGCGATGGAACACTTCTCCTCAGCCGGCGGCATGCTGCCGGAGCAAATCTGGGACGCTCCCGATATTCCTGCTCGCGGGATGATTTTGGGGCGTCCCTCAGGTTCGGCCATGCCGCTGGCCTGGGCCCACTCGGAATACATCAAACTCCTGCGCTCGGCAGAGGATGGAAAAGTATTCGACCGCGTCGAGCCGGTCGAAACGCGCTATCTCGGAGGCAAACGATTAAATCGGATTGAAATCGGCAAACGCGACCACCTTCCAGCCCGAATCGCACCCGGAAAAACCCTGCGCATTATCGAGGCCTCCCGCTTCAATGTGATCTGCACTCAGGATGGCTGGAAGACCAATACCACAGTAAAGTCCAAACCCGTCGGCTGCTCGGTCTTTTACGCTGACATCCCAATCACCGAACAGACCCAGGGTGCCCTCTCCTTTACCCTTTACTGGCCTGCGGACGATCGTTGGGAAGCCCGCAATTACGACGTTCCGATCGCCACGGAGGCAACCCCATGAGTGCTTCCGAAGCGATCATTGTCAATCCCCGGGGCGTGCGGCGAAGTTGAGGAACCTGCGCCCTGCCGATGCATCTATACAATTATCAAAGACTGTCGCGCTGCACGGCTGTGCGGCGCAAATGAAGGAACCCGGACCACCCGCCGAATGTTTAGAGAGGATGTATGACGGATCTGGATCAGCTGTCGATTAACGCGCTGCGCTTTCTGGCCGTGGATGCCGTAGAGAAGGCCAAGAGCGGTCATCCCGGCGCCCCGCTGGGCGACGCTCCCATCACCTATCTGCTTTTTCACCAGTACATGCGTCACAATCCGGCCAACTCTCGATGGACCAACCGGGACCGCTTTATCCTCTCGAACGGCCACGCCTCAGCGATGCTCTATTCTGTCCTCCATCTCGCGGGCTACAAAGTTACGATCGAAGATCTGGAACAGTTCCGCCAGTTCGATTCCCACACCCCGGGACACCCCGAGTTGGGCGCTACCGACGGCGTTGAAGTCACCACCGGCCCCCTTGGTCAAGGCCTGGCAATGTCGGTCGGTATGGCGTCAGCAGAGCGCCACTTGGCCGCTCGCTACAATAGGCCCGGATTGGAGATCGTTGACCACTATACCTATGTCATGTGCGGAGACGGCGACCTCATGGAGGGTGTCTCTCATGAGGCCTGCTCCTTCGCCGGCACCCTCGGCCTCGGCAAACTCATCCTTTTCTATGACGATAACCTGATCTCGCTCGATGGGCCGACGGAACTTTCCTTCACAGAAGATGTAGAAGAACGCTTTGAGGCCTATCACTGGCATGTGCAGCGCGTGGCCGATGGCAACGATCTGGCCGCCATCGAAAAGGCCATCGACGCAGCCAAGGCGGTCACTGACAAACCGTCCATCATCGCGGTTCGCACCATAATTGGTTACGGAAGCCCGAAAGCCGGTACGTCGAAGGCTCATGGAGAACCTCTTGGCGCCGAAGATACCAAAAAGACGAAAGAAAAGCTCGGCTGGCCAGCGGACAAAAGTTTCTACGTTCCCGACGACGCGGCCAAGAACTGGGCCCAGGCGAAAGAACGCGGAGCCAAATTTGAGAATGATTGGAACGCCCTGTTCGCGAAATACCGGCAGCAGTTCCCGGACTTAGCCGCCGAGTATGAACGTGTGTTCAGTAACAAGCTTCCTGCCGGCTGGGAAGCGGGCGTGCCGAAGTTCCCCGCGGACTCGAAGCCCATTGCCACACGTGTCGCCGGCAATACGGTCATGAACGGTATCGCCTTGAAGGTGCCGGAATTGATCGGCGGCGCGGCCGATCTTTCCACCTCGACCAAGACCATTATCAAAGACAGTCCCAGCTTCCACGTCGATCCCAACGGCCGCAATATTTTCTTTGGCGTCCGCGAATTCGGCATGTGCGCATTTGTCAACGGCATGGCGGCGCACGGCGGTCTTATTCCTTATGGCTCGACGTTTTTTGTTTTCAGCGATTATGCCCGGCCCGCTCTGCGCCTTGCCGCGCTGATGCAGGTTCCGTCCATCTTCGTTTTTACACACGACTCGATCGGCCTCGGCCAGGACGGTCCCACGCATCAACCGGTGGAACAGATCAGCTCGCTTCGCGCGATTCCCGATCTGGTTGACTTCCGCCCCGCCGATGCCAATGAAACCGCCGCAGCGTGGCAGGTAATTCTCGAACGTCGCAAGCCGGCATTTCTCGCCCTTTCGCGTCAGGATTTGCCCGTGCTAGACGCAGAGAAATATGACATTCTCTCCGGCGTCCGACACGGCGCATACGTGCTCAACGACGGGGGCGCATCGCCCGATGTGGTGCTGATCGCCACCGGCAGCGAAGTGAGCTTGATCCTGCAATCCGCGGCCAGACTCGAAGCGCAGGGCACCCATGCCCGTGTGGTCTCGATGCCGAGCTGGAAACTTTTCCAGGATCAGCCCGAGGAGTATCAACAGCAAATTCTGCTCACTGGAGTGCCTCGTCTGGTGGTCGAGGCGGCCACGTCGTTTGGCTGGTGGAAGATTGCGGGCGACACTGGGGACGTGCTCGGGCTCGACCGTTTCGGCTCCTCCGCGCCAGGCGAAATTGCCATGGAGAAGCTCGGCTTCAACGTGGAAAACGTAATGAAGCGTGCCGCGCACATTATTGAGCGTGCCGCGAAGCCCGTTGCCGCATCATCCCGGTAGGAGAGAAATGAAGATTGCAATCGCTTCCGACCATGCCGGCTTTGAGCTAAAGGAAGAAGTCCGGAAGTATGTCGCCGGGCTCGGGCATGAAGTGCTCGACCTCGGTGCGTATAACACCCAGCCATCGGATTACCCCGATTTCGCGGAGCTGGTCGGTCGCGCGCTGCACGCGAAAAACGCCGATCGCGGCATCCTCATCTGTGGTTCCGGAGTTGGCGTTTCCGTAGCCGCGAACAAAATGCCAGGCATCCGCGCCGCCATGTGCCACGACACCTACTCCGCCCACCAGGGTGTCGAACACGACGATATGAACGTGCTCGTCCTCGGGGCCCGCATCATCGGCTACGAGCTGGCCTTTGAACTTGTGTCGGCATATCTCAACGCGCATTTCCAATCTAATGAAGAGCGTTTCATCCGTCGCTTCAACAAGGTTCAATCCATCGAGTCCCGCTACATGTCAAACACCTGGCCCGAGAAGATTTGAGAATCCATCAAAGGGTTCGTCATTCTGAGCGCAGGGAAGCATCCAAACCTGAAAGCGTCCCTCGAATGGACGAAGTTCAACAGCAAAACCCGATGGCATCCAACCAAGCAGGACGCGTCTGGTTCATCACTGGCTCCTCCAGCGGCTTCGGTCGTCTATTGGCTGAGCAGGTGCTCGACGCCGGAGAACGCGTTGCCGCGACCGCCCGCGACATGGCCAAAGTCTCGGATCTGGAGAGAAGATTTCCAGCCCATGCGAAAGCAATTCAACTCGACGTGACCAATCCCAAGGAAGTATCCGCCGCAGTCGAGCAGACTATCGCCACCTTTGGCCACATTGATGTACTCGTGAACAACGCAGGCTACGGCCTGGTCGCCGCGCAGGAAGAAGCGACGGAAGACGAAATTCGCCGCCAGATCGAGACCAATGTCTTCGGAGTCATTCGCGTCACCCGCGCCGTGCTGCCGCACATGCGCAAACGCCGCTCCGGCCACATCCTTAACATGTCGTCCGTCGCCGGCCTTGCGGGAACGCCAGGCCTGGGTTATTACAACCTGACGAAATTTGCTGTCGAAGGAATGTCCGAAGCACTCGCCCTTGAAGTCGCTCCGCTTGGTATTCACGTTACCGCCATTGAGCCCGGTCCGTTTCGCACCGATTTTGCCGGACGCTCCGGGGAGTATTCCCCGCACCAGATCGCCGACTATGTCGAAACCGCGGGGAAGATGCGCGCCACTCAGCACGCCGTCAACGGCAAACAGAAAGGCGATCCGTTGCGCGCCGTCCAGGCCATACAGCAAGTGGTCAACAGCAAGAACCCTCCCGCGCACTTGATCTTGGGAGCGTTCGCGCTCGCCAAGTTTCGCGCCAAGCTGGCGCAATTCCACAAGGAAATATCCGAGTGGGAGAGCATAACCCTCGGCGCCGATTTCCCCGACGACGAAACTATGCAGGCGACGCGATGAGCGCAGCCACGATGCGGATCACCGCCACATTTTGGGATTGCGGCGGTGTCCTCCTCACCAACGGATGGGACCACACCGCCCGCAGACAAGTCGCGCAACACTTCGGCCTGAACTTCGATGAGTTCGAGCAGCGGCACGAGCAGCCGAACGACCAATGGGAGCGCGGAAAAATCACGCTGCAGGAATATCTGCAACAAGCCGTGTTCTACACTCCGCGCCAGTTTTCTCCGGATGAATTCGTCATCCGGATGCGGGCCGTCAGCCGGGTGTTGTATCCACAAATGATCGACTTCCTCCATCGCCTGCGCGACCACCGAAGGGCGGATAGCAGTCCGGTCATGTACATGCTCAGCAATGAATCGCGCGAATTGATGGAGTATCGAATTCCGACTTTCGGACTAACCGGACTGTTCGATGCATTCCTCGTCTCGTCCTACATCGGCCTGCGCAAACCCGGCCCCGATTTTTTTCACTGCGCGTTGAACATCTCTCAACGCAAGCCCGGTCAATGCGTCTTCATCGATGACCGGGAAGAGAATGTCGCAGCCGCGCGCCGTCTCGGCATCCACGGAATCCTGATGGAAACACCGCAGCAAGTCATCGATGATTTGGCACAAATCGGAATTACCGCCGCATAATCCGCGGCAGCAAACGATTTTTCAAAAGGGGAGACGTATGGAACTCGGATTGATTGGTCTCGGAAAGATGGGCTTCAACATGGCGGAACGTCTTCGCCAGGGGGAGCATAAAGTTGTGGGTTTTGATTTCAACGCGGAAGCCGTCGGCAAACTCACCGCCGCGGGGTCACTCGGCGTTCAGTCGATCGGAGATCTCGTCAAGAATTTGAAAACTCCACGAGCCATCTGGATCATGGTGCCCTCCGGCGATCCCGTCGACGAAACTATCGCAAAACTTGAACCCCTGATGCAAAAGGGAGATATTTTCATCGATGGCGGCAATTCCAATTACAAAGATTCTCAACGCCGGCATGCCCAGCTCACTGCGAAAGGCTTTCACTTCGTCGATGTCGGAACCTCCGGTGGCGTATGGGGTATCACCGAGGGCTACAGCATGATGATCGGCGGCGATCCCGAACCCGTCGAGCATCTGCGTACAATCTTTGAAACTCTCGCTCCCGGCAAAGACAAAGGCTGGGGTCACGTCGGTCCTGCCGGTGCCGGGCACTTCGTCAAAATGGTCCACAACGGCATCGAGTACGGCATGATGCAGTCCTATGCCGAGGGATTCTCGATCATGAAACATAAGGAGCCGCTGCATCTTGACCTGACGCAGATCGCGGAAATCTGGCGCTATGGGAGCGTCGTTCGCTCCTGGCTGCTCGACCTCACCGCTGACGCCCTCAAGAAAAATCCCGAACTCGCCGGTCTGGAAGCGTTCGTCCCCGACTCCGGCGAAGGCCGCTGGACCGTCGCCGAAGCTATCGACCTGAATGTGTCCGCTCCCGTCATCACAGAATCATTGATCCGCAGGATACGCTCCCGCGAGGACAACAATTTCTCCGACCGCATGCTGTCGGTTATGCGAAACGAATTCGGCGGCCACGCAGTAAAGAAGTCCAGCTAACGACTCGGCGAAATCTGAGTGCCGAAACCTTGCCCTGAGCTATCGACAGGGTCTCGCTTATGAGAGGTGGGTTCAGCGTTCAGTTACTCCCAACCCCGCCGGGTTAAAATCTGTATTCGCCGAGAAGGAGCAATCAATGGCCACAACAACAGAAGTAAAGATCTCCCCCGAGCAAATAAAGGCATCGAGCGTTAATGAGCGTAAGCCGGACCCTTGCATCGTCGTCATCTTCGGCGCGTCGGGGGATCTGACGAAGCGCAAGCTGCTTCCGGCGCTCTACCATCTGGATCAGGACGGCATGCTTCCGGACAAATTCGCTGTCGTCGGGGTCGCCCGGCGTCCGCTAAAGGATGAGTTCGTCAATGACATGCGTGACGGTATTGTGAAAGGGGGCGGCGTCGAAAACGGGGATGCCAAGCTGTCGGAATTTCTTTCCACGGTGAACTATCACGCCATGGACTTCGACGACGCCGATGGCTACGTCAGGTTGAAAGCACTGCTCGAGAGCCTCGACAAGAGGTACGGTACCGGTGGCGGCCGGCTCTATTATCTGGCCACCGCGCCGGACTACTTCGCGGAGATCATTGATCAGCTTGGCGCTCATGGCATGGCCAAACCTGACAAAGGCATCGTGCGCATCATCATAGAAAAGCCTTTCGGTCACGATCTTCAATCCGCCCGCGAGCTGAACGACAACGTCAATAAGGTACTTTCGGAAGATCAGGTCTTCCGCATCGACCATTATCTGGGCAAGGAAACGGTCCAGAACATTCTTGTGTTTCGATTTGCGAACGGAATCTTCGAACCTATTTGGAACCGCAACTTTATCGATCACGTTCAGATCACGGCAGCCGAGAGCATCGGTATTGAGGGACGCGGCCCGTTTTACGAAAAAGCCGGTGCGCTGCGCGACGTTGTTCAAAATCATGTCATGGAGTTGCTCTCTTTCGTCGCTATGGAGCCTCCCGTTTCATTCGGCGCGGCCCCGATTCGCACCGAAAAAATAAAAGTCTGGCGGGCGATTCAACCCATCCGTATGGTAGACACCGTCCGCGGCCAATACGGCCCCGGGATCATCGACGGCAAGCCGGTCATCGGCTACCGCGATGAAAACCGCGTGGATCCCGCGTCCAGTACGGAGACGTTTGCCGCGTTGCGTCTCGAAATTGAAAACTGGCGCTGGGCCGGCGTCCCGTTCTACATTCGCGCCGGAAAACGGCTCGCGCAGCGCTCGACTGAGATCACCATACAATTTAAGCAACCGCCATTGTTGCTTTTCAAGGACGGTGCAGGCCGCAGCAAGTGCGGAGACATTCAGCCCAATATAATTTCCATGCGCATCCAGCCGAACGATGGCATTTCCCTGCGCTTCGCTGCCAAAGTCCCCGGTCCTACGATGCAGAGCTGTCCGGTCATCATGGATTTCGACTATGCCACCGCGTTCGGAGTCTCTTCCGCCAATGGATATGAGCGCCTTCTACTCGACGCCATGCTCGGGGATGCAACTCTGTTCGCGCATCGTGACGGTGTCGAGGCGACCTGGTCGCTGATGACTCCGATTCTGGAAGGCTGGGGCGCCAACCCGCCAAAAGATTTTCCAAACTACCCGGCCGGCAGTTGGGGTCCAGCGGCCTCGGATGAATTGCTCGCTCGCGACGGTCGTAAATGGCGTCAGCAATAATCCTCCGCTACCATGGACACAATGCCTAAGACCACAAGCGTCCGCTACTACATTATGAGAGACGGCGAAGCGCTGGCTCTTGCCTCCGCCGACTGCATCGCTTCGGCGGTTGAACGTGCGATCGCGGCTCGCGGTACAGCGCGGGTCGCAATCTCGGGCGGCAGCACTCCCAAACGCACTTTCGAATTGCTGGCCGACCCCGCGCATCCGTTTCGCCGACGGATCGACTGGTCCCGTCTTCTACTTTTCTGGGTCGATGAGCGCTGTGTGCCGCCCACCAGCGCCGATTCCAATTACCATATGACATACCAGACTCTGCTTTCTAAGGTTCCCCTCCCGGAGGAAAACATAATCCGCATCGAAGGCGAACTGGATCCAGAAGAGGCGGCCGCCCGATACGAATCTGCGCTGCGCAATCGATTTCGCATGGAAGGTGCCGAGCTTCCGCGCTTCGATTTCATCCTGCTCGGTCTCGGCGATAACGGCCACACTGCCTCCCTTTTTCCGCATTCCGACGCACTCGATTCCATGATGCGTCTGGCAGTGTCCGCCCACGTCGAAGCGAAAAATCCCTGGCGTGTCACCCTCACCTCCCCGGTCATCAACCACGCCAGCCAGGTTGTTTTCCAGGTTCAGGGAGCAGCCAAGGCCGAGATTTTGCACAAGGTCATGCTCGGGCCTTACCAGCCCGATGTGTTGCCCGCGCAACTGATCCGCCCGGAAAGCGGGGAACTCAGCCTCCTGCTCGACGAGGCCGCTGCTGCCCAACTGCCCCCCGCCGCAAACGGTAAAGGCCTTCTGGAAGTGACCCGATGATTCTTGCTGGGGATGTCGGAGGAACCAAAGTCCACCTCGCTCTGTATCGTTTTGAACAGGGTGAGCTGCAGCATGTACGCGAGCAGAAATTTCCCGCGTCCGAATACCCCGATCTGCAGACGATCGTGCGCGAATTTCTGGGAGGAAATGATGAGCAGATCGATGCAGCGTGCTTCGGCGCTCCGGGTCCCGTTCGCAACAATGTAATCAACCTCACCAACCTGCCCTGGCGGCTGGATAGTCACGATCTTGCGCGCGACCTGGGAATTCAGCATATATTTCTCATCAACGATCTCGAGGCTAATGGCTACGGAATCAGCGAACTCAGCCCCGATCAGATTCTCGTTCTGAGCGAGGGGGACAATAGCCTGGTCGGAAACCGCGCGCTGATTGCCGCAGGTACGGGACTTGGCGAGGCCTTTTTGATCTGGAACGGAAAAGATCATGTCCCCATGGCCTCAGAGGGAGGACACGCAGACTTCGGTCCGCGCACCGATCTTGAGATTGAGCTTCTTCGTTATCTTCGTGCCGATCCTGACATTCATGGCCATGTCAGCTGGGAACGCGTCTGTTCCGGTCTCGCGCTCAAAAAGATCTATACCTTCTTGCGCGATGAAAAGAAGATGGAGGAGTCGCCCGCTCTGCGCGAACGGATGCAGCAGGAAGATCCAAACTCCGTCATCGGAGAACTTGGCGAATCGGGCGAAAGCAAGCTATGCGCCCAGGTGCTGGACATATTCGTTTCTGCCTATGGCGCGGAGGCGGGCAATCTTGCGTTGAAGGTTCTGGCGCACGGCGGCGTCTATATCGGCGGGGGCATCGCTCCGAAGATTCTAAAAAAAATGAAGGACGGGACCTTCATGCACGCCTTCTGCGACAAAGGCCGAATGCACGATTTGGTAGCGCAGATGCCAGTGCGCATTATCCTGGAGAGCCGCGCCGCGTTGATGGGAGCAGCAGCTTACGCTGAGGCCCGTGCCGCGGAACTTTCCGGCCGCTCCATGCGCGCGGCCTCGGTCCGGCTGAGGCGGTAAGGCGAATCCGCGTTAGATGCCTTGCGCTCAGACGTAGGAAATCATGACACGGGCCCAAATTCGTTCCGTAACATTGGTCCTGGTGCTTTTTCTCGTTGTACCGAGGGCGATCGCTCACGCCATCCTGATGCATTCAACCCCATCTAACGAGGCTGTCGTTCACGCCCGGAATGTCGATCTGACGCTCGACTATAACTCCAGGATTGATGTCGCGCGATCTAGCATCACCCTCACCGGCCCCTCCGGTAAGAGTCTGCCCATCAAGGTCGAGCCAGGTACAAAGCTGTCGCAACTGAAGGCGGCCGCCGCCAATCTGGCAAATGGTAATTATCATATTCACTGGCAAGTGCTCGCCAGCGACGGGCACATAACTCGAGGGGAAATCGCGTTTACCGTTTCTTTCAACCATCCCTAGTGCCACATCTCGGGTGTGCCCCCGTCTGACTATAGGAGGAGGCACACCCAAGTTGCCGCGGATGAGACTACCGCACCGTGAAGCCCTTCTTTAACGGGACGTTCTCGGAAGAATCCCCCACATAGACCACGAATTTGCCTGGATCGACCTTCCATCCGTGGCTCGCCTCGTCCCAGTAAGCCAGCGATCGCTTGTTAAGAGTGGCGGTCACATGGCGCATTTGGCCGGGCGCCAGCATCACACGAGAGAAACCCTTCAACTCCATCTCCGGTCGCTTCACCGTCGCCGAAGGATCCCCGACATAAATCTGTGCGACCTCCGCTCCCGCCCGCGATCCCGTATTCTTCACATCGAATCCCACCCGGATCGGGCCCGTCGAAGATGCTGAATCCGGAGATATCGCCAGATTGCTGAATGCGAATTTTGTATAGGACAATCCAAACCCAAACGGAAACAACGGCTTCACGGTGCTCGTCTCGTAGTAGCGATAGCCCACAAACACGCCCTCCGCATACTTCACGTCGCGCGAATTGCCCTTCTCATAATAGTTTTTGTACGTCGGATTATCCTCGATCTTTTTTTCCCAGCTGATCGGCAGCTTGCCCGACGGATTCACATCACCGAACAAAATCTTTGTCAACGCCGTGCCTGCCTCCTGCCCTGCATACCAGGTTTGCAACAGCGCCGGCGCGTTCCCAATCCAGCCGCTCGTCGCAACGCTGCCGCCCGAGGTCAGCACCACGACTGTGTGAGGATTTGCGGCCGTAACCCTCCGAATTAAATCTTCCTGCCCGAAGGGAAGTTGATAGGTGCGGTCGAAACCTTCCGATTCGGTTTGCGGCGAAAAGCCCACAGAGAGCACCACCGCGTCAGCCTTCTTTGCCATCTGCACGGCCTCGGCGTTGATCAAATGGTCCTCGGCAATGACTCCAAATCCAGCTGTATTTTCGTCCCGTCCCGGAAAATAGATCAATTGCACTTTCGCCGCTTTGCCGCCCTCCAGCGTGACCTGCGCCGACTCCGCGCTTCCGCCTTCGTCTTGCGCTTGCGCAAATATCTCCTTGCCGTTCACCACCGCCCGGTACCGGCCTTCGCCGACGGCATTCGCAACAAACCGGTAAACGCCCGTGCTCTTCGGAATGAAGTAACCATTCCACTCGACGCGACGCGGCGTCTTGGCGCTCTCGCCCCATTGTTTGCCGGTGGCGTCGTTCACGGTCAAATCGATCGCCGAGCGTAGCTTCGCATTCGTCGCCACCACATATTCATCGCGGCGAAGACCCTGCTGCTTGCAGCCCGCGTCGGCACACCAGTTGGAATTCTCGAAAATCTCCGCCGGTGTCTGTATTCCGCTGTTCCAGTACACCTTCACTCCGGGATGTAAATCGTCGCTCATCCCGGTCATGAAGCTCACCGGCGCGAATGCAGTTACATTTCCGCTGCCCCCGGCGGTCGGCACCGCTGGGTACGCATCCGGCCCGATCATCGCAATGGAGTGGACCGCGCGGCGTTCGAGCGGCAATAAATGACCCTCGTTCTTTAACAGCACTGCGCCTTCTTCTGCTCCCTGCAACGCGATAGCGTCTCCGTGTTGGTTATAGAGTGGAACATTCAGATCCAGTTGGTCGCGGTCCAGCCAGCCAAACTGCAGCGCCGTCCGCAGAATCCGGCGGACCTTCTGGTCAATAACGGCCTCGGAAACTTTGCCGTTCTGAATCGCCGGCAGCATGCTTTTCGGATTCATATAGTCGCCAGACGGCATCTCCAAATCAAGCCCTCCATTCGCCGCTGCAATTGCGTCATGGGTTCCGCCCCAGTCCGACATCAGAACGCCGCGAAAGCCCCAGTCCTTTCGCAACACTTCAATATTGAGAAATTTGTTCTGCGTGGAATGCTCCCCATTCACCAGGTTGTAGGAGTCCATCACCGCGCCTACATGAGCCTGCCTCACCGCTGCTTCGAACGCGGGCAGATAAATCTCCCTGAGCGCCCGTTCGCTGACCACGCTGTTTTCCCTCTGGCGATCGTATTCCGAATTGTTTGCAGCATAATGCTTTACGGTGGCGCTCACCCCCTGGCTCTGCACGCCATCGATGTAACCCACCGTGATTTGACCTGCCAGGTACGGGTCTTCGCCGAAATATTCGAAGTTCCGCCCATTCATCGGCTCGCGGTAGATGTTGACACCGGGCCCCAGCAGGAAATTCACGCCCCGCGCCCGCGCGTCTTCGCCCAACCCTACTCCGGTCTTTTCCGCCAGCGCGGTGTCCCAGCTCGCCGCCAGCCCGATCCCCGCTGCATACGCGGTCGATGGCCCCCAGGTGCGCACTCCCATCGGTCCATCCGACATTTTCAACCGAGGAAAGCCAATACTCGGCTCCGCGCGGATGAACATACTGTCCTCTCCGCCAATCAGTTCAATCTTCTGCTGGAGTGTCATCTTGTGCATCATCGCATCCGCTCTGCGCTCCATCGCGGCTGTTACCGGCTGCGGCCCACGTAGCGCGGCGGGATGGTTTGCCTGCTGCCCCAGGGCGGCACAGGTTACAACTGAGAATGCAGCAGGCAGCAGAAGCAATCGGAACCCGGAAGATCTCTTTCGCATCGGTATTTGTCTCATTTCTATGGGAAACGGTTGAATTTGATGGATGACTCTAGAACGGAATTATTCCCCTGTCCCGCTGCAATGGCAAGCTCGATTGGGCGCAACCTTGTGACCGCACCCCTCCTTCGCTATAGTGGGAGAGGCATAGGGCGCTATCGTCTAGGGGTTAGGACGTGAGATTCTCAATCTTAAAACACGGGTTCGATTCCCGTTAGCGCTACCAACCGATCCCGGATTGAAGCGAGCAATGCTCCTGAGGGTTGGCTGAGTGCCGAGCCGCATGTATGCCACCTCCGGAATTACGAGTGCCTGGTTCCCACCTGAGTACCCGTTTCGAATTATTTTCTTCTTGCAGCGTTTTCTGCTAGTGACAACGTTTTCTTCCGTGATACATTTCATTCACGTATTCGCACGTGGTTTTCGAGTAACGATTCCCAGGCCAAGCCTCTCACCCCACAGGAGGCGAGCCTCGACCACCAGACGTAACGACCCGTTTCACTTGTTTCAATAAGGAGCCAGGCATGACGTTTAGATCCATCCAGATATGGGTTCTGTTGCTGTGCAGTGTCTTCACTGTCGCAACCTTCGCTCAGAATTCCAATTCGACCATCAAAGGCACGGTCCAGGACGTAAGCGGTGCCGTAGTCCCCGGCGCGACGATCAGCCTGACCAACGTGGGCACCGGTCAAACGTTAACGACCACCTCGAAGAGTGACGGTTTTTACACCTTCACCAACCTGAGCCCCGCAAACTATAAGGTTTCTGTCACTATGCAGGGCTTCGCCCAGTGGGTTGGTGTGCTCACGTTGCGTGTATCGCAGGATGCGGAAGTAGATCCCAAGGTAACCGCCGCCAGCGTCTCAACGCAGGTCACGGTACATGACGTCACCCCAGTCATTGATCGCGTGAATCCAACAATTTCCGACGTAAAGAACGCGACCGCAATCGAAACTCAGCCAATACAGAGCCGCAACATCCTCAGCGTCATCGCGTTCAGCCCTGGCGTAGTCGCCAACAACGTGGGCGGATCGGGCGCAGGGAACACACGCATCAATGGTATGCCGCCGGGGTCCGTGGATTTCCTGGTGGATGGCCAATCCATGGCGAACCGGAATACCAATGAACTCCAGGTCAATGCGCAGCCCTCCCCGACGTACCAGGAGGTCAAAGTCATCACATCGAACGGCAATGCGCAATATGGCGCGCCGGGCATTGTGGAGTTGGTAACCAAAAGCGGCACCAACCAATTTCATGGGCAGATCTATGAGTTGAACCAGAACAATCATCTGCAGGCAACGTCTTATTACAAGGGACCCTCAGTAAAATTTTTGCAGCACAACGAATACGGCGCCCAGCTTGGCGGCCCGATCTGGTTTCCGAAAATTTACAACGGCCGGAACAAGACCTTTTTCTTTGTCGATCTGGAATGGATCAAGCAGAACGCGAATCAGGCGGAGCAATACACCGTGCCTACCCTGAGCGAGCGGAAGGGCGACCTTTCTACAGTGTTTGCCGGGGGATCAGCCGCGCCGATCACGCTATACGATCCGCTCACCACCATCCCCGGTCCGCCGTACACCCGTAGCACGTTCGCCGGGAATATAATCCCGTCCGATCGCCTGAATCCGGTGACGCAGAAAATTCTTGGCGTCACGCCGGTTCCGGGCTTTACCCCTTTTCCCTTTCCGAATATCAACGTCTCCGGTCAGGATGTCGCGACTGGCACGCCCAACTATATTCCTACGACCGCTAAGGCAACCGTCAACAACAAACTGTACACATTCAAAGTGGATCAGCTCTTTGGCCCTAACCGCCTGGCCGCGCGATATACCTACACTGACAGCAAGATATTGGCGCAACATTCCTATTCCCCGCAGGAACCAGATCTGCAGGAACAGGGCGGCCACAACGGATCGCTGACCTTTACCCAGATAATCGGGCCCCGGGCAATCAACGTCGCCCACGTGGGTGTACAGTACGACGACAAAGATCACGCCGGCCCAATGGTAATTCCCAATGTTGCCCCGTCCGTGGGCCTGCCGGTATACCAGACCAACAGTTACTGGCCGCAGTTTTATTTCGACGACTACTCCAACACCGACTATTACTGGACGGGTGCTGACCGCCAAAATCCGAAAGATTACCCGGACCAGACCATCAGCGCCTCCGACCAGTTTTCCTACAACAAGGGGAACCACCAGTTGATGTTCGGTTTCGATTTCAACAACTTCCGCTTGAACACGAAAGAGATTGGGCAGCCTGGCGGCGACTACAACACCACTGGGTACTATACTGCCGAGCAGGATCCCGCGAGTGCGGACGGCGTACCCCTCTCCAACACGGGCTCGGGCCTTGCCGATTTCCTGCTGGGCGAGATGGATCAGCTACATGTGAACTATTACCCCAATTACAACACCCGGCAAACTCAGTACGACGGGTATGCGCAGGACGACTGGCGCGTTTCGCAGAAGCTGACTTTAAACGTGGGCCTGCGCTATGAGTACTGGACCGCGTTCTCGGATGCCTCAGGCCGCGCATCCACCTTTGATCCAAACATCCCCGGCGGCATGGTGGTCTATCAGGGCAGCGGCGCTCTTCCCTCGGGTATCACCCAGGATGTCTATAACGCCTTCGTAGCGGCGGGATTGCCGATCGAGTCCGCGGCAAAAGCTAACTATCCTCTCAGCCTGTTCAACATGCCAAAGAACAATTTCGACCCTCGTGTCGGCTTTGCTTACCAGCTCGACAGCAAGACCGTCCTTCGCGGCGGCTATGGTATCTATCGTTTCCCCACCCCGGTCATCGCATTCCAACAAGCGACCCGCGCCAATGCGCCGTTTAGCTACAGCGCGACCTACGGAAACGGGCTGGTAGATGGCACCATCCCGAACAATGCTGCAGCAGAACTCGAATTTCCAAACGCTCAGCCGCAATACGGTGGTCCTCAGCCCATCAACCAGTTCATGCTCGGCAATCAGGGCTGCGCGAACCAGCCGGCCGGTACCTGCGTCGCGCCGGGTTTTGCATTGGTGAACGGTGGCGCAGGCGGTTCATTGAGCGTTCAGCCGAGCGGCGGCTTCGGTGCGAACTTCCTGGATCCCAACTACAAACTGGGACTTGTCCAGGAGTATAGTTTGACGCTCTCGCAGGAGTTGCCTTACCACACTGGATTTCAGCTCAGCTACATCGGCAATCACAGTACCAACCTGCTCATGGTCGATCCCATCAATGCGTTGCTGCCCCGGGATTTGTGCACAACTCCCGACGGCACGAATTGCTCCCGGGCTGAGCGGAGCCTCTACCCCGTCTTTGGCAACCCTATCCAGGAATTCACTTATGACGGGTACTCCAACACCAATGAGTTGCAAGCTCAGCTCACCCACACCTGGGGCAACGGCCTCACCCTGCAGAGCTACTTCACCTGGATGAAGTCGCTCACTACTTCGGAGTTCGGGTTCAAGAACGGCGGCCCTCCCGGCGCCAATTCCGGCAATAGCAGCACAAACACCATGGTTCCGGCGGCGCTGACTACCGGTTACGATGTCAACACGATCGGCTCGGGTGCTTCCAGGGCTGAACGGTTGCGCGCCGTCTATGCAAATGACCCCGCGCTTCCTGCCAAAACCTTCCAGATGGACGGACATTATCAGCTGCCGTTCGGCAAAAACCAGCGCTACCTGGCGAATGCGCATGGCATCGTCAACGCTCTCGTCAGCGGATATAACATCTCCGCCTTCTACCTCTGGCACAGTGGCTTCTATTTCTCGCCATTCTATAGTCCGTTCAACGGGACGCGGGGTGGCCAAGCGATCAACTTGTCTCCCGGCAAAACCGGCATTCTTCCGCCAGGCCAAAGAACGTCAAAGCAGTGGTTTGATGCCAGTGTTTATGATCCGACGTCGGGGCTGCCTTACGCCGGACAGACCTACACGCTGGGAACCACACTTCAGGGGGACTTCCGGAATAACGTCCCTGCCTACTACATGACCGGTCCTGGCTATAACAAACTGGATGCCACAGTCTACAAACTGACGCCGATCTGGAGGGATTTGGTTTTCGACTTTGAAGCCCAATTCATCAACGCCTACAACCATGCGAACCTGGGTGCGCCAACCACGAACGGCAACATTACGAAGCTTGCGTCCGGGTCCTGCATCAACGGCGACTGTCCCCGCACCGTTCAGCTCCAGGCGAAGATCATCTTCTAGCCTGGTCGAATCTGCAGCTTACGGCGGCCCGCGAACATCGCGGGCCGTTTCCTTTGCCTCTGTAGCGGACGCTGACCTCGGTGGAATACCGCTGCCCGATTGTTCCGTAAGGGAGCCATGGCGATCGCTCGCACTCGGGACCCCAGAGATGGACGCACGGGGGATCACCTGAGCCCCGATGTGAAGCTTCCTGCGTAAGCTCGTCCGCGTTCACCCCGCACGTCTAATTGCGCCATTCTGTTCCGACTGAAGATTCCGGCGCCCCTTCCCTCGGGACGAAACCACCCAGGCCCAGAAAAAACCCAAGCACGCATTAGGTCTGCGTCTTGGGTCTTCTGTTACTGCAATCCATCTGAGCTATCGCTAAATTGCTACCACTGTACCCCAGGATATAAGCTGGGCAACCGATACGAGCGGTACGTTTCATTGGAACTCACCTTCAAGGTCCAAACCGGTTGTGAGCTGCTCTGCGTCACCTCGGAAACTTGCGAGTTTGTCCCGTACAGCCCGCACAAATCCGATTCGACGTCTCCATTCGGCAACGTCAAGGCATTGCCTCCCCAGAAGCTATACAGGCTTGGCGCGAAGATCTGGTGAAATTCCAGAGTCGCCGTCTTCGCCACTTCGTCCACCTGAAACACCGGTATCGTGGAATACAGACATGCCGGCGCGCTTCCCACCCCGCAGTTCACGCCAGGCGGAAATGTCCGGAAATCGCCATTATCCATCAGCGTCAACCCGAACGTCCCCGTCGTGTTGGATGTGGTGAACGCCGGTCCATGCTGCGCGTAAAACCAGTCCGTCGGGTCCGTGCCCCCCACCAGCGAGAAATCTCCCCCTTCGCCTAGCCGCCAGATTACGTCTCCCGCGCCCGCGCCATTGTTGTAGTCCACTTTGATCACCCAGTTCTGGTGGCGCATCGATACCAGGATATTGCCGTCGTCTTTCGAATAAACGACAGCGTTCGTATGCGTCCAGTCCGGGAATTGTGCTCCCTGCCGGTTTACGTCCAGGTGATCGAATGAATTCCACACCCACGCCACGTTCAAATTCGTGTCCAGATCGACGATCACATCGCCGAGAACCTGCGTCGGCGTCGTCTGACCGTTCAACACCACATTTTTGAACGTGTTTGCAAGCACCAGCCAATGGCCGTTCGGCAACGGCGTCACATCGTGGTGAAAGGCGAAAAGCGTGATGTTATAGTTCGCAGTCGCAAGCTCAGCGTTCAGTTGCGGAATGGTTATTTCCTTGACGGTGTTCCCGGCCAGATCGAATTCCCGGACAAGATTTGCGGAGCCCGGAGGCAGCGTCCCCTGCAGGAAGTTGCCCGGCGAAGAGCCAGCCAGCGCGATGAAATCTCCATTGCTCATCTGCTTTGGCGCATACCATTGAGCTCCTCCCAGCGGAGTGCTGGGATTGTATGTCCAGATGATATTTCCCGATAAATCGGTCGCGGCAATCGCCGGCTCTCCCTGGTTCGGATTTAACATTTCAATCCCAGGCTGCGGCGTCTGTCCGGGCGCAGTGGACGCCGTAATCTGCGACTGCAGAATTCCCGGCGTTGCTCCCGTCGCGAATGTTTGGTCGACATCGTTGGCGGAGATGCCGTTCGCAAACTGCACAGACGCCCGCAGATGATACGTGGTGTTCGCCAGCATCCCGGCCACTTCAATACTCACCGGGCCGCCTCCGCTCGG
The DNA here is from genome assembly GCA_963744615.1 of uncultured Acidobacteriota bacterium. GTDB lineage: Bacteria > Acidobacteriota > Terriglobia > Terriglobales > Acidobacteriaceae > JAKAAZ01. The sequence continues at coordinate 154,891 of CAVUUE010000003.1, forward strand.
CGTCGCCTGGCTCCACGTATTCAACCCGTACGCCGTGGTCGGACCAAAGCTCACAGTCACATTCCCCGCGTAGGGCGGTGTAATTGTATAGAGGGCCACTTGCGGATTGGCGGTCGGCGTCACTGTTCCTGCGGCAAGGGACGCAGCCACGCCCGTCAAAGTCACCATCGAGGGCGCTCCGCCAACAGCATCCGCGAAATTCAGGTTTATGGTTGCGGTCTGTTGTACTGGTATCGGTGCGCCCAGAAGCTTCGGATCGACCGCGCTCGGCGTGTAACTCACCACCACTCCGCAACTGGCTCCCGCCTCCAACGCTCCGCTACACGACTGTCCCGCCACGATTGAGTAGCTTGGATCTCCCGACAGCGAGGGGCTGAAAGTCAGCGGAACTTTCCCCGTGTTGCTCACAGTCACTGCGGTCTGGACCAAAGTATTGCCAACCAGGTTTTGCCCAAAGTCGAACGACGTGCCGCTTAAAGCCACACTTGTTGTGGGTGGAACAGCATTGACTCCGGTTAACGAATTGAACTTCGTGCTCGGCCCGCAGCCGGTTAACAGCGTTACTAAAACCAATGCGCCGAAGCGCCCCCGAAAGTCCCCATTCATCGTCCCATTGACTCCCTCTTATCAATTGTTCAGCCCGCTACTTTGCTGTAGTTTCGTTTCAATTTAACATCGAACAGCAGCCTTAGTTCCCTGTATGAATGCGAAGGCATGTAAATTTTCTGTTTACACGTATGCTTATGACTCATAGGGTCGCCGTAATCTTCGCGTACAGCCGAGGTCCCAAGTCATGAGTCATCCTACGGCATCCTGCGAGCTCTCGATCGTCATGCCGTGCCTCAATGAAGCGGAGACGGTCGGGGTCTGCGTCGACAAAGCATGGGCGGCGTTGCGCCAGGCAGGCATCGATGGTGAAGTTATAGTTGCCGACAACGGCAGTACCGACGGATCGCAACAGATAGCCCTCGACCGCGGCGCACGGCTTGTCCCGGTTCTCGAGCGCGGCTACGGCGCTGCCTTGAATGGCGGATTCCGCGCTGCCCGCGGCCGCTATCTCATCATGGCCGACGGAGATGACAGCTACAACTTCGCGCACATCCCCCGCTTTCTCGAGAAGCTGCGCGGAGGCGCGGACCTGGTCATGGGGAACCGATTCCAGGGTGGCATCGAACCCGGCGCCATGCCGCCGCTGCACCGCTATTTGGGGAATCCAGTTTTAAGCTTCCTGGGCCGCCTCATCTTCCGCGCAGATTGCGGCGACTTCCATTGCGGTATGCGTGGTCTCTCGAAGGACGCCTTTGAGCGCATGGGCCTCCGCTGCACCGGCATGGAGTTCGCCAGCGAAATGGTCGTCAAGGCCACCCTGGCCAACATGCGCATCGAAGAAACGCCGACCACGCTTTCTCCCGATGGCCGCACCCGCGCCCCGCACCTGCGCACCTGGCGCGATGGCTGGCGCCATCTCCGCTTTCTTTTTCTCTACAGCCCACGCTGGTTGTTCCTCTATCCCGGCGCAGCCATGATGCTGATCGGCATCGCGGCCACCGTGTGGCTGCTACCTGCCCAGCGCACCGTCGGCCCTTTCTCACTTGATGTCGACACCCTCGTTTACGCGCTCGGCCTTATCCTCATCGGATTTCAGGCGATCGTCTTCGCCATCTGCGCCAAAGTCTATGGAGTCTCCCGGGGCCTGCTCCCCAACCGTGCGGCGTTTCAAAAAACCCTCGATCGCTTCACGCTGGAAAAAGGATTGGTCGCCGGCGGGGCTCTCACCCTTGCGGGTCTGGTCGCCGGTTTCTATGGCGTCCACATCTGGCATTCCGCCGGCTTCGGCAACCTCGATCCCGACACCATCCTGCGCATAACGTTGCCATCCAGCTGCGCGATTGTGATTGGCGTTGAGTCAATTTTTGCTAGCTGTTTCTTGAGTGTCCTTCAGCTGCCCAGCTCAAATTGAACGCAGCACGGCACGAGAGAACAGGATTGCAACCTTCAACAGAATTGCGGCTTCTCAACTCGTACAGGAGAACGCCATGCCAACGAAAAAATCGAGCACGTCTCGAAAGTCCGCAGCGAAAAAGTCCTCGGCGAAGAAAAAATCGAGCTCCAGGAAATACGGTCCTAAGGCCTCCCAAAGTGTCGAGCGCGAGATGAAGGAATTCAAAGCGGGGAAATTAAAGAGTGGATCGGGCAAGAAGGTCACAAATCCAAAGCAGGCCATTGCCATAGGCCTATCCGAAGCAAGAAAGTCGGGCGCCAAGGTTCCCAAGAAGAGCGAGTCTTAGGGTCTAATTGCCAACGGGTGGCTTCTCAGAGCCCCTAGCTCCGCAAAGTGTGGGGAAACAAAAATTCAGCTGCTGCGCGTCGTTGAAGGGCTAACGCTCTCGCCTTCGATGCTCGGGCCTTGGATTCAGCGCTAACGCAGCCGTCACCAGAGCGATATGCGACAGCGCCTGCGGAAAGTTTCCGATTAGCTCGCCGCGCCGCGTGTCGTACTCCTCCGAGAGCAGTCCAACATCGTTCTCCAATTTGATCAACCGCTTGAACAGCTTCTCGGCATCGGATCGCCGCCCTGCGGCCACCAGCGCCTGGACCAGCCAGAAGCTGCAAGCTAGGAAAGCTCCCTGCCGTTCCGCCTTCCCGGGCCGATTTCGTCTTAGAATTCCACTTATCATCAACTTCTTCTCGATCGCACGAATCGTTCCTAGGATGCGCGGATCGGTGCCCGGCAAAAATCCAACCAATGGCAGCACCAGCAGGGACGCATCCACTTCTTCCGAGCCATAATGGACCACGAAAGTGTTCAGCTTCGCATTAAAGCCTTTCTCGCACACCTGATCGTGAATTTGCTGTCGCGCTGCTTTCCACTCGTCGACGGGTAGTTCAACTCCGGCCTGAGGCTCGTCCAGTTCCTGGCTCCGGATCGCGCGGTCGAGCGCAACCCAGGCCATCACCTTCGAATACACAAACTGCTGGGGTTTGCCCCGTTCCTCCCAGATTCCGGAATCCGGCCTTTGCCACACCGTCTGCAGGTATTCCACCAGTTTGTGCTGTACGTCCAGATCGCGCGCCTCATCGCGCACGCCGCTTCGGCGGGCCTGAAACAAAACGTCCGCCAGTTCTCCAAAAATGTCCAACTGGAATTGCGTGGCTGCCGCGTTCCCGATCCGCACCGGCCGCGAATCCTGATACCCGCCGCAGCCATGGAAGTTCTGACTCCGGAAGTTGCCGCTCCCCGCGAAGCCCGTACATGATTTGCACCTGGCGGGCTTCTCCGCCCACGGCACGCAGGAGCCAACTCTGCCAATCCATCGCTTCGCGCGTGTACCCGGCGTTCAAGAATGCCAGCAGCGTAAACGTCGCATCGCGCAGCCAGCAGTAGCGATAATCCCAGTTCAGGTCCCCGCCAATCCGCTCCGGCAAACTGGTGGTTGGCGCGGCAACAATTCCGCCTGTCGGCCGATACGTCAGCGCTTTCAGCGTGATCAGTGAGCGCTTGACATCGCCCCGCCACTTGCCGCGGTAGGTCCCTTGCGAGGTCCAGCCTTTCCAGAACCGCTTCGTCTGCTCGAACGCCCGCTTGGGATCGATCCTCTCCGGAATCTTCTCAAACGACGAGGCATAGGTCAGCGCGAAGGGAATCGTCTGCCCGCTTTTCACCTCGAAACCCGCCAGCATGCTTCCATCTTTGAACGCAACCGCGACTGGAGTGCGCAGATATGCCGCGCCCGGCCCGGCCGTGGCCGAATAGTCGTGTTTGTAACGATGTTGCAGCCATGGAACCGTGCGTCCAAAGTCGGAGCGCAGTGTCAACTCCATAACCATCGCAACCTTTCCCTTCAGTCCGCGCACAATCCGCACAACGTCGGAATGCTTCCCGCGGATCGGCATGAAGTCCGTAACCCGAACCTTGCCCGAGCGGGTCGTGAAGGTCGTCTCCAGGATCAAGGTATTGTCGACGTACTTTCGCCCAACGCGAAAGCTAGCCTTCGGCGCTAGTAGCCATTGCCCATTCTCCGTGTTACCTAACAGGGAAGCGAACCATGCTGACGAGGAAAAATCCGGCCAGCAAAGCCAGTCAATCGAGCCGCTTTTCGAAACCAGCGCCGCCGTTTCACAATCTCCAATCAGCGCATAATCCTCAATTCGTGAGTGCCCGGACTTCCCACGTAAAGCCATGATTCATTGGATGCAGGCGACCTGAAGCTCTTTGTTGCCCCAGGTGCGGAAAGATCAGCCGGGCTGGAGCCAGGGACGCCCGTGCGCCAAAAATTGCAATGCCGCTTCGGACAAGATCAAGCGCCGCACTTCGCGAATCTAGAGGTTGTAGTATCCTGAAACTGGTCGATATTATCGATAAACGTTAATTCTGCTCCCCAGCATCCAATAAGCTTCAGGCCCCCATGTGGATTGTCCGCCTCGCCCTGCGCAGGCCCTACACCTTCGTCGTCCTCTCGCTGCTCATTTTCATCATGGGCGTCATGGTGATCCTGCGCACTCCGACCGACATCTTCCCCGAAGTCAACATCCCGGTCATCACCGTCATCTGGCAGTACACCGGCCTCTCTCCGCAGCAGATGGCCCAACGGATCACCAGCCCCTTCGAGCGCATCGCCACAACTACAGTCGATAACATTGAACACATTGAGTCGCAGGACCTGTCCGGAATCTCGGTTTCCAAGATTTATTTCCATCCTGGAACGAACGTCGACGTCGGATTGGCGCAGCTAACCGCGATTTGTCAGACCGTCCTTGCACAGCCTGCCTCCGGGCACATTGCCGCCGCTGGTCATCACCTATAACGCTTCCTCGGTCCCGGTGTTGGAACTGGCCCTTTCGGGCAATGGTCTCAGCGAGCAGGAACTCTTCGACATCTCCAACAATTTTCTGCGCACCGATCTTGCCACAGTACAGGGAGCGGCGATTCCGTGGCCCTACGGAGGCAAGCAGCCGCAGGTGCAAGTCGATATCGACAGCGCCAAACTCCAGGCCATGAATCTGTCGCCTGCCGACGTGGTGAATGCTTTCAGCGCGCAGAATCTGATTCTGCCGAGCGGCACCGAAAAGATCGGCACGTATGAATACCAGATTGAAACCAACAGCGCGCCACGCACTATTGAAGGTCTGAACAATCTGCCGATCAAAACGCGTAAATGGCGCCACAATTCACGTCCGGGATGTCGCCCACGTGCGCAACGGTTTTCCGCCGCAGACCAATATTGTCCGCGTGGACGGCCAGCGCGCCGCCCTCATGACGATTGAGAAAACGGGCAATGTTTCCACGCTTGATCTTGTGTCCCATGTCCGCGGACTTCTGCCGGGCGCCGCTGAAGGCCCTTCCGCCGCAGCTCAATATTCGACCCATTGGCGATCAGTCGATTTTCGTCCGCGCCGCCATCAACGACGTAGTCATCGAAGCCCTGATCGCCGCCTGCCTCACGGCGATCATGATTCTTGATCTTTCTCGGCAGCTGGCGCAGCACGCTGATCATCGCGGTTTCCATTCCGCTCTCCGTGCTGGTTTCACTCATCGTCCTCAGCGCCCTTGGTCAAACCATCAACATTATGACCCTCGGCGGATTAGCGCTCGCGGTCGGCATCCTAGTCGACGACGCCACCGTCGAGATTGAAAACATCAACCGCAATCTCGAAATGGGCAAGGAGATCGAGCAGGCCATTCTCGACGGCGCAGCCGAGATCGCCATTCCGGCGTTTGTCTCGACACTCTCGATTTGTATCGTGTTCGTTCCCATGTTTTTTCTTACCGGCGTGGCCAAGTATCTCTTCGTGCCGCTTGGAGAAGCCGTTGTCTTCGCAATGCTGGCCTCGTATTTCCTGTCGCGCACCATCGTGCCCACCATGGCGAAATACCTGCTGCATGTGCATGAGGAGGGCGATGTTGAACGCCGCCGAACGAGTGGAAACTTCTTTGTCCGCTGGCAGATGAAGTTTGAAGACAGGTTCGAGCGTCTTCGCCTTGGCTATCGCGAGACCCTCGCTGTCTGCCTTCACCATCGCCGCATTTTCATGTTCTGCTTCTTCGCTTTTTGCGCTCTTTCGATGATCGTCATTTATCCCTGGCTCGGACAGGACTTCTTTCCGCAGATCGACGCGGGCCAGTTCAGGTTGCACGTCCGCGCCCATACCGGTACCCGTATCGAAGAAACCGCGGCCCTCTGTGATCGTATCGACCAGACCATCCGCGAGACCATTCCGCAGGCGGAAGTGGGATCGATCATCGACAACATCGGCGTACCCTACAGCGGAATCAATCTCTCCTACGGCAACTCGGGTGTTACCGGGTCCTGGGACGCCGACATAACCGTCGCGCTCGAAAAAAAGCATCACCCCACCGAGACCTACATCCGAGCTCTGCGAACGAAGCTGGCAGGTTTATATCCGGGTGTCACGTTTTATTTTCTCCCCACCGACATCGTGAATCAGATCCTCAACTTCGGTCTGCCCGCGCCACTCGATATCCAGATCATCGGCGCCAACATGGCTGCCAATCACGCCCTGGCGGAGTCGATGATCTCGAAGTTGCGTTACGTTCCCGGCGCTGTGGATCTGCATATTCAGCAGGATTTGGACCTGCCGAACTTCACTGTGAGTGTCGATCGAACGAAAGCACAGCAGGTGGGGCTGAGCCAGGCCAACATTGCGAGTAGCGTGCTGACGGCTTTGAGCGGCAGCTTTCAGACCTCGCCCCAGTTCTGGCTCAACTGGAAAAATGGCGTCAGCTATGACATCGCCGTGCAGGAGCCGCAGTATCGCATGAACTCGCTGCAGGACCTGCAGAACATACCAATTACCAGCCCGAGCGGCGCGCCTGAGCAGATCCTTTCTAACGTCGCCAGTTTTCAGCGCGGCTCCGAACCTTCGAGTGTCAGTCACTATAACGTGAAGCCCATCGTTGATATCTACGGCTCGGTAGACGGAACGGACCTGCGCACTGTCGCCACGCAGGTAGACAAGATCATCGCTCAGAGCAAGAAAAACCTGCCAAGAGGCACTACGATCGCGGTGCGTGGACAAATTCTCACGATGCGCTCCTCCACGGTCGGTCTTCTCGGCGGACTCCTGTTCGCCATCGGCCTCGTGTACCTGCTGATCGTCGTCAATTTTCAGTCCTGGCTGGATCCGTTCATCATCATCGCCGCGCTGCCCGCCGCGATCGCTGGCATCATCTGGTTCCTCTTTCTCACACATACCCACATTAGCGTCCCCGCATTGACGGGCTCCATCATGTGCATGGGTGTAGCGACGGCCAACAGCATTCTGGTCGTAAGCTTCGCCCGCGAAGAAATGGAACGCGGCGCGAGCGCGATGGAGGCGGCAATGGTCGCCGGGTTCACCCGTTTCCGTCCGGTTTTGATGACGGCCCTTGCGATGATCATCGGCATGGTCCCCATGGCCCTTGCCCTCGGCGACAGCGGCGAGCAGAACGCCCCGCTGGGGCGCTCCGTGATCGGTGGCCTGATGTTCGCCACCGTGGCGACACTCTTCTTCGTACCGGTCTTTTTCAGCATCGCCCACGGCAAGTCGAAGGCAATCGCCGGTGTGCATCCATGGGAAGACAGTAGCGGTTCAGAGGTATCGAAATGAGTCACACAGAACACAATCCGAGTCGCCCAAACAAGCCTGGTCAGCAGGGAAATCCGCTGGAGCCTTCTGCCCACGCGACTCGCCGTACCGTCATCATCGTCCTTATACTCTTGATCGTCGCTGCGATTGTCGCGGTCACCGGCATTCTTCCCCGCATTCACGCCCGCACCGATTTGCGCGAACAGACCGACAGCATGGCGGTCCCAACCGTGTCCATTGTCACTGCAAAATCCGGCGCGCCCGTGGAGGAAGTCCTCCTTCCCGGAAGCATCCAGGCTGTTCAAGATGCGCCCATTTATGCCCGCACTAATGGCTACGTGAAATCGTGGTCCCATGATCTCGGCTCGCGCGTACGGAAGGGTGAGCTGCTCGCTGTGATCGAAAGCCCGGAGCTTGATCGGCAGGTCGACCAGGCACGCGCCAACCTGGCGACCACTCAGGCCAACCTGCGCCTCTCCCACGTCACCGCCCAGCGTTATGAAAGTCTGCGTGGAACCGAAGCTGTTTCCAGGCAGTCCATCGATACCGCCTCCCAGAATGAAAAAGCCCAGCAGTCCTCTGTGGGCGTCGCAGAGCAGGCCTTGAATCAAATGCTTGCCATGCAGTCGTTCGAACGAATTTACGCGCCATTTAATGGCATCGTTACCGCGCGCAATACCGATATCGGTCAACTCGTCGATGCCGGCTCGAACGGCGGCACAGGCAGTCCAACGTTTACCACGAGCACCGCGGTGAACAACGCTAACGCGCCACAGGAACTCTTCCGAGTCTCGAACATTGGAACCGTGCGCATCTTCATCAACGTCCCTGGTGTCTATGTCCCAGAGGCGCGTCCCGGCGTTGAAACCAACATTGACGTCCCCGGGTATCCCGGACGCATTTTCAAGGGGAAGATTGTGCGCACTGCCAACGCGCTCGACCTCAACACTCGCACACTGCGGGTCGAAGTCGATATCAACAATCGCAAAGGAGAGCTGCTGCCAGGCTCCTACGCACAGGTCCACCTCCGGCTGCCGATGAAGCACCCCGCGCTCATCATTCCAGTCAGCGCGCTCATGTTTCGCTCCGAAGGTCTGCGCGTCGTAACGCTAGACGGCGAAAACCGTGCGCAGATTCTGCCGATCGCCGTAGGTCGCGATTGGGGTACGCAGATCGAAGTCCTCAGTGGCCTTGATCTCAACCAGCGCATTGTAAACAGCCCACCGGATTCGATCTTTCAGGGCGAAAAAGTGAACGTTGCCAGCGATGCTCCCGCAAAGCCAGGTAGGGCGCCAGCGAAGTCAGGCGGTCAGTCATGACTCGCCTGCCACACGTGAAAGAAAATTGTCATCTCGAGCGAACCTTGAGCGAAGTAAAGCGGAAGTGGAGGAACCTCCGTCTTCATTCCAGACCCAGTGGCATCTTTATCGGTTGCTTTGCGCTGGCTTTAGTGCTCACCGGCTGTTCTGTAGGCCCGAACTACCAGCGCCCCAGCGCCCCCGCCACTCCGGAATTCAAAGAGGCGGCGGGTTGGCGACCTGCGCAGCCCCTCGACCAGACGGCACGCGGCCCATGGTGGCAGGGTTACGGCGACGCAGGGCTGAATGCGCTGGAACAAAAAGTAGACGTCTCCAACCAGTCTTTGAAAATTACCGTCAGCCAGTACACCCAGGCGCACGCCATGGTGCAGTATCAACGCGCGAATCTATTTCCGTTCCTCTCTGCCGGCGGCAGCGCCACGCGTCTGCGCAACTCGGAAAATCGCGCCACTTATTTTCCCGGAATTACGAACCAGTACAACGATTTTTCCATCCCGCTCCAGGTCTCCTGGGAGCCCGATCTCTGGGGCCGTGTCCGCCGGACCGTCCGCGCTGCGCGGGAAAACGCCCAGGCAAGCGCTGCCGATATCGCCAATGTACGGCTGAGCCTTCAGGCCGAGCTTGCCCTCGACTACTTCCAGATGCGCGGCCTCGACGAGCAGAAATATATTCTCGATCAAACGGTCGCCGCCTACAGAAAATCTCTGCAACTGAACCTGCTGCTCCTGAACGCGGGACTAGGTTCGCAGCTGGAAGTCGAGCAGGCCCGCACCCAATTGGAATCCACTCAGACCCAGGAAGAGGATGTCGCCGTAGCTCGCGCCCAGAATGAGCACGCGATCGCCGTGCTGATCGGCCAACCCCCTGCGACGCTCACCATTCCGCCACGCGTTGTGCCGTACACGCCGCCGGCGATTCCACCCGGTCTGCCCTCGCAGTTGTTGGAGCGCCGTCCCGACGTCGCTGCCGCCGAGCGTCACATGGCGGCAGCGAATGAGCAGATCGGGATTGCCCGCGCCGCTTACTATCCCAACTTCTCCATCTCCGGCTCGGGCGGCATCGAGAGCGGCACTCCCGGAAATTTCTTCAGCGGTCCCAGCACGTTCTGGTCCATGGGTCTTTCCGCAGCCGACTCACTTGTCGACTGGGGCCAGCGCCACGCCCTGAATGCGCAGGCGCAGGCGAATTACGAAGGCACCGTTGCCAATTATCGCCAGACCGTCCTCACCGCTTATCAGGAGGTTGAGGACAATCTCGCCGCGTTGAGAATCCTAGAAGCGGAAGCACAGACGGAAAACCAGACCGTAGCGTCCGCCCGGAGCCAGGAGGCGATTGCCGCGAAGCTTTATAAGGAAGGCCTCGATCCATACCTCAACGTGATCCAGGCGCAGAGCGTCGTCCTGTCCAGTCAAATCACGGCGGCCAGCATTCGCACTCGGCGCATGACCGCCAGTGTCCTGCTGATCAAAGCCTTGGGTGGTGGATGGGCCGCAACTCAACTGCCGCATGACTAGAGATCGAAGCGCTTGTCATCCCAAGCAACGGGACGGGAAGAACCTCGTCGCTTGCCCGGCGCTCAAAAGAGTTTGTGAATGGAAAAACTATGAACGGAAATGAATCGACAGCCGAAATAGAAAAACCCGCCGCACTCATTCCATCGGAACACGCCATCGATCGCAACCGCATGGATGACCGCGTGCGCTGGACCATTCTCGAACGCATCATGGACGGCACCTATCAGCCCGGCGAGCGGCTCAAGGAGCTGACCCTCGCCCGTGAGTTTCACGTCAGCCAGGCGCCCGTTCGAGAGGCCCTTCGCAAGCTTGAGGCTATCGGCGTCCTCAAGTCCGATCCTTATCGCGGGACCCGCGTCCGCCAGTTTTCTCCCGCTGAACTGCGTGACGCCTATCAGCTCCGCGGGATTCTTGAGCAGTCTGCCACGGAATTCATCGCGGACTTTCCCGTCGACAGCATCGTCTTTCTTGAGCAGGAGTACGCCGCAATGCGCGACTCCGTCGCTGCCGGCGATCTGAACGCGCTCGCCTGCCACAACAGAAATTTTCATCGTTGCATCATGGAGCGCTGCGGCAACAAGGAAGTCTTCCGCGCCTGGGAGTCGCTCGACATCTGCATGCGTGGACGGCTCAACGTGCAGCGCCACGTTGAGGATCTCCCTCAGGCCATTACTTCGCACCAGCCCATCATCGACGCACTACGCGGAAACGACCTGCGCCACGCCGGCCAGCTTCTGCGCGATCACTCCTTCGGCTTCGTAGCCGACCTGGTCTAGCAGTTGGAGCGGTACGCGCTCATCAGCCGCGAGATCATGACCGCCAGGTACAACAGGCCGAGAATGGATTCGATTACGGAAATCGATCGTGCCTGGTCCGATACAGCTGCAATGCCGGGGGCGCCGAGCGAGGTCATGGTGGCAAAGCTGTAGTAGATGAAATCGACGTGGTTGGGCGTTGTGCGCAGATTGGTTGCAGGATCCAGATAGAAGGCATGTGCCTGCAGCTTTTCGAGCAGGCCATAAATGTTCGAGAAACCGAAACCCACCAGCAGATAAATCGAAATCGCCCCGAAGACTGCTTCCGAGTCATGCCGGCCTCGAATAAATACCCGATGAAAGATAACCGTGATAATGAACACGTCAAATGCGAACGTCAGGCACATGTTCAGTATCGCAAGCGCGCTGGCATCGGTCGCTCAGAATTGAAAGCCGATGCAGCAACGCGGGAACCGCCAATGTTACCGCGATGACAGCCACACTTCGCCTGAAGCTGACCGCATAAACACTGAGAACGGTGATCGCCATCGCCAGCAATCGAAATATCGCGTAGCTCGTCGTGCTGGTCTGCGCGTATGGATAAAAAATCAGATAGCCTAGCAGGAACATAAACAGCAGAAAAAATTTGTACCCGGCAGTTGCCGCTGCTGCCTGTATGGCGCGAGTTGTGGGCGTAGCTTCCGGCATGATTGTGCGTGACAGTTTCGCCGCCGATCATACACCTTCTTTCAGCCCACAAAAACCGCCAATGCCGCACCTCGAGCCGCAATGTGGAATTTGTTACGCTGGATCTATGGCCGATTTCAATTCCATCGCGGAAATGATCGAGAGTTGCGCAGCCCAGGCCGTTCACATTGGCGGCGAACAGTTCGGCTTCACTCTCGATTATTCGGACCAGAGCGTTCAGTCTCTCGAAACCATCCTCGCCAACATCGCTTCAACTCTCGATAACTCCAATAAAGAAGTCGTCGAGCAGTCCGTGAAAACGTGGGGCAGCTATCTGGGAGAAGTCGTCCGCCGCAGCTTTGGCGGCGACTGGGAACTGGTGCAGCCTCCCGGGCGCGTGGCCGCCGTTCCCACCCTGGTAATCGCTGGTTCGCAGCTCTATCCCATGATGAAGATATATCGCCGCCTCACCATGGGAGAGTCGGAGAACGTCTGGAAATTTTACGAAAGAATCCGCGGGCGGCTTTCGCCCGTACATCCAACAGACAGTTTTGCAAATTGATTTCGCAAATATGCGACAATTGCATCTGAACAGGTGAGACAGGCCGGAACGTTGGCCTGCTGGAGAAAAAATTATGGGTGACTTACTGCAACCCTGGCATCTGGTGGTGATCCTGGTCGTAGCGCTGTTGATCTTCGGACCCAGCAAACTTCCCGGTCTCGGCAAAGGTCTCGGCGAAGGCATTAAAGGTTTCAAGGAAGGCATCAAGGGCCTCGGCGGCTCCGATGATCACGACAAGCCGGAAGTGACCCCCAAAGCCACCACGACCACAACCGAAATCAAATAGCCGATATTTCGGACATTGGTTTGTGCTCGGAGTGAGAACGGGTACTCCATGTGTGCGCGGTTCGCCCGTGCTCACTGTCTGCGTTGAATCAATTTCAACCCATGAAAAAACTAAGCTCTCCGCATCGCGTCAAGCCGCACACCAAAATACGGCTCTCGCATTTCCCGACCGCGGAGACCGGCCCGTACAAGTCGCATGAAGAAGCAAATGCGGATCTAGATCTGCATCGCCAGCGTCTCGACACACTGCAGAACCTGCTCGCCGCCTGCGAGCAGCAAGCTGTGCTCGTCGTTCTGCAGGGCATGGACACCGGCGGCAAGGACGGCACAATCCGCCATATTTTCGATGGAGTCAACCCGCAGGGCTGCACCGTTACCTCATTCAAAGTCCCCACCCCGCTTGAACTCCGTCATGACTTTCTCTGGCGCGCCCACATAGCCGTGCCGCCACGTGGAGTGATCGGCATTTTCAATCGCTCGCACTATGAGGATGTGCTCGTCGTCCGCGTTCACAATCAAATCTCCGGAAAACAAGCGCATCGCCGTATGGAAGAAATGGTCGACTGGGAGGAAATGCTGGCGGCTAACGGCGTCGTCATTTTGAAATTTTTTCTTCACATCTCGTATGAAGAACAGACGCGTCGACTTGCCGCGCGTCTGGAAGATCCGAAGAAACAATGGAAGATCAGCGAAACCGATTTTTCCGAACGCAAGCTGTGGCCCGAATATCAGCAGGCATATGAGGACGTTCTCAGCCGCACAAGCCGCAAACACGCGCCCTGGTTCATCATTCCCGCCGACCACAAGTGGTATAGAAACGTAGCCATCTCGAAGATTCTGGTCGAAGCGCTGGAGAGCCTGAATCTCAAATATCCTCCACCTGCAGTCGATTTGAAAAAGCTAAAACTCGATCCAAAAATGCCAAAAAACTAGCTTTTCTGCACTGAGAACGAGGCAAAATCGACAAACTAGTTAGTTTACAAAACTAACTAGTTTCAGCTGGAAGCTCCTTTCCGGAAAAACAGCATTTGTTCCGCTGCGGGTAAGAAAACTCCAGGTCCCGGACTTCGCTTCGGACGAAGCGGCAAATTTCGGCTGGGATTGCGCCGGCAAAATCGAAATTATTCGCCCCACGTTCCCGGATTGACAACCGTAGCCAGCGTCAGGAAATCAAGACCACCGCTGCCAGCGCTGCCACCATGCCTGCTGCCTGGCGCGCAGAAGTCCGCTCCTTCAACCAACACCGCCGTCCAGATCAAGGCGAAATCTCGGCTTTTCCACAAGAATCTCAGGGACTTTCAGGCAGACTTATAAAGACCACCATCCGTTATGAAAACCCCGATCTATAGACGCGATCTCCTGCGATGGGCGCTCCTTGCAGCCGCTGGAGCACAGATCGCACCCTGCGCCCTGGCCGCCACGGAAACCGAGGGTGAGTCGGCGCCAGCGCATGGGCGTGACGGTCAGCAGATCGTTAACGGTAAGCACATCAAGGACACCGCCCTCGCATTCATTCAAAGATGCTCGCGGCAAGACGGAGGATATTCTCCCTCACTCAACCGCCGCTACAAGGGATCTTCAGATACTGCCGAAAGTGACTTGGCGGCCGTCACCTACGCCGCAACACTGGCGAGACCTGAAGGATGGAAACTGCCCCACCGCGCAAAGTCGGCGGACTTTATCCAGCGCCACCAGCAGCCAGACGGTATCTTCGTAAATCACTCCGGCGACATGGACCCAAAATCGGATCTCGCAATCCTCTACAACACTGTTCAGGGAGTGGTGGGGCTGAGAGCGCTGGGGCAGAAACCCCGCGTGAATCCCATCAAAGTGATGGATCGTTTCTTCGAAAACCAGGCGTTCGCGAAACTGCCCTGGTACACCGCAAGTTTCTATCCTCTGTTCTATGCAGCCCTGGGCGCCCCCTTCCCCACTGAATATCGCTTGGCCGTCCAGCAACGTCTGATTGATAACCAGGCTCCGGATGGCTATCTCGGCGATCACGTCGCTTCCACTTTCCACATGGTGCATTTCTTCCGGCTGATAGGGGAGCCAACGCCGAAATCCGCTCAGATCGTAAACCGAGTACTGCAGGACCAGCGGGTGGATGGCGGATGGCAATTGAAGGATCCCGCATGGGACGTTCACGCCTGCTTCGATGCGACCTTTATTCTGCGGCAGCTCGGAGGAGATTCCGGCGCATGCCGCGCGGCAATCGAAAAAGCGGCGAGATGGGCTGTAAGCTGTCGAAACCCGGATGGCGGATTTGGCCATTACCCCGGACTGCCTTCCGACATGGACGCAGTGTACTTCCAGTTCGGAACCTTAGTTCAGGCGGGGCTCATCCCGGGCACGAACTTCAACCTTCCCGATGCGGAAACTCTCAGCTGGGGACACGTCATGAAACCGGGCGTCATCTATCGCACTCACGAATCGGCGCGTGATGTTTCCGCTGCGCGAAAGCCAGAGCTACGAAATTAAAACCACCGCTGCCAGCGCTGCCACCATGCCTGCTGCCTGCCGCGCAGAAGTCCGCTCCTTCAACAACCATGCCGCCAGCAGAATCGTCGAAGCAGGATAGAGCGAAGCGAGCACCGCAGCGATATCCAGCCGACCAATTTTCGTAGCCGCCACAAAAAAGAAATTGCCTGTGGTGTCGCAGGCCCCGGCAAGCAATGCCAACCCCACTCCAAGCTTCCACCGTATGCGCGTTCCCGGAGAAGCGTCGGCGGTGAAGCGATGCCGGCTGAACAGCAACCCACCGCCTAGGGCCAAGGCGAGGCTTCCCACGCGAGAGGCCGCCAGCGGCCAGATCAGGCCGCCACCATTCGCCTGCTGCAGAAAGATTAGAAATAACCCAAATCCAAAGCCGGAAATAATAGCCAGCCCGATTCTTTTTCGCGTTCCGGAATTTTTCTCCGCTGCGCCGCTCTGGGTGCTGATCAGCCAGATCGCCACTGCTGCTAATGCGAACCCCGCCAATTGCCGCCGGCTTGGCGAGCCAACCGTCACCAGCGTGAACACCACGGGAAGCGTCGCCGTCAGCAGTCCGGTAAGGGCAGCGGTAATTCCCATTTCGCCCAGCGATAGGGCATGGTAGAAGGTCAGCAGAGCTGTGCCGCCGGCAAGCCCGGAGAAAAGTCCCAACAGCAGAATGTGTGCATCCGGTCGCGTCTGACGGAGTTCCGCCGCAAGCAGCAGGAGGCAAACCAGACTGAAACAATGGGAGATGACCAGCAGCCAGAACACCCGAAGGTGCCGCGCCGCCACGCCGCCGGAGAAGTCTGACGCGCCCCAGATCGCGGCCGCGCTGAGGCCGAGCAGGCTGGTGGTCGCGGCCGCGGTCATCCGCGCTTACTGTGTGGCTGTGGCGGTTGGGTAATAGCCTTGTTTCGCGAGCACTGTGACGTTCGGCCGCAGCACGCGGACTTCTATATGGCGGAAGCGGCTGTCCAGCACCGACAGGTGGCTGTTGTAGCCAAGCGTGTACTGATCGCGAACCTGCTCGGTGATCCTTGCAAAACTGCGTTCGATCGCGTTGGTCGAAAGCTCCGCATCGAGGCCCCCGCCGGTGGCCTTCGCGTAACTCGGAAGGATGTCGTCATTCATCTGCAGCGGGATATGATACTTATCCAGGAATCCGAGACCCGGAATCGCCGAGTCGCCTACCAGGGTTCCGTAAACTCCAATATTGTTGGTCAGCAGGTAGCGAACAACTTCCTTATACGAGACTTTGCTCCCTTGGTTTTTTCCATCGGTGATCACATAAATCACGCGGCGACGGCCCCTGCCGCGTTGAGAGAGGTCTGTCGCGGCGCGGAAAATCGCATCGTTCAGCACATGCTGTTCTTTGGGAATGATCCCGATGAAATTCCCATTGTGCATCGGCGTCGTATTCGGGTCGACCATCTGTCCGTTGAGGATCGGCCCTTCCGCCAATGGTCCCGTGTTGCTGGGGATCTCCATGTAGTTCCCCGGAGACTTCACCCGCTGCAACGTCACTGTCAGGCGATTGCTTTGAGCCCCGGTGAAATCGGTAGCCTGGCTCACATGCGAGGCGTACGTGTAGACCGAAACTTCGTCATATGGCGCAAACGCGCCCTGCAGTCCGCTCAGCGCCTGATTGACCTTTCGCATCGTGTCTGCGGGCAAACCCTGGTCGACCACAAATGCTATGGAAAGCGGGAAGGGATCTTCCGTAAAGAAACTCAGTCGCTGCTGCACGCCATTTTCATAGATCTGAAAATCATGCCAGGTGAGCCCCGCAACCAGTTGACCGTTCTTGTCCTTTACCGTAACCGGCACCAGGACAAAATTCACACGCGTGCGAATCGTATAACTGGCCATCGAGGAACCCTGGCCCTTGGTCGGGATCGCCGGAGGTAAAGCTCCGGAAGGGGTGCTCTGTTCCTGCGTGGGGCGCGTTTGCAGCAGGCGCGTTGCCGCCGTTTGCGACGCTGCCCGCACCGGCTGGAGCGCCTTCACCTGGCGTCACGTCATGCAGCAGGTTATTCAGCTTCAGAGAACCCGGCGCATTCACGTTATCGGGCTGCGGTGCCGGAGCGGCCGGAACATTGCCGGTGTTAGTCGTGGAGCCAGGCGCGTTCGGCACAGTCTGGCTGTCCTGGGCATGAATCTGTGGCCCGGAAATCCAAAGCAGGCAGGCAAAAAACAAAATTCCCAACCTCACCGAAACCCCCTCAGAAAGCCACGCAAAACCACTCTTCCAGTCTGTCAAAGTATCCGCCAGAATCCTTCATCCCCAAAATGTAGCGACGTCGTACCTTGTGCCTTCGCTTGTTATACCTTCATTGTACGGTGGGAAGCACAAAGTGCCCAACCAAGTTGCAACCGGTACAGAAATCTAAGGTGCTCCAGGTGCGCGAATCGGGTTCCGCCCCGCGTGATTTGTGTTTGCTGGCCGGGAGCTCACCTGGGTTTTCGTTCCGGGAAGGGAAACAGTGCGAGTTTCACAGGCGGTCTTCGGCGTCTTTCATCACTTTGAGCTGGCGCACCAGTTGCGCCGCCACGCCTGTCTAAAGACCGTGTACTCTACCTTTCCCTGGTTCCGTCTCCAACGCGAAGGTATCCCGCGCGCCAATGTAAAAACCTTCCCTTGGATTCACGCTCCGCTGCTTCTGCTGGCCCGCCGCGGTCTCTATCCCTCGGCCTACACTGAGCATCTCGATTACTGGAACGCCCTCGCGTTTGACGAATGGCTCACCCGCCGCCTCGCCCAGCCCGGCCAGCAATGCGACGCGCTCATCGCGATCTCCGGAGCCGCCCTCAAAGCCGGCCAGCGGCTCCAGTCCCAAGGTGGAAAATACATTTGCGATCGCAGTTCCACCCACGCCCGCTTCCAGGCCGAAATACTGCAAGAGGAATTCCGCCGCTGGAACATCCCGCTCGAAACCCTCGACTGGCGCGATACCGAACGTGAGGAGCGGCAATATGAAATCGCCGACTCAATCGTCGTGCCCTCGCATTTCGCTGCCCGCAGTTTTTTCGCCCAGGGCGTGCCTCCGCAAAAAATCCGCGTCATCCCCCTGGGCGTCCGCCTCGACACCTTTCACCCCGTGGGCGAGCCGCCATCCGAGGAATTCAACGTAATCTTCGCCGGCCAGGTAGCCCTTCGCAAAGGCATCCCATATCTGCTCGAGGCATTCCAGCGTCTCAGCCACCCGCGCAAACGCCTGCGAATCGTCGGTGCGGTCCAGTCTGAAATCCGCCCGCTCCTCGCCACTCTCCCTACAGAAAATGTCGAATTCTTAGGCGCAGTTCCGCGCCCGCAACTCGCCGATCTGCTCAGCAAGAGCCACGTCCTCGTTCTCCCCACTATTGAGGATGGCTGGGGCATGGTCCTCGGCGAAGCCATGGCCTGCGGGTGCCCCGTAATCGCCACCATCAACTGCGGCAGCGAAGACCTCTTCGCCCACGGCAAAGAAGGCTTCATCGTACCCATCCGCGATCCCGAAGCCATCACGGTGCGCCTGCAGCAACTCGCCGACGACCAAAACCTGCAGCAGCAAATGCGAGCCGCCGCGCTAGAACGAGTGAATTGTCTGGGTGGCTGGAATGACTACGGAGACCGATGGGTAAATTTATTGCGGGATCTATGCGGAAAAGCATGATCGAGATCAATAAATGCAGGTACCCACGTCCCGCTTTTGAGACGTGGGATATAAGGATGGATTAAAGCAGATCGAAGCTAAGCGTTCTTGACCGTCAAGGCTTTCAGCCGCGCATTCAAACGGCTCTTGTAGCGGGAAGCGGTATTGTCATGCAGAATGCCCTTCTGCACGCTCTTGTCGAGCAGGGAAGCGGTCAGGTTGTACTGGGTGCGGGCTGCGCCGGCGTCGTTTGCAACCAGGGCCTCGCGCATGGCGCGCAATCCGGAGCGCAGCTTACTGCGGTTGGCGCGGTTGACGGCGGTGCGCTTGACGGTCTGCCGGGCGCGCTTCAGGGACGAAACATGATTTGCCATTGAAAACTCTCTCTTCGATGAAAACTGGGTCTGAAATGGATTGCAAGGCCCGCGAGAAATAAGCAGAAACACATCGGGCAGCAATTCTCAAGTTTAAGCGAATCCGCCTGCACGGTCAACCAGCAAACAAGGTTGGCGCCGAAGAAAACGGGTGCCGCACGTCTCCATTTAAGACGTGGGCACCCGCGCAGCTTTGCTGCTTAATTGCAAGGTATCCCAAACGCCGCACAAACCTCAGCCGGGGTCGGCATGCCGCCGGGGTAGCCCGATGTGATCTGCTCCGTCCCGGTATCGTCGCCAATGGTCAAAGTCAGCGCCACAGGATACGCGCTCGGCAAAGCCGCCGCCGCTGCACCATGGCCGACAATCGCGAACAGAAATACATTGCCCGCCAAGGGCCGAAGGATCGCCTGCACGGCAACCGTGCCGATCGTCCCTTGATAAATGTAGTAATCGCTTGTCTTCACAAACGAAGATGGCGGAATTGAAATGTGATATCCACCCAACTGCAGAACTACCGTCTCCGTCAGAGGATTGATGCCATTGCTCGTCGCCCCCAGCGTAACCCGCCCGCCCGCCGCGAACTCCGTCTTGGGCGTGCCGGCGACCTCCATCACCGCATCCAGCGTAGAAAACGGAACAAAAACCGGCGACAGCAGAAAGGCGTGAACGATCCCTAGCCCATAAATATTGGGTTCGTACGCAGCGGCACCTGTAATCTGTCCCTTGTCATTGATGGCGGTGGCGTCGATAGCTGCCAGCCCGAGCGGGCGGGAACCAGCGAGTTCAGATTTATGATGCCCCTGCCTGGTGTGTATAGAAAAGGTCGTTGGGGCTGGCAGTGAAGGAATCTCCAACAACCTGCCCGGAAGCATTGGTGCTGTTCCCGTACGCTGTTAAGATCCCCCGGAAGCGTACCGATAAGCGTCGGCATGCCATTGCTGTACAAAAATGCTTCTTGCTCATTGTCCGCGGTGGTACATCCAGCCGGTTGTCTCGCCGGAATCATTGATTCCGGATGCCTGGCTGGGAGCGCCGGGGAAAAGGCCGAGATTGAGGAACTCGACAGAGTTATTGCTGAACACGGCTGCATGTTGCGCCGAATAGGCGTCGAATGCGTAGCCAGCAATTTGTCCGGAGGCATTGATGTTGTTGCCCGCGGTTCCCTCGGAGCTGGAGTTGTCAGCGTAGAAATTCGGAATATTCGTGAACTTTCCAGCGCTGTACAGAAATATAGGAGTGTCGTATGACCCGTTGGCGAACGACCTACCGGCGATCTGCCCGGAATCGTTGATGGATTGGCCTGAACTGGAGTCATAGCCAGGAGCCGTTCCCAAGTCTTTCATCTTGCCCCCGCTGTATAGAAATGCATGCGTGGCCCGATTCGGCTGGGAAGCCCAATTCTCCGGCGACGGCATCATACCCGTTCACTCCATAAGCCACGCTGCCGGATGCGCCGGGGACAAGGCCCAGGTCGATGATCTTACCCTCCTTGAATATGACAGCATCGTCGCTGCCGGTACTCGTAGCCGAATACCCGGCCACGTCACCGGATGCGTTGATTGCAAAGCCGTAGCTGCCCCCGGCCTGTCCGCCGGGCAGTGTGCCGAGATCAGTGAATGTATAAGTCACTTGCGGTAGAGTCGCCGTTTGTGCCCCAACGCTGGCGCAAACTAAACCCAGGGCAACGTAATACCTGCACGCACAAAACGGTGCGGCGAGAAAGAAGGCTGGAAATATAGATAGAAGAACGACCGAACGATCTGGATGACATGATTGGAACCTCCAAAGACACTAATGAGTGCAGTTGGGAAAGTTCGTACAACTCGACTGCCAGGATGGCAACCCAATAGCTGCGAAGGAATTTCCAATCAAACGTGATGCGTGCAGTACCCCGTCCTGCGTTCTCAGACGTGGTGCCAAGAAAAAGCGCGCAGCAGCAACAGATTCCGGGGGAGAGCCGGAGTATACGCCGTGGCAGGTAACGATGGCTGCCGCCCGCTGCGAATCGTTCGCAGAATGGGAGATTTTTATTTGGCGATTGACGCAATTCTTCTTGAGCGCTACTCTTGTGCCCATCAACGTGCTCAAAGACACATCCACAAACGCATTGCCTGCAAAAGATCCGAACGATTCCGCGTCCGCGCCGGGGGTAACACCCGAACAGGGGCCAGCCGGTGGCCAGCCCTCCGCGGATGGTTCCGGGGAATCCAAAAGCCAGTTCCGACAATCCAATAACTTGTACCGACCTCGGGCAGCGCGCGCAGCCTACCGTTTCGGTGTCGCAAATCCACAGGGAGGCAAAAAGTTTTATTGATGACGAAAACCATCGAGATCACCCCGAACATCGAGCCGATTTTCGGCACCCGCGACGAAAACCTCCACCTGATCGAATCCGCCCTCAAAGTAAAAATCGACCTCCGCTCCGACGCCCTCTATATCCAGGGCGATCCGGAAGCCATCACCCGAGTCGAGCAAATCTTTCTCGATTACGAGTTTCTGCGACGCGGCGGCGTGATCCTGCAAAATGGTGAACTCAACGGCATGCTCAAACTCGTTGTCGCGGACAAGGCCATCACCCTCCGCAGCCTGCTCGACAGCGGAAAGCAGCGCTCTACCGGCATCCGGCGCATGGTGCAGCCGCGCTCCGTCAACCAGCAGCAATATCTGGAGGCCATTGAGAGCTGCGACATGGCCTTCGGCATCGGTCCCGCCGGTACGGGCAAAACCTATCTAGCCGTCGCGATGGCCGTCGCCGCGCTCACCGCGAAAAAGGTCAGCCGCATCGTTCTGGTACGCCCGGCCGTCGAAGCCGGTGAGCGCCTGGGCTTTCTGCCCGGCACCCTGCAGGAAAAGGTGGATCCCTACCTTCGCCCTCTCTATGACGCTCTCTACGATCTTCTGGAACCGGACCGTGTCGACAAAATGCTCGAGCGCAATGTCATTGAAGTCGCCCCGCTCGCCTTCATGCGCGGCCGTACCCTGAACGATGCCTTCATCATCATGGATGAGGCGCAGAACACCACAGGCGAGCAGATGAAGATGTTCCTTACGCGGCTCGGCAACAACGCCAAAGCCGTCATCACCGGGGACATTACCCAGATCGATCTGCCGAACCCGCGCAAATCCGGCCTGCTCGAAGCCATCGAAGTTCTTAAAGGTGTCGAGGGCATTCGCTTCTGCTACTTCGAACAGGGAGATGTTGTTCGCCACAAACTGGTGCAGCGCATCGTCGTCGCCTACGACGGTTACACCCGCGGCCAACGGGAATTGCCGCTCGAGCTCGAAGCCATGCCGCGCACCGCGGAAACCGTCAAACCGGAACAACCAATCGTCCAAACCCAGTGAGCGGCTCTCTCGACGGAAAAAACGGGGCGCCCAGCGGTGGTAAGAAGGGAGGCGTTGGATTCGAAACAAAATTCCAGGCAAAGTGCAGACCTGCTTTTCTGCCGGCGTTGAAGTAGTCTTGAATCCGCGCCAATGATTACGCTAGACCCTCCAGATGACGGCGCAGTGAAACACGCGACGAACCTCGCTGCCTTGCGCCCGTTCCTTCGCCGAGCGCAGAAAGCCGTGCCTATCGCCGGAGAGGTCTCCGTACTCCTCACTTCGGATCGCGAAATCCGCCGTCTGAACCGCGCCTTTCGTCGCAAGGATAAATCCACCGACGTCCTCTCATTTCCCGCCCCCATCTTCCCGGCCCAGGCTACCCCGGCGCCAACCGCGGGTGACATCGCGATCTCCCTCGACACGGCTGCGACCCAGGCGAAGCGATTCGGCCACCCGCTCGAAATAGAACTCAAGATTCTTCTGCTCCACGGCCTCCTGCACCTTGCCGGGCTGGACCACGAATCCGACGCGGGAGAGATGGCTACGCGCGAAACTGAACTCCGCCGCCGCTTCCGCCTCCCCACCACTTTAATTGCACGCAGCGGAGGCGTTCGATGACGATCCTCCAGTGCTTCCTCGTAATCCTGTTGCTGGCCATCCTCACTGTCGCCGCCTACATCGACCGCCTTTATTCGGAAATGGGAAAATTCCTTTCCCGCGATTTCCAGGAAAATATCGACGTGTGGGAGCAGCAGGTCGAACCCCGCCTCCGTATGAGTTCGAAGCATGCCGCGCAGTCAGCTTCCATTCTTGCTCCGTTGTCGCTCGCCGCTGTCGTTCTCATCTTTGGCGAGCTCGCTCTGCGCGCACACACCATTCACGGTGAGCCGGTCCCGACGGACATCGCCCAGCTCGTCCTGGCCATCGTTCTTGCCATTCTTCTGTTCCGCAGTTTCCTCCCGCAGATGCTCTTCACTCGCACCCGCGGGCGCTGGATCGCTCCGCTCACCCCGGTTCTGCGCGTCCTTTTCTATCTCGTCTATCCGGTCACGCTTGCGCTCGGCTTCCTGCTCTCGATTGCCGCACTCGCGGAATCCGGCCAGCCGCCCGACCACGAGCATCCCTCTGAAGCCGTCGAAGCGCTCATCGAAGCCGGCAAGGAAGAAGGCATCCTAGACGAAAGCGATCGCGCTTTGGTCCGCTCCGCCGTCGAGTTTGGTGACAAGGTGGTTCGCGAGGTCATGACCCCCCGCCCGGCCATCTTTGCCGTTCCCGGCTCCATGACCCTGGCGCAATTCACTGAGCAGCTGCGTATCCACGCCTATTCCCGCGTCCCGGTTTATGGCACCAATCTCGATGACATTGTCGGCATTGCGTTCATGCATGACCTCCTGCACGTCACCGATGTGGAGGCCGCCACTTCCACCGTCGGCAAAATGGCGCGCCCCGCCATGTTCACTCCTGAGACAAAAAACATCCAGACCCTGCTTCGTGAAATGCAGCGCGACAAACAGCATATGGCGCTCGTCATTGACGAGTATGGAGGGCTCGCCGGCCTGGTCACAATCGAAGATGTGGTTGAGGAGATAGTCGGCGCGATCAGCGACGAGCACGAAACGCCGACGCTGGAAGAAACGGCGCAACCTCAGCCCGATGGTTCTTACATCGTTCCCGGCAGCTTCGAGTTGGCGCAGCTCGACGAACTTTTCGCTGACTCCGTTCCACTTCCGTTGGCGGATCAGTACGAGTCCTCCACCCTCGGCGGGCTCATCACCGAAGAAGCCGGCCGCATCCCTTTCGCCGGAGAAGTTATCCGTCTCGCGGGCCTCCGGCTTGAAGTGCTCGCCTCGTCAAATCATCGGGTGGATCGCGTTCGGGTCCAACCGATCTCTTCATCAGAAAACGAGGTAATCGCAGAATAGAAAATCCAGCTCAACAAACCTGGGCGCAGCGTCCCGCCTTTGTTACGTGGGTTCGCTTCAAGACGAGCTTCAGCATCCCAACAAGATATGCGGCAGCACCTGGCCACTTTCGTCGACGATTTCCAGCGTCACAAAGACCAGATCGCCATCGTCACATATCCCGGCAACCGCCGAATCTCCACAAGCTACGCGCAGGTAGCCGCTTTTTCCGGACGTTTCTCTCGCTTCTTTGCGGAGCAAAATATCAACCCAGGAGACCGGGTCCTGCTCTGGGGTGCAAACTCCGCCGAGTGGGTCGCGGCATTCTTCGGCTGCGTGCTGCGCGGCATCATCATCGTTCCCCTCGATGCCACCGGCAGCGCCACATTTGCGGAGAGCGTAATCGCCGACACCTCGCCCCGCCTTATCATCGGCGATTCAAATCTGCTGCAAAGAATAAACTCCACGCCGAAGTTCCTGCTCGGAAATTCATTTCTCCCTCGCGACCCGCTCCTCACCCCAGACCCATCCCTTAACCCCGAGACTCCGCTGCAAATCCTTTACACATCGGGCACAACCTCCGCTCCCAAGGGCATCGTCCACACCCACGGCAATGTACTCTCGAGCGTCGAAATCCTCGAGCGCGAGATGCAGAAATATCTCCGCTACGAACGCTGGGTGCATCCTCTACGTTTCCTTCACACTCTGCCCCTCAGCCATGTCTTTGGCCAATTCATGGGTATGTGGGTACCTCCGCTGCTCGCGGCGCAGGTGCATTATGACGACAATCTAGTCGCCGGTCATCTCATCGAGCGGATTCGACGCGAGCGCATCTCCGTTGCCGCTGTCGTCCCGCGCCTGCTCGAACTCCTGCGCGCCTACCTGCTGGCGGAAGATCCGGCACTGCAACCGCGCCTGTCACAAATCCGAAATGAGCGGCGCCTATGGCGAAGATGGTGGCACCTTCGCGGCGATTCATCGTCGCTTCGGCTTCAAATTCTGGGCCTTCGTCTCCGGCGGCGCAACCCTCCCCGCCGAGCTTGAACAGTTCTGGAATACGCTCGGCTTCGTGCTCGTGCAGGGCTACGGCATGACGGAAACCACCGCACTCGCCACGCTCAATCATCCCTTTCACATCGCGCACGGCAGCGTTGGTAAGCCGCTGCCGGGACGAGAGGTTCGTATTGCCGAAGACGGAGAAATTCTCATCCGTGGCACCATGCTTGCTGCGGGAGCCTGGCGGAATGGACAACTTGAGCCCCGTCAAGACGAATGGCTGCACACCGGCGACCTCGGCTCCATCGACGCAAACGGCCAGGTTCATTTCCTCGGCCGCAAAAGCGACGTCATCGTCGCCGCCTCCGGTATGAACATCCATCCTGCCGATCTTGAAGCCGCCGTCGATCGCCAACCAGGCGTGCGCGACTCGATGGTAGTCGGCCGGGAAGGCCCGCGCGGCCAGGAACCCGTAGCTGTAGTCATCCTGAAAGAAAACTCCGAAACAACACTGCCGCAGATTCTCGCGCAGGCCAATCGCGAATTGCAGGAATTTCAACAGATCGCCAGCGCTCTCCAATGGCCCTCAAATGAATTCCCCCGCAATCACATGGGCAAGCTCCTCCGGCGAGAAGTGGCAGCCTGGGCTGAGCAGCAACTCGAAACAAAATCTCCGCAGCCAGCCCAACCCCTACATCAAGATTCGCTGCTGCAGTTGCTGCAGCAGGTAACCGGCGAGCCCACGAGCGGCATGCAGGATTCCGCCGCCCTTACAATCGACAGCCTGGGCAGGATGCAGTTGGCGATGGCGATCGAAGAAAAATTCGGCATCGCAGTAAACGACCAATCCATTGCGAACGCAAAAACAATTGCCGAACTTCGAAAATTACTGGTTCCGGCTGCTTCGGGTTTGGCGGCCGAGACGTGGATTCAATGTGCCGCGCCGCTGGAAATGTCGACTCAAGAACTCGCGGTCCCCCAGCCGCAATCAGTCAACCCGAGATACTCGCATTGGCCGTGGAGCAGGCCGGTCCAGATCGCGCGAGTAACATTCCTCGAACTCGTTCTGCGCCCGCTGGTCGCAATGTTGGCAAATCCAAACATCCAGCGCAGCGATCCGCTGCCGCAACAACCCTCCATCTACATTGCGAATCACGTGACCGCCGCCGACGTCGCCCTTGTCCTGTACGCGCTTCCAGGTCGAGTTCGCCGGCACATGGCCATTGCCATGTCAGCAGAGCTGCTCGCCGCCTGGCGTCAAAGCCATGCCGCAGCCGGCGTAGGAGCAGGCCCTTTACGCTGGCTGGCGCCTCTGCAGGCGCAAGCGGTCATCGCACTGTTCAACGTGTTTCCTCTTCCCTCCGGCGCTGGCTTGAGGCGAAGTTTCGCCCACGCCGGGGAGGCGCTCGACCGCGGCTACAACCTGCTCATATTTCCCGAGGGAAGACGCACAACCTCCGGCCAGCTGCAGCCGTTTCAAACCGGCATCAGTCTGCTCGCGGAAGAATCGCAAACCGAAGTCGTCCCAATGGCCTTGATCAACCTTTGGCAGGCCGCAACCAATCGCATCTTTCACCCCAAGGGTCTGACTATTGCCACAGCGGCACCTCTTCGTATAGAACCGGGTGAGTCGCACCAGCACTTCACCGCTCGATTGCAAGCTGCCGTCAAGCATCTAATAGAGCAAAATGGTGCGTACCATCCCCCGGTCGCACCCGCAAAAGTAGGACTCGACCCTGCAAAGGGATAAACTAATACCTGACGATTTTCATGGCAGCAAATCAACCTCAGACACTCCTTGCCGTTCGGGACACGGCGCATTCCGCCGCCGTGGCGCAGGTCCTCATGCAGGCCGGCGCAACGGTTTCGATGGTCCAGGTGCGCTCGGCCAATCATCTGCTGGAACGGCTGGACGAACAGTCTCCGTCCCTGCTTGTCCTCGAACTCGACCGGGAATCGAGCGCGCTTGAACAGTTGCGATCGCGCCACCCTCGCCTGCCCGTCGTCGTTCTTCTCACCACGCCGACTGAAGAACTGGCCTTCACCATCTCCAGGCTTGGTGCAGAAGACGTATGGACTCTGCCGCTCGACGTCGAATCTGTCAGCGAGCGCGCCGAGGCGTTGATCGAAAGGATCCGCACGACGACGCCGGTTCGCGTCGATGCATCCGAGGTCGCGAGCGACGGCGAGGTACTGGCGCAAACCCAGGCGAGCGTAAAAGCCCCGATCGGTGCAGCCCACGCCAAGATCCTTTCCCCGCCTCTAATGACCGGCGACAACCCGAAGATGGCGGAGATTCGCGACACCATCCAGAAGGTCGCCGCGACCGATGTCACGGTGCTGATTCGCGGCGAAAGTGGAGTTGGCAAGGAAGTCGCCGCCCGCATGTTGTTCGAGCATTCGCGCCGCCGCCAGAAGGCGTTCATTAAAGTTAACTGTGCCGCCATTCCCCACGACCTGCTCGAAAGCGAATTGTTCGGCTACGAAGCGGGAGCGTTCACAGGGGCCATGCGCGGCAAGCCTGGGAAGTTTGAGCTGGCAGATCACGGCACATTGTTTCTGGACGAGATCGCTGAAATGCATCCCAGTCTTCAAGCCAAGCTGCTGCATGTGTTGCAGGACGGCAGATTTTCGCGGCTTGGAGCCAAGCGCGATATCTCCGTCGACGTGCGCATCATCTGCGCCACCAACAAGCTTCTGGAGGAACGCGTCCGCGAAGGTCTGTTCCGCGAAGACCTTCTCTATCGCATCAACGTCGTCACCATTTTCCTGCCGCCTTTGCGGGAGCGCCGTGATGAAATCCCCATTCTCACCGATTACCTGCTGCGGAAATATTCCACCCAGTATGGACGCGCCCTGTACCCGCTGGGTCCGGAAATTACCCAGCGAATGATTGAGTATGACTGGCCGGGAAACATCCGCGAGCTGGAAAATCTCTGCAAACGTTTTGTCCTCGTCGGCAGCGAAACCCAGATTCTCCGCGAACTCGCCAACCACAGCGGGGCCAAAGTCCCGGCGTTCACCGACGAGGATCTGATTGAGCCGCCTGCGAAAACGTCCGGCCGCGGCTCCAGGGAATCGACGGGTACGGGCCTCTCGCTTCTCGAAGTTGGGCGCCGCGCCGCCTGGGAAGCGGAACGGAGAGCCATCGTTGAAACCCTCAAGTCAACGAATTGGAATCGCCGTGAAGCCTCGCGCCGTCTTCAGGTCAGCTACAAAGCGCTCCTCAACAAAATTAAGCAAATGCAGCTTGATGAGAATGTCCCCTTTGAGCTTGACCCGCTTCAGAGTGGCGATTTTAATACCCAATAGTGGCATTCAAGTACCACTATTCCGGTAAAACTTTGCGAAGGTGGTATTTTCTCATCATCTTGGCCAGGTCTGCCGGTGCGATAAACCGCGGTCCCGATCGTTGATAAACAGAACACTTTGTTAGGGTTCCGCTCATTCGACGCAGAAGCGCTATTCACCGAGGGTCAACTCCCGTGTTTGGCCCCCAAGCTGCATATACGTATGGCAAGTATGAGGCGTCCAACTTTTTGTCCTCTTTTGAAGTCTCTCGCATAACCCGTGTCGCTCCGCTTGCGGAGTGACTCCCATCGATCAAACCCTCGCCGCCATCCATCCTCGATAGCCTCGATGCAAGGCCCGCCACAAGCGGGCCTTCAGCGTCCCCTTTGCCCGCCAAAATTCCACTTGCGAGCAGCTAATATTTAGATGTGAGCGTCAAAGTCCCATCCCTGTCGTCCCGACTACGGGAAATCGACACACTGTTTGCCGCCGGTGGACTCGAACATAGTCGTCGAGCACGGAAAGCCGTGCCCAATCCGAAGGTAATGGCCGATCCGCGCGCGGGAAATCCCGTCGCCAGTACCCGTAAATCGAAAAAACTTACCCTGCTGCGTGTGCCTGCCTGGGCGGAGCATGCGTGGCTGGTGCATGGCTTCAGCACGCGCGAGGTTGGCGTTTCCACCGCCTATTGCGCGGATCGCAAACCTGGTGAACTTAACCTCGGGTTTACAGCCTCGGATTCTCCGGAAAACGTATTAAAAAATCGCGAGCTTTTCCTTCGCGCTTTGCTTGCCGATGGGAAGGCCCCGCAATCGACAA
The DNA here is from genome assembly GCA_963744615.1 of uncultured Acidobacteriota bacterium. Taxonomy (GTDB): domain Bacteria; phylum Acidobacteriota; class Terriglobia; order Terriglobales; family Acidobacteriaceae; genus JAKAAZ01. Next base: position 184,421 of record CAVUUE010000003.1, read on the forward strand.
CATCGGAGTTTGCTCTTCTCAGGCAAATTCATTCCGGCTTGATCCACTACGTGGCTGTGGGGAAGTCGCCTGAACCACCTCTTCGCGGAGACGGCTCGATCGCAACCCGGCCCGGAACCATGCTTGCCATTCAAACAGCCGATTGCATTCCGGTTCTCGTCGCCGACATTCGGCAGCGCATCGTTGCGGCCTTCCATGCAGGCTGGCGTGGCACGCTCTCCCGCATCGTAGAGCGGGGCGTCGGCCGCATGCGCGCCGAGTTCGGCAGCCGGCCCGGCGATCTGACCGCGGCCATAGGTCCGGGCATTGGGCGCTGCTGCTATTCGGTCGGCGAAGAGGTCCGCGCGGAGTTCACCTCGCAGTTCGCGTATGCCGACGACCTGTTTGAAGAAGTGTTCGATCTCGACCCGATCAAGCAGAAGTATCCTATGCTGTTCCTGACCGCCCGCGCGCCCGGCCACAGCAACCTGGGCCCCAGCCTTCATCTCGATCTGCCTGAGGCAAACCGCCGTCAATTGCTGGACGCCGGCCTGAATTCGAAAAATATATACTCCCTGAACCTCTGCACCGCCTGCGACACCAGACGCTTTTTCTCCCACCGCGCCGAGCAGGGGTTCACTGGTCGCATGTTGAGCGCCATCGGGGTACGGGCTCGCTGACGATTGTGCAGATCGCAACAGAACAGCCGCATGCTTTCGCATGCGGCTGTTGCTTTCGTTCCTGTACGCTGGTCTATTTCGATATGACCTGCACCTGAGGCGAACTGCCGGTCGGATTGGTGTTGCCTGGTGCGGGAGTGAAGACCGCGTAGACGTAATAGGTGTTCGGCGCTATGCCAGGGCCCACCTTTCCGGTGAACGTTGTTACCCCGCCTGTACCAGGAGTCCCCACCGCGAACGGTCCGGCGATCTTCTTCAGCGTCCCGTTGATAGGAGTTCCGTACAGCGTCACAGTACCCACCGGATTTTGCCGGGTCGGACCGGCAGTTCCGATGGTGACCGTGTAACTCACCACCGTTGTCGGGGTGATGGGGTTAGGCGTCACGGTCAACAGCACTGGAGTTCCAGTGACGGTGATCGTGGGCCCGACAACTGTGTTCGGCTGGTATAGGGCATCCCCGGAATAGAGCGCTGTGATTACGTGAGTGCCGGTGCCGACCCTGGGTACCGACAGCGTCACTGAGCCGTCCGTCATCGGTATCGGTCCCGTCTCGGTGCCGTTGCTGTCCTGGAAAACGATTGTTCCGGTTGGAGTGGTTCCCCCCAGCGTGGGCGAAACCGTTGCCGAAACTGTCACCGGCGTGGTGTCGCTGATGGTTCCGCTCGGAGTCGCGGTCACTGCAATCGTAGTACCCGAGTTGTTCAACATCACGCTCAGGCTGGGGTTTCCTCCAGGAACTGGCGGATATTCCTTCATATATCGCTGCTGATAGGCAGGAATGGTCAGATTAACGCGGTTGAAGGTGTTTGCCGTCACCGCGTCCAGCTTGCCGTCCCGGTTGAAGTCGCCAAGAGCGACCGCCCACGGCTGCGTGCCTGTCGTAAAGTCGGCGCGTGGCAGGAAGGTGCCGTCACCCACGCCTACCAGGATGGTCAGCTTGTTGAAGTTGGGAGCGACGGCCGCGATATCCAGAATGCCGTCGCCGTTGATGTCGCCAGCAGCAATCGAGTCGGGAAAGTTCAACGCGAAGCTGTCGACAGCAGCCTTGAACGTGCCGTCGCCATTGCCGGCGAAGAAGGACACGCTGTTTGCGATCGAGTTTCCGGTCACGACATCCAGGTTGCCGTCGCGGTTAAAGTCGCCGATGACGAGCGACGTTGGATTGAGGCCGGTCGTGTAGATTTCCGGCGATGCAAACGTCGCCTGTTGCGGCGGCGGGTTGGGAAGACCAGGGGTAGTGTTCAGAAAGACTTCCATCTGCGAAGTGTGGAAGCAGGTGACGGCAACGTCCTGGCGCCCGGTGTGGCGGAAATCCCCAATCGCGACCCCATACGGATTGGTGCAGGTGGTCAGAAGCTGGGCGATCTGGGAACCGGTGTTGAACGGCCCATAGAGAATGGTGACGGTGCTGTCTCCATAGTTGGTGACAGCCAGATCGGGAATTCCATCCCCGTTCAAATCTCCAATCGCCACCTGATACGGCAGATGTCCCACTTGCAGGTTTTGCGCGGCGGCGAAGGTCCCAGATCCGCCCCCGTTGTTCATCAGCACGCTGACGGTATCGTCGCCGGTGTTCGCGGTGACCAGGTCAGGATAGCCATCATTGTTCAGATCGCCCGCCGCTACCCAGTATGGATTCTTCCCCACCGGATAAACGGCCGCGGAATTGAAGTTGCCGCCGGTGGTTCCAGTCAGCACGCGCACCGCATTATCTTCCAGATAGCTCACTGCGATGTCGGCATAGCCGTCGCGGTTGAAGTCCCCAACCGCCACTCCGTCCGCCATGTTGCCCATTCCGTTGCTCAGGATATTCGGAGCGGCGAAGTTGCGGCCGCCGGGAACTGGCGTCGGAAGCGTGTTGTTGATGAGCACCGAAACAGCCGAGCCGGTCGACTGGGTCACAGCCAGATCGGGCTTGCCGTCGCGGTTAATGTCGCCGACCGCGAGATAGGCCGGACCGTTGGGAACAGCGTAATCCTGCGCAGCCGCGAAAGTTCCATCGCCGCGGCCCAGCAATACGGCGACGGTATTCTGCAGCGTGTCCGCTGTGATCAGATCGAGAGTTCCGTTACTGTCGATGTCGGCCGCGACAATGGCGTGGGCGCCTGTGCCGCTGGATGGCCCCACTTGATATTGGACAGGCGCGGCGAAATTGCCGCTTCCCTGGCCGAGTAGAACGCTGATGGTGCCGTTGCCCGCGTTGACGGTCGCGAGGTCGGTGAGGCCGTCACGATTGAAGTCCGCGCCAACGATGCCGGTGGGGTTGGCGCCACCGCCTACGCCAATTGTAGGGCCGACGGAAAAGTTCCCGGTACCGTCACCGAACAGCAGGTGAATCGAATTGCTGGTGGAATCGGTGACGGCGAGATCGAGATTGCCGGAGCTGGTGAAATAACCGTCTGTGATTCCCGTCAGCGAAAATCCAAACCCGCTTATGGTTTTCACCACATAGTAGGTGAAATTATTGGCGGCATTGCTGAGGAAGAGCGTAACAGTGCCGTCCAGGTTGGCGACCGCCAGGTCGGGATGGCCGTCATTGTTATAGTCACCGGAGACGATGGAAACCGGTCCAACGCCCGTGCCCAGAACGATGTTGGTGGTGCCGTTGCCCATGGTCGGATCAAACGTGCCATTACCCAGATTCAGGAATACCTGAATCACGTTCGACGTCGGGGTGTTGCAGGTCACGACGATGTCGGGCAGCCCCGTCAGGTCCAGGTCTTCCGCCAGCACAGCCGTCGGTCCGCCGCAGGTCGGGTACTTCACCGCCGGGGCATACGTGCCCGCTCCCGAGGACAGGTACACGCTGATGGTGCCGCTGGTGTTCAGGCTGGTGTCCGCATAATTCGCGACCACAAGGTCCGGGTACCCGTCGTGATTGAAGTCAGCCGTGGCGACTCCGAGCGGCGTCTTTCCCGCAGGCGCGGTGAAGCTTCTGGAGTTTAGCGCGGTGAGCGGTTGGAACAATGTCTGCGCGTGCCCGGCTCCAGATAGCACGGTCGCGACTGCAACGGCGAAAAATGTACGGATGAGATTGCGAACTGCACGACGGTTCATGGTTGTGACCTCAGTTGAAATCAGTTACGACTACTGCAAGCTCTTGCGAACGCCGATCGCAGCTCGTGCTGCCTATCGAATGCTACAGATCCTCGATCGCGTGGGAATGAAATCACCGGGGCTCTCGGTCCACTGTCTTCTAGGGCTACTATTTCGAATCTGCGTTGCCGCCTATTGTCGGAGGCAACTTCTACGATAACTACACTCATGTCAAGGGAAAAGGAAAAGAGTCACAACACTTTGGTTATGCAAAGTAACAACTGGAGGTACCAGCTCATGTCCAAATCTAACTGTCCCACATGAACTGCCGACAGGAGGTCGTTTCGCAATTTCCTTGGATGCAGAAATTTCCAGCGTGGGTTAGCTGTTCCGGCCGGACAGAGGAAGCTGGTATGGAGGGCAACGTTGTACGCCTGACGGTCAAAGGCTGATTGCAACGTGCCCGCATTGCACCCACAACTATGCACGCACCAAAAAGAAGGCCGCGCGGACTGCGCGGCCTTCTTTGGGTTCGTACCTGTTGGGGAAGAGGTCGCCCGGTCAAGGCCGACTCTTCAGGGTTGCTTCAATACAGGAGGAGCGGTGCGTTCCCGTCCACGTTGGTTGATTCCAACCCGCTGAGCGAGTTCAGTGAGTTAGGGCTGCTGCGAACTGCGCAAAGTATGCAGAACACGGTTGTTTGATTGGTGGACGTCAGATAATTGCTCTGCTGTGGGAAGGTTGCCACTACGGTAAACGAACCGAAAAGCGCACCGAAGCTGTAGTTTGCCTGCCCGTTCGCTCCTATGGTTTCCGTCGTCTGGTTGCCGTTCAAGGTGAAGTTCACGATATTCCCCGCTGGAACTGGAGTATTGGTCGTGGATGCTAACACTCTCGCTGTGCAGTCGATGGGACTGAAAAATCCACCGGAGCAAGTGATGGCGAGTGAGGTGGGTTCGGGAGTTACGGTCAGGAACACGTCCGACGATGAACCGGCCGCATAGCCGTTCGTCGACGTGTAATAGCCGTAAACCTGATACGTGCCCACGTTCAGGTTGGGGCTGACGGCTGTATAGGTTGCGGTGCCTATGCCATTGTTCCCGCTGGCGGCGAGCGTTATGGTTCCCAGAGTGAAGGTAGTGGTTCCATTGGTTCCATAGACGGTCACCGTGCCCCGCGGCGCTCCCGGGATGGCAGTGCCAGTAACGCTGACGGACACGCTAAAGGTGTCAGCGTATTGCACCGTGCTGGGGTTCAACGTGAGGCTGACAGGTGTTCCCTGGACTGTTACGGCGAATTGCCCCCCGGAGGCGGTGGTGGGTTGGTAGTTTGTGTCGCCGGAATAGAGCGTGGTGAACAGGTATTGTCCGCTGCCCAGGTGGCCAGTGGTGGCGGACACCGACCCGTTATTCAAGGGATAAGGGCCGGTGCCTAAGGGAGTGCCGGTGGCGTCTTCAAAAATTACCGAGCCGGTCGGAGTTGTGCCGCCGAGCGCCGGTTGGACGCTGGCGGTTACAGTGACTCCCGAGTTGTTATACCGAACCGGGTTGGGAGAGACCGCCAGGGTGATGTTCGCAGCCGACTCGTTCAGCAACAGATCGACACTGGGCACGCCGCCGCGTACCGGCGGATACTGCGTCATGTAGCGCTGTTGATAGGCCGGGATCGTGATGTTCACCTGGTTGTAGGTGTTCGCCGTCACGATATCAAGCTGACCGTCGTTATTGAAGTCGCCGACGGCAAGCGCCCAAGGCTGCTTGGCCGCGGTGAATTCTCCTTGAGCCCGCTGCTGAGTGGTGCCGAAGGTGCCGTCGCCCTTGCCCAGCGTGACTTCGACCTTGTTGAAGTTAGGGGCTACTCCGACGATGTCTAGGATTCCATCACCGTTAACATCCCCCGCCGCGATGGATTGGGGAAAGTTCAGTGACGGGCTGAAGACGCCTGTCCGAAATGTTCCATCCCCCTTGCCGCCAAAGAAGGAAACATTGTTACCCGTCGTTGCCGGGTTCGTGTCACCCGCTGGGCCGCCGGTCGCATTCGCAACTACGATGTCCAGGTTCCCGTCGCGATTGAAATCTCCCGCGACCAGAGCCATCGGACCCGAGCCGGTGCTGTACGTGTAAGGCGAGCCGAAGGCTCCGCTGCCATTGTTGGGAAACACGTAAAGCGTGTCATCGTGGAAGCAACTGACCGCGATGTCCGGGTGTCCGTCATGCTGGAAGTCCGCGATGACGACTCCATAAGGGTTGACTCCCGTGGTTAGGGTTGGCCCGGCCGTGAACGTTCCCGATTTCGATCCGTAGAGAACGGAGACCGTATTTGCTCCATAATTGGTGACGGCGAGATCGGGATAGCCATCGCCGTTCACGTCTCCGATCGCTACCTGGTACGGCAGGCGCCCCACCGTATAGGTCGCCGCCACGGCAAAGGTGCCGTTTCCCGATTTGCCGTTGTTCAACAGCACGCTGATTGTGCCCGTTGCGCTGTTCACGGAGGAGTTGACCGCGATCAGGTCCGGGAAGCCGTCGCCATTCAGATCGGCGGAAGCTACATAGTACGGCTGTTGGCCCACTGGGTACGTGCCGCTCAGGCTAAACCCGCCGGCTCCGTTGCCCTGCAACACGCGGATGTATCCGTTTGTCAGCGGCTTGGTGGGGTCATTGGCCTGAAGGTACGAGACGGCCACATCGAGCTGACCATCGCGGTTGAAATCTCCGGAGGCGATACCGTCCGCCATATTTCCGTTGCCCGCGGCTGCGTTCGTTCCGGCAGCAAAGCTGCGGCCGCCCGGATACGGCGTCGGCAGCGTGTTGTTGAACAACAGCAGCACGGAGTCACTGTTCTGCTGCGCGATCGCCAGGTCCGGTTTGCCATCGCGATTCAGGTCGCCAACCGCAGCAACTACGCCCGGGACATCGCTGAAATTCGAAATCTGCGGAGTTTGCAGGGTGCCGTCACCGTTGCCCAGCAGCACTGCGTACGCGCCCTGGGTGGCGGAAGATGTGTTCTTCGCGTCGAAGACGACCAGGTCCGCATTGCCGTCACTGTCCACGTCCGACACGGTAAGTCCGATGGGGTCTACGCCGGCCGCCTGGGGATTTGGCTGGATGGCGAATGTGCCATTTGGGCTGCCCAGCAGCATGCTCACATTGTTGCTGCCCGCGTTGCTCACGGCCAGATCCAGGTTGCCATCGTGGTTGAAGTCCGCCGTCGCGATTCCGCTCGGTTTGGTGCCCGACGGAGTAGCTGCCGGCTGCGGTGAAGTTACCGGTGCCGTCGCCAAAGAAGACGTGGACGTTGTTATTGGCACTGTCGGACACGGCCACGTCGAGATGGCCGTCATGATTGAAGTCGCCGGCTGTAATCCCAGTCAAAGTGCCCGGGGTGGGGGTGGTGCTCATCACGACACTATTGCCAGTGGGATTTGTCAGGACGCTAAATCCACCGCTGCCGCTCGCGACCGCCAGACCGGCATAACCATTGCCGAGGAAGTCACCCGCAACCATAGCCACGGGATCGGGGACGTGCAGCACCGCTGGAGTAGCCGGAAAAGTGCCCGGTGCGCTGGCGCCGTTATTCAGGAACAGATCGACAGAATTGACGCCTGGACATGCAACCACAATGTCAGGGTACCCGTCATTATTGACATCGCGGGCGATCACCGACGACGGTCCGGTGCAGGTCTTGTACGTTACCGCGTTCGCAAAAGTGCCTGAGCCGTTGCCCAGGTACACCCTCATATGATTGTCTCCGTAGTTCGTCGCCACCAGGCTTTGAAAGCCGGAAAGCGCAAAGTCGGCAGAAGCCACGCCCTGCGGCGTAGCGCCGGTGGGCAGGGTCCCGGGAACGGGAGGAGTGGGCGCATGATACAAACCTTGCGCACGGACGACGGTTGCGGCTGTAAGCATGGTGGCCAGGCAAACCGCGCCAACAACGGCGCTGTAACTGCTACGGAGGACCGGGAGGAGGGAAGATCGTGACATAAATGAAGACCTCGGATGAAAATAGAATGCTCGGCGCTCTCTGGGCCGCGGGATTGGACCCGTGTACCGGTTGCGCGACTGACCGGAATAAGCGACGAAAACGCCACGCTATTCCGTGTTTACAGGGCGGCCGGATAATGACAAGCCGGTGAGCACTGCGTAACCGGACCTGCGCCGCGACAGTATCAAAGCTGAATTGAAGGGCCCTACACTGCCCCAGCAGGCCGTGCATCCAGTCGTCGGAACAGGCAGGGAGCTACATTTTTCCCTGTCCGAGAGGCGAAAACAGTTGTTCTTTTCGGTCTGCAGCAGCCCCGGAAAATCCGAGCCAGCCAGGGACCGAACCCCATCATCTAAATTGCGCTTCACGAAATGCTGCCTGAGTGTATCCCATTTCAGGAAAATGGAACGTGAAAAAAACTTAAGTAATCTGGACAATTACGGGGTCTGGTGGGCCGATCGAGGATGGGAATTTGGGCCGGGCAAGGGGCCGAGGCGGTCAGAACCGCCATAAACCCAGGAATCCTTGAGTGCGGCTCGAATTATCGGGGACTTGTGCCGCTATCGAGCGTGGCGAAGCGCCCCGGCGTTTTGGCGCTCACCGGGAACTTTTCCACTGCGGCCGGTGACACAGCAGTATCTACTCACTTCGTTCAGGAATTCGGCAACTCCGTCTGTCCCAGTGCGGTTCCCACGGCGTCCTTCGCGGAGATGATGGGCTCGGCGGAAAGAGGCCACGCGATTCTCAGAGTCGGATCGTTCCAGAGAATCGTGCGCTCCGAGGGCGCGGAGTAGAAATCCGTCGTCTTGTATAGCACGTCGGCTGATTCGGACAGCACCAGAAATCCGTGGGCAAATCCGGGAGGAATCCACAGCATCTCGGGCACTTCAGCGTCCAGTTCCACCGCGATCCAGCGGCCGAAACAGGCCGACGACCGGCGGATGTCCACGGCGACGTCGAAGATACGACCCGCCACAGCGCGCACCAGCTTGCCTTGAGGATGCTGCAACTGAAAATGCAGCCCGCGCAGCACGTTTTTATAGGATCGCGACTGGTTGTCCTGTACGAATCCGCCGGGCAGGCCCTTTTCCCGGAAACTGGCCTCGTTCCAGGTCTCGGCAAACCAGCCGCGATCATCGGAGAAAATCCTTGGGCGCAGGCGCAGCACCCCGGGCAAATCAGTTGTGATCACGTCCATGGAAAAATCTTATCGTGATCCACCTTGGTCGACGTCCTGTCATTCGTCGATGGCCCGTCAGAATTCCCAAACGGGCTACAATCAACGCGCAATCGCATCCTTCAGGCGTTCCAACACATCTACTTTGCAGCGAGTTCCATTCCTACTGCCAGCCAAAAGGAGACACCTTGAAAACGACATATAAGATCGACCCTGCGCATTCCAACGCGCAATTTACCGTGCGTCATATGATGATTACCAACGTCCGCGGAGGCTTCCGCAACGTTTCCGGCACCGTCGAATACGATGCCGACAACCCAACCCTATCCAGCATTGATGCTGTTATTGACGCGAAGACCATCAACACCAACGATGAGAAGCGGGACGAGCATCTGAGGAGCGCCGACTTTCTCGACGTCCAGAAGTATCCCGACCATCACGTTCAAGAGTCGAAGAGTCGCGCCCTCCGGCGACGGCCAATGGAAAGTCACTGGCGACCTGACGGTTCACGGAGTCACGAAAGAAGTCACTCTGGACGTCGAAGGCCCCACCGCCGAAGCCAAAGATCCATACGGAAATATCAGGGTCGGCGCGTCGGCTACGACGAAAATCAAGCGCACCGATTTCGGAGTCAGCTTCAATGCGCCGATCGAAACCGGCGGGGTCCTGCTTGGAGACGAACTGAAAGTCGAGCTGGATATTTCCGCGATTCGCGTCTGAGCAGAACGAGCGCTAAACGCGCTTGCGGGAACCCTTTTCCTGTTTTGGAAACCGCTGTTCGCTGCCCGGGAGCACCGGCTTTGGCAGGTAAGCCGACTCGTATTTCGCCAGGTTCAACAGGCCCGCTGTATCGGGCAGCACGGGAGCCTTGCTGCCCGCGATTTTTAAAGCGAAACGCGGAGGTCAGGTCGCCGAAAGCTGCCTCTGCGCCAGTCAGTGATGTTCGGCTCGCGGACGCCCGTGAAGCGCTCCAGAAACTGCAGCACAGACGTGTGATCGAACGGCTGGCTGCATACCCATGCCCCGGCGGTCCAGGGCGAAATCAGGATGCATGGAACGCGAAATCCTGCGCCGATGGGGAGGCCCTGGACGAACTCGTCCGCGGCGCCCGGCGGTGGCACGGGAGGGGCAACATGGTCGAAAATTCCATCATTCTCGTCGTAGTTCAGAATGAATAGGGTCTTCGCCCAAACTTCCGGGTTGGCGGCGATGGCGTCGATTTTGCTCGCGATAAAAGCCGCTCCGTCGGCAGGCATGTAGTCCGGGTGTTCCGACTGAAAGCTGGTGGGAATGATCCAGGAAACAGTGGGCAGCTTGTCGTTGATCGCGTCGTACTCGAACTGGCCTTCCGGCCCGCGCACCATGCCTCTCCGGTAGAGAGATGAATTTGTCGGCGCCTCTTTGAACACTCGAAAATATTCCAGCACGTTGCATCCGAAGTTGTCCTGCTGCTGGTAGACCTTCCAGGAAACGCCCGCCTGGTCCAGCCGCTCGGGATACGTGGACCATGTAAATCCATCCTTGGGCGCGCTGTTGTTCAGCAGGGGACCGCCGCCGCGACCGTCGGGGTCGATCATTCCGGTCATCAGGTACATGCGATTCGGGTGCGTGGGACCCATGACCGAGCAGTAATATGCATCGCAGATAGTAAATGTTTCCGCCAACGCAAAATGAAACGGAATATCCGTCCGGTCGTAGTGGCCCATGCAGTAGGGGCCGTTCACTCCGTCCGCTTTGCGATGCGCCGGCAGCCATCGATCCATCTTGCCGCCGTTCCATGCCTCATGCTGTACCGCCCATGCGTGACTGGTAGAGGGAATCTTCTGCGCACTGGTGGCCCGGGTGTCCAGGTGAAACGGCAACAAATATCCGCGCGGATTCACCGCATCCGGCTGATAAAAGACGGATCGGCCCGACGACAGTTTCAGGGCGTTGGCATCGTCGAACCCGCGGACACCCGCAAGCGTGCCGAAGTAGTGGTCGAACGAGCGATTCTCCTGCATCAGGATGACGACATGTTTAATGTCGCGTATCGAGCCCGGCAGCGAGTCTTTGTCCGATCGCACCTGCGCCAGAGCACGCTGCAGGTTCGGCGGCATCAGCGCCCCCGCCGCCGCAGCGGCGGCAAGGCTGGCCGCACCCTTGAGCAGTCTGCGCCGCGTGAATTGGCCCACAGGAACATTTTGTGAAGTAGAATCCGGCATTTTCATAAGTTCGGCAGTTGACGATCATACTAGAACAGAAAACACAGCGAGCGAACTCAATTTGGGGCGGGCCTGAAGCGCGTTTGCGATCCGCCGCAATTGAAGGTCTCGCTTTGACATCCGGGCGAGGACGCCGACATTTCCGACACAATACACTAGAATCCATGCCGCACTTCAAATATCGCGAACTGAAACCGACGCCGGAAGCCGAGGCTGCGTACACGCGCTGGATCACGCACCTTGATGACGAATTCACGCGCCATCGCAAGCCTGAGATCCGGGCGGAGATCGTTCGCGACGAATTGCATCAGCTCTACCTGGGACGGCCGCACGGGGGCAAGCTCAACTTCAACATGATGACCGAGCTGCCGTTCAACGTGCTGCAGCTCTCGCTCGACCCGCGCAATGCGACGCTCGAGCCGGAATACTACGGCGATCTTGATCCAGTGAAATATGCCTGCGTGAAGCCGCTGATCTGGTTCTGGCAGATGTACGACCGCTCGCCGGTGGGCTTGAACCACTGGCTGGGATTTCGTTTTCGCTGCATGCTGGGCAAGCACATCTTCAAGCACATCGGGAAAAACGTGAAGATCTTCCACGGCGTCGAGTTCAGCTTCGGCTACAACCTGACGATTGAAGACAACTGCACCATCCACAAATTTGTGCTGCTCGACGACCGCGGCGAGATCATCGTGCGCGAGGGATCTTCAATCTCCGATTACGCGAATGTTTACAGCCACACGCACGACATCAACGACGCATCGGACGTGACCAACCGTCCGACGGAGATCGGTCCGCGGGCGCGGGTCACGTATCACGCGACGGTGCTTGCTGGAACGAGAATCGGCGAGGATGCCATGCTGGGCGCGATGGGCCTGGCGACGCATGACGTGCCGCCGTCAACGGTGAGCGCAGGAATCCCGGCGCGGCCGATTCGGGAGAAGAATAAGCCTTCATAGGCGGTTAGAGCAGGTCAGAAGCGCGACTTGGGACAGCCGATTGGCATAGGAATTTTCGACTGAATTTTATTCAACTCGCTGTACCGACACTGACGTAACGAAAGAAGCCTATGCGTAATTGCAGGGTCTTACGGATGGAAGCGCGGTCGGTGGGTTATTGTCTGGCAATCCTTTCGTTGCTCGTTGTGTTCTCTTTCCCCGCCGTCGCGCAGACCGTGGAAGTTGCTCCCTGGCCAGACGGGAGCATTCATCTCGACGATGGCTGGCGCGTCCAAGCCGGCGACAATGCTGCGTATGCGCAGCCTGAATTCGACGACAGCAAATGGCAGATAGCTTCGTTCCCGGATCGGAGCCACCCAGCGGCCGGGTGGCAGTGGTACCGTCTGCGCGTGCAGCTTCCGGCGCAGCATCCGCCACTGGCGCTGTTAATTGTTGGCGGCGACGGAACGTACGAGGTATATGTCAACGGAGAGCGGCTGGGGGGCCCGAAGTTGAAATCTTCCCTTCTCATGACATACCCGAAGGAAACGACGATCGCGCTGCCTGACATTGGCGGGGAAGCGGAGGTTGCGCTGCGGACCTACGTCCCGAAAACCTCGATGTTCATTGCAGACCGGGGCGCGTGGAAGGTCGATCTGGGCACGACTGCCGCCATCGAACATTTGCGGCGGACGGGGGAGAGCGACCGGCTGAATCAGGTAATCATCGGAGTCGTCATCAACCTGCTGGTCGCGCTGGCGGGACTGGCGGTGCTGGCGCTCTTCTGGTTCGAGAGACAGCGCCGGGAATATCTCTGGCTGGGGCTGTTCCTCATTTTGCTTGGGATTGGGACTGGAATATTCGAGCTGACTGCTGTGAGCAGTTTCCTGCCTTTTTCCGCCAATTGGCTTCTCGCCGACCCCACGGTGTGTCTCTGCACGATCGCGCTGATTGAGTTTACGTTCAGCTTCGTTGGCCAGCGAGTGAACCGGCCCTGGCGGTTCTGCGAGGCCTTGCTGCTGGTTATACCGTTGTTTGTGACGTACCCAGCCTGGCACGGAATCATCACCCGGGCGTTCGTCAATGTCGTTGAAGTGCTGGCGCTTACTCCGGCCGGCATCGGTTTGGCCATCCTGCTGCTGGTCTGGTTCCGTCGAGGAAATCGCGAAGCGGGATGGCTGATCCTGCCAACGTTATTGTCGATGACCGCGCTTGCACTCAACGACGTTACGATTGTGGCCGGCTATTTCGGATGGACGCGAGGCTGGCTTCTGCATTCCCCAACTTTCGGCGGATTTATGTTGCAGTCTTTCGATATCGCGGACCTGTTTTTCCTGCTGGCGATCAGTATCGTCATTTTTTCCCGCTTCACGCGCGTCAACCGGGAGCAGGCGCGCTCCGCTGCGGAGCTGGAGGCTGCGCGCGAGATTCAACAGCGCCTGGTGCCTGTCTCGCTGCCCGCTGTGGTGGGCTATCAGATGGAGGCGGCGTATTTACCCGCGGAAGAAGTGGGCGGCGACTTCTATCAGATTCTTGAACAGGAAGACGGTTCGATACTCGTGGTGGTCGGCGACGTGAGCGGCAAGGGGCTAAAGGCGGCGATGACGGGCGCGCTGGCCATCGGAGCTTTGCGCACGCTGGCTTCGGAGAGTCTCGGCCCGGCGGTCTTGCTGGCACGACTGAACCGGCAGATTGTGGGGACTCATGAGGCGGGCTTCATCACGTGTATCTGCGCCCGGATCTCGGCGCGGGACGGGCTGGTCACGGTTGCGAATGCCGGCCATCTCGCTCCGTATTGCAACGGAGAAGAACTGGTCCTGGATTCCGGTCTGCCGCTTGGGATCGTTGAGACCGAGTACAGCGAATCCACGTTTCCTCTTGCGGCGGGCGACATGCTGACGTTCCTATCCGATGGCGTGGTCGAAGCCATGAATTCGAGCCGTGAGTTGTTCGGCTTCGAGCGCACACGCAAGATCAGCGGGCAGTCCGCGCGGTCCATCGCCGAAGCCGCACGCCAGTTCGGACAGCAGGACGATATTACTGTCCTCACCCTTGTGATGAACGAAAACATTAGCCTGGATTCCACATTCCAAACGTCCTCCGCCTATGATTCAATAGCAATCGCATGAGCGACGATGGTGTGAGCGACGACGGGCCACAAGCCGAACTCCCCGACCGGGTGATTCCAAGCCTGCGATGAAGAGGCGGAGATTTTGGCCACCGAGCCGCCCGCTCCGCCAACGCCTTCGATCCAACTGGCAGCGAAGCATCCGCTGGCGATCCGCTGGATGCACTGGATCAACTTCCCGATTCTGTTCACGATGATCTGGAGCGGACTGCTGATCTACTGGGCGGACTCGATTCCATACGTCGGCCACGTTGGCGAGGTGTACCGGATTGGCCTGGGCAGGCACACGCTGGTGCGGCTTTTTCCTGTGGGCTTCTGGAATGCAATCCACGGCACGTTCAAGCTGCCGACGGGGCTTGGCTATCACTTTTTCTTCATGTGGATATTCGCCGTCAACGGGGTGGTCTACATCTTGTACATGGCGGTTTCCGGGGCGTGGCGCGAGTTCGTTCCCGACCGGCATTCGCTCGGGGAGGCGTGGCGGGTGACGCTGCACGATCTGCATATTCGCCGCGGCTTGCCGCCGCAGAAAAAATACAACGGCGCTCAGAAGATCGCTTATTCGCTGGTCGTGTTGATGGGAGCGGGTTCTCTGGTTACCGGATTCGCGATCTACAAACCGACCACGCTGCACTGGCTCACAATACTGATGGGCGGGTATGAGATGGCGCGATGGCTGCATTTCTGGCTGACGATGGGGTTCTGCATCTTCTTCGTGATCCATGTGGTGCAGGTCGTGCTCGCCGGATGGAACAATTTTCAAGCCATGGTGACGGGCTTTGAGGTTGCGCCGCTCGCGGCGTCATCCGTAAAAACAGGGGAGGACGGGGTATGAACTCTCCGGTACATCTTTCGCACGCGAAGAACCAGGAAGAACTGGACGACGAGGTTCGTCGCGCAATGGCGCGGAAGTCGCGCCGCAGTTTTTTGATCGGCGGCGCTGCGGCGCTGGCGGCGGTCGCCGCCTATGAGTGGCTCGACCATGCGCCGCAAGTGGACCAGCTGCAAAAGCCATTGCGAATGGCGGAGGATGCGAACGCCGCAATCAACAAGACACTGTTCCAGGAAAGCGTTCTCGCTCCGACGTATCCCCGCAGCCGGGCGACGATGCTGCGTGTGAATGGCGATGTCGGCCTGAATGATCTGGCGCTTGATAGCTGGCGGCTGCAGGTAGTCGGCCTCGATCGACCGGAGCGCTATCCGCAGTTCACCGAAGATTTGAACATGTGGAACTATCGCTCCATGGATGAGAGTGCATCAGCGGCGGATGATCCTGCGGCGGATAGCTCCCAGAGTGCGGACGTAAAAGGCGAAAGCGCGGCGCAGAAAGCCGCCCCGCCCAGTACCGGGATGAGGAAGACGCCGGGGATTCTGTTGACCATGACCGACATTTACAGGCTGCCGCGGTTGGAGATGGTGACGCAGTTCAAATGCATTGAAGGCTGGAGCCAGATCTGCCAGTGGGAAGGCGCGCGGTTCCGCGAGTTTTTGAAGGCATATCCGCCGAAGTTGAATGCGGACGGGAGCCTGCCGAAATACGCCGCGATGGTAACGCCGGGCGGAGATTTCTTCAGCGGCTACGATATGGCGAGCCTCATGCATCCGCAGACGCTGCTCTGCTACAGCATGGGAGGCGTGCCGTTGAGTGCGGGGCACGGCGCTCCGCTGCGGCTGGCGATGCCTCTGAAATACGGTTACAAGCAGATCAAGCAGATCGCCAGAATTACCTACACGAACGAGAAGCCGCCGGACTACTGGGCCACGCAAGGCTACGACTGGTACGGGGGATTGTAGCCTTTTGCTTCGACGCAAACGCGGGTCCCTCCAACTCGCTGCGCTCCGGTCGGGACGACACAAATTTTAATTATGGTGAAATCCCCGCAATTCTTCTGCTTTGATCCATTCCCGATACACTTCTCTTATTCATGGCAGATGGGTTCGCGCAATCCGTGAAGCAGCAGGCGGACATTGTCCGCATCGTCGGCGAATATGTGCGCCTGAGCAAAGGCGGCGCGCAGAGTTTCAAGGGGCTCTGCCCGTTCCACAAGGAGCGGACGCCCTCGTTCAACGTGCAGGCGGCGCAGCAGTTTTTTCATTGCTTTGGGTGCGGCCAGTCGGGCGACGTGTTCACGTTTGTGCAGAAGATGGAGAACGTGAGCTTTCCGGAGGCGGTGCGGATGGTGGCGCAGAAGTGCGGCATTCCGCTGCCGAAGCGTGAGTTCTCCTCACCTGAGGAAGCGCAGGCATCGCGCCTGCGCTCGAAGCTGCTAGAAATTCAGGACCAGGCGTGCCGGTATTTTGAAGAGCAGCTCCAGTCGCCGGAAGCGGCGCGGGCGCGAGAATACCTGACCGGTCGGGGAGTTACGGCGGATGCGATCACCGCGTTTCGCATTGGCTACGCGCCGGATTCCTTTTCAACGATGCGCGACAAGTTTCAGCCGGCATTCGACGAGGAGGTACTGCGCGGCAGCGGATTGTTTTCTTCAAAGGAACAGAGCGAAGGCGGCTCCGGCGCACTGTATGCGCGCTTTCGCAAGCGGATCACGTTTCCCATTCGCAATGAAGCGGGCCGCGTGATCGCATTTACGGCGCGGGCGCTTGAAACCGAGGACAAGGCCGGAGCGAAATACATCAACTCGCCGGAGACGCCGCTCTATACGAAGGGCCATGTGCTTTTCAACCTGGACAAGGCCAAGGCGGCGATCCGGCAGTATGAGTTCGCGCTGCTGGTGGAAGGCCAGATGGACTGCATCTCCGTGTATATGGCCGGCATCACCAACGTGCTGGCAACCAGCGGCACTGCTTTCACCGAGGCACAGGTGCGATTGCTGGCGCGGCACACGCGGCAGGTGGTGGTGAACTTCGATCCCGACACGGCGGGCGCAAACGCGGCGGAGAAATCGATCGCGTTGCTGATCGAGGAGGGCTTCAGCGTCAAGGTGGTTACGCTGGAGGGAGGGCTCGACCCGGACCGCTATGTGCGCGAACGTGGAACGGCAGCTTATGTCGCGGCATTGCGGGCGGCGCGGCGGCACAGCGACTATTTGATTGAGCGGGCGCGCGCAATGTTTCCGCCGGTGACGCCGGACGCCAAGGTGAAGGCGCTGAATTTTCTTCTGCCCCATATGCAGCACATTCCCAGCCGCATTGCCCGCGATGAATTTGCCGCGGATGCCGCGCAAAAACTGGCCATTGATTCAGCCCTGCTGCGACAGGAGCTGAAGCAGGCGGCATTTGCGCGCCGGTCCGATGTCCGCTCGAATGCGGTCATTCCTGCCTGGAGCGAGGCGGAGAGGCTGTTGCTGCGCGCGCTTACGCTGCCGGTGGGTTTGCCGGCGCGGGAGCTGGCCCGGCAGCGATTGGCGGAGGATCCCCATCTATATGAGGGCCTTTCGGCCGCATCGCTGCTGGCCGCATTCGTTGCTGCCGAAAGCATTTCGAACCCGTTTGATCTTGCGCTGGACGAGGTAAATCGCCACTGGTTGGCCTCCGTGCTGCTCCACAACTCGCAGGAAATTCTTCCTGAGCAGGTGGAAGAGGCAGTGCATTCGCTGGGGCATAGCCGGCTGCAACGTCGACAGCGCGAGCTGCGGCGTCTACTGGCGGAAGCCGAAGCTCGCGGCGACATCGTGACCGTGCAGGAATTGATGACGGAAAAAATTGCGCTTGACCGCGCGCTGCGGGAAGCTTGAGGGTGCGAGGCAGGCGCCTGGAGAGCGCTCCGGTGCAGCTCGTATTGCTGGCGCTGACAGGGTTGGCGACGGCGATCTGCGGCTATCACCCTTACGCGGAGGATGCGGGCATTTACGTTGCGGGGGTCAAGCTCGCAATAAGTCCCAAAATGTATTCGCACGATTCCGCGTTTGTTCTTCCGTATGCGCGGCTTTCGATTTTTCCACGCGCTGTGGCGGAGCTGGTGCGGCTGACACATTTGCCCATCGAGGCTTTGCTGGTGGCTATTCAGTTTGCGACCACATGGCTTCTGCTTTATAGCTGCTGGCAAGTGGCGCGGCGGAGTTTCGAGGGTGCGCCGGCGCGCTGGGGATCCGTGGCGCTGGTCGCGGTTCTGCTGACCATTCCGGTGGCGGGCAGTGCGCTGTTTTTGATGGACCCCTACGTGACGAGCCGCTCGTTTTCCGCGCCGCTAACGCTGCTCGCGGTCTGCGCCTGCCTGGATCGCAGGCCGTGTGTGGCGGCTTTGTATCTGGTGCTGGTCGGTTTATTTCATCCGTTGATGTCGATTTATGCGGCGGGTTTTCTGCTGTTTCTGTGGCTGGTTGAGCAGGAGCGGTGGTCGCTGGCAGGTGCATTATCCGCAGGTGCAGTGGCTTGCGGAGCAGCTTTGCAACAGTGGCAACGCAATGTGGCGGAGACGAGCGCGTATGTCAGTGCGGTGCTGAGCCGCCGCTATTTTTTTCTCGAGCGCTGGGAATGGTATGAGCTGGTTGGCATCATTGCGCCGCTGCTGCTTTTGTTTCTGTTCTGCCGATGGCGAAAGTTTCGCTTTCAGGAGCCGGCGGTTGCGCTGGCCGGGGCGTGTGTTGCGGAAGGACTGACGGCCGTGGTGGTTTCCATGCTGTATTCCCGCCCTGACAGCCATTCTCATTTGATCGCGCGCATTCAGACGATACGGACGTTCCATGTAATTTACTTCGTACTTTTTCTGACGCTTGGCGGCTTGGTTGGACAATATTTTTTGAAGCGCGTTCTTTGGCGTTGGGCTGTCACGCTGGTGGCGATCTCTGCTGTCATGTTGGCGGTCCAGCTTGGCGCGTATCCGGCGTCAAATCACTTCGAGCTACCCTGGCGCACGCCTCGCAACCAATGGGCACAGGCGTTTCTGTGGGCGCGTGCGAAGACGCCGGCAAACGCGATTTTCGCGATGGACGCGGACTATATTGCACTGCCGGGCGAGGACGGCCACGTCTTCCGCGCCATGGCGGAACGCAGTTCGCTGGCCGATTACTGGAAGGATGGCGGCACGGCGGCGGTGTTTCCGCAGCTTGCGCCGACGTGGATGAGGGAGAGCACGGCGGAGAAAGATCTGGATTCGCTGAGCGATGTGGAACGCGCGAGCAGGCTGGCGCCTTTCGGTGTGACATGGATCATCTTGCGGAGGGGCTCGCGGACGTCATTCAGTTGCCCCTATAAAAATGCAGCGGTAATGGTCTGCAGGCTGGTTTGACCCTGCTATGGGCGGATGCATAGACTGAAGTTGATTCCGCTAAGAATAATCTATGCAGTGCAGGCACGCAGTACGCTTCGGCTTTCGGCTATTCGGGGTTTCTATCGGGTTGTCGGTTCTGGCGGTATCACTGGTAGCGCAGACCCCGGCCAGCCAGGCCCCGCAACTGCCGAGCAGCTCCTCTTCTTCTAGCTCTACCTCTACGCCAGCGGCACAGCCATCGGAAGGCGATCTCTCGACCCATGCGGCTCCCGCAGTTCAGCAGAGGCCGCCGGCGGTGGTGGATCCGACGGGCCCCTCGACTTCACTGGAAACTTCGGAGTCGCTGTTCGATGTGATGGCGGCGTTGAACACCTGCGGGTATAACGAGGGGTTGTCGATCTCCGACCCTGTTCGCCAGAAGGTTCGCGACGACATCAACCAGGCGCTGCAGCAGTCGGAGTCCGCGCGCGAGTCGCGCGATCGCGTTTGTTCCTTCATCCAGACGCACACGCTGAACAGCAACAAGCTGAACCTCGCGGCATATATTTCGCTTGCGCTTTTTCTGACGCCGCCGCCGGCGCTTACGCCCAACGTGCCCCCGTCCGATCTGCCGCCGGACGCGGCCCCGCTGGTCGATCTGGCTCCGCATCTGCGGGACTTTGCACAAGCGGTCGGCCTGCACCTGATCTGGGTGCTGAACCATGCCGCATATGAAGCGGAAGTGACCCAGGTGCATGCACCGCTGGCACAGATGCTGGTGCAGACGGATCTGTATCTGAAGCAGCCGCCGCCGACCTACGGCCCCCGTCGTTTTCTGGTGCTGCTGGAGCCGCTGATCGGCCCCGGCGAGAGGAACGCGCGTGTCTACGGCGGCGACTACATCGTTGTGGAATCCCCGGTGAACGGGAAGATCGACCTGAATCCGGTGAAGCACACATATCTTCGCTTTATTCTGGAGCCGCTGATTTACGCCCGCTCTACATCGATCGATAAGCTGACTCCGATTCTCGAGATTGTGCAGCCGTCTCCATTGCCGTATGAATTCAAGAGCGATGTTCTGTCGCTGGTCACGGAGTGTATGATTCGTGCGATTGAAGCGCATACCATGGACACGGGCGTGGCTCCTTACAAGATTCCCGCGCACTTCGATCGCAACCAGCTGGCTGCCATCAATAGCGCTGAAAACGCGTATGAACATAAAGTCGCGAAGGTGCGCAGCGACGCCGTGCATTCCGACATGGTCCAGGGATTCATCCTGACGCAGTATTTCTACGATCAGCTCAGGAATTTTCCGGAGAGCGCCATCACGCTGCAGCAGGCGGTGGGCGTGATGATCTACGGCATGAACGTGGATATTGAAAAGCGGCGTGTTCAGGACATCGTTTTCGCATCGCACACCGATCAGGATGTAGTTGAACCTGTAGCTCCGGACTCCGCGATGCTCGACCAGGGGGAAAGGAAGCTGATCGCCGGAGACGCCGCGGGTGCTGCCGCACTGGCGCAGCAGGCCCTTGCCGGACATACCGGGAATCCGGGACGCGCGCAATTTCTTTTGGCGCGGGCGGAAATCATGAGCGGCAAAATGGAAGCGGCCGAGCAGGCATTTACCCGGGCTTCGCAGATTTCGCGAGATCTGCGAACGATCGCATGGTCGCACATTTACCTGGGACGGCTGGCCGATCTGCAAGGCGACCGCACAACGGCTGTTGCCGAATACCAGGCGGCGATGAAGTCGCGCGACGGCAAGTCCGATACCAGCCAGGCTGCGGAAGCGGGGCTGCGTGCGCCGTTCGCTCCGCCGCAGGCGCGGCAGAGCGCGAACGGCGAGAATGGCGGCGGGAACGACACGAACGAGCCTCAACGTTAGGCTGAGTTCATCGAACCTGAGCTATATCATCCATTCAGGAGCCGAACCCGCCTTTGACCCGTAACCCAATCGCGCAGCCGGACCCGGAACTTGTGAAGGCATCGAAACCGAGTGCGACTGATTTTGAAGTGCCCCGTGTGGATCGTGCCTCGTTGCTGGAGCGCATACAGAAGTTGCTTGCCTATAGATTTCACGATCTGGATCGGCTGGAGCTGGCGCTCACCCACAGCTCCGTCGCCTACGAGGAACAGGCGGAACCTCATCCTGAGGACGACAACGAGCGGCTGGAATTTCTAGGCGACGCGGTGCTGGGCATGGTGGTGACGGAGCATCTTTTCCGGACGTACCCGGAGTTTACTGAAGGCCCGCTGACCCGCCTGCGAGCTCAGTTCGTCAGCCGTCAGCATCTGGGCCGGGTAGCCCAGGGCCTTGGGCTGGGAGAGTATTTGCGCCTGGGTAAAGGAGAAGAAAAAAGCGGTGGAAGGAGAAAGGCGGCGATCCTGGCCAATACGGTGGAAGCATTGATCGCGGCAGTTTATCTGGACGGAGGCGTTGAGGAAGCGGCGCGCGTGGTGCGCGTCTGGCTGCTGGACGAGAAGCTGGAGTCGCTTGCGGCGGCGGCGCGTTCGGGTAAAGGCGTGGGGGACCACAAGTCAAATTTGCAGGAATATTTTCAGGCGCATGGGCTGGGCCAGCCGAGTTATGAAGTTACTGCGGAGACGGGCCCGGACCATCGCAAGAGTTTTGTCGTAGCCGTGAAAATGACTGGAGCGGAAAGCCGAGAGGAAACATTGGCGTCCGCGACCGGAACGCGCAAGAAACATGCCGAACAGGAGGCTGCGCGCATGGCGCTCGAACGTCTGCAGAGCCTCGACGGAGCCGAGTCCGTGGAGGAGAACCCTACATGACCGGCGAGCCGCAAACTACGATCGGCGCGATATCCCCGGAGCGGACGTCTTTGGACCCATCGAGCACGCATGTCAACGCGCTTCCGGTCGCCTCGGCGCCGGTGATTCACCATCACGAAGTGCTCATCATGCTGCAGACCACGCTGACGTTCCTGGTTGGGGCGCTCTTCGTTCTGACATTCATCGTTCAGCCGTATCGCATTCCCTCGGGCTCGATGGAAAGCACGCTGCTGATCGGAGATTTCCTGCTGGTCAATAAAGTGATTTTTGCGGATCCCGGTCCCTGGCGGCACCTGCTGGCCTATGAGCCGGTGAAGCGCGATGACATCGTGGTCTTTCACTACCCGGTCGACTACTCGCTGCACCTAGTAAAGCGCGTGATTGGAATTCCCGGCGATCGTGTCCACCTACATCACGGAAGGGTATTCGTGGACGGGCGGTCGCAGAAGGAGCCTTTCGCGGTTTACATCGCCAGCTATCCCAGCACCTTCAGGGATGAGTTTCCCACGCGCACCTATACCGATGCGGGTGTCAGCACGACATGGTGGACGGAGATGAAGGGCGATGTGCGGGACGGCGAACTGGTGATTCCGCCAGGAAGATATTTTGTTCTGGGCGATAATCGAAATGACAGCCTGGACAGCCGCTATTGGGGATTTGTGCCGCGTCAGAACATTGTTGGAGAGCCGCTTCTCGTCTACTTCTCGGTGATCTCGCCGGGGAAATCGGAGATCACCGGTCTTCCCAATGATAGACTTTCCCACGAACACACCTGGTGGAGCGCCCTGGCTGGGTCCGCGCGCTGGGGCCGTATTTTCCACGTCATTCGATAGCAAACTCCACGGAGAAGACTTTGGCCGGTAACAAACTCGCGCAGGAAAACTTGCAGCCCCGCCACGAAGAGACCCCGTTCGAATTTTTCGCTTCCATCTGCGCGGTTCTGGTGGTGGGCCTGTTCGTCATCACTTTCGTATTTCAGAATTTTGAGATTCCGTCCTCGTCGATGGAAAAGACGCTTCTGATTGGCGATCACGTGCTGGTGGACCGGATCAGTTTCGCGCCGCCGGCGCATTGGGCGCCGTTGGTTCACTATCGCAATATTCGCCGCGATGACATCATTGTCTTCTTCAAACCGGGCGAGCCGAAGTTGTTCCTGGTAAAGCGCGTGATCGGCATTCCGGGCGACCACCTGCATCTGAATCACGGTGTGGTGTATTTGAACGGGAAGGCGCAGAACATGCCTTTCGCTACGCTACCGTCAGACGATGGAGATGCAAACGACCAGTATTTTCCCTATCGCGACGATTTCCCCGCGGTTGCGCCATCGGAGAATTCTGACGTGACCGCAACCTGGTCGGTCGATCTGCCGACACATATTCAGAACGGCGATCTGGTTGTTCCGCCGGGCGACTACTTTGCCATGGGCGACAATCGCATGGTCTCGCTCGACAGCCGCTACTGGGGCTTCGTGCCCCGGCAGAACATCATCGGCCGGCCGATGTTTGTGTACTGGTCATTTGTTACGCCGGAGGACCAGATCGACCGGACATCCATGAGTGACCGGATAAGCTTCCTCGGCCACATCGTGGTCCACTTTTTCGACCAGACACGCTGGAATCGGATGTTCCATCGTGTGCTGTAGGGAGCGCGACGACAAATCGTCCGTGCATCCATGATTGATCGTGTAGGTTCGTCCGCTGTTCCTGTCGAGGCCCAGGCCAGGTCTCGCCACCGACTCCATTGGCTTCCGCTGGCGGGCGTGCTGCTGCTGCTGGCTTTGATCGTTGTACCTCCCTTCATCAATATCGGGCGATTCCGGCGGTCGATTGTCAGTTCAATCAGTGCCGGTCTTGGCAGGCCCGTGGAAGCGAGCGGCGTCGAGCTCCAGTTGTTTCCGCAGCCGGGATTCGTGCTGCACAATCTGACGGTGTCGGAAGATCCGACGTTCGGCGCGGAACCGGTGATGATGGCGGAGACTGTCACGGCGGACCTGCGGGCCAGCACTCTCTGGCACGCGCGCGTGGAGATCGCGAGCCTGCGTTTCGATGCCCCCAGTGTGAACCTGGTGCGCAATGCGGAAGGCGAATGGAACTTTGAATCGCTTCTGCGAAATTCTCCCGCATTGAAACCGCGCGGCACGGCTGCATCAGAGCAGCCCGGCAGGCGGCTGCCGTTTCCTTATGTCGAGGCCACGGGCGCACGCATCAACTTCAAACTCGGGCCGGAGAAGCTGCCTTTTTCACTCGAAAAGGCGGATCTGGCGCTATGGAAGGAGTCGCGACATGAATGGCGACTGCGCATCAAGGCGCGTCCTGTCCGCACCGACCTGACCGTAATGGATGCGGGCCAGATTCGCGGAGAAGGCACGTTGATGACGGGCGGCCCGTTGATGGACGCGCCCATCCATGCCAGCGTGGAGTGGCGTCGTGTGCAACTGGGAGAGATCAACCGGCTGCTGAAAGGGGAAGACAAAGGCTGGCGGGGAACTCTCGACTGGACAGTTTTCGCGCAGGGTAAACTGTCCGATGTTACATTGCAGTCCAATTTATCCGTGGAGGAGTTTCACCGGGCCGAGTTTATTCCGGCGGCGGAAATGGATCTCTCCGCAGATTGCAACGTGCGCTATGCGCGCTACGAGCCGCAGCTGAATTCGCTGGAATGCAACGCTCCCATCGGGAATGGCCTCCTGGCGCTGCGTAGTTCC
Source organism: uncultured Acidobacteriota bacterium (assembly GCA_963744615.1). GTDB lineage: Bacteria > Acidobacteriota > Terriglobia > Terriglobales > Acidobacteriaceae > JAKAAZ01. The sequence goes on from CAVUUE010000003.1 coordinate 209,194, forward strand.
GGGAATCCCGAGCCGGGAAGCGGCAAGCGGCCTTCGGTAAAAATCTCGCTGCAACGGGTTCCGGCGGAATCGTTTTTCGATTTGCTTCGTCACCTGAATGCAGGCGTGCCTGCGGACATGAGTGGGTCCGGGGAAATCAATGGCGAGGCGGACTGCGAGTGGGACGGTTTGGCGGCTCCGAGGGCATGCACGGGCGCGATCCGATCTCCACAGATTCGGCTTGAGCTTGCGGGTGTCGATCGGCCGCTGGTTTTGTCGCCGCTGCTGATCAAGTCCTCGATGGAATCGCATCAGGCCGTGCAGCCAACCTGGAACCTGTCGCCGCTCCATGTCTCGATGGGCGGCGCGTCTCCGGCGACGATTACGGGATCGATGACCTCCGCCGGCTGCGTGCTGAGTATCGATGGCGTGGCGGATCTGGCGCAGTTGGCACGCGCGGGCGAATCGCTGAAGCTACCCATTGTTTCCGGCGAGGTTCAGTCGATGCGCGGCGGCGCGCAGATGGCGCTGTCGTTTGCAAGCACGTGGATGCCGCGCGTCGATTTGGAGTCGCTGCCAGCCTCCGTTGATCTGAATCAGTCCGCGAATCTTGTATCGTCCCATTGGGCGGGCAGCGTGCAGGTGCGGAACGCAACCCTGCGGCTCGGGTTGTTTCCTGTTCCGCTGCAGCTAACTTCGGCACAGATAAAGTTGATGCCGAGCGCGGTGGAGTGGAACGCGCTTGAAGGAAGCTTCGCGCACATTCCGTTCAGCGGCAGCATCCATTGGCAGACGCCGTGCGTGGCATCGAATTCCACATGTACGCGGAGTTTCACGCTGCATACGCCGAACCTGAACGCCGGGCATTTTGAGAGTGCCCTTCACGATTCTCAGAGTGAATCCAATTTGCTGAGCCTGATCAATCCCTGGGCGGGAGCCGCGCCGCAGTTGCCGGAGATATCCGGGACCGTGAGCGCGGATGTACTGTCGGCGGGACAGGTTTCGCTGAAGGATGCTGTCCTCACCCTGCGCATGAAGGGGCGAAGGGCCGATTTGATGGGGATCTCCGGAGCGGTATTCGGCGGCACAATATCGGGAGCGGAGGGGGAATCGCCGACGCCGGATACATTGACTCAGGTCCCCACAGGCTCGATCCAGTGGGGGGATGGAGCGCCGGTTTACAGCTTGCGCGCGGTCCTCCGCAACATCCAGCCGGACCGCGTTGGCGCAATGTGGAATGAAAGTTGGGGGACGGGCACGGCGAATCTTCTGCTCGATCTGAGGACTCGTGGGTGGTCGGCGGCGGAGCTTGCGAAAAATGCCAGCGGAAAGTTTAAAGCGGAGTGGCTGAACGGCAGTCTCGCAGGTTCAACTGGGGGGCCACGGGAAGCTGCCGTCGGAAATTTCCGAAGATGGAGCGCCCAAGGGCTCATACGGGACCAGGCGCTTGTCTTCACCTCCAGCCAGATGGTTCCGCGACGCGATCTTCACCGGGCGGGAAGCGCCCCGCTCCCGTCCCAATCTGTGACTGGAACCGTGGACTTCACCCGGGTACTCGATTTACGGCTGAAGCCTTCCGGAATTTCGATCACAGGACCCATCAGCATGCCGGTCGTGCAATCGCCAGCGGCAGCGGCAATGAATACCGACGACGACCAACATATTCAGCCATGAACGTTGTTAGAGCGGCGGTGCTGTTTCAAGCGCCCGCTGCCGATTTCGCCTTCTGCGGCGGAAGACGTAAATCAGGAATGCGACGGCCAACGCCGCAGCGGCGATCAGGATCAGCGGCAAATGCCGTTTGGCTCCGTGCGCCAGCAGGCCCATGATCTCCGGACCGAAGTAGATGACAAGCAGCGCCGTGACCATGTAGTGAATCACGCGCCCTGCGAGCACGGCTGCCATGTAGGGAAGGACGCGCATTTCGAAGACCCCGGCGCCGAAAGCAAACAGCTTGAAGGGGAACGGCGGCGGCATGGCGGCGGGAACCATGACGGCAAACCAGCGATGACGGTCGAAGCGCGCGCGCATCTTTTCGTATTTCAAGGTGTCCATGCGCCGGGTCAGGACGAGCTCGCCGCCGGCCCTGCCAATGGCGAACGGCACCAGCGCGCCGACCGCCGCGCCCACCGCTCCCAAAACGGGGTACACCCAAAAATGGCCGCGGTCGCTCCACACGTATCCCGCGATGATCAGGTCCATGGGAATGGCGAGCGAGCTGGCATCGATCGCACTTAAAACGGCGACGCCCCAGAACCCCAGCGGCTTCAGGAAGGCCAGCAGCACCAGTTCCCAGTGATGAAAGTGAGTGAGGAGCTTATGTATCAAGAAAGTGTCTTCAACGGGGACGTCAGGTTAATCGTACATGGAGAGCAGGCTTGTACGGCCAGGTCTCACGGCTGCTCTGGATGGCGCGTATCTCCGGACAATAAAGCCAGCGCATGGGGAATCAGATGCAGTACGGCTTCGAGCGAATGTACCGCAGCTGCCGGACTGCCCGGGAGATTAATGATGAGGCTTTCGCCGAGGGTGCCCGAAACAGCGCGGCTCATCGAAGCCAACGGAGTATCTTTCAATCCCTGGCTGCGCATCAGCTCTCCGAACCCATCGAGAACGCGCTCACATATAGAGCGGGTGGCCTCCGGGGTAACATCGCGGGGAGTGATACCGGTGCCGCCGGTGGTGACCACAAGCCGCGCTCGAGACGCCTGTTCCCGCAGGGCAGAGGCGAGCTGTTCGCGTTCATCCGGCACGATCAAAATGCGATCCACGGAAAACCCGGCATCGCGCAGACGGGCCGAGACGTCGGGCCCCGACCGGTCCTCGCGGAGACCGGCGAAACAGGAGTCGCTCACGGTGATGACGACGGCATTCACATTGGCGATTCTACATGGCCGTAAATGGCTGAGGTGTTGCTGCCGGCGCTGCCAATAATGAGACAATTAGGGGAAGTACCGTGAAATCGATGCTTGTTCTGTGGTTTGAAACAACATCAGGATCAGTGTCGTCCAATCATCGATGGCAGCAACGCAAACGCCCCCGAGCCCGCCCGAGAATCCGATAGAGCCGAAGCTTGATCGTTTGCCGACGCGCTATGATTCGCGTACTCCGCATGAACTGCTGGAGGTGATCGAGGATCTGGAAGGGGCACGGCTTTCGGCGCGGGTGCGCGAGGCGATCTGGGTCTCGGTAATTCTTCATCTTTTGATCTTCTGGTGGATTTTGTATGGGCCGCGCTGGAAGTTTCTGCAGAGTGCGCAGGTAGTGAATCCTGTGCCGGTGACGCCGCAGAAGGCGCCGGAGCAGGTTTACCTGAACATGCCGCCGGACCTGGTGAAGAAACCGCAGAAGCCGACCAATATTATTTCCGACCAGAACCACGTGGCGCAGACCCGGCATCCGACACAGGACCAGAAGACGCTGGAAGAGCTGCAGGCAATGCGTCGGGCCGGAAGACCTTCGCCTCCGCCGCAACCGCAACAGCAGGCGCGCCAGCAGCAGCAACCGCAGCAACCGAGACCGCAACCACAACAGCAACAGCAGCGCGAGGAGTCTGCCGCTCCGCGGCAGCAGGCGCCACAGCCGCTGCCTTCCGCGCCGAGCGCTACAGAGCAGGCTCGTCAGCAGGCCCCGCAGCACCGAACTGCAAATCGCCAGCAGGAGCAAACCACAAACCAGCCGAATATGTCGGTGGGGGACATGATTCGACAGGCGGAGCGCAACGCTGCGCGGGCGAATGGGGAGAACGGCGAGAATGGGGAGGGCGCTCCGGTGGCGCACCCGGGGCTGCAGGCCGGTGTTGAAGTTCTGAGCGACACCATGGGTGTGGATTTCGGGCCGTACCTGCATAAGGTCGTCCAGGCCACGCAGTCCACCTGGGATGAACTGATTCCTGAATCGGCGCGTCCACCGCTGCTGAAAAAAGGAAAAGTCGCGATTCAGTTCATCATTACTCCGGACGGTAGCATTAAGAAAATGCAGCTGATCCTGCCCTCCGGAGATGTCTCGCTCGATCGCGCCGCGTGGGGTGGGATCGTCGGCGCCGGACCTTTCCCGCCGCTGCCGACGCAGTTCAAAGGGCCCTATCTGGCGCTGCGTTTCTACTTCCTCTACAACGAGCAGACGGGCGAGTTTACGCGCCAATGATTTCTCCGGGACAGCGCTCGCAGCGGGCCCGTCAGGCGATCGGCCTGATGTGGATCGCGCTGGCCATCGTGCTGTTCGCGGCGGTGCGCGCGGGCTGGCACGTCATTTTCCTGCCGCGCTGGTGGATCTTATGGTAGCTGCTGATTCACCGGCCACGCTGCCCCTTGTCGTCGCGCTGCACGGCGCGACGGCCAGCGGGAAGAGCAGGCTGGCGGTCAAACTTGCCGAGCGCTTTTCCGGTGAGATTGTAAGCTGCGACTCCGTTTCCGTGTATCGCGAAATGGAGATAGGGAGCGCCAAGGCTTCGGCGGAAGATCGCGCGCGAGTGCCCCACCACATGCTGGATGTGGTTTCCCCGGAGCAGCCCTATACCGCGGGGGACTATAGCCGCGATGCCCGTGCGGCACTGTGTGCCATCTCCGGGCGTGGGCATGTTCCGATCGTCGCAGGAGGAACCGGATTGTATCTGCGCGCGCTGCTGGACGGCCTTTTCCCGGGACCGCAGCGATCGGAGAAACTGCGGAAGCGGCTGCGTGAGACTGCGGGCCGACGTGGCGATTTGTATCTGGCGCGGATTCTAGAGCGGCTCGATCCGATTTCAGCCGCACGCATTCATCCGAACGATGTGCCCAAGATTATTCGCGCGATCGAGGTGACCCTCGCCGCACGTCAGCCGATGTCCGCCGCATGGGAAGCTGGAAGAAATCGGCTGCGGGGATTTCGCGTTCTGCGCCTCGGGCTCGATCCGCCGAGGGCGGAATTGTATGCGCGCATCAACGACCGCGCGGCGGAGATGTTTGCTCGGGGGCTGGTGCAGGAGACGGAGCGCTTGCTGGCGCGCTATGGCGCGGAGTGCCGACCGCTTGCATCGCTTGGGTACAAGCAGGCAGCGATGCTTCTTCGGGGCGAATTGTCGCTGCCGGAGGCCGTAGCCGCCACGCAGCAAGGCCATCGCAATTATGCAAAACGGCAGGCAACCTGGTTTCGCCGCGAACCGGATGTCCACTGGCTGAAAGGGTTTGGGGACGATCCCGCAACAGAGGCGAATGCGGCCGCGCTGATTCAGGCGTTCTTAGAGCCTCTCGCGGATCGTGGACGGTTGGCCTTCGCTCCATCCGCTTCAGCGTCCGGAAACGAAATGAGATAAATAACAGATAAAGCGCTTCTGGCAGCGTGTACCCATTCTTCAGGCACGAGACGTTCTGTGAAGCGGGGTCGAACGAAGGCGGGAAATCAATCACGTTGGAGCACTAAGTGAACGTCGCGAAGCGTCGATGGATGATTCTTCCCATTGCTGTGGTGGTGATGGTGGTTGCCTATGTGGGCTATCAACTGATCGCGGTTCGCGGCACTTTTGCGCCATCGCGGCCCGTGTCAACGGCAGGAGGCAACGCCGTGGCAGTCGGCGCCCCAGGTCATCGCATTGCCGGGCGCGTCTATGTTTCCGGCACGGCGAATCCGGCTGCACCGGTTGTGATCGTGCTGCACGGCGATGCTCCCTTCGTTAAGCCGCGATATCAATATCTGTTCGCATCGGAGCTGGCTGGAGCAGTGCCGGGAACGCGTGTGGTCGCACTGCTGCGGCCGGGCTATGGAGATCCCTACGGAGCGAAATCTGACGGGGACAGAGGCTTCGCTTCAGGAACGAATTGGCCGGGGCCTATCAACCCTGTAGTGACTCCGCCAACTGCTTCTTCGCCTGATTGTTCCGTCCCAAGCAGATGCACTTCAATGCTCCGCGCCAAATCGAAACAGCGCTCTAACGGAGCGGCGATTGTTGTGCATAGATCGAGACGTACCATTAGCTACAGTTTAGCCAGTGGTAGCTTTTCTTGAGCCGGGCCGGCGTAACAATGAAAAAAGCCGCTGATGAGAGCGGCTTTTCTTGGGGCTGCAGTTTGTGCGATTACGCTTCGCGGACGCCGTCCAGAAACGCCCGCAGCTTGCGCGAGCGCGAGGGATGCCGCAGCTTGCGGAGGGCCTTGGCTTCGATCTGGCGGATGCGCTCGCGGGTTACCTGGAAGCTCTGGCCGACTTCTTCCAGCGTGTGCTCGGAACCGTCTTCCAGACCGAAGCGCATTTTGATAACGCGCTCCTCGCGTGGAGTGAGCGTGCGCAAGACCTGCGAGGTATAGTCCTTCAGGTTCACGCTGATGACGGCGTCAGAAGGAGAAACAGCCTGGTGATCCTCAATGAAATCTCCCAGGTGAGAATCTTCTTCTTCGCCGATCGGCGTTTCGAGCGAGATCGGCTCCTGCGCGATTTTCAACACCTTGCGCACCTTGGAAACGGGAATGTCCATGCGCTTGGCGATTTCTTCCGAGGTCGGCTCGCGTCCCAGTTCCTGCACTAGCTGGCGTGAGGTGCGGATCAGCTTGTTGATGGTCTCGATCATGTGCACGGGAATGCGGATCGTACGGGCCTGGTCCGCAATGGCGCGCGTAATCGCCTGGCGGATCCACCAGGTTGCGTAGGTTGAGAATTTGTAGCCGCGACGGTACTCGAACTTGTCCACGGCCTTCATCAGGCCGATGTTGCCCTCCTGAATCAGGTCGAGGAACTGCAATCCGCGGTTGGTATATTTCTTGGCGATTGAAACCACCAGCCGCAGGTTCGCCTCGATCAGCTCGCGCTTGGCCTGCTCGGCGTCCATGTCGCCCTGGATCATTTCGCGCTGAGTGCGCTTCAATTCGGGAACGGAAACGCCGGCGTCGAGCTCCAGCTTGTCGAGATCGCCCTTGCAGTTGCGCTGCTGGCGGCGATATTCTTTGCGCATTTCCTCGCTTTTGGACTGCTCGTGTTTCTGGTCGAGCGCTTTGATCTGCCGATCGAGCGCGCGCATCGCGTCGACGGTTTTGTTCACCTTGTCGAGCAGGCGCTTGCGCTCGAAGTTGGTGTATTTCAGCTCGCGGATGGCGCGGGAAACAAGCACCTGCTCCCGGCCGAGCGCCCAACGGGTTTTCCGATACTCGCGCGCCTTGCCTTTTTCCTTGGGGTTGATGCCTTCCAGTTTCTCCCGCAATTGCTGAACTTTTTTGTAGTGCTTTACCAGCGTATCGATGCTTGCAGTCGTAGCCTTGGTGCGGGCCTGCAGAATCTCTTCGGTGAGTTCTTCCTCATCGAAGATCACCACTTCCTTGATGCTGCGGACTCCGCGCTTCAGGTCTTCGCCGAGCGCGATCACTTCGCGGGTCACGATCGAGGAGCGCGAGATGGCTTTCATGACGCGCAATTGGCCGCGCTCGATGCGCTTGGCAATCTCCACTTCGCCTTCGCGCGTCAGTAGCGGTACCGTGCCCATTTCCCGCAGATACATGCGGACCGGGTCATTAGTTTTTTCCATCGCGCCGGGCGTAAGGTCCAGCTCAACGTCTTCGCTCTCGTCGCTGTCCAGCTCTTCGCTTTCCGCGGCCAGCTTCGGCACGTCATCGAGCAGGTCAATGCCCTGCGTCCCGATGGTGGTCATCAGGTCGTCCAGATCGTCGGCGGAATTCACTTCGCCGGGGATCAGATCGTTCACCTCGCCAAAGGTCAGGTAACCCTTTTCCTTGCCGGTGTCGATCAATTTCTGAATATCGTCTTCGTATTTATCGTTAGCCAAAGGTGCCCCTCTTCTCGAGATGGTGTTTCAGGAGTTCTAGTGTCCGTGGGCGAGACATTTTGGATGCGGTCGAAGCCGCGACGGCAGGCCAGTTGATAGGCGTACGTATGACGCCAAGGCACACGTCCCCAGTCTTATTCAGAATATCACGAACTGGACAGGAACGCCGCTCGAGACTCGCTCGCAGGTGCTGTCTATCGGACGAAATCCGGGGTGGAATCGGTAGGCCGCGGTACATCATCTGTTCTGAGCCTGCGAATCTCGCGGGTCGAGCAGATGCACTTCCTGGAGGGTCCACCAATAGCCGCTTCCAGGAGGATTAGATGAGTAATGGGTGCCGTTTGATCCTTAAGTGGTGAAGTTTGCGGAGTAGGAGAGCCAGCCCACGATGGATACCAGGTGTCCGCATGGCCGTATTCGGTGTGTCTGCCAGTGAAGACGATCCCAGAAATCTGGCTCGACGGGGGAAAGGGAATCGCCCGAGGCGGCTCGGACGGCCAAGGTCTTGCAGACAACGCTGGTGACGCAAGCGGATTTTACTGGGCTGCGCACGGCATCGCGAGCCAGTCGGCAAGCAGACCGCAAACGAGCAGATGGCGGATGAGCAGAGCGCGGAATCCGGCGAGCGATGGGGTTCGCGGCGTGGGGCAACTCACCCGCGGCGGCCGGGAATCCCGGAGAAGGCGAGAACGGCGCGGCTGGGGACAGGGATACCGTAATAGAGGGCTGGAGTGAAGTGGCTCATCAGCAGGAAATTGTTGAGCTCCTCGCGGACTGCGGGGGATTGTGGGCCGGAAAGGATGCGATAGTCGTACACCCGGCCAGTCTTGCTGACGTCCGCTTCGACAACCACGGGCTGGCGAAAAGTGGCCCGCGAATCGGTGCCGCCAACCGTGTAGAGGAAGCGGGGCGTGCTGGTGCTTTCGGCAATAGCCTCGTTTGCTGCAACGGTGGGGGGAGCGGCCACGGTGCCGATCATCAAGCCCAAGCCACACAATAAGATGACCGCACTCGCAAGGCCGGCTGCGCCGCGCGCCAGCACCGGACCCAGCGAATTCTGCCAGTAGACCTGCCAGGCATCGAGGCGGTGGCGGGCGGTGCGGGCCCGTTCCTGCGAAATGGCGACGCGAAGCCGAAGCCCAAGGTCCGCCGGCGGTTTTGCCGGACCCACGCTGGAAAGCAGTGATTGCAGGTGCCGGCATGCGGCAAAGTCGGCGGCGCACGCCGGACAGTGCTCAAGGTGCAGGGCGATCGACTGCATTTCCGTACCGGACACGGCCCCATCCAGGTATTCCGAAAACTGCGATTGGATAGACGAACAAGAACTCATATCGCCTCCTTGCAGGCATCGCGTCGCGCGTTCGACCGGGCGGGCTGCACGGGCCGGACGGAGGTAACGCCGGGCCGACTTTGGGCCTTGGCAACGAAGTCCCCCAGTCGAACCCGCAGCATGGCGCGTCCGCGCACCAGTCGCGATTTGACGGTGCCCAGCTGCGCTCCGAGGATCTCCGCGATCTGGTCATACGCCATACCTTCCAGATCGCGCAGAATCACGACGGTGCGGAATGGCTCGGGAAGCTTGCGAAGCTCTGCTTCGACCCTGGCGCGAATCTCTTCATGCGCGGCCGTCTCAAAGGGGGATTCATGCTCGTCGGCCAGTGTGTCTTTCAGGCAGATCGCATTCTGTTCCGCTGCGTCTGATTGTGCTTCAATCGTTACTTCCCGGCCGCGATGCCGAGACCACCAGCGGCGCTGGTTCGAAGCTTCCCTGAGAGCGATGCGATAAATCCAGGTCCGCAGGCTGGAGTCGCCATGAAAGCTGCGAATGCCGCGGAACACCTTGATGAACACGTCCTGGGTAATGTCGGCGGCGTCAGAGGGGTCGGTCAAAACGCGGGAGATCAGGCTGAAAACCGACGCGTGATACTGCGCGATCAACAGCGAAAACGCCTCCTCCGAGCCAGCCTGCAACTCGGCGGTCAGAGCGGCGTCCTCCCCCCGGATTCCGATGACACCTGCGAGATTTCCCAAAGTGAAAGCCGCAGACATGCGGTTACCTCAACAGTATCAGGCTCTCGGCCAATACTTCAATATGTGCGGCCAGGCGCAGTTCGCGGCCGGATGCATCCGACAACTACTTAGACCGTTGGCAGGGCCGAAAGGTTCCTGAATTTATTTGATATTCAATGAATTCGCTATCTCCATATCTCCACCCAGAGCGGCTCAGACGGAAGGCCGATTCAGCGCATTTCGCTTTGGCTTTGCGCGGCCTCCAACGTGCGGGATTGCAAGCGATAGTCGAATAGCATGCCAATTCCGATGGCCAACGGAATGACAGCGAACGCCGCAGCACTTAGAACGTCGCGTTGATGGAGAATCCATGCCAGCGAGGCAAAGGCTATGGCGGTTCCAACTCCCGCCGAAACCAAAATGATGGCTGCCAGGCGGGTCTTTGCCGCGGACTTGCGCGGATCGGGGAAATCGCCGAGCGAATGCTCCTCCGGCACCGGTATTCCCTTCTCTATCGCCGCCAGCCTTTCGCGACTTTTCAACTGACGCAGGTGATAGTTGGTGATATTCACAATCAAAATGATGGCGACAACCATTGCGAATGCCGCGACCGGAACGCTAAAGGGGCCCATAGTGATTCCTCCAAACTTTCTGACAGCGTTGGACCGGAGGGCCGGTGCAAAAGTTTCAGCGTCAGAGATGAAACTTCTCGGCGAGAATTCAGTCTGAGTCACCTTGCCAACAACGCTCGAGTTCGAAGAAATTGTGCGCGAGCACCAGGCGATGGTCTTTCGCACTTTAGCGCGACTGGTTCGCAGCCGCGAACATCTGGAAGACCTCGCTCAGGAGGTTTTCCTGCGTCTTTACAGGGGCATGGCTCACTTTCGTGGAGATGCCAAGCTCACGACCTATCTCTATCGGATTACCCTGCACGTTGTGCAGGATGAGTGGAAGCGGCAGCGCAGGGAGCAGAGTTATCGGTCCTTGAGCGATGCGGAGGCCGGGTGGGAAGATCGCCTTGTCAGCCGAGATCAGGGAGCCGAGCAGTCGCTGAGCCAGAAACAATTGCGGGCCCAACTGGAGAGCGCTTTGATGGAGTTGAGTGCGGTGGAGCGCAACGTGCTTGTTCTCTTCCATCAGGAGGAATGCACCTATGAGCAAATCGCCGTCATCCTCATGCTTCCACTGGGCACGGTTCGCACGCATCTGCACCGGGGACGACTGAAGTTGCGGGAACACATGCGGGAGAGGATGGGCTTATGTGCGAGGACAAGATGATCTGCGAAAGTGTCCAGCGGGCCATGTACTCGAATCTCATAGCGGAGCTCACCTATGCGGAAAATGAGCATCTGGCTGCCTGCGGCACCTGCGCAGATCTGCTCGTAATCCATCTGCTCCAGCGAAAACCTGAAATCCCCGTACCTGAGGAGTGGGCGGTGAGCGTTGCTTTACAGGCTGCTGAGACAAAGACTGGGAGAGCCCACCGGCCGACACCTGCGTACGGTTTTGCCACAGCGGTCGCGGTGCTGATGGTGATGGCGCTCGGGTGGAGTGTCCTCGCCTATGTCGATCCGCAGCGGTGGGTGCTTGAGAGTGGACTGTCCCGAGTGCTGGCAGGAATCGTTACTTTTGAAATTGGCGTCATCGCACTGTGGCTTGGCATCCGGCGATCCGCTGGCTAGGCTGCCGTATGAAACGGCTAAAATCATTTCTGCATGACCATCCGGGTTCGTTCCCACGCGAAGATTAATCTTGGATTAGCGATTGGGCCGGTGCGGGCGGATGGCTACCACTCGCTGGCGACGATCTATCAGACGCTTGCCACGCATGATTTTGTCGAGGTGACAGCCGCACCGCTGGCAGGCGGTGCCGCCAGCCAGATCACAATTACCTGTAGCGACAAACGCGTCCCATGCGATGTTCGCAACACCTGCTGGAAGACTATCGACCTTGCTTTGGGCAGGCTCAAAACCGCCGCCCAGGTCAGCGTGCATATCGAAAAACGTCTGCCGATGCAGGGCGGCCTGGGAGCAGGATCGGCCAACGCCGCCGCGGCGCTCATCGCTCTTGAGAACGAATTGCAAATGGCTCTGGAGCCAGCCGAACGGCTGGCCATCGCCGCTGAAACCGGCTCCGATGTTCCGTTGTTTCTGCTCGGCGGAACGGTGCTCGGGCTGGGGCGTGGAGAAGAAGTCTACCCTCTGCCGGATCTGCCGGAAACGGCCTGCGTGCTGGCCATTCCGGGTGCGGGCGTCTCCACGCCGCAGGCGTTTCGCGATTGGGACCGACTGCAAACGGCCGAAAACAAATTGACCGGGGACGCTGCTTCCGATAGGCTGAAGCAGTTGGGTCGTATGTGGGCCGCGGCTCTGGCTGTGCCCCGGAAGTTTCATGCGAACGCCACCGGTGTCTTTCCAGTTAGACCTGAGAAAGACCGGGCCGGGAATCTTCTTCTCGAGCTTGTCCGCGCCGGGATCGAAAACGACTTTGAACAGGTCGTCTTCATTCAGTATCCCTCCCTGCGCGCCATTCTCGAAACGCTCAAGAAAGATTCCAAAGCCGGAACGTCTGCGATTTATGCGGCACTTTCTGGATCGGGCTCGGCGCTGTTTGGCTTGTACGCTGACGCGGCAGAGTCTGCTGCGGCGGTAGAACGGCTGGCGGAGCAGGGAATTTCAGCGTTCGAAACAAGGACTATCGGCCGCGCAGAATACTGGCGCGACATGGCCGGCCAGTAGTGCAGGCGAGAGGGTACTTTTGGGCGATCGACTAACGGTAGGTCAAGTGCCTTTGGAGCACTCGGTCTAGGTTCGAATCCTAGTCGCCCAGCCAGTTTGTTTTACGCAGTTCGCTCTCAATTCGCGTCGCGGAACTGAAAACATCCGCGGCAACGCAGTTCGGAACACCAACGCCAACCAGCTTGGAGGTTCAAACGATGAACAGTGACGCCCCTGGGGGGAGCTCGACCCTGACGATGGAAGCGGCAGCAATCCAACCCGTAACGGAGTCTGCTATTGAGGATGGAAACGCGTCCGTGGTCCAGCATGTCCGGCCGGCCGCACTGCGAAAACGCGCTAAGTCTTACAGCGAGGACAAGCGCTTTAAAATTTTCAGCGGCGATTCCAACCGGCCGCTGGCGGAAGAGATTTGCAAGTTCGTCGGTGTACCGATGGGAGAGTGCCGTTTGCAGCGGTTCTCCGACGGCGAAGTTTATTTCCAGCTTCTGGAGAATGTTCGCGGGGCGGATGTATTTGTCGTCCAGCCGACCTGCTATCCGGTCGACCAGCATCTGCTGGAATTGCTGATAATGATTGACGCTCTCAAGCGCGCCTCCGCCGCCCGCATCACCGTGGTGATTCCTTATTACGGCTATGCGCGGCAGGATCGGAAGGACCGTCCGCGCGTCGCGATTTCCTCGAAGCTGGTGGCGGACCTGTTGACTACCGCCGGCGCTCATCGCGCCTTGCTGGTGGATCTGCACGCGGCGCAGATCCAGGGATTCTTCAACATCCCGGTCGATCACCTGTTCGCCAGCCCGGTTCTGGTGGGGCACTTTCGGGAACTGAATCTGCCCGATCTGACCGTGGTTTCTCCGGATGCGGGCGGCGTGGAGCGGGCGCGCTTTTTCGCGAAGAAGATGGAGGTGCCGCTCGCGATTGTCGATAAGCGGCGAACCGACATCAACGTTTCAGAAGTAATGCACGTGATCGGCGATGTGCATGGCCGCACTTGTTTGATTCTCGATGACATCGTCGACACGGCGGGCACGTTGATCAAGACCGTGGACGCGCTGCTCGATGCGGGAGCGAAAAAGGTGTACGCCTGCGCGACCCATCCGGTGCTTTCCGGGCCGGCGATTGAGAGGATTGTGAACTCGCGGCTTGAGCAGCTGGTGGTCACCAATACGATTCCGTTGCGGGAAGAAGCGCTCGCGTCGGACAAGATTAAAGTGCTGTCGATTGCCGGTCTGATTGGCCGCGCCATCGAGAGCATCCACATGGAGACCAGCGTTAGCACGTTGTTTAATTAGCCGCTGGTGATCGATGTGAGGCAGAAGACTGATCCCAAGTCGAAGAAGCGAAGCTTGGGAATGCGTTCCGCAGTTTTGCGGGGCAGAACCTAACAGTGTGGTGGGCATAACATGTCCACCACGAGAAGGGAGCGGCGCTCCAACGCCGTGCCCGAAGCGACCTAGAAGGGAAACAGAAAACGATGAGCAGCGTTCCGGAAGTCGTCAACGCAACTCCCCGCGAGGGAAAATTCAATAAGAATCACGCCCGGCGTCTGCGCGTGTCGGGAGTGATTCCCGCCGTTGTCTACGGGGCGATGCAGCCATCTGTGGCTGTGACGGTAGACCCCAAACAGATTCGCCGCATTCTCCATTCCGAATCCGGGCACAACACGATTTTCGATCTGAATGTGGGCGGATCGACGGCCAAGGTGATGGTGGTCGACTGGCAGAATGATCCCATCAAGGGCAACCTGATCCACATCGACATGAAGCGGATCGCGATGGATAAAGCGATGCGAGTGCAGGTGCCGATTCAGCTTGTGGGCGTGCCGATCGGCGTCAAGACGCAGGGCGGAATTCTTGATCAGGTGCTGCGCGAGATCACGGTGGAGTGTCTGCCGTCGGATATTCCGGGCCACATCGATGTCGATGTCAGCGAACTGTCTTTCGGCATGGTCATTCGCGTAGCCGACCTGCCACACGGCGGCAAGCTGAAGTTCATCACCGATGAGGAAACGACCGTCGCCCACATTACGGCCGTGAAGGAAGAAGTGGTTGCCACGCCGGATGCGCTTGCGGCTGCGACTCCGGCGGAACCGGAAGTGGCGAAGAAGGGCAAGGGAGAGACTCCGGAGCCCGCTGCTGGCGATAAGGGTGATAAGGGCGACAAGAAAGATGCGAAGAAGTAATTGCCGTTGCCAGTGGAGCCTTCAGGCGGCGTAGTAGATGGAGTGGTTCTGATCGTCGGGCTGGGAAATCCCGGAATCGAATATCAGTTCACGCCGCACAATGCCGGGTTTCTTGCGATCGACCGCATCGCGGAACGTTGCGGAGTGGCCGTCTCCAATCGGCGCTCGAAGGCTTTGACGGCTTCGGCGCGGATTGCCGGCAGGCGGGTGTTGCTAGCCAAGCCGGAAACCTACATGAACCTGAGCGGTTCATCGGTGGCCGCGCTGGTAGAAGAATTTGATGTGAATCGGCGGACGGGCCTGATCGTTCTTTACGACGAAGTGGCTCTTCCGCTGGGGAGCATTCGGATTCGCGAACGGGGAAGTGCGGGCGGTCATAACGGGGTGAAGTCGATCTCGGGGGCGCTCGGTACGGAAGAATGGTTGCGGGTCCGCATCGGCATCGCTCCGGAAGAAGCGAAGGCCGCGGAAAGCGCGCGACAGGGTCGGAAGGATTATGTCCTGCGGCCGTTTCGCAAGCCGGAGCTGGCGGTGCTCGACCAGGCTCTGGACGATGTGGCGGCTGCAGTGGAAACGATTTTGACAGAAGGCGCAGGCACCGCGATGAACAGATTCAACCGGCGGTTGAGCGGCGAAGAAGAACAGTAAGAACCGGCCGATGTTCGGTCAATGCGGTTTGAAACACCGCGGAAACGAGAGACGAATGGAACGTAAATACGAAGTGATGTTTATCCTGCGCCCCGATGTTGCGGCCGAAGAAGCGGACAAGCTGATTGCCGGCTTTGAAGCCACCATCAACAAGGGCAATGGCAAGTTGGTATCAAGCGAGAAGCTGGGCAATCGCAAGCTCGCCTACACCGTTCGCAAATTCAACGAAGGCAACTACAACCTGCTCACCGTTGAAGCGGATGGCAGCCTGGTAGCCGAACTGGAACGCCGTCTGCGGGTCACCGAGCCGGTCATCAAGTTCATCACCGTGCGCATGGATGAGGAAGAAAAGCGCATCAATAAGATTCGCAAGCTTCGCTCCACGCGCGTTAAGCAGAGCACGCTGAACGCCCAGGCCGCTCACGCCGCAGCCACAGCCGCGACGCAGGCAGCCGCGCCGGAGCCCATCGCTGCGCAGCCCGCGGCGGTTGAAGCGCCCACGGAATCCGCGCCGGCGACAGAGGCTATCGCGTAAGCAGGGAAGCTCAGACAATTGCAATTTCAGCGGCTGGAGCAGCGCTTCGGCAGAAGAAAAAAGGAGTCGCACCATGGCAGAAGAAAGATCGCACTCAGCTCCACGTGAAGGATCCGGTTCGGGTTCGGGCCCAGGGTCGGGCGGCCCCGGTGGTCCCGGGGGTTCACGTCCACCTCGTCCCGCGGGCGGCTCCGGCCCCGGCGGACGCAAGTTTTTCCGCCGCAAGAAAGTATGCAAATTCTGCGTGGAGAAAATCGATGCCATCCCGTATCGCGACGTCCGCCTGCTGCAGGGCTTCGTTGCGGAAAGCGGCAAGATCGTGCCCCGTCGTTTGACTGGCGTATGCACCACACACCAGCGCCGCGTCACCCGGGCCATCAAACAGGCGCGCAATATCGCTCTGCTGCCATTTGCGCAGCGCCACTAGTCGATAGCAAGGTCAAGACGAGCGGTTAAAGATGTACTGGAGATTGGGACATGGAAGTCATACTGAAAGAAGATGTTGATAACCTCGGTCATCGCGGGGACGTTGTCAAAGTCGCACAAGGATACGGCCGCAACTTTCTGCTGCCGCGAAAGCTCGCTATTGAGGCGACGGCGGGAAATAAATCCGTCATCGAGCAGATGAAGAACTCCTCGGTCCGCCGCTCCGCGAAGGAAAAGGGAGACGCGGAACTGCTGCTGCAGCAATTGGAGCAGGCATCGCTTAGCTTCACTCGAAAGACGGGCGACGGGGACCACCTCTTCGGGTCTGTGACTGCGGCGGACATCGCGCAGGCGCTCGAAGCCCAGGGCTTCGATATTGACCGCCGCAAGGTGCACCTGGAAGAGCCTCTCAAATCGCTGGGAGAATTCCTTGTGCCCGTTCGCCTGCACCGCGAAGTTACCGCGCACGTAAAAGTAAACGTGACGAAGGAAGTCGAAGTGGAGTAACAGCGGAACTCCCGTTCAAGAGTTGTTTTTTCGGAGCGAAGCTGGGGAATCTAGACGAATGATGGCGCTGCCGTCGAGGCCACCACTCGTCTAGATTCCTCGGCTTCACGAAGGTGCCTCACATCCGTGCTGTGGGACATCGCCGCCACAAATTCTTACCGCCCCACCCGCAGCCGCGAGCCCAGCGCGTCCGGCAGCCCGGCACGCTGAATTCGCATCTGCGCCAGCCGGACGTCATACGGCACACGATAGTACGTGACCCGCTGTATCGCCTCGTCATAGACCGCGAACGCAGCTCGCCAGTCATGGTCGCGCGGCTGCCCCACTGATCCAGGATTCACCAGGTAAGCCGCGGACTTCCGCAGATCGAGCTCATAGCTCTCCTGCTCGCTGTCCTCGGTATAAACAGGCGTCAGACGGAACCACTCGCCGTCGGCATTCGCGGCGAATCCACCCTGAACATGTGTGTGCCCGAAAAACGTAACTCTGGTTCCTGAGGAAACCGGCTGTTCCGCAGCGTCCCTGATCGAGAGAAGGTATTCATCCTCATCGAGCAGCGACCCATGCACGCAGTTCAAAGGGAAGCCGTCCGGCTGCGCCGGACCACAAGGCAACTCACGTAGCCAGCCTGTCGTTTGCGCGTTCAGTTGGCGGGCGGTCCATCGCACTGCCGCCAGCGCCACTGGATTGAAATTCTCTGCATCGCTTAACCCACAGCACGCCCGGTCATGGTTTCCCCGAACGAAGAAATTGCCAATCCCCCGCACCCGCTCGATCACAGCGTTGGGAGCAGCCCCATACCCGACCACATCGCCGAGATTCCAGACAACATCATGCGCCGGCGCAGCAGCCAGCACCGCCTCCAGGGCGTCGATATTGGAGTGAATGTCAGAAAGAACCAACGCTCGCATAATCGGCAGCGCGAAATTCGGCCGCTCCCTTCATGCTACTAGGGTGCGGATATTCTCGGTCTCCGCCGTTTTGCTGCCGATGTCAGCGCCGGCCACAGAGGCTGAGAAAAATAAGAGCCGGTTCGTAAACGCGAGCCATGATAATGCCTACATGCATGTTGCGGCCTCATGGCTTTTGCTGATTTTCGTCGTTTTCTCCGCTGCCATAATTCTTTTTGTGCTGCATTGGACCAGCCTGGGCCTGGTGCTTCACCAGGAAATTCCTGACCGCTCCCATAGAAACTTGTTTCTCGCATCGGTCAGTTTCTTTATTACTTTTGTTTTGGTGCGGCTACTGGTCGCTTCGATCACCCACCATATTGGCCCATTCGGCTACGTGGAGATGGGTGGCCGTCACATACACCACTTAGTGTGGGGAATTCTTCTCCTGCTGATCACGGGTTACGCGCAGCTTGCTGAAGTGGGAACGCACGATACTAAGCTGTCGATTCTCGCGAGCCGAGCGCTGGCATTGAGCTACGGAATTGGCGCCGCCCTGACTCTCGACGAGTTCGCACTCTGGCTGAACCTGGATGCGGCAGCCTACTGGTCCCGGCAAGGCCGGGAGAGTATCGATGCGGTGGTTTTATTCGGCGCCTTGCTGGCAATGGGAACATGGGGAGCCCCACTCTTCCGTCGGCTCGTCCTGCGCCGCCGCTCAGCCTGAGTTAACGCTCGGTCCATGCTGCTCGCCGCGGAAAGTCAGCACCCCATGAAGAGCCGATTCAGCAGTTTCTCTGTATTGGCGGGGCGGCAGTTCAAAGTGGCTGCTGCCCCTCTATCCACGATGTGGCGACCCGCGCATCTGCATGGGAGGATGCATTCCATCGCCGTGCCTGAGCGATGCAAATTCCGTGCAGGATCAGCAAAAGCGGGACCGCAAATGTTGGAATCAAGCTCAACGGCAATAGCGTCATCGGAGTGGTCGCGGCGGCATGCGGACTAATCCACCGTGCCGATGCAGCCAGCGTTAGCGCCATCACGAGATCGGTGATGCCGAGGGCCTGCCAGAGAATGAAACTTTTGCGACGATCAAATCGCACCAGGCTCGCCGCGACAAACGGAGCGGTTGCGCCGATGGCGATGTCGCCCCAGCCTGCCGACAGAGCGAAAACTCCGGGCAAAATCGCGTAGGTATACAACACTAAGAACGCATATCCGACGATTCGCCAACTATGAATCAGGGTCAACGAGTGCGGATTAAGCCCCAGCAGAAACTGCCGAAAACTTCTCGATGCGGCGGCCCATATCCAGACGGCCGCAACAGGTACCAGAGCCGCCAGCCCAAGCGCGACCGGGGGACCGTCCGGGCCGGTATAGAACAGATGAACCGCGGAGGCCACAAGCGCAAAGAGAAACCATGCGCCGATCAGCCAGGGAATAAGTTTTCGGTAACCTGCATCCGTCATGAGTAATCTCCTTAATTTGTGACCATGTTGGCGGCTTCGTTGCTCAATTGCAGAAGCGTTCTCCAGCCATCTTTGCCAAGTTTGGCGGACAGCTGTGCCTGCACTTCTGCCCATAGCGGAGTTGCGCGCTCCAGCTTAGCTTTTCCGTTCGTCGATAGACGAAGATGCCATTCGCGTCTGTCCTTTCCATGCCGCTTCGCAATCCAGCCCTGGCGAACCATGATTCCCAGAGTGCGAGTCAGGGTGGTGCTATCGAGGACGAGCATTTCTCCAATCTCACTCTGCGTGCGTTCGCCGGCGAGTGAGAGAAATTGCAGAATCGTAAATTGCGTGGCGCGCAATCCTGTGGGCCGCAGTGCATCTTCATAGGCCCGGGTGATGGCACGGGAAGCTCTGCGGAGTGTGCCGCACATGCAGGACAGTGCCGGAAGAGATCGTGTGCTCATGAAACATAGATGTATATACATATACCGGCAGATTCAAAGAATTTGGATCCGATCCAATAATCAATAAGACAGGAGAAGAATTAGAGAAGGTGAAGCTCGCCTGTCTGCATGAACCGTGGGTTCCGCCTGGGATTCAGCTGGGGATCATTCTGGACCAGTGCCCGCTGGCGACTTCGACCAACTCACCCAGTTCTGCGGCGCGATGTATCTCTGTTGCAGCCAGTGGTGCATCCCTGCGGCTCCGCATTGTTGGCACAGCAGCCAGCAGACTGCGCGTGTAGGGATGCTGCGGATTGGAAAAGAGCTGCGCGCAGCTGGCCAGCTCGACGATCTTGCCTCGTCGCATGACCGCCACTCGCTCCGCCACCTGCGCCACTACGGAAAGATCGTGCGAGATAAAAAGCAGTGCAGCGTTCGAGCGCTCTTTCAATTCGCGCAGCAGCTCGAGAATCTGTGCCTGCACGGTTACGTCGAGCGCCGTTGTAGGCTCATCGGCAATCAGCAGGCTGGGACGATTGACCAGAGCCATCGCAATCAGAATGCGCTGCCGCTGGCCGCCGGAAAACTGGTGCGGATAATCCTTGAACCGCAGCGCCGCATCGGGAATCGACACGGACGCCAGCGCTTCGATCGTTCGCTGCCGCACTTCCCCCGACGACAGCCCGCGCTGATGAACGCGAATTGCTTCGCCGATCTGTTTTCCAATCGACATCACGGGGTTCAGCGCGGTCATTGGTTCCTGAAAGATCATTGCCGCATCGCGTCCGCGCCGCTCGATCATCGCGCGCTCCGGCAACTGCAGCCATTGCTCATCTCGAAATCTGACGCTGCCCGTCACCAGCGCGCGCGGATCAAGCAGCCGCAGAATGGCCAGCGAAGTGACGGACTTCCCTGAGCCCGACTCGCCCACCAGCGCGAACGATTCTCCTGGCGCGATTGAAAAGCTAATGTCATCGACGGCAACGTGACGGCCGGCATCGGAGGAAAAATTCACCGACAGATGATCGATGCGAAGAAGTGGCTGCACGCGCTTATCTTATTGCATGGCACTCGCCTGGAGAACGCGCGGCCGAAATACGAAAGGCCGCCTGCGGTGAGCGACCCTTCGAGTTGAACTGCTGGCGTGAGTATTACAGAGTCGGCGGAGCGCCTGTGCAGGGCAGCGACACCGAGCTTTGATGATCGAGTGCCGTCACCAGCGAGTAGCCTGGGCCGGTGCTCGGGGTAAGGAACGGGGTAAGCGCCACAACGGCCGAGTGCGGTCCGTTGTAGATGGACGCGATTCCGTCAAGCTGCTCGTAGCAGAGGTTGTTGGCAGGGTTGGTATTGCTGATGACCCGGCCCAGAACTCGGTGCTCGCACTCGATACCGAGAATCGACGCGGCGACCTTGGCGAAATACTCATATTCTTCCGCCGTATATTTCTTGTCGCCGCCGGTCAGGCCGCCGGAACGGGCCAGCGCCGCCTTATACGAAAACTCCTGCACGACATTCAGATATGCGCCGATAAAGGCATTCTCCAGCGCATTCAGGATTCCGGTGAACGCCGACAATGTGTTGAACGTCCCATTTGGAAAATAGAACGTCTGGTACGGGTCCTTTCCGGGGTCGGAAGCCGAACCGGTTAAACCGGCGCGAAACAGCTCGGCGTGGGAAATCTCTTCGCTGAGCGCGGCACGAAGATAATCCACGTTCCCTGCATTTCCAGCCGATGTAACGTTGGTCGCCGAGCCGCCCGGTCCGGCGAGATTGGGGTCCTGAATCACAGGACCAATCAGTCCGTTGTAATAAAACGTGGTCGCGAGGTCTTCCGCGATCAGGAACGCGGTGAAGATCTCTGCCGCCGTATCCATCGACTGCGATGAGCTCTGCGCCTGCGCGGCGGTGTTTCCCAGCACGATGGTGGAAGCTGCTGCGCCGAGGCCGAGCATTCCTGCCTGGCGGAAGAATTTGCGCCGGTCAAGGCGCGCGTGTGCGATATTTTCTATCTTGGAATCGAGATCGAGAGTTTTCATCTAGGTCCTCTGTCAAGCGGTTAATTACGTTATCGATGTAACTCGCCGCGAGCGGGGATGCGGGACAGCAAGTCAGCAGCAGGGGGACTAATCCCTGCTCGATGTACGTGCCCGTGTGGGAATCGGATTGCGAATCGAGCGACTTTAATTGGAGTGGAAGCTTGCCGCGGAGGCTTGCGGCATTCTGCACACAAATGGTGGGCCCGGAGGGATTTGAACCCCCAACCAAAGGATTATGAGTCCTCTGCTCTAACCGTTGAGCTACAGGCCCATCAACGGCCTACAGGTGGGTAGGCGTCGTTTCAACTTGCGGATCGGGTAGCTCCCGATAGAGGTGAGGAAATATCCACTCCCGATTCCCAAGCCCTTCCAGCATTGTAGACGCTGAGAGTTTTCCTGGAGTGTGATGCGGTTGACGCTTGTATACCCGTCAAGCGAAGGAGCGCTTCACTCGTTGCCAGCAGAGGTTCTTAG
The DNA here is from genome assembly GCA_963744615.1 of uncultured Acidobacteriota bacterium. Classification (GTDB taxonomy): domain Bacteria; phylum Acidobacteriota; class Terriglobia; order Terriglobales; family Acidobacteriaceae; genus JAKAAZ01. The sequence goes on from CAVUUE010000003.1 coordinate 231,260, forward strand.
GGCTACTATCGAAACACTAAAAACTACAAGGGGCGCAGGCGGGTGTCTGTGGACCGAACGCAACTCTCGACAACCGGGCACGCAAACGAGGTTACAAATGAGAGGACTTAAAGCTCTTTTATGGGCAGCACCATTGGTCATCGCTCTGGCACTTGTACCGAAGGCCAATGCGCAGATTTCTATCAACATCGGTGGGCCACCGCCTGCCTGCCCCTACGGATATTTCGACTACGCCCCATACGCCTGCGCACCCTATGGGTACTACGGGCCAGGCTATTTCTATAACGGCATTTTTCTAGGAGTGGGACCGTGGAGTAACTGGGGCTACAGGCACGGCTGGGGTGGGCATCGCTTCCGCGATGGTGGAGGCGGACGCTATCGCCCGGGCAGACCCTACAACGGCGGTAGACCAGATCGTGGCAGACCGGATTATGGCGGCGGCAGGCCCGGAGGCGGCGGTGGCGGGAGGCCGCCCAGCACCGGCAGACCGAACAACGGCGGAAGACCAAATAACGGCGGGAACAGGCCCGGCGGCGGCGGTGGTGGTAGGCCCGGCGGCGGCGGCGGCGGCAGGCCTACCGGCGGCGGCGGTTCCCACGGAGGGGGAAGCGGCCGGCCCAGTGGCGGCGGCGGCGGTGGCTCCCACGGCGGCGGCAGTGGCGATCGTTCGCATGGCGGCGGACACTAGTCAGCACAGGCTGCAGCAATCTGCTCATTAAAACAATAAGCGGCGGAGCGCCATGCTTCGCCGCTCTTTACTTTTCGGCATACGGTGAATTGACTGCAACGACGTTCTGACCCAGGACAACAGAGTCGCGAAGTATACTGGGTCCATCCGACGCGTTTCAATCCGATTCCAGCTTCACCCGGTATTCACGCTCCTCCCAAGTGGCAATCGTCTCCGCCCAATCCGAAGAATGTCTCATCGAAGAACCGCTGATTCGGCTGCTGCAGCGCGCCTTCGGATTTGATTCTTTCCGCGCCAATCAGGAAACAGTTTGCCGGGCCGCCATCGAAGGGAAAGATGTTCTGCTGGTCATGCCGACCGGGGCTGGAAAATCTCTCTGCTATCAGCTGCCCGGAATCGCGCGCGGCGGCACCACGCTGGTGATCAGTCCGCTGATTGCGCTGATGGATGACCAGGCAGCCAAGCTCGCTGCCTTAGGATTGTCCGTGGCGCGCATCCATTCCGGACTCGACCGCGCTGTTTCTCGACAAGCCTGCGCCGATTATCTGTCCGGCGCTCTCCAGTTTCTATTCATCGCGCCGGAGCGGTTGCGCGTGCCCGGCTTTATCGAACTGCTTGCCCGGCGCAAACCCTCGCTGATCGCTATTGACGAGGCCCATTGCATTTCGCAGTGGGGCCACGATTTCCGTCCAGACTATCGAATGCTCGGCCAGTCGCTTCCAGCACTGCGTCCAGCGCCCGTCATCGCTCTTACGGCCACTGCTACTTCGCGCGTGCAGGACGACATTGTCGCGCAATTGGGAATGGCTGAGGCGTCGCGGTTCGTGTACGGTTTTCGCCGCGAAAATCTGGCCATCGAAGTGGTCGAGATGCCGCCATCCCAGCGCGCCGCTTTTGTCGCAGCGTTGCTCAGCAATAACGAGCGCCGCCCGGCAATTGTCTACGCGCCCACGCGCAAGCAGGCAGAGTCGCTGGCTGCCGAGCTTTCGGCGAAATTTCCCGCGGCCGCGTACCACGCCGGTCTCGATCCACAGCGCCGTGAGACCGTACAGCAGAAATTTCAGCAGGGTCGACTGCAGGCAGTTGTGGCGACCGTCGCCTTTGGCATGGGGATCGATAAAGCGGACGTTCGCACCGTCGTTCACACCGCGCTGCCTGGCAGCCTCGAAGCTTACTACCAGGAGATCGGCCGCGCCGGCCGCGATGGTCTACCCAGCCGGGCGGTGCTGCTCTACTCCTACGCGGATCGGAAGACGCACGAGTTTTTTTTCGAGCGGGATTACCCGCCGGTCGAAGTTCTGGATCGGGTCTTCAAGCGCCTGGGCCAGCAGGCTCTGCATAAGGAAGACGTCCGCGGCAAGCTGCGCATGGATTCCGAGCTGTTCGAAAAAGCGCTTGAAAAACTTGCCATCCATGGCGGGGGCGTCGTGGATTTCGAGGAGAATGCGACGCTAGGCCACGGGCAATGGCGCGACTCGTATGCATTCGAGTCGCAGCGAAGGAAATCGCAGCTTGATCTCGCGACGCGCTATGCGGAAACCGCGCAATGCCGCATGTCTTCTTTAATTCGCCACTTCGGAGATGTAGCGGACGCCCGCCGCGTCTGCGGGCAATGTGATGTCTGCGCGCCGGAACACTGCATTGCGAGACGGTTTAGAACTCCGACCGATGCGGAAACGAGGACGGCGCGTGCGGTCATCCACTGCCTGAAGAAAAGCTCGGCAGGCTCGACCGGCAAACTGCACAAGGAGATGTTCCCGCGCGAGGAAATATCTCGCAATGAGTTTGAGGATCTGCTGCGGGCGATGGCGGGCGCCGGATGGCTGCGGATTGAGGATCTGACGTTCGAGAAGGATGACCGCAGCATCGCATATCGCAAAGTGAGCCTCACCAGCGAGGCGCTCGACTTGTCCGAGGACGCTCCGCTGGAGTTTGTGCTTCCCGAGGCGTTTGAGTCCGCGGCGGGAACACGCGCGAAGTCGAATGGCAGATCGAACCGGAAGTCCGCCTCTAACGCGGCCTCTTCCGATGCCGCGAACCAGGAAATCGTCATCGAGCTTTCCGCACGTGAATCCGCAATTGAAGACAAGCTGCGCATCTGGCGTCTGGCAGAGGCGAGAGAACACGGCGTCCCCGCTTTCTGTGTGTTGGGAAACAAGACGCTCCGCGCCATCGCGCAGGCGCTGCCAACGACGCAAGAGCAACTGAAGTCGATCAAAGGCATTGGCGTGGCGAAGGCCGAAAAATTCGGCGACGAAATCTGCCGCATCTGCAGACAAATTTAAGAAGCGTCGCGCAAACAAGTTTGCAATCCTGAGCACGGTGGGGATGGTTCTGAATCTGGAACATGCCGTCATCCTCCGCGTGGCGGCGAATGACGGCATGTGTTTGATACAAGTCAGTTGTGCAGCCGGCCGTTACGCCGGCAGAGGACTATTGAGACACCAGCACGACCACAGGCGAGTTTGCCGTCTGATATGTAGTGCCGGAGGCGGGTTGAAACTTCGCATACACCCTGTACTGCCCCGGGGGGGCGGACGAGGTGAGAGTGTTTGAGAACGTTGAGACTCCCGCGCTTCCCGCCGTTCCGATTGGATACGGACCATCGGCCTGAACCAGCTGTCCGCTGGGGAGATAGCCGAAGATGGTGATTGTGCCCACTGGATTTGGCTGCCCAGCCGTCCCGCTGCCCACAGTGACGGAGTAAGACACGTAGGAAGTTGACGAAACCGGGTTTTGTGGGAACGTCAACGAGACCGGCGGAGTGATCATTTGCGTGGCGATGGTGAGCGTGCCGTTGGCGAAGGCGAATGTGTAGTTCGCCGCCGTGAGGCTGCCTTGAGTGATGCTGATGGGGTAAGTGCCGCTTGGCGAACCCTGGGTAGCGGTTGTGCTCTCTGCAGGTGTTCCGCTCAGCACGGCTGCGGTATCGCCATTCACGAACCCACTCGCTGTGTAGCCGGTCAGCGCCGGAATTGGCTGGTTATACTGCACGGCGACATTCGCCGCTGTGATCGTCAAGAGTGCCGGTGACACAGTAAAGCTCTGCGAGACCGGAGTCGCTGCCGAATAGCTCGAGTTGCCCGCCTGCGAAGCGGTCACGGTCACTGTTCCGGCGCCGGTTATATTCAAGGTCGAGCCGGCGACGCTGGCCGGTCCGGTGACCGAGTAGCTGACCGGCAGGCCGGAAGAGGCCGTCGCCGTCAGCCCGATCGCCGACGCGCCATAGGTCGTATTCGGCAATGCGCCGAAGCTGATCGTCTGCGATTGGCTGCCGCTGATCGTAAGAACGCCGTTGACGAACTGGAACGTATAATTCGCCGCTGTCAGACTGCCTTGCGTGATGTTGATCGGATAGGTTCCGACCGGGGAATTCTGGGTCGCCGTGGTGGTCTCTGAAGGCGCCCCGCTCAGCACGCTCGAGTTGTCGCCATTCTGGAAGCCTGTCGCCGTATAGCCGGTGAGCGCCGGAATCGGTTGGCCATAGGGCACGGTCACGTTGGAAGCCGTGATCGTCAGCACAGGTTTCTGGTTCAGGAGCCCAAACGCCGTTACAGCGTTTGGCGCTCCGACGTAAACTTTTCCATTCGCAACTGTCGGAACTGCAAACCGCACCGGCCCATTGCTGAACGTACTCTGATATAGCAGATTGCTCAGGTTCGTCGCATCGTAGGCCAACAGAGTCTCCCCGGAGTTTCGGCTGCCATCGATGACCCACAGAATGCCGTTGCTATTTCCGTTGGAGGAAATCGAGGGCGTGGTCCCCCGCGCTCCGAAAGTGTAAGCGCCTGTCTGGACAGGCTGAGTCGATACAGCGCCGGTTGTGGTGTTGAATGAGAATGCTTTCAAGGTGGTGTTCGGCGCACCGAAATAAATTGTGCCGTTCCAATATGCCGGGCTTCCGGAGGTCGAAAGCGGCAGCGCCGAAGGCAGTTCCTGAACGATGTTTGTGTCCATCTGCCCGTTCGAGCACGACGCACAGTAATGGCCCATGTTGTTCCGGTCAATTATGTAAATCGCACCGGTCTTTGAACTCGCTACAAGCAGCTGTCTATGTGCCGCCCCCGACGGCAGATCCGGCAACAGCAGCGCGGCGCTGGCTCCCAGATCTTCGTTGTGCTGGTACATGTAGTTTTGATTCCAGGGAGAGAACCCGTCGACCGGCGCCCAGGCTTTGCCCGCGGAGGGAGGCGGCAATCTCATAAGGCTGTCGCTGATTTCCGCGGTGGTCAAATTACCGAAATCCCCATTCCCAGAACCCACGAAAACATTTCCGTTCGCATCGATCGACGGAGCTCCGCCACTCATCCAGATGCCCCCGTCATTTCCATTCGGGGTCGTATTCAGGAATGTTTCCTGGGCGAGCGTAGTCGGGTTGTAGGAGACGAGCCATCCGTGGAACCTGTCGTGGTCGCAGTGTGCTCCCCACGCAATCATGAGGTGGCCATTCGACAGCGCTAATCCCGCACGCTGATTCTGCGATAGCGGATTGAATGTCAATGTGCCGCCGTTGTTTCCTGATCCGCTGCCGGTGGTGACCGGCGAGACGGTAACGGGACTGCCGGATTTATCCTGCCCGGTGGTTATGTCCAGGGCATGCAGCCGTTGTACGGGACCCGGCTCAGTCGCCGCGACAACGTAGAGAGTGCCAGTTTTGCTGTCGATAACCGGGGTGCCTGTAATTCCGATTTCCGGCACGATATCGTCACAGCTCTCTAAGGTGGCCGCCACTGTGGTCATTCCGGAATCAAGAAAGCTCCTCTGCCAATAAATAACGCCGCTGTCGGCGTCGATGGCGTAAACACTATCGTGTTCGGTAGCCGCGAAGACCACGTTGTGCGTGCCGCCGTTGATATTAACCCCAGCCATGTACAACGGCTGTGCGTAAACCGCTCCATCGACAGAGACAGAAAATAATTGACCGAATTTGCCCGCCGCGCTCACGTTGGAGGGCGTCAGGAGCGTTTCATTGGTATTCGCACCCGTGCGGGCTTGATCGTTGTGCCAGGTTGTAACGTTGACCTGCGCTTCAGAAGCGCAAACAGTGCCGAGCGCCAGCCCAGCCACACAGAAGATCTTGTAAAGTCGGTTCCACTTCATGCTGACTCCATCGATATCGGAACACGAAGCGAAGTGGATCCCTGGAGGCTGTCGACCTCGAGTCGGTGTTAAATCACCAAGGCGTCGAAAATTGCGATGACACCGGCACCAAACCTTGCAAGCAGGGAGCACCATTCCTTCCCAGCCTTCGGGTTCAATCCACAGCGATTCAGTTGCGAATCAGTTGAACAAGCCAATCATTTTAATGACTGGCGGTTGCGTACCCGGGTGCAGGTTGATTCCGCGCCGCGGTGTAATAACATCCCGGTATGTAGATGATCCTTGTTCCGCCACTAGTTGCTCAGGGCTGCTTCATCTGCGTAACGGGTCTGGTTAACGGGTGTGGGGTGCTGGGGAACTGTGCCCTGCGGCAACAACTCGGGACTAAGAAGGACGCAACGAAGTCTGCGTGGAGACCTCTATGCGAAGGCGATGCATGGCAATAGGAAAGCATGAGATCGGCTTGAAAGGCAAGCCCGCCGCGACCTGACCTTGCTATCTTTAAGAAGACACAGCGAAATTTCGCGAAGGGAAGGGAATGTGAAAACAGTTGTTACGGCAGCCACGCTGCTGACTCCACGGACGCAAATCGATCGGCCCCAGGTCACCATCGAAAATGGATTGATCGCCAGCATAGAATCTCGGGGCGCGCTTGAGGCTCCGGAGAACGCGCGGCATCTGGATTTTCCCGGCGCCACGCTTGTGCCTTCATACTTCGACATCCACACCCACGGCGCCATGGGTCACGACGTGATGGAAGGTACGGAAGAAGCGTTCGATTCGATCGGGAGATTTCTCGCGCTTCATGGTGTGGGCGCGTACCTGCCGACTACTGTGACCGCGTCTGTTGACCGGACGCTGCGGTCGCTGGAAGGAATGGCTCGGCAGATCGATCGAGCCAATCAGGCCAGTGGAGATTCCGCGACTTCGCTCGGCGCCAGGCCTGTCGGAATCCACCTAGAAGGGCCTTTTCTTTCGCATAGCAAGCGCGGTATCCATCCTGCCGAGCTTCTGAAGAATCCGTCGATCGAACTTCTGCAACGTTTCTGGGAGGCTTCCTCGGGACGCATACTTCTTTTGACGATCGCGCCGGAGTTGCCGAACGCGCTCGAATTCATTCAGGAAGCTACGCGGCTGGGAATTCGCACCAGCCTCGGCCACAGCGACGCGACCACCGAACAGACACTGGCCGGCATTGCGGCCGGTGCCAGCAGCGCGACACACACATTCAACGCGATGCGCGTTATCGACCGTCAGGACCCCGGCATTCTGGCCGTGGTGCTCGATGAGGAGAATCTTTTCGCCGAGGTGATTTGCGACGGAGTTCACGTGCACCCAATCCTGGTGCGCCTGTTCTATCGCTCAAAAAGTCCGGATCGCGGAATTCTCATTACCGATGCAACGGCCGCCGCGGGTATGCCGGATGGAACGTACATGCTGGGCGATCTGAAAGTGGATGTCGTCGGCGGAAAATGCTCGCACAACGGAGCGCTTTCCGGTAGTTCGTTGTCGCTTGATCGCGGGGTTCGTAACTTCATCGAGTATACGAATGCTCCCTTGAGTGCAGCCGTGCGATATGCATCCTCAAACCCGGCCGCGTTGATTAACGTTTCCGATGTATATGGAGAACTCGCGCCTGGCCGCCCGGCGAACATCACGGTGCTCTCCGCTCAAGGTGAAGTGTTGAGCACCCTGCTCAACGGGAACGTTTTCGAGGCCTAGCAAACCAGGTTCACCTTGTCTGGCGAAAGCGTGTAGCAGAACAAAAGGCCCGCGATTTGCGGGCCTTTTGCTCTGTCAGGGACGTGCGCCCCTTTACGGAGTGATGCTTTGAACCGGGTGGGTGCCATTCGCCGCGGTAGCAATACAGGTTGGTTGGCCACCGGCGGGGAAGGGGCTGTTCAGCACGGTGGTCAGAGCGCCGGTGTGTGGATCGAGCTTGAAACCGGTGACCGAGTTATCGATGAAATTCGCGGTATAGACATATCGCCCATACGCCGGCTCGATGGCGATACAGGTTGGCCCTGTCTGAGTACCATAGCCGCTTCCTCCCGATACCTGGGTCGGATTGCCATTGGCAGCGTTAATGGCATACGCACTTACCGAGTTTGCGTTGTAATTGGTCACGTACAGGAACCTTCCCCGCGGATCCACGGCCATGCCGTATGGATACAGGCCCGTCGGGAACGGCCCGTTCAACTGCGACTGGAGAGTGCCATCGGTGTTCACCAGATATCCGAGAACCAGATTCTGGAACTGGTCGGTCACGTAAACAAACCGCCCCGTAGGATCGCTGATGATGGCGCTCGGCTTGACTCCCGCCTGGAAGGTTCCGACCGGTGTCAATTGACCGTTCGAATAGTTCACGGCAAATCCATAGACGGAGTGGGTTCCCTGGTCCGCAACGTAGAGAAAATTGACGAAGGCTGTGGCCGTGACTCCAATCGGCTGCGAGCCGATCACCGGAGTTCCAAGCGGAAAGCAGCTTTGTCCGCCATTCGATACCGGAGTGCCCAAGCTACCGTCACTGGCGCTGATGGGATAGACCACCACGCAGCCTTGCGTCGGGATCGTGTTGCTCTGCAGCGGATTGATATTCGGGGGCGCAACGCCGTTGAATCCCGGCGCGTAGCTGTCGATAACGAAAAGATATTTGCTGCTGGGGTCGATCGTTACCGCGATGGGATAAGTGCCCGGCGTATTCAGGGTCGCCTTCGTGTACAGTTTGCCGTCCGTCCCAATGTTGAACTGCACTACCGTGTTGTCGATCTCATGGACGACGTACAGCCACTTGCTCTTGTTGTCCACTGCATCCGCAACCGGGTACTGCCCGCCGGAACCGAACGGGCGAGTTTGCCACCTGTGTGATCGCGCCCGAAACGCTGTCGATCGTGTAGGCGCTGATGGAGCCTGTAGAACCTTTTGTATTCAAGGCATACACGTACCCAAGCGTGAAACTTGGATTGCAGGCCGTAATGCTCAATCCAAGCGCCAGCGATGCGACCAGGGCCAGTGTGATCCGGCCGTATTGACTCCACTTCATGCGTTTCCTCTATACCCCGGCTTTTTCTTCAGCAACAGGGTCGCTGCCTTGCTCTATCTTTTTGGGGAGTGTTCCCAGTTGTATTGTAATGGGCCCTTCTCGCAAAGGCCCGGAAACGTCAGCTCATCGAATCTAGAACGTTCGTCCACTGACCACCACGAACGTTGGCTGGCCGACAGTCGGAGTCTGCAGCGGCCCTTTGTTCAGATTCGAGATCTGACCATGGGTCGCATCGAGTACCTTTCCCGTTATCGTGTTGTCGTTGAAATTGGCCGTATAGAGGTACTGGTTGGTCGAGTCCATTGCCATCCAGATCGGCCCGGAACCGACGGTATAGCTTCCCAGCGATTGCGCAATCGGCTGCAATTGGCCGTTGGTGGAGTTGATCGTAAACGCGGAAATGGTGCTGGCCGGCTGGGTGATTGGACCTGGACCGAAATCTGCCACGTAGAGAAACTGCGTTGTGGAGTTCGCGAGAATAGCATCCGGAAAGGGTGCCGCGCCCGGCGCATTGGGGGTGTTGCCGCCCACTAGGGTCTGCAAAACGCCCCCGGGTCCGATCGTGTATGGAAGAATCTGGCCGGTGCTGCCGTTGTTGTTCAGCTGCGTGTCCGCGATATAGACATATTTTCCGCTGCTGTAAATCGTGCTCGCCGCGCCCGGCAAAGTCGGCAAAGTCAACGCGGAGTTCTGGGTCAACGTCAACTGGCCGTTCGTGGCATTGATCGCGTACAGGAAAACATCCGGCGTTGTGCACGGTGTCCCAGGATTAACATTCACGCACGCGGCCGGCACGCCGGTCGTGGCATTCGGCGTATAGGCCTGGTCGAGAACATAAAGATATGACCCGCCGGCGCCGCCGGAGGTGATGACCTGCACCGGTTTGTAATTGACCTCGAAATACGGCAACTGCGACCCATTGGTGTTGAAGGTGTTCGCGTTCGTAATCAGGGTTAGCTGCCCGGTAGTTGGATTGATCTGGAACACCGTGATGTCGCCGCGGCCCGTTCCATCCGGCGCAAATTGATCGACGACATACATGAAGTTGCCGCCTGTGTTCATTCCGATCGAAACCGGAGTGCTGCCCGAAGTGGCATACGAGTGCTGGAAGTACAAAACTCCAGCGCCTCCGATCGAATAGATCGAAACGCTGTCCGACCCTTTGTTAACCACTGCAAGGAAGCGGCCCCCCGGAAGGACAAGTTCCTGCACCGGATCGTTTCCAGCCGAGGCGAACGGCGCTCCCGTTACCCGCGTGAGATAGCCGAAGTCATGGTCGATCTTGAATGCGTCAATGTTGTTGTATTGCGCTCCCGTTACATACATGTAGCCGGAGGTATAGACGCCGCAGCAGGTGATGCTCAAACCCAAAACAACTAAGCCGATCGCGGCCACAGCAACACGGCCATACTTCCAAAACTTCATGTGTGTCCTTCAACCTCATGGTGCGGGGTACACGCGAGAGGACTGCCAAGGCAGATTTAATGTCTGGATTGCTTCCGTTCCTAATTGTAAAAGCCCCGGCGTATTTGTGCCAGCGGCCCTCATCTTTAAGAATGGGCCATTGAATAGGTGGAACTGTCGTTCCGAGCAGAGCTGCGAACCTCGCTTTTCACAGTGGCCCGCAAGACTAGAAAATGCGCAGTCGGATGACTAAATATTTCTTGGGGTTTTTGCGGATCGCAGCCAGTAGCTCCCGCATCTCCACAATGGTCCGATTGCTGTTGTTGTAGAGGGTGGGATCGTGCAGCAGTTTCCCCACTGTTCCCTCACCATCGTCCGCGCGTTTCAAGATGGATTGAAGGTTGCCGACGGTCAGGTTGACCTTGTTGCGAAACGCCTCGTCCTTAGTCAGCATTCCCAGCGTGCCCTTGCCCTCGTTGATCTGTCCGATCAAGTTATTGGCGTTCTGGGCCGTCTGGTTCACGTTGTTGTAAAGGGCGGGATCCTTTATTAGCTTGCCGACGGTTCCCTGGCCGGCATCGATCTGGTCGACGATTTTCTGCAGTCGCGCGATCGTTTCATTCGCGTTGTTATACAGCGTCTGGTCCTTGATCAGTTTCCCCAGCGTGCCCTTCCCCTGGTTGATCTCGGTAATCAGGGTCTGCGCCTGCTTCATCGTACCGACAGCCTCGTTATACAGGGCCGGATCGTTGAGGATCTTGCCCGCAGTGCCTTTCGTTGTGCCGAGCGTGTCCGCCAGCGTGTTCACCTTCGCCAGGATCACATTGACCTGTTCGATTGTGCTCTGGCTGGACTTGATTACGTCGGAGAGGCTCGGCGTCTCGGTCGTTGACAATTCGTCGCCATTTTTCAGCGGCGGTCCGGTGGCGTGGGAACTGTCGATATCCACGAACGTGTCACCCAGCACGCCTGCCGTGCTTAGCGAAGCCAGCGAATCCTTGTGGAGACCATCGCTGTACTTCAGGCCCACTTTCATAATGACTTCAACCGGAGTCAGCTTCCGCTGCGGCACGATCAGAATCTTCTGCACCGTTCCAATCGTCACACCCTGCAGGTTCACTGGAGCGCCGGCTTTCAGTCCCGCGGCATTTTCAAAGAAAGAATGCACAACAATGCGCCGGGTGAACAGGCCGCCGGTGCTTCCAGACATCAGGGAGATCAGCGCTGTCAATGCGGCAATGGCCAGAATTACCAGTACGCCGACCTTCAGTTGCGACCAACGGACCTCATGCTGATTCGGCACAATCTCTCCTGCCTCGTTTGAAACTGTTGAGCATCAATCCAGTGCGCCCGCAAAGCGAATATGTCGAGCATAGCAGAGGAGCCGCGCCCGGAATGGCTGCTGAAACCGGAAATAACCAGGTGTTCGAGGTCCGCAAACCTCACCTGAGCCGAGGGTAACGGATCGATCAATCTTCCAGCAGCACCTGTGCCAGCGCTTCCGTGCGCGTATGCGTAAGTGAGACAAAAGCGCGGCTTGCGTTAAGCTCCCGGGCAAGCGCGGCGGCACGCCCGTAAAAAACCAGCGAAGGCCGTCCTGTCGGTTCTCGAATCACTTCGATGTCCTGCCAGCCAACTCCAGCCTGGATGCCGGTTCCCATGGCCTTCGCCGCCGCTTCCTTAGCGGCAAATCGTGCGGCAAAGCTTTCGGCGGCATTCCGTTTCCGGCTGCAATAAAGGATCTCCTGCGGCCGATAGATCCGCTGAAGAAATCGATCCCCGTGGCGGGCGATGGTCTCCGCAATTCGCGCGATTTCAATCATGTCCACCCCGCAGCCAACAATCATCCCTGCACGGTACCACACGAGGAGCGTGTCACCTAAGTCAGCAATGCCGTCAGTTTCCGGCTGAAGTATTGGGGCACCCCGGCCGATATGGAGAGAGAAGCCCGCTTCGCCCGAAGGAAATGTAGATGTTGAAGATTGCCCTGCATGGCTATAGCTCTATCGAACAGCTCGAGCTTCAGGGCCGGCTGGTTCAGCTGGTGTTGGATTGCCACGGCGGGATTGTCGACGAGAGGCCGATGTCGCTCACCGCCTATCGGGTGCGGTTTGAGCTCGCGCTCGCGGACGTCGCGGACCTCTACGGCTCGCTGCAGCAGGCCGGACTCCATCTGACACCGCTCGCCCATCGCGCACTCACCGAGATGTGTTTGTGCCGCAAGCATCTGCCTGGAACTCAGGAAGCGCAGATCGTTTCCATCGATCTATACGTCGGCACCCTGGATGAAGAGCGCGTCCGCTTTCAAAGACTCGTGCGGACGTACTCTGTCTAGCAATTCGGTTTTGTTGGAACGCGACGCGGAAATCAACCCGCCTCGACCAGCCCGTAATGCCGCTGCCAATGCGCCCGCAGATGCGCCCATACCATCTCGACGGAAGCCACGCGACAAATCCTGCTCGCCCGATTCCACAAAACGCCTCGCCTCCAGCCGGGCCATCTCCAGCATCTTGCGATCCCGCAGCAGGTTGGCCACTCGGAAGTCCGGTAGCCCGGCCTGCCGCGTTCCGAAAAACTCTCCCGGCCCCCGCAGTGCCAGATCAAGCTCCGCCAGCTCGAATCCATTCTGCGTTCGCACCATCGCGTCCAGGCGTTCCTCCGCCTGCGGGGACACTCTGCCGCCGGTCATCAAAATGCAGTAGGAGCGAGCCTTGCCGCGGCCCACGCGGCCTCGCAACTGATGCAGCTGCGCCAGCCCGAAGCGTTCCGCGTGCTCGATGACCATCACCGTCGCGTTCGGCACGTCGACTCCCACCTCGATCACCGTCGTCGCCACGAGCACATCGATTTCGCCGCGCTGGAATCGCCGCATTACAATCTCTTTCTCCTCAGCGGCCAGCCTTCCATGCAATAGGCCCAGCCGCAGCCCCTCGAGATGCGTCTTCCGCAGTTCTTCGCACATTGCTACGGCGGACTTCAGCACCGGCTTCTCAGCGAAAAGCGGCTCAGTTTTCGCGTGGGATTTTGTTCCGGCCTTCTTCACCGCCGGCTTCTTCCCCCCGCCTTCGGCTTCGTCGTGTCTGCTGGAGCCTCTTCAGCATCGTGCGCAAAGTCCAGCTCCGGCTGGTCGTCCCTGCTCCCCTCAATCACGGGATAGACGATGTAGGCCTGATGTCCAGCCTTAACCTGTTTGCGGACGAAACCCCATACTTCATCGGCACGGTCGTCCACCACGCGCCGCGTAATAATGGGAGTCCGTCCGGGCGGCAGCTCATCGAGCACGCTCACATCCAGATCGCCGTAGAGCGTCAGTGCCAGCGTGCGCGGAATCGGCGTCGCTGTCATCACCAGCACGTGCGGCTCGGCGGCATTGGGCTTCTTCATCAGCCGGAAGCGCTGCATCACGCCGAAGCGATGCTGTTCATCGACGACGACCAGACCCAGGTTGGCGAACTCTACCTTCTCTTCGATCAGAGCGTGCGTGCCGATTACAAGATCAGCCTCGCCGCGCACAATGCGTCCTCGGTTCGTCCGCTTGCGCTCTTCGTCGAGCGAACCGGTCAGCAGCACAATATTGTAAGCAGGCTGTCGTGTAGATCGCTCCAGCAGCCTTCGCGCCGCCAGATAATGTTGCGTCGCAAGAATCTCTGTGGGAGCCATCAGCGCCGCCTGATACCCGTTCTCAATCGCGACGAACGCTGCCTGCAGGGCGACGATAGTCTTCCCCGAACCGACATCGCCTTGCAGCAGCCGCCGCATCGGTGTCGGCTGCCGCAGGTCTTCAACAATCTCCGACAGTACCTTTTTCTGCGCTGCCGTGGGATGGAACGGCAGCACCAGCTTCAGCGCCTCGCGCACCCGCGGGTCCGCTATAAACGCGGGTCCAAGCCGCTCGCGCATTCGCCGGCGCTTCAACTCCAGGCCCAGTTCCAGATAAAAGAGCTCTTCGAAAATCAGCCGCTGATGCGCACGCGTCCCCGCTGCCTGCAGCAGCCGCAGCCCGGTTCCCGCTGGAGGAAAATGCGCGTGCCGCAGGGCGTCCGCACGCGTCGGCATCTGCATCCGCTGGCAAAACTCCTCGGGCAGTGTCTCCGGCAGCGTGCTGCCCAGGTCTTCAAGGAGGCGATAAATAACACGCCGAAGCCAGCGGGAACTTAGCTGCGCGCCGCCCAAAGATTCATACACAGGAACGATGCGTCCGACCTCGAGCAAAGTCTCTTCCGGGTCGTTCTCCCCCGGCAGAATTTCCACCTGCGGCTGGATCATCTTGAAGCTTCCCGCCCGGCTGCGCGAAGGCTCCACTTTGCCGTAGAGCGCCAGCATCTGTCCGGGCAGAAATTTATCCTTGAGATAGCTGCCGTGGAACCACATGCATTTGAGCGATGCCGGCCCCTGCCCAACCGTCATCTCGAAGATCGGCATGCGCTTGGTCCGCAGCAGGACCGTCCCACGCACTTCGGCGATGACGCTGGCCATCTCCCCCGGCACCAGTTCGTTCAGCGCGCGCGGATTCAGCCGGTCTTCATAGCGAAAGGGAAGATGGTACAGCAGGTCCTCGACGACCAGGATGTTTCTCTCTTTCAACTTCTCGGCGACGCGCGGGCCGACTCCTTTTACGAATTGGATAGGAGTGTCGAGGGCAATCACAGTTGGATGCTATCAGCCGCTGAGATATCGTTCGCGGAGCACTGCCTGATGGTGCGCAAGATGGCCGGCGATGATGAAGGCGATCGCCCGAACTGTGAAAAGATTTCCGTCGGCGGTCCCGCTTCGCGTCCATGCCTCCTGCGGCAGGTTGCGGAAAAGTGAGATCGTCGAAAGCCGTACCCGGCGGAATTCCTCGACATGCGCAGCCCAGGCAATCTCGTCCGCATCGGCGTTCGCGACTCCGACGTCTTGATCGTAGCCGGGAAGCGGAGCCGCAAAACCACGGGCAAACCAGAGCGCGCGGAACCCAAACGCCCGTTCCGTGTCCGTGATGTGGCTCAGCGTCTGCCGAATACTCCACTTATCCGCCGCATAGCGGAGCAGCGAAACTTCTTCGGAAATTCCCGAAAAGAATTTCAAAAGATCGTCATCCACCTGCCGGTCCAGAACGCTCACTGGATCGTCGCCGCTGACGCGGTCGATGTAACTCCAATAATGCTGCACTGCTTCGGAGCGCTGCGGACGTCCGGTCATGTCACCACTCTAACGCAATTAGCCGGGCTGTTTAGAAGCGGATCGAGCGTGTCTCGAAGTCTGGATTGTCTCGCAGGCAAGCGCAAGCCGCATCGATCGGAAAGCTTCCGGCGTTGTCTCAGCATCGAATGAGAAGAACGAGATCCACAGGGAAGGGTATCCAAATGGTACAAACCATCGGCTTCATCGGGCTCGGAAACATGGGCTCTCCTATCGCCATGAATCTCATCGAGGCTGGATATCGCTTGAAGGTTTACAACCGCACCTCCGCGAAGGCCGCGTCTCTACTGGATCGAGGAGCCACGCTCGCCAAAAGTGCGGCAGAAGTCGCGGAGCCCGGCGGGATTGTCTTCACCATGCTGGCCGACGACGCTGCGGTCGAGCAGGTCTGCTCCGATCCGCATTCCTTCGTCGAGAACCTCGGGCCGGGAGGAATTCACGTTTCCTGCAGCACCATCGCTCCCGCCACCGCGAGAAGGTTGGCCGAGCACCATGCGAAGCACGGCGTTGCCTACGTAGCCGCGCCGGTTTTCGGACGGCCCGAGGCAGCGGCTGCGAAAAAGCTGTGGGTCTGCGCTTCAGGGGCCTCCGCGGCGCGCGAAAAGGTCAATCCCATGCTGAAGGCCATCAGCCAGGGCACCTTCGACTTCGGGGAAGAAGCGGGCGCAGCCAATGTTGTGAAATTATGCGGAAACTTTCTTATCGCCGCCGCCATTGAGGCCATCGGCGAATCGCTGGTGCTGGCAGAAAAGAATGGTGTCGATGCTAAAGCTGTAGCGGAAATGCTGGGGAAGACCTTGTTCGCCTGCCCCGTCTATCAAGGCTACGGCAAGCAAATCGCCGAGCAGCGGTTCGAGCCCGCGGGATTTCGCCTGGCCCTCGGGCTAAAAGACATCAACCTCGCGTTGCAGACTGCGGCCTCTAGTTCCGTGCCCATGCCGCTCGCCAGCCTATTGCACGATCGCTGGCTCACCGGCATCGCTCAAGGACGCGCCGATATGGACTGGACCGCTGCGACCCTGAGCATCGCCGAGGACGCTGGACTGAAATTGAAATCATAGGGGGAATGCCTGCATTGCGAAATTGCACGAAATGCTCGCAACGATGAACTCTGAGCCGGTTTGCTACACTGCCGACACTTATGAACATCGTTGAGCTCGATGGAATATCCAAGGCCTTCGAAAAGAAAATCGCGGTTCACAATCTAAGTTTGCGGATCGAGGCGGGCACCATGTTCGGACTCCTCGGTCCGAACGGCGCTGGAAAAACCTCTACCATCCGCATGATGATCGGGATTACCGTCCCCGACTCCGGTACCGTGTCTCTCTTCGGCAGACCTTTCAGCCGGCCCATTCTCAAGCGTCTCGGCTATCTTCCGGAAGAGCGCGGCCTCTACAAAAAGATGAAGGTGCTCGACCAGTTGGTTTTCATGGGCGAACTGCATGGACTTGATGCGACAACAGCCGGCCGGCGCGCACACCAATGGTGCGAACGTCTACATATACACGATTCCATCGGACTGAAGACCGAGGAGTTGTCCAAGGGCATGCAGCAGAAAATCCAGTTCATCTCGACCCTACTGCACGAGCCGGAACTCATCATCATGGACGAGCCTTTTTCGGGACTCGACCCCGTCAACACGGAACTGCTGCAGGACACCCTGATCGAGCTGAAAAATGCTGGCCGCGCCATTCTGTTTTCGACTCACCGCATGGACCAGGTGGAAAAGCTGTGCGATTCCATCTGCCTCATCAACGGAGGTGAAGCCGTCCTTACCGGAAGCGTGCGCGAAATCAAGTCACGGCGTCCGCGCAACCATGTCGTCATCGATTTCGAAGGAGACGACACCTTCCTTCGTCACCCGACGGTGGCGGATTTCAAGGCCTTCGCAGGTCACGTCGAAATTCGACTGGCCGACGGAGCAGACCCGCAGGACCTGCTGCACGCCGCCGCCAGCCAGGCGAAAATTTTCAAGTTTGAATTGATTGAGCCGTCGCTCGAGGAGATCTTCATTCAGACGGTCGGGAGAAAAGTGAATGCATGAAGCATGGTTAATCGCCCGGCGCGAGTATCTGGAGCGGGTTCGCAGCAAGGCATTTCGCATCAGCACAGTCTTGATCCCGCTGGTGTTCGCCGGCATCTTCGGCGCCGGCTTGTTTTCCGGACATATGACAGGCTCGGAAAAGTACATCGTCGTCGCGTCGAACGATCCCTCGCTCGCGGAAAATGTCGGGTCGGAATTGACCGTGAACCATCCGTCGACGAGCGAAAGCGGCCGTAAAAAAGAGCGTCCCGTGCAGAGGCATGTTGACGTGAAAGCGCCCATTTCCGCCGGCGACCTGGCCATGCTCAACCGCCAGGTCGAAGAGAAATCGATCGACGGTTATCTATGGCTGAACGTAGTTCCCGGCCGCGTCCAGCCCGATGCCACCTATGTTTCCCGTGGGACGGTGGACCTCGAGGGAGACGACGGAATGAAGAGTGCTATCGGCCGCGCGCTGGCTCGGGAAGCGCTGATGAAACACGGCGTTTCAGGCGTTGAGGCGGAGAGTCTGATGCAGGATGTGGATCTGAAAACGACGGAGCTCAAGAACGGCCAATCCTCGGCGTCCGATGCGGGGAAAAGCTTCTGGGGAGCGTACGCCATGGCGCTGCTGCTCTACTTTGTCGTGGTTTTCTACGGCATGAATGTGGCCCATTCCGTGGTCGCGGAAAAAACTTCGCGCGTCTTCGAGGTGCTGCTCGCCACGGCCCGGCCGGAATCGCTGATGGCGGGCAAGCTGCTCGGTGTCGGCGCTGCCGGCCTCACGCAACTGGGTGTCTGGATGTGTGCCGCACTTCTTCTCAGTTCGTCCGCAGTGGGCGCGCAGCTTGGCCAGCACGGTCTGGCCGCCTATGGGATCACCATCCCGCAGCTCATTTTTTTCGTTGTCTACTTTCTGCTCGGGTTCTTTTTCTATAGCGCCATCAGCGCGGGTTTCGGCGCCACCGTCAGCCAGGAATCGGAGCTGCAGCAGTTCGCCATGGTGCTCATGCTGCCTTTGCTTTTTTCTCTCATGCTGATGGTCTACATCCTGGCCAATCCCGGCACGATGCTGGTGGTGCTGCTGTCTCTGTTCCCGCCGTGCACGCCGATTGTCATGTGCCTGCGAATGTCGGCAATGGCCGTCCCTTGGTGGCAACTCGCGCTGTCCGTCATCCTGATGCTGGCTGCGATTTATGCCGTGCTCTGGCTGGTTTCCCGCATCTATCGTGTTGGAATTCTGATGTACGGCAAACGCGCCACGCTGCCGGAGATCGTCCGCTGGCTGCGCTATAGCTGAATGGATGGTGTGCGACCCGCGGCGAAGGAAGAACTGACCGCTAGAATGGCCCTGTGAGCGCACGACACAACCTGAAGCGCCGTCTCGCGCTCGCACTGTTGCCGCCGATTGGCGCAATGCTGATCCGGCTGCTGGGGGCGACGCTGAAGTATGAAGAGATCGGCGATCCAAACGCACACGCCGACCACAATCCTCAAACCCGCGTCTACTGCATGTGGCACCGATCCCTGCTCTCGGTCGCGTACCTGTTTCGCAAGCGAAAAATCGCGATTCTCATCAGCCCGAGTTTCGATGGCGAGTTGATTACGCAAACGATTCGTCGCGTCGGCTATAGGACTGTGCGGGGATCGAGCTCTCGCGGCGGCGCTGCCGGCCTGCTCGGAATGCAACGCCTGCTCGAGGCGAACGACGATACCCGCTGCAACTACGCCGCATTTACTTCCGACGGTCCACGCGGTCCCGTGTATCACGCAAAGGGCGGCGGCGTCATGCTCGCTCAGCGTACAGGAGGCGGAGTCGGCGTGTTTTATGCCGCGCCCACGCGCGCATGGGAGCTTCATTCCTGGGACAGGTTCCTGATCCCCAAGCCGTTCTCGACGATCGTCATCTGCTGGCAGATGCCCATTCCCGTGTCTGTGGATCAAAATGAAAGCTCGCGTGAAGCCACGCGGCTGGCGGTAGAGGAAGCACTCGAGCGCGCGCGTCACACCGTCGAAAGCTATATCGCCAAAAAGTAATGTTTGTCATTCCGGACGCAGCGGGGGATCCAGAGGATGTTCGCTCCCTAGATTGAGGCCGCCTAAAATAAACCCGTGCTGGTTCGTGATTTCGATTATGTTTTGCCGCCGGAGCGCATCGCTCAGCAGCCGCTGGAAGATCGCGCGGCATCGCGTCTCCTCGTCTTCGATCGTGCGTCCGGTACGTTTGAGGACAGCGTCTTCCGAGAGTTTCCGCAGCTGTTGCGCGCAGGCGACCTGCTGGTCCTGAACGACACCCGCGTGCTACCCGCACGGCTCTTCGCCCGCCGCGCCGGAATCAAAGCGCAGCCGGTCAGCCCTCGGAATCCATCTGCCCGCGAACACCTCCAGGGACAGGCGGAAGTCTTGCTGACGGCGCAGCACGCTCCGTTTGAGTGGAGCGCGCTGGTTCGCCCCGGCCGCAAATTGCCGGTCGGCGAACATTTAAATTTCCACGCTGCGAACGAAGACTCGCCGCCGCTGCTGAGCGCAAAGATCATCGCACGCGGCGAATTCGGCGAACGCCGATTGCAGTTCGCGCCCGTGCCGGATTTTTATGCGGCGCTGGATCGACTCGGCCACATGCCGCTGCCACCCTACATCCATCGCGACGATGAACTCTCGGACCGCGAACGCTATCAGACGGTTTTCGCATCGGTGCGCGGCTCGGTAGCCGCACCAACGGCGGGCCTCCACTTCACCGCCGAGGTGTTGGCGGCAATCCGCGCGCGCGGCGTCGGAATTGCCAGCCTCACGCTGCACGTCGGTCTGGGAACATTCCAACCGGTTCGAGTGGAGCGGCTGGATGAAATTCACCTGCATACTGAGCGCTACACGCTGCCGGATGACACGGCCCAGGCGGTGAATCAGGCCTTGCACGAAGGCCGCCGCGTGATCGCCGTCGGCACGACGACAGTTCGCACTCTCGAGCACTGCGCCCTGGCTGCGGAAGGCGGAGAACTGAGGGGACATTCCGGCGAGACGCAAATGTTCATTTCTCCCGGATATAAATTGCGCGTGGTGCGGGGTTTGCTGACAAATTTTCATCTGCCGCAATCGACGCTGCTCATGCTGGTCTGCGCGTTCGGCGGAACGGATGCAGTCCTTGCGGCATACAAGCACGCGGTCGCCAGCGGCTATCGATTTTTCTCCTACGGAGATTGCATGTTCCTGGCGTAAACCCCTTGTCCGCACATTCGATACACTCGACCATGATGGCGAACGAGCCCGCAAAGCCCGCTATATTTCTCCTCGACAGCATGGGATTCATCTTCCGCGCCTATCACGCCATGCAGCGCGCGCGCCCCATGTCGACGCGCAGCGGAGTTCCCACGGCCGCCGTCTATGTCTTCGTGAACATGCTGAGCAAATTGCGGACGCGACTTCAATCCGCAATATCTTGCGGCGGTCTTCGACGTCAGCGCACCGGTGTTCCGCGATGAGCGGGCCAAAGATATAAAGCTGCGAAAATTCAACAGCGCAACTCAGGCCTACGATCAGGTCGATTACGGCGGCTACAAAGCTAATCGTACAGAGATGCCGCTCGATCTGGTCCAGCAGGTACCCTACATCCGGCGCGCGCTCGAAGCGCTACGCATTCCCATTCTGCAGCAGGAAGGTTTCGAGGCCGACGATGTCATTGGAACGCTGTCCCGGCAGGCCTCACAACTTGGCCACCCGGTCTACGTCGTTTCGAACGATAAGGACATGATGCAGCTGGTCGGCGACAACGTATTCATGCTGAATCCGGCGAAGGACAATCTTGTGCTCGACCGCGCCGGGGTTGTCGCCGCACTGGGGGTTCCACCGGAGCAGGTGGTCGACGTAATGGCTTTGCGGGGCGACTCCATTGATAACATTCCCGGCGCGCCCGGCATTGGCGACAAAGGTTCGGTGGAGCTGATCCAGCAATTCGGCAGCGTAGAGGCGGCGCTCGACCATGCGAACGAAGTGAGCCGCAAAACTTATCGTGAATCGCTGCTGAACAATCGCGACACGGTCTTGTTAAGCAAGGAGCTGGTGACGATCCATTGCAACGTGCCGATGGATTTGAATCTGGAGCAGATGCAGACTCGTCCCCCCGATGCGGTCGCCAGCCGAGCGCTGTTTACGGAGCTGGAATTCACCACGCTTATCAAGGAACTCGGCTTGGTGGAAGAGCCGAAACAGAGCGCTGAGCTTGTATTGAACCCGACTCTCGACGAACTCAAGCAACTGATAAACGCCGCGCGTGGGGGAACGCTCGTCGTCGTGAGCGAAACAGAGGACGCGGCGACGGAACAAGCGCCCGCCAGTACGGAAGAGGCAGAGGATGCCGAACCGGCGCAACAATCTTTGTCATTGCTGGATGCGATGGAGAAAGCGGAGGCCCACAAGCCGGACCAGCCCCGGGCCGCGGCTGCGTTGACCCTTGGCCTGGCGTCTGATGACACAAAGGCCTATCGCGTGCGCTGGGAAGGGGAGGCGGCAACACTCCTGCGGGCCGCTCTTGAGGACCCTGCGCTGGCGAAATCCGTCCACGATCTGAAGTCGCTGCTGCGGGCCACGCGGGCGCACGGCATTCAGCTCGCGGGCGTGCGCGACGATCTGATGCTTTACTCCTACCTGGTGAATCCGACCCACGCCACCCACCGCCTGGCGGACGTGGCGGCAAGGTTCGACAACCAGTCTTTGCAGGGAGTTGGAGAAGAGGCGCTCCCCGTGGCTGCCGCGACAATCGCCCGTCTTGCGCCGAAATTGCGGGCTGCCATCGAAGACGCAGAAACGCGGAATGTCTACGAGACCATCGATCTCGAGCTCATGCCGATTCTTTTGGAGATGGAAGATGCAGGCGTTCGCATCGATTCCGCGAACCTTGAAAGATTCTCCGAGCGGCTGGCCGAGCAGATGCAGGAACTGGCTGAATGCATCTACGGCAACTGCGGGCATCGGTTCAATATCAACTCTCCCAAGCAGCTTGGGGACGTGCTGTTTAACAAAATGGCGCTGCCGAAGCCCGTCAAATACGGTCGAGGGAAAGTTGTTTCGACGGCACAGGATGTGCTGGAGGAATTGGCGGAGCACCACGAAGCTCCCCGCATGGTGCTTGAGTATCGGCAGCTCGCGAAGCTGAAATCAAATTACTCCGACAGCCTGCCCCTGCTGGCTGACGCGCAGCACCGCGTGCACACTACGTTCAACGCGGTGGGCACTTCTACTGGGCGGCTGTCGTCGACGAATCCGAATTTGCAAAACATTCCGATCCGCACGGAACTGGGCCGGGAGATTCGCGCTGCCTTCGTTCCCGCAGAAGGCAACCTGCTTTTGTCGGCGGACTATTCTCAAATCGAATTGCGGCTGATGGCCCATTTTTCCGAAGACCGGTTATTGCTGAAGGCGTATCGGGAGAACGTCGATATCCACACGCTGACAGCGTCGGAGGTCTTCGGCGTTCCGATCGAAACGATGGACAAGGTGACGCGCAATCGGGCCAAGGCGGTGAATTTCGGCATTGTCTACGGCATATCGCCATTCGGCCTCGCGCAGCAGCTGGGGATTCAGCCGGCAGAGGCGCGGGTTTATATCGATCGCTATTTTGAGCGGTACCAGGGCGTGCGGACCTTCATCGATCGGACTCTCGAAGACGTTCGGCGGACGCAAAGCGTGCGCACGTTATTCGGGCGCGTCCGGCCTATTCCCGATATTGCGAGCCGCAATGCCAATATGCGCGGGTTTGCCGAGCGTACTGCGGTGAATACTCCGCTGCAGGGCACGGCCGCGGACCTGATCAAGCTTGCGATGATCCGCATCGCGCGCGAACTGCGCGAAAGAAAATTGGGCGCGCAGATGGTGCTCCAGGTCCACGATGAACTGGTTTTCGATGTTCCCGCGGGCGAGGTGGACGAGGTGCGCGCGCTGGTCAAGCAGGCGATGGAACAGGTGATTGAGCTGAAGGTTCCAATTGTCGCGGATGTAGGCGTGGGCGAAAATTGGCGCGATCTGAAATAAAGTGATTTCAAAAAACGCTTTTAAAAATCACAAAAAAATAAGGCAATTAAAAAAAAAGGTTTTTCAAAAAAAATCGGGCCGAGATTCGTTACCGATTTGGGGTTCGATCCTGTGGAGGATTTGCTTCCGAAGTGTGTCGCCGTTTGAATGTTCCACGTGGAACATAAAAACATGCGAGGGGCCAAACGCAATTGGAGTGCCATGGGGTTCCTTTGTTGCCCGGGATTTAGAGCGGAACGGGCAACGCACGTGGAGTGCCGCCGCGCACGTTGGGTTCCAAAGCTCTCGCGTGGAACATTGGGCCGGTGGGGATTTGTCACTGGGCGCGGGTGGGTATTTTGCTGCTGAGGAAGGGTGAAATTCGCTCTAATTTTCGGGTATGTGCGAAAACGGACAGTCTGGATCTGACTGATTATAGGGCACTTATGCGGTGGCTCTGCGGGGCCATTTTGCTTGAAAACCGGTAACCAATACGATTTTCGATTGATTTTTTGCTGTCCAGAGACGGACAGTGTTGCCCGAAAGGCGAAGCACGTTCTCTAGCTTTGCTGCGCTTCGGTCGGGATGACGAGTGCGAAAGGAACCGTTCCCTCAGCGCCTAGTCTTATCCCCGGACTGAGGTCCGGGGTCTACCTGGGAGCCACGACTTCTTCTGCGCGTTTCAGACTCCGAGCTCAGCGCGAATTGCGTCGGCGATGCGGTCGGCGTGCCGCTGCATTGCCTGTTGCGATTCCGCCTCGATCATTACGCGGGCAAGCGCCTCGGTTCCGGAATAGCGGACTACGACGCGGCCATTGCCGTGCAATTCCACATCGGCGTCGCGGATGGCGGCCACCACCGTCGGCAGATCTTCCATGGGCCGCTTTTCGCGAACGCGCACGTTGACGATCACCTGGGGAAACACCTTCAACTCACTCGTCAACTGGGACAGAGTTTTGCCGGAGCGATGCATAATATCGAGCACCAGCAGCGCCGTCAGCAGTCCATCGCCGGTGGTGGCGCGGTCGAGAAATAAAATATGCCCTGACTGTTCGCCGCCGAGAACGGCGCCGGTGCGCTGCATTTCTTCCAAGACATATTTGTCGCCGACGGGGGCGCGGAGCATGCGAATTCCGTAGGTACGAAGCGCCGCCTCCAAGCCCATGTTCGACATGGTCGTCGCGACCACTGTATCGGTCGCGAGCAAGTTGCGCGCCTGAAGGTCGCGGGCGGCCAGCAGCAGCACGGCATCGCCGTTGATGACGCGGCCATGTTCGTCGGCGAACAGAGCGCGGTCGGCATCGCCGTCGAAGGTCATGCCCAGGTCCGCATTGGCCGCGAGCACTTCCTTCGCAACTATCTGCGGATGCAGCGCACCGCATTGATCGTTGATGTTGCGGCCGTCCGGAGCGGTGTGGGTCAATACCAGATTGCCGCCGAGCTTCGACAGCAACTGCGGCGCAATCGCACTGGCGGCTCCATTCGCGCAATCGACAACGATCTTTTTACTGTCCAGCCGCAGCTCCGGAACCTGGCTTAATAAAAAGTCGATATAGGCGGCGGGCAGGGAACTGTCGACCTGCGGGGCCGAGGCTGCGGAAGGATCGGGCTCCTGGACGTTCAGGAGCCGATGAAAAATTTCATCTTCAATGGCAAGCTCGACCGCGTCGGCGAGCTTGTAGCCATCTGCGCCGAAGACTTTAATTCCGTTGTCTTCCCAGGGATTATGGGAGGCGGAGATCACGATACCCGCGGAGAATCCTCGGGCGCGCGCCAGGTAGGCCACCCCCGGCGTGGGAATGACGCCGGCGCTGGTGACTGCTACGCCGCCCTCGCGCAGGCCCTGGGTGAGCGTCGCGGCGATGGATGCGCCGGACTCGCGCGTATCCATGCCGAGCAGCACATGTGGCGTTCGGGTCTGGTCGCGCAGTGAGTGCGCCAGGGCAAGGCCGATGGCATACACGGTTTTTCCGTCCAGCGGATATTGCCCGGCGACGCCGCGAATTCCATCCGTTCCAAAAAGCTTTCTCATGATTTTGCCGGGGTATCCTTCTCTGTTTCTATCACGCGAGCGGCCGCCCTTCCGCGCGCAAAACGGATGCGAACGTCATTGCCGGTATTCAGTTGCGCCACATCCTTCACCAGCGTACCTGCCTCGGAGTAGACGAGAGCGTACCCGCGATCGAGCACGGCGAGCGGGGACATGGCCAGCAGCCGGTCGGATGCGCGGCTCCAACGTGTGCGGCTGCCTGCGATGGGGGCAGTGCTGGCCTGCAGCAAAGTGAGCCGCAGCGCACGCAGACGCTCGCGATCGAGGGCGAGACGGCGTCGCACATCCTGCTGCATCAGATGCGCGCGCAGCAGGTGGATGCGCTGTCCGGCGGCGGCGCACTGCCTGTCCCATAACGATTCAAGCCGGAAGCGCAGCTCGTCGACGCGCTGCTGGCGGCGCGCGAGGCCGTGCTGCATGCGGGCAAATACCGCCGCTGCATCGAGCCGCGCCAGTCGTTCGCGTGCGCGCATGCGCTGGTAGCGGGCGGCGCGTTCCACTCGCGCGGCCAGGGCGGCAAGATGTTCCTCGACTCGATACTGCGCGTCTGTCACCAGCTCCGCGGCGGCAGAAGGCGTCGGGGCGCGCAGGTCCGCAACAAAGTCGGCGATGGTAAAGTCCGTCTCGTGCCCGACTGCGGAGACCACCGGCACGACGGAAGCGAGAATTGCCCGCGCGACCGCTTCGCTGTTGAATGCGGCGAGATCTTCGAGCGAACCGCCGCCGCGCGCCAGCACCAGAACGTCCACGCAGGGGTTTCGTTCGAACCATGCCAGCGCTTCGGTGATTTCGGCAGTTGCGGCCTCGCCCTGCACCGCGACGGGGTACAGCAGCACCTGAACCTTGGCGTGGCGACGTGCCAGCACGTTCAGAATGTCGTGAATGACCGCGCCTTTGGCTGAAGTGATGACGCCGATTACGCGGGGATACGCCGGCAGCGGCCGTTTTCCTTCTGCTTCGAACAGGCCTTCTTCTTTGAGCTGGGCGTAGAGCTGCTCGAAGGCGACCTGCAGCGATCCTTTGCCGCGCGGCTCCATGCTTTCGGCGACCAGTTGCAGTTGGCCGCGATCTTCATAAACGGAAACGCCGCCGCGCACCTGCACCGCCAAGCCGTCTTTGGGGGTGAACTTGAGGAGGCGCGCTTTTCCGCGAAACAGGACCACGGGTATCTGGCCGCGATCGTCCTTCAATGTGAAGTAAATGTGCCCGGAGGATGCCTGGCGAAGGTTTGAGATTTCGCCTTCCACGCGCACGTCGCGATATTCCTTCTCTACGTGAGTGCGGATCTCCATGACCAGCTCCCACACACGCCAGGAGGAGCGCAGTGGCTCGCGGTCGCGGGGAGCGGGGGCGTTGGCGGGAAACAGCAGGTCTAGCTGCGGAGCGGAGGTCGCGCCGGTCGAGGCGGCTGCCGGATTGGAAATTTTGCGGATGATCGGGGTCACGGCGGGATTCTCAATTTGTTGCGCTTGCAAACGATGAGTCTAGCACCGGGCTAGCGGCGAATCCGGCCGAGGATATAGAACAGTAGCGACAAAAGCGCGCTGAGCAGCAGGCAGGTTCCCAGCGGGAAGTAGAATGCGGAGTTTTTGCCGCGCCAGGAAAAGTCTCCGGGCAAACGCCCGAGCGGAAGATGAAATCGATTGGCGATCAGCACGCAGACGCCGAGGATGAGGATTCCAGCGCCGATCGAAATCAGAACGCGCCCAAGCCAGTACATGCCTTCAAGTGTAGGACGATTGGGTTATTGATGCAGCAGTGCGTCCGCTTCCTCCAGCAACAGAGCGGGAGGAACGGGCTTGGTCATGATCATGCTGGGAGCGGTGTGGCCACGCGCCCATTTGCGGGCGGACCCGAGATTTGTGTAGTGGCCGGTGAGCAGGAGAACCCGGCAATCGGGGAATTTTCTGGTGACGCTCGAAACGACTTCGAGCCCGCTCATGCCGGGCATCGACATATCGCACAAGAGCAGTTCCGGGGAGAAATCCTCAGTGCAGGCGAGGGCGTCGGCGCCGGTATAGGAGACCCGGCATTCGAACCCGCGCTTCTCGAAAATAATTCCTAAAGTATCTGCGATCATCTGCTCGTCATCGACGACGAGAACTTTACGTTTCATGGGCATCCCCCCCCGGAGTTCCCGCACCTACCTTCTGCCACTGATGAAATTGCCTGGAGAAGGTCGATGGCACACAGACTAATGATGTGACGTTGCAATCGGATTAAGTGAGTAAATTTGAACACCAATTGGATTTCGCTCGCAAGTGTGCAAGGAGGTACGCCTGCAGTGCGGCGGGTGGGCGCACATCGACTGTGTGATCTGAATCGCTCGAGGAAAATTTCTTCGAAACGAGAAAGCGGACGCGGCTGGGCGCGACGGCTACGTTTTGGTCGCTCTTAATCGCTGTTGGGAGATGCCGCAGCGGGAGAATTGTGTCATGCTGAGCCAAGCTATTGCGCTGCAATGATGCGTGGACGGACTGCTTCGTGTGGCGATGCAGGACCCTTACCGCTTGAGAACTAAATATGACCCTGCTCTGCACGATTGCCGGCCTGCTGTGCCTGTCTGAAGTGCTGGTGGACGCATTCCAGACGATAATTCTGCCGCGGCGCGCCAGCGGCCGGCTGCGAATCTCGCGGCTCTTTCTGACCGCTACATGGATTCCATGGCGGGCAATCGCAGGCCGCATGCCGCCGTTGGCGCGTCGACGGGAAAGCTTCTTGAGCTATTTTGGACCGCTGTCGCTGCTGCTGCTGGTGGTGGTGTGGGCGTGCGGCCTTATCGTGGGGTTCGCGTTCCTTTATCACGCGCTGGGCACGCCGTTCGCGGATTCTCATTCGCTGGGGGCGTGGGAGACGGATCTTTATGTGAGTGGAACGACGTTGTTCACGCTTGGCCTGGGGGATGTGGTTCCGCTCTCCGTTGTGGCGCGGCTTCTGATTGCTCTGGAGGGCGGCACCGGGCTGGCGTTTGTTGCCGGCGTGATCGGATATCTTCCGGTGTTGTATGGAGCGTTCTCGCGGCGCGAGGTCAGCATCATTCTGCTGGATGCGCGGGGAGGCTCGCCGCCGACGGCGCTCGAGTTGCTGCGGCGGCATTCCGGTACAAGCGGAGAAGTCGCGCTGCAGTCGCTGCTGATTGAGTGGGAGCGCTGGAGCGCGGAGCTGCTGGAGAGCCACATTTCGTACCCGCAGCTTTGCTTTTTCCGGTCGCAGCATGACAACCAGAGCTGGCTGGGCGCTCTGGTGGCGATGCTGGATACATGCGCGGTGCTGATCGCGACGGTCGAAGGGGAAGCGGCGCGCCAGGCGTTGCAGACGTTTGTGATTGCGCGCCATGCGGTCATCGACCTTGCGCATGTGTTTTCGCTGACCGATGGTCCCGCGACAGACGACCGCCTGCCGGCGGGGAGGGTCGAGGACGTGTGCGACCAGCTGGCGAATGCGGGTTTTTCGCTGTGCACCGCAAGCTCGTCGCTTGATCGTCTGCGTCAACTGCGAAACATGTATGAGCCGCAGGCGCTGCAGCTGGGGCGTCTGCTGATGCAACCGCTGCCGCCCTTCGCGCCGGAGCCGGGGAAGCGGACAAACTGGGCGGTTGTGTCCGCGCTGCGCTCGGAGACCGAGGCGTCTCTGTCGGCGGGAACGCGCGGGGATGCTTACCGGGTTGCGCCGGCGGTCGATGAAGAGCACCGCTTCTGAAGCTAAGCCGTGACGGGTTCCAGCAGCCGGGCCCAACGCCGTTCGCTGCGTTCCGCGTAGGCGCGTTGGTGGTAGGCGTATCCGGCGATCA
The DNA here is from genome assembly GCA_963744615.1 of uncultured Acidobacteriota bacterium. Classification (GTDB taxonomy): domain Bacteria; phylum Acidobacteriota; class Terriglobia; order Terriglobales; family Acidobacteriaceae; genus JAKAAZ01. Next base: position 260,542 of record CAVUUE010000003.1, read on the forward strand.
ACGGGAGGGCCAGGGTGGCTTCGCTGTAGACCATCTGCTCATAGGCGGTATCCACCTTGCCCCAGGAGCTGGCTTCCTTGAGGGTGCTCGAAGAGAGCGCTCCATCGCGCACGTCGGCTACCGTGATCTGGATGGCGTACTTGTGCATGGGCGCGTCGGTTCCGAGGACGTCGGCGGCGACGACGATATCCTGCGCGAAGTTTTTCGGGACGCCGCCGCCAATCATCAGCAGGCCGGTGGTGGGATTGGCGATTTTCAGCTGGGTCAGCTCGTAGAAATCCTTTACGGAATCGATCGAGACCGCCGCCTTGCCCTGGCGTGCGTGCTGGTGCGCGACCAGGCCGAAGCCGGCCGAGCAGTCGCTGAAGGCGGGACAGAAGATGGGGACGTCTTTTTCATACGCGGCGAGGACGATGGAATCGGGTCCACCCTGGCGGGGCGTTTTGGTTTTCAGTTGCAGGTATGCGCCCATGGCGCGGATAAATTCCCGCGAGCTGTGCGGGCGCGTGGGGAGCGAGTCGGCAATTTCGCGGGTGGTTTCGTCGCAGATGCGCAGCTCTTCCTCATCGATGAAGGTGTCGTAGATTCGGTCGATCATCAGCTCGCGCAGGACGCCATCCTGCGTACCGGATTTGAACTCGTCTGCGGCGATGTAATGGCGGAAGCCGAGGGCCTCGAAGAAATCCTGATCCACGATGTTTGCGCCCGTCGAGACGATGGCATCGACCATGTTGTTGCGCACCAGGTCGACGAAAATCTGCTTGAGCCCGGCGCTGATCAGTGAGCCCGCCAGGCAGAGGATGACGCCGCACTCCTGATCCCGCAGCATGCGATCGTAAATACTGGCGGCCCGCGCCAGGTCGCGCGACGAATAGGCCATGTGCTGCATGGCATCGACGAGCGCCCGCACGTCGTGCTGCTTGATATCGATATGTTGAATTGGCTGGCTGAGTAGCTGCTTTTTATCCGGCATAGAAGGTCAGAATATCAAAATAGACGCGGGGCTATTCATTGCAGTTTGTGAATTCCTGGTCGCGCTGAAAAGTTCGGATGCCGCGCGTCTCGATAGTGAGGCATGGGGTTTGGCCGATCTGAAAAATTGCCAGCCCGGTATACTCTCGAAGCGAATGAAAACTCCGCGCAATGCAATCCGCGCTTTCGTACTGACTTTCTTTCTCGGCTTCTTCTTCGTTCAGTTTTGTTTTGGATGGGGAAAAGCGGGCCACAAAATGGTCAATCGGGTCGCCGTCGAGATGCTGCCTTCCGGCATGCCCGGGTTTCTGCGCACCGGCGGCGGCGTTGAACGAGATTGAATACCTGGGTCCGGAGCCCGACCGCTGGCGCTCGCATGCGGAGGCCGAACTGAGCGCCACACAGGCCCCGGACCATTTCATCGATCTCGAACTGGCAGACCTTGCCGCTCCCGACGGCCTGCCCAACCTGCGATACGATTTCATCCGCGATCTGTATCGAGCGCAGGACCAACATCCCAATCTGGCGGCGAAACTCACGCCGCAGAAAGTTGGCTTTCTTCCATGGCAGGCGAATGAGGGGTTCGAGCGGATGCAGGCCGACATGCGCGAATACCGCACCCGCATGGCCGCGCACCAGCCGACGCAGGCAGCGGAGCAGGCGGTTCTTTACGACATTGGAGTGCTGGGCCACTACGTCGCCGATGGCTCGCAGCCGCTGCATACGACGATCAACTATGACGGCTGGGTGGAGGGGGAAAATCCGGAGCACTTCACCCGCGCGCGTTCCATCCACGCTCGCTTCGAGACGGACTTTGTTGAGGCGAACATGCGCGCCCGAAATATTCGGGCGCTGGTTCCGGCCACACCGCGCATCCTCAACTCGCCGTTTCAGGATTTTGTTGTTTATCTTCGCGTCCAGCCACGATCAGGTGGCGGAGCTATACCGGCTCGACCTGCAGGGCGGATTCGATGGAGCCGGATCGGCGCAGTCTCGCCAGTTTACCGCCGAGCGCCTGGCCGCGGGCGCAACGATGTTGCGCGACATGATCGTCACGGCATGGATGGATAGCGGGCATTCTCATCCGTGATTATTTTGACAGCGGTGACAGCGGCTCGGATCGTGAGGCTTGCGCGGCAACCATCGCTTCGCCTGTGGCCCGCATCTTAGTCAGTAGAACGACGCTGTGTATCGCAAAATTGCGACGCGGTTGTTTCTCGTCGCACAGCGAAGGCCCAAAGAACCTTCGCGTCGCACGGCCAATTCGTCGGCAGGGGAGCAGGTTTTCGCGATTTCTTCTGCTTGTCGTCGGTGTAGGAGAATCGCGCCAGCCGACGGACTCTGCCGACTTAATTGGATTGCCGGCCATTCGATTCTTCCCGCACCAGCCGCCACTGCTCCGAAATATAGCTGTCCGTCATTCCCGCAATATAGTCCGCCACTACGCGTGGGGCGCCTTCGGTTGCAATCTGCGAGCGTTGGTTTGCGGGCAGTTCCTCGCGGATGCTGAATCCAGTAGCGAAAGAGTCCCGCGACGGTTTCGTCCGCGAGCGTGTGGCTCAGGTCCAGGTCCTCGGAATGATATAGGCGGCGGAACAGGTACTCCTTGGCTTCGCGGCGGCGGTTTTCCATGGTCGAGGAAAGGCTCACCAGCCGCTGGCCTGCGCCGCGAACTTCGGCGAGGGTTCGAATTCCCCGATCGATTACCTGCCGGTACGTGGTGACGATGAGATCGTTGACCAGCGCATTCAGCATTCCCTTCAATGCTTCGTGGAATAACAGCTTCGGCGCTGCGTCGGGATGGGCGGACTCCAACTGCCGGTAATACTCGGCGAATAGGGGAACATTGCGGCAGAGGTCGTCGAGCGAAAGTATGTCGGCCTCGAGGCCATCGTCGATGTCCGCGGTAAGGTATGCGATTTCGTCGGCCAGATCGATGATCTGGGCTTCGAGCGGCGGCAGTTGGTCCAGGAAGTACTCCCGCAGTTCAGGATGTTCCGCGGTCGAGTAGTCGTGCGAGTGCTTGATGATGCCCTCGCGCACGGCGAGCGTGAGGTTCAGTCCGCGAAATTCGACGTAGCGCTGTTCAAAATGCTCGACGATGCGTAGGGCGTGCAGGTTGTGATCGAAGCGCAGGCCGTGGGCTTGCAACTCCCGGTCGAGCGCCTGTTCTCCGGCATGGCCGAAGGGAGGATGCCCGATGTCGTGCGCCAGCGCGAGGGTTTCCGCCAGATCTTCATTCAAGTCGAGTGCGGCGGCGACGGTCCGTGCGATCTGCGTGACTTCAATCGTGTGCGTGAGACGGCTGCGGAAATGGTCGGAGAAGCGATAGGTAAACACCTGGGTTTTTCCGGCGAGCCGCCGAAACGCACGAGCGTGAATGACGCGGTCGCGGTCTCGCTGAAATGCCGTGCGATAAGTGTGCGGCGGCTCCGGATGCTCGCGCGCGGTGAGAGGATCGGCTGGATCGCCGGCAACAGCACAGGAGCGGAGTGAGGTGATCTGCATCGCGGTCTGGAGAATTTTAGAGTCGTGTCATCAGTCGCGATGCGTCATTCTGAAGGAAGCGCGGCTGAGAATTCGGAACTGGCGATGCTAGGGCTGGTGGGGCGCCGTGGAATGGGCCTCTACCTTGGCAAGCTTCTGCCTGGCCTTGTCGAGTCTCTTGCGGACCTTGTTTACGTCGGCAGGTTCGGCGTCGGCGGGGGCGGAGTTCGCATAATTTTTTAGCGAGGTCTGCCACTGCGATACGGCCTGCGGGAGATTGCCGATCGAGGCATACACCTCGCCGAGATGGTCGTGCACGGTTGGGTCGGTCGGAATCAAACTGATTGCATGCTCGAGCGCCTGCTCCGCGAGCGCATACTGTCCCAGCTTGTAACGTACCCATCCCAGCGAATCGAGATATGCGCCATTCTCCGGGTCGAGTTTGACGGCGTGCTGGACGAACTGCAGGGCTTCGTCGAGCTTGAGGTCGTGGTCGGCCAGCATGTATCCCAGGTAATTTAATGTAAGCGCGTTGTCGGGATCGACGCCGAGCGATTGCCGGAACTGCTGCTCCGCCGCGTCAATGTGCTTCTGCCTTTCCTGGAGCGCGCCGCGAAGAAAATAAATCAGGCCCATCTCCTGCTTGGAATCGCCCAGCTTCTCCGCCTGGTCGATGGCGTTCGAAGCGTCCTTCCACTTGCGCTGCCTTGTGTAAATCTGCGCGAGGGTGAGCCATACGACGCGGTCTTGTTTCGATCCTTTCAACTGCGCTTTGGCGAGGTCGACGCCCTCTTTGACCTTGCCGGTGTCGGCAAGCTGGCCGGCAAGGCTGAGTTGCAGGTCGACATTTTTCGGCAGCGCCTGGACGGCCTGCTCGGCAGCCGCTGTCGCCTCCGGCAGCATCTTGGCCTCGCGATAGGCGTCCACCTGGCCCTGGTATCCATGCTCGGCATCGCGGCCGCCCATGGCGATCATTTCCTTGTAGGCGCCAACGGCTTCGGGCGTTTTGTTCTGCTCGCGATATACGGTCGCAAGGCGGTCGAGAAAAATGGCGCGGTTGTTTTTCTCGTCCGCGGTGTACTGCCCGTTGGTGTGCTTCGTGCCGTCGGCCAACTGCCGCAGCAGTGCGGCGGATTCGTCCAGGTGGCCCTGGGCTTCATCGATTGTGGCCTCGTTATACTGCACTTCAATCGAGGTGGGATCGAGCGCCTTGGCGCGGGCTAAAGCGGCTTCCGCCTTCTTCAGGTGTCCCTGCGCGCGCTCCATTTCCGCGAGTCGCAGAAAAGAATGCGCGTCTTCCGGGTCCTGGGTGGTGACGCCTTCAAAAATCTTCAGCGCTGCGTCGGTCTGGTTGTCGGTCAAGAGGTCTTCGGCGAGTGCGCGCTGCGCGTCCAGGTTGTCGGGCTGCATGGCCAGGGCCTGCTGGTAGGCAGGGATGGCCAGCTTGATCTTCTTCTGCTGGTCATAGGCCGCGCCCAGGGCGAGGTCAATTTTCGGGCTGCGCTGGTCGGCGGGAACTGCCTGCAGAACGCTGATCGTCTGATCGATGTTGCCCTGCGCGCCATAAAGACGCGCGAGGTTCAGAACGACATCTTCCGAGCTGGGATCGATGCGGCTCGCTTCTTCAAACTGCGCCTTGGCGTCGGCGTTGTCGTGCTTCAGCGTATAGAGCTGGCCAAGAAGCAGATGATTGTCGATCTTATTGGGATCGAGGGTTACGATCTTCTGGAATTCCTGGATGGCCAGGTCGAGCGCGGGTCCGGGTTGCTGGCCTGCCTGCGGGTCGCCGAGCGAGCGCAGGTAGACGCGGCCGAGGAGCTGGTGGGCGGCGAGATTCTCGGGATCCTTCTTGAGGATTCGCTGCGCCGTCTCGACGGCTTCGCGAATGCGTCCTAATTTGAAGTAGGTGTCGGCGAGGCTGTTCTCGAGAAAGGCGGAGTCCGGGTCGTGGCTGATCGCCAGCTTGTATTGCTCGATGGCCTGCGTGGCCTGGTCGGGACGCCCGTACTGCTCGGCGGATTGCTCATACAGATGGCCCAGCGCGGCGTGGTAATAGGACTGCGCGCGCTTTCCGGTGGTACCGGTCTGTTGGGTTCCTGTGTCTTTCGAGAGCGCATCTGGAGCGGCCTTCGCTGGGGCTGCGACGTTTGCCGGTAGAACGGGCACACTATTTCCGCTAGCGGGCGCTGCGCCGGAAGGCGAACCGCTCTGCGCGACGGCGGCGCCTGCCAATGCCAGCGCGGCGCTTAGGACCACTGCTTTGCGCCATCTCAACAAGGGAAGGTGCTCCCCTTCGGCGACACGAACTTTCGTCATTTGAAACCCTACCTCGCACCCTGTCGGATGGCCTACATCGGACTCAAACCGGCAATTTCGCCGCTATTACGATTGTACGCCGGGGTATTGACGGCGGAATGGCAGACGTGGCCTGCGGCGCCAGCGCCGCTTTAAACACGATGGATGTAGAGAGTGGCGGGGCCGGCAAAGGGTACTTCGAAGTCGAATTTGTGGCCGCCCTTCATTGTTCCGCCGTCCACCGTGTTTCCTTCGATGGGATGCATCCACTCCACTGCGAAATTCTGTTTGCCCGCTGACAAGTCCACTTTCACTTCGTATCCCTCGGGCAGAAATATCAGATACTCCTCGCCGGGATTGGCGAGACAGAATCCCGAGGAAGCGAGCGCATCGCGGGGAGTCATCGCCGCGAGGTTCATGCGAGTCGCATACGTTCGCGTGTTCCCCAGGGCTTTGCGGATGGGTTCCCAGATCCATGCATCCGGCCGGTTCACATCGCGTGTGGGGTCGCCAGGAGTGGAAGAAGGGGAGCAGGGCTGCCCCTGGTTGCTGATCCAAGGATCCATCAAAAGAGTGTTGTATCCGCGGCAAAAACTTTTCCACGCCCAGAGCGGTGTGCCACCGGTGCCCCAGATATGGTCGGTATCGAGCACGGCGACTTTTTTTCCGTCCCATGCTGGAGGATCCGTTTTATAGAACTGGTAATCCGTGACGCTCGGAGAAACCCAGTCGCAAGGGCTCTGGAGCATCGAGGTCAGCGGCTCGGAGTCGTACCCGGTCAGTCCGACGGGATGGACGCGCCCTTTTTTCGCTTCGGTGGAGTGAACGAGATCGACGACCCACCAGTCCCAGTCACGGTCGCCGCCCTCGTTCATCACTTCATAGAGCACGTTGTCGAGATCGTTTACCGTATCGATGACTTTGCCGATGTAGGCGGCCTGCATGGTACGGACCGCCGGCCGGTGCAGGCTGATGGTTCCGGAATGATCTTCCTCTCCGCTGAAATTGTTGATGTTATTCGCGGGATTGTAGGGATGGGCGATCCAAGGATGGCCGCAGTAATAATCCAGTGGCTTTTTATTTGCGCTGAAGCTTTGAAAGAGCTGGATGGAAGCATAGATGCCATGGTCGCTGGCGTAGGCAATTCGCGACCGCATGCGCTGAAAATATTCCGGATTGAATTTTTCCAAGTCGAACTTCGGCAGGCCATCGAGGGCGAGACCGGGGCCGGTTCGGAGGTAGGGCAGCGGCTCGAAGAGGATTTTGTCGCGCGTCCACGGCGCCCATGCGGCTTGCTCCCAGTGCCAGAAGCGCATGAAGTTCATGTTGTGGCGCACCATCATCTGGATGTAGGCAGGGTAATCAAATCGCGGAGTCGAAGGGAGGCTGATGTCCTGGAAGTTGGCCCAGGTATGCGAGCCGGTCAGGTAAATTGCTCTACCGGAATTGTCGGTGAAATAGCGCGGGTTCGACTTTAAAACTCGCAGTCGTCCATCGATGGGCCAGCGGGATGAGGTTGCGCCCGGGACCTTCGATATTTCCGCAAGGGCGGAGAAAGAGGATTGCGGAGCGATTCCCGCCGCGAGCATTGCCGCCAAACTGTTGCTCATGAAACTGCGTCGATTCATATGTCCGGCACATCCCATCCAGAACGATCTGAATAATTCTGAATACCGTAACACGGGCGGGATCGTTCACAACAAATGCTTGCGCATGAATAGCTGTGCCTGCGGATTCTCGTTGTAGCGATCACAGGGGCGATAACCGGAACGCTCATAGAATCGTATGGCAGGTTGCAAGTCGAGTTTGGTATCGAGGTAGAGCCACTCGATGCCCTGTGCGGCGGCCTCATTCTCAAGGGCAAGCAGCAAGGCATTTGCGACTCCGGAGCCGCGATGTGGCTGGCGAACATAGAGCCGCTTGATCTCGCCCGCGTTTTGGATTTGCGGGAGCGGACGCAGCAGAATACAGCCGATGGCTGCGGGCTTCTGCGGCGGGTTCACACTGATCGAATCCTTCGGCCAGGCCAGCCAGATGCCGCTTCGTTCCGAGGTCAGATAGTGTTCGAGTTCGGCGTGGCTGTCGCGAACTACAACGCCGATTTCGGCATAGTATTCCTCGATCAAGACGAACGCATCGCCCGCTTCGGCAGCGCCGGCTTTTCGGATCGTGTATGCGAAGCTCTGCATGGGAGAGAACGTGCTAGTGCCGGAAATGCCGCGTGCCGGTGAACACCATCGCGGCATTCAGCCGGTCGGCGGCGGCAATCACTTCCGCATCGCGAATCGAGCCGCCGGGCTGGATGATCGCGGTAGCTCCGGCGGCGACGGCGGTCTCCAGGCCATCCGGGAAAGGGAAGTAGGCGTCGGAGGCAGCCACGCAGCCGGCGAGCGGCAGAACCGCTTTCATCGCGCCGAACCTGGCGGCGTCGACGCGGCTCATCTGGCCTGCTCCGACGCCGAGGGTCTGGCCATCGCGCGCATAGACGATTGCGTTTGACTTGACGTGCTTCATCACGCGCCAGGCAAACAGCATCGCCTCCATCTCTTCTTGTGTCGGTTGCCGCCGGGTCACGGTTTGTAGCGCGACTTCGTCGCTGTGGCCATGATCGCTATCCTGCAGCAGCAGACCGCCGGAGATCTGGCGAATCACTCTGCCCGGTCCCGCGGCTTGCACTTCAACCAGGCGAAGATTTTTCTTGGCGGAAAAGATTTCCTTGGCCTGTTCGCTAAACCTGGGCGCGACGATGGCCTCGACGAAGAGTTTCGCGATCTCTTCGGCGGCCTCGCGATCGACCTCGCGGTTGACGCCGATTACCGCGCCGAAGGCCGATATAGGATCGCACGCGAGCGCCTTACGGTACGCTTCGACGAGAGTGCTCGCCGTGGCCGCGCCGCATGGATTCGTATGTTTGATGATGGCCACGGCCGGCTCGCTGAACTCGAATGCGAGATCCCAGCAGGCATCGAGATCGACCAGGTTGTTGTAGCTCAATTCCTTGCCCTGCAGCTGGCGCAGCCCGGCGATTCCGGTTCCACTGCCGTCGGCATAGAGCGCGGCCCGCTGGTGGGGATTTTCTCCGTACCGCAGCGGCATGGCCTCCGGGTAGGCGAGCCGCAGCGTGGTGGGGAACGGCTTTTCCTCGTCCTTCGGGGAGCGACAGCGCGGCTTCGTCGGTCGGGCAATTCCGGCAGGGATTCCAGTGCATTGGCAATCGCGAGATCGTATGCCGCCGTTAGGCCGAACGCCTTCTGCGCGAGCCGCCAGCGGGTCGCACGGCTGAGGCTGCCGGCATTGCGCGCGCAGCTCCTCGGTCAGGGCCGGATAATCGGCGGATGAAGTGACGACCGCTACGTCCTCGAAATTTTTGGCGGCCGAGCGCACCATCGAAGGACCGCCGATGTCGATGTTCTCGATCATCTCGGCAAAGCGCACGCCGGGTTTATCGAGCGTGGCCTCAAACGCGTAGAGGTTCACCACCACCATGTCGATGGGCTGGATGTTGTGGGCCGCGATTGCTGCCTGATGCTCGGTATTCGCTCGCACATGGAGGATGCCGCCATGCACCTTGGGGTGCAGCGTTTTCACGCGGCCGTCGAGCATCTCCGGAAAGCCGGTCAGGTCGGAGATGTCCCTGACCGTAAGACCCGCTTCGCGCAGGGTGCGGGCGGTGCCGCCGGTTGAAACAAGCTCCGCGCCCTGCTGCTCCAGCGCTCGCGCAAACTCGACGATGCCGGATTTATCGGTGACGCTTAACAGGACACGCCGAACTGGTTTCATGCTGCTCCGCTCTTATATGGAATAAAACTGATTTTAATGTATGGAGTGCGGGTGCTTGTATCGGGCCGGGACGGTGATCGTAAGCGCAGGCGTGATTGGTGGGCGAACCGCTAGAGCTTCGCTGCGCTCAGGACGATGGGATGAAGATTTTCGCGCCGCGAATTTTTCTTAATGCCGCTCGAGCACGCTACCATTGTGTTCTGCGTGTTTGCCCGATAGCCTGTATGCAGTCTGCGGCACCGCTCCAGCAGGGAGAGTTCGATCTGATTCACCACAACGACAATCAAAATGGCCGGGGCGGTCGAGGCGTGGAAATTCTGCCTCCTGGAAACCTGGAGCGTGGGTCCGACCCCGCGGGCGGCAACCGGGAGCCGAATTACGATCTGCGCTCCGGCTATTACACGCAGGAGCCGCCGTCGTCTTCGTCGCAGACGCGCTCGCGCATTCTGACGGGGTGGGCGTATGCTCCGGCGACTTATATTTTGATCGGGATCAACGTGATGGTGTACCTGTTGATGACGCTGAAGGGCGTCTCCTGGTGGGAACCTACGGCGCAGGATATTTTGCGCTGGGGAGCGAGCCGGGGGGCGAACGAAATCGTCTATGGACAGTGGTGGCGGCTGCTGACGGCTACGTTTGTCCACGTTGGCATCATTCACATCGGCACCAATATGTGGTGCCTGTGGAATCTGGGCCTGCTGGGGGAGCCGCTGCTGGGCGGCTTTGGAATGTTTGCCGTCTACGTGTTGACCGGCATCGCGGGGAATCTGCTCAGCTCCGGCGTGGAGCCGGGGATCGTCGGAGCAGGAGCATCGGGGGCGGTGTTTGGCATCGCTGGAGTTCTGATTTTGCTGCTGAACTCACCGCACCTGCCGTTTCCGCGGGCGGAGCTGAAGCGGCTGCGGCGCAGCGTTATTTACTTTGCCGCTATCAATCTGGCCATCGGGGCTTCGACGCTCCTCTACGCCGGAGGTATCAAGATCGACAACATGGCGCACCTTGGGGGATTTCTCTCCGGGCTGGCCATGGGGGTTCCACTGGCACCTGTTCTGGGAACCGGGCGTGCGCCTTATTTTCACCGGCAGCGCGTGGTATTTTCGGTGGTGGCCGGAATTCTGATCCTGTTCGGGTACGGGATTGTGCGGTTCTGGAGTTGACCGGTTCGGCTACACGCGGCTGGTGAATGCGCAGTACTTCTGGGCAAGCGGCCAATCTGAAAAATGGTCGCGGGTGGGCCCAGGTCTCATTTCTGAGACCTGGGATTTTATCGGATCGCCGCTTGCGGCATGGTTCGGAACTGACTTAGTTGCTTTCCGCGCCGGCGAATTTCTTCACCATGGCCAGCAGGAGTCGGCGGTCGCTTTCGTTCAAGCTGGCCGAATATCGCCGGATCTGGGTGAGGAACCGCAGCTCCTCATCGCTGAACCGCTGCGAAGGCATCTCGTAGCTCAATGCATTTTCTGCGAAGAAATGCGCCATTGGCACGTCGAGCGCACCGGCGATTTTGTAAAGCGTGTCGAGCGATGGCACGGTGTGCCCGTTCTCTACCCGCGACAGATAACAACGAAGCAATCCCGTGCGTTTTTCAATGTCGCCCTGCGACATTCCTTTTTGCAAACGGACTCCGCGAATCGTAACTCCAATTTTTAGCGCTTCCATGATGTCCCTTTCGCCGCGGAGCTTTGACGTGGCTCGCCGCGGCCTGGCAGACTCCCCCAGAGATCTGTTGACTGTGTAGTTAACATTTCCAGGGTCGATTAGCAAGGAAATTTTCTGTCGCGTGGAGATTTTTATATTGGCGAGTTACTGCTGGCGGTTCAAAAGATAAGGGCCCACTTAGGGGCCCTTATCTGCAGGTTGAAACTTCTCTTTGCGGGCTATTTTCTGGGGCCGGCTTTTACGGCTTCCTGGGCGGTGGCGGCTCCGTTCAGGGGGATGGGAGGGATGGGGGTGAGCTCGGGGCCGTCGCTTTTTGCCGTTATGCCTAGTTTCTGGCGGAGGGTGGTTTCTACGCGGTCGAAGGTGTCTTTGTTGTCTTTGAAGAACTGGCGGACGTTTTCGCGGCCCTGGCCGATGCGCTCCCCGGAGAAGCTGTACCAGGCGCCGGATTTTTCGACGACGTTATGGAGCACGGCCTGGTCGAGAACGTCACCTTCGCGGGAGATGCCTTCGCCGTAGAGGATGTCGAATTCGGCTTCGCGGAAGGGGGCGGCGACCTTGTTTTTGACGATCTTTACCTTGGTTCGGGAGCCGACGACGACGTCGCCTTCTTTTACTGCGGCGATGCGGCGAATATCCACGCGCACGGAGGAATAGAACTTGAGGGCGCGGCCGCCGGTCGTCGTCTCCGGATTGCCGAACATGACGCCGATTTTTTCGCGAATCTGATTGATGAAGATGAGAGAGGTGCGGGACTTCGAGACGGTTCCGGTCAGCTTGCGAAGCGCCTGGGACATGAGCCGGGCCTGCAGGCCCATGTGGGAGTCGCCCATTTCGCCGTCGAGCTCGGCCTTGGGCACGAGAGCGGCTACGGAGTCGACTACCAGTACGTCGATTGCGCCGGAGCGCACCAGAGCCTCAGTGATTTCGAGGGCCTGCTCGCCGTAGTCGGGCTGCGAGATCAGAAGATTGTCGATATCGACGCCCAGCTTTTTGGCATACTGGGGGTCGAGGGCGTGCTCGGCGTCGACAAATGCGGCCATGCCGCCGGCCTTCTGCGCTTCGGCGATGATCTGGAGGGTGATGGTGGTTTTGCCTGAGGATTCCGGCCCGAAGATTTCGATGACGCGGCCGCGGGGTACTCCGCCGACGCCGAGGGCGGCGTCGAAAGAGATAGAGCCGGTGGAGATGACGGAGATGGGGACGATGGCCTCTTTGCTGCCCAGGCGCATGATCGATCCCTTGCCGAACTGCTTTTCAATCTGAGAAAGTGCAAGATCGATCGCTCGCGTGCGCTCTTTATCCTCTGCCATACGGATCTCCGGGGGGTTGAGTTGGGAATTGCGTTACGACAATTATGGCGCTTGCGAACCATATCGGGAACACATTGGTTATGGCGGGATTTTAGCACCTTGTGTCGAGGCGAACAATAGGCGAATAGATGAAGGTGGGCCGAGCTGGGAAAGTCAAAATGCGGGAGGGACGGCGGGACGCATTCTCAAGACGGTCGAGTGGCCACCCTAAGCTATCCAGGGTTGTTACTTGGTGGGTGGCTGCAATGGAAATGTCATGGTCACGACGGTCCCGGAGGCTCCGGCCTTCGTACTGCTTCGTACGCGTATTGTGCCGTGGTTTTTCACGACCAGGTCTTTCGTGATCCAGAGCCCCAGACCCGTACCCCCGATGCCCTTCGTCGAAAAAAAGGGCACGAAGAGATGTTGCATCGCATCGTCGCTCATTCCTCCGCCGGAATCGGCAATGGTGATCCTGATGCCCGCCGATAACGAGTGAGGCAATTTTGTTTGTCGGCTTCGCATGGTCAGCTTGCCGCCATTCCGCATGGCATCGAAGGCATTCGCCACCAGGTTGACTAAGATCTGGCGAAGTTCTCCTTCGAAACAACGGAACTCTGCGTGCGTGGGACTGTCAATCTTCGATTGAATTCCTGCATTCTGGAGTCTGGCGCGGTAGAGGCCCAGCACCGATTCAAAAAGAGATTTCATTTTGACGGGCGTGCGCCCGCTGCTCTGTTTATGGAAGCGGAGGGTATGCGTCGCGATCTGTGAGACGCGGGCGAGTTCTTCCTGGGCCGCGGTGACGAGTGATTTGGTGTCCGAATCGCTGACTTTGTCCTGAAGGATGTACAGGAGATTCGTGACTGCTTCCAGTGGATTGTTAATCTCATGCGCGATGGAGCTGGCGAGTCTGCCAACCGAAGCTAGTTTTTCCGTTTGCAGCACGGCCTTCTCGGCGAGTTTCCGCGCGGTGATGTCGCGAATGATGGCCGAGTAGCCGACGAGGATGCCGGGAGCTTCCATATGCGGTGTCATGCTGACGGCGATGAACAATGTATCGCCGGATTTCCTGCGACCGGTGGTTTCGACGAGCGCTTCCGCACCACGCTTGAGCGCGGCGATTGCCTTGTTGAGATCTTCCCTGCTTTCCTCTGATACGAGTAGAGAGAAGGGCTGCGAAATCGATTCTTCAGAGGAATAGCCGAAAATTTGCTGGGCTCCCCGATTCCAACTTTCGATCTGATTGCCTGCGGAGATGCGCAGGATGGCGTCGGAAGATCTTCGCACTACCTCTTCCATCTGCTCAGATTCTCTGCGCGCGCGAAGCAATTCTGCTTCGTAAAGCCGGCGCTGGTTCGCAGGGAAGATGGCGATCAGGATATGTCCCGGTTGGTTTCCATCAGCGGGCCTGAGGACCGCGTTCGCAAAGACGGAAACGCGCTGACCGCCCGGTCCATCAAGGTCAAGTGAGATCTCTTCGAGGGACGAACGGAGAAGCAGGGTTGGCACGAAGTGTGTCTCAAAAAATATCGAAGATCCAGGTGTCAGGAGCTGCGGGAATGGAGTTTCCCGCAAACTTTGTGCATCGCGACCACACATCTGAAGAAACGCGGGGTTGGCGTAGAGCACCGATGCGTCCATCGTTAAGGCGAGGTACCCGCACGGACAATTTTCGAGGAGATTCCAACTGTCGAGGTGTTCGGAGTTCAGGAGGGAAACTGCCGAAGGAAGTTCCTGATCTCCTCGGATACTTTTTTCGGCGCGCTCAGATGAGGGCAGTGCCCGGTCGCGTCCATGACCACGAGTTGGCTGTTGGGTAGGCACTGGTGTACATATTCTCCCACGCTGAGGCCGGCAATTACATCCTGCTGACACTGGAGAATCAGGGTCTTTGCCGTGACTTGCGGGAGATCCGCACGGTTGTCGGAGAGGAATGTGACCCGGGCAAAGTGAGACGCGATCACGGGGTCCATGCGGCAGAAACTCGCTTCGAGCTCATCGGCCAGCGCTGGAGTTTCGGGATTGCCCATGATGAGCGGCGCCATGGTTGCGGACCAGGCGATGTGATTGCTTTCCAGCGTCTCGAGAAGGCCCTCGATATCGGACTGGCTGAATCCGCCCGTGTATCCATCTTTGTTGATGTAGCAGGGCGATGGACCAATCATCGTGAGGCTTTGAAAGCGATCGGGGGCGTCGAGAAAGGCCAGTGCTCCGATCATCGAACTGACCGAATGTCCTACGAAGTGAGTCTGCTTCAAGTCAAGTTCACTGAGAACATCCAGAATATCCAGGGCGTAGCCATGGAGCGTGCTGTAGCGGGTGCGGTCAAATTCTGAGACTTCGGAGAGGCCGGATCCCACGTAATCAAGCAGGACGATCCGGTAATCGTCGGAGAAGGTCGGAGTTACGTGCCGCCACATATTCTGGTCGCAGCCATAACCATGCGCGAAGACGATGGTTTGATCTCCGGACCCGAATGTCCTTACGTGATTGCGTTGGGTTGCTTTCATGGACGGAGCGCGAAATTACAGAGTATCGCACTGCAGGGACTTAGTTTGCGCTTCGATGCGGATGACGGTGGTGAAAGACCCAGGTGAACTTCGCGCACATGGGGCACCCGGGGACTCTTGTTGACGGAGCAGTTTTCGAGGGCCTGCACATACCTCAGCGCCTGAAGGCGGGGTCCTAATCCGAACTCGAATCCCCGGACTAAAGTCCGGGGTCTACCGCGATCATTCATGACTCCTGATTGTTCGGGGTCGGGCTCGATCTTACTTTCCGTGGAGGATTATGGTGGTTTGGCCCTGGGGGGATTGATTTGGATTATTGGATGGGGGTGGGGGGGTGTAGCTGGCGGTGACGATGAGGCCGGCGGTTGGGGCTGGGGGTTTGGGGGATTCCATTCGGATTGCTCCTTCTGTTCCCACGTAGTGATTCGTGTCTGGATTGGCGGCTTCTTTTGTGATCCAGCGGGCCATGGCTTGCGACTGGGCTTCGGGGAGGTCTGGGTGCGGGGGCATGCTCCCCGTTCCCCAGACGCCGGTTGATCCCTGGCGGATGTAGCGTGCGAGGGTGTCGATCGATGCCGGGTTGTCGGGATAGCGTTGCGCGATGGCGGCGAAGGATGGGCCGGTGGCTTTGGCTTTGAACTCGTGGCATCCTACGCAGCCGGCGCGGAGGATATCGAGGAGGCCGGCGGGGGCGGGTGGAGCGGCGGGCGGGGGTTGAGTGGACTTGTTGGATGACGCCGGGATGTAGGTCGAGAGGTCGGGGATATAGGTGGTCGTGATCAATACTTCGTTCGAAGGGAGCTCCTGAAACTGGGTGGACTTGCCGTGCCAGGAGACGACGACGCTGTAGTTGACCAATTGATTCCACGAATAGGTGCTGTTGTTGGCTGGGGTGGTGATGGTTACGACTGGCGCGCTGGCGTTGTCGGGGGCGGCGGGGGTGGTCTGCGCTTCGCACAGGAAAAATGCAATCGAGAACAGAGGAAGCGTGAGGGCGAGGGTGGCGGTTAGACGTTGAATGCGGGAGGCCGTCATGCGTGGCTGATCTCCTTGGCGACGCGTTGGGCGGAGCGGATGCAGGATTCCATGCCGCGGCTGAGGAGGTCGGCGTAAGTTCCGGCGAAGTAGATTCTGCCTTCGGGCTGGAGGATCTGGGGCCAGAATTTATGCATTTCGCCGATGGGGAAGGGCTGCATTTCACAGTTGGGGGCGAGCTTGTCCTGGGTCCAGTCGCGGGTGAGGGCCTGGACGATGGTGTCGCGTTTGCCGGGATAGACCTGGCGGAAGGCGGCGAGGACGCGCTGTGGGGAAAGTCCGGCGGGGGCGTTGGCCTTGAGGAGGACGCGGGTGGTTTGGACTTCTGTGGGGACGTGCCAGATGGATTCAATGTCGGGGTGGTCGAATTCCATGTTGATGCTTTTGAGGCCGTCATCGAGCCAGAATTTAGAGCTGGCCTCGAAGACGTAGAAAGGGTGAGAGGTGTAGGTGAGGTTGTCGACTACATATTGTTTCTCGGGGGAGAGAGGCGGGGTGACGGGGAGATTTCTGAAGACGGTGAGGCTGATGCAGTTGACGAAGTAATCGGCGGTGATGGATTTGGGGTCGGGATAGGCGTACTCGCGATACTGGATGGTGACGCCGTCGGGGGATTGCTGGATAGCTGTGATGGGGTGGGCGAGCTTGACGCGGGAACCGAGACGCCGGGCGAAGGCGATGGGGAGTTGTTCGTTGCCGCCCTGGAGGCGGAAGATTTCGCCTTCTGAAGGCGGGATGCCGCGGAACTTCATGGCGGCGAGACGCCAGATGGAGTAGAGCGCGCTGGTATGTTCGCCGCCGAGGTAGTTGATGGCGGCAGGGGAGGCGCCCTCCTTCTTATAGATTTCGGTGATGGGAATCTGGTCGAGAGGGTCGAGGCCGGCGCTGAAGGGATGGTTGGGGTCGGGGAGTTTCGCGATGTATGGGTCGAGGTAGAGATTCTGCAGCTCATACCACGGACGCCGGGAGAGGAAATGGACTTCGCGGGGATTGAAGCCGAGGGTGGTGAGGGTGGCGGGGTCCGCGAGCATTCGATTGGTGTAGAACTTGCGGCCGATCATTCGGAGATCGTCGTTGTTGTAGGGGAGCCATGAGCCTTCGGCGTTGGGATAGGGAATGACGGGGATGTTGAATTCTTCGGCGTAGGCGAAGAGGCGCTCGTATCCGGGTTTGGTGATGTGGTCGGCGCCGAAGTCGGCGTAGAGGCCGTCGGACAGGCCGTCGCTGCCGGTGAAGACGTGACCGGAATATCTTCCGGAGGCTTCGAGGATGGTGACGTCGAAGCCGGCCTTCATTAATTCGTAGCCGCAGCATAAGCCGGTGATTCCAGCGCCGCCGATGACGACCTTTTTTGGAGGCGCGGGAGAAGGCGCGGCGAGGATTCTGGGATTAATGAGGGAGGCGCCGGCGCTGCCTACCAGGGATTTCAGGAATGTTCTTCGAATCATTTGCGATGTCCCTGGCTTAGATTAGTCCACTGCCGCCGGCTGGGAAAAATCGCAGATCAGCGGGCGATGTGTCGTTACCGGTTTTGATGAGTGAGTTGGCGATGCTGCCGTCACAAGGCATGCGTTCCTTTCATCCGGCGTAAATCGAAGCTTAACCTCTGCACAACAATCCACTCCTAGTTCTGAGCACGAACTGGTACACCTGGGAGGCCAACGTCGGCCGATCTTCCTACGGCAACTCGCCGTATTCAGATGCAACCTTCAATTCCACGCTTGCCCGCGAGCAACTGCCAATTATCTATGCGGGCGGGCTGTCGCGTCCCGATCCAAGCCGCGGGGGGAAGTAGAGCCGCTCGACGCGATGGCGGGGAGGTGTTGCTGGTACTATGCGAGCCATGAATAAAGTTGCGCCGTTCCTCTGGTTTGATGACAACGCTGAAGAAGCTGCCGAGTTTTACCTGGGCGTTTTCCCGCATGCGCGCAGGGTCGATGAGGTTCGCTCGAACGGCGTGGGGCCGTGGCCTGTGGGCAAGATTGGCATCGTTACGATCGAGCTTGAGGGGCAGGAGATGGTCCTTCTCAACGGCGGCCCTGCGCAACAGCTCAATCCTGCGTTTTCGTTCTTCCTCCGTTGCGATTCTCAGGAGGAGATCGACAGCTACTGGGATAAGTTGATCGAGGGCGGCGCGCCGATGGCCTGCGGCTGGCTGACGGATCGCTTCGGGCTGTGCTGGCAGATTGTGCCGCGCAATATCAACGAGCTGATCCGACATCCCAAAGGGATGGAAGCGATGATGAAGATGGTCAAGATGGACGTGGCTGCGCTGGAAGCGGCCGTACGCGAAGAGTGAGACACAGCGCGCGTGCGATCGGCCGCTCGGCGGGCAGGGATCAGAATGGGTTGATGCGGTAGAGGACGACCCCATGCGGCGCGACTGTCGCCTCGATGGGGCTGCCTGCCTTGGTGGTTTTGCCGGTCCAAAGGTTGTGCAAGGTATGGCCGCCTTCATGAACGGGAAGGCCCAGGGTAGCTGCTGTTACGGAGATTTTCTCGGGCTGGGTGCCGGTGTTGAACAGGCCGACGATTGCGTCTCCGTTTGGTTCCACCTTGGCGAATACCTGCTGGTTTCCCTGATTGACGACCCGTTTCGCGGCGATGCCATCCTGGTCTACGGCGAGGACTGCGGTATTTTTGAGGTAATTCTGCAGGTCGGTTTGGTCGAGGTGAGTCAGATCGGTGCCGAGGATGAAGGCTGACGATCCGAGGGCCCAGAGGCTCATCTGGGTCTGCCGTTCGTCGGGAGTGAGGCCGTCGTTGCTGCCATTCCCTACCTCGATGGAGTCGTAGTCGTTGAAGCCGCCGGGGCCGGCATAGGGCTGCCACTGGGATACAAAGTTGAAGCGGTTCGCGATATGCGGCCAGTCGGTGAGAGGAAAGCTGCTGCCGTTCTTTTCGCAGTCGTAGCATTCGACGTCGGGCGCGAATTCCCACTGGTTCGCGTACTTCATCAATGTCGGAGCAAGGGCGGTGGAATATTCCCCCTGGGTGACGTCGAGGACCATCGGACGCCCGCTCTGTCGAATTGCTGTCGACCATGCCTTGACGTCAGGGGCGTTGTTGTCGGTCATGCCGTCGATCTTTATGTAATCGACGCCCCAGGCCGCGAGCATGTCTACCCATGAATTGATAAATTGCTGCGCTCCCGGCTTGTCATAGTTAATGCGGACCATGCCCTTGCAGTTGTAGTTGTTCTCTTCGATGGATGGCTCGGCGATCTGGGCGGCGGTGTATTGCGTGCCTTTGACCTGCGTGTTTTTGCTGACGGCCTGTCTGGAGATGCCCGGGGTGACGTAGATTCCGAACTTCATGCCGAGGCTGTGGATGTGGTCGGCGGTTACTTTTATGCCGTTGGTATCGCCCTGGCCTGGAAATCTGGAGGGGTCTGTGACCCAGCGGCCGTAGGAGTCGACGTCAGGACCCTGGCTGCCGGGACACTGGTACCAGAAGTCGTCGACGTTGACGTAGTTGTAGCCGAGTTGCTGCAGGCCGGAGTCCTTGAGCGCGCGGGCCTGCGCTTCAATGTTCGCGGCCGTGGGCCCCTTGCGGAGATAGCTCCAGCTACTCCAGCCGAGAACGGGTGTGCGCTCGAGACCGTTGTTTTCCGCCATGGCGTTCTGCGGGCGGCTTATGGCGCTGCCGCCTGCCAACAACACGATTGCCAGTGAGGCCGTTGTCCATCTGCTGATCGTCATTCTTCTTCTCTATCACAAGATGGGGAAAAGTCGCCAGCCTGTGTATTGTGGTGGCGGAGGTTGTGCGATGAAGAATCGGTCGGCTCCGCCTTGCGCGGTGATTCCTGTGGTGGCGTATGCGGATGTGGCCGCGGCGGCGGCGTGGCTGGAGGCGGCGTTCGGCTTTCGTGTTCGGCTGAGAATTGGAGACCATCGCGTGCAGATGTGGTTCGGGTCTGCGTGCCTAATTGTGGGGGAGGAGGGCGAGGACAAGCAGCGGGCGAGGCGGAGTTCTGTAATGCTGCGCGTCGAGGATGTGGATGCCTTGTGCGCGCGAGCTGTGGCGGAGGGGGCGCGGCTGGTGCGCACTCCAGAGACGCATATGTATGGTGAGCGGCAGGCGACGCTGGAGGATTACGCGGGGCACATCTGGACGCTGACGCAGACGGTGGAGGATGTGGATCCGGCGGCGTGGGGCGGTGAGGCGGTGGAGATCTGAGGGTGTTCCTCCCACCCTTCGCAGGAGCGCGAAGGATGGGGCACCCGGCGCGCTCCCGATTCGAACTTTATCCCCGGACTGAAGTCCGGGGTCTACGCCCGGGGCACCCGGGTTCTATTTGCGATTGGGGCTGGACGCGGGCAGCGGTGTTATGCGGCGGATTCGTTTTTGGGCACGGCGATCTGGTCGAATTCCGCGGCGAGTTTGCGGAGAGCGGCGGGGACGTCGGTGCCTGAAAGAGGCCTGCCGTGGCCGGGGGCGACTACGGTGGGACCGAGTGCGGCGAGCAACTGGACCGAGTTGCGCGCCTGGTTCCAGTCCGAGGTGAAGTAGGCGGGAGGGCCGTGCAGCTCGGTTTGCTGGGCGAGGGCGGCCTCAAAGAACGACTCCGCTTTGGTGGTGCAGAAGGCGTCGCCGACGATGAGGGTGGCGTCCTCGGGGCGGAAGAAGGAGACGTGACCGGGAGTGTGGCCGGGGGTGTGGAGGATCTGCCAGTCCGGCATTTCGTCGAGCGCGACCGGCCCGGCGATCGCGACCGGCAGCGGTCGCAGACGGTTGCCGAGATCGACGGGACCGCGCGGATACAGCGGGGACAAGAGGGTCATGAGGCCGCCGCCGGCGCCGACGTTGGGCGCGGGATATTCTTTTTGCCCGGTGAGGTAGGGGAATTCCAGGGGATGCGCGTAGATGGGCACATTCCAATGTTCGGCGAGAGCGCCCGCGGCGCTGACATGGTCAAAATGGCCGTGCGTGAGGAGGATGGCGGATGGCGGAGTGGGGAAATGTTTTTCTACCCAGCCGCGGATCATGCTTTCCGAGTAGGGAAGCGCGGCATCGATCAACGTCCAGGAACCGTCGCGATGGGTGACGGCGAAAACGTTGACGAAGATGATGCGCAGACCGGCAACCGAGGGCGCGATTGTTTCGAGTGGAGTGACCTGATCGTGGGAGAGGGGGATGCGATCCATGACACGCCTCCTATGCTGACTGAGATGCGGAGAGTCCATGGTGGGGTTTGGGTCGGTCGGCAAATGTCGGCAGCATCAAAAGCGGTGCGGATCGATCTACCGCTGGAGAGGATCGATGGGGATGTTTACGTCGGTGACGCGGAAGTTTTTTGCGAGTGCGGGGTGGCGTTTGGCTATGGCCTGATACATTTCCCATGCGACGCGGCGGTAGGAGATGTGGCCTTGCGGGGCGCTGCGCAGCTCGGCGATGTAGAGGGCTTCGGCAAAGTCCATTTTGAAGAGCGAGCGGCAGCGGGTGCCGAGCGGCAGCAGGTATTGAGCGGTGGCGCGGGCCTCGGGGATATCTGTGCGCGAGAGTTTTTCGAATGCGTTGTGCGCGGCCTGGACGGCCTTTTCGTAGGGCTCGCGCAGGCTGGATTCCGCTAGCAGTTCCGGGACTTCGTAGCCGTGGATGCTGGTGAAGTCTTGCATGGTTTGAATGCAGCGGCGGTGACGATGCATGTCGCGGAAGCCGCCGATGTCCATGAGGATATCGAAGCGAAACTGGTAGCCGGAGGCGAAGGCGCGGGAGAGCTCATCGTGGCGGCCACGGTGGCGGGTGCCGAGCAGCAGGAGCTCATCGCGGCGGGGCTGGTTGAGCGCGGCCACCTGCTCGCGAATCTGACGATACGGGTAATGGCAGGCGCTGTAGAGGAGCGTGGTTGCGATTTCAATTTCGAGGGAGTCCTTGTCGAGGGAGTCCTTGTCCGCGTTGCCGGGCTCAACCAGATCGACCAGCGGCGCGGGGCGGATAGTTTGGTGCTGCATCAGATCCTGGGCGGCTTGTTCGAGTTCGACCCGGGTCTTCTGCTGGTATTCGACGGGCGCGGCGTATTTAACCAGCGTGGGGGCGACGGGAATGTCGCGCAGAAGAATTTCAGCGGCACGGTCGCCGAGCGCGGGGTCGAGTGCGGCGATGTCGCGCTGCAGGGCTTCGAAGGCGGACCGCTGGACGTTCCAGGATGGAGTGGCGGCGGCCTGGCGCAGTTTTTCTCCCAGATCGCGGACTTCGGCGTGGGAATGGGAGAGGAGGCGCGAGACCTGCGTCTCGAGGGTGCGGGCGTTGACGATTTCCCCGAGCGAAGTGTTGGCCGCGAGGGGCAGGAGATAGCGCGCGCCGTCGAAGGCGCGGGCGCGCAGAGTGCGGTCGTAGGCCTCCTGCTTCATCTCGGCGGGTTTGGCGACCTGGGTGCGCAGCAGCTCGACGGCGCCGCGCGAGATTTCATCATAGGAGTTGAAGAGATTCTCGACGGAGGTGGTGTAGGTGTGCCGGGCTTCGGCATCGGTTCCAAATTCCGGCAGATACCAGCCGCTCTTGCGAAAATTCTGATAGCGGGTGGAACGCTCCTGCCCATCCCAGCGTTGTTCATCGACCAGCACGATGGCGGCGAGCAGAGACAGCCGCTCGACGGCGAGCGCGATGTGGGCGAGGTCGGCAATGGAGCGATGGCCGTACTGAAAATAGAATGTGTTGAGAAACTGCTCGGCGCGCTGCGCGTTCAACTCGCTCAGCGATTCCTTCATGGAGAGAGCGGAGCGGGAATATTTCGCCATGGCGTAGGCGAGGACTTCCGGGTCGGCGCCGTGGACGGCGTAGACTTCGGTGGCGTTGCGATCGGGGTCGGAGGCGGGCGAGGGAGTTGCCGGGTTGTTGGCAGACATAATTTTTCGTGACAAGCTACGGGTGTCAGGGTTCTTATTTGAAGAGCGCTTGGCCTTCAGGGTAACTCAGAGGCGGAGTCGCGTCGGGAAAGAAGGAGATAATTGTTCCTTGCGGAGGGGCGGGCTTCTTCGCGGATTTGGATCACTAGACTGAGTTACGCAGGCGGGTAGAGACAGCGGGTTCGATGGGCGACGTTCTGACACTAACCGAAGACCGGCCGTGGGCCTTGCCGGCGCAGCCGTGGATCATGACGCAGCGCTGGCACAGCCTGCTGTTCGCGCACTGGCCTGTGCCCGCGGAGGCGATTGGGAATCTGCTGCCGAAGGGCCTGATCGTCGACGGGTTTGCGGGGACGGGATGGATCGGCATTGTGCCATTTACGATGGACCGGATCCGCTTTCGCGGGCTGGGCAGCGTTCCGGGCGCGCGGCGGTTCGCGGAGTTGAATCTGCGGACTTATGTACGCGACCAGCGCACCGGCACGCCGGGCGTGTATTTCTTTTCGCTCGACGCGGCCAACCCGGCGGCGGTCCTGGCGGCGCGGATATGGTTTCATCTTCCGTATTACTGGGCGAGGATGCGCGCCAAGGAAGACGACCGCGGCTGGGTGCACTATGAAAGCACGCGGCTGTTTGCGAAGGAGACGGTCGGATTTCGCGCGACGTATCGCGGACTCGGGCCGCAGTCGCGCCAGCGGAGCGCACGGGATACCATCGAATATTTTCTGACGGAGCGCTATTGCCTGTTCACGCATGATCGGAGCGGGCAGCTGCTGCAGGGGAATATCCACCATGCGCCGTGGCCGCTCGAAGCGGCGGAGGCGGAGATCGAAGTGAACAATCTGCCGCGGGCGCATGGGATCGAGCTGCCGGATATTCCGCCGGTGTTGCATTTTGCGCGCAGCCAGGCGGTGGTGATCTGGAAACCGCAGCCGGTGCTGGCGCTGGCGTAATCCAAAAAAAATCGCATGTAACAATCCGTTCAGAGGAGTGCATTGCATGAATTCACTGGAAGGCCGCATTGCTTTGGTTACGGGGGCATCGCAGGGGATTGGACGCGCTTGTGCGTTGACGCTGGCCAAGGCCGGGGCGCGGGTTGCGCTGGCTGCGCGCAACGCGGAGAAGCTGGCGGAAGTGGCGGCGGAGATTGGCGCGGCGGGCGGGGAAGCGGCGCCGTTCGAGCTGGACCTGGCGAGCGAAGAGTCCATCAAGGCGGGCGCGAAAGCGGTGGTGGCGCGCTTCGGAAAAATTGAGATTCTGGTCAACAATGGCGGGATTACGCGGGACAACCTGATGCTGCGGATGAAGCTGGCGGATTGGGACGCGGTGCTTGCGACGAACCTTACAGGCGCATTTCTGCTGACGCAGGCGGCGTGCTCCAGCATGTTGAAGGCGCGCTGGGGCCGGATCATCAACGTGAGCAGCGTGGTGGGGGAGACGGGGCAGGCGGGGCAGGCGAACTATGCGGCGAGCAAGGCGGGGCTGATCGGGCTGACGAAATCCCTGGCACGCGAGCTGGCTTCGCGGAACATTACGGTGAATGCGGTGGCGCCGGGGTATATTGCGACGCCGATGACCGATGTGTTGAACGAGCAGCAGCGAAGTGCGATGCTGACGCAGATACCGCTGGACCGCGCGGGGACGCCGGAAGAGATTGCGCACGCGGTGGCTTTTCTTGCGACGGACCAGGCGGGCTACATTACCGGCCACGTGCTGGATGTGAATGGCGGAATGCAC
Source organism: uncultured Acidobacteriota bacterium (assembly GCA_963744615.1). Classification (GTDB taxonomy): domain Bacteria; phylum Acidobacteriota; class Terriglobia; order Terriglobales; family Acidobacteriaceae; genus JAKAAZ01. The sequence continues at coordinate 285,160 of CAVUUE010000003.1, forward strand.
ATGGGGTAAGTCCGCGCGCCGCGGGGTGGACGCAGTTGAATATAGATTGCCGAGAGCCGGCGCGGCTGATCTCCGGCAAACTTTCGTCATCTGAATTGCTGTTGACGCGGCATCGCTTGAAGAACAAGATTTAGGCGAGGCGAAATTGTGAGAAGACTACTTCTGTCGATTTCAGTTTGTCTGATGATTGTTGCCGGTTCGTTTTCTTCCTTCGCTAAGTCTTTCGCAGTCGGGGCGCCGAAGGACGTTAGCTTCCAGAGCGGCGGCGCGACGGTCCATGGAGTTTTGTACACGCCCGAGGGCGGCGGCCCGTTTCCGGCGATTGTCATCATCCACGAGTGGTGGGGTCTGGACAGCTGGGTGAAGCAACAGGCAAAGATGTTTGCCGAGCAAGGTTATGTGACGCTGGCAGTCGATCTTTATCGGGGGCGGGTGACGAGCGATCCGGAAGTGGCGCATGAGTTGATGCGCGGACTGCCCCAGGATCGCGGCGTGAGGGATCTTATTTCTGCCGTCGAGTACCTGAAGACGTTGAAGGTGGTGGAGCGGGACAGGATTGGCGCGGCTGGATGGTGCATGGGCGGAAATTTCGCCATGCAGATGGCAATTGCCGATGCTTCGCTGCGGGCGGTTGCAATCAATTACGGCGCGCCTGCGACCGATCCGGCGCAGTTGAAGAAGATTCATGCTGCGATCCTGGGCAATTTCGGGGCACGCGACCGGGGCATTACGCCGGAAGATGTGCGGGAGTTTGCGGCGGAGATGCAGACACTGGGCCATCCGGTGGACGTGAAGGAATATGCCGACGCCGGGCACGCGTTTGAAAATCCAAATAACAAAGGCGGCTATCGCGCTGCGGATACTGCGGATGCGGACCAGCGCATGTTTGCGTTCTTCGCGCATTATCTGAAGGGCTAAAGCGAATTGTGAAAGCTGACGTGCTCAGTTTGGAACCTTTGCGTGCGGATTGGATTCCGCGCGCTCTGCTGCTTTCAGACGAGGCCGGCTGGAACCAGACGGCGGCGGACTGGGCGGTGTTTGTTACGCATGGGACTGTGCTGGGGTTGAGCGTTGGCGACCGGCTGGTGGGGACGGCGGCGGTGCTCCCTTACGGCGACGGTTTTGGCTGGGTTTCGATGGTGCTGGTGACGGCGGAATATCGCCATAAGGGCCTGGCGCACCGGCTGGTTCGAGCGTGCGTGTCGATCCTGGAAGGGCAAGGGCGAGCGGCGCTTCTGGATGCGGCACCGGAAGCGGCGGGCATCTACGCGGGATTTGGATTTGTTGCGTTGTGCCAGGTGGAGCGCTGGGCGGGCGAGGGTGGCGGGGGCGGCGCGGGTGCGAGCGGTGCGGCGGATTTTGCGCTTGATGAAACTGCGTTCGGCGCGGATCGGCGCTTTCTGCTGGAGGATTTTTTGTCGCGGCCGGGGAGTGTTGCGTTTCGAACGCGGCAGGGATTTGCGATTTTGCGCCGGGGTTCGGCGGCGTCGCAACTGGGTCCCATCGTGGGGAGAGTGGACGAGGCTGGCTTGCTGATTGCCGAGGCGATCGGGGCTGCGTCGGGGCGCATCGTGGTGGACGTGCTGGATGCTGGACGCGAGATTATTCAGACGCTGATCGCGCATGGGTTCGAGCGACAGCGTGGTTTCACGCGGATGGCGCTCGGGCTCGCCGCGCTGCCGGGAAATCCAGCGCAACTGCTGGCAGCGGCCGGACCGGAGTTTGGCTGATCGATTTGTAGATCCGGTTCGTCAAATCCAATCTCTTCAGAAGCGAGACTCCGAGTGAGGGCGAAAATTGCTTCCGTCGCCGCTGCGACTTACAATCCATCTGACGTGAATACTGTTCGTGCGATTTATCCCGGCAGCTTCGATCCTCTGACGAATGGTCATCTTGACCTGATCGCACGCGGCTCGAAAATTTTCGATCATTTGATCGTCGCCATCCTGAAGAACTCCGAAAAACAGCCGCTGTTCGCGGTGGAGGAGCGGGTGGAGATGATCACGGAATCGACGCGGGAATACGGGAACATTTCGGTGAGCACGTTCGACGGGCTGCTGGTGGAGTTTGCCCGCCAGCAGCAGGCGCAGGCGCTGCTGCGCGGAATTCGGGCGATCAGCGATTATGAATATGAATTTCAGATGGCGCTGATGAACCGGCGACTGGCTCCGCAGCTGGAGACGGTGTTTATGATGCCGGCGGAGAAGTATTCCTATGTGAGCTCGCGGCTGATTCGCGAGGTCTTTCGGCTGGGCGGATCGGTGGAGGGGTTGGTTCCTCCGAGCGTGGTGGAGCGGATGCAGGCTCAGGCGGAGAGCGCAGACGAAGTAGCGGTTGGGATTTGTTATCCCAGGTTTCATCCCCCCTTCGCACAAGACGCGAAGGGGGCACCGCGGCAATCGTCCTTGGAATACTTACTTGGCCCGGCAGATCATCTTCTGCGAAACTAGAAGCATGACTGTTTCCGCTGCTCAGAAGATATTTTCGCGATCGCATTGGCCGTATTGAGATTTCCGCCACCATGGCTGTTTCCGCGGAGGCGGCGAAGCTCCGCGCGCAGGGGATAAACCTGGTGGATTTCGGCGCCGGCGAGCCCCATCTTCCGACGCCACGGCACATCAAGGATGCGGCGATTGCCGCGATTGAAGGGAACTTCACGCGCTACACGATGGTGAGCGGCATTCCTGAATTGCGCAAGGCGATCGTGGAGCGCCATGCTGCGGATTTCGGCAGCAGCTACACGCCCGAGGAAGCGGTGTTCACTACGGGCGGCAAGCTGGCGCTGTTCCATGCCATCCAGGTGCTGGTCGACCATGGCGATGAAGTGGTGCTGCCGGTGCCGTACTGGGTTTCGTTCAAGGACATCATCCAGTATGCGGGCGGCAAGCCGGTGTATCTGGAAACCAGCGAGGCGGAAAATTTCCGCATCACGGCGGCCGCGATCGAGCGCTGCATTACGCCGAAGACCAAGGCGATCATTTTGAACTCGCCATCGAATCCGGCGGGCGCGGTGATGTCTCCGGCGGATCTGGAGCAGGTGATTCGGCTGGCGCATGCGCGCGGAATTTATGTGCTGCTCGATGAATGCTATGCGTACCTGCAATACACGGGCGCGGCGATCTCGGGCGGATCGTTTACGGATTGCAAAGAGCACATTGTGGTGCTGGGATCGCTTTCGAAGACGTATGCGATGACGGGATGGCGCGCCGGATTTGCGCTGGCGCCGAAGCCGATTATTCAGGCGATGTCGAAGCTGCAGAGCCAGGACACTTCCTCGGCGGCGGCGTTTGTGCAGAAGGCGGCGATTGCGGCGCTGACAGGTTCGCAGGCAATGCGTGGCGCGAGATGCGCGCGGAGTATCTTTCGCTGCGCGACCAGATATTGGGCAAGCTTCGCGAGATTCCCGGGGTTCACTGCACGGTGCCCGATGGCGCGTTCTACGTGTATCCGAATGTTTCCGCGTTCCTGGGGAAGGGGAAGGTGGCGACGGCCTCTGAACTGGCGACGCGACTGCTGCATGAGGCGCACGTGGTGGCGGTGCCGGGCGAGGCGTTCGGCACGGAGGAACACATCCGGCTTTCCTACGCGGTTTCGCGCTGCGGATGTGGATGAAGGCTTGAAGCGGATGAAGGATTTCTTCGCGAAGCTGGGCTGATATACGGGTGGTGTCATTTGAAAGAAAAGGCTCGCGGCCCTAAGAGGCCGCGAGCTTTTTCTCTTTTACTGAGAGGTATTTATTCGAGCGCAATCCGGTAGACGTAGGCGTATTCGTCCGGGGCGTCGGCCGGGAGCGTGAGATGCAGGCCGTTGGGCGTCTGCTTCCATTCGAGATGCTGCGTGCTCCCCAGCAACTCCACATTGACGACGTGATTCCCGCTGGTGGAACTTAGCATTTGGATGTTTGCATCGCTCGCGGATGGCCGCGCCAGTTCGAGCGCATAGAGCGTCCGGCCTTTTAGGGTGAAGCGAAAGTCCGCGGGCGTGTAGGCGGCAACTTTCGTGTCGTGGAAGGAGCCGGCAGCGACCTGGGTCGGACCTTCGCCGAATTGCGTCCAAGGCCGGGTGCCGTAGATGGCCTCGCCGTTGGTATGCAGCCATCCGCCAACGCCGAGCAGGGTTTGGCGCACCTGGTCGGGGATGGTTCCGTCGGATTCAGGCCCGATGTTGAGCAGAAGATTTCCGTTCTTGCTGACGACGTCGACAAGCTCATCCACGATGAACTGCGATGACTTGTATGTGTCGTTTTTTATGTAGCCCCAGGACCGATTGCTGACCGAGGTATCCGTCTGCCAGTGCAGGGTGCGGATGCCGGGTAGCTGGCCTCGTTCGATATCGAGAACGGCCGAGCCTTCCGGCATGGCTGTCTGCTTGTAGTTGATGACTGCGGGGAAGTTATGCGCGGCGGCGTAGTTGTAGTAGAACGCGGCGAAGCGCTGGAGCCAGGGCTTGAAGTCGGGATGGTTGATCCACCAGTCGAAGTAGACGACTTCCGGATGATATTTGTTGATCAGCTCTGTGTCGCGTGCGAGCCAGTCTTCGAGAAAGGCCTTGGGCGGATGGGTCGTGTCCTCGGAAACCGTGTTGTGCTGCACTTGCCCCGGCGGTAGAGGATAGCCGTAGAGCGAGGTGTACTTCATGCTCTGCACGTCGGAGGGGAAAAGGAAGCCGCCGTCGTAGAACCAGTAGTGCTCCTCGCGATGAGTGGAGAGGCCGAAGTGCAGACCTTCCGCGCGGATGGCCTTTTGCAGTTCTCCGATGACATCGCGCTTCGGGCCCATTTTTTTCGCGGTCCATTCGCTGAGATCGGAGTCGTACATGGCGAAACCGTCGTGGTGTTCGGCCACGGGTACGACGTAACGCGCTCCGGAATCGTGAAAGAGGCGGGCCCAGGCCTGGGGATCGAAGCGCTCGGCGCGAAACATGGGGATGAAATCCTTATAGCCGAAGGCGGTTTCGGGTCCGTGGGCGGCAATCTCGTGCTGGTAGGCGGACGATCCTTTCTGGTACATGTCGCGGGGATACCATTCGCTGTCGAAAGCGGGCACGGAGTAAACGCCCCAGTGGATGAAGATGCCGAATTTTGCATCTTTATACCATTGCGGGATCTGGTAGTTCTGGAGCGATTTCCAATCGGCCTGAAATGGGCCCTGGGCGACGACGCGGGCATTCTCCGCGAGCAGTTTTTGGCGGGCGTTGTTGTATACCGGCGCGGTGCTCTGGGCGAAGGTCGTCGATGGAGAGAGCAGCAGGGATAGGGCGAGAGCGCCGATGGCCGGAAGTGCTTTCGCGGAGTGGATCGAGAAGGTGGTTCGCAAGAAAAGCCTCCTGCAAAATAAAATCAATCTACACGAACAGGTACGGATGTTGAGCAGTTTCTAAAGTTTCTCTCCGTCGTTTAAGGTTACCCTGTAGCTTGCGCTGGCCAACTTTATGACAAAACTAACTCCTTTCCGCCTGCGTCCGTGGTTCCGCACCCGCGTGTGGGGCGTGCGCGACCTTAGCCCCTGGTACGACTACAAGGTTGGGGAGCGAGCCGATCGGCGAAGTTTGGCTGAGCGGGGACGACTCGATTGTGGACAGCGGACCGCTGGCGGGGCAGAGGTTCGCGAGGGTTTTCGAGCAGCATGGGGAAGAGCTGGTGGGGGCGCGGTTCAGCGGGCAGGAGCGCTTTCCGCTGCTGATGAAAATTCTTTTTCCGCAGGAAAAGCTGAGCGTGCAGGTTCACCCGGGCGATGCGATGGCGCGCGAAGAGGGGGAGCCGCACGGCAAAACGGAATGCTGGTATGCGCTGGAAGCGGCGCCGGGAGCGGCGGTTGCGCTGGGGCTTCGGGCGGGCACGTCGCTTGAGCAAATGCAATCGGCGATCGAGTCGAAAACGCTGGAAGATCTGCTGGAGTGGGTTCCGGTGGCGAAGGGCGACATGATCTTCGTCGATGCGGGAACGATACACGCGGTGGGGCCGGGAGTGGTGTTGCTGGAGACGCAGCAAAACTCCGACATGACGTACCGGCTGTACGATTACGGGCGTCCGCGTGAACTGCACCTGGAGAAGGGGCTGAAGGCGGCGCGGCTGCAAACGGCAGCGGGGAAGGTGGCTCCGCAGATCGAAGATGATTATGCGCAGCTTGTGCAGTCGAACTATTTCCGCGTGGATCGGTTTGAGCTGGACGCGAAGGAGACGGAAGGATTTTTATCTCCGGCGGCAGAAGGGGCGGTGCAGCTGATTTTTGTTGCCGGGGGGAGTGGTGCGCTGCTTTGCGGGAGCGAAGCGCCGATCCAGCTTCGGCGCGGGGACCTGGCGGTGGTGCCCGCGTGCGTTTCGGAGTGGAGCCTGGTTTCGGCGGAGCCGATGGAAATTCTGCGCGCCATTCCGCGGGGATTGTGCGTAGCTTATGGATTTCCGACCTTTCATTCTTGCCGGCGGCAGTGGCACGCGTTTCTGGCCGCTGAGCCGGCGCAAGCATCCCAAGCAGGTGCTGTCGCTTGACGGCGAGCGCAGCATGTTGCAGCAGACGATCGACCGGCTGCTGCCGATCGCGCCTGCGGCGCACTGCTGGGTGATCACGAATGACTGCCTGCTTGCGACGATTGTCGCTCAATTGCCGGATGTTCCCGAGGTTCAGATTTTGGCCGAGCCGGTGTCGCGCAATACCGCGCCGGCAGCGGGGCTGGCCGCTTTCCTGCTGGAGCGGGAAGCGCCGGAGGCAGTGCTGGGATTGTTTCCGGCGGACCACGCGATTGCGGATGCTCGATGGCTTTGAGCAAACCTTGCGTGCTGGTTGCGAGCTGGCGGCGGCGGGAGAAAACATCGTCGTGCTGGGAATTCAGCCAGGCCGCGCGGAGACCGGCTACGGCTACATCGAAACGGGCAGCGCGTTGAACGCTGAAACATTCCGTGTACGCCGATTTACGGAGAAGCCAAACCTGGAACGTGCGGAGGAATTTGTCGCGGCGGGGAATTACTTCTGGAACAGCGGGATGTTTCTGGCGAAGGCGCGCACCTTTGCGAATGCGATGCGGGAACATCTACCGGAAACGGCGCCTTATCTGGAGGAGATTGCTGCTACGTTCGGCACGGGGCGGTTTACTGAGACGATTGCGGCGCTCTACCCGAAGTGCGAGAACATCAGCATCGATTACGCGGTGCTCGAGCCGCGCTCGGCAAAAGGGGAGCACCGTTCGAACCTGTATTGCATTCCGGCGGAATTCGGGTGGAACGATCTTGGCTCCTGGGCTGCGTTGTACGATCACAAGCTGTCGCGCGGTCAGAATGTAGCGGGAGAGACGAACGTGATCGAAGCGCAGTCGCAGACGGTGCTCGACGCTCGAGGCAATTACGTGCGTGCGACCGAAAAGCATGTGGCGCTGGTGGGGGTGGAGAATCTGGTCATCGTTGAGACGGACGACGTTCTGCTGATTACCACCCGCGGCGGTTGCCAGGATGTGGGGAAGCTGGTGAAACGGCTGGAGCAGGAGAAGCAGGACGGGCTGATTTGATCGCGGATCGAAATGACACTGTGACAGTTACAGATAAGCCGGCGGTGAAATTCGGCACTGACGGCTGGCGTGCCGTGATCGCGGAAGACTTTACGTTTGCGAACGTGCGCGCGGCGGCGGCAGCGATTGCGAACTACGTGCTTGCGGAAGAAGATCCGGCGAAGGGGATCTGCATTGCATACGACACGCGATTCGGCTCCGAGCGTTTCGCGGAGGTGGCGGCGGAGACGGTGGCGTCCGCAGGGATTCCCGTGTACCTGGCGAGTGGGATAACGCCCACGCCGGCTTTATCGTTCGGCGTGCGGGAGCGGGGCGCGGCGGGCGGGATCATGATTACTTCCAGCCACAATCCCTACCAGTGGAACGGGGTGAAGTACAAGGCGAGCTACGGTGGCTCCGGCAGCCCGCGGATCATGGCGGAGATTGAAGCGCAACTGGGCAAGCCGCTGCCGAGGGCAGCAACGCCGGCTGCGATTGACCGCGTGGATTTTCTTCCCCGATACGTTCAGGCGATCACGGCGTTTGCGGACATGAACAAGATCGCCGCGAGCGGACACAAGTTCGCGATCGATTCGATGTATGGCGCGGGGGCGGGAATTCTCTCCGGGATTTTTTCACGTGCCGGAGTGGCGTCTATCGAAATTCGCGCTGAGCGCAATCCGCTGTTTCCGGGGATCAATCCGGAGCCGATTGAGCCGCATATTCGCGCGCTGGGAGAGGCGGTGGTCGAGCATGGCTGCCAGGCCGGGCTGGCGACGGACGGGGATGCGGACAGGATTGGAGCCGTGGATGAAGACGGCAACCTGGTGGATGCGCACAAGATTTTCGCCATCCTGCTGCGGTGGTTGATCGAGCGGAAGCAGTGGTCGGGCGAAGTGGCGCGCGCGTTTAACACCACGCGAATGCTGGATCGCATCTGCGCGAAACATGGCCGCAAGCTGCATGAAGTGGGGATTGGGTTCAAGCATGTTTGCGATCTGATGCTGGAGCGGGAAATTTTAATTGGTGGGGAAGAGTCCGGGGGGATCGGAATTCAGCGGCATCTGCCGGAGAGAGACGGTTTATTGAATGCGCTGCTGCTCGCGAACGTGATGGCGGATGAGGGGAAGACGCTTGGGCAGCTGGTGAGCAGCCTGCAGAGGGAATACGGCGAGCATTACTATGGGCGGATCGATCTGCACATCGCAGACGATGTGAAAAACAGAGCGATCGCGCGGGCGCGAGCGGGCGTGAAGGAGTTTGCGGGGATGCAGGTGGAGCGAGTTGAGAATCTTGATGGGGAGAAGTTTTTTCTGCACAATGCAGAAGCCGCAAGCAGGGCGAATGCGGCGGAAACATGGCTGTTGCTGCGGGCTTCCGGGACGGAACCGCTGCTGCGCGTGTATGCGGAATCCTGTTCGCCGGAGTCAGTAGAGAAGGTGCTGGGGGCGGGGCGGGATTTTGCGCTGCATGCGGGGAACTCGCGATGAGCGTCGAGCTGAGGGTTGGAGGCGTGATGTTCGACATGGACGGCGTGCTGATGAGCTCGCTGGGCTCGGTCGAACGAAGCTGGCGTATCTATGCGGAATCGAGAAGCGTGGATCCGGAGCTGGCTGTGAAGATCGCGCATGGTCGGCGGGCGATTGAAACGGTCCAGGCTTTGCGGCCCGACCTGGACGCGAAATCGGAGCTGCGCCTGATTGAGGACCTGGAGGTTGGCGACAATGAAGGCCTCGTAGTTTTGCCGGGCGTGAAGGAGATGATCGCGGCGCTGCCGGAAGATTCGTGGGCGATCGTGACCTCCGCGACGGAGCGGCTGGCGCGGAGCCGCCTGGCGGTGGCCGGGATTGCGATCCCGAAATACTTTGTGACTGCCGAGCTGGTTTCAGAGGGGAAGCCGCATCCGGAGCCATATCAGCGGGGCGCGGCGTTGCTGGGCATTCCCGTGGAGCAATGCCTTGTGGTCGAGGATGCTCCGGCGGGAGTGGCCTCCGGCAAGGCTGCCGGATGCCGGGTTCTGGCGGTATTGACGACGCATCCGGCGGGGACGTTGATGGCTGCCGACTGGCGGGTGGCGACGCTGGCGGAGGTGTCGGCCAGGGGTGGACCGCGGGATCAGATCACTTTGCGGTTCGATCCGTGGGTGGCGACCCGGGAGGATGCATCCGCAGATTCCAGGCGATGATTTCCTGTGGAAAAGTTTTTATTCCGGTTTCAAATGGTGAACATCACGCAGTATCATGGGAATTGCGGGAAGCCGCAGATCCAAACACAATCGGCACCCCCGTCCAGAGCGCCCTTCGACCGTTTTAGCGGCTTGCGGGAGCGACTGCTTTCCACTTTTTCAGGGTACCCGCTCGGGCTACCCGTTGGCTTCTGCCTATTATTAGATCAAGACCCACACGTGTAGGAGCGGAACCATGAATATGTCTTGCGCGAACCAGGCCTGCAAGGCCGAGTTGAAATATCTGCGCGGCGGACGTCTATTTCTGATGGAGCGCCAACCGAATCTGCCTCATCTGGTTTCCTACGATCCCGCCAGGCCGAAACGGCCCGTGACGATGCGGCGTTACTTCTGGCTGTGCGAGAGCTGTGCTCAGGTTTATTCAATCCAGCGCTGGACCGATGCTGGAGTTGAAATTGTCCTGAAGCCGAACGCGAAACGCGTACCGATGCCGGTGGCAAGTCAGTCGCGCGACTGGACCTTGCCGGGTATGGTCGGTTAGCAAGCCGGTATAGCATCAGCTTTCTGTGTCGCCCTTGCGCTCCGCGGGAGAGGCCTGTTCATTCTTGACCCGCGCCTCCCACGCCTTTACGTATTTCCAGTGGACGTAAACGGAATGGTTGAGGTGGAGGATGAAGCCTTCTCTGCCATCGAGAAATCCCAGCCGGAAAATATAATTTTTGACGAATGTGAGAATTGGATTGAGGACCGCGTTCGCAAAAAATGCGACGAAGGTGGCGCTCGTCTTTCGTTTGCTGAGGAGAATTCTGGCGCCATCGGAGCTGTAGCCGTTCATGTGGGTGAGGTACTGCCGCAGATTTGGATAGGCGTAGTGCAGCAGATCGCTCTTCAGTTTTCCGGTTGGGCAGGAACATTGCGGGCTGCCGTGCGGCTCTGCGCCGGCCATGCGCGCGACGCCTCGCTTGAACAGGCGCAGTTTCCGATCGGGATAAAAACCGCCGTGGCGAATCCAGCGCGTTAGAAACAGGTTGAGGCGAGGCTGCCAGTAGGCATCGAATTTCGGATTGTCGATGGTCTGGCGAATTTCGTCCGCCAGCTGCGGGGGGATGACTTCGTCGGCGTCGAGCAGGTAGATCCAGTCGGATGTGCAGGCATCGATGGCGAGATTTTTCTGTGGAGTGAAGCCGAGAAAATCTCGATTGAAGGAATGTTTTGCGCCGTAGGAACGGGCGATCTCGGGCGTACGGTCGGTCGAGCCGGAATCTACGATGACGATTTCATCCACCCAGCGGATGCTGTCGAGAGTGCGGGGCAGGTTCGCCTCCTCATTACGGGCGATCATGGCGACGGAGATCGTGGGACGCATCGCGCTCAAGTTTACCGTGCTAGGAGCTTTGCGCAACGAGTGAGAGCCTGGATTGCGCGATGGCAGAGTAGGCGGCGATCTGATCGAGATATTTCGATCTCACGCTTTTGAGGTCGTGTTCATCGCGGTAAAAGCAGCGGTACCAGTCGACGGTCATCGTCAGTGCTTCGGCGAGATCGAGAACCGGGTGCCATGACAATTCCGCGGCGGCCTTCGAGCAATCGAGCCGCAGCATCTGCGCCTCCTGGGGAAAATTGCCGGCGTGGACGTTCCATTTTGCTTCCGCTCCCCAGGCGTTGGCCAGCCGCTCGGCGATCCACTCTACGGGGCGGATGTCGGCGGGCGAGGGGCCGAAGTTCCAGGGGCCGCTGAAGAGGGGGCCGTCTTCGTACAGGCGCTCCGCCAGCAGCAGATAGCCGCGTAGAGCTTCGAGCACATATTGCCAGGGGCGCGCCGCGCGGGGATTGCGCAGCGTCACCGGCTTGCCTGCGGCGAAGCTACGCATCATGTCGGGAACGAGGCGGTCCTGTGCCCAGTCGCCGCCGCCGATCATATTGCCGGCGCGTGCCGAGGCGATGCCGACTCCATTGGCCGCGAGAAACGAGTCGCGGAACGAGGCGACGACGAGCTCCATGCAGGCTTTGCTGCTGCTGTAGGGATCGCTGCCGCCGAGCGGATCGACTTCGCGATAGGCCCAGTCCCAGCCACGATTCTGGTAGCACTTATCCGTGGTGACGACGACGGCGGCGCGCACCGACTCGCATTGACGAACGGATTCGAGAAGGGTGGCGGTGCCGATTACATTTGTTTTATAGGTGGCGATGGGATCGTGAAAGGCGCGGCGGACGAGAGGTTGCGCGGCCATGTGGATTACGATCTGGGGCCGGCTGAGGCGCATGGCGGCGCTTAGAGATTTCAAGTCGCAGATGTCTCCCTGGAAGGATTCCATGGAGACGATGTTTTTTTTATCGCGCAGGGCCGGCGAGGAGGTTGAATATCCGCAGACGGTCGCGCCCATCGACTGCAGCCATAGAGACAGCCAGACACCTTTAAAACCGGTGTGGCCGGTGACGAGAACCCGCTTGCCATTCCAGAATCCGCTGGCTACACCCGCCATGCCGCAGTGTCCTTCCACTCCAAATGTGCTGTCGAGCTGCTTGCATTGAAGTGTATTGCAAGGTGAGCGTTGTGCGCGCAGGCGCGGCAATTGTGTGCACCGACGTAACCCCGCACCAGGAGCAGAGAGGAATTTTTTCGCCGCCGCATTTTTCCTGAGAGAATGAAGCATTCCAAAAACGAAAGTTTATAGCCATTGAAGATGCACTTCGGTATCAAAACTGAATCCCTGTTGATTTTCTGTTTGTCTTGTTTCTGTGCCGCGGGTGCACAAGCCAACCAGGACCTTCCGTCGGCCCCCGCTGCCCCTTCGAGCGCGGCGCAGGAGCAAGCGAAAGCGCTTCCGCGGGTAGAGACCACGGTGACGGTTCTCGGCTCTCCGAGCCCGGTGCTGCTGGGCGAGTCGGCGCGCTCCGTGATGGTGATCGATACAGAGGAGCATCCGCTGGCGTTCAATACCATCGAGGATTATTTGCGTATTGATCCGTCGGTGCAGATCAATCAACGCGGGTCGGGTGGGTATCCGGCGGACATTTCAATTCGTGGAACTTCATTCGAGCAGACGCTGGTGCTGCTGAATGGATTCCGCGTGGACGATGCGCAGACTGGGCATAACAATCTGGACCTGCCGGTGCCGCTGGCGGCGATGGCGAACATTGAGGTGCTGCATGGCGCGGGATCGACGCTGTATGGCGCGGACGCACTGGGCGGCGTGGTGGATTTTGTAACGCGGCGGCCGGATGCGAGCTCGCTGTGGGTGTCGGGCGGCGCGGGCAGCTTCGGAGAAAACCAGCAGACGTTTGTAGGAAACTACGCGCGCGAGAGATGGGCGGAGCAGCTTGCCGGGCATCGCGAGTTTTCTTCCGGGTTTATGTACGATCGCGATTTTCGCAATGAGAATCTGAGCTCGCAGTCGTGGCTTAAGTCGCGGCTGGGAACCACGGATGTTCTGCTGGGCGGAAGCGACACGCCGTTTGGGGCGAATAATTTCTACGGCAACTATCCTTCCTGGGAACGGACGAAAGGATGGTTCGCATCCATCCTGCAGGACCTGGGGACGAAGACGAATGCCGGGTTCGCCTATCGCCGCCATACGGACAACTACATCCTGCTGCGCGATGATCCTTCGGTTTACGCGAACAACCACATCGACACGAGCTGGCAGGCGGTTGCGCGGCGGAAAACGATTTGGCGCAAGGATGACGGCGTCTACTACGGGCTGGACTTCGATGGCGATGCAATCCACAGCAACAACCTGGGGCAGCACGCGCGCAACTGGGGCTCGGGATATGTTGATGTCGATCTGCGGTCCTGGAAGCGCTGGACCTTTTCTGCAGGCGCGCGGGAGGAGATTATCAGCGGGGGCTATGACGTGTTCAGCCCGGATGCGGCGGGGGCGTTCTGGATACTTCCGACGCTGAAGGCACGTGCATCGGCCGGCTATGGATTTCGCCTGCCGACTTATACAGACCTTTACTACAGCGATCCGTCGACGGTGGGCAATGCGCTGCTGAAGCCGGAGTCTGCATGGGATACCGAAGGCGGCTTCGACTGGTTTCCGCGGAATGGAGTGGGCGTTTCCGTTACTGGATTTTATTCTCCGCAGAAAAATACGATTGATTATGTTCGAAGCTCGCCCGCGGACAAATGGCACGCGGCAAATCTAAATGGGCTTACCTTTGCGGGGACGGAGGCTTCGCTGAGCTGGCATGTGAACCGGAGCGAGCAGGTGAATCTTTCATGGACGTGGCTCGACGGCGCACAAAGCGCGCTGCATGGGCTGGAGTCTGAATATGTGTTTAATTACCCGATCCATAACGCGGTTTTCAACTGGTATGCGAGCGCGGGGAAATGGGTGATGGTAAACACGCGGGTTGGAGTTGAGCAGAGGTACGAGCGAACAGCGTATCCGGTGTGGGATGTTTCGCTGGTGCATGAGCATGGCCGGGTGCAGCCGTTTTTGCAGATGACGAACTTGAGTAATACAGGGTATGCGGAGATTCCGGGAGTGCCGATGCCGGGGCGGGCGTTTGTGGGTGGGGTGAAGCTTTGGCTGGTGATGCCGCACTGAGGTGCCAGCTATATTCCGCGGTAAACGCCGCCGTCGACCAGCAGGGTTTGTCCGGTGATGTAGGCGGCGCGTTCCGAGGCGAGCCAGACGATTGCATCGGCGACCTCCTCCGGCTGGGCCACTCGGCGGAGTGGTATATCTTTCGCGATTTCTGCTTCGTAATCGGCGACGGAGCGGCCGGTGGTCTGCGCCTTCGAGCGGGCGAGGTCTTTCATTCGGTCGGTCGCGGTATGGCCGGGGGCGACGTTATTCACAGTGATGTTGTCGGGCCCGTACTGGGTTGCGAGCGAACGTACAAGGCCCAGCACGCCGGTGCGGATTGAGTTTGAAAGAACGAGCTCCAGAACAGGCTGCTTAACCGACATGGAAGTGATGGTGAGGAATCTTCCCCAGCGCCTCTGTTGCATGGAAGGCAGCACCGCGTGGGCGAACGAGACGATGCTGCGGAGGTTGAGCTGATATGCGCGGTCCCATTCCGCGATGGTGGTTTGGGCAAATGGCTTGGCGGGAGGGCCGCCGGCATTGGTTACGCAGACATCGAGGCGGCCGAAATGACGGTGCGCGGCATCGCAAAACTTGCGGACGCGATCGTCCTCGGCGACATCCAGAGTTTCGGTATAAACCTCCACTCCATGCAAGCGCCGCGCTTCCTCAGCGACCTGCTCGAGGGCGTCTGCACTGCGGGCGCAGAGCGCGAGGTGAGTACCCTCCGCAGCGAGTGCGAGGGCGGTCGCGCGGCCGATGCCCTTGCTCGACGCGGCGACAATTGCGACGCGATTCCGCAGTCCAGTCTCCATGGGTTGAGTATAAATACGAGTACGAACGAATAGGAGCGGATCACGATATGACTTCACCAATGGAGAAAAAATCGGCGGAACTGCAGCACATCAGCTTTGCCGAGATGCCTGTCGAACATTTGAACCCATTATTAGAACGCCAGTTTGTGGCGGGGGAGCGGAGCATGCTGGCGCGAATTATTCTGCGTAAAGGCTGCGTTGTGCCGCTGCACAGCCATGACAACGAGCAGATCACTTACCTGCTGGAAGGCGCGTTGAAGTTTACGTTGCCAGGCAAGGAAATTGTGGTGCGGAGCGGGGAGGTGCTGGTGATTCCGTCGAATGTGCCGCACAGCGCGGAGGCACTCGTCGACACGATCGACCTAGACATATTTTGTCCGCCTCGCGAGGACTGGATTGGCGGGACGGACGCGTACCTGCGCAAGTAGAGTTTGCGCGTGGAGTGCGGTGTTCATTATCTAGAAGGCCGCCGGGCTGTTTATCTGCAAACGAGAGCATGGGTATGCTCGAGAGGAGCGATTGGTGCAGCGCATCTGCTTTGTGCTTCAGGTACGACCGGAGAGAATCGCGGAATACAAGGAACGGCACGCATCTGTTTGGCCGGCTATGCGGGAAGCTTTACAAGACGCGGGCTGGAGAAACTATTCTCTGTTTCTACAATCCGACGGCCTGCTAGTGGGCTACTTCGAAACCGACGACGCGGCAGTTTCTCAGCAGAAGATGCTGGCTACGGCGGTGAATGCGCAGTGGCAACAGGAGATGGCGCCGTTTTTCGAAAAAATGGAAGGGTCGACACCGGACAAAAGCATGAAGAGTCTTGTTGAAATATTTCATCTGGACTGAACCAGACTGCATGCGCCTAGCTTTGCCAATGCAGTTTACTGCATCCAGCTTGCTTCGTGAGGTGCTGGTTTCTTTGGCTTCGATGATCGTTGAGCTTCTGCCGCCGGGGTAAGTTCCGTCTACACCTTATAGCTGGAGTTACACTCGTAGATGATCAAGTACATCAGGAGGGATGATGACCGTCGATCGGATGGCAACGGTTCAGGTAACAGAAGAGCAACGGATTAAGTACTCCGTTGGGCTTATCAGAGAATCGATGAAACGGCAACGCGAGGAGCTTGCATTAACCAAGGCTGAGATTCCGCGACTTCAACAGCGGTGCAAGGATATAGAACGGAATATCAAGGAATTAGAGAAGCTGATCAAGTCCGCACCGAACGCCTGAAGCTAGAGCTGCATTGAATGCGCAGGAGGTAGATAGCTTTGGCCGGATTTTGCCCGCTCTATGTTATAAGGGGATGATTGCAGTCAGGATCGATCTGTATTTATTCCATAACCGGCGGCGACTCCGATGCCTATCCTTGATAACTCGCGGCTTAATCCGCAACAAATAGCTGACTATCGTAGAGAAGGCTTCCTTGTCTACGAAGAACCTATCTTTCCGCAGGCAAAGTTCGAAGCATTGAGGCTGCATTTTGACGAAACGCTTGCCTCTTTGCCGGCGGACGTGCGTCCGGAATCGATGGATGTTCCCCATTTCACAGATACACAATTATTCGAGTGGCTGTTGAGCGACGAAGTACTGGACCTGGTTGAGCCTATTATCGGGCCTGACATAGCACTGTTCTCCAGCCATTTTATCTGCAAGCCCAAGGGTAATGGAAAACGGGTTCCCTGGCATGAAGATAGCTTTTACTGGCGGAAGATGATCGCGCCGATGGAAGTGGTCACGGTATGGCTGGCGATTGACCCGAGCACGAGTGAGAATGGCGCGATGCAAGTCGTACCTCGGTCCCTAGATGGCAACAGCGAGCACGAGCCAGTCGACCCTGACAAAAACGTGTTGCCGTGGGAGGTGAGGCGGCAACAAGTCGACGTGAACAAAGCTATCACCATTGAACTACAGCCGAACTACGCCAGCCTGCATGATGGAAAGCTTCTACATGGAAGCCCCGCGAATACGAGCAAGATTCGCCGTTGTGGTTACACGATGCGGTATATGCCTACTACGGTGAAACTGGACCCGGCAGCTCTTTCGACACATAACATCTATCTAGCGAGGGGAAGGGACCGAGCTGGAAATACATATGCTGATCCGACGAAGAGCTATGAGTCATTAGCCAGATTCCGCCGTCGCAATGGGAACGGACACTGATGACGCAACTGGGATTGTGAACTACTGAAGCTATTCGGGGGAACATCGTGGTTGAACAGGCGGATTGTTTCGCAAGCATTCCACTACGCCTCGTGAAATACAAAATGCCACTAATCACCCGCCAATCCAGACGCCGTCGTATTGCTTATGCGAGGCCATTCCTAGGAAACGTCCTCCTTATCATTGCGTGCGTCGTGATATTGATTCAGCCGTTCGTCGCTGCGCAGACAACGCCGGCGCGAACCGATCAATCTTTGGATGGGAGTGGTTGGCGTCTGGGCTCCTTCAACATGGGAGATGGTACAGCCGCACATGCCTATGAGGAACAGTTTGACGACAGTAAGTTTCGTAAGGTAGCCGTGCCTGGAGAAGTGCAGTTGCAGATGGGACTCCATGGCATGGATCGCTTCTACGAAACGAAAGAACTAATCGGTGTCAACCTTCATGAGTGGTGGTACCGCACGCGATTCCGCGCTCCCTCTCCAGCGAAAGGAAAGCAGACACGCCTGGTGTTTAATGGAGCGGATTATTTTGCGACAGTCTGGCTGAACGGCCACTTACTTGGGGAACACGAGGGGCCGTATGTACCCTTTTCTTACGATGTGACATCGCTGCTTCGCGACCACGGAGATAATGTGCTCGCGGTGCGAGTGAGCTACCCGTGGGTGCCGAAGGGTCGCGGGCTCGGCGAATATATGAAGGGAAATTACACCTTTGTTCAGCCTAGCAATATTACCCTGAAAGATGTTCCTTATTCCTTAGATGTAAGTTGGGACGCTTTACCAGCGGATGGAAATGCTGCATTTGGGATGGGTCTATGGCGCGGCGTTCACCTGGTTACGAGTAACTTAGCGACGATCGCGGATCTGCACGTGCTTACTGAATCTTTGAATCCGGATGGAAGTGCGAGTCTAAGTATTACAGGCGTAGTTGAGAATGCAGATACAGCAACAGCTACTGAGGCTGTGGCTTTAAGCCTTGCGCCTGCGAACTTCGATGGGCCGGAGCAGGCGTTCTCGCCGATTACGTTGGACGCGGTTCCGGGAAAAACATCCTTCAATCTCAAAGTGCGCGTCGACCATCCGCACTTATGGTGGACCTGGGACACGGGTAAACCGGAGATGTATAACCTGACGGCGAGTCTTGTGTCTCATGCAGGGGAGAGGCAGGGTGACCGCCGCCTGGTTCGGTTTGGAATCCGGACAATTACGCGGGCGCCGGATATGACCTATCGCCTGAATGGGAAGCGGCTCTTTATCAAAGGCTCATGGTTTCCTATCGCGGATTTTTATGGTTCGCAGCCGACCCACGATACGTACGAACGTGATCTACGTCTTTTTCGCGACGACAACCTGAATCTCCTAGTCAACTTCACGGTTGTTGAAAAGCCGGCTTTTTATGATCTTTGTGATGAGCTTGGAATACTGGAGGTGGTCGAGCTCCCCTTTCCGCAGTTAGGACCCGTACAGGTGTTGAACGCGGATAGTCCCCGGCGCAAACCATATTTAGCTGAGGCTGCGAAAGAGGTTACGCAAATTGTTATCGAACACCGAAATCATCCTTCTATCATTCAGTGGGCTCCTCTAGCGGAAGCTCACGAAAAGTCGGGTGGGTGGGGGGAAGACAACTATCGTTTCGATCAGGGCGGGTACGATACATTTTCCGAATCAATGAAAAGCATTATCAACACACTCGCGCCGGATACTATCTTCCATCCCAGTCTGTGCGATCTGGGTGAACAGCACTTCTGGATGGGTGCAGCGGGGCAGGGAGGCAATTATCAGGACCAATTCGATGCGAGTACGGGATTTGTTTCCGAATACGGCTCGATGTCTATGTCGTCCTATGAGGACCTTGGCAAGTACCTGACCCCACAACAGCAATGGGGCTGGCAGAAAGATAGATTGCTGCGCTGGTACGGCCTGCCAATCGACCTGTCTGCGTATGCCTATCTGACAAGCTCAGAGTACGAAGGGCTGCATGGGATGCTTTTCCTTACGAAGCATTTTGTCGACAATGATCCACGCTCGGCACGAGAACTTGTAGATGATACGCAGCTCTATCAGGCGTTCCTGATGAAGTATGCAACGGAGTCCTACCGCCGTAAACAATATGATCCTATTATGGGGGTGCGTTTTTGGGATTTTGTAGAACTCGCGCCCGGATTTCATTTCGGTGTTGTCGATTACGATCGAGTTCCCAAGATTGCGTATTGGTACATGAAGCGGGCGCAAGCGCAACTGGCTGTGAGCTTCGCGTATAAAAAGACTTTGGAGTCTCAGGTAGCGGGCAGTAGATTATCTATCCCCATCTGGGCTGTTAATGACCTGGATCACGAGATCGATGGGAAGATAGAGTGCAAAGCCGTCGATCTGAGAGGTAACCAGGTTGGCGGCGCGGTTCTTACGACCCATGTCCCAGCAGATGGCAAGACAAAGGCCGGGACGTTCGACTGGATTCTTCCGAAGACACCCGGGGTATATGTTCTTCGAGAGTCGCTACTATCCTCCGATGGGCGGGACCGGGCGGACAATACCACGTTTGTCAAAGTGGTCCCGCCTGCCTTTGCGCGAGCACATCGCGTGCTTCTTATCGGGGAAAACAAATTTGTCACACCGATTGCTGCGATGCTTCGATCCGCCGGGCTCGACGTGAATGTATATGACCAGGATGAGCTGCAGCATTTTACGGATTTCGATGATGGCTCTAGATTGCATTCTGAATATTCAGTGATCTGGCTGGCGGATTTTGCCAGCCTGGCGAAGGTACTGGATCCGGCAGCGGCGAAAGGTCTAGGAGAGGCTGTGCGTGCAGGCACAGGGTTCATCCATACGGGTGGATACGGGAGCTACCATGGCGGAGGCGCAAATCCGCTAGGGCATGCTGCACTGGTGGAAGCGACAGCGTTAGCCGACATACTGCCAGTTACGATAAGCAACCGCGATGACCTGGTGTTTGGTGGGCGTGGAATGGATGACGCGATGGCCAGCCCTTCCATGATGAAGGAGATTCATGCGGCGGGCGGAGGAAATTCGACCGATACCTCGCTGCTGCAACACTATGGGTTGCCGGGCTTCAATCTTGTTACTGCAAAATCCGGATCACGCGTTGTGATGACGATCTACGGGAGTCCGCTGCTGGTTACCGGGCGGTACGGCCAAGGACGAACGGTTGCGTTTACAGGGTTCACGCCAGCCTATGAAGGTAGCAGCACCTACTTATCTGATGAGCAAATGGTGAATGATCCCATCAATCGCGCCTATTTTTCTATTTTCATAACTCTCATCGCAGATGCGGTTGGAGAACGGCCCATGATATCCGAAGCAAACTGTCTTGCGGTGCACGAAAAGCCGCTCTTCCAGACGTTGAAAGAGCAGCCGTCGGCCAGCGTCGAGGTGCAGGGGACCCCTGCAGTAGCCCAGGGGGAAGTGGTGCGAGAGACGATCCGATTGGTGAATGGCGCTGAGTATGCCCGACTCGTTCGCCTGCGCGCGGAGTGGGATGCGAAAGGACCTGAGCCTTATACGACCGAATTCAGCGACAATGCATTCGATCTTCTCCCTCACGAGGAAAAGAACGTCGTTGTTGAATGGAGAGTGCATGCCAAGAACGTGGGCGATTCTTTCGGGCGGGTGATCGTAGATGGTGTGAATCTGAAGGCCAAAGAGATTGCGGTTGGAGGCAGGCCGGGGACGAATGAGAGCAACGCGTCGCGATAAGTATCACGGGAACCCCATGGAACTCAGTTATTGCCTTAGCTATCTCGAAGGTCTTGAATTGATGAAGTAGTTCACCGATGTATGCGTCATCCTGAACATGCGATAAGTCGGTGGTAGTTCCGAGAACGTAACGATACTGAAACGGCGGCCCGAGAGCCACTATGTGATTCACCCAATTTGTTGGATTTGTCCACATGACCTGCCGCCTGCCCATCGCCTTGACCAGATCGTTGAGGTCCCAGTGGAGCACGAAGCCGGGTATCACTGCATCCCATAAGTCGGAAGCAATTGAATTGTCCAGCGCAGCGCGCAGACTATATGGGGTTCGGTCGAGCCAGATTTTTCTGATCCGAGGATCCGACGCGGCAGCGAGCAAAAGTCAGATACCCTGCACGTCCTGGACAGCGCCGCGAATCGAAGCGGGATCGACACCGGGACGGGCAGTATCTGATAGAGCTTTCGGCTGCCGGTTTCATCCTAGACATTGCCGGTTGTGGTTGCTAACAGCTCATGGTTGGGATACATCTTTACCGGTTGTTCGTGGGTATCTCCCTGCCGTTCTTTAGCCAGCGGATCATCCCGGCGCCGCCGATGGAAGACCCGCGCACGCAATTTCCACTGATGCATGTGCCATCGGTGGATCCGACACCTCTAGCTGACCTGATCCTGCAGATTCCGCAGCTACGGCTAGTGCTGCTTAATTCGGGATACTAGGCGGAAAGCACGGATCCGAGCGTGGTTAAGATCAGGAAGGCTGATAACATCTATTTCGATATCGCGATGGATGAAGGAGTAGGCGGACTCGTTCGTCTTTTGTCGGCAACCTCGCCTTCGCGAATCGTTTTCGGATCTCATTATCCATTTTATTATTTTGAGTCTGCTTTGCTGAAGGTGCGGTCTGCAGGTCTTTCCCACGATCAAGAAGTGGCTATATATGAACGGAATGCACAGTCGCTTCTAGATAGCTGATGGTTGGAGGACGGTGATGCTGACTTGCAGCGCCGAAGTGTGAAAACTGAGTTTAGCTTTTCAAGAATTCGGAGAAGAACATAACAACGCCTTACATAAGGCCGAGATGTAAGAGCAGTGATACATTAATACGCATTGAGTTGATTGGAAGTTTATAGATTTACGTCTGCATCTTCCCTTATCGCGGAACTACGGAGGAATTTCAAGTTATGCCGACTAGAAGAACTGCAAGTTGGATCACATTCTCTACCTGCTGCATCCTGCTGATGATTCTTTCCGCTTCGTGTGCATTCGCATCCGATCTGCGGCTGGGAATTATCGGTACCGATACGTCTCACGTGGTGGAATTCACAAAACTTTTGAACGATGCTTCCGTGCCAGGGCATGTATCCGGCGCCGTGGTGGTCGCAGCGTTCAAGGGCGGAAGCCAGGATGTTCCTCTTAGCCGGGATCGCGTCGACGGATTTAGCAAGGAACTTCAAGAAAAATGGCACATCCAGTTCGTAAAGCAGATTCGCGATCTATGCCCACTGGTCGACGGCATTATGCTTGAGAGCGTGGACGGGCGCGCACACCTCGATCAATTTCGTCAGGCTGCAGTTTGCGGCAAGCCTATATATGTTGATAAGCCACTTGCCTCGACAATTTCCGATGCCCGGGAGATCGCCCGGATCGCAGCATCTCATAACGTTCCCTGGTTCAGTTCCTCCTCATTACGCTTCGGAGCGGTTCAGGCGTTGCGTTCTCCGGATATAGCCGGAGTTCTGGTTTGGGGTCCAGGCCCGCTTGAGAAACACCAGCAACTTGATCTCTCCTGGTATGCGATTCATCCGATTGAGGCGCTTTTTACTTTGATGGGACCCGGCGTTGAGCAGGTGACGCGAACCTACACTCCCGGGGCAGATGTGGTGACGGGCACCTGGAAGGGTGGTCGCATCGGAACGGTTCGTGCGATAAGGCCCTACAGCACATATGGGGCAGTCGTTTTCCGAAACAACAACAATGAGCCGATTGTTTCGAGCGACATCGGAGCAGGGTATTCTCCTTTGCTGCAGGAAATTGTGAAGTTCATTCGAACGGGTGTTCCGCCTGTTTCTAATCAGGAAACTTTGGAAATCTATGCATTTATGGACGCGGCCCAACAAAGCCGGGATCACGGGGGAGTTCCCATAGCTGTTGCGAAGTGATATGGAGGATGCACGGCGCGTACGGCGCCCAAATACAGCTATCTATAGGGCAGACCAAGGGCGACACGCGGGAGCTAAATGGCCGGACCTTGCAATTGGGAGGCATCAAGAGGCCTTATTTCATCAACGCCGGCTAGTATCCCCGAATTACGCCGGATCCTATAACTTTTACATATAAATAAGATTTGGCTTGTAAGTTCCACCCTGGAACACGCGTATCTGAAACGGGCGGCTACGGACCTTCCAAAAGCCGTGGATGCAATTCGCGCGGAGGGACTTGAAGCCCCGATGATCAGCACGGAGTTGTTGACAGCCGACGATCCTGTTGCCGATCCGATTCTAAGAGCGGCAAGCCAGCTCTCCATTCCATATGTAAAGCCAGGATATTACCACTACAAGTTCGTCAATGTTTTAGAAGAGGTTGATCAGGCTGGACTCAAATTTCGCGGCCTGGTGGAGCTAGCAGGGAGACATGGAATTCAGGTGGGCTACCACAATCATACGAACTAGATCGGAGATCCGATCTGGGATATGGCGAGAGGGATAGAGCCACTCGATCCTCCCTGGTGCGGTTTCTATTTCGATGTGGGTCACGCCGCCATCGATCTTGGTGAAAATGGATGGAAGATCGCGACCAATCTAGTTATGCCCCGTTGAAATGATCGGGGCTAAAGACTTTGTCTGGAAACAGGTCAACGCTCACCACTGGCATGCGGAAACTTGCCCCATGGGGAAGGGAATGGTGCCCTGGAGAGGATTTCTGCAGATACTCGCGCAGTCAAACTTCCACGGACCTATCTCATTGCAGCAGGAATTCTCAATTCCAGGGGTAGCGGACAATCAGGGAATTGCCGTGTCGCACGCAGCTGTTCCTCAGGTTATGCCAGCCGCCAAAGAGAGTCTGGACTATCACAAATCGGTATCACCGGAGTCCTATGAAGAGAGTTAGCACGAGGCAATTTTGAAGCAGAATTCAGGAATTACGCGACGAAGTTTTTTGAAAGCTGCGTCTGTCGGCACGCTTTCTCTTTCGCCCTCCACCTCGGGCCTGATCCTGGCCGCGTCGAAACGCAAGTCCACTGATATTCGCATGAAAGAAATCAGTGTCAGCGCTGCCGCACAAGAGATGAAAATGTATATGACGGCACAGGACCTGACGTGTCCCGGAGCCTCGCTCATTCAGTCCGCAGGTATCGCCGCCCATGTCCGGGCAATCGACACACTCGAATCCAACGCGCGCGAATACGTTCCCTCAGCGAACAAACCGTGGCTTAGAAAATTTCCAGGATTGTTTGAGGTTCGAGATGGCAAGCTGCACACGGCGAACCTGACTGGACCGGGATTAAGCGCGGTGTGAGCTGCTGCGACATGCACGTACTTATTAGAGGTCAATCGAATACGACTCATCAGGTCCTCCACCCGCGATTCGATTGGTTGTTTCGCATCGAGACAGAGTGGCGCGGAAGAACTCGACTGTGCGACAATTTTCCTCCAACAAGGAAACACGACGAGCAAAATGAGTATATGAGTCAGGACCAGCTAACAGGTCCTCCAAAAGAATTGGTTCCGTAGTGGCCGGCGAAGAAATATTAAAATGCTGAGTGTTTCCTGGAGTGTGTACCTTCGCCCGTATCTTAGCTTTACGATGCTGGACACCAGCACACAGCGAGTCGGCTGAAGCCTAGTTTTGATATACGACGCGAGGTAAACTTTGTTAAGGCGGTAAGATGTCTTAAACGAAGCGTGCGAGAGTGGCGGAATTGGCAGACGCACCAGACTTAGGATCTGGCGGGTAAAACCGTGGGGGTTCAAGTCCCCCCTTTCGCACCAAATCTTCCGATGCTTAGGCAATTGCGTTTTTGGGCAACCGCCTAAGCATCGAATAAATGCACAATTAATTGCCGGCTGGGCTCGACGGATTGATGTTGCCCATCGGGGCTGAGGGCCCTCTGTCGTCGAATCCACGACTGCGGCGGAAATCCTCGCGCATCTGGCGAAGTTTCTGCTGCTGGTCGGTCGTGAGGGCGGCGTGCATGTCCAGGTGAAAATCGACAGCGGATTTGGCTTGGGCCAATTTCACGGCGCTGATTTCCTGCAGCTTCTGGTAAATCGCGCTGCGGTCGGGATTATCGGCCGAGAGTAGATTTTTCAATTCGAGCCGGCTTACCTGGAGGTTCGCGCGATTGCGAATTCGATCTTCGCGGAACTTCAGAGTCTCTGTCCGGATCTTTGTGGCCTGCTCCGGCGTGATGCCGACGCGCTCTCGAAACGATGGATTGCTGACCAGCCGCGCCAGCATGAACTGCCGCCGGTCGCGTCCGCGCCGGTGCATTGCTCTCCAGTTGCCATCAGTTCTCCACGCAGCTCCGCGATTCCACTGGCGATGTGGGCTAGGGGGCGCCTGCATGACCTGTCCACGCATTCCAGCGGAGGGCGGTTCAGGGGGTGGTCCCGACGACGCGTTCTGGGCGAAGGCCAAGGGGGAGCTGACAGCGAGCGCCATCAGGCCGACGGCGAGTTTCGATTTGATTTCCATTTTCGTATTCTCCGACGTACAAGAGAGAGGTGATTTTCTCCCTCGAATTGATTTAGCGACCAAGTGCAATGCGTATATGAACGTCTCGGCCCGCAATAAGTTTCGAAATTAAGTAGAAGTCTAGTCAAATGGAAATTTATTGGGAGGGTTCTGTGAGCACGGACTCGCGATACTCTGGATGCATGAGCCAGCCCGTTCATCCTCCAACTATCAACGTCGTCCAATCGCCGGACTATCGAGACGGCTATGCCAACAGCGTGCAGGTCCGTGCCAGCGTGTGGGATTTCCTACTTGTGTTCGGGGCAGCCCGCCAAGACCAGCCGGCAGAAGTGACGCTGCAGAATTTTCAAGGAATTTATCTGAGCCCGCAGCAGGCCAAGGCATTGTGGAATTTGCTGGGACAGAATCTTGCGCAGTACGAGCAGGCGTTTGGTGCGATCACACTGGAGCCGGCGCAGAACTTTCCCGGGCCTCTGCCAGGGAACAACGGTCCGATACACTAAGCGGAGTCGTGAAGCAGCGGCCGTTGTTCTCACTTGACCGATCCTCGCGAGGGAGTTTGCTTGCCAGCGTCGAACCAGCGACCCAGCCCGCCCCAAGCTGCAGAGCCGTGGCTGAACCAGTTCCTGTTTCGGGGCCACCGCGACGAGCCGACCCCGGCGTGGATGATTTTTCCGGTCATCTATGCGTTCGTGTTTTTGACGCATCTTGCATTGCTGCGGCTCCCTTATTTCTGGGATGAGGCCGGCTACTATATCCCCGCGGCATATGATTTTTTCCGCACTGGGGCGCTGATCCCTTACTCCACCCTGACGAACGCGCACCCGCCGCTGCCGGCGATTTATCTTGCATTCTGGTGGAAGGTCTCCGGCTTCGCGCCGCCGGTGACGCGGCTGGCCGTTTCTCTGATTGCAGCATTCGCGCTGACGGGAGTTTTCGTGCTGGTCCGGAGGCTGGCGAATGCACCGGTGGCTGTTGCAACGACGCTGCTGACGGCGCTGTATCCGGTGTGGTTTACGCAGAGCACGCTGGCGCATGCGGACATCTATGCGGCGGCGGCGACGATGTGGGCGCTATTCTACGCGCTCTACGAGCTGCCTTCCGCGCGCAGCGGATGGTATGCCGCCCTGTGGTTTTCCCTGGCCGCGCTGTCGAAAGAAACCGCCATCGTTACGCCGCTGGTGCTGGCCGGCTGGCACGTGTGGGAGACGCGTCGCAAGCCCGCATCTGCGCGTGGACATTGGCGCGCCGCCGGGCAATTGTCGCTTCCTCTGCTGCCACTGTGCGCGTGGTACGGCTATCACTATCACCGGACGGGGCACATCTTCGGCAATCCGCAGTTCGTTCGCTATAACGCGATCGGGACAATGCATTTGCTTCGGTTCTTTCTCGCGCTTGCGCAGCGGCTGATGCAGATCACGGTGTACATGAACTTGTTTGTGCCGGTTCTGTGCATGGTGGCGGCGATGTTCCTGCCTGCGCTTCTGGAAGCGGATGGTTCCAAGCGCGCGCGCGTTTCCTGGAATGCACAGGCGCAGATTGGACTGATCCTGTTGGCGAATGTGCTGTTGTTTTCGCTGGTCGGGGGCGCCGTGCTGGCGCGATATCTGTTGCCGCTGTATCCACTGATTCTGCTGCTCTGCGTTTCTACCTGGCGGCGGCGGGTGCTGCAATGGCCGCTGCTGGTGGCTTTGAGCGTGGTGGCATTTTTGGCGGGTCTGTTCGTCAATCCGCCGTACCGGTTTGCGCCGGAGGACAACCTTACCTATCGCAGGATGATCGTGATGCAGCAGCAGGGGATTGCACAGGTGCTGCATCGCGCGCCGGGCGGTGTTGTGCTGACGGCGTGGCCTGCGAGCGATGAGCTGACGCGTCCGGAACTGGGCTATGTGCGAAAGCCTGTGCGGGTGGTTGCGATCGATAACTTCTCCCTGCAGCAGATAGAAAGGGCAACCCAGTTGCCCGGCTGCGATGCCGCGCTGGTATTTTCCACCAAGTATCAGGTGGACGATACGCCGGCCTGGCTGCGCTTTGGCGATGGCGAATGGAACCGGAAATATTTTGGCGAACATTATGACCTGCCGCCGGAATTGATCGCGAGGCTGCTGCATGGCGATCTGGTGTGGCGCGCCCGCAGCCGGGGATTGTGGACGGCGGTGCTGCTGTTCAACCGCCCGCAGACAGCTGCGCTTGCAGACGCGCGCAAAAGACTTTTCCGCTGATCGAAGCGGCGAACTCTATAATCACCGATATCGTCGGAAACGTCACACCATGATTTCTCCTTCCCTTCGCCGGAATCTATTTTGCTGCTTGATGGCGCTGGTATGCCTGCCTGGGCTGGCGCAGACGCCGCTGTCGAAAGCGGTGGCGCTCGATGGTCACCTGGTGTGGGTGCTGCCGTTTCAAAACAATTCAACGCAGCAAGGACTCGATTGGATCGGGAGCTCGTTTCCCGATATCGTCAACCAGCGTCTGAGCTCGGCGGGATTTCTGACCATTCGCCGCGAGGACCGACGCTATGCGCTGAAGCACCTGGGGCTGCCGGTCGACTTCAAGCCGACGCAAGCGACGACGTATCGTCTTGCGCAGACGCTCGACGCGGACTATGTGGTGTTCGGAACCTATGTGGTGGGGAATGGACGCATTACCGCGACGGCGCGCGTACTGGTGATGAACGGTCCACGTATGGATCCGCCGCTTGAAGAGCAGGGAAGTCTCGATCAACTGATCGCTATTGAGGATAAGTTGGCGTGGAAGATTGCGATGCAGATTGCTCCGTCGCTGAATCTCAATGAGCAGACGTTTCTTGCGGCGAGTCGCGATCTGCGTCTGGACGCCTTTGAGAATTACATTCGTGGAGAAACTGCGCCGGGAGTTGAGGAGCGGATCGGACACTTGAAAAATGCGGTGCAGATCAGTCCAAATTACGTGGAGGCCTGGTTCGCGCTGGGGAAAGCTTATTTCGAAAACCAGCAATATGAGGAAGCCGAGGTTCCCTTCAGCAAGATTCCGAGGGGAAACAGGCTATCGCTGGAAGCGTTGTTTTATGCGGGTCTCAGCCACCTGTATACCGGTAACTATGCCACGGCGCAGGGTGAATTTGCGGCGATTGCGGCGGTGCTGCCCATGCCGGAAGTTTTGAACAATGAAGGAATCGCTATCAATCGGCGAGGGCAGAATGGGACTGCGCTTTTTCAACGCGTCGTACAGATGGATCCGCAAAGCGCCGATTACTGGTTTAACCTCGCGGTTTCAGAACGGCGCGCGAAAAACTATCCCGCGGCGCTGAATGCAGTCGACCGGAGTCTCTCGCTGCGCCCGCAGGACGATGAAGCGGAGCGCCTGAAGAAAAATATAGGGATGCTGAAAGACTCTCCAGCAGTGGCGCTAGTCAAGGCAGTTCCCGCTGCCGTGAAGGAAGATTCGAGCGCTGGTGCGGACCAGGACGCGGCGGCGACAGACAATGCAGATCAAACTAGCGATGCGGCGCCTTCTGCGACAGATCCACCCGCCGCCGTTGCCGACGCCGGTTCCGCGACAAGCCCGGACTACGAACCGCTGGAGCGCATTGCGCGGTCTTATGACGAAAGCTCCTTCCGCCAGGCGGCCTTTGAAATGGAGCGAATGAGTGCGATGAAGCTGGGTTCCATGCCCGCGCATGCACGCGCCGCTCTGCTGTGCCGGCAGGGGACTGAATACGTGAACGAGGGATTATTGCTGGAAGCAGAGCGCCAGTTTCAGCTCGCGGTGGCATCCGATCCGACGAGCGCCGCCGGCTATGCGGGCCTTGCACAGGTGCATCAATACGCGGGCAGCACACAGGTAGCGCTCGAGGAGGCGCAGAAGTCGCTCAAGGAGAAGCCGAACGCCACCGCGTACCTGGTTCTGGCGAGGATTGCGCTCCAGAAGCGCGCTTATGCCGATGCGCAGAAGAATGTCGATCTGGCGCTCCGGATCGATCCGAATAATAGCTCGGCGAAGGGAATTTCGCAGGCGATCAGGACCGGGCAGTCCAGCCAGTAGAGGCTTTGAGATGCAAAGATAATTGATTCAGGCGCGCTGCTCTTCAACATGCGAACGCAAAGTACATTTCGGGTTTGCTGCTCTCTGATCGCGCTGGGGGTGTTCCTGCTATTGGTTTTCTCTCGCGGACTGCAGGCGGCGCAGCCCGGTTTGACAGCGCAATCCCGCCCCATTGTTGTCGAACTGCCGTTGCACGATACGATCCAGCCGATCAGCGCTGGATTTCTGGAGCGTGGGCTGCGTCATGCGGCCCGGACTCGGGCTGCAGCCGTGGTCGTCGAGATTGGGACGCCGGGCGGGTTGCTCACCTCCACGCGAGCGATGGTCACAGCCATCGAGCAATCGGAGATTCCTGTGATTGTTTACGTGGCGCCCTCGGGCAGCCGCGCCGCCTCCGCGGGATTCTTCATCCTGGAATCCGCTGATGTGGCGGCGATGGCTCCGGGTACGAATACGGGAGCGTCGCATCCGATTCTCGAAGGGCAGAAGATGGAGCCCATTCTCAAGCAAAAGGTGGAGAACGATGCGGCGGCGTTTCTTCGCTCCTACGTCTCGCGGCGGGGGCGGAATGTGCAAGCGGCTGAAGATGCGGTGCGCAATTCGAAGTCCTACACCGACCAGGAGGCGCTGCAATTGCACCTGATCGATGTCATCTCCCCGAATGTCGGCACGCTTCTGAACAATTTGAACGGGACCAAAATTACGCGCTTCAACGGAGAAAGGGAGGTGCTCCGTACCCAGAATGCCGATGTGGAGATTTTTCCGGCGAGTACGCGCGAACACATTCTGAGCGCGCTGACCGATCCGAACCTGGCGGTGATCCTACTTATGGTGGGCGGATTGTTGATCTATCTGGAGTTCAACGCGCCGGGGACCATTGTTCCGGGGGCGCTGGGAACACTGCTTGTGCTAATGTCGCTGTTCGCGCTGAACCTGCTGCCGCTGGAGTACACGGCGGTCGGCTTTCTGGTCGCGGCTTTCGTACTGTTTGTGCTCGACATAAAGTTTTCCACGCATGGAATATTGGGACTTGTCGCGATCGGCTGCCTCGTGTTCGGACTGCTGACGCTGGTTGATGGTCCGATTCCGGAGATGCGCGTGCGTCTGGGAACCGCGCTGGGAGCGGGCATTGGCTTCGGCGTGATCACAATTTTTCTGACAACGATTGCACTGCGCGCCCGGCGCAATAAAGTGCAGACCGGCAATGCTGCCCTGCTTGGAACGCGTGCGGTTGCGCAGACGGCGCTGAATCCCAACGGCCATGTGCTGGTGCGGGGCGAGCTGTGGCAGGCCCATGCAGCGCGGCCGGTCGCGGCTGGAGAGACGGTGCTGATCCGCGACCGCGACGGACTTTTGCTGGAAGTCGAGAAATTGGCAGTCGAAAACTTGGAACTCGAAAGTGACCAGCGGGGTTCCTGAAGTTCTGTTTCGCGGCTGGGGCGGGCCCGGACCGTGCTATACATCGAGAGGCAAGCGTCTATAAGAAAGACGTGGGTCTGGGGGAGAAATTACCATGCCATCGACAGCGGTATTGGTCGTCATTCTTATTGTGGCGTTTTATATTTTCAGCTCAATAAAGATCCTGAAGGAATATGAGCGCGGGGTGATTTTTCGCCTGGGCCGTCTCCTCAGTTCCCCGAAAGGCCCCGGCATCGTTCTCGTCTTCCGCCCCTTCGATCAGATTGTGCGCATTTCTCTGCGGCAGGAGGCGATGGAAGTTCCCGCGCAGGACATTATCACCCGCGACAATGTCACGTTGAAGGTGAACGCCGTCATCACGCTGCGCGTGATTGATGCGGCCAAGGCGGTGGTCGAAGTTTCGAATTATGTGTATCAGACATCGCAGTTTGCCCAGACAACTCTTCGTTCTGTTCTTGGAGAAGTGGAGCTGGATGAATTGCTGGCACACCGCGAGAAGTTGAACCTGAAGATTCAGACGATCATCGATCAACACACATCGCCCTACGGGCTGAAGGTTGTGAGCGTTGAGGTCAAGCAGGTCGATCTGCCGGAGTCGATGTTGCGCGCGATGGCCCGCCAAGCGGAGGCAGAGCGCGAAAAGCGGGCGAAGATTATTAACGCGGAAGGCGAGTACAACGCAGCGCAGCGTCTGCTTGATGCGGCGACACTGCTGGCGCAGCAGCCGATTACGATGCAGCTCCGCTATCTGCAGACGCTGAGCGAGATCGGCACAGAGAAAAATACGACGATCGTTTTCCCGCTGCCGCTGGAGCTGGTGACGCTGTTGCAGCACGTGTCGAAGACCATCCTGACGAAAACGGGCGAGGGCGCCTAGACATGCCGACCATGCTGGAAGAGAAGCTCGAGCTTGTCGATGCAGCGGAAGTGCATTGGGGCACCAGTACGATCCTCGCGGTTTTTTTCGCGGCGTCACTGGTATCGGCTGTTTTTTTTGGGTTGGGATATTCGTTCGGACGCGGCGGAACGGCGAAGGCTGTCGGCGCCGCGGCATTTACTGAGGGGGCGCCTGCGGCGGATGTAGCGAGCTCCACGCAGTCAAGCGCGCTCGGCGATCATCAGATTGATGCGCAACGCGGCACGACTCCTACGCTCTCCGTATCGGATAGGGCAAAGCCGCTCCATGGAGCGGTTCCAGAGGCTTCCGGGATCGAAAGCCGGCATGCACGAGCGCTTGTTCCCGCGACAGGCGCGGTGCATTACATGGTGCAGGTGGGAGCGACCGAAAGCCGCAAGGATGCACGAACGCTGGTATTGCAGCTGCGGAAGCGCGGTTTCTATGCGGGAGTGTATCCGGGGAAGCGTGACGAATTCCTCCACGTACAGATCGGCCCATTCGCCACGGCGGAACAGGCCGAGACGATGCGTCACCGTGTTATTGCGAGTGGCCATCATGCGATCCTGAAGCGCACATCGTAAACTGCCGCCGCCTGAATGATAATTAGGACCGGGGGCAGAAGTGCCACGGAAAGCGCTTTCGGCATCGCAGTTCCGTTTGATTGCAAAGGCACTGGCCGATCCGCGCCGCTACGAGATCTTAAAGCAGATTGGCGCTAAGCGTTCTGCGATGCCCTGTACCGAGATACGCGAGTGTCAACCTGTGAGCGCGGCAACGCTCTCGCATCACATCAAGGAGCTGGAGACGGCCGGGCTAATCGTGGTCGTTCGCGAAGGCAAGTTCGCCAGTTTCCTGCTGCAGCGCGATACCCTCAAGGCTTACCTGGACCACCTGGCCAAAATTTAATAAATGAAACTGAACCGTTCCGTTTGTGACCTCATCAATTAGATAGTTGCCGAAATGTCGAAGTGACGGCGTTTCGAAATGGAGACGAGATGAGCAAACTAAAAGACAAAGTTGCGGTGGTTACGGGCGCATCCAAGGGAATCGGCGCGGGCATTGCCAAAGCACTAGCTGCAGAAGGCGCGGCGGTGGTTGTCAATTACGCATCCAGCAAAGAGGGTGCAGATCGAGTGGTCGCGGAGATCGTGAAACAAGGCGGCAAAGCGCTCGCGATACAGGGCGATGTTTCGAGCGCATCGGATGTGAAGCGCATGTTCGCGGAAACGAAAAAAGAATTTGGCAGACTGGACGTGCTGGTGAACAATGCCGGCGTGTTCCAATTTATGAGCCTCGATGAAATTACAGAGGAGGAGTTCCACCGGCAGTTCAACACGAATGTGCTGGGGCTGATCCTGGCTACCCGGGAGGCTGCAAGGCTTTTCGGTCCAGAGGGCGGAAGCGTCATCAATGTCGGGTCAGTGGTCAGCCGAATCACGCCGCCTCAGTCCGCCGTCTACTCGGCGACCAAAGGCGCTGTCGACGCGGTGACGCATGTGCTGGCGAAGGAACTGGGACCGAGAAAGATTCGCGTGAATTCCATTAACCCAGGGATGGTGGAAACAGAGGGCACCCATTCAGCCGGATTCATCGGAAACGACTTTCAAAAGAACAGTGAGGGGCAGACTCCATTGGGACGTATCGGGCAACCGAAGGACATTGGTCCAATCGCTGTGTTCCTGGCCTCGGTTGATTCAGGATGGCTGACGGGCGAGACGCTGCTGGCCTCGGGTGGCCTGCGATAAGAGCTTCGAAGTGGCTTGCCCTGAGTAGAGCGGAGGACTGGGTATGTGTCGGGATGCCGTAGGGTTCTTCGCCGCGCTCAGAGCCGATAAACGCAGCGGTTCTGCCGATCGCTGCAACGGCTCAGGTCCGCATCCATTCCGGCAAATTGGAGGCGATCGCCGTCCGTACCGCATTCATCAACTCTTCGCGACGTATCATGGTTCGCGGCCAGAATCGGAGGATGAAAGTGGACATGCGCGTCACCAGGCGTAACTCGCAAACTCCCTTTTCGCATCATGGATTCCGTGCCGTAGATTGAGACGGGAATTATCGGCGCACCAGTCTCCTGCGCCAGAAAAAAAGGGCCCTTTTTGAATGGAAGCAACTGGCCCGTGCGGGAACGCGTACCTTCAGGGAAGCTGGTGATATGCACGCCGGACTTAAGGACACGGGATGCACGTCGAATGCTCTCCCGCGCAGCCTCTCGCGATCCGGTGCGCTCCACGGGGACAAATCCGCCCATGCGCATCGCCATGCCGATCAGCGGAATTTTCATCAGCACCTTTTTTACAAAGACGGCGGTGCGGCCGGGGATCAAGGGGAGAAATACCGGCGGGTCAAGATTGGAAACATGGTTCGCCATGAAGATGCATGCCTGTTTACGCGGAACATTCTCCAGACCCTGCGCGCAGACTCGGATGCCAGCCCAGCGAACGCCAGTCGCGGCAATCCACATCGCCGACCGATACAGAAAGGTGATGTCCCCAGTGATCCATGTCCAGGGAAAGCCTACCAGCGCGGCGAACGGTGAGAGCGCGGCATAGCAGAGAAAGATTTTGATTGCGGGAATCATCGGACAATTGTAGTTTTCAGACCGCTTGCGTCGCGCGTGCGCAGATGTTCAGGCAATCTGCTGTAGATGCCATCGAAGCCGCCATTCGATAGGATGGCGACGACGTCGCCTGCGCGCAGGTGCAAGCAAAGGTATTCGACGATCGCGGCGACATCCGGCAGTTGACGAGCGGGGCGCCCATGGTTCTGGAGCGACTGGACGACCTGCTCCGGGTGAAGCACCTGGTCGGGGGGAATATTCGCGGCCTGGTACACGGCGGCGAGAATGATTTCATCCGCGAGCGCGAGGCTTTCTGTCAACTCGCGTTCGAAAATATTGCGTCGCAGAGTGTTCGAACGCGGCTCGAGGACCACCCACAACCGGGATGCGGGATATTGCAATCGCAGCGCGCGCAGAGTTTCACGGATCGCGGTGGGATGATGTGCGAAATCATCGATCAGGGTGATGCCGTCGATTTCGGCGATGACTTCCAGACGGCGCTTCACGCTGCGGAAGGATTTCAGCGCGGATTGAATCGCGTCCGGCGGAATGCCCTGTCCGGTTGCAAGGGCCGCAGCGGCGGTTGCGTTCAACACGTTGTGTTCGCCGATCACCGGCATCTCGATTTCGAGCCACGGGCGTCCCTGCCGCTCGATGCGCCAGTGGCTGCGGTTTTCCTGGACGGAAAGATTCGCGACACGCCAATGCGAGTCCACCGCAAATCCATATCGTTCCACCGGGCAGAAGGCGCGAGCGACGCACTCGGTTACATTGTCCGATCCGTCGAAGGCGACGATGCGACCGCGGCGTGGAACGAGATTCACCAGGCGCTTGAATGCGGTTTTTACGGAATCGAGATCGGCATAGATGTCGGCGTGATCGAACTCGACGTGAGTGAGGATCAAGGCGTCGGGGAAATAATGTAGAAACTTGGGACCTTTGTCGAAGAAAGCCGTGTCGTATTCGTCGCCCTCGAGAATGAATGGCCGAGTTGGCCGAAGGGCAAAGCTGGAGGCAAAATTTTCCGCGATTCCGCCGATTAAGAATGAGGGCGCAAGTTCAGCGTTCGCGGTGGCTGCGGTTTCGTAGATCCATGCCAGCATGCTGGTCGTTGTGGTTTTCCCATGCGTTCCGGCTACGACGAGCGATTCGCGTCCGAGGAGAAATTCTTCGTAAATCGTTTGGGCGAGCGAGCGAAAGGGAATGCGCTGGTCGAGCACGAATTCGACCTCCGCGTTGCCGCGGGAGATCGCATTGCCTACGATGACCAGGTCGGGGCGAGGATCAAGATTCTGCTCGGAAAAGGGCTGTGCAATAGGAATGTTCAGCTGCTGCAGCAGGTTGGACATCGGCGGATAGGCGGCCTTGTCGGAGCCCGTCACACGCCACCCTCGCAACTGCAATAATCCAGCGAGCGAAGCCATGGCGCTGCCGCAGATGCCGATCATGTGCACGTGTTTCGTCTGGCTCATGCGCTTTTCTCGTTCAAGGTGACGGCGGGTTCAAGAAATTTCAAAACAGGTGTTCCGGTTAGGTCGAGCTCCGATTGCACGCCGATCGGAACGGTGATGTTCCGTTCAGAGACATGGCCGGAGCGCAGGCCGATTGCGATTGGACCCGGAAAATCTGCAAAGAAGCGCAGCAGTACGGCATCGAGCAGGTCGTGGGCAGCACCTGGCTGCACGCAGTCCGTCATTGGGCCGAAGACGATGCCGCGAACCCGGTCGAACTTTCGAGCGAGTCGTAACTGGAGCAGCATCCGCTCCACCTGGTAGGGCTTCACGGCGATATCCTCAAGGAAGAGAATCGTGTTTTCCGTTTGGATTTCATAGGGTGTTCCGAGCGAGGCGGCCAGCATGGAAAGGCACCCTCCATACAATTTCCCTTGTGCGCGGCCGGCTTGCAGGACACGCAATCCGGCTTCCGGGCCGAGCTGCCAGTGACGGGCCTGCGACAGCGCCGAGTGCCAGCTGGCAACATCGATGCCGTTTTCGCGGGCGAAATCTCCGGCCGCCATGGGACCGTGAAACACTACCAGCCCCGTGGCATCGTGGAGCCAGGTTTCGATGCTGGTGATGTCGCTGCAGCCGACAAAGATCTTCGGACTGCGGCGGACCAGTTCAAGATCGAAGCCGTCGAGCAATTCGGCAGAACCGTAACCGCCACGGTTACAGATAATCGCGCGCACGGAAGAGTCGGCGAACGCGGCGTGCAGATCTTCCAGGCGCTGCGCCGGATTTCCAGCGGTATATTGTCCGTCTCGCGCGAGGGCATTGTCTGCGAGCTGCGGTTCGTAGCCGAGACTTCGCAACGAATCCATGCCGGTTTGCACGCGTTGCGGATCGAACCAGCTGGCTGGCGATACAAGGCGCACGGCGTCGCCGGGCTGCAACGCGCGCGGACGAAGCGTCTCGCGGGGAGCGTGTTGGGGGGCCACTCCGGCGGCTTTCATAGAAGGAGACATTCTCCCTGGGCGATGATTTCCGCGGGGCCGGTGAGCAGGAGGTTGGCAGTGTCTTTTGGCCACTCTACCGTTTGGATTCCACCTTCCGCGATTACGGTCAGCGATCGTGAGACGCCGCGTGTCTGGATGCTGGCTGCGGCGGAGGCGGACGTTCCCGTGCCGGAGGATTGCGTGGGACCGACGCCGCGTTCGTAGATTCGAAACTCGACTGTATTTGTATCTGTTACACGTACGAATTCAACGTTTGTGCCTTTCGGGAAAGACGGATGGACGCAAATTTCCTCTCCAACCTGCTGCCAGGAGCGCCCGAAGCAGTCGAAGTTTTCAGAATCGACGAAGAGAACAAAATGCGGATTCCCCATCGAGACGCTGAAGCCCGCGACAACGGTTCCGTCCTTCAGAGTGAGAGTTTTCGGCTCGACGGTGGGAACGCCCATCTCGGTCGAGATGCGGTAGCAGGGATGATCGCGTTCGAGAACGCGGCATCGCCGTAAACCGGCAGGAGTGCGGATGGAGATCTCCTGCGAATCCTGCTGGTGGGCGAGGTATGCGGCAACGCAGCGGGTACCGTTCCCGGAGATTTCTCCCTCCGAGCCATCCGCGTTGAAAAGCCGGATGCTAAATCCGCCATTGTCGGAAAGGGAAAGATATTCGACGCCATCGGCACCGATTCCCGTGTTGCGGGCGCAGAGGCTGCGGGCAATCTCCGCGTAACCGGCTTCGCTTTGAGCGCGGTCGAGCGGCTCTTCGATAATCAGAAAATCGTTACCGCATGCGTGCGCTTTTACAAACGGGATCACAGCGCCTCCTGAGCTTCACGGCAAACATAGCGCCGTCCCATGAATTGATATTTGCCGCTTAGAACGCGGGCAATCGCCTGCGGGTAAGCAACATGCTCCTGTTCGAGAATGCGCGCAGACAGGGTTTTCTCGTCATCGTTGTCGAGCACCGGCACAGGGCGTTGCAGCACGATGGGCCCGTGGTCCAGCTCTTCATCGACAAAATGCACGGTACATCCGGTGACACCAACTCCGTACTGCAGGGCTTGGAATTGCGCGTCCAAGCCAGGAAACGCGGGCAGCAATGAAGGGTGAATGTTGAGGATCGCGCGGGGGAACTGGGCGACAAATTCGGGAGACAGCAGACGCATGTAGCCGGCGAGGCAGACCACTTCCACGTCGTGGTTGTGGAGAGAGGCAGCGATTTCGCTATCCTGCTCGGCGCGCTTGCGACCGTGGGCTTCGATGACCTGGGTGGCCATGCCGCGCTTTCTGGCGGCGGCGATTCCAGGCGCGTCGGCGCGATTCGAAATTACAACGGAAATTTGGGCGTGCTGGAGAGCGCCGTGGGAGATGGCGTCGGCAATCGCCAGGAAGTTGGAGCCACGACCGGAGAGGAGGATGCCGAGGCGCGTCATAATGCGATCAGTTATAGAGTACCCGGCGGTCGCCCTTGGTGATCTTTCCGATCACGGCGTGGGGTTCGCCGGCGCGGTCGAGCAGCGACTTGACCCGTTTATATTTTTCCGGCTGCACCACGCAGATGAGGCCGATGCCCATGTTGAAGGTGCGCAGCATCTCCTCCTGCTCCACGCTGCCGAGCATTTGCAGATGATCAAAGATCGGCAGCACCGTCCAGGAACCTAATGCAACCGCGGCCGAGCAGTTTTTGGGCAGAATGCGGGGCAGATTTTCGGTGATGCCGCCGCCGGTGATATGGGCCATTCCGGCGACCAGATCCGTGGCGGTCAGCTTGCGAATGATGTTCAGGTAGCTGCGATGGGTTTTCATCAGCGCTACGCCGGCCTTTTCCCGCAGCTCGTTTACATACTGGTCGGCGGTGTAGTGAGCGACATCGAAAAACAGTTTTCGCGCGAGGGAATAGCCGTTGGTGTGCAGGCCTGTCGAGGGAAGCCCGACGAGCAGATCGCCGGCTCGAATTCCCGCGCCAGTAACGATTTTCTCGCGGTCCGCAACGCCGACGATGAAGCCTGCCAGGTCGTATTCGCCGTCTGCATAAAAGCCCGGCATCTGGGCAGTTTCGCCGCCGATGAGCGCGCATCCATTGGCGCGGCAGGCATCGGCCAGACCCTCTACCACCTTTTCCGCGACTTCGCCGTCGAGTCTTCCGGTTGCCAGATAATCAAGAAAAAACAATGGTGTCGCGGCCTGCACGGCAATGTCGTTGACACAGTGGTTCACCAGGTCCGCACCGACGGTATGGTGCATATTCAGCTCGAACGCTACTTTAAGCTTGGTGCCAACTCCATCGGCGCTTGAAACCAGCACAGGGTTCTTGTAGCGGGCAGTGTCGAGCTTGAACAGGCCGCCGAAGCCGCCGATTTCGCTCAGCACCTGCTTGTTGAAGGTCCGTTGCGCGAGATATTTAATACGCTGCCTGGTGCGCTCGGCGCTGGAAATATCCACGCCTGCATCGGCGTAGGTAATGGCGGGAGCTGAATTTGGCAAAGGCCTACTGGGCACGGTGGTCGCGTTCCGGGACTGCGGAATCTGGCATGTGAGCGTCCTGTTGATCCGAACCATGTTGAAGAAACATGGGGAGCAGAAGAACGCAGATGCATACCGGGAAGCACCAGTGTAGCATTGCTGCGCGGCCGCTCCGGAGCCGCCCTGTCGAAAAAAACCGCAGTAGCCGGGGCGTTATCAGCGGGAGATTTCTTCGAGACTGGCTGCGTCGTCGGCCCTGCTGCTCACTCCTTATACTTGTAAACGATGACGCAATCCTTCTCCATCTCCTCGCCCCATGGCGCGGTCGCGCGAGCTGCAACAAAGGGCGGAAGCATTTCTGCCCGGGGGCGTGGACTCTCCTGTCCGCGCGTTCCGTGCGGTGGGCGGCGATCCGCCCTTCGTTGTTCGCGCGGAAGGACCGTGGCTTTGGGACGCCGACGGCAATCGTTACCTGGACTATTTCGGTTCGTGGGGGCCGATGATTCTGGGCCATGCGGCTCCGCAGGTGGTGCGTGCGGTGCAGGAGGCGGCCGCGCGCGGAACCAGTTTCGGCGCGTCGACGCCGACGGAAGCCGATCTGGCGGAGATGGTTCATCGCGCATTTCCTTCGGTCGAAATGCTACGCTTCGTCAGTTCGGGGACGGAGGCCGCGATGTCGGCCATTCGACTGGCGCGGGCATTTACCGGGCGTAAAGTTTTCGTGAAATTTGAAGGCTGCTACCACGGCCACGCAGATGCGCTGCTGGTCAAGGCCGGCTCCGGCGTTGCCACGCTGGGCATTCCCGGCTCCGCCGGGGTGCCCGAAGAGAGTGTGCAGCACACGTTGGCGCTGCCTTTTAACAACCTGCAGGCGGTCGAGAGAGCCTTCGCACGACACTCCGATGAGATTGCCTGCATCATCGTCGAGCCGGTGGTGGGCAACGCGGGCTGTATTCCGCCGCAGCCGGGATATCTCGAGGCGCTCCGGGAAATCACGCGGCGCGAGGGCACGCTGCTTATATTCGACGAGGTCATGACGGGGTTTCGTCTGGCGCTTGGCGGGGCACAGGAGCTGTACGGTATCCAGCCGGATTTGACGTGCCTGGGAAAAATTCTTGGGGGCGGGTTGCCGTGTGGGGCTTTCGGCGGCCGCGCGGAGATTCTGCGGATGTTGGCACCGCTGGGGCCGGTGTACCAGGCGGGAACGCTGAGCGGCAATCCGCTGGCTATGGCGGCGGGGATTGCGACGGTCGGACATTTAATCGAGCATCGCGAGACCATCTATTCGCAGCTGGAAAAGACTTCCGCAGCGGTCGCGGACGGCGTTGCCAGGATCGCTCGGCAACTTGGCGTCGATCTCACTGTGAACCGAGTCGGCTCCATGTGGACGTGGTTTTTTTCCTCGGGCGAGGTGCGGGATTATTCCGATGCCTGTCGCTCCGATACCGCGCAGTTCGCAGTGTTCCACCGGGCGATGATGGAGGCTGGGGTGTGGCTGCCGCCCTCGCAGTTTGAGGCGGTTTTTCTGGGCGCAACCCACGGGCACACGGAAGTGGCCGAGACACTTTC
Organism: uncultured Acidobacteriota bacterium; assembly: GCA_963744615.1. Taxonomy (GTDB): domain Bacteria; phylum Acidobacteriota; class Terriglobia; order Terriglobales; family Acidobacteriaceae; genus JAKAAZ01. The sequence continues at coordinate 326,117 of CAVUUE010000003.1, forward strand.
TGCCGCGACGCGAGCGCTGGAGTGCGTTCGTTCTGCCCGCTGACAAACGAAGGGATATGGCAGCCCGGGGGGTTAGGCCCAGGCATCCGGGGTGACGAATTCGCAGACTTCACCGCGTGAGGCGAAATCGTTTTTCCAGAAGGAAATTAGCCGGTCGGTGGCTAAGACGGTATGGCTGCGGTCCTGGCCGTGCTCTGCCTGGCCGCCGTCATGGAGCAGCGCGTTGGTGGCATGTCCCCGCCGCTGATTTTTGCGGTAGCCGCGCAGAACGTTCTGCTCCACGGCTTCTGCTGTCGTCGGTTTCCAGTCATAGCCCATCGCGTTCCACATTACGGTCCTAAGCCCAAGGTCGCGGGCAGAATGCAATATGTCCGGCCGGCGGCTTCCGTGAGGCGGACGAAACCATCCCACGCGCTGGCCCAGGGCATCTTCGAGCGCGGCATTACAGTCGCGCAGTTGCTGCCGCACGACTTTGGGGGATCGAGTCAGCAGCAGCGGATGGGTCATCGTGTGATTGCCGATCAGGTGTCCGGCTGCGGCTACGGCGCGGGCGATCTCCGGGCGCTGCTGGACGAATTGGCCAATCATGAAAAAAGTGGCCCGTACGTTGTGTTTCGCTAAAACTTCCAGCAGGTCGAAGGTGTCGGGGTCGGCCGGGCCGTCGTCGTACGTCAGGGCGATTTCATTGGGGCGCTTCGAGGCGACGACGCAAGGGCCGAATATCTGCGACTCCGGCCATAGCCCGGCGTATGCATAGCTGCCTGCGGCGAGCATGGTGATGGCTCGCACACCCAGGCCCATGGTCAGCTCGGGAACCCAACTGGCTGCCAAGCCGTGGGTTAGATTCATTGCCAGATTGGGGGCCAGATCGCTGCTGAGTGGATTGAAGAGCATTCGCATTCGGGTAACTGTACGAGTGTAACGGAACGCAGTCCCGAGCATGGGGCCGGGGAGTCCGCCAGACATGGCGGTGGGTGTTTACTGGATTTTGTTCCAGGGTTGCGGAGGTCTGGTGTGCGTGCTATCTTCGTTTTTTATTCGCTTTTCGGAAAGCAGGATGGCTATGGGAAACCTATTCGAGAATCCTAGGTACATTGCGATTGAGGGGCCGCTTCGGGCCGGCAAGTCCACTCTGGCTACATTGCTGGCAGAGAAGATTGGTGCGCGGCAGATTTGCGAGCCCGATGAAAATCCATTTCTCTCCAGCTTTTATCGGGGGGAAAAGAGCGCCGCGTTCTCCACGCAGATGTGGTTTCTGACGACCCGGTATGAGCAATTGTGTGCAGCCAAGGAACGGGATGCGAAGGCGGGGAAGCATGCGCCCGTGGTCGCCGATTACATTTTCGAGAAAGACAAAATCTTCGCCTCGATCAACCTGACGGATGACGAACTGGCACTTTATAACCGGCAATACCAGTGTTTTCGCGACCAGCTAGCGACGCCCGAACTCGTCATTTATCTGCAGGCTTCGCCGCGGGTACTGCGGAGCCGCCTGCGACGGAAAGGTGTAACGGACGAGCGTGGGATTTCCGATGGGTATTTAGAGCAGGTGGTCCAAGCCTACGAGCATTTTTTCTTTCATTACACGGCGAGCGACCTGCTGGTCGTAAACACGGACGATATCGATTTCGTCCACAACAATCAGGACCTGCAGACGTTGCTGCGGCGGCTGACGGCGCCGGTTCGGGGCACGCAGTATTTTCTACCTCTTAGCAGCCGGGAGCCGGGTACCTATCGCAGGCGGGCTGGTCGAAACCGAACGCAAGCGCCGAGCTTGCGCGAGCTGGCACAGGGTTTCGGACCGGGCATCGTCCAGGTGGCACAAAGGCTGAAGCTGGCGTTATAGAGGGCAGCTGATCGGTGGCCCTATGGATGAAAGGCTGTGCGGTGCAGCGCAACTGTTCGTCCGGATCGCACTGTGGGCGGCGTTTCTGAATCTAAAGCACCATGGGCGCGGAGTATTCACCGGTATCGCGAGCAGACATTGAGCAGCTTTGGGCAACGGTTGCCGGTGGCGTATCGGAGCCGAAGAGCGGAATCTTTGGACCCGCCTCGATGACGTGGAAGATCAATCGTGAATCGGCGCTGTTTCTCGGCGCGGGGCGGGCATCCTTGCTGCAGCTGGCTCATCCGTGGGTGGCGGCGGCGCTCGATCAGCATTCAAACCTTAGGTCCGACCCGCTCGGGAGATTTCATAACACCTTCCGGGTTGTATTCACGATGATCTTTGGCACGCTTGAGCAGGCGCTCGCGGCGGCCCGTTCCTTGTATGAATTGCATACTCACATTGAGGGAGAAATTCCTGCTTCTGTTGCTGCGTGGCCGCGCGGCTCGCATTATCAGGCGAATGAAATCGACGCGCTTCGCTGGGTCTTTGCAACACTGGTCGAGAGTGCTGTGATGGCGTACGAGAGCGTTCTTCCCCCGCTGGCTTCTGCGGAAAAAGAGAGATATTACAGCGAGAGCAAGACGATGGCGATGCTGTTTGGGCTTCCACCAAGCGTCTTGCCGGCGGACTGGAACGCTTTCGAGGCATACAACCGGACGATGTGGGGGTCGAACACGCTAGGCGTGAATGCATTGTCGCGAGAGATGGCGCACCGCGTACTCCATGGCCGGTCGTCGTGGGTACCGGTCCCGCACTGGTATCGGGCGCTAACGGCGGCATGGACGCCTGAGAGGCTTCGGAGGGAATTTGCGGTGCCGTATGAGAAGAGAGAAGAACAGGCGGCGGCTCGGGCGGCGCGCTGGCTGCCGCATGTGTATCGAAGGATTCCGACGTCTCTGCGGCATGTGGGGCCGTATCAGGAAGCGCGTTCCCGTCTCGAGAACCGCCGCGTCGGGCTTCTCATTCGCGGGAGCAATCGGTTCTGGATGGGGCAGTCGAAAATGATGGATGCGAATGCGGATTCCCTGAATTCGCGCCACGATCATTGATTCCGAATTCGGCTTTTGCGCTGTTCGTAAGCTGCGCCGGAAGCGCTCGCAATTGTAATGGAGCGAGTGACGGCGTATGCTAGGTTCCGTTGCAGGCGGTATCCCACGAATATGAAATTACAGGGAACCGCACTGGAGACAACCATGAGTTTGACCGAACCGCGCAGCTCGAAGGCTGCCGCGTCTTTCACCTCCTCCCTGAAAGTCACCATTCCCACATTGCACGAAAAGAAGCGGAATTGTTCGCCGATTTCTGCGCTGACTGCGTACGACTATGCGATGGCGCGCCTGGTGGACGAAGCCAGCGTCGACCTGGTGCTGGTTGGGGACTCGCTCGCCATGGTGATGCTTGGGCTTGAGAGCACGCTTGCCGTGACGATGGACGAGATGCTGCTGTTTACCCGGGCCGTGCGGCGGGGCGTGCGGCGGGCGTTGCTGGCGGCGGACATGCCCTATGCGTCGTATCACGTCGACATTGCGGAAGGCGTGCGGAATGCGTTGCGCTTTGTGAAGGAGGCCGGCGCCGAAGCTGTGAAGGTAGAGGGCGGACGCAATCGCGTTGAGTTGGTCCAGCGCCTGACGGACGCGGAAATTCCGGTGATCGGCCACATCGGCCTGACGCCGCAATCGCTGCATCGCATGGGGGGATACCGCGTGCAGGGCAAGTCCGCGGCAGCCGCGGAAATGCTGATCGAGGATGCTGCGGCGCTTGAAGCGGCCGGGGCCGCGTTGCTGGTGCTCGAAGGCGTGCCGCGCGAAGTGGCTGGCAGAATTACGGCGGAGCTGGCCATTCCGACAATCGGCATTGGCGCCGGACCGGATTGCGATGGGCAGATCCTGGTGCTGCACGATCTTTTGAATCTTACATTCGCGCCGGCGGCGAAGTTCGTGCGCCGCTATGGCGACGCAGCTTCGGTGATCGGAAGCGCCGTCGAACAATATCGCAAGGACGTGGAGACGAGAGAGTTTCCGGGTGATGCGGAAAGCTATCACCTGACCGCCGACGCGCGGATTCATTTCGAGAGCCCGAAACTCCGGCAAACGCGCAAGGCATAATGCAGATTCTCTCCGGCATTCCAGAAACCCGGGCCGCGTTGCGGGAGTTGCGAAACAAAGGCACGCTGGGACTGGTGCCAACCATGGGCGCATTGCACGCGGGACATGGCTCCTTATTGCGAGCGGCGCGCGAGCGATGCGAGGTGGTGGCAGCCACAATCTTTGTCAACCCAACGCAGTTTGCGCCGAACGAGGACTTCAACCGCTATCCTCGCACGCTTGACCACGACTGCCGAATGCTTGAAGCAGCAGGCATCGATCTGGTTTTCACTCCTTCCGCGGAAACCATGTACCCGGCGGGCGGCTCGACATTTATTGAGGTTGCCGGACTCAGCGATCGTCTCGATGGTGCATCGAGGCCCGGACATTTTCGTGGCGTGGCTACGATCGTAGCCAAGCTGTTCAATATTATTCAGCCGGACTTCGCGTTCTTTGGACAGAAAGATGCTGCGCAGGTGGCGGTGCTGCGGCAGATGGTTCGCGATCTCAACCTGTCCGTCCAACTGGTTACTTGCCCCATCGTGCGTGAGCCGGATGGGCTGGCGATGAGTTCCCGGAATCGATATCTTTCGGGCGGCGAGCGCGAGCAGGCGCTATCGCTGTATCGAGCGCTGGAAGGGGCGAGAACGCGGGTGGAGCACGGGGAATTTCGCGCGACAACTCTGCTTGACTCCATGAGGAGCAATCTGCAACGGGAACCGCGCGTGCGGGTGGATTATGTTGCGGCGGTCGATCCGGACACGTTGCTGCCGCTTGTGGATGTTCGGTCAGGCGCGTTGCTTGCGATCGCCGCGTATGTTGGCGATACGAGACTGATCGATAACATTCTGCTTCCACCCACCGGCTGAGACGCATTCATTGCGGGCAAGAAAAAATCGCAATGGCAGATCCGCCGCTTTGCGAATTCCAACTCGCGGGCCAGCGAGAATTTCTCCGCAGTGAAATCCGTCGTCATAGAAACCGAGGAGACCATCGAGCTGAGTAAGATCGCGCCCGTTGTCGTTGGCGCGGGTGATTCCAAAAGCCAGGCACAGATTGCCCGGGCCTGATGCTAGCTTGCGGGCGGGCGCATCCGCTTGTAGTCCGCGATTCCGCCGCATGCGATTGAGCCCTGCGAGCGGATCGAGAGCGCGCAGCAGCACACCGCCGGGGACGCCATCGGGAAGGCAGCTGACATTGAGGCACTGGTGCATTCCATAGATGTGGTAGATGTAAGCGTGGCCGGGCGGTCCATAGAGCACCGCGTTGCGCGCGGTTCGTCCGCTGGCCGCGTGTGCGGCGGCATCCTGCTCGCCCAGATATGCTTCGGTTTCGACGATGCGGCCAGCGAGCAGATCGCGATCCAGACGATGCAGCAGGATTTTTCCGAGTAGCGCGCGCGCCACTTGCTCCGTAGGCGCCTCGAAAAAATCGCGCGGCAGGATCTTCAGCTCGCCCGAGTCGAGCGCCCGGTGATTCTCAGGCGGGATGAGCTTGGGAGTACTCACGAATGGCTTTCAGAACCTCCTCGGCGTGGCCTTCGGGCTTAACTTTCGGAAAAACTTTAAGCAGGCGCAGGTCGGGGCCGATGAGGAATGTGGTGCGCTCGATTCCAATGACCTTTTTGCCGTACATATTCTTTTCGCGCAGTACGTCGAACTGCCGGCAAACCTCTCCGTCTACGTCGGCGAGCAGAGGATAGGCGAGATTATATTTCTCCTGGAATTTCTTCTGCGCGCGTGGCGTGTCGCGGGAGATGCCGAGTACAACCGCGCCGGCGTTTTCGAGTTCGCTGAATGCGTCGCGGAAGCCGCACGCCTCAATAGTGCAGCCCGGAGTGTCGGCTTTGGGATAGAAAAACAGAACGATGGGCTTACCGGCGAAATCGTTCAAGTGAACGGTTTGCTCGTCCTGATTCTGCAGAGTGAAATTTTCGACTTTTTCGTGAACTTCCATCATGCTGTTCATTTTAGAAGCTTGGCCGCCTAACTTGCAGCAAGGCTTCCAAGTTTCAGAGAGGGCAGCTCCTCCAGCCACTGGCGGAATTCTTCGCCGAGGTCATCCCGCTTCAACGCGAATTCAACGGTGGCTTTCAAAAAGCCGAGCTTGTCGCCGGCGTCGTAGCGGATGCCTTCAAAGGAATAGCCGTAAACCTTTTCGTAATCCAAAAGGCTGCGGATGGCGTCGGTGAGCTGCAATTCTCCTCCGGCGCCGAGCGGCGTTTTTTCGAGCAACTCGAAGATGCGCGGCGTCAGAATATACCGTCCGATAATCGCGTTCTTGGAGGGCGCATCGGCCAGCTTCGGCTTCTCCACGAGACCCTCCACTTCCAGCACGCGCGGATTCTTCGGCATCGGCGTGGCTATCAAAACTCCATAGGCGGAGATCGCCGGACCCTCGACAACCTGGGTGGCCAGAATGGTTGATTGGACTTCATCGAAGACGTCGATCATCTGCTTCAAGCAGGGAGTTCTGGCATCGATGACGTCGTCCGGAAGAATCACCGCGAACGGTTCGTCGTCGACCAGGTCGCGGGCCATGAGAACAGCGTGACCGAGACCCATCGCCTCCTTCTGGCGAATGTAGGCGACGCGACCCAGGTTCGAAATCTGGCGCGCCATGGCGAGCAGGTCATGTTTGCCGCGCGATTCGAGTTGGCTTTCCAGCTCCACGCTGATATCAAAATGATCTTCGATGACTGTCTTTCCGCGACCGGTGACGATGATGATCTGGTCACAACCCGCAGCGATCGCCTCCTCCACCCCGTATTGGATGATCGGCTTGTCGACGACCGGGAGCATCTCTTTGGGGATGGCCTTGGTAGCGGGCAAAAAACGAGTGCCCAATCCGGCTGCAGGAAATACGGCTTTGCGAATTCTGGTCTTTGCCATTTTTATGCTTTCTCTGGATAGATTGCGTTCTGCCGAGGGTTCGAATCATTGAGATGCGCTGTTACAGGGTAGCGGATCGTATCGGAAAATTTTCCATCTTCGGTAACAATCCTCCAGTAACAACAATGGGATGGCGTCGGCGATTTCCTTGTTGTCTGCAGTCGAAAAGAGTTAGAGAAGGGGCGTACTGTCTCCCAGCAGCGCGCGACGGATGATTGGCAGCGGAACGCCGCCCTGCAGGAGGAATTCATTATGAAATTTCTCGATAGAAAAGGCCGGGCCTTCTTTTTTCTGGACGTCCGCGCGCAATTTCAGAATCATCAGTTTGCCGAGCGTGTAATAGAGGTAGGTGGGATCGCTGGTGCCGCGCTTAGTTTCAACGCTGCCGGTGGCGCGGGTCTGATATCCCTGGTCGTGGAAAAAATCCACTGCCTGGTCGATCGTCATCTGTCCGGTATGCATTTTGATGCCGACGATGAAACGCGCATCCCGCAGCAGGGCATCGTTGAGCTGGCCCAGACGGACGAGCTTCGCTTCGCGCGCATTTTTGGCTCCCCATCCAGGCTGACCGTAGCCTTCATCGAGCATCATCTGCTCGCAGTAGTGCGCCCAGCCTTCCACGTCCGTATTGGAGTAGAGCATTTTGCGGACGCGAGAATGAATCTGCGGCATGAAAAGAAATTGCACATAGTGGCCCGGATAGGCTTCATGTACCGAGGTGCTGACGATGGTGCCGATGTTGAAGGCCGCCATTTGCTCGGCAATCTGTTGCGGGCTTTGATTGGACTCCGGAACGGTCACATTGAAGTAGGCCTTGTGGGAGCCGGTTTCGTAGGCGCCGGGCGAATCCATTGATGCGAAGGTGGTGGCGCGCATAAACGGAGGCGTCTCTTCGAGGGTTGGCCGCACGTCGGATGGAATGGTGACGATTTTTCTAGCACGAATGAACTCGATGAGATTGCTGAATGTATTTTGAAATTTTGCGAGGAGCTGATCTGGCTTGGGATGATCGGCCTGCAAATCGGCGAGCACCTGCATGGACGTTTTTTGCGGATCGAGTTCGTGCGCCACCTCGCGAAACTGCTCCTGATTTTTATGGAGATCGGAATACGCAATCTCGAGCAGGCGATTGAGAGGAATGTCGACCATCTCGTCGTCGTGCAATTTGGCGCTGAAGGTGGCTGCACCGATGCGGAAGTCTCCGTTCGAGCGCTGCGTCAGGTCGGATTGAATCCAGTGTTCGTAAGCGGTCAGGGCCTCGACAACGGCGTTATTGGCTTGATGGAATTGGGCGAGCAGCTTCGGGTCATGAACCTGCGCAAAGGCCTGGGGGATGTCACTCTGAAAAAAATGAATGTCGCCGGGAAGCTGTTCGAGAGCGATCTCGGTGTAAACCTTGGGCGGATTTACGAGGTTCGCGCGCGCGTCCTGCAACGCGTCGGGCATCTGCTTCTCGCGGGCGATGAGTGCGGCGAGACGCGTTTCGGGGGGAGCATAGTTGCGCTCGATGATCGTGAACGCGCTATTTGTAATTCCGCTTGCATAGTAGTCGGGATTCTTTTGCCAGGGGCGGATGGTCTCGAGGGTCAGCAGCTGGCTGCGGATATTTCCCAGCAGGAATTCGCGATCCCCCTGATCCGGCGGATTCAGCTGGGCGGGCGGAAATGCGGCGACTTTCTGCTCGTAGACGTGCAGCGCCGTTGCCTGTTGCTGAATGTCGGAGCGGGAATAATTCTCGAGTTTCGGATCGTATTGATGGAGGCCCGCGCTGGTGCCTGCGGTCGGGTTAAACGGCAGGTACACGTTGTCAAAGTATGCATCCACCAGATGCGTCCATGCGGAATTGGAATGCGACATTTGCGGAGCCGTCCTTGCTTGCGCGCTTAGAAACATTGTGCCGGTTACAGCGGCAGCGGCCAGCCAAGGCGGGAATTTGTTTTTCATTTTTTCTCCTCGGGAGAAGTGCGGAGCGGTCTCAATGCACCGCTTGGCTGATGGCTGCGATCGGCGCGTTCTGGGTTGCGGGCGCTGCGGCGAGCGCCTCGATCAGTCGGTGCAGCTCGTCGAGAATCCCAGGCGGCGATGTTGCCTTTACCGGAAAGCGCAGCACGCCCTGGGGGGTAAACTGCGCGCCTCGTTTCGCATTGCGCGCCACCATTTGCATCAGCTTTTCTGGATCGATCGCAGCCGTCTCGGTAAATCGCACGCTGACGATCTGTCCCTTGCGGTCCATCTGCGAGACGCCGGTCTGCTCGCATAGAAGTCGCAGGCGTCCTGCGGTGATCAGCAACTGCACCGGTTCCGGCATTGGACCGTAGCGGTCAACGATCTCGGCAAGGATGTCTTCAATGGCGCTTTCGCTTTCCGCGCTGGCGATGCGTTTGTACATGCGCAGGCGCTGGTTTTCTTCCTCGATATAGCTTGAATCGATGCGCAGCGAAATGCCGAGGTTGAGCTGCACGGAGGGCCGCTCGGCCTGGTCCTCACCTTTCAGTTCGCGCACGGCCTGTTCGAGCATTGTGGTGTAGAGCTCAAAGCCCACGGCTTCGATGTGGCCGCTCTGCTCGCCGCCGAGCATGTTGCCCGCGCCGCGCAGCTCGAGATCGAGCGCCGCGATTTTGAAGCCGGCGCCGAGGTCGGAAAATTCCTTCAGCGCGGCCAGACGCCGGCGGGCGATTTCGGTCAGCTCTCGATCGGGCGGAATCAGCAGGTAGGAATAGGCGCGCCGGTTGGAACGGCCGACGCGCCCGCGCAACTGGTAGAGCTCGGAAAGGCCATGGCGGTCGGCGCGATTGATCAGGATGGTGTTCGCGAGCGGAATATCCAATCCGTTTTCGATGATGGTGGTGGCGACCAGCACGTCATATTCGTGATGCATGAAGGCGAGCATGACCCGCTCCAGCTCCGTCTCGCCCATCTGTCCGTGGCCCACGACGATGCGGGCTGCTGGAACCAGCTCCTGCAGGCGAGCGGCGATGTCATAAATGTTTTCTACACGGTTATGCACGAAGTAGATCTGGCCACCGCGCTCGAGCTCAACTTCAATCGCGGAGCGGATCAGCTTCTCGTCATACTTGGCGACGACGGTTTGAATGGCCATGCGATCTTTCGGCGGCGTTTCAATTACGCTCATATCTCGCAGGCCCATCAGCGACATGTGCAGAGTGCGCGGAATCGGCGTGGCCGACATGGAGAGAACATCGATCTCGCGCCGCATCTGCTTCAGGCGCTCTTTATGGCGCACTCCAAAGCGCTGCTCTTCATCGACGACGAGCAGGCCGAGATCCTGAAACTTCAAATCCTTCGACAAGAGGCGATGCGTGCCGATGAGGATATCGACCTTGCCCTGTTCAACTTTTTCGAGAATCTGCTTCTGCTCCTTCGGCGAACGAAAGCGCGAGATCATTTCGATGTTGACCGGGAAGGATGCGAAGCGCCGCTTGAAAGTTTCAAAGTGCTGGAAGCAGAGCACCGTTGTTGGAGTCAGCACGGCGACCTGCTTGCTGTCCTGAACTGCTTTGAAGGCGGCGCGCATGGCGACTTCAGTTTTGCCGTAGCCGACATCGCCGACCAGCAGGCGGTCCATGGGCATGGTGGATTCCATATCGCGCTTGATGTCGGCGATGGACGTTAGCTGGTCGTCGGTTTCGTTGAAGTCGAACGCATCTTCGAATTCGCGCTGAAACTGGTTGTCAGGGGTGAAGGCGTTTCCGTGCGCGGCCTTGCGCAGTGCGTAGAGCTTTAACAACTCGTCGGCCATGTCGGCCATGGCCTTCTTCACGCGGGCCTTGGTGCGCGCCCACTGCGCGCTGCCCAGACGGTGCAGCACGGGCGCGGGACCGCTGTCGGTCGAGCGATATTTCTGGATGAGATCCAGCCGCGTCAGTGGAACATACAGGCGCGCAGCTTCGGCAAATTCGAGGATCATGAACTCGACATGCATTCCATCCTGATCGACTTCCTTTAGTCCGAGGTAGCGCGCAATGCCATGCTCGACGTGGACCACATAATCGCCGACGGCGAGGTCGCGGAAGTCTGAGATGAAGGCCGCGGTGTTGGACTTGCGCGGCCGCACGGGACGCGCCGCGACATCGGCTTCATCGGAAAGATCGTTGGCGCCAAAGATGACCAGCCGCGCTTCGTCGAGTACAACGCCGTTGACGATTTCCGTCCGCACAATTACCGGAGCACGCATGTCGCCGCGCAGGTAGCTGGTCTCGTCGTACATCGTTTCGCTGCCGGAGTGCGCGCTGCGGCTGCCGATGCGATAAGAAATTCCGTACTCCTGCAGAATGCCGGCCAGCCTCTCGACTTCGCCCTGATTGGCGGCTGCGAGTATGGTGCGCATCTGCTGCGCGGCGAGCGAGCGCAGTTGCTCCACCAGCGCGGGAATCGATCCGTGGAGGCGAAGCGTTGGCCGAGTTGGAATTTCCACTTCACCCAGCGAAGTGGTGTCGGTATCGAGCACGTCGACAGCACCCAGCTGGTCGAGATCGAGCCCGGGCGCTTCCGTCGCGCGCGTCTGCCATTCCCACGGAGTCACATAGAGGTCGGCGGGCGTGAAAAGCGTGTCGATGCCGCTACGCTCGTGTCGCTGCTCGACCTTGCTCCACCAGCGTTCGAGCTGATTCTGGACCATGGCCGGCTCTTCGACAAAGATGCGGGACTTGGGGACGAGTTCGAAAACTGTTTGCTGCGGGCCGGCGTCCGCGGAAGCTGCAGCGGCGAAAAATTCCCAGCCGGGAAACACGTTGGTTCCCTCGGCGTCGATGGCCTCATCCACTGCATCTTCTTCGCCCTGAAGCCGAGGTCTGCTTAAGCGTGTATGCACGCGCGCCAGCAGTGCGTTTGTGATTGGAGTTTCCGTCAGCGGCAGCAGCACGGCTTCATCGACGGGCGCGGAAGAGCGCTGGGTTTCGGGGTCGAACCTGCGCATCGATTCAATTTCGTCCCCGAGGAATTCAATGCGCAGCGGACCTTCCATTTCCGGGGGGTAGATATCGAAGATGCCGCCGCGCAGGGCGTACTGGCCTCGCATCTCTACCATATCCACGGGCTGATATCCAACGCTGGCGAGCTGCGCGACGAGTGTCTCGGGATCGGTTTCCTCCCCGCGCCGGAGCGTGCAGGCGAGGTTGGCATAATGCTCGGCGGAGAAGACGCGATAGCAGGCCGACTCGATCGGCAGAATGATGATGCGGGCAGCGCCGCGAGCGATCTTCCACAACGTGACCGCGCGCTGCTCCTGGAGATCCGGATGCGGCGATAGATTCTCGAATGGAAGAACATCATGCGCGGGCAGCCGCACCACGGCGTCCGCGTCCAATTCGCCGGTGAGCTCGCAGGCGGCCTGCACGGCGAGCTGCAATGCCTCTGCAGCGCGATTGTCGGAGACGACCACGAACACCGGTACTTTCGCCATGCGCGCCAGTACGGGAAGGTAGAGCGCGCGGGCCGTCGCCGTGAGTCCAGAGATGCGGCGGCGGCCTACTCCGGAGGCGAGTGCCGGGCGCACGCGATCCAGGGAAGAGGATTTTTCGAGGTCCGCGAAAAATTCCCGGACGAAGGGAAGGATCATGGAATTGGCCTAGCGAATTTCCAGGATGTTGGTGTCCGCCGCCGCGTGTTCCTCTGCGTGCTCCGCGATTTGTCGCGCAACTTTGTAAAATGGCGCGGCGCGTTCCGACAGTTCGCCCGCAAGAGATACGGGCAGTCCCCGGTCTCCGCCAAAGCGGATCTCGGGATCGAGCGCGACTGAGCCAAGATAGGGAACCTGATACTCCTTTGCAGTGCGTTCCACGCCGCCCTTGGAAAAAATATCGATCTCATGATTGCAATGCGGGCAGGTGAAAAAGCTCATGTTTTCGACCAGGCCAAAAACATCGACATTCACTTGGCGAAACATTTCGATCGCTTTCCGAGCGTCCTGAAGGGCGACGTCGGAAGGGGTCGAAACGACGATGGCTCCGGTGAGGGGAACGGTCTGCACCAGCGAGATGACAACATCGCCTGTGCCGGGCGGAAGATCGACGACGATAAAGTCCAGTTCTCCCCATGCGACCTGCTGCAAAAACTGGCGGATGATCTGATGCAGCATGGGGCCACGCATCACCATCGGTTTGTCGCCGGGGGAAATGGAGCCGATCGAGATTAGCTTTACGCCGTGCGCCTCCAGGGGCTCAATTCGATTGCCTTCGAGAATGCGCGGCTGGGTGCGGCTGCCCATCATCAGGGGCACGTTCGGCCCGTAGACATCGGCGTCCAGGAGTCCGACGCGATGTCCGAGCCGCGCCAATGCAATCGCCAGGTTGACGGCCACGGTGGTTTTGCCGACGCCGCCTTTTCCTGAACCGACGGCGATGATATGGCGAACTCCAGGCAGCGGCTGCGGCCCTTCCGGCGCTTTTCCCATGTGTCCCATGCTGTCCAAACTCCTTTACAAATGCTGTTTTGCTCGCCCACTCGGTTGAGAGGGATGGCCGCTACCCTGCGGTTGTGGCCTGAGCTTCGCGTGCTGCGTGGCGTTGCCGTTTTCGTTCGCGATCGTCATCGCGCCGCTCCCGCCGCAGGCCGGCGTCCTCGTACCGGCGCAATTCATCCGCGGTCTCAGTCGCGAGCGGCGGAACGGGCAGACGGCGGCCGTTTTCATCGATCGCCACAAACGTTAGATACGCCGAAGAGACATGGCGTCGCGTGCCAGCCATGGCATTTTCCACCCAGGCCTTTACGCCAACTTCCATTGAGGTTTTGAAAGCACGATTGACGGATGCTTTCAAAATGACGAGATCGCCGACATGCACCGGGGCAATGAAATCGATGTGTTCCATCGAGGCCGTCACGACGTGGGCGCGAGAGTGGCGATAGGCGGCCATCGCGCCGACAAGATCGATGAAATGCATCAGGCGCCCGCCTAAGAGATTTCCGAGCGTGTTGGTGTCGTTCGGCAACACCAGTTCGGTCATTTCCGATTGCGACTCGGCAACGGCCCGCGGATAAGCAGAACCGCGCGGCTGCGGGGACAAAGTTGTTTCGTTCATGCGTACTTCCCTGTCGTAAATGTCTTGAATTGCGCTTGAGTGCGCGCCAAGTTGACGTGAAAACAATCGTTTCGAAGCGAATCTTTATTTTACGCCGCCAAAGTTTTCAGGTTCGCCGCGAAATGGAGGCTTGAGATGCGCTGCGTGTCGCCGTAAGGTGGAGAGGTGGGTTTTGAAGTCAGTTTGAGCCGGGTGTCCGGGGAACGAGCGTGATGAGTGTGGATAAAGTAGCGGCCTTCCAAAACATCCTGGCGCAAAATCCGGACGACGCTTTTGCCCGTTATGGCCTAGCGATGGAATACCGGGAGCGCGGGGAATGCGAGCTTGCTTTGGAACAATTCGATGAACTGAAAAAGCGACACCCGGACTACACTGCGGGTCACCAGATGGCAGCGCAGACTCTGCTTGCGGAGGGGCGAAATCAGGAAGCCGAAGAGCGGCTGCAAATTGGTATCGCCAGTGCCCGCCGCACTCGCAACCAGCATGCCTTGGCGGAGATGGAAGGAATGCTCAACGATCTGGAGGAGCAAAGCCGGTGAAGTTTCGTTTAATCGACGTGGGCCGGGGATGAAGATCCCACTGTTCCCGCTTGACGCTGTCTTATTTCCAGGCGCGGCGCTGCAGCTGCATATCTTTGAGCCGCGCTACAGGGAAATGGTTCGCGAATGCATTCATGGAAATTGTGAATTCGGTGTGGTTCTTGCGCGGCGCGAGGGGCTGGCGACGGTAGGATGCACGGCGCAGATTGGAGCAGTTCTAAAGCGGTATCCGGATGGCAGAATGGATATTCTTTGTCGCGGCGGCCGCCGGTTTGAGATCGAGTCGCTGCAGGATGGGCGAAGTTATCTGCAGGCTGAGGTGGACGTATTGCCGGACGCGCAGCCCGTTTCATCGCGACGAGATCGCGAAGATTGCGCGGCGCTGCACATGGAAATGATCGAGCTGTCGGGAGAAAGCATCTCGCGCTTTCCTCACCTGGATTTGAACCGGCCGATCGCATTTCTGCTTGCTGCCGCGATTCCGGCGGGGCTCGAGTTCAAGCAGGAACTGCTGCTGCTCCACTCCGACAGCGAGCGCACACAGCGGCTGGCCGGGTTCTATCGAGAGATTCTGCCGAAGCTGCATCGCGGTTTGATGGTGAGCAAAGCCGGCAAAGGTCTCGTCATGTGAGGTTCGTGAAGCGAAATACGAGTCCGCAGCGCTGCCGATTGCGCCCGGTCAACTGGTTACGCCTGCATCCAACGATGGAACAGCAATTTGGAGGTATGGATGTCGAAGCAAATTCCGCTTCCTCTTACGCTCGGGGAGTTGCGCCAGAGTACCGCCCATTCCGAGGCCCGGATCGGGCAACGCAGCGTAAAAGACGAAATGCGTGAGCATCTGGTGACACGCCTGCGGGCCAAAGATGTTCTATTCCCCGGCATTGTCGGGTATGACGACACGGTGATTCCGCAACTGGTGAACGCCATTCTTTCGCGGCACAATTTTATTCTGCTGGGTTTACGCGGGCAGGCGAAGAGCCGCATTCTGCGGGCGCTGACGACGTTGCTCGACGAAGAGATTCCTTACATCGCCGGTTGCGAAATTCGCGACAATCCCTATGCGCCGCTGTGCAAGCCGTGCCGGAACAAGGTCGCCGCGCATCGCGATGCCACTCCCATTGCATGGCTGCCGCGGGAAGAGCGCTACGTGGAAAAACTAGCAACGCCGGACGTTACGGTCGCAGACCTGATCGGCGATCTTGATCCCATCAAAGCAGCGCGGGGTGGGGAGCAGCTTTCGAGCGAGTTGAACATCCACTATGGCCTGCTCCCGCGGGCCAATCGCGGCATCTTCGCCCTGAATGAGCTGCCCGACCTGGCGGGAAAAATTCAGGTCGCACTCTTCAACATCATGCAGGAGGGCGACGTACAGATTAAGGGATACCCGGTGCGGCTTGCGCTGGATGTGGCACTGATCTTCAGTGCGAATCCCGAGGATTACACGGCACGCGGGAAAATCGTAACCCCGTTAAAGGATCGCATCGGTTCGGAAATTCGCACGCATTACCCGCTCACGATCCCGGAAGGCATCGCGATCACCACGCAGGAGGCATGGACCGAGCGAGGGCTGATGAAGACGGAGATTCCCGGCTACATCCGCTCCATCGTCGAGCAGATTGCCTTTACTGCGCGCGAGGACAAGAAGGTCGACAAGCGCAGCGGCGTCAGCCAGCGCCTGCCGATCAGCACAATTGAACTGGTGGTCTCAAACGCGGAACGCCGCGCCCTGCAGCACGGCGAAACCCTGGCTGTTCCCCGCGCGGGAGACCTGTACAGTGCGCTGCCCGGCATTACGGGCAAGATCGAGCTCGAATATGAAGGCGAAATGCGCGGATCCGAAGCGGTGGTTCGAGAGCTTGTGCGCCAGTCGATCGCCCAGGTATTTGACCAGTATTTTGCCGACACCAACACGCAGCAGATCGAGCAGTGGTTCAATCTCGGCGGCTCGATCAAGGTGGAAGATGATCAGTCCGCGGCCGACATGCTAGTCGAGTTGCGCCAGATTCAGGGTCTGATTGAGAAGCTCGCACCGCTCGGAATCGGCGCTAAGGATTCGCCGGAACGAATCGTGTCGGCGGCGGAATTCCTGCTCGAAGGCATGGTGGCGCATCGCCGTATCGGGCGCAGCGAGGAACGGGGATTTACGGCGCCGGAGAAAACCGCCGGCCGCCGCGAGCGGGAAGAACGAAACTTCAACGAACGCGACGATCCGGAGGAATGGCCGCCGCGCCGTTCGAGGAAGGTCTACAACTGAGGCATTCCGGGCAGAATTATCGAATGTAGAGTCGCGCACGTCGCACTTCAGGTTCAATCATGAAGCGGATTCGTTACACCAAATACACCGGGGAGCTGGCGGAAGAGGTTGAGTTGGAATCGCTGCTCGACGCTCTGTCGGATTTTCTGCTCGATTCCGGTTTCCGTTCGCCGCTCAGCCGCTTTCAGGAGCTCAATGGCGAACAGACGCTTGAGAATTTGCGCGAAGCTCTGCGTCAGGCTTTGGAGTCCGGCGGCATGTTCGACGACGCCATGCAGGAGCGCATCGATCAGCTGGCGCAGGAGGGACAGCTCGATGCGTTGATCGATCAGCTGGTCGAACGCATGGAGGAAGGGAATTATCTGTCGGTCGAACAACCGCGCGATGCGGGGGAGATATCCGGCGTCGGCGGCCATGCCGGAAAGACGCAAACGACCGCGCGATTTGAGATAACTGACAAGGGTCTGGACTTTCTCGGCTACAAAACCCTGCGCGATCTTTTAGGATCGCTGGGCAAGTCGTCCCTGGGACGGCACGACACTCGCGCCACCTCGACTGGGGTGGAAACCAGCGGCGGCTCGCGGGTGTATGAGTTCGGCGACACTTTGAACCTGGATGCAACCGCGACGCTGAGCTCGGCGATTGCGCGCGAGGGGCTGCGACTGCCGCTGAATCTTGAGTACAGCGATCTGCATGTTCACGAGTGTGAATATCAAAGCTCCTGCGCGACGGTGGTCATGCTGGACTGCTCGCACTCCATGATCTTGTACGGGGAAGACCGTTTTACGCCGGCCAAGCGGGTGGCGATGGCGCTTGCACACCTGGTGCGCACGCAGTATCCAGGGGACACGCTGTCGCTGGTGCTCTTTCACGATTCGGCGGAGGAGTTGCCGCTGTCGCAGCTGGCACGGGCGCAGGTCGGCCCCTATTACACCAACACGCGCGAGGGTCTGCGGCTGTCGCAGCGCATACTCGCCCGCCAACGCAAGGATATGAAGCAGATCGTGATGATCACGGACGGCAAGCCTTCGGCGCTGACACTCCCCGATGGTCGCATTTACAAGAATGCTTTTGGGCTCGACCCGCTGGTGGTCTCGGAGACGCTGGAAGAAGTGACGCGCTGCAAGCGTTCCAACATCATGATCAACACGTTCATGCTGGCCTCCGACCCGGGCCTGGTCGCATTCGTGCAGCGCGTCTCTGCCATGTGCAAAGGGAAGGCCTACTTCACCACGCCGGAAAATCTGGGCCAGTATCTGCTGATGGATTTTCTCTCGCGTAAATCGAAGACCATTCATTGAAGCAGTGTTCCTTCCGATGCGGTTGTTCCAAACGCTCGTCATCTCGCCATTCTGAGCGCATCGTCTCTTTTTTTATTTCCATATCGAAAGAAGATCCGCGCCGCAATTGCGTTCTGCGCATCCAGTGTTGCGCCGGCTATGCACTTTTCCGGTCGCCGGGTTCCATGTCGTCTGTTCTTTTTGAATAGATCAAACGAATGTTGATGAAGAGTGTGTAGGGCGGCTTGGGCAGGAATATTCTTCTACTGGAAGTCAGAAGGAGCGGGATATGTTTCGCCCGTGGCAGCTCAGAAGCGGAAGTGCATATTCATGGATGATCGTTCCCGCAGTCCTGATGGGAACCGTCTTTGCCGGCAGCACAACCCAGACAACCCATAAACGATCTTCGTCCCCCGAGCAGCAGATGGGAACGACCTGCCTGTTTACAGCGGGGCCGAGCGCCGGCAAGAGCCACGATTATGCGCCGGCGCAGATGCCGGTCAACAGTGCGTGCAATGACGGGGCCGGAAGCACGGGCGTGATCATCCCGATAGGGATTTCGCAAGCGAAGCCGATGGGGACCATCTGTAAATTCAACACCGGACCCAAGGCCGGCCAGACGCAGGATTTCGCTCCGATGCATGCGGCGGTGGATACGGCGTGCAAGGACGGATCGGGCGACGCCGGGGTGATTATCGCCTCTCCTGTGAAAGGGGAGACCACGGTCAGCAAGCAGATGGGAACGGTGTGCAAATTTACCTCTGGGCCGAGGGCAGGCGCGACCGAGGACTACGGACCCATGCAGGCACCGGTGGATATGGCCTGCACGGATGGGGCGGGGAGCAATGGAACCATTATTGCGACTCCAGCAGGCAGCGATGCGGCGCAAACTGCGAATGGTTCGGACGGTTCGGATGTGTTGGAGGTTTCCGATGTTCCCGATCCTCCGGCTGGCGGGGCGAGTTCGGCTCCGGCTGCTGCCGCGGGTTCGCGAAGTGGTACGGTATGCAAATTCATCTCGGGGCCGAAGGCCGGGACAACGCATGACTACGCTCCTGTGCATGCGCCGTTGAACACGCCCTGCGATGACGGCGTAGGCAGCAGTGGAGTGATCGTCTCTGCGTCCGCAACCGGATCAGTGTGCAAGTTTGAGACCGGGCCCAAGGCCGGGACGACGCATGACTACGCTCCCATGCATGAGCCGTTGAACACGCCGTGCGACGATGGGGAGGGAAGCAGCGGCGTCATCGTGCCAGCGCCTCAAACCAGCTCGACGTGCAAATTCACCGCGGGGCCGAAGGCGGGGAGCACGCAGGACTACGCTCCCATGCACGCTCCGTTGAACACGCCGTGCGATGACGGGGCGGGGAGCAGCGGTGTGATCGTCGTGCCAACGCCAACCGGATCGGTCTGCCAATTTACCTCGGGGCCTAAGTCCGGGACCACGCGCGATTTCGCTCCCATGCACGCGCCGTTGAATACACCCTGCGATGACGGGGCGGGGAGCAGCGGGGTTATGATCGCTCCGGCGCCCCAGCCACCCGCGGAGACGCCGGAGAGTACGCCTGCGCCGGGCGCACGGGCGTCGTCAAATACAGCAGCGCCGGCGAATTCGGCTGCGGCAGCACCCAAGCTGCGGGAGAGCAGTACGGGCTCCTTCTGCAAGCTGACTTCGGGGCCGAAGGCGGGGACCACCTATGATTTCGCTCCGGCGAGGGCGGAGCTTGGCGCGCCGTGCAATTATGGGGTGGACAGCGGAATTGTCGTGGCCAGTCGATCGGGCGATGCTGCGCCGCAACCGACCGCGTCGCAGAACGCCTCGCATACCACCTGCAAACTTACCTCCGGGCCGAAAGCGGGGTTCTATTTTGGTCCGATTGTGGGACAACCCGGTGGGCAATGCAACGATGGACATGGCAGCGACGGAGTTGTTGTCACAAGGTGATCTTGGGGGATGGTTGCTGCGCCGATCAAGTGCGGCTCGGCTCGACCCTGCTTCGACCCTGCCGAACTGCTACTCCAGGGCGCCTCTCCTTGATGACCTAGATAAATTGTCATCCTTAGGTTGCCGCGGCGACCTTAGATCCAGAGCACAAGCACAGATGCTGGATGCGGGAGGTTGATTCCGGTGCGGCCGTTCCTTTATGAACGGCTGCACCGTGATCAATCCTTTCACCGGATACGGTCTGTGCTTTTTCGCTCTAGTGGTTTGCTGGACGTCGCGAGCTACTTGGCTTCTCCGGGAAGCACAATATATCGCGAGTTGCACTTTACATCTGCAGGAGAACCGGCTGCAGACGAATGCCATGATGCGCCACGGCGGCGCAGCGCCTCACGGATACCAGTAGTACTGCTCTCCTGTATCCAGGGCACGGTCCACGAATTCCCAATTTACGTATCGCGTCGCGCCCTGGGAAGCGGGGAGGGGTTTTGCTGCGCAGTGCCCAGATTCAGAACGTAGTATTGCTGATAAGTTTTGCCATAGATCGAGTAAGTGCCGTTTTGAGTCCGCGTCCATATCGTGGGATATGCGGTGCAGGTGATCCCAGAGGGGGGAGTTGCAGCAACGATGTTGGGGGAACCTGCGCTTACCGGCGATTCCGGCGCGACGGCTTTCGTTTGATCGTTCCGTCCAGCCATAGATCAGTCCGAACCAGTGGCTGATCGGCCGCGGGCATGGGTCGCGTTCAATTTGATTGAACAGCAGCTGCCCGTCGGTGCCGAACACGGCAACATCGGCATTGGCCAGCGGCTGATTGGTAAAAGCGCTGATGCGAAGCCATGTGTAGCCTGGAGCCGGTGAATTCTGTGCACGGACACTGGTGGCCAGGAATCCTCAGATGACGGCGAGGGCGAAACACATTGCAAGTCTCGATTTTGGATGGAAAGGGACGTTCGACGGCATGACTTCCCCTTTTGCGTCTGGATCGATCCCTCAGCACCTGGGGTCGGGGGAGGATCATCCGCGCTCGTGATCTCCCCGTGGCGGAGGGGCGCGAATCGGCGTTCCTGGAGGGTGTCCGCGCAGACGCCAACTTTGCGCATCACAACGCTACCATTCGGAAAAAGAATTCGCATGAGCGATATTTTAGGTAGAACGATCGGTTGAAAAGACACGATCCCGGCCGGTAACCGGAGAATACTGATCGACTCGGATTCGATTGCGCCCAGGCGTCAGCCGAGCGTGTCCGCAGGCTGCCGCAGCTGATCGCGCAGTGTGCCGGCCAGCGTGACCACCTGCTGCAGTTTGGCAGCGACATGGGCGGGGAGGGCAGGTTCCGCCAGCGCGAGCTGGCTCTGTAACAGCAGGCCGGTGATGGTGGTGTTCATCTCGCCCTCCATCAATTGCGTGGCTGCCCGCATGGCGAGTATCAGTTCGCGTTCCCGGCGTTGCAGCGCGGCGCGCACTTCCCGCAGCACACGATTGCATCCGGAAATCCCGAGGTTCACCTGCACGGGGATGGCGAGGCCGGCTTGCTGCCAGAGCACTTCAGCGCCCGCCGGATCGGCCTCAATCAGGCCCTCATCGAGCACCATCACGGAGTATTCACGCCGGCGCAGCGCGACCAACGCGGTGCGGCGGTTCTCCGCCAGCTCCACGGTGAGCCCGAGCTGGCGTCCGATGGCGGTTGCGCAATTCTCCGCACCGGCAGTGGCAGTGACAAGCAACACGGTTTGAGTCACAGGATCACTCCTTGAGAAAATCTAGAAATGTTGGGCGGCGTTCGACGCCCGGGCGGAGTTAAAACACCGCTTCTTCGGCGATGCCATATTCCTTCAGCTTGCGATAGAGCGTGGTCTTGCCGATGCCCAGCAGCCGGGCCGCGGTCAGCTTGTCGCCGTTCAATTGCCGCAGGGTATTGAGAATCGCGTGCTTTTCCATTTCGGCGATGGTCAGAATGCTTGTGTCCAGGCCTACATCATCGGTGGTTTGCGTATCGGCAAGCTGTTGCGATTGCATCCGGTGTTCCTGCAACTGGGTCGGCATGTCGCCCAGGTGCAGCACCGGGCCGGAGGAGAGCGCGCATGCTCGCTCGATGGTATTTTCGAGCTCGCGCACATTTCCCGGCCAGTCATAGGTGCCCAGCACGCGCAGCACATCGTCGCTCAACGTATAGAGAACTCCGGTCTCACGGCGCCGGCGCTCGAGGAAATGTGCAGCCAGCAGGGAGACATCCTGTTTGCGTTCGCGCAGCGAGGGCAGCTTCACATTGACCACGTTCAACCGGAAATACAGGTCCTTGCGGAACTTCCCCTGCTCGACCATTGCTGCCAGATCGCGGTTGGTGGCGGCGAGGATCCGGGCGCGCATGGGGACGCGCTGATTCGACCCGACGGGGCGGATTTCTTTTTCCTGCAAAGCCCGCAGCAGCTTGGCCTGGAGGTCGAGCGGCAGCTCTCCGATTTCGTCGAGAAAAACCGTACCTCCGTCGGCCGTGGCGAGCAGGCCCTCCTTGGCTCGGTTGGCTCCGGTAAACGCGCCTTTCACATAGCCGAACAGCTCGCTTTCAATCAGCGTCGGTACCAGCGATCCGCAGTCTACGGGGATGAATGGATGAGTGGCGTTGGGCCCGTTGTAGTGAATGGTGCGGGCGACAATTTCTTTTCCTGTGCCGCTCTCGCCCAGAATGAGCACCGGATGGTTGGTGTGGGCGACCTTCGACAGGATGCGGTAGACGCGCTCCATTTCCGGACTGCGTCCGATCAGCGTGCCGAATCCATCGACAGTGCGCAACCGCTCCCGCAAGCGCCGGCTCTCGGTGTCGAAGTGCCTGCGCTCGGAGGCCCGCTCCAGCACGTCGGAAAGCTCATCCATGGTGAAAGGCTTGGTCAGATACTCGCTTGCCCCGGTGCGCATGGCCTCGACCGCGGAGGAAACAGTGGCATAGGCCGTCATCACCACCACGACTGTCTCCGGATATATGGTGCGGATCTCTTCCAGCAGCGGCAGGCCGCCACCCCCGGGCAGCTTGAGATCGAGCAGGACGATGTCGGCCATATGGGCCTTCAGCGCGGACTGGGCCGAGCTGGTATTGTCGACGCTTGAGACCGCGAAGCCCTGATTGCGCGCGATGTCGGAAACGGCGGTGCGGATGGCGGTGTCGTCATCGACCACCAGCACGTGCATCATGCTGGCTCGCTCCATCGGGGGAAGGGGAGAGGCGGTAGGGGAGAACATGTGGGTTGTAGTTAGCATAGTACGCGGGTTCCTCTCGGGCGGCGAAGGATTCTGGTTCGGCGGTGCACACTTTGAAACGGGGCTGCCGGAGGAGAGGCGGCAGGAAGAGGCGTGCGCGCAGAGATCAAATTGTGGGCAGTTCGACTTCAAAGCAGCTGCCGCGACCCAGGCGCGAGCGGACCCGCACGGCACCGCCCGCGTGCTCGGTCAAATCGCGCACGATGGCAAGTCCGAGGCCGTGCGGCGCCTGGCGGTCGGCGCAGGCCGGCTTGCCCGAGACTCCGGCGTCGAAGATGCAGGCCAGGCGTTCCGGCGCGATGCCGTCGCCGGTGTCATGCACCCGGAGGAGGAGTGTTTTGCCGGCGGGACGATTGCTGTTTGATTTTCCGCTGGACGTGCGCCGCGAGGCTCCGCTCGATATACCGACCGAGCGACGGCTGGCGGGGCGCAGAGCGATGCGAAGTCTTCCGCCATTTGGCATGGCATCAATGGCATTGGCGACCAGGTTCTGCAGGATGCGTTCGAAGGCGCTCTCGGCGAGCAACACATTGGTCGTGCTGCCGCCGGTGTCGATTTCGACATGAATGTTTTTTCCCGCCATCCGCGCGAACAACGGCATGCGGCGCTCAATCGCTTCTGCCATGTTCAAAGGAGAAGGGGCGGCGGAAGAAGCCGGCAGCGATTCGTTTCCGACGGCTGAAGGCGCGGCGGCATCTGCTCGCGTGGGATTTGCAATTGGGGAAGCAGCGGCGGGGCAGGAACGTCCGTCCACATATCCTTCGGTGAGAGGGGGGAGAGCGCCGGCAATGATTTCGCCGGAGGGAGCGGCCGCGGCGCTTGCCGGCTGCATGGAATCGAGGAGCGAGAGGACCAGCTGCTGACCTCGCTCCACCGCGCTCGACAGTTCCTCGACCCAGCGCTCAAATCCGCTGGCGACCGCGCCGGGAGTGCGGAGCAGATCGCAATATATCTGGAGAACCGTGAGCCAGTTGCGCGCATCGTGCACAAGATAATCGGGTTCCGATGGGCGAACCTTGCGGGGAGCCAAGGGGAAATGGGGTGCTGCTACGGAGTTGAGGGTTGAATCGTAAAGCGAGCCGTGGAACGGATTGTGGACAGAATTCCGGATCGATGCCGGCGAAAAAGATTCCTGGTTCCTGCTGAGGACTGTACTCATCCCGATCTCCAGTTCTTGAAAGTGTCTCCGTGCTGTTCGCTGCGTGGAATTTCCTTCGACACAGTGGACGATGACTGCCCGGCGTTGCCGGTGAGGTCCTTCGGTCCAAGATTCCCAAATCTGTTTCGAACTGTTCCATTTCCGGCTATTCCTTATTCACGTTGCGTGCCAAACCGGGTCTAGCTCTCAAGTTATAGATTCGACAAGGACATCCAACCCTCACTTTGCTCTCGCGCATTACCAAAGAAACATTGGCGTTTCATAATGGAACTGGCGCATGCGTGCGGTGAGACGTAAGCGCCTGAAAAGGATCAAGTTGGGCTGGGATTTGAATGCATGTCCGATTCGGGACGCTGTTTCCCAACCTGGAACTCTGCGGGAATCGTCCAATCCAGGACCTGACGAAGGCCTCGCGGGGATCTCTTGCGCGGCGATGGTTACAATGAAGGCCATGGCAACTCCTGCTCCCACCCACTTCCGGCCGGGCGACCGCGCGGTCGATCGGCTTCGTCCGCTGCGCTTGATCGTGGACTTCGTGCCGACTGCCGAGGGCTCCGTGCTGATCGAGCTGGGCCACACCCGCGTGCTGTGCAATGCGACTGTTGAAAATGGCGTGCCGGGCTGGCTGCGCAACCGCGGTCAGGGATGGATCACTGCCGAATACGGGATGCTTCCGCGCGCCACGCTGACCCGCAGCCCCCGGGAGAGCGAACGGGGGAAGGTGGGCGGACGCACGCATGAGATTCAGCGGCTGATTGGACGTTCTTTGCGAGCCGCGGTGGATTTGAAAGCGCTGGGGGAACGCACGATCGTTCTTGACTGCGATGTGATCCAGGCCGACGGAGGCACGCGCACCGCCGCGATTACCGGGGCCGCGGTGGCGCTGGGGCTGGCTGTCAACCGGCTGCTGGAGGCAAAGGTTCTCGCGGTGTCTCCCATACGGCACCTGATCGCGGCCACCAGCGTGGGCATCGTCGACGGCATGCCGCTGCTCGATCTGGCCTATGAGGAAGATGCTCGCGCCGATGTCGATATGAATGTGGTGATGACGGAAACTGGGGAGTTCATCGAAGTGCAGGCGACGGCCGAGCACAACACGTTTTCCCGTGCACAGCACTTCGATCTGCTCGATTTGGCGGCGCAGGGGATCGGCGAATTGATCGCGCAACAAAAGGCAGCCTTGGAAAAGGCGGCGTTGGCTTCCGGTCATCAGCATTCACCAGGCAGGTAGCGATGTAGCGAATAAAAAGCAAAAGTAAGACAGGAGCATCAGCTTAGCGAAGAGACGGCGAAAGCGCAAGTAATTCTTTGTTCTGCCTTAGGCCCTAGTTCTCTCGTCAGTCCGGTTAGGCGGTTTGGGCAAAACCTTGGGTACTGGAAGCGGACGGCGATAGAATCAAAAGGGATTTTCCATTCAACAACAGGAGCATATGACGATGAAGCTTACCCCCGGCAAGTTGGCCGGAATGAAGGCCCTCTCCGATGAGCGGGGCGTGATTGCGGCGGCCGCCATGGATCAGCGCGGATCGCTGAAGAAGTCGCTGGCCAAGGAAAAAGGCTCGAGCGTCGATGACCATGCGCTGATCGAGTTCAAAACCCTGGTGACAGAAGTTCTCACCCGCCATGCCTCCGCCATTCTGCTTGACCCCGAGTATGGGCTGCCGGCTAGCAAGCACCGCAACGGCAAAGGCCTTCTGCTGGCTTATGAGAAGACGGGATACGATGCCGCCGAGCCGGGGCGCCTTCCGGACCTGCTCGACCATTGGTCGGTGCGCCGCCTGAAACACGAGGGCGCGGATGCGGTGAAGGTTCTGCTCTACTACACCCCGTTTGAGACGAAGGAAATCAACGACGTGAAGTATGCGTTTATCGAGCGGATCGGCGACGAGTGCCGAGCCGAGGACATCGCCTTTTTTCTCGAAATTGTGGGCTATGACGCCGCGGGTGGGGATGAGAAGACGGTGGAATACGCGAAGAAGAAGCCGTCGATCGTCACCGGTGCGACGAAAGACTTCAGCGACGAAAAATTCGGCGTCGATGTGTTGAAGATGGAAGTGCCTATTCAGATGGAATTTGTGGCCGGAACCAAAGCCTGCAAGGGCGCCAGCGCATACACGCGGGAAGAGGCGCTGGGATTTTTCCGCAGCGCTGCCGAGGCTTCGTCGAAGCCAATCATTTATCTGTCGGCCGGGGTATCGAACCCGGTATTCATTGAAACCCTGGAGCTGGCTTCGGAATCCGGCGCCAAGTTCAATGGAGTCCTCTGCGGCCGCGCCACCTGGAAAGACGGCATCCCCGTGTACGCCAAACAGGGCGCGAAAGCATTCGAGGAATGGCTGAATACCGAAGGCGTCAGGAACATTGAAAATGTAAACCGGGCTCTGAAGGCGGCAACGCCTTGGCACGAACGCTTCAGCATGTAGCTTGAGTTCGCGGAATGCCGGGTAATTGGACCGGATGCCTGCGGTTTTTTCTGAGTCAAGAGTGCGGAATAGCAGTGGAGGGTCGCGAAGAGTCCGCGGCCCTTTATTGTTTCCTTAAGGTGGGCTATGCGAGTGAAAGCGATCGATCACGTGCAGTTGGCCATGCCTCCCGGGCGGGAATCCGAAGCTCGTGCGTTTTACGAGGGCGTTCTGGGCATTCCCGAAGTTGCCAAGCCGCCGAACCTGGCGGTACGCGGTGGCTGCTGGTTCGTTCGGGACGCACTGAAAATCCACCTGGGCGTGGAGAATGAATTTCGCCCCGCGCGGAAAGCGCACCCAGCATTTCTGGTGGAAGATCTGGCGGCGGTCAAAACCGCAATCGAGTACGCTGGGTATCGATTGCAGACGGACGAACCGCTGGACGGTTACGACCGTATTTATGTGGACGACCCTTTTGGAAACCGGATCGAGTTCCTGGAACTGCTCACGGGGAACACTGACCAAGCTGACGACCTTTCTTGACTTACTGGCAGTCTGTTCCTACTATCCGTGCTAAGCATCAAATTGAGAAGCGAAAGGCAGGCTCATGGAGAAGGACGGCACCGACCCTGCATCCAATTTCGCCGAACGCCATGCTTTCGCGGGAGTCGGCGGTCAGCGCGACGGCATCATCAGTCAGCGCGAAGGCCTCATCCTGACGGCGGTGATCGAGAACTACATCGCCAGCGGGGACCCGGTGGCTTCGCAGTCCATCGCTCGCCAGCATAACCGCGAAGGCATGAGCGCGGCGACGGTGCGCAATGTGATGGCCGATCTTTCCGAGGCTGGATACCTCGAACAGCCGCATACCTCGGCCGGCCGCGTGCCGACAGCGCGCGCCTTCCGGTATTACGTCGAACAGCTACTGCGTCGCGCGTCGTCGCCGCAACACTCGCTGCCGCAGCCCACGCAGGAACAGATCGAGGAAACATTCGCCGGGGTGGCGAATGCGACGGACTTCTTCGCCCGCACCTCGCATATTCTCGCGCTGCTGTCGGGCGGCGTCGGGGTAGCTCTGACCGCAGCCGGAGATCGCGAGCTGCTGGAGCACGTCCACTTTGTGCGCCTTGGGCATGGCCGCGTTCTGACGGTACTAGTGACGACGACCGGCGTGGTTCGCGACCGGCTGCTGATGCTGGACCACGATCTGACGCCGGGGGAACTGGAGACGGCGGCGAACTATCTGAATCAGAATTTTCACGGCTGGGCGCTCGAACGAATCCGGCAGGAACTTGCCCGCCGAATCGAGCTCGAACGCAGCCAGTACGATCGCATGCTGGCCTCGCTTGAGGAGCTGTGGGCGAAGTGCGCGATGGACCGGACGGCGGATCGCGCCCGGGACGGCGTGATGGACCGGGCTGTGCAGGAGAAATCCATCTTTGTCGAAGGCGTCGCCAACCTGGTTGGGAATGAAGTGGACCGCGAGCATCTGCGGCAGATTTTTTCGGCGCTAGAGGAAAAGCAGCGCGTGATCGACTTGTTAAATGCCTATGTGGACAGCCGCAACACTTCCGTGCGCGTCGTGGTCGGCCTGGAAGAGACGATGCCGGAGATGCATGACCTGGTTCTGGTCGCCGCCCCGGCACGGCGCGGGCAGGAGCACCTGGGCACGGTGGCGGTGATCGGCCCTACCCGGATGCAGTATGCCAGCACCATTGGAACGGTGACTTATATTGCTGATTTATTTGGCCGCTGGGCCGCACAATCGTAAGGGCCGGCGCACTGGGTACAATAGAAGAACGGGCAGCGCGCGCCGGCGCCCCGCGGGCAGATTTCCGACCCCGGCTGATTGACGGATTGGGCGCGGCAATATTCTGCAAGAGAGAATTTATCCCCATGGCACATCCAATAGATTTGCGCGAAGAAGAAAGCATGCGACAAGACGAATCGTCGAAGACAGTGAAAGGCGGAGGGGCCTCCAGCCAGTTTGACGCCGAGCGGGAGACTTTTCCCCGCGGGGACGAAGACGCGAATGTCTCAACCGGTGAAGAATCCGCGGTGAAAGCCGAGAACGAGCGGCTGCAGGGCGAGCGGGATCAGCTTTTCGACCGGCTGGCACGGCTGCAGGCGGAGTTCGACAACTATCGCAAACGCGAAGCGCGCGAACGCACGGAGTACCGCGACTATGCGCTGGCCAACACGGTGGAGCAGTTCCTGCCGGTGCTGGACAATTTTCAACTGGCGCTGCGCTCGCAGGGAAGCGCCGAGCAACTCCGTTCGGGCGTCGATCTGATCGTTCGCCAGATGGAGGAGATCGTACGCTCGCTGGGAGTGCAGCCGGTTCCAACCGTCGAAACTCAATTTGACCCGCGCCTGCATGAGGCGATCGAAATGGTCGATCGCGACGATTTGCCGGACCAGCAGGTGATGGAAGAAGTTCGCCGCGGGTATACACTGCGCGATCGCCTGATTCGTCCCGCGCTGGTGCGGGTCGCCAACAATCCGAAACAGAAAACAGCATGAGCCCAACTGCCAGAGTGACCAAAGCCGACTACTATGAAGTGCTCGCCGTGGAGCGAACCGCCTCGGACCAGGAGTTGAAGAGCGCCTACCGCAAGCTTGCGATGCAGTATCACCCGGACAGAAATCCGGATGATCCCAAGGCGGAGGAAAAGTTCAAGCAGGCGAGCGAAGCCTACCAGGTGCTATCCGATCCGGACAAGCGCGCTGCCTACGACCGTTACGGCCACGCCGCAGTCAGCGGCATGGACTCGAGCGGCTTCAATGGAATGCCCGATCTGGGGGACATCTTCGGGGACATTTTCGGAGAGATGTTCAACATGGGCGGCAGCCGCCGATCCTCCCGTGCGCAACGCGGGCGCGATCTGCAGTACGAGCTGACCTTGACGTTTGAAGAATCTGTCTTCGGCAAACAGACAGAGATCAAGATTCGCCGCATGGAAAATTGTTCCGCCTGCGAGGGCAGCGGCGCTGAACCGGGAAAGGGACCCACGGTCTGCCAGCAGTGCGGGGGCCGCGGGCAGGTTCGCTTCCAGCAGGGATTTTTCTCGATCGCCCGGACTTGTCCGGTTTGCGGCGGCACGGGCAGCATCATCAAAGATCCGTGCAAGCAGTGCCACGGCGAAGGCCGTCAGGCTGCTGAACATGTGATCAATGTTACCGTCCCAGCGGGGATCGAAGATCGCATGCGCATTCGCTACCAGGGGGAAGGCGACGCCGGACGGTATGGCGGGCCGTCGGGAGATTTATATGTCGTGGTCACCGTCGAGCCACATCCGTTTTTTGAGCGCGAGGGCAACGATCTCCACTACGTCCTGCCGATTTCTTTTCCGCAGGCGACGCTCGGCACGGAAATTATGATTCCCACGCTCGAAGGCGAGACCCGGCTGAAGGTTCCAGAGGGGACGCAGAGCGGCACGGAATTCCGGCTGCGCAGTAAAGGTGTTCCGTACCTGAATGACCATGGCCGCGGCGACATGGTGGTGCAGGTGGTCGCGCAGGTTCCGAAAAAGCTGACCAAGACGCAGAAGGAATTGATGCGGCAGCTTGCGGAGACTTTGACAGTTGAGAATACGCCCTCCTCGCGCAGCTTCTTCAGCAAGATGAAGGACATGTTCAGCTAGCGGTCTTCCCTGCTGAGATAGATTTCTTATTTCCAGGAA
Source organism: uncultured Acidobacteriota bacterium (assembly GCA_963744615.1). Classification (GTDB taxonomy): domain Bacteria; phylum Acidobacteriota; class Terriglobia; order Terriglobales; family Acidobacteriaceae; genus JAKAAZ01. Next base: position 356,534 of record CAVUUE010000003.1, read on the forward strand.
CCTATTTCTAAGTTCCGAGGACCGCGCTGACTAAACACCCGGCGACAATCGCCGCCGTCTCGGCGCGCAAGATGCGCGGTCCCAGACTGGCGGACTGCCAACCCATCTTCGCGAAGCCGGAGAGTTCAGTTTCGGTCCATCCTCCTTCCGGTCCGATTGCGGCGTAAACGTTTTGCGGGGGCGTCGGGGAACGATCCCGTTCGGCTTGAAGAGCTGCCCATAAAGATTCGCCGCGCTCGTTTTCCGAAAGCAGTAATCGCAATCCGTCGAACGGTTCCTTCAACCATTGCGGCAGTGGGATGGGCTCGGCAATCTCCGGTACGTCATTGCGGCGCGCCTGCTGCGCGGACTCGCGGGCAATCTTGCGCCAGCGTTCTACCCGTTTGGCCGCAGCCTGCGCCAGATGTTTCTCGGTGCGCTGCGCGATGATGGGAACGATGCCGCGGACGCCTAGTTCGGTGAGCTTTTCGATGGCCCACTCCATACGCTCGAACCGGATGATACTAAGACCGACAATGAGCGGAAGCGCTGCGGACGCTTCGATTTCCTCGTGCAGAGAAAACTCGACCGCGTCCTCGCGGACGGTTTTGATTACTCCTCGTCGAACGGCGTCGCCGGCGACGATGTCGAATTCCTGGCCGGGCTGGGCGCGCAGAACCCGCGCCAGATGCGCCGCCTGCGCGTCCCGTAGGATCGCGGAGTTCTCGTTCCATTCGTCGGCAATCCAGCGTCGTCGCGTCATCTCTCGATTCTCAAGCCTAATCAGTGAAGTTTGAAAACAACAATCGATGGCGGTGACCCGCCACAAACAGAAGGGGAGCGCTTTCGCGCTCCCCTTGCTGTTTTGCCTTTGTGATGCGGTTGGCTTACTTCTTTTTGCTGGTCTTCTTTACTGCCTTCTTCGTTGCTTTCTTTGCTGCCTTTTTGGTTGCCATATGAACTATTCTCCCTTTTCGATGTTGACATCGAGTACTGCGGATTCACCGCAGTTACACGAAGGTATAGTTTCGCGAAAAATCAATGTCAAGAAAAAAATGATGTTCGAGAAAACTTTTTTCTTTCCAAAAAAACATGCGCGGAAAATTTTGCGACTGAAGTTTTTCGGTTTGGTGTCGCTCGCATCGACGCGGATGAATTCTCGGGTGGCGACCGCACGCGAAAAAGAAAACTCTGCGCGAGGGACGTGAGGAATAAATTTCTCGATGAAGATGCGCGTTGGACGCCGCGCAAGTTCCTGCGGGGTGCCAGCCACCGCGCGTGCGCCGTATACTTCTCGGTTGCGGAAGCAGCGTTTCGAAATCTATGAGGTGTGGCATGGAAGATGTTGTTATCGTTGCCGGTGTTCGCACGCCGGTAGGCAAATTTTTAGGATCGCTGTCGGAGTTTTCCGCGCCACGGCTGGGAGCGATGGTGGTGCGCGAAGTCGTGAAGCGAGCTGGGATCGATCCGGCAGCGGTCGATGAGTGCATCATGGGCAATGTAGTTTCAGCGGGGCTGGGACAGAATCCGGCGCGCCAGGCGGCGATCTTCGGCGGGCTTGCGCCGGAGGTGAGCGCCATGACGATCAACAAGGTTTGCGGATCGGGACTGAAGGCGGTGGGGCTTGCGGCGCAGGCGATCCAAACTGGAAATTCCGAGATCGTCGTTGCGGGCGGCATGGAATCGATGTCGAACGCGCCTTATCTGCTGCCGCAAGGGCGTAAGGGATTTCGCATGGGGGACAGCAAGGCCGTCGACAGCATGATTCACGATGGGCTATGGGATATTTACAACGACTACCACATGGGGATGACGGGGGAGAACGTCGCCGAGAAATACGGCATCACGCGCGAGGAGCAGGACGAGTATGCATTGAACTCGCATCGAAAGGCGGCGGCTGCGCACACTGGAGATCGTCTTCGGTCGCAGATCTTGGCGGTCGAAGTTCCGGCGGCGAAGAAGGGCGAAGCGCCGACGATTTTCGATCGTGACGAGTCGGTGCGCGATGACGCCACGATTGAAGCATTGAGGAAGCTGAAGCCGGCGTTTAAGAAGGATGGCACGGTGACGGCGGGCAATGCGCCGGGCGTGAATGACGGCGCGGGAGCGTTGCTGGTGATGTCGGCGGCAAAGGCGGCGTCGCTAGGTCTGAAGCCGCTGGTGCACATCCGCGCGCAGGCCACCAGCGGCGTCGAACCCAAGTGGGTGATGATGGCGCCGGTGACGGGCGTTCGCAAGGTGCTGGAGCGCGCGGGATGGCAGCGCGACGAGGTGGATCTTTATGAGATCAACGAAGCGTTTTCTGTTGCTGCGCTGGGGGTTACACGGGAACTCGGAGTCGATCAGAACAAGGTGAACGTCAACGGAGGCGCGGTCGCGATCGGCCATCCCATCGGAGCCAGCGGAGCCCGCGTACTGATCACGCTGATTTACGAGATGATGCGAAGCGATTTGAAAAAGGGGGTCGCGGTCTTATGCCTGGGCGGCGGCAACTCCGTAGCCATGGCCGTGGAAAGATAAACCTTCCTCTTCCGCTTGCTGTGTTCAGGCCGATGGATTTGCAAGCCAGGATTGCGCACGCTTGCTCCGGACATGCGTTGCGCTACAGGATGGCCTCTTGAAGAACGTTCTACTTCTCGTTCTGGCAATTTTGTTTTGCCTGCACGGGCACGCGCAACGCTCGGTCGCTAATGAAAACTCGATGCCGAGGATGCGGGGGATGCAACCGCGTTCATTTTTGCGTGCGATCGAGAACCACGCTACATCGGGAACCAGCGCCGAGCCGAACTCGACACCAACGCCAATGCTGATGACGATGCGCGGACCGTGGATGCTGATGTTCCACGGGAACGCGTTTCTGACGGAAATACAGCAGACAAGCCCGCGCGGCGGCGACAAATTATTTTCCACCAACTGGTTCATGCCCATGGTGGAACGCCGGCTTGGTCCCGGGCAATTGACCGTGCGGTCGATGTTCAGCCTGGAGCCGGCGACGGTGACAGGCAGACGATATCCGCTTCTCTTCCAGCAAGGGGAGACCGCCTTCGCTCTGCCGATCGCGGATGGACAGCATCCGCATGACTTCTTTATGGAACTGGCCGCGCTCTACGATGTGCCGCTCGGCGGGAGAACGCTGCTTTCCTTGTACGTTGCTCCGGTGGGCGATCCTGCAATGGGTCCGACCGCGTATCCGCATCGGGCATCTGCTTCGGAAAATCCGGTGGGCGCGCTGGGTCATCATCAGGAGGATTCAACGCATATTGCCGACGATGTTGTGACGGCCGGGCTGGCTTATCGGATCGTTCGCATCGAAGGCAGCGGTTTTCATGGCCGCGAGCCGGACGAATATCGATGGAATGTCGATCAGGGCAGAATCGATTCCTGGTCGATGCGTTTGACCTTGCAGCCAGGACAAAACTGGAGCGGACAGTACTCCTACGCGCGCATCGTCAGCCCGGAGCAGCTGTTTGCTGCGGAAGACCAGGCGCGCACGACGGCTTCAATCATGTACAACCGTCCGCTACGAAACGGGAACCTGGCGAGCACCGTTCTGTGGGGACGCACGCGGTCCATACCGGACAATGCAAAGGAGAACAGTTATCTTCTGGAATCGACTCTGCGTTTCTGTCGGCTCAATTATGTCTGGACGCGAATGGAAAATGCCGGCCGCTCGAATGAACTGCTGGTTGGGGAGAATCCTTTGCCGCCGGGTTTCAGGGAATCCCCGCTGACCTATGTGCAGGCGTACACGTTCGGTTACGACCGCGATTTCAATCGGGTTCCCCACCTGGCGTCCGCAATCGGAGCGCAGGTGACGACGTATGGCGTGGGCAATCCTCTGAAGCCGATTTATGGATCGGACCCGATCGGGGTGAATGTGTTCCTTCGGCTGCGGCCTTTCTGAATATCGGGAACGATCCGGGGCGGAGCGTGGGTGTTGGGCGTCCGGAATTGCCTGAAATGCTATACTCACGCCACCGACCCGCACGTCTGGACAGGCGAATCTCCCCACTATGCTTTTCAAAGCGTTCAGCGCCGCCGTTTATGGCATCCATGCCAACATCATCGACGTTGAAGTGGACTTCTCCGGCATCAAGACGACGGAGGATAAATTCCACACCGTTGGTTTGCCGGACGCAGCGGTGCGGGAGAGTCGCGACCGAGTCCGGGCCGCGATTAAGAACTCCGGCTTCGATGTTCCTCCGACACACATCACCATCAATCTCGCGCCCGCGGATTTGAAGAAGGAAGGCTCGGGATTCGACCTGCCGATGGCCATCGGAATTCTGGGGGCATACGGCAGCCTGCATTTGCGCGACCTGAGCAATTTTCTCCTGGTAGGAGAGCTTGGGCTCGACGGCAGTCTGCGCCCGGTGCAGGGAATGCTGCCGATCGCAGTTGCGGCGCGGGAACGCGGCATAAAGAACCTGCTGATTCCGGCGGCGAATGCCCGCGAGGCTGCCGTGGTCGAAGGTGTCGACGTCTACGGCGTGAACACGCTGCTGGAGGTGCGCGAACTGCTGAACTCGGCGGCAAACGGCGGCATCCATGCGCAGCCGATTCGCGTGCAGACGCGCGAACTGCTGGGAGAGATGCAGCATTTTCCGCTCGATTTCCGGGATGTGCGCGGGCAGCATACTTCGAAACGCGCGCTCGAAGTAGCAGCGGCCGGCGGGCATAACATTCTAATGATCGGGCCCCCGGGCTCCGGCAAAACCATGCTGGCGAAGCGGCTGCCTGGGATCCTGGCGCCGCTCAATTTCGAGGAGGCGCTCGAGACCACGAAGATCCATTCCGTGGCGGGCGTGCTGAATTCGGAAACCGGGCTGGTGACGCAGCGTCCTTTTCGCGCTCCTCATCACACGGTTTCCGATGCCGGGCTGATCGGCGGCGGAGCGATACCGCGCCCGGGCGAGGTTTCGCTGGCGCACAATGGTCTGCTGTTTCTGGATGAGTTGCCGGAATTCCCCAGGAACGTCCTCGAAGTGCTGCGCCAGCCGCTGGAAGATGGCCATGTGACCATCGCCCGTGCTGCCATGTCGCTTAGCTTTCCGGCGCGATTCATGCTGGCGGCGGCGATGAATCCTTGTCCTTGCGGCTATTTCAACGACAAATCCCGCCAGTGCATGTGTACACCACCGATGATTCAACGATATGTTTCGAAAGTGTCCGGACCGCTGCTGGACCGGATCGATATTCATATCGAAGTTCCGGCGGTCCAGTATAAGGAGCTGCGCGGGGGCTCGGCGGCAGAGGGCTCGCAGCAGATCCGGGATCGTGTGCTGGCCGCCCGAGATCGGCAGGCAAACCGGTTCGCTGCCGGCGCGGAGCGAATTTTCTCGAATTCGCAGATGAGCACGCGCCAGATTCGCACCTACTGCGAGCTTTCTTCCGAGGCCGAGCGCCTACTGGAGCGGGCGATGCAGCAGCAGGGGTTGAGCGCTCGGGCGCATGATCGCATCCTGAAGGTGGCGAGGACCATTGCGGATATTGAGGGGGAAGCGGATCTGGCAGTGAAACATCTGGCCGAAGCGATCCAATATCGCACGCTCGATCGAAGCTATTGGTCATGAGTAACCGTTTGGTTAACATCCGCTTCTATTTGACGGAGTAAACGTAAGATAAATTTATGTTGACTTCGAGATTCGGCAGGCTTTAAGGTTAAGGAAGTCAAGGATTCTATTGGGCCGGCACCGCTACGGTTCAGTCATTTTTTCCTAAAGAAAACCCCCGCAAAATCAAGGACTTGCAGAATAGAAAAACGCCAATGACGGCGTAGGTTCGGTCTGATTTCCAAGCGGTGGTGAATAGATTGCCTTTTCGGACGCAAGTTGCCAGTGCCCGCAAGTACGAACGCCGATAGCAAGTCTCCTGAACGAAATACGGAGCATGGATCGAGACGGTCTGAAATTAAGATCATCCAGAAGTGTGCTTTGTGCGTCTAACTTGATAGCAAACTGTTGGCCTGGATCGGTAAAACTCATTCCCGTACTCCAAGCGGAAGGTTTACCCGACCATTACTAGAGGAAAAGAGAGGTACTTTATATGCGCTCCCAACTTATATTTGGCGCGTTGACACACGTAAGAAATCGCTACGAGCTCTGTCAACTGGCTTCAAAGGCGGCCCGCAAGCTGCATAAACCTACAACCCGCCTGCAGGACACGATGAACGACGTTCTGGTCCGCTTCCGGCATGAGAATCCGCTGGGCGAAGCGAGCCCGGTCGTAGAGAAGACCCGCAGCCAGGAGCGTCGCGCAGCGTAAGCGGCGCGTCCTCCCCCTGCTGCGCTCCGTTTCCACGACGGCGCGAACCGCTAACTACCCATCCCGTAGTGCATTCCGAAACACTTTCATCCCATCTTCCAATTCTAAAAAACCCTAAATCTACCTGAAGAACATTTATGACGATTGCTGAATTAAAAGAAAAGAACATTACCGAGCTTACGCGTATCGCGCGCACGCTCGAGATTCCCGGAGCCAGCGGTCTGCGCAAGCAGGACCTTATCTTCAAGATCCTGCAGGCGCAGAGCGAAAAAGAAGGCCACATCTTTGCCGAAGGCGTTCTGGAGATACTTCCAGACGGTTATGGCTTTCTGCGCTCCCCGGATTACAACTATCTGCCTGGCCCCGATGACATCTACGTTTCTCCTTCGCAGATCCGCAAATTCGACCTGAAGACGGGCGACACGATCAGCGGCAATGTGCGGCCGCCGCATGAAGGCGAGAAATATTTTGCGCTGGTCAAAATCGAGGCCATCAACTTCGAGTCGCCGGAAGAAACACGCAACAAGATTCTGTTCGACAACCTGACGCCTCTGTACGCGCAGGAGCGCATCAAGATGGAGACAGTGCGGGAAAGCATAAGCGGCAGGGTAATGGATCTGTTGACGCCGGTGGGCAAGGGCCAGCGCGGATTAATCGTGGCGCCGCCCCGCACCGGCAAGACCATGCTGCTGCAGTCGATTGCCAACTCCATCACTTCGAACCATCCTGAAGTGGTGCTGATCGTTCTGCTGATCGATGAGCGCCCGGAAGAAGTTACGGACATGCAGCGGTCGGTGAAGGGCGAGGTTATCAGCTCCACGTTTGATGAGCCGGCGGTCCGCCACGTGCAGGTGGCTGAAATGGTGATCGAAAAAGCCAAGCGCCTAGTCGAGCACAAGCGCGACGTGGTGATTCTGCTCGATTCGATCACGCGCCTGGCGCGCGCCTACAACACGATTGTGCCGCCCTCGGGCAAGGTGCTCTCGGGCGGTGTAGATTCGAATGCATTGCAGCGTCCGAAGCGATTCTTCGGAGCCGCCCGCAATATTGAAGAAGGCGGCTCCTTGACGATTATTGCCACGGCGCTGGTCGATACCGGTTCCCGCATGGACGAAGTGATCTTTGAAGAGTTCAAGGGCACCGGCAACATGGAAGTGATCCTCGATCGCAAGCTGGTCGATAAGCGCGTGTTCCCGGCGATTGATATTCAACGCTCCGGTACACGCAAGGAAGAGCTGCTGATTCCTAAAGATGAGCTGCAGCGCACCTGGCTGGTGCGGAAGGTGCTGAATCCTTTGTCTCCGGTTGAAGCGATGGAGCTGCTGGTGGACAAACTGGGCAAGGCACGTAACAACGCGGAGTTTCTGCAGAACATGAACGCGCTGTAAGGAATTTCTTTGTTTTGCGAAAGGCGTGGTCTTCGGACCGCGCCTTTCTTTTGCTCTCTTCATTCCGTGTGGGCACGGCCGATTCTCCACCTACAATGAGTGGAACTTGATTTTCAAGGGATGCGAGTCAATGGAACGAAGAGAGTTTTTGAAGTCCGCTGCAGCGATGGGAGCGGCCGTGGCATTTTCTGCGCAGGAAGCGGCGGCAGTTGTGGCCGGTGGACAGAGTGCTCCTGCGAGGGGGGAACTTTATCCGCTGGGGCCGGATTCGAAGCCACAGCCGGGCGTGCCGAGGGGCAAGACGTTCAACTTCTCATTGAATGACTCGAGATTTTTTCCTGGAACGCAGCGCACCGTCGATGTCTATATTCCGGCGCAATATACGGCGGCCAAGCCCGCTTGTGTGTGGATCGGGCTCGACGGACTGACGGATACGACGCCGATTGTTTTCGACAATTTGATTCATCGGAATGAAGTTCCGATTACGATCGGCATCGGCTTGCAGTCGGGGACGGTGGCTTCGCGCGATGGTGCGCAGAACCCACGTTTCAATCGCAGTTTCGAGTTCGACAGCCTGACCGGTGTGCTGGCCAGATTCATCACTGAGGAGCTGCTGCCGGAAGTGGAGAAACGGATGACTCCGGACGGGCTGCCGATTCTGCTCTCGAGCGATCCGAACGACCGCGGAGCTACGGGAGGGAGTACTGGCGGCATCGGCTCGTTCACCCTCGCGTGGGAGCGGCCCGATGCTTTTCGGCGCGTATTCACGAAAATTGGCACGTTCGTCGGCATGCGTGGCGGCGATCGATATCCGGTGGTGATTCGAAAGACGGAACCGAAGCCTCTGCGAATTTTTATGCAGGATGGAGACAAGGACGGGTGGCCGGGTGGGCTGGAGCTGGGCGACTGGTGGATGACGAATCAGGCGGTCGAGCGCGCGCTGACGTTTGCCGGCTACGAGGTGGACCATGCCTGGGGAGTCCTTGGCCATGAAGGCAGCCAGGGCGAAGCCATTCTGCCGGATGTGCTGCGCTGGCTGTGGAAGGACTGGCCGAAGCCGATTGCGGCGGGAGCGAGCAGCAATTTTGTCATCCAGGCAATTGCGAAGTCCGGGGAGAATTGGCAGATCGCTGGTAAAGGCCTAATCGATTTGGTTGAGCGTTCGCCTGAGCATTTTCCGATCTACGCGAGTCCGCCGGTTGTGCCCGCCGGTTCGACTGCCGCGTGCATAGCGAGCGATCGGCAGGGAAATGTGTATGTTCAGAACCCATTCGATGGGGGCGTATACAGAGTCGGCACGGATGGCAAGCTGGCGCTGTTTGCGAAAACAAGCCCAGGGGATAATGGCATCGCGTTTGGTCCCGATGGGCGGCTGTATGTCGCGGATACGCGCGCGGCGAGAATTCTTGCGTGCAGTCCAGGGGGAAAGATCACGACCATCGCAGACAACGTGCGAGGACATCGGCTGACCGTCACGCATGAGGGACACATTTATGTCACGGAAGCTGGCTGGGAGAGTTCCTACTCCGGCAAAGTGTGGCTGGTCGGGCCGAACGGGGGAAAGCAGGTTGTCGCCGTGGGACTGAACGGGCCGGCGGGGATTGCTTTGACGCCGGATGGTTTATGGCTTTGCGTGGCCGAGAGCGAAGGGCACCATGCGTACAGTTACGAGGTGCAATCGAATGGAACGCTGCAATATGGCGAGCCGTTCTATTGGTTCCATGTTCCGGACCCGGCAAATGATAGCGGCGCCTTGCAGATTACGATGGATCGGCAGGGTTGGGCGTATGCTGCGACGCGCATGGGCGTTCAGGTGTTCGATCGCAATGGGAGGGTAACGGCTATATTGCCGGTGTCGGGAAAACAGCTCGCGGGAATTTGTTTCGGTGATGCGGATTTTCAAACGCTTTATGTGACGACGGGAGACGCCGTTTACCGCCGCCGGGTGAAGACGACGGGAATGCAGAACTGGGAGAAGCCGATTGTGCTGCCGCCATGGAGAGCGGCCTAGTTGGGACGGCTTTAGCTCAGGCGAACGGTTTTCTGTTCTTCAGCTTGCGCGCTGGAACGCCAGCGTAGATTGACCAGGGTTCCAGGTCTTTGGTTGCGAGCGACGCCAGGCCGAGGATTGCGCCATCGCCGAGGTTTACTCCGGGAGAGACGCAAGCGCGTGCGGCCACCCAGGAATAGCGGCCCAGGCGCATGGGAAACGCAATCACGGGAAAGGCCGAGTTGTCGTAGTCGTGAGTGGCGCCGCAGAGATACGCCCCCTGCGAGATGACGACATGGGACGCGAGATAGAGCGGCGCGGGGTTGTAGAGTTCGGCACCGTCGGCCACCATCACCGTGTCTTCGCAGCTTATATTCCACGGCGCCCAGATACGGGAGCCGGGATAGAAGCGGCAATGCGGACCCAGCTTTGCGCCGAAGCAGCGCAGCAGCCACACTCGCCAAGGGTGGGCGACGCGTGGGGACGGGCGATAGAGAAAGATCCACACGATGCTCCATAGCTGCCGGCGCACGCGGTTGCCAAATCCATATTGCGCGGACGTATAAGGATCGCGCGCAGTTTTCCGCGGAAGTACGGACGAGGTGTCGAGAGCGTTTGAGTCCATAGGATTTCGCTCTATTGCATGCGCTGAAAGAATCGTACTAGCTCGCTTACATTCTGATCCAGGTTATAGCGGGTTTCGAAACAGGCACGCGCGCGCAGTCTCATCGCGGAGCGTTGTTCTTCGTTCAGTGCAAGCCATCGCTCGAGCAGGTCCCGGGTGCCGGCGAATGTATCCGGAGAGACCAGACCGGCGCCATCGGCATAAATCTCCGGCCAAATATTGACCTGATCGGAGATGAGCACGGGGCGGCTGCAGCCGAGAGCTTCCGCGACGGCAATACCGAAATTTTCCTGATGCGAGGGCAGCACAAAGGCATCGCTCGCGTGGAAAGCGCCCCATTTCGCATCTCCCGTAACCAGGCCGGGCCAATGCACGCGGTGGGCGAAACCGGCGGAGGTGATTCGAGCCTCCAGCGCCTCTCGCATTCCGGCGTCCGGTCCCGCCATGACCAAGTCGATGCCGGGTTCGGTGGCGGCGATTGAGGCAAAGGCGTCGATCAAAAGATCGCAGCCTTTCTTGGGATGGATGCGCCCGAGGTAGAGAAAGAAACGCTTGTCTCTTGCGCCGGGACAGGCCTGGTAAAAGGATTCCATCTGCTGTTGAGTGTCGCCGGTCGGCATCTCCGCGCCATAAGGTACCACGGCGGCGTTCCACGGAGGCATTTCAAAACTTTCCGGAGCAAGCCGCTGCTCGGTCGAACAGGTAAAGAGCACGGAGTTCGCATCGCGCAGCACGCGGCGCTCGGCGAGATGCCAGTAGAACCACTTCTTCACGTGTTTAAGCGGATAGCGACGCTTGAACCACGGGTCCAGCATGCCGTGTGGAAACAGAACGTACGGTTTGCGTCCGCGGATGGCGCGCCATGTTCCCCAGCTCTGGTACTGCCAGATGCCGTGCACGACGACGCCATCGAAACGATCGATGTTGGCGCGCAGCCAGGGTACCCAGTGCTTTGAATATCCGTAGGTGGTGCGGTTCTCGCCAAGCGCGTGGACCGGAAATTGAATTTCCTGAATGAAGGCCTGGCCGGGCAGGTCGAGCGACGCGACTTCGCCCTCCCATCCCAGGCGCGGTCCGGCGGCTACGATGCAGCGCACCAGTTGGGCGGGCCCGCCGTATTCCGGATGGAGGGAACGGATGACGTGCAGAATTCGCATTACGAGCGAGACTCCGGAGGATGGGAGAGAAGGACAGGCATTTCAGCGTTGCCTCCGGCTGGCTGCGGTGAAGGCTTGCACGAGCCCCTGGACGTTGGTGTCGAAGCTGAACTGCTGGATGCGTTCGAGGCTTCGCTCGCCCATCTTACGATATGTCTCGCGGCTGGCCAGCGTTTGTTCGATGGTGTTGGTGAGCGCCGCAATGTCGCGGGCGGGAAACACGCGGCCGTTGTCTCCATCGAGGATTAGATCCGGCTGGCAGCCGACTTCGTCCGACACGATGACGGCGCGGCCGGCATTCATCACTTCGTTGACGACCAATCCCCAGGGCTCGTGGATCGATGGAAGCACGAAGATGTCGCAGAGATCGTAGTAGCGAGGCAGCTCCGACTGATTGCGGAACCCGAGCATGCGGACGCTTTCTGCGGCTTCGGAGTTTGCTTGGCCGAGCCGCGCCTCGATCCGCGGGCGGTCCTCACCATCGCCTACGATCAGCAGATAGGGCCGGGGTGTCTGAGGAGTGCGCTGGGCGAGCAGATGCAGGTGTGCTTCGACCAAGTCCATACAGCGCTTGCGTGCCAGCAGCTTCGACGCAAATAAAACTACCGGACGATCCGGTTCGAGGTTCAATTCGCGGCGCAGGTCTTCGCGGGTGACGGAGGCTGCCTGGCAGCGTTCACGAAAAAATTCATTGTCGACGGCATACGGGATCGCGAATTGCGGAACATCGGCTCCGAGATTCCTGCGCCAGTATTCACTGTTCCGCTGGCCTACGCTGAGCACTCCGTAGGTAAACTGGCGCAGAATTCGGAAGAATACTTTTTTGAGCGCGAGCTTCAACGGGCCGCGGGGGTGGTCGATCAGCGTGGAGTCGGTGCGCAGCAGCACGGGAATTCCGAGCAGCTTCGCCGCCGCCATCGCAGTCCAGGAATTCAGCGTGGCGTAGCCGTGGATCCACAGCACGTCGAAGCGGCCGCGCCGCAGCCTGCGAAAGATTCCGGAGTTCAGAGGACGAACAAAGGAGACGGTTGAGCTATCGAGCAGCCTTGTAAGAAATTCATGCCTATAGCCACCGAGCAGCGGTATGTCCCACTCGACGGGAACGCCGAAACCCTGATCGTGGTAACTGCGCAGGGAAAAGTCTGACGTGTAGAAGACTGTGAGTTCGAGGCCGGGCTGCTGGGCCAGCAGGCGCAGCAGCGGAGACTGGTATTGGATGGGATGGCTGAGTAGATAGGCGACTCGCAGCATTGTTCAGGTCTGTGATGCTGAGCCCTTCGGTGATGCTGAGCCCTTCGGTTCTGCTCAGGGTACTCTCTGCGAGAGGTTTAGAAGTTCTGCGCCAGGACAGGAAGCGAATAGAGGAGGCCGATGGCGATGCCGACGCCGCCACCCTTGATAGCGGCTTTGAATGCACTGGTTGGGACCAGAATGATGTCGTCGCTTTGCAGAATCGGGTCAGGTGCTTTTCCGCTGGTGACTTTACCCAGGTCTACGGGAATCTCCCGGCGAGTCGCTCCCGTGGTCCGGATGATTCGTGTGGAACTCAACGATGCTTGAAACCCAGCGCCACCGCTCATCGTGACCGCCTGCAGTACGGTCATTGGAGTATCGGGCGAGATGGAAAACGCACCCTGGTGGGTTACGGCTCCGACGACGTAGACAACGCCGACGCGGGAAACAAGCACGCGATCTCCAGGATAGAGCGGAACGTTTTGCGACGGAGCATTGGCGGGGTCGGAGTTGAGGACGACGAGAAGCGGTTCGGCGACGCCTCTCCTCAAAATGGAAATGCTGTGGCTTGCGTCCGGCTTTAAACCGCCGGCGGCGGAGATTGCGTCCAACAGCGACATGGGAGCGAATGCGGGGATTGCTTTGGGCGCGTTGACCTCTCCCATCACGCCGATTACATCTACGATGGAATCCTGGACGGAAATCAGGACGTCGGGATACAGGATCATCTGGGCAGAGATAAGTTTTTGGGCAACGGCCTCCTGGGCCTGCTCGACCGTCAAGCCGGCGAGATGGATGTTGCCGATCAGAGGAAGATCGACGCTGCCGCTGCCGTCGACCCGGGCGGCGACTTTGTAATCCGGAACTCCATAGACGCTGACAGCGATGCCGTCGCCGGGATGGAGGAAAATGGCTGTTCCGGGCACAAGTTCGGATGGCGCAGGCTGCAGCAGGCTCTTGTTGTTCGGGTTGGGGCTATCGGAGCGGGTGGGCGCTGGGCCGGCATACTGCGCGAATGCTGCGATGGAACTGAGGGAAACCGACAGGAAAAATGCAATAACGAGAACGCCATAAGAATGCGCGCCGAGGTGACGGGCACGGTTCCGCTTCAACAGGGAGATCGACGTCATCACGAATCCTCTCTGCGCCAAAAGAAGGGCCACTTGCGTTTGCCCACGTCGCCGGCCGGAGGACGGCCATTCGAATAGGAATATCGCTGATATCCGTAATACCCATAATAACGCTGGGAGGCTGCATCCACGGCGTTGATTACGGTTCCTCCCAGGCGAGTGCCGGCGCGCAGCATCAGGTCGCGTGCGCGGCGAACGGAGTGCTTGCTGGCGCGGCCATAGCGGACCACGAGCAGGACAGCGTCGCTGAAGGGCGCGAGAATCAAGCCGTCCGTAATGGTGAGGATGGGTGGCGAGTCGATGATGATGTGGGTGAATTGATGTTTACATTCCTGGATCAACTCCACCATGCGGTTCGAGGAGATGAGCTCGGTTGGAAATGGAGGCACCGGCCCGCTGGGCAACAGGAACAGGTTGGGGGCTTCGGGAACGGTCTGCATCGATTCTTCGAGCGTGGTCGTTCCGGAGAGCAGCGTTGAGAGACCGGCGCGGCTGCTGATGCCGAAGCGGCTGTGGATGGTCGGGCGGCGAAGGTCGGCATCGATCAGCAGAACTTTGGCTTCGCGGAAGGCGAGCACGGCGGCGAGGTTGCTGGCGATCGTGCTCTTGCCTTCCGCAGGCGTTGAACTGGTAATCAGGATGGTCTGCGGAGGCTGGCCAACGCCGGAGAGAAGCAGGGATGTACGCAGCGAACGAAAGGCTTCTGCGAACTGGGAGTTTGGCTGGCCGAGCACGTCCACATTTCGTTGGGCGGCCGATCGTGTGTCTTCCGCAATGCTGCGCGGCAGCACTTTGCGCGCGCGAGGGATAACGGCGAGCGATGGCAGCTCGGATATGGTTTCGATGTCGTGGACGCTGCGCAGGCTGGTGTCGAGGCTGTCGAAAAAGAACGCCAGGGCAACGCCGCCGAACAGTCCAAACATGAGGCCGATCAACACTCTTGCGCTGCGGCGCATGCCGCTCGGGAACAGAGGCTTTCTGGCAAAGTCGACGACGTCGATTTCGCTCGATTCGAGGCCGGCTTCGATGCCCGCTTCCCGCAGGCGCCGCAGCAATCCGTCATACAAGGTACGGTTGGAATCGAACTCGCGCTGCATGAGCACGAACTGGATCATGGCATCGCGCTTCTGATAGTCCTTGGCTTCTTCTTCCTGCAGTACCTGGCGGGTCATGTTCTCATTGACGGTGGCGGCGCGGAATGCGTTATTGGCTTGCGCCAGGACGCGAGTCTGCTCGGCGTCGATCGCCTTTTGATTTTGTTGCATCTGCGCCCTCAATTGCTTGACGGCGGGGTAATTCGGTCCAAACTGAGACCTGAGCTGCGCATATTGCGCTTCGAGGGCAGCCTGGCCGTTGCGGAGCGTGGCCAGCAGGCTTCCCGCGCTGGAACCCATGACGGTGGGACTGCCATCGATCAGGTCGGGATTCATGGTGGTCAGCATGCGATATTGCGCGTCGGCCACGATCCGGGAAATCTTCGCGTTCGCCGCGGCTCTCGACAGCTCGTCGAGCGTGTCGAGGTTCAAGTTGTGGGCCTGGTCGCCGAAGCCGAGAACGCCTAGCTGTCTCTGCAGTTCAACCAGCTTTTCCTGCGATGTCTCCACCGCCTGCTTCAGGTCGTCCAACTGCGTCGATAACCATTGCGAAACGCGCTGGGTGGCGGCATAGCGGGTCTGGAAGCTGCGCTCGATATAGTCGTTGATCAGGGTGTTGACGACGCGGGCGGAAAGCTCCGGAGACAGGCTGGTGAATGCGATCGATATCAGCTGGGTCTTGGGAATGCGCCCGATCGAGAGGCCGCCTCGCAGATAGCCGATCATCCAGTCCTGCACGCCGGGATCGTTAGGGTCTACATGTGTGACTGTCGATTTTGGTCCAAGGAAATAAGGATTGTCCTCGAGCTTTAACTCTTTCGCGACTTTCAGCAGCAGGGAGTCGCTTTGCAGGATGGCGACTTCGGTTTCGAGCCGCGTTCCCAGATCCTGCGGTCCGGACGATCCGTTCCCCAGCCGGTATTCGTTCGAGGAGCCTGGGCTTACCTGAATTGTGCCCGCTGTGACGTAGGTCTTCGGTGTGGTGATGGCGCGGACGACGCCGTAGACGATACCGAGAAACACGCAGCTAAGAACGATCCATTTGCGTTTGCGCAGAGTGAGGAGGTTCTCGGCAAGAGCATTTCCTTCTTCATTCGTAACCCAGCCGCCGCCGGTCTGGAAGGCGCGTGGCTTGAATTCCGCCTGGGCTGGATTGATTTCGTCGGGTGTCGGATTCATGCGAGGAAGGGCCGCTCAATCATTGTTGCGTGAGATCGCTGCGTGGAGATGGTCGCGAACTTCCGTAGACTGGAAATTGCAGGCGAAGATTCGAGCAACAATTCTGCCTCATACCCTCTCGGGGTGCGATCGTCGCATCCGCCGTATGCAGGGCTTTACGAGCCCTGGTATTTCAACTGGAGCGATTGCGGTTGCCGCGTTTTCAAGTGCAACCTGCCGCATGGAATCAGTCTCCGGCGTTATTCCAGAGCATCGTAGCATGTACTGAAACTCTCTCCAGATGCGTACTCTGAGGATAGGTGTAAGCAGCGCCAGACGTCAATTCGAAAGCGGCTCATGAGAACAAAGGGGATTCATCGGGTCACCGGGAGGGCGAGGCAGGGGTGGATGCGCTGGTATGATCTTCGAGTGTCGGCGGCCTTTGAGGCGTCGACAAGGGTATTGCGGGCAATGGATCTGAGTCGTCCCATCGTCGTTGTAGGCTCCGGGTATGTGGGCCTGGTGGCGGCGCTTTGTTTCGCCGAACTGGGCCATCGGGTGGTCTGCGTCGATAAAGACGCGTCGAAAATGGCGGCGCTCGAGAGCGGGCAGGCGACCATCCATGAACAATTTCTTCCGGAACTGCTAGCCCGTCATGGCAATCGAACCGTCTCCTTCACAACGGAATTGGGACCGGCCGCGGCCGAGGCGGAGCTCATCTTCATTGCCGTAGGAACGCCGCAGGCGCGCGGCGGCAAGGCAGACTTGTCTTTTGTAGAAGCCGCAGTGAGGGAAATTGCCGGCAACATCGGTCGCTATACCGTGATCGTCGAAAAGAGCACGGTGCCGGTTTATACGAATGAGTGGATTGGGCGGCTGATGGAGCGCGGCGGGGTGTCGCGGGAGAGATTCGATGTCGTGTCGAATCCGGAATTTCTGCGCGAGGGCAGCGCGGCAGCGGACTTTCTGCATCCTGACCGGATTGTGATCGGCTGCAACAACGATCGCTCGGCCGCGCTGGTCGAGCAGGTCTATCGCCCGCTTACTTCGGGCGAATACTATGCGCGGCCCGATGCGGTGCCTGGGCAGTGCAATCCCGGCAAGGCTCCGACGCTGCTGCGCACATCGCCCGAAAGCGCGGAATTGATCAAACACGCGTCGAATGCATTTCTTGCTATGAAGGTTTCCTTCATCAATGCGATCGCCAATCTTTGCGAAACCGTGGGCGCGAATATTACAGAGGTGGCGCCCGGGATTGGAATGGATCAGCGCATCGGGACGCAGTTTCTTCATGCGGGAATCGGATATGGAGGCTCGTGTTTTCCCAAGGACCTGGCCTCCTTTCGTTCAGTGGCTACGGAATTCGGCATCGACTTCAGCCTGCTGGCAGCCATTGAAAGAATTAACGAGCTGCAGCCGTTGCGATTTCTGGAAAAAGTTCGCAGCGCTTTGGGCGGAATCGACGGCAAGCATATTGCCGTGCTGGGGTTGGCGTATAAGGGCGGGACCGATGATGTGCGGGAATCTCCGGCGATGCGGCTGGTGCATTTGTTGCTTGCGGAGGGCGCGAGCTTGGCAGCGTACGATCCTGCTGCGATGGCGCGCGCCCAGGCGGTGCTTCCGGCGAGCGCCAGCCTGCGCTACGCGAGCAGCGAGCTGGATGCCGCCGGGGAGGCGGATGCGCTGGTGATTCTGACGGACTGGCCTCAGTTCGCGTCACTCGATCTGAAGATGTTTGCGGGCAAGCTCCGGCAGCCGCTGCTGATTGATGGGCGCAATCTCTATCATGCCGAAGAGGTCGCGCGCCAGGGCATCAGCTACTTCAGCATTGGCCGAGCGGCGGCCATCGCGGACGGAGAGCGCGACATTTCTGTGGGCGCACATCTCCCCGGCTTATCGAGCGCGGGTCAGGTGGCACGCGCGGTCGATGGGATCCATGCCGTGCAGAAGCCGATCCGTTCTGCGGGCATTCCGCGACGCGGCAGAAAGAGGATGCGAATTTTGCTGACGGGAGCGGCTGGATTTCTCGGCTCGCATCTGGCGGACCGGCTGCTCGCCGAAGGGCATTCGGTGGTCGGGGTCGACAATCTTTGTACCGGCAGCCTGCGCAATCTTGCACATCTGAATCACGAGCGGCGATTCGAATTAATCGAGCAGGACACGTGCGAATTCTTCGATCCGGGGCCAGTGGATTTTATTTTCAACTTCGCGTCCCCGGCGAGCCCACCGCAGTACATGCGCCTAGGAATTGAGACTTTGCGGGTCGGTTCGCAGGGAACGATCAACATGCTGGAGCTGGCGAGCAAGTATCGGGCGAAATTTCTGCACGCGTCCACGTCGGAGTGCTACGGCACTCCCGAGGTGCACCCGCAGCCGGAGAACTACTGGGGCCATGTGAATCCGGTGGGGCCGCGCTCGGTCTACGACGAAGCCAAGCGATTCGGAGAAGCCTCGGTGATGGCGTACCGGGAGCATCACCAAGTGGATACGCGGCTGGTCCGGATCTTCAACACCTACGGCCCGCGCATGCAGCCGGATGATGGACGCGTGATTTCAAACTTCGTAATGCAGGCGCTTCGCGGAGAAGATGTGACGGTGTATGGAGACGGCTCCCACACCCGGAGCTTTTGCTACGTCACGGACCTGATCGAAGGCATTGTTCGGCTTTCCCGGGTGGAGGAAGCGTTGCCGGTGAACCTGGGGAATCCGAGCGAGGAGACGGTGCTCGAGTGTGCGCGGCGCATTATTGCGCTGACTGGGTCGGCGAGCAAGGTCCGTCATCAGCCATTGCCGCAGGACGATCCACCGAGGAGGCAGCCGAATATATCTAAAGCCAGCCGCGTGCTGGGCTGGGAGCCGCAGGTTTCACTGGACGAGGGGCTCAGCGAGACGATCGCGTATTTTCGTGCGCTGACGGACTCAGGCAATGGTGCCGCGCCTGTGCCAGTGTCATCCGTCACGTTCTAACAGCTCAATGATTCATGAGACTAGTTGACGGTATGAGTTTCGGGCAAGATTGCCAATAGTTACTTGCACGGGAACGCGTTGAACTTTTTCAGCAGTGACGAGCGCGGCTCCGTGTAGAGTAAGCCTTGAATCCCCCCGAGTGTCAAACCAACCGCCGAGGCGCACAAGACGTCTCTGCGCAACATTTTCCATTCGGCCCAACTCCCCTTTTATTGAGGTAAATAATGCGTGCATTCAGGTTCCTCGCTTTGGCCGCGGTTGTAATCGGCCTATCCTTGGGCGCAACTCCCAAAACCCAAGCTCAGATCACATTCAGCATCGGAGGCCCAGCGCCGGTTTGCCCTTACGGTTATTACGGGTACGCTCCCTATAACTGCGCACCCTATGGGTACTACGGGCCGCAATGGTTCAATGGCGGTGTTTTCTTCGGAGCGGGTCCATGGTATCGCGGTCCCCGCGGTTTCCACGGCTACACCGACAGTCGCTACGATCCACGTTACGGCTATAGAGGCGGATTCCCCCATCGCGGGGACAGGCCAGACGACCGCTACCGCGGTGGACGCGGCTGGCACGGTGACGATCGCGGTGGCCGAGGCGGCGATCGTGGTGGACGTGGCGGCGATCGCGGCGGCCGAGGCGGCGATCGCGGCGGCCGAGGCGGCGACAGTGGTGGACATGGCGGCGATCGCGGACGCGGCCAGGATCGCGGCGGCCGAGGCGGTGGCGATCGACACTAAACTGGTCATTCTCAAAAGCTGACGGTCGTTTCACGCTGAATCGGCAGCTATGAGGCCGCGACGATTGTGTGCAAGCCAACATGGATTGTTGGCTTCGCACACACTTGATCGAAAGGGGGGCTGTACCGGATTGAGCACACAGGAGATAGCATCCAATTTCGGGGCAGGCGAAACTTTCAGTTTCGCCGAGTGTTGAATAAGGTGAGGCACGGAACATGGTTCCTGCCCGGTTAATTCACCCAACTCTCGCTTATGAGGTGCATCCATGCGTGCGTTTAGATTCCTCGCTCTGGCCGCTGTCGTGATTGGCCTTTCTTTGGGGGTCACTCCCAGGACACAAGCTCAGGTCACCTTTAGCATCGGAGGTCCGGCGCCGGTTTGCCCGTATGGCTATTACGGGTATGCGCCGTACAACTGTGCTCCCTATGGATACTATGGACCGGAATGGTTTCGCGGCGGGGTCTTCCTTGGAGCGGGGCCGTGGTACCACGGTCCACGCGGCTTCCATGGCTACATCAACAATCGCTACGATCCGCGGTATGGATATCGAGGGCGGTATCCCCGTCGCGGCGAGAGATGGCGCGACCATGATCGCGATCGGCGTGGCGGGCGCGATCGGGATCGGGATCGCCGCTGAAAAACAGGTAAAGTGAATTCCTCCGTTAGAGCGCCTTTTTCAGGACTGCTTGCCACTGAACCGTTCTGGTCTGACAGAAGAACGGTGATAGAAAGCCCCATTTTCGCCGAGCGAACATGGGGCTTTTGATCGCAGCTTCCTGGGCGCGTTATGCCCAACCGGTCACCATTTGCGTAGAGTGTGCTTCAGTTCCGGATACCAGGTGATCTGCACGTTTGTCGTGACGTCATTCTGGGCGCCGGTCTTATAAACGGGAGCCTTCCAGCGCTCGTACTGGAGCCAGGCATTCAATTCGAGCTCTGGACGCAGGCGTTTTACGGCGGTCACGGTAAATAGATTCTGGGTGGTGCCGAGGGGGATGAAATCCTTGGCGGCTTTGGCGTTCCTGTAGGAGAGCTGCACCATCTCATTCGGCGACAGATGATACGTGAGCCAAGCCTGGCCGCCCTTTGACTCGCGGCTGATCCAGTCGCCGAAAATATTTCCCTTGTTTGTGTAGCCCTGCCTTTGGATGGTCTCGATGTACATGAAGCTGCCATTGAAGCTCACACTGGTGGAGACATCTGTATAGACCGCTTCGGCACGCAGGTCGAGCTTCGGTACTCCAGGGATGCGGGTCAGATAAATTCCGGTGCGGATGCCGGCGCGGCGGGGCGCGCTGACCGGGGTCACATCGTCATGTGATTCGGAGTCGGTATATTGCGTCAGCCAGCGGCGGGCAAAGGGGATTCGATAGGTGTAGTCGAAGGTGCTGAAACGCGCGCCGGGATCGTTGCGGGAAAACTTTTCGTCTACGCTCACGTTCTGAAAGCTGGTGAAGCTTTTCCAGAAGCTGCCCAACGTGACCGGTACGTGGCCTTTGCCGCCCCAGATGATCGTGCGGGAGAATCCAAATTCGAAGTTCGGCGTGGGATTGAACGCAAACTTTTCCATGTGGACCCAGGGATCGTTGGGATAGGTGTGGCCTTTCAGGCTGCCGATGAGAAACTCATAGCGCACAGGACCGAGTACATAGGAAAGCAGCGGAATCTTGAGCGGCTCGACGCGATTGATGCGGAAGGAATAGATGTTTTCGGCGTTGTTGCTCCAGTCGAATGCGCCGCCGGTGGCGGGACCGTCCCACACGTCGCTTTTTCCGATGGAGAAGTCGTGATTCCACACAGTGGCCGACAGGTTGGCTTCAACCAAACGGAAATAGTTGGCGCTCGAGATGGGGCCAGCGGGAATGGTGTCCTGGGGCACGTAGGGAATGCCGTCGATATAGGACAGCGCCTGCGCCAGTGGAAGCGAATAGCCATCGGCGCTGGGCGCGTGCTGATATTCCGCGCGCACGTAGAGTGCGAATGGGCCGGAAGTCGCCCGGGCGCTGAAGCCGGCGTAGTTGTTAAATCCGCTCTGATAGGGACGGCCGTAGTTATTGATAATCGTTTGGCCGATGTGATAGCTGTCGTTCAGCGGAGTTCCGCCAATGCCCATGGCCCGCTCGTAGACGGACTCCAGTGTGCCATGCACGCGCCAGCCGCCTGCTGTCTGGACGTCCGGCTCGAGCTCGGCCAAGACCGCCTGATAGATATCGAGAGCCTCTTCACTGTGCGGCTCCATGTGGATGCGTTCCTGCTCGGCGTAGAGCATCCGCAGGACCGAGATGCGGGTCCAAGGGCGCATGTCTACGAATGCTCGGTCCAGATAGCCGAGTGAGTAGAGTCGCATGAGGGCGGGGTAGATCCAGCTGTCGAGCGGGATGTATGTCGAGCCTAGATTCGGTCCGAGTGTTTCGCTCGAGACTACCCGGTACGGCGGCAGCGCTTCGTCCATGTCGTTGGGGGCGGGGGACTGGGAGGGATTTGCGTACGATGACCCCGCCGGGGGATTTTGCGGCTGGCGCTGTCGATAGCCGGGCATACTTTGGTCTTCTTGAGAATTCTGGCGCCAGTCAGAGGGAGGCGAGAAAGCGAAAAGGTTGCTCTGTCGAATCCCCGACCACAGTGGAAACGGGAGCGGGGGCCGTGCTGATCCGCAGGGTCTGCGCCGCTGCATTTTCCGTCAACAAGGCTGGACCGCCAGCCGCAAACCCGGTAAAGATTAACGCCGCCAAGACCACCCGCATGCCGCTGTTTTTCACTCGCACCTCAAAAGAATTTCTACGGACGATTAACGCCGGCAATCTTTCCGCAGTCTTTATTATGATGCGGTGCCAATCGGTTTCAGGCAAGGGAGCGCGGGATTGCAAACCAAAGGGGTTTGCGCAGGCTGAATTGTTGGAAGCTGCGTTCGGATGTGGAGCGGGAGACGGGGATCGAACCCGCAACCAACGGCTTGGGAAGCCGCTACTCTACCATTGAGCTACTCCCGCTCAAAGATTGAGCCTTGATGGTAGCAGAATCGCCGGACGTTCGCTGCGCAGCGCAGAAACAGCGGCGACCTGAACCGGAGTAGGAATTCCTCCGGTCTATAACCGAATCGAATAGCGGGAATAAAAGATTTCTATCCGGTCGTTGAAATGCGACGAGCAAAAGTAAATTTATCAGTATCCTTGGACTCTGCTTAACTTCCACTCTAGAGGGAACATCAGCAATGGGGCGGTGTGCCTGCCGAGCTGGCGGGACCCATGCGATTCCTTTTATTGAACAACGCATTTGACCGCTTCTCGCAGGCAGGGATTTCAACTCCCGTACTCTTTACGAAAGTCTGGCGGTGATTATTTATGCGATGGATTTTCTCTCGCAAAGTTTTTTCATGTTTTCTATTGGCAGGCTGGTTAGCGACCTGGCCCGGCGCTGCCCTTGCGCAGACGGTGGCGGAAGGAAGCACGGCGATTCAGCAGCACTTGGCGCAACTGGATCAGGCGGTGGCAAACGCGCAGCTAGCAGCGGACAACGGATGGATGCTGGTCTGCGCCGCGCTGGTTTTGATGATGACAATTCCGGGGCTGGCGCTTTTCTATGGCGGACTGGTGCGCAAGAAGAACGTTCTCAGCACCATGATGCACAGCTTCGCGATGGCGGGGATCGTCACCGTGGTGTGGGCAATCGTCGGTTACAGCTTGTGCTTTAGCCACGGCATTAGTTTGATCGGGGGATTTCACTACCTGTTTCTGCGCGGAGTCGGCGCCACGCCTAACCCTGTTTACGCGGCCACGATTCCGCAGTCGACGTTCATGATTTACCAGTTGATGTTCGCCATCATAACGCCGGCGCTCATCTCCGGGGCCTTTGCCGAGCGTATGAAGTTTAGCGCGATGGTGCTGTTCTCCGTGCTCTGGTCGCTGCTGATTTATGCTCCCATGGCCCACATGGTGTGGGGGAACGGCGGGCTACTCAATGCCTCGCTGGGCGGCGGCATTCCGACGCTCGATTTTGCCGGCGGCACAGTGGTCCATATTACGTCGGGTGTCTCGGCCTTGGTCTGTGCTGTGTATCTTGGCAAGCGTCTGCACTATCCCAAGGAGCCGATGCCGCCCCATAGCGTGGTGCTGAGCTTTATTGGCGCGGGACTGCTGTGGGTGGGCTGGTTCGGATTCAATGCCGGAAGCGCGTTGTCGGCGGGTTCGCTCGCGACCAGCGCCTTCGTCGCCACACAGTTCGGCGCTGCTGCCGCAGGCATCGGATGGAGCCTGGCCGAATGGTTCCGCAATGGGAAGCCGAGCGCTCTTGGGGCAATATCCGGGGCAGTCGCGGGACTGGTCGCAATCACTCCGGCAGCCGGATTCGTCGGACCCATGTCGGCGCTGGCTATTGGATTCATGGCGGGCCTGTTCTGCTACTTCATGGTGGTGAAGGTGAAGCAGTGGTTCGGTTACGACGACTCGCTCGACGCGTTTGGGGTGCATGGCGCGGGCGGCACTCTGGGCGCAATCCTGACCGGGGTGTTTGCTACGCGAGCGATTAATCCCATTTTTAAAGACGCGGGAGGAAACCCGCTGCCGGTGGGTTGGCTCGACGGCAACTGGATGCAGGTGCCCCGTCAACTTGGGGGCGTGGCGATCGCATGGACTATTTCTATTGTGGGAACACTGGTGCTGCTGAAAATTGTGGATCTGCTAGTCGGGCTGCGTGTGGACGAGGCGCAGGAAGCCGAGGGCCTGGACCTGACCCAGCATGGGGAAGAGGGCTATGACTGGGAAATTGCGGCTTCCTGACCGGTGCGCTGGTATCGTGTCGATAGCAACTTTCGTCCGGAATACAGCCTTCTTTTGAAGGAACATCGGGGAAGCAGACATGCAGAAGATTGAAGCGATCATTCAGCCATCGAAGCTTGACGTGGTGAAGGAAGCGCTGATTGAAGCCGGCGTTGAAGGGATGACTATTCTGGAGGCGCGGGGACATGGTCGCCAGAAGGGCCACACGGAGTTCTATCGGGGGCGCGAATATTCCGTCGATGTGCTGCCGAAGATCAAGCTGGAGATGGTGGTCAACGACACGCTGCTGGATCGTGCGGTGCAGGCGATTCTGCAAGCTGCGGGCACGGGCAAAATTGGCGACGGGAAGATTTTCATTTCGCGCATTGACGAAGCGATACGTATCCGCAACGACGAACGCGGAGAAACTGCTTTGTAAGCAGGAGATCACATCCCTATGTCTAGCACCTCTCCGATTCAGGGGGCCGCTTTCGCGGGTACGCTGCGCGCCGAATATCAGTCGGCTTCGGACGGCCTGCGGCTGGCGTTCGTCAAGGAACAGAACGGGGCAGGGTTGGTCGAAGGGCGGTCCACGCTGGTCGACGGCCTGGTCGAACGCTGCTGGCTGGAACATATTGCAGCGGAGGAATACGGGCCGCCGGGTCTGACTCTCGCCGCGATCGGCGGCTATGGACGGCGTCAACTGTTCCCGTATTCGGACATCGATCTGCTGTTCGTCTGTGCGGACACATCGCGGGAATCACTCCATCAGGTGGCGATACGCCGATTATGCCAGGATCTGTGGGACATCGGCCTGCGCGTCAGCGCCACGGCCCGGACGCTGGACGAGTGTCAGCGGCTGAGCGAAGAGAACCCGGAATTTACGCTTTCTCTGCTCGATCGGCGGTACATCGCCGGAGATTTCGCGCTGTTTGAGGAACTGAACCGTGAACGCATTCCTGCGCTGATCGAACGGCGGCGGCAGCCGCTGCTTTTTGCTATCGGCCGACTGGCTCACGCGCGGCATGCAAAGTTTCAGCGCACCCTTTTCCATCTGGAACCGAACGTGAAGGACGGGCCCGGC
Organism: uncultured Acidobacteriota bacterium; assembly: GCA_963744615.1. GTDB lineage: Bacteria > Acidobacteriota > Terriglobia > Terriglobales > Acidobacteriaceae > JAKAAZ01. Next base: position 382,094 of record CAVUUE010000003.1, read on the forward strand.
GGCCTGCGCGATTTCCATACCTGCGCGTGGCTGGGCCAGTTGCTGCCGGAAGCGGCGGGGAACCAGGCCAGCCGGTATGAAACCAATCTGCTGGTCGAACGGCGAGATGAGTCCCAGCTTGCTCACCAGTTTCTGCTGACGGTGCGCGGCTTTCTGCACTATAGAAGCCAGCGCGATGACAATATGTTGTACTGGCAGGCGCAGGATGAGGCGGCGGGGCGGCACCTGGGCCTGAGCGAGAATCGGCCGGTCGAAACTGCGCGATGGATGCGGCAATATTTCCGTCATGCGCGTGCGATTGACTGGCTGACACGGCAGATGCTGGACGACGTGCAGGCGGGCTCCGGATCGGTCAGCGGGCGGGGATCGTTTTTGACCCGGATACGGAACCGCCGAAGCCGCACGGTGTTGATGGGCTGTCCTGTTGCGGACGGTCGGATATGTCTGAACTCCCCGGCAGAGTACGGCGATCCGGAGCGCGTGCTGACATTGTTTCAACTGCTGGCCGGCCAGCGGATGCAACTCAACCGGGAGGCAGAAGGGCACATCGCGGAGTCGCTCGCGGTTTTGGCGGAGCGGCTGCCGGATGGGCCGGAACTGTGGGCGAAATTCGAGCGCATCCTTCTTGGGACAGAGGCCGCACATGCATTGCGCGCCATGCATGGGATGGGGATTCTGGAACTCGTGCTGCCGGAGTTTCATTCCGTGGACGCGCTGGTGGTTCGCGATGCCTACCATCGCTACACGGTCGATGAGCACACTTTTTTGATCGTCGAACATCTCCATGCGCTGGAGCAGGCGACTACCGGATGGGAAGCGCATTTTGGAGAGATTCTGCGCGAGGTGGAGGAGCCCGGACTGCTATACCTGGCGGCGTTGCTGCACGACACGGGAAAAGCCCGCAGCGATGAGAACCACGCCGAGCAGAGCCAGATAATTGCGGCTGCCATCATGGAGCGATGGTCTTTTACGGCAGCCGCAGCGGGAGACGGTACTGCGCCTGATCCGCAACCACCTGGAGATGTCGCGCGCATTGCGGAAGGACATTTTTGACGTGGAGACGATCCGCGCTTTCGCCAAGCTTGTGGGCACTCCTAATGACTTGCGGCTGCTTGCGTTGCTGACCTATGCGGATATCCATTCCGTCAATCCTGAAGCCCTGACGCCGTGGAAGGCGGAAAATCTGTGGCGGCTGTACATGGCGGCTTCGAATTATCTGGACCGCAATGTCGATGAGGACCGCATTGCCATTGATGCCGATACCGCGGCAATTCAGGAGGTAGTTACGCTGGCCCCAGAGCACGCCGCCGAGATCCATCTCTATCTGGCAGGGCTGCCACAGCGTTATCTCCGCACGCGCACGCCGCAGGAGGTGCTGGAACACTGGGCATTTTCCGAGCGACTCGCATCTTCCGCGGCACAAGTCTCACTCACGCAGGCCGCAGCATCGTGGGAGTGTACTCTAGTTACGCGCGATCGCCCGTTTCTATTCGCCGACATGGCCGGCACACTGACCGCGTGGGGGATGGACATTATCAAAGCGGATGCATTTTCAAATGCCGCCGGAATCGTAATCGATACCTTCCGTTTTCTCGACCGGTACCGGACCTTGTCGCTGAATCCAGGCGAGGACAAACAGTTTCAAAAGAGCCTGGCCGATGTCGCCGGGGGCGCGGTTTCGGTGGAGCGGATGCTGGCAGCGCGTTCCCACAGCAGCCACGCGCGCAACAACAAGACCCAGGTGGAAACGAAGCTGTCGGTCGACAACAGCTCATCGACCCACAGCACCATACTGCAGGTGATCGCGCAGGACACTCCCGGTCTTCTGCGGCGCATCAGCCTGGTGATGGCACAGCAGCAATGCGACATTTCTGTCGCGCTGATCGATACCGAGGGTGAGATGGCAATCGACGTTTTTTATCTGACGCAGAGCGCAAGCGGGCACGGCGACGGGGCTGGCTCCGGCGTAAAGCTGGATGAGGCGTGTGTCGAACAATTGGAGCAGGCTCTGACAGCGGCGCTCACGGAATCCACCGCTGCAAAGTAAAGGCAGCTACTCCGGGCGCAGGGGAAGAATTCAGAGGGACATCGGCCGCGGAGTAGACTGGTGAAGTTTGCAGGGAAACCGCCGTGCTCTCAATGTGGAATCAACTCTCTCGGGGAAATCTCCGCAGGCCTGGACTGCGCTGGATGAAAGTTCGATTGCTTGCGAGGCAAGCGCGGGCTCTGGCTGGCTGTATCGGTTTTGCTGTGCCTGCCGCTGAGCGCGGCAACGCACCGGAAAAAATCTACGCACGGGAAGGTCAAGCAAGGAAAGCCAACGGTCGAGGAAGTGAGTCCGCCCAACTGGTGGAGCGGTCTGCCCAACCCGATGCTGCTGCTGCATGGAAAGAATCTGATCGACGCGGACATTTCCAGCAGCATGGCCGGAATTTCCGTGCGGCGAACTAAAATATCGACGAATGGACATTGGGCATTCGTGTGGCTCGATATTTCTTCCGCGCCGCCGCAGCGTCTGGATCTTGTGGTGCGCACCTCCGGTGGAAATACGCGTGTGCCATACGAGCTGGAAAAGCGCCATGATCCCAGCGAAGGTTTCCAAGGATTTTCTTCGGCCGATGTGATGTACCTGGTTCTGCCGGATCGGTTCTCGGATGGGGACCCCTCGAACGATCGTCTGGAGACGATGCCCGTCACTTTCGATCGCAGCAACCCGAGCGCCTATCATGGGGGCGATCTGGCGGGCATCGAGAATCATCTCGATTACATTCAGCAACTCGGAGCGACGACGGTTTGGGTCACTCCGCTGTATGCCCAGGACGCAATCTCCGCGGCGGACTACAGCGGCTATAGTCCGGTCGATCTGTACCGGGTCAATCCGCATTTTGGTGGATTGCAGGATTATCAGAATCTTGCGCAGGCGCTGCACAGCAGGAGGATGAAGCTCGTTTTGGATGTGGTGCTGAACCATGTGAGCCCGAAGAGTGCCTGGGTGCTGGATCCACCGACGCCGGACTGGTTTCACGGCACGCCGGAAGAGCATCTAGAGGCCAGTGCGAAGCTTGCTTCGCTCGCCGACCCCCATGCCGCGCCGGCGGCGTATAGGGCCGTCGTGCAGGGTTGGCTGTTCAACGTGCTGCCCGATCTGAATCAGTCGGACCCGCAGGTGAAGCAATATTTAATCCAGAATGCTGTCTGGTGGATCGAGACGGGCACTCTTGACGGACTGCGTCTCGATACCTATCCAAATGTGGACCGCTCCTTCTGGCAGGATTTTCAGTCGGAACTGCACGCGCTCTATCCACATCTGACCGCGGTCGGGGAAGTTCTCGATCCCGACCCGACTGTGGTTTCCTACTTTGCCGGAGGAGTGAAGCACGGCGGCATCGACACCGGCCTTTACACTCCCTTCGATTTCCCTACGTACTTCGCGTTGCGTTCATCGCTCACCGGCGGATTTTCCAACGGAAACGCGTCGATGGCGAACCTGAATGACATCGAACGCCAGGACTGGCTCTACCCGCATCCCGAACGGCTGGTCACATTTTTCGGGAACCAGGATACCGGCCGTTTTCTCTCCGCACCAGGGACAACGCCGGCCCGCATGAGGCTGGCCTTTGGTCTGCTTGCGACCACGCGCGGTATGCCGCAAATCTATTACGGGGATGAGATTGCGATGTCCGCAGGAAGAAACGCAGACAACCGCGGCGATTTTCCCGGAGGCTTCCCAGGCGACAACAGCGATGCATTCACCGCTGCCGGCCGAAGCTCGCAGCAGGAGGCGATGCACGCCTGGGTGGCGGGACTTTTCGCATTGCGCGCACACCACGATGTGCTCCAGACCGGAGCGCAGCAGAACCTGCTGGTCGATGACACGGGTTTTGTATTCGCGCGGGTCGCGTCTCCGTCAGCCGGCAGTCCAGCTTCGGAGCACGGAGAAATCATGCTGGTGCTGATGAACAAGTCCGCCGCCCCGAGGAGGTTCCATCTGGATTTTTCTCATACGGCGCTCGATGGTGTGCAGACGCTGGCTCCGGCGTGGAACACGCAACAGCCGGTAACGGTGAGCGATGACAGTTGCGATGTGAGTGTCGGCGCTGAGCAACTGGTTGTGCTGTCGGCGCAGCGGTGAAGGACTGCCTTCCAAAATAATCCGCACCTGCCTGGAATTTGTTGGACGATCGAAGAGAGATAGCATGCCCGCGAATTTTCGGATCGCCGCTATAGGGGAGCTGCTGTGGGACCTGCTCCCGAGCGGGCCACAGCTCGGAGGCGCACCGGCGAACTTCGCTGCAATGTCGGCGAATGTTGCTCGAACAGTTTCGCGGGAATCCGCGGGTCATGTTTTCCTCGTTAGCCGCGTGGGAGATGATGCGCTCGGCCGTAAGGCCCGCGAACAGCTATCGGCGCATAACGTAGACCCTGAGTTTATTTCGATCGATCCGCGGCACCCCACCGGAGCTGTCACGGTTACATTCACGGCGGAGGGAAGTCCTGCGTACTGCATTCACGAGCCAGTCGCCTGGGACTACATGCCTGGAATTCCAGAATTGTTTGCGCTGGCACCGACTCTCGACGCGGTTTGTTTCGGCACGCTGGCGCAGAGATCGGACGTGTCGCGGGGTACGCTTCGAAGATTTATCGAGTCGACGGCGGCAGGTTGCGTGCGCGTATTCGACGTGAACTTGCGCGCGCCTTACTGGACGCAGGAGGCCCTGGCATGGGGTTGCGCCCGGTCGACGATCGTGAAAATGAATCTCGAAGAGGTCTCGCAGCTAGGGCACGCGCTGGGTGCGTCTCCTGGAGAGCAGAATCCTCTTGAGCTTGCGCATTTTCTGCTCCGGCGATTTGCTATCCGTATGGTCGCTATAACCCGCGGCGCGGAAGGCAGTCTGCTGGTGACGCGGGAGGAAACGCACGACCATGCAGGCGTGCCCGCCGAGGTGGTGGACCCGATCGGCGCGGGAGATGCGTTTACAGCGGCGCTAACCTATTCCGTCCTGCGTCACCTTCCGTTGGCTTTGGTGGCAGAAGCCGCCAACCGGTGGGGAGCGTGGGTTGCAAAACAACACGGCGGAATGCCGATTGCTGACAGACAGTTTGCTAAAGATGTCTATTCTTCTTATGGTGGCTGAGGAGACCCTGTATAGAATGTCGCGAAGACTTTTGAGATCGCAAGCGCTGTTCCTGATGTTAATGATTGCCGCCACCTCTGCCGTCGCGTTCGCGCAGGAGAAGAAGACGGACGAGCCCAAGGCGCAGCCGCCGGCCGCTGGAGAAGCCAACAAGACGACTTCGCCCCCTATAGAACAATATTCAGCCACCCGGCATACCCTGGCGCTGAACGGGGAGACGATCCGCTATACCGCAACCGCGGGAAATCTCCTTATTCGCGATGCGGAAACTAAACCGAACGGCAGCATGTTTTACGTTGCGTATACGGAGGACGATGCCGCGGCGACGAGCCGGCCAGTCACTTTTCTGTACAACGGCGGTCCGGGCTCCTCAACACTGTGGCTGCATATGGGTTCCTTCGGGCCGATGCGCGTTCAGACTGCGAGCCCGGAAGCCACACCGCCTGCGCCGTATCAGCTGGTAGCGAATCAATACAGCCTGCTCGACAAGACCGACCTGGTGTTCATCGACGCCATGGGAACCGGGTACTCAAAGCCGATTGGCAAAGGCGAGTTGAAGGACTTTCTGGGCGTCGACCAGGACGTTCATGCGTTCAATCTTTTCATCACGCGATATCTGACGGTAAACCACCGCTGGAATTCCCCCAAGTTTCTGATCGGGGAATCGTACGGCACGACTCGGTCAGCGGCGTTGGCGTATTCCCTGCAGCAGAGCGGGATTTCTTTGAATGGCGTGGTGCTTATCTCTTCCATCCTGAACTACAACGATGGCTCGTCGGGACTTGACAATGACTTTATCGGCGACTTGCCTTCCTTCGCGGCGATTGCGTGGTACCACGACAAGCTGGTGAACAAGCCAGTCAATTTGAAGCCGTTGCTGGACGAAGTACGAGCGTACGCAAGCGGACCTTACGCGGAAGCTCTCTGGAAGGGGACGAACCTGGGTGCGGCGCAAGAGAGCGAGGTGGCGCAGAAACTGAGCGAGTTTACGGGAGTAAGCGCGAAGTACTGGAAGCAGGCTAATCTTCGTGTGTCGGCTGCAAACTTCCGCAAGGAACTGCTGCGCGACGACCGGCGGACGCTGGGCCGTTACGACGCGCGATTCGAGGGAATCGATACGGATGCAATCGGCGCGACTCCTTCTTATGACGCTTCGGATACGGGAATTACAGGAGCCTTTGTGGCGGCGTTCAACAACTATCTTTCGTCGGATCTGAAGTACACCCCGGAAACTGCCTACAAGGCCACGGCATATGGGCCGAATTTCAAATGGGACTGGAAGCACAAGGCTCCGGATGGGGACAAGCAACAGTATCCGGACGTGGCTGTAGATCTGGCGAGAGCGATGCGCGAAAATCCGCATTTACATTTGTTTTCGGCCAACGGTTATTTCGATCTGGCCACTCCGTTCTTTGAGACGGAGTTCGACATCTCGCACATGGAGCTGGACCCGACTCTGGTGAAGAATGTTCGGTTTGGCTACTATCCTTCGGGCCACATGATTTACCTGAACGTGGACGCCCTGAAGCAGTTGAAGGGCGATCTGGCGCAGTTCTATACCGATTCACTGATCCAGTGACTTCCGGTGCTTTCCCAGGAATCTGATCCCCGAAGCGGCGACCGGGCACGGGCCGAAACTGTACTGTCGGTACGCCCCTGCCCCGGAGTAGGGGTGCGACTGATGGGGAGTTCCTGATGACGTCCTATCCGCTGCTGCCCTATAAGGTGGAATATCCGCGATTGCAACGCGGAAACTCTGCATCCAATGAGTGACGAGCGTCATCAATTAAGTTGACAGTAAGACACTCAACTGCGATACTGGAGAAGCAGGAGTGGTCTGAGACGGCTTTAAACGAGGGTATTATGGGCAAAATTATTGGAATTGACTTAGGAACCACCAATTCTGTCGTTGCGGTAATGGAGGGCGGCGAGCCGAAGGTGATTCCGAACGAGGAGGGTGGCCGCACGACGCCGTCGGTGGTGGCATTCACCAAGGGCGGGGAGCGGCTGGTCGGCCAAGTGGCCAAACGGCAGGCGATCACCAATCCGGATAACACGATTTATTCGATCAAACGCTTCATGGGGCGGCGCTTCAATGAAGTGAACGACGAAATGAAGATGGTTCCGTACAAGGTGAAGCAACAGGGCGACCATATCGTGGTCGAAGCCCAGGGCAAGGATTACACGCCGCAGGAGATCTCCGGCATGATCCTGCAAAAGCTGAAGAAGGCGGCGGAGGATTATCTTGGCCAGTCGGTGACGGAAGCGGTGATTACGGTTCCTGCGTATTTCAACGACGCGCAGCGGCAGGCTACGAAGGATGCGGGCAAGATTGCGGGTCTTGATGTGAAGCGTATTGTCAACGAGCCGACAGCGGCGGCGTTGGCCTACGGGCTGGACAAGAAGAAAGACGAAACCATCATCGTTTACGACTTCGGCGGTGGGACCTTCGACGTCTCGGTGCTTGAAGTGGGCGAAGGTGTGATCGAAGTGAAGGCCACCAATGGCGACACGCACTTGGGCGGCGACAACATCGACCAGCGGATCGTCGAATGGCTGATTGACGAGTTCAAGAAAAAAGAAGGCTTGAACCTGCGCGACAAGGGCAACGAAATGGCCCTGCAGCGGCTGAAGGATGCGGCGGAGAGGGCAAAAATCGAGCTTTCAACCGCAGTGGAGACGGAGATCAATCTTCCGTTCGTAACCGCGGATGCGAGCGGGCCGAAGCACCTGGTCGAGAAGCTTACGCGCGCCAAGCTGGAGCAGTTGGTGGACGACCTGTTGCAGCGCTCGATTGGACCTTGCAAACAGGCCATGAAGGATGCGGGAATTGACTCGAGCAAGATCGATGAAGTGGTGCTGGTCGGCGGTCAGACCCGCATGCCGAAGATACAGCAGCTGGTGAAAGAGCTGTTCGGCAAGGAGCCACACAAGGGCGTCAACCCGGATGAAGTGGTTGCCATTGGCGCGGCTGTTCAGGCTGGCGTGCTCGGCGGTGAAGTGAAGGATCTTCTGCTGCTCGATGTCTCTCCGCTGACGCTCGCGATTGAGACGCTGGGCGGGGTGGCGACACCGATGATTCCGCGCAATACCACCATTCCGACGAAGAAGACGGAGACGTTTTCGACGGCGGCGGACAGCCAGACTGAGGTTGAAGTCCACGTACTGCAGGGCGAGCGGCCGCTGGCAAGCCAGAATCGCACGCTGGGCAAGTTCAAGCTGAGCGGGATACCGCCGGCGCAGCGCGGCATACCGCAGATTGAAGTGACGTTCGACATCGATGCAAACGGCATCCTGAACGTGACGGCGAAGGACAATGCCACAGGTAAGGACCAGAAGATAACGATCACGTCATCTTCGGGTCTAAGCAAGGAAGAAGTGGAGCGGATGGCGAAGGACGCCGATGCCCACGCTGCCGAGGACAAGGCGAAGCGCGAGGAGATTGAAGCGCGCAACCAGCTTGACGGCCTGGTCTACAACATTGAAAAGATGTTGAAGGACAGCGGGGAGAAGGTGCCGGCCGGCGACAAAACGGAAGTGGAAAGCGCATTGGCTGATGCGAAGAAGACGCTTGAGGGTTCTCCCAACGCTGCGGAGTTGAACGCAGCTCGCGAGAAGCTGACAGGCGTATCCCACAAACTGGCCGAGGCGATGTACAAGGCCAACGCTGCGGATGGTGGAGCAGGGGTTCCGGATGCGGCTCCGACTGGGGACCATGCGGAATCTGAACAGAGGAAAGATGAAGGTGTGATCGACGCCGAGTATGTCGACGTCGACGAAAAGAAGTAAGTTGACCGGGTCAAACCTTCCGGGATGATTGGCGAGCGGCGACCGAATCGGATCGGAGCTCCCACTCGTACGGTAAGTAAGGCTCCAGTGAACGAAGGGCGTCCTGACAAACAGCCGGGCGCCCTCAACTTTCTCCCGAGTGGTAAAAGGGTGGAAAAGGAGTAGGGATGACAGACACAGTGTGGCAGTGCGAGCAACTGCGCGCCGGAAAGGTGTACAGCAAGGAGCTGTTTCAGACGCGCGCGGAAGCGGAGGAATTTGTAGCGAGGATGGCGCGCGTAGCGCCGGACATTTTCTGCCGGATCGAGCCGATCGGTGTGGAGAAAGTGTGGATACTCGGAGATTCAGCAGGTCGAGTAGATACCAGACGTTGCAAGCTCGCAGTGATTTCGGTTATCAGAGGGTTCAATAGGAGGCCGTCAAGGCCAGTACAGCATTCGCGTAAATGACCGCTGCAGGATATGTTTTCGATGGACCGATGGCTGGGCGTGGGACATTGTGATCGCGGACTATCACTAAGGGAGACTGTATGAGGCAGCGGGCTCAGAAAGACAGGCTTGTGGCGATCCACCCAGGCGAATTTTTGCGGGAGGACTTCATGAAGCCACTGGCCTTGTCGACGAATGCACTGGCACTCGCATTGCGCGTGCCATCTACGCGCGTCTCTGAGATTGTTCATGAAAGGCGAGGCATTACTGCGGACACGGCTATCCGCCTCGGAATCTATTTCGGAACCACGCCCAATTTCTGGATGAATATGCAATTGCCTATGAGATGGCGGTTGCGGAGCGCGAATTAATGCCAAGGATTCATCGCGAACTCAGGCGCAGGAATGACGCCGGTCATACACCTGGCTCCGGCCTGAAACAAAGTGCTTAACAAGAAACTAAATGGCGACACAAACCAAAGATTATTACGGGCTCCTCGGGGTCAAGAAGACGGCGACGGCGGAGGAAATCCGCAAGGCGTTCCGCAAGCTCGCGCGCAAGTATCATCCTGACGTCAACCCAAACGACAAGAAGGCGGAAGAGAAGTTCAAAGAGATGTCGGAAGCCAACGACATCCTGAGCGATCCCAAGAAGCGCAAGATTTACGACCAGCTTGGCTTTTACTCCGACAACATCGACCCCGCGCAAGCGGAGGCGGCTGCGCAGGGGGGTTACGGATTTCGTGGCGGCCCGCAGGGCCAGCAGCGCAGCGGCGGTCCGGTGGGATTCGAAGGCTTTGACTTTTCCGATTTCGTGGGCGGCGCCCAGCGGGCATCGCAGACCAGCGGTCGTGGTAGTGGCGGCGCTTCTTCCTGGGGCGGATTTCGCGATATTTTTTCCGGTGCTTTTCGAGGCAGCGAGGCGCAGCAGCATGCGGGTCCGCAGCCGGGGACAGATCTCGAATACCAGGTGAATATCGATTTCTGGACGGCGATTCGAGGCGGCTCGGTGCGACTGCAGATCACCCGCCAGGTCGTCTGCCCGACCTGCCATGGTGCGGCTTCGAGCGGCGGGGAGACAGTCTGCCCGGAATGCGACGGCTCGGGCCAGGTGACGCAGATGGGCGGGCGGATGAAGTTCAACATTGAATGTCCGCGCTGCGGGGGCACGGGCAAAATCGCCCGGGAATGCGCCACCTGCCACGGTCTGGGGACAGTGGCTCGCACGGAGACGGCAGAGTTTCGCATCAAACCCGGGACGCGGGACGGCCAACGCATCCGCTTGGCGGGCAAGGGAAACGCAGGTGTGCGCGGCGGAGCGGACGGCGATCTTTATCTGATTGTCCGACTGGATCCTCATCCTGTTTTCACGCGCAAGGCCGATGATATCTACGTAACTGTTCCGGTGACAATTACAGAAGCCGCGATGGGCGCGAAGATCGAGGTGCCGACTATCGACGGCCGGGCGCACTTAAAGATTCCTCCCGGAACCCAGACGGGGCAGAAACTCCGGCTGCGCGAGAAGGGTGTGGCTTCATCTTCGGCGAATGGCAGTCGTGGCGATCAGATAGTTGAGGTCAGCATCGTGGTGCCGAAAGTGCAGGACGAACGTTCAAAAGAAATTTTGCGGGAATTGGCGAAGCTGAATCCAGAAGACCCACGCGCGGCATTGTTCACCGAGGTATGAGGTCCGGGCTAATGGCAATCGCCCACCCGATGAGCAGTAGTTTGGAGTTGCGCTGAGGTCCGTTTCGGTTGAACGCCTTGATAGACAGTGTCCGTCGTGGTTGTGCCGACGGCGGTGAAACTATCACCCGCGTCGCTGAAGTTTTCGATCACGTCGGACTCGATCTCGGAATGGAGTGGCCCTTTGCTGTAGACACAATGAATCCGAACGCGAATTCCCCCGGTGACGGGATGACTCTTCGGAGGTTGGCAGCTCAGTCCGGCTTGCGCGACTTTCCAGAAATCCATTTGCTTCCGGGCGCAGAGCGTGGTTTGAGAGGAAACGGTTCTGCCGCCTGCGACTGTGTTGGACGAATTCATCTCCCACTCCCCGGGATGGAACTGCGTCGCCGATTGTTGCGCGGGCAGAGTGATACCGCCCAAGACAAGAAGAATCGAAGTTGCGAGGGTGTGGATTATGACACGCATTGGCGAACATGCTAGCACACGGCATTCTCGTTCGTTTTCGGGATCAGGCCGGGCAAGCAAGATGGAGTGAGTGGGAATAACGAATTGCGTTAAGCTGGAGCCAGGAAAATGCCCTCAAAGCGTAAATCAAAAGGCGCGTATATGATTTCGGCGGTTGCCGAGATGTATGCCATTCATCCGCAGACGCTGCGCCTGTATGAGCGCGAAGGGTTGCTGAAGCCGTCGCGGACAGAGGGAAACACGCGGCTTTACACGGAAGAGGATCTGGAACGGCTGGAATTTATCCTGAATCTTGCGCGCGATCTGGGCGTCAATATCGCAGGAATTGCGATTATTCTGCAGATGCGCGAGCGCATGGAAGAGATGAACCGGCAGATGCAAAGCTTTGTCGATTACGTTCGGACTGAGATGCTGAACCGTATGCAGCCCGGAAGCCATTCTTCGGAACCGGGTCTGGTTCCGCTACGCCGACCGGTGGTGGTCAATGTGCCCTTGCGGGATGCGAGAAAGCGCTCGTAAGTTTCGGGCGTTCGAATTGCCATGGAATCGGAAAGCCCGGCCTCGAGTGTCTCGGGTATTCTGTTTTCAGAATCGATGAAAAGATTGCTCGATCTCGTGCTGAGCGTCGGCTTGTTCGGCCTGTTTACCTCGACGGTCTACACCGCGATGGCGATGGTTGCCGTAGTGCGATTTGGCCGACGAGAGCGCGCTGGACTGCGGCCCGGCTTCACGCCTCCGGTGAGTCTCCTGAAGCCGCTGCATGGGGCGGAAGCAGGTCTAGAAGCGCACCTGGCTTCATTTTTCGAGCAGGATTATCCGGAATACGAAATTCTTTTTTGTGCACGCCAACTGGATGACGCCGGACTGACGACCGCCCGACGCGTGTCGGCGCGCTATCCGCATATTCCGGTTCAGTTTCTCGCCAGCGGAGAACCGACGGTGCCGAACGCCAAACTCCTATCGCTGGAGTGCATGGCGCAGCAGGCGCGGCACAGCATCTTGATCATCAGCGACAGCGATGTCCGGGTCGAACGCAATTATGTTCGGGATGTGGCAGCTCCGTTCTTCGACGATCGCGTGGGAGCGGTGACATGCCTGTATCGTGGAGACGCCCTGCAGGGAGGTCTGTGGTCTCAGCTGGAAGCGGCGGCTATGTCCATTGAAATGACGGCAGGGGTGCTGGTGGCCGAGATGCTGGAAGGCATGAAGTTTGCGCTCGGCCCTACGATGGCCATTCGCCGCGATTGCCTGGAGGAGATCGGCGGATTTCTGCCGATGGGAAATTACTGCTCGGACGATTTTCTGCTGGGCAGCCGTGTGGCGGCGTTGGGGCGGCCGGTTGTTCTGTCCTATCACGTCATCGACCACGTGGTACTGCATGAGTCCTTTTTGGCGTCGATGCAGCACCAGGTGCGCTGGATGAAGAGCACGCGTTTTTCACGACCGAAGGGCCACCTGGGCACAGCGCTTACTTTCAGTGTCCCGTTCGGTGTGTTGACCGCCGTTTCCTCAAGCGGGCTGCACAAGCCGGCAATCGCGATCGCGGCAATTCTTTGGAGCGTGGGTAGCCGGATGTTGCTGGCCGCAGCCCTAAGCCAACGCGTGCTGCGCGAAAAGTCACCGTGGCAATCTGTGCTGCTGTACCCGCTTCGCGATTTGCTTGGATTATTCTTCTGGATCGCGAGCTATGGAAGCCGCACGATTTTCTGGCGGAACGAAACGTATTTGCTGGAGAGCGGCGGCCGCATGCGCAGGGTTTTGAATTCCACAATTCCTGCGAGAAGCGGAAGAATAGACGATGCGCGTACGGATTAACCGGCTCCGCCGGTGGTATATCTGGTTATTCATCGCGGCGATGCCGGTCGGCGCGGGTGCACAGCAGATCACATTGCGCACGCGCAGCAACCTGGTGCTGGTGCCTACCCTGGTCGAGAGCAAATCGGGGGAACCGGTCTTCACTCTGGGTGTGCAGGATTTCAGTGTGAAGGATAATGGCATCGAGCAGAAGATCCATCTCGACCAGGATATGGACAAGACGCCCATGTCGATTGTGGTACTGGTGCAGGTGGGTAGATCGGCGGTCCGGGAATTCCAAAAGATGGCGGGTCTGCCGACAATGCTGACCGCGCTCGCCGGCAATACCGGGCATCGCATCGCCGTCGTCGAGTTCGACAGCCAGCCTCGAACTCTTCTGGATTTTTCCGGCAACGCGGATGCTGTTAAGCAGGCGGTGTATTCGATCCAGCCGGGAGATGGGGGCGCGGCCATCCTCGATTCCGTGTGGTACGCGGTCGATATACTGGCGGATGAGCCACCGCAGAACCAACGCGTCATCGTGCTGTTAAGCGAGACCCGTGACCACGGCAGCCGCACCCCTATCCAGGAAGTGGTCCGCAAGATTGGCCGGAGCGATGTGGTGGTCTACAGCCTGGCATTCAGCCCGGGGCACGAGGATTTGTCCGACTTTTCCGGAGGGGGCGGCGACATTAACCTGCTTCCGGCGCTTCGCATGGCGATAGCGGCCCTCAGAAAGAATACGGCGGCTGCCATTCCACACATGACCGGTGGCCAGTACCTTCGCTTCAACCAGGGAAAACAACTCGACCAAGAGATGGGCATGCTGGCGAATCAGGTGCATAATCGTTACATTCTCAGCTTTCAGCCATCGGACCGAAAGCCGGGCCTGCATCTTTTGAGTGTGAATCTGCGGCAGCCGCTCGAAGCGCGCGTGCTGGCCCGAACAAGTTATTGGGCCGTGAGCCTCCCAGATACGAACGCGGAAGAAACACCACAGCCGGACGTGCCGCACCACCCGTAAATTCACCTGGTGCTTTTCCCAGGTTTCAGCATCTGAATAGTGCGCCTCAAGAGGGCGGGTCCATGCATTCCACGGTCGAAGCATTTCTACATTACGACTACCTAATCATGTTCCTCTGGGTTCTGCTGGAACAGCTTGGTATGCCGTTGCCTAGTACGCCGATTCTGCTGACTGCCGGCACGCTGACCGCAACGCACCACATGAGTATCGGCTGGATTATCTTTGCCGTTATGTCCGCGAGCGCGATCAGCGATTCCATATGGTTTCGCCTGGGCGGCCGTTTTGGAAGCGCGGTTACACGCTGGATATGCAAATTTTCCTTTGGGGCGGCTTCGTGCGTTCGCAAGACAGAGGACGTGCTCACGCGGCACGGTTCGGCGGCTTTGTTGCTGGCGAAGTTTGTTCCTGGACTGAATACAATGGCCGCTCCCCTGGCGGGGCAGAGCAAGATGCCGTATCGGGTATTCCTGCTGTATGACATGGCGGGGACGTTCCTGTGGGCCTCTTCGCTGGTATTGATCGGACGGTTTTTCGGTGATGCAATCCGCCGCAACCAGGCGCTGCTGCATTGGCTGAGCCGCTCGGCATTTGGGCTGGTAGTTCTGGTGGTAGTAGGAATATTGGCTTATAAGATGGCGCAGCAGCGGGCGTTTCTGCGCAGGATTCGCACTCTGCGAATTGAGCCGTCAGAGCTGAAGGAAATGATGGATCGGGGCGAGACCCTTTACATCGTCGATCTGCGCCACCCACTCGATCTGCTGCCCGATCCAAGGATTCTGCCGGGTGCGGTCCGTCTGCTGCCGAATGAATTGATCGCGCGCAACTCCGAGATACCTCGCGACAGGGACGTGGTGCTCTACTGCACCTGTCCCAGCGAAGCCACCAGCGCTAAGATTGCGTTGACCCTGCGCCGCTTTGGGGTGAATCGCATTCGCCCACTGCGGGGTGGGTTTGACGGCTGGAAGGAACAGGGGTATCCGCTGGTGGAGTTCATCGAGCCCGAATTAAAACGGAACTCTCCGGATGTTCCGGACCTAATGATCGCGACTTGACGCTGTCCTGAAACGGTAGCGTATCGACACAATCCGCCATGTTCAGTCACATCGGTAGATTCCCTCGCCACACCCCGATGGAAGGGAATCTCGATTCGTCAGTGGAATGACATTCGACTGCCAAACCCAGTTGACCGTTAGGGAGTGCCCCACATCTTGCCGCTGAGACCTCACTTGATCCCTCGCTCTGAGTTCATGCCATGTTTACAAAACGTTGTTAGTCTCGAATGATGGCTGCCGGCTCTGCAACTGTGAACGGGATGTCGGAGGAGAACAACGGAATGGTTTTGCACGCGGGAGGCTGGTAAGTGGGTGCCGGAATTGAAGTGCAGAATCTGAATGCCTGGTACGGCAGCACTCACACCCTGCACGATATAAGCATCACTATTCCCGCCAACCGTGCGACAGCATTGATCGGGCCTTCCGGCTGCGGCAAATCCACTTTCGTGCGGTGCCTGAACCGGATGCATGAAACGAATCCCATTGCGCGCGTAACTGGCTCCGTAAAGCTCGGCGAACTAGATGTTTATGATGACGCGCCACCGGTCGCGATACGCAGACGAGTTGGAATGGTTTTTCAGCGGGCCAACCCGTTTCCCACAATGTCAATCTATGACAACGTAGCCAGCGGCCTTCGGCTTGGTGGGCATATCGGGCGCAAGCAAATGGACGAAATGGTCGAGCGCAGCCTTCGGCGAGCCGCACTGTGGGACGAGGTAAAGGACGTGTATAAAGCAAAATCGGGCGCGAGCATTTCGGGCGGGCAGCAGCAGCGCCTATGCATCGCACGCGCTCTGGCGATCGATCCTGAGGTGCTGCTGATGGACGAACCGGCCTCAGCCCTCGATCCGATTTCCACGTCGAAAATTGAGGACTTGATATTTGAATTAAAGGCGGACTATACCATTGTCATCGTGACCCACAATATGCAGCAGGCCGCGCGCGTGGCAGAAATGACCGGTTTCTTCCTGAACGGCTATCTTGTGGAGTTCGATGCGACCACGAAAATCTTCACCAATCCTACGGACAAGCGCACGGAAGATTACATTACAGGCAGGTTCGGATGACGCGCACTCGCTTCCATCAAAATCTCGACGACTTGAAAGAGAAGCTGCTGGTCATGGCTGGAATGGCGGAGCAGGCGGTGCAGCGCGCCATCGAAGCGTACCGTGGGGGCGATGTTTCGATTTGCGATCTAGTGGCTCGTTCTGAGCCCGCGATCAACCGTATGGAGCGCGACATCGACCAGATGGCTCTCGATCTGTTGGCCATGGAACAACCGATGGCGATTGATTTGAGGTTCATCCTGGCGGTAATCAAAATCAACGCGGACCTAGAGCGGGTTGGCGATCAGGCGCTGAACATCTCCGAACGCGTCCGCGATTTACAGGCGCTCCCTCCGATCGAATTGCCGGTCGACATTCCGAAGCTGGCGAGCCTCGCAGCCACCATGGTGCGCAATGCTCTGCAGGCGTTCATCGACGGCGACGCGGAGCTGGCCGAGAAGGTGCTGCTGATGGATGACGAGGTGGACGAGATGAATCGGTCTGTCTATCGCACACTGACGAGGTGCATTCAGGAGCGTCCGGAGTGCTCGCGGCACGCGCTGAACGTGCTGCTGATTGCGCGGAACCTTGAACGCGTGGGAGACCATGCGACCAACATCGCAGAGGATGTCATCTTCTGGGTACGAGGCGCGGACGTTCGCCACCATCTGCAAACTGGAAGTTAAGGCAATCTCTGCAGTCGAAGAAAACTACAGTCTTGGATGATGCCACCATACGAGGCGGGTTAATAGTGGATAATACAGCCCGAGACGAATTTCGGTGTGAGCCGGGTAGACGGCTTGCACAATTTGGGCGTAGGTCGCCATCTGAGCCGCATACTCTGCCTTCTCTTCACTGAGAAATTCTTCGAGACGGTCCGGCCCGTGAAAGGCCGTCTTGAAATCAACAATCCACAGGTAGCCTTCCCCGCGCGCAGCTGGCGATTCCCCGGCTAGGAACATCCGGTCGACGCGAACCGAGCGCAGGGTGTTCTGATAAAGTCCGGTAAGAGGTACCTCGAAACCTGCGTTCGATCCCCGGGTATGGGAATCGCCAGTTAAGATCCACCGCCCGATTTCATCGCCAGCCATGCGCTCGAGGGCCGTCAGAATGCGGCGGCTTTCACGATCGGCATTCTTGAGGTCACAGCCGCTGCGCAAAATGTGCAGACGGACCGGTTGGATAAGGCGTGCGATTGCTGTCGCGGATTGATCTGCATTCTTGCTTTGCGCAATGATCGCCGCCAGCGGTTCGATGAACGCATGGACCACGGTTCCGAAAACGCGCGCCTGCCACGATCCCTGTGGACGCCCAAACGCCGGACGGTTGCCGAGTGTGTCGTCTTCCCCTGTTTCATGTAGCGGAGTCGTCACGACTCCGGGAATGTCGAGCGGCAAGGATGGCTTCTGCCAGGGTGCGGTCAGACGCTGAAAATTCGACAGCCGAATTTTCGGGGGAGGGGTGATCCTGCCGCTTGACTCGGCCCCGGCGGCAAGGTCAACAGTTTCTTCCGGCTCGGCGGGAGCCGGGGAAGGCATCTCGACTATATTGAATGGCGTGGCGCGGCTCTCCTGGCTGTGACGATCGAAAATGCCCTGCGCAGCCGGCCAGGCGGTGTGCAATAGGGATCGGCGATGCGGCAGGTTCAGCCCGCCGGATTTGGCTTCATTGCATTGCGCGAAGAGATGGACCTGGTGCCGGGCACGGGTGCACCCCACGTAGAACAGACGCATTAGTTCGGCGCGGTCCAACTCCGCGCTTATGGCCTGAATCCACATTCCGATCGGTTCCTGCTCTTCGGCAACATGTTTGATCGGGGCTAACAGAAGCGCTCCGGAAGACTCCGAGTAGTCCTCGCACATTTCCAATGAGGACTCGTTCGTGGACACCTGCTCCATCCATTGCACCAGCTTCGGATCATCTCTCTGCGGATTGCGATGCAGCCCCGGAAGCAGCACGACGTCCCACTCCAGACCTTTCGCCTTGAACAGCGTCAGCACCTCGACGGGCGAATCTTCTGCCAACGCTGATCTTGCGAAGAGCTTTTGCATTCGTTCTTCGAGTTGCCTCAACGTTGGCCGACCGATTTCATCCTCGAGTTGATCCAGCATGCGAAAAAACTCTTCCGTAGTCGCCGCTTCGGACGGAGGAATGCATGCCGGTCCCCCCAGGGTGTGCCAGGTGCGCTCGACCGTGGTGGACAGATGCTCGTACACGGATTTTTGGAGGGCGGCCTCGAGAACTTCCAGTGCGCGCGCAGCCCGCTGACGCCCATCCGAACTCAACAGTGAAGCTCGTTCGCGGAACAACTCCGGAACCGTTTCATCCTTCCACTGGGGATCGTCGTTCCCGCACAGGCACAGGAGGTCCGAGAGAGTTAACCCGCACCACGGCGCCCGCAACGCGGCGAGCCATGCAATGCGATCGGCGGGATGCAACAGGCAGCGTGTGATCGCAACCAGGTCCAGCAGCGCCTGCTTGTCGGGAAGTCTGTCGATCTCCACGGCGTGATATGGAATACTGCGCTCGCGCATCTCCTTCAGAATTGAAGCGGCATGGCTTCTGGCGCGAACTAGGATGGCAATACTCGGAGGTCTTTCGCCGGTGGCAGTTGACGCGCGCTGCCGTTCGATCACGTCGCATACTTCGCGTGCTTCCGCCGCGCATGGATCCTCTTCGACTGCAGTGGAAACCGATTGATGCTTCTCGCTGTAGGGGCGCAGCCGTGGATGCCAGAACACGCGCTGTACTTCCTGCTCGCGATGGGCGGGTTCCGACGGTTGAAATGCGATGGCGTCTGCGCCGGAAGCCGCGCCGAATATTTGAGTGAACGCTTCATTCAATTGCGCCACAAGACTTTGCCGCGAGCGGAAATTGCTGCTGAGGCGAATGGGCTGAAGCTTGACACCTCCGAGGCCTTCGACTCGCGCACGCGCGAACAGTCTCACCTCGACATGCCGGAACCGGTAGATGGACTGCTTGGGATCGCCGACGAGAAATACCGTCTGGCTGCGTCCGTCCCATCCATGTACCAGCCGGCCGAGCAGCTTGAACTGGGTGACGGAAGTGTCCTGCATTTCGTCCACCAGGAGATGGCGAATCTCCGTGCCGAAAGCCAGCAGGAGACCTTCCTGATCGTCACGGAGAGCTTCGTAGGCGGCGAGAGAAATTTCCACGAAGTCGGTTTTGCCGTTCCGAGCGAACGTGACGCGCAGATGCCCCAGCGCGCGCCGCATCAACAAAAAACTGGCACGTAGAATCTCCCGCTGCTGTTCGGTGTAGCACGCCGGCGGCAGCAATGATATCCACCCGAGCTGGTGCTCCAGGTCAACATCGCCGGCCAGCGATTTCAGCAGATTCTTCATAGCTTCGGTGGCGGGTAGCTTCGGAGGAAACCCAATTCTTTTGTCGACAGTCTTTCGCAGGCAGTTCTTTTCGGTAAGCAGCAGGTGTGCCGCCGCCTTCCACGCATCGAGATGATCGGCAGTCCGTCCGGGAATCTCCGGCGTGGAGAGCAAGGAACGGAATGCGTTTGATTCTCCGGCCGTCTCCATTTGCTCCGCTGCGCTCTGGCCGAGTGCGAACACCTTCTGCCAGATTCTTTCCGGCACCATCGCGAATGTATTCTCCAGCGTGCGGGCGATCAGTTCTTCGAGGGGCTTTTCAAAACGCTCGAGGATGATCGTGCTCAACTCTTCATCGGGCAGGTCGCGATCGATCGGCAAAACGCGTCCCCATTGATCGCGGCTGCTCAACATGTCAGCCAGCAACTTGATGGCGCGGTCCGTCCGGTTGTCGAGATGCAGGAGCAAACTACGCGCGGCGCCGCGCAGGCGCGCATCGCTTCCGCCCATCTCCTGCAACGCCATTTGCGCAGCTTCGCGGTAGAGATCTGAGGCATCTTCAACCGGATGCATCTCCGCGCCTAGCCGCGAGAGCACCGGCAGGCGGCCCGTGATTTCGCTGCACAAAGAATCAATCGTGCGAATGTTTAAGCGCTGCGGCTGCGTGGTCAGATCCCAGCCCATCTTCGCGTTCGCTTCAAGCGCTTCCAAAGCGAATTTGCGGGTTTGCAATTTGTGAGTGGCCGCCGGCTCGATTGGCTGATTGTGCTGCGCCTGCCGCAGAGACTCGAGGATTCGATCCCGCATTTCCGCTGCCGCCTTGCGGGTGAAGGTAATGGCAAGCACCTGCTCGGGCTGCTCCACGCGTGCCAGTAGCCGCAAAAAACGTTGCATCAATAATTCGGTTTTGCCCGAACCTGCCGGGGCCTCGACAATCCACGATTGCTGGACGTTCCATGCGTCGCTGCGGGCAGAGGCATCGTCCTGCGTCGGGAATAGATCCTCCACTTCGGAGATATCTGGATGGATCATCGCTCGAGACCTTCCTTAGATGGCGGGCTGTCCGGGCTTTCTGCGTCAGAAGCGCTCTCCTCATCGAGGCCGGCCACCGCGGATGCCTCCTGAATTCGGCAGAGCAATGCCTGACCGCATACTGCGCAGGTTTTCGTACCTCTTTTTGGATCCACCATCGCTGCACCGGCCTGGAATTCGCGCGCCATGCGAGTCAAGGTGAGCTCCCAAGATTCTCTGCGCTCCTGCATCTCTTCCGGCGATGCGGAGGTACGCTTGTCTTCACGCTTGCCGGGAACAGCCGGAAAAATTCCGGGAAGAGAACTGACGGGTAGAAATTCAACCTTTCTTGGGTGAAGACCGGCGAAAGCAAGCCCAGCAAGCGGCGTTTCTACTGACTCGGATTGCTGCCGCAAGACGGCATACGCCAGAAGCTGCGGCTGATCAGGCCGATCGCCTTCGCACGCGTTCCGGTCGATGGTCCCGGTCTTGTAGTCCATCAACACGATGCCCTGGTCCACTTCATCGATTCTGTCGATGCGACATTGCAGTTCTATCTTTTCAAGATGAATACCCTCCAGAGTGTGTTCCGTTTTGAGGACAGTGAACTCGCCGCGCTGCTTTTCAACTTCAAGCCATTCGAGCAGACGATCCTCGATCCGATCGGCTTCGATGTTCAGCAGTTCCTTCTGCCAGGGCTCATTCGTATTCTTGAAGAATTTCTCCAGTGCGGCGAAGGTGTGCTCGCGAATACTTTGCCGATGCTGTTCGGTCCCGCCTGCGAGCAGGTTTTTCCTAGACTTGGTTTGCTGCCAGAACTGGTCCAGTACCCGGTGCATAATGGTTCCTTGCGCTGCTGGAGAAAGTCCCGTGCTCAGTTCTGTGAGCTGGCGAGTTCCAAGCCGCACTTCCGCGAAGGCGCGAAATGGACAAGCAGCGTGAAGTTCCAGGAAGCGGACGCCGCCGCGGACGTTTCCTCCCTGGAATGGAACGGCGAATTCTTCTTCGATGGTTTCCAATTGGTTTTCGGTGTGGGTATCGGTGGAACCGGGTTGCTTGGATTGGGTCGGTTCGAGAACATCATCAACTGAACGAATCGGCGTCTGCGGCAATGCCTCGCGGACGAGCGGCGAGAGTACGGTTTCGCGATCCGAAATGTGAGAGCTCGAGTTCTTCTCGTCGTGTGCTTGAAGCGCGAAGCTGACGATAGCAGTTGTTGCCGAGGCCAGAATTCTCTTCGTGGTTCGCAACGCGAACGCCGAATCTCCGCCGGGATCGGCATAGGGCATGTGGGCTTCACGCTGTAAATTCCAGGGCAGAAACGGTTGCGCGGTACCGCGGGGCGGCCAGACGCTGGACTGCGCGTTCAGCCACCAGATGCAGTCGAAGACCAGGCCGGCCGATTCGGCAATCCCAAGCACTTGCACCGGCGCATTCCTGGTTTCCAGGGCAAAAAGCATGTGACTTGCGAGCTGGTCGAGCTTCTGCAGGGCAGTTGGGAACCTCGCTGGAGCAGTTACAGTTGCCAGTGCGGAGAGCTCGTTTAGCAGCACGGTCCAGCGCTGCAGCAGCTGATAGCCGGCGCTCGTGTCGGCAGTCAGCAAGTGCCATTGCGCGGCCTCAAGCAGTTCCTCAATGGCTTCGCGCCATTCAGTGAAGGGTCTCGATTTCGACATGCCATATCTTTTTACGACAGTGACCATTCGTTCCAGAATTCGACGCAGCCGTGCGGCTTCTTCCCCACTCGCTGAGTGCGACAACCATTGGAGGAAGTTGGCAACCGAGACGGATCCGCCGAGTTGAAAAGCGCGCTCGCGGAATTCTCGGTCGAGCCGCGCGCGAGCGTTCTGTGACGCATTCGAGCGATCTCCGAATCCACCATGAACGACAACCCAGGAGACATCTTCCGGCGGAAGGGCTTCCGCCAGCCACGCCAGGAGTGCCATAGCGGTGCGGATCGGTTGCAGCCGGTACATTGGAGTTCCAAGCGAGAATTCGTACGGAAGGCGACTGCCTTCTGCTCGGATATCCATCGAAGATGGCGCCAGCACACGCCGAAATGTTCTATCGATTTCTGCTCGCGACTCCTCAAGCGAGGGCACCACGACGCCAATTCTCTGTGCTGGATTTCGTACAAGCTCGCGGCGAATCCAACGTGCTGCCGATGCGATCTCTTCTTCCGCAGTGCGAACGCAGATGATCGTGGGACTTGACTCGCCAGCCTCCGTCCGCCGCAACTCTATAAATTGTGCGGAGCATCCGCGGGCAGCCAGCGCGTCAATCAGCAACAGCTGAGCAGGTGTGGCGCGGTCAAACCCAACCATAAAAAGTTCTTCTGGCAGCGAGATCTCGTGCGATTGGATGCACTGCGCAAGGGCAGCTTCCAGCAGAGACGGCGATACGAACGAGAGCTTCCGGCAGGTCTTCTCGAACTCGGTAGTCCAGCGATAGAAAGCCTGCGTATCCAGGCTGCTGTCATCGCGAAAACGCGACGGCGCAATTCTGTACTGGTGCATCTGCTTCCACGCGCGCTGCGCGAGTTCCGCCATTGCATCTACGGAGAGAGTTTGGGTGGCAGCAGTATCATGCGCCAATATCCTGTTCCAAAGCTCCAGCTCCTGTACAGACGTCAGCAGCACGCGGTTCTCGATGCCAGAGAGAACCGCCCGATCCCAGAGCATTTCCAGCCAGGGATCCCACGCAAGAATGCGCGGAGTCATCCAGCCCGAGCTGCCGGAGACGTGTTGCCACTCGTCATAATGCAGGCGCAGAGCACGTGCGGCCCGGGCTGTACTTGTAACCACGGCTGCGCCGTTGATGTTTGCACGAAGCGCTTGCAACAGATCCCCCTCTGTTCGCGCGACCGCGTAGATATCGACTTTTGACGACGTGGGGAACATTTCAATCGTTATACCGCAGCAGGAGCTTCGTTGCCTCTGCGGAGCCATCCGAATCGCGATGGTAAGCTTGGAAGGTGAGACGCTGGGCCGCATCCATTCTATTGCTGCTGACAGTTTCGTTGCCGCTACAGCCCCTGCTGGCCGGCACGCAACAGGCGTCCAGCGTGCCTGCATGTTGCCGCAGCAAGGGTGTCCACCGGTGCATCATGTCCAGGCTGCCTGCGTCTGCCGCAACCGGGACAGAGCTCTACTTAGCACCCGCTCGATGCCCCTTCTGGAAGCTGGCTCAAGTCCCCGCAGTCGTAGCGACAGCCACCGGGTCACGCCAGCCGGTATCTCGGCCGGTAGCCAGCGGTCATGTCACGGCCCCACATTCCATTCTTTCACTCTCTGTTCTCAAATCGAGCAGGTCTACCCGTGCGCCGCCTGCGGTGTCATTCTAAATCGCTGCCGGCATAGCCCAAGTACTAATGCAGGCTTTCGCGCCCCTTTTGCGATTGGGGTGGGGTGGAACACGGGTTTTGCAGCGCGATAAATATCCTGCGGGAGCTTTTCGCTCCGACGAACAATGGACATCCAAGCGATAGCAAGCAGAGGGGATTCATGCGCCGCTACAAGCGTTTGTGCTTCACGATATTGTTCTTCATTCTGTTTGCACTGTTCAGCAGAAATGCGCGGGCCACGGTATTGGGCCAGCTACATGGCATTGTGCACGATCCGGATCATCGCCCCATCGCGAATGCGAAGGTTACGATCCGTGCCGCCAATTCACAATTTGCCGAGACCGCGGACACGAACAGGGACGGATATTTTTCGCTGCCGACGGTGCCGCTTGGCAACTACGAGCTATCGATCGTGAGCTCCGGCTTTGACCGAATTCAGCAGAACATTACTGTCTTTTCCAGCACTTCGCCATTGCTGCACTTTCAATTGCAGGTCGGGCAGCGTGCATCAGTCCGTAAAGGTGAGCGCGCAGACGGATGTTGTCAACGTCAATTCCGTGACACCGACCACCATGGTCAGCCGTTCCGAAATCGCGGAGACGCCCGGTGCAGCGCGGACCAACAGCCTCGCCATGATTACCAATTACGTTCCCGGCGCCTACATGGTGCACGATATGTTGCATATGCGGGGGGGGCATCAAGTGAGCTGGGAGATTGATGGTGTCGAAATTCCTAACACAAACATTGCCAGCAATCTGGGTCCGCAGATAGACCCGAAAGATATCGACTATCTCGAAGTCCAGCGCGGCAGCTACGACGCGAACGTGGGCGACCGCACGTATGGAGTCTTTGATATTTCTCCGCGCACGGGTTTCGAACGCGACAATCAGGCTGAACTTACTTTGAGCGGGGGAAGCTACTATCAGACCAACGATCAACTAAATTTTGGCGGTCACACGGAAAGGTTCGCTTATTATGCGAGCCTGAACGGAAATCGCACCAACTACGGGCTGATGCCGCCGATTCCGCGAGCGTACCACGATGCAGCCAACGGCTACGGTGGATTCTCTTCTTTCGTCTACAATCGAACGCCGCGCGACCAGCTCCGGCTGGTGTCGCAGTTGCGTAGGGATTATTACCAGATTCCTTACGATCCGAACTCCAGCGACTACGAAAATCGCCAATACGATTCGAGTGGCCTGCGCGATAGCCAGCATGAGCTCGACGGATTGTCGGCCTTCTCCTGGGTGCACACTTTCAACGCATCTACCGTGCTTGAACTCTCGCCCTTCTTTCACTACAACAGCGCAGACTACACGCCCGGCCGAGCGGATACACCGGTTGCTACGACGTCGGATCGCGCTTCGAATTATGGAGGTTTGCAGGCTTCGATTACGACCCAGGCCGGTAAGCACACGTTACAAGCCGGCTTTTATTCTTTTGGCCAGCATGATGGCTACAGATTCGGTGCAGTGTTTAGCCCAGGTGCAGCGGTAGAAGTCCCGTGCACAAATGCAGGCGCTACAGGCAGCGACTCTCGGGATTTTTTGATCTGCAGCAGCGCTGCCGGAGGGCTGACCGAAGAATATATTTCAGACAACTACAAAGCGACCGGCTGGCTTACATTGATTGCCGGTCTCCGTGAATCGCAATTTATGTCCGCAGTGACGGAAATTGAGAATGATCCCAGGGTAGGAATTGCCATGCAGGTGCCGAAGATCAACTGGGTCTTCCGGGCTTTCTATGGACGCTATTACCAACCTCCGCCACTGCTGACTGCCTCCGGACCGCTGATTGGCTATGCTCAACAGAACGATACGAGCTTTACTGCGCTGCATGGAGAACGGGATGAGGAGCATCAGTTCGGGGTGCAGATTCCGTTTCGCGGATGGCTTCTTGATGCGGATAATTTTGAGACACGTGCAAACAACTTTCTCGACCACTCAAACGTAGGGGAATCGAACATTTTCTTTCCGGTAACAATTCAAGGGGCGCTGATTCAAGGCTGGGAACTGACGCTCAACTCGCCGGCACGATGGCGTTTTGGAAAGGCGCACCTCTCCTATTCCAACCAATTAGCACAGCAGCGGGGCCCGATTACCGGAGGACTAGTCTGCTATCCGATTACTTCGTCGCAATGTAACGGCAGCGAAAACTACGTGCCACTCGATCACGATCAGAGAAATACATTGAGTGTTGGATTGGATGCGACACTACCGGGCCATGTTTATGGATCGTTCAACATTTACTATGGATCGGGTTTTCACAACGGCGACACCAGCGATCCTTCCTACCCGGGCCAGTATCTTCCGCACGATACCAACCTGAGTTTCGCATTAGGGAAAACATTCCGGAAAACTACGACTATAGATGTGAATGTGATGAACGCAACCAACCATCGCGTGCTGCTCGATAACAGCCTGACTTTCGGCGGGTTCCACTACAACAGCCCGCGCGAAATCTACGGAGAAGTTCGCTACCGATTCCACTACGACCGGCTGTTCCACAGATAAGGAGTTGCAACTCGTGATGAAGAACGGAATCGGAGCAGGGATGCGGTGTCTGCGGCCAATTGCTTGTCTTTTGCTGGCTCTTATCGTTGCCGGCTGTCACACCGGGGCCAAAGACAAACCCGCAAACAGCGCCTCTCAACCTTCCGGCAAAGAATACTCAGTGCGCGGCAAGGTGGTCTCCGTGGATGCGAAAGATGGCGTGATCTCGCTCGATACGGAAGCCATTCCAGGTTTTATGGAAGCGATGGCCATGGCTTACACGCTCGAAAACCCTTCCGTCGCTTCGGAGCTTCATCCCGGGGACAGGGTTACAGCGCGGTTGTCGTTGGGAGCTCACGGCGCGGTTTTGGGAGACATCGTGATCACGCAGCAAGCGGTCCTAAATGCGCTGCCGGCGGTGCAGTACCACGTTCCGCAGGCGGGGGATATAGTTCCGGACTTCAAGCTATTGAATCAGAGCGGCCGCGAAATTCATCTAAACCAATTCCGCGGAAAGGTGCTGGTGATCACCTTTATTTTCACGCGGTGCGCGTCATCACAGTTCTGCCCGCTCATGAGCCGCAATTTCGCCAAGCTGGATGAAATGTTGGCCGCTGATCCGAAGCTTTACGCCAAGACGCATCTGCTGAGCATCAGCTTCGATCCGAAGTACGACACGCCGCGGGTTCTGCGCAAATATGGCGAAGCGTACACTCGCCGCGGTGCCAGAGAGAAATTTCAGCATTGGGATTTTGCCGCACCTTCCGGGACCGAGCTGGCATCTCTATTGCAGTGGTTCGATGTCGGCGTAACTGCGAAGGGTGGAGAGGTTCTGCTGCATTCGGTGTCCACCGTGGTAATTGGTCCGGAGGGAAAGATCCGCTACTGGTATCCGAGCAACTCATGGACGCCACAGCAGGCGTTTGATGACGTGCAGCAAGTGGCTGCGTCTGGCGTGCAGGCAATTGGAGTGAAAGAATCGAAACAGTGATCGCTATTTTGATGGGAGTTACCGGAACCGGCAAAACGACAGTAGGGCGTGCCCTGGCCCAGTCGACAGGCTGGGCGTTCGCGGATGCGGACGATTTCCACTCCGAAGCGAACCGCGAAAAAATGAGGGCTGGCATTCCGCTGACCGACGAAGATCGCGTGCCGTGGCTCGAGAGTCTCCACGCTCAGATTGTGAAATGGAACGCCGAGGGCACAAACGCAATCCTTGCCTGTTCGGCTTTGAGAGAATCGTATCGCGCGACGCTGATTGATGGCATACCGCGAGAATCCGTTCGCTTCTTTTATCTGAACGGGCCCGCCATCCGTCATTCGCGGACGGCTGGAGGGCCGCCACGGCCATTACATGCCGCCGTCTCTGTTGCCCAGTCAGTTGGCGACTTTGGAGCCGCCGCGCGACGCGATCGGAATTTCGATCAACCAGACGGTTCCAGCAATGGTGCAGCGGATTATCAGCGAGCTGGCGCAGAAAGCCTATGCTGAACAGAGTGGCATTCACCCAAATTAGAGGAGGCTTGCAGTCGTGGCAAAACTGACGCTCGTTGTCGCTTTGATTCTCATTGTGCTGGGAGTGGCCGTCTTCATCGCCACCGGCAGCCACGCACCCACCGCGCTGATCCCTGCATATTTCGGTATTCTACTCGGCGTTTTCGGGCTGCTTGCGAACACACACAACAGCAAGCGCCGGATGCTCTTTATGCATATCGCCGTTACGGTCGGCCTCATTGGATTTATCTTCCCGGGCTGGCGCGGCGTCGGCGATCTGGTCGCCCAGACGCACGGGCAGCTTGTCGTACGGCCAATCGCGATGAAGGAAGAACTCGCGATGGCGGCCATTTGCCTGGTTTATGTGCTGCTCTGCGTCCGATCGTTTATTGCGGCCCGGCGGCAGCGCGTGTCGGCGGAATAACGGATGGCGATCAAACCAGCATGGATCGATGCGGGAACGCGCAGTGGGCGCAAAGCGGAGTCCGCCGCCGGCCGCGCGTCGGTCGATCGACCGCAAAGTAAGAAAAAGCCGGAGCTGCGTAAAGTCCTGCCGGAGGTCTGGGAGCTGGTGCGGCCGCGCCGCTGGATGCTTGCTTTCGGCCTGGTGCTGATGGTCGTCAGCCGCGTCGCGAGTTTCGTGCTGCCACTTTCCGCTAAATACCTGATCGACAACGTCATGCGACGCGGACAGCTGCACGTTCTGCCGTGGATTATCGGTGCAGTGTTGATCGCGACGGCGATTCAAGGCATCACCTCCTACGGACTCACGCAGCTGCTTTCGATTGCCGCGCAACGGCTCATCACCGATCTTCGGGTTCAGGTTCAGCGGCACATCGGCCGGCTTCCTGTGGCTTTTTACGACGCCAACCGTACGGGAACATTGGTCGCTCGCATCATGACTGACGTTGAAGGTGTCCGCAATCTTATCGGTACCGGTATGGTGAATTTCATCGGCGGCCTGCTGGCATCGTTGATCGCATTCGCCATTCTTATCCGTATCAGCGCACAGATGACCTTGCTGGCTTTCGTTGTCCTCGTCGTCTTTTCGCTGATCTTGATGATGGCGTTCAAAACCATACGTCCAATTTTTCGCGAGCGGTCTCGTATCAATGCGGATGTCACAGGCCGTCTCACCGAATCGCTCGGCGGCGTGCGCGTCGTCAAGGGTTATCACGCGGAGGAAAGCGAAGCCCGCATTTTCGCCGGCGGCGTGCAGCGATTGTTAGAGAATGTCATTCGCACGCTGACGGCGCAGTCGGTGATGAGCCTTGCATCGACTGTGGTGCTGGGGCTTGTCGGCGCGCTGGTGATGTATCTTGGGGGACTGCTGGTGGTTTCGCATAAACTTACTGTGGGCGATTACGTTACGTACACCATGGTGCTCGCCTACCTGATTGCACCTGTTGTGCAGATTGTCGCGGTCGGAACGCAACTGACAGAGGCGCTGGCCGGACTCGATCGCACCAGCGAAATCCTCGCGGAAAAGGATGAGGAGAACGATCCGCAACGCGCTGTTCCGCTCGGCACAATTCGCGGCGATATTCGCTTCGATGAGGTGTACTTCGCGTACGAGCCAGAAAAGCCGGTGCTGCATGGCATCTCCTTCGACGCGCCGCCCGGAACGGTGACGGCTCTGGTTGGGCCGTCGGGGTCCGGCAAGTCGACGATCATCGGGCTGCTCTGCGCCTTTCACAAACCCGACCGCGGAAAGGTGCTTGTTGATGGAGTTGATCTTGCAACCGTGCGGCTCGGCGACTATCGCACGCAGCTCGGCGTGGTCCTGCAGGAGTCATTTTTATTCGACGGAACGATCCGGGAGAATGTGCAGTTTTCTCGCCCCGAGGCAACAGAAGGCGAGGTGCTCGAGGCCTGCCGCATCGCGCGCGTGGATGAATTCGCGGAGCGCTTCCCGGAGCGCTATGAAACCATCGTGGGTGAACGTGGCGTGAAGCTCTCGGGCGGCCAACGGCAGCGCATTTCCATCGCACGCGCGATTCTTGCCAATCCTCGCATTTTAATTCTCGACGAGGCCACATCCAGCCTCGACTCGGAAAGTGAAGCGATGATCCAGGAAGGCCTCTCCTACCTGATGCGAGGCCGCACTACGTTTGTAATCGCTCATCGGCTTTCTACAATTCGCCGCGCCGACCAGATATTAGTCGTCGAGGCGGGCAGGATCGTTGAGCGAGGAACCCACGCTGAGTTATTTGCCCGGAATGGACGTTATTGGGATTTGTACACTCGGCAGCACGGGTTGCAGTCGAATCTATTCCTCGCCCCCGGAGAAGGAGACAGCATTCCGGAACAGGAAAATCAAAGCGAAACGAAGAACGGAGATGTAAGTTTCTCGCAGGCTCTACGCGAAGTTCGCTGACACGCTAGCTGCCTGCGGCTGCAATGCCTTGATGTCGCGCTGCCCTTCAAATTCTCTCTACGCCCAACTGCCACAGCAAGAACGCGTAGTCGAAGGCAATTTCCTTCAAATAGTCGTAGCGCCCCGAAGCCCCGCCATGGCCGGCCTGCATGTTTGTATGCAGCAGCAGTAGATTGTTATCGGTCTTCAGGCTACGCAGCTTAGCAACGTACTTCGCCGGCTCCCAATACATTACCTGGCTATCATGCAGCGAGGTTTTGACCAGCATTGCGGGATAATTCTTCGCCTCTATGTTGTCATACGGCGAATAGCCCAGCATGTACCGGAACGCGGGTTCCTCGTTCGGGTTTCCCCACTCCTCATATTCGGCGACGGTCAGTGGTAAGGTCGCGTCGAGCATCGTGTTCATCACATCCACAAAGGGAACATGCGACAGCACGACGCGAAAAAGATCGGGCCGCATATTCGCAACCGCACCCATCAGCAGGCCGCCCGCGCTTCCGCCTTCAATGCCCACTCGCTCCTTAGCGCCGTATCCGGCGGCGGCAAGATGTTCCGTGGCGGCGATAAAGTCAGTGAACGTATTCAGCTTGTTCATCATTCGACCGGCATCGTGCCAGGTTTTTCCCATATCGCCGCCACCGCGGATATGGGCATACGCCACCACCACTCCACGGTCGAGCAGGCTCAGCCGGTTTCCACTGAATCCAATCGGCAGCGAATATCCATAGGAGCCGTACGCGTAGAGATATAGCGGGTTTCGGCCGCGCTCGAAGCAGTCCTTTCGATACACAATAGATACCGGAACCTGAACGCCGTCCGGTGCAGTGGCAAAAATTCTTTCCGAAGCATAGAGCGACCGATCGAATCCGCCCGGGATCTCCAGTTGTTTCAGGAGCGTGCTCTTGCCCTTCGCAACGTCGTATTCGAAAGTGGAGCTGGGCGTGACCAGCGAAAAGTATGCGTAACGATACCTGTTCGTCTCGAAAACGCGATTGATGCCCGGCGCCGCGGTATAGGTCGGCTCCGGAAACAAGATTTCTCTCGCGTGTGAATCCGGATTCGACAGGTCATGAATGCGCAGGCGCGGCAATCCCTGAAAGCGTTCGATCGCGACGTAGAAATCGCGAAACAGGTCTACGTCTTCGAGCATGACCTCATCTCTATGCGCCAGCACTTCCTGCCAATGTTCGCGCCCGCAGTTGGTCACCGGCGCGGTAACCAGGCGAAAGTTGCGGCCGCTATCGTTGGTCGCGAATGAAAAAGATTCCCTCGCGATGATCGACGTAGTATTCAATTTCATCGCGACGAGCCTCAACACAGCGAAATTCTCCGTCAGGTTTATCCGCGGGCAAAAACCATTGCTCGCTGGTCGTGTGGCTGGACGATTCCACGATCAGATAACGCCCATCGCGTGTGCGTCCCACGCCCACGTTGAAGCGTTCGTCGGCATCTTCCCAGGCGAGTTGAGGTTGTGAGAACGCCGAGGTGTCGGAGGCTAGAGTCCGCCGAAACACCTGGTATGGCCGCTTGGTTTCCTCATCCTCCACGCTATAGAGGAGAGTGCGATTGTCGGCAGCCCAGGCGACGCTTCCTACGCGTTCTGCCAGCGCCGGCATGGTTTGCCCGGTCAGCAGGTTCTTCACGTGCAGCGTGTACTGGCGGAAGCCGGTATTGTCCGTCGTATATGCCAGCCAGTTTCCATCGTCGGTAACTGTCGAGATGCCAATTGACATGAACGCATGGCCCTCGGCCAATTGATTCACGTCCAAAAGAATTTCTTCATGGGGAAACCCGTTTACAGGAGGGACGGGGCGCGTGGTCGAGGTCGCGCTGGCAGGAACTCGGCAATAGAACGGATACTGCTTGCCTTCCTGCGTGCGGGAATAATAATCGAAACGCCCATCGCGATAAGGAACAGAGACATCGGTCTGCTGGATATGGTTCAGCATCTCCGTATATAGTTTGTCGATCAGCGGCTGCGCCGGTTTCATCACGGACGCGGTATAAGCATTCTCGGCGTTCAGGTATTCGAGAGTTTGCGGGCTTTCTTTTTCGCGCAACCAGGCGTAATCATCCTGACGCGTGTGGCCGTGCAATTGAAGTGTGCGAGGGTCTTTGCGGGCAATGGGAGCTGTTGGATTCATAAGGGTCGCGTGTCCATCGATACCAACATCCAATATAGGGTGCTGGCCGGATAAACTGAAAGACTACGCTCGATCGGAACATAGCGTTCGCGTAAAGAAGCCACGGAGTGTCGAGTGAAGAAAAACTATTGGGTTCCGATTGCGGCCATAGTCGTGAGTGCGTTGGGAATGTCCGGCGTTTCCGCCCGGGCCCAGATCGCTCAGGAAAAAATAGTTCCGGAATTCGTGCAGCAGGCGCAGACCGTCCAGATTCCCATGACCGCTGTCGATCGTCAGACTGCCACTCCAGTCAAGGATTTGTCGAGTTCCGACTTCAGTCTCGATATTGACGGCCAGCCGCGTTCGTTTCAGCTCTCAAGAGGGTCGGCAAATACCGCCGACGCAAACGCTGGCGAGGAACAGGACCAGGTCAACCTGCTGATTGTGTTGCCTCTCGGCATGCCACTCGATCGCAGGAAGGTTTTGAATCAAGCCATTGCCGACTTAAGTCACGAACAGCACATGAATTGGAACATTTCCATCCTGGACGACAATGGCAACCAAGCGCCCTACACGCGCGATCTGAAAACCACCGTTGCCGCCTTGCAACAGATCGACCAGGAGAACGCCGCCGATATCAGTCTGACGGACTGGCGAGTTACCGCGACTCTGGCGATCGCAAGCATGCGCGATCTGACCGGCCGTCGCGTGGTGATGACCTTGGGCGATATTTTCCATGAGGTGCTGGTCGACCAGGGCGAGGTGGTGTATGAGGCGTTTCAGGTCAAAGATATTGCTTCTGCTGCGCGCGATGCAGGGGTAGTCATCTACGCGGCCGACAGCGCGGAAGAAGTTGATCGGCTGCGCGGACTCTCTCCGTATCTATATGTGACGGGTGATGGACCCTGGCTGCTCGTTTCTGGGGAGGGCCACATGGCAGGATGGATTTCCGGTTCCGTCGCCGAGACGCTTGAGAAAATTCGGCGCGACAGCATGGGCGCTTACCAGCTCAATCTGCATTTGGATGTAAAGCAGATGGACGGACAACTTCACGTGGTTGCGGTCACTGCACGCCGGCCCGGAATGATACTCAATGTGCCGCCGTACTATATCGCGCCGAACCTAGGGCAGCTCGAGGAATTGTCCAAGGTGTCCTCCACCTTGCGCCATGCTCTCAGGCATCCTCCATCCGCTGGTTCTACGCCGCTCGAAATGGCGACCCAGCTCGCGTATTTTCCTCACCGGGATGGAAAGACGGGCACCCAGATCGCGACCACCGGATTTTTCTGGACGAGCACAACTCCGCCGCCCTCGCAATTGGAAACGGCGCTGCAACTGGAACAGACCAGCAGCGGCTACATGCTGAACACGACTGTCGGCCGCCTTCAATGGAGGGGTACGCAGCCGGTCTGGAATACGGCGATTGACGTGGGTCCCGGAGCGTATCTGCTGCGTGTCGCTGCAGGGGACGAAACCGGAAAGATCGCCGCCGCTGTGGACACGCCCTTCACCGTCGAGCCCACCACGGGCGACTCCGTGATGATCAGCTCCGTGGTGCTCGGAGATAGTTGCGTGTTCGCTCCTCCCTCCACCCAGGCTGCCGGCGCGCCGAAAAGTGTGGACTACCTGCGTGCAGGTAATTGCGATCTTGACCTGGATCCGACGCATCAGTATTCGCCGCAGGACGTGGTATGGACACTCGTCAGAATCACGCCAGTCGGCAAGCTGGCCGATCGCCCGTCGAAGGATTGGAAGGCCAGCTTTGTTCTTATGAACGCGAGCGGAGAAAAGCTGGCTGAGGAGCCGGTCCGCTGGTTGACCGCGGAAGACGGCAGCTTGGTCGCGACTACGGCGTTTCCGCTCGAGAACCCAAAGCTGAAATTGACGAACGGGGAATATGCGATCGTGTTCCGGTTGAAAGGTCCCGGCATCGAGCACGACTACAGCGAAGACGCGCCATTCATGGTGTATGGGGTGCAGGGTACGCGTTGAGGTCCAAGTCAGCCCCTGGAAGCTGCTGACCGCAGCAGCCGAAGCTGCTGATGAACGGTGAATATGCGGCGGGGCGCGAGGTAGGTTGCCGTTAGGCAGCTAAGTCCGCCCGCAGTAAAAATCATTCCCAGCACAACGAATTGATAAAGCGCTGCATATATTGGCGAAGAGCCGGAGAGCAACATGCCGGTCATAATGCCGGGAATCCAAACGATGCCGAGTGAGCGCAAATTGTCGGCTGCGGGAATCAGGCTGGCATGGAAGGAGGCGCGCAGATAAAGCGCGGCGGCGTTCTCCGGAGTGGCACCGAGCGCCAGCGCTGATTCGATTTCGCCGCGATGGGATTCTACCTCGGCCAGAAAGCGGTTGAGAAAAAGAGACTGGATGTTCATATTCTGCGCAATGACCATGCTGCCGACCGGGATCAAAATCGTAATTTTCGGCTCGATAATTCCCACGGCGGTCATGAACAGAATCACGCCACCTGCGCCCGAGCTCATACACCACAGCGACAGGCTGTAGGCGCCGGGCAGTTCCGGAACACGCCGCCGCACGATGCTGGCAGCGGTAAGAATCATTACGACCAGCAGCGGAATGGAGGTCCACCACGGGCCGCGCATCAGCAACGCCAGCAGCGCGCCCACCAGCAGAATCTGCACCAGTCCTCGCAGCAGCGCGAAGGGAATTTCCCTTCCGATCCTCGCGCCGTGTCGCGCCGCAAACCAGGCAATAATCAGCGTCGTTATGGCTACCGTGACAGCCTGTGCCAGCCCCAGCGACAACTGTGTGTGAAATAGCAGCTTAAGCATTCAGAACCTCCTGCGGCGTGCCCCACGCAACCGCCTCGCCCGCTTCGATCCGCAGCACCAGATCGGCCACCCGAGCGGCCTGCGCCAGATCATGCGTCACCCACACACAGGTTGCGTGCCGCTCTCGCACCAATCCGGCCAGTAATCGTTCGACTCCTTCCTTCGCCTGCGGATCGAGCGCGGACGTGGGCTCATCTAGCAATAATATTTCGGGCTGGTTGGCGAGCGCCCGCGCAATGGAAATGCGTTGCGCTTCTCCACCGGAAAGCGTTGCCACATCGCGCTCCGCGTATCCAGCCATTCCGACCTGTTCGAGAAGATCTTCAACCTGCGAGACCGATAGCGTCACTCCAGCCTGAGCCGGACCATACTTCACGTTCATAGCGACTGTTCCGGGAAACAGGTACGGCCGCTGCATTATCATTCCGATCCGTCGCCGCAGCTTTCCAGGTTCGATGTGTCGATAGTCTTCCCCGTCCAGCAACAGTTTCCCTCCGCTGGGCTCATCTAGGCGGTTCAACATGCGCAGTAAGGTGCTCTTCCCGGCGCCGCTCGGCCCCAGAACGGCCAGCACCTGTCCGCGCCCCAGGTCGAAGCTGACACCGCGCAGCAAAAGTGTCGGACGATCCGGCGTATCGAGAACACGAGAAACATCTAGAACTTGCAACACCGGACGGTCCATAATCATTAGCTTGCGGGCTTTGAACACGAAAAGTAAACTCCCTGCCAGGCGAGACCATCATTGAAGGTAGCTTCAGTCTTGTTTTGCAGACGTTCTACGGCCTTGCTAAGGGCAGCAGGCGTGCCAGCAAATCCCCATCATCGGAGAATCGGAAATGAAGCCATGTGTTGATAGATCTTCCACTGCCGCACTCGCAGTCGCAGGACTGTTGCTGGGAATGTCCTTCGTCCCTGGCCGGGTGCAGGCCGGTTCTTATCAAACGGGCCAGAACGGCGCGCCCAATCAATATGGCATGTCCCCCAACATGAGGCCGGACGGCCCAATGGCGCCGGAAAACAACGTGGCGTTCACCCAGCAGCATACCTCCGACGCGATTCGCGAAAATATGGCCATGGAAATCAATCTGAGCAATCTGGCCCTGAAGCGCAGCCGCGATCACCGTATTCATAGATTTGCCCTCGAGGTCATCAAAGAGAATCTCCTGCTCGACAACGATGCCAAGCAGTTTGCTCCTGACAAAACAGGAACGTTCCCGAATCCAGCGCTGGAAGGTACCCGCCAGGCGGTCGAAGGCCATGCCGCGGAGAAGCAGATGAAGACCCTCACAGGTCCGCAATTTGACCGCATGTACCTGGTCCAGATGAATAAGTATGCCGAAAATGACCAGCAGGTCGGCCACAGCGCATACGCAATGATGGAATTTCCGGGAATCAGTCCGGTGGGTAGAAAGATGTGGGATTCAGCCAATGGTCGTGTCAAGCGGATTGCCGCGCTCGCAGGGCAATTGAACATCAAGCTTCAATAACGTCTTCGCCATCCTGTCTCCATTCGTCATCCAACAGGAAGACTGTCTGTGTGACCTCCGGCAGCATTTGGGGGTGGCGCAGAAGCAATTCCAGTATGGGCGGAGGGTGCAAGGTGAAACGGAATATCTTCAACTTTTCGAGCTTGGCAATGCTCTCGATGTGGCTGCTGCTGACGACGGCCGGCGCACTGTGCCAGATGCGCAGCGGCTCCTCGATGGGCGGGCCACCGCAGGGAGGGATGAACCAGCCGGGTATGCGTCCGAACGACATGCAGCCAAACGGGTCCATGGCAATGCAAAACAATCCGGAGACACAATTTGTGGCAACCATGCGCAGGAACAGCAAAGCCGAATCGGATTTGAGCAAGCTGGCGCTGAAGAACAGCACAAATGAAAACGTAAAGAAACTGGCGCAACAGGTGATTTCTGAAAATCGCAGGGATGAAATGGCGCTGAACAATGCAACGTCACGTGCAAACAGTTCAGGCATGCCGATCGAATTGCCCGTTCCAGATCAGACCCGTCAGGCCGAGAAGAAAATGAAGAAACTTACCGGCACGCCTTTCGATGCGATGTATTTAAGCGAGATGGATGGATATGTGAGAGACGATCAGAAAGTCCTGGGCGAAGCTTCCTCCATGCCAAACTCGGCAGACCTGGGATCAGTGGCAATGCAGTTGCGAAACACCACGGATGCCCGCTCGCAGCAGATCACGCAGGTGGCGCAGAGTGAGAACATAAAGTTCAAATAATAGCGACGGCGTCAGCGATCGACGGCGTTCTCGTTGTATCGACGGGCAGCGTTACTTCCCAGTTGCGTCAACGGCGTCACTTCCTTCTGGCGCACCTCGCTGCCGCGAGCCATCGATTCACCGCGCGTCGACGAGGCTCGTGGAAGAACCAGATGAGTTTACCCAATGCATCAACCCGGCTGTGTACGCGGGGAGTGCCTGCGCCAGAGTAGCCGCCAGGAGTGCCTGCGGGGTAATCGTGATTTCCGTTCGTCCTTTGGCCGTTGCCTCCACAACCTGCCGGGCTGCGCTTTTCGCGCTGGTGGAAACTCCAGGCAGACTCGCTCCCAGGCTGAACCAACGATATTCCCTCTCGCGGTCGCCGGTGAACAGCGCATGACGATGCGAGCCGGTCCGCATGAGCCCGGGACACACGGTGGTGACCCAAATCCCTTTGGCGCGCAGCTCCGCGTGCAAGCCTTGCGAAAATCCTAGCGCTGCGAACTTGCTGGCCGAGTAGGGCAGCAGGTGCGGTACGGCCAATTTGGCGCCGATTGACGTGATATTCACGATCCTTCCGCTCCGGCGCTCCAGCATCTGCGGCATGACAGCGAGGGTTGCGTGCAGCATGGTGTAGTAGTTGCTTTCCATCGCGGTCTTGAATGCCGCAAGGGACTGGTCTTCCACTGGGCCTACCGTAATGATTCCAGCATTATTGACCAGGATGTCGATCTGGCCGAATTCGGCGCTAGCCTGCGCGATCATTCGCTGGGTCTGTTCGTAGTCCGTCAGATCGCATGGGATGGTTCGCACGTCCGCATCTTGCAGCCCGATCCCGAGCGCAAGCAATTTCTCTCTCGCGCGCCGTAATTCGCCTGCATCCCGCGCGGTAAGGATTAGCCTTGCCCCGCGGCTGGCGAACTCCTCAGCCAGCGCCAATCCGAAGCCGCGCGAGCCGCCGGTGATCAGAACGACTTTGCCCGCAAGCGAGCGGTCGAGCCGGCTTCTGCGGGCGACGGAGAAAGCGATCCACCCCGCGCCAGCAATTGCTCCCAGCGCCAGAAAGGTTCTGTTCGTCTTCATTTGGCTGCACTCTTTCCTTCAGTCTATCTTTCAGTGGATAGAGGGGCGAGTCGCTCCGCCTCACTCTTCGGTAGATGCGATTCCACCCGCTGCCGTCGCCGTAGCAGGTCCGAGGGACAGAGAAAACCGGCGAAGTCGTACAATCATGCACAGGATGCTACCCATCACCTTGAGGCTACGGCACGGGTCGAATTGCGTGCGACCCCATTTTTGCGACCTCCAGCACCGACTGCGGTTCCAGCCAAGGGCGTGGAATCGTTGCCTTGCCACGCTGCTGCTTCTCTTGATCGCGCCGCTTATGTTCGCGTCGATTGCACGCGCCGAGAAGATCGGCGATCTGAAGCCGACCGGCTATGTGAATGACTTCGCCAACGTGCTCTCCCCGGCAACGCGCACCCAGCTGGAAGCGTTGTGCACGGCAGTGGATCGTCAGGCAAAAGCGCAAATCGCTGTCGTTACCGTCAAAACGACGGGCGACGACACAATCGATGATTTCGCGACACGGCTTGAAGACCAATGGAAGGTGGGCGCCAAAGGGTCCGACCGTGGATTGCTTCTCCTGGTTGCGACCGAGGACCACCATTACCGCTTTGAGGTGGGATACGGTCTCGAAGGAATTCTGCCCGACGGCAAGGTGGGCGAGATCGGTCGCGAAATGGTGCCGTATCTGCGGCAGGGAAATTACGATGCGGCGATCACGCTCGGTACTCAGAACGTCGCGCAGGTCATTGCCAAGGATGCGGGCGTAACCCTGCAGAGCCCGGCAATGCAGCCGGTTCCAGAGCTTAAAGCCAATCCCAAGCTGGGAGTTCGTGACATCCTGTTGGCGATATTCGTGATCTTCGTCTTCATTTCGCTGCTTCGATCCGGCTCCAGCGGATGGGGAGGATTCCTTCTCGGGACGATTCTGGGCAACATTCTGGGTGGCGGCGGTCGGGGTGGCTTCGGAGGCGGCGAAGGTGGCGGTGGTTTCGGCGGTTTCGGCGGCGGCAGCTCCGGAGGCGGGGGCGCGTCCGGAAGCTGGTAACGCTTCATTCAGACATTTAACGCATTCAAAGAGGGTTTCGAGGGAGAACGATCAAGATGAAACGAACGGGAATGGTGGTCCTGGTAATCGTCATAGTGCTCGCAGCTATCGGCCTGCTGGTCTTTGGAAGCTATGTCAGCGCCCGCAATCAAATGGTGACCAAAAACGAGCAGGTAAAACAGACTTGGTCGCAGGTGGAAGTGGTCCTGCAGCGCCGGGCGGACTTGATCCCCAACCTGGTAGCAACGGTGCAGGGTTTCGCGGCGCATGAAACGACCGTATTCGCCGACATTGCCAACGCCCGGGCGGCACTGCTGGGCGCGCGTGGTAATCCGAAGTCAGAGATTGCCGCCAACGGACAGCTCGACGGCGCGCTGGGCCGTTTGCTTGCGATTTCGGAGAATTATCCCCAACTCCGCTCCAACCAGAACTTTCTAAACCTGCAGGACGAACTGGCGGGCACCGAGAACCGCATCGCGGTCGAGCGTCGTCGTTACAACCAGGCGCTGCAGGATTACAACACCTTCATCGGCCTCTTCCCCAACAGCATCTGGGCCGGCATGGCCGGTTACAAGCGCAACGATGCGTACTTCGCCGCATCTGCCGCAGCACAGCAGGCGCCGAAGGTGAATTTCCCGGCTGCGAGCCAATAAAGCTGCGTGGAAATTGCAAAACAAAAGGCTGCTCGCATTGAGCAGCCCTTGTCTTGCCTGCAGGGAGCTGCTAGGACGTTTTGAATGAACCGATTGCCTGCGCCTCGTCATCCTTGATGTCGAACACGGTATAAAGTTTCGTGATCTGCAGTAGATCGTGGACCTTCTTGGTGAGCTTCAGCAGTTTGAGCTCGCCGCCCTGGTTGCGCACCGTGGTAAACGCACTCACCAGCTCTCCGATCCCGGAGCTGTCGATGTAATTGACGTCTGCCAGGTTCAACAGGATATGTTTCTGCCCTTTGGACAGCAGTTCACGAACCGCATCGCGCAATTGCACGCTGCCTTCGCCCAGGGTAATGCGACCGCTTAGATCGAGAATGGTCACTCCATCCACTTGGCGGGTACTAATCTTCATACTCACGGAATAATCCTCCTTAAATGCTCTTCTGGGTTGGAACTAAATTCTTGATTAGGGTCAACTCGGTGCCCGGATGCAGTAGCTTGAAGTGTACCTCGTCCATAAATGACCGAATGAGGAAAATCCCCCTGCCGGAGCCGCTCAGCAGGTTTTCTGGGGCCAGCGGGTCGGGCAGTGTCGCGGGATCCAGTCCCTGCCCCTGATCGCTAATGCGGATCACCAGGGAGGATCCGGTGTTCTCAAACGAAGCAGTTATCTTCTTTTGCGGATCGTAGGCATTGCCATGCAGCACAGCGTTGACGGCGGCTTCCCGCACCGCCATCGTGATCTGGAAGATGCTGTCCTCGTCCAGCCCCGACTTCTGGGCGAGCTGCTCGGCCGCCTCTTCCACTTTGTTCACGCTCTCAAGCGATGAGTCCAAAGTGTAGCTAAATCGACTTACCATGGAATCCACCACATGCCTCGGGCCGCTGGAACGTGTCTGCTTACAATCGTTGGATGTGTTCGTTTGCGGCGGTCGCTACCAATATTTGCGCAGAAATGATCTACACGGGCAGTGTGCTTGCATATTTGTCCCAGTGTCAAGGCAGATCTGCTCAGGGGAGCATGTCCCGAACCGCAAACCGGATGTTTTTTTGCCCGGCCTACCCCTTCGGCAAGCGTTGAGTAGACTACTCACAGCAGTATCAAAAGAGAGAAATTCGACGATGCAAACCGACGAACTGCGGAAAACAAAAGAGCGCAATCCAGTCGAAGAACTGGAGGAACATCTCGTTGTGCATCTCTCCTTGCTGCTGGGCACGCCTATCGTCGATTCCGCCGATCGCCCGCTGGGACGCGTGCGCGAGATCGCGATCACTCCAGGCGTGCGGCCGCCTGTGGTTTCCGCGCTGGTCTGGGGCCCGAAAAATGAACCCAAGGCGGTCGCTCCCAGCGGACTGGAACCTCTGCCGGGGGGCAGGCTGCGTCTGCGCGGCGATGCTCAGCCCCGCTTATTCAGCATGGGCGAACCGTTGTTGCTGCTCGATCGCGACCTGATGGATCAGCAGATCATCGACGTCCACGGAAGAAAAGTTGTTCGCGTCAACGATGTCGTGCTGTTCTGGTTTCCGATCGAGTGCGGCGGAGACATGCGTCCAGTCGAGGTTGAGGTCGGCACTCGCGGTGCAATGCGGCGGCTTTTGAAAGGCCTGGCGACTAAGCATGCGGTCGAACGTCTGGTTTCGCGCATTCCCTCCAAGGTGATTCCGTGGGATTTTGTCGATCTGATCGAAGCCGACCCAGCGCGTCGGGTGCGCTTGAAAATCTCTCACGAGCGTCTTGCGAAGTTCCATCCTTCGGACCTGGCAGACATTCTGGAAGACCTCGCGCCGGCCGAGCGCCAGGCAATCTTCAACACGCTGGATGAGGAAGTTGCCGCCGAGGCGCTGGAAGAGGTGGAACCGAAGTTGCAAAAGCAGCTGCTTGAGTCGATGGACTCCGAACGCGCCGCCGACATTATGGAGGAGATGGACCCAAGCGCCGCCGCCGACCTGCTGGGCGAGCTGCGCAAAGAGCGCTCCGATGCAATCCTCGAGGAGATGGAACCCGAGGAACGCGAGGAGGTGAAAGAATTGCTCGAGTTCAGCGAACATTCCGCAGCCGGGCGCATGACCACCAACTACATCGCCGTTCCGGCAGAAACCACGGTGGCGCAGGCGGTTGAAGCGCTGCGCAACTTCGACGACGATCCCGAGACGGTCACCGCTGTCTATCTTGTCAATGAGGAAGGCGTTCTGGACGGAGTGGTACCGTTGGCACGGCTGCTGCTGGCACAGCCGGAAACCAAAGTAGCGGCCTTGAGCGAATCACGCTTCGTCACTTGTCCGGCAGGCATGCACGACAAGCAGGTCGCCGAACTGTTCGATCGCTACAATTTGTACTCGCTGCCGGTGGTCGATGAGCAGAATAACCTGGTCGGGGTTGTGAACGCGGATCAGGTGATTGCCTTCATGCGGCAGCAGTCGTAAGCGAATCCAAGATCATTTAATGAGACCGCTCAAATTATGCCGAACCGACCCCTGCGTATCCTTTACATCGCGCCGATGAATTACGGCTGGTATGGTCTCTATCGGCAGCGCTCGTTAGAGCGGCTGGGACACACAGTCTTTCCCATCGACATCACTCGGTATGAGTCACAGGGCAATCCCATCCTGGCGCGCGTGCGATATCGGTTGCAGATTGGCCCCACCGTCAAGCGCATGAATGAAGATGTTCTGCGGCTGGCACAGCAACATGATGTGGATGCGGTATGGTTCGACAAGCCCTTGTTCAATCGCGGCAGCACCCTGCGGCAGCTGCGCGCCCTGGGTATCGCCACGGTCGACTACATGATCGACAATCCTTTTGGTCCTCGGCGTGATCCCGGCTTTCGCCTTTATGTGCGCACCATCCCGGAATACGACCTGCACATCCAGCAGCGCGATGTCAGTGTGGCGGCCTATCTGCAGCGGGGAGCACGCCGTGTGGTCAAGGTGCAGACCGCATTCGAACCCAGCGTGCATTTCCCTCCGCCAGCCGGCTGGTCCGACCGCGACAGGACACGAGAGGTTTCGTTCATCGGCACGCCTTACGACAATCGGGCGGAGTTTCTTACG
This sequence comes from uncultured Acidobacteriota bacterium, assembly GCA_963744615.1. GTDB lineage: Bacteria > Acidobacteriota > Terriglobia > Terriglobales > Acidobacteriaceae > JAKAAZ01. Next base: position 425,538 of record CAVUUE010000003.1, read on the forward strand.
CAGCTTTGGCAGAGATTTCATCTGCCCATCATCATCTCCGGCCCGCGCATATGGAAGCGCAAACTCGGCGGTGACGCTCTGGCCGCGCTCTATCCGAAGGAAGGCGAACTCTATGACGCGCAGTATCGCGAGGGCGTTTGGAAATCGAAGATCAACCTGAGTTTCCTGACCCATGGCAATCAGGATGAGTACGCGCATAAGAGCTTTGAAATTGCAGCCTGCGGAGGATTTTTACTGGCGGAGCGTTCGCCGGGGCACAGCGATCGGTTCAAGGAGGATGAAGAGGCGGTGTTCTTTTCAAGCATCGAAGAGTGCGCGGAGAAATGCCGCATGTACTTGGAGGATGAATCAGCTCGGGCGCGCATCGCCGCCGCAGGCCAGCGGCGCGCCGTATCGTGTGGATATGACAACGACACGCAGCTCGCGAAGGCGCTCCATGCATTGGAGGAGCTGCTGCCGGAAATCCACGGGAACCGCACGAGCAAATGATTTACGACCTCGAACGCGATCCCAACCCGCCGGAATTTTCCGCCGATGTCTGCATCGTTGGCGCAGGCGCGGCGGGCATTGTGCTGGCTGCAGAACTTGTGCGGCAGGGCAAGCGGGTGCTGCTGCTCGAAAGCGGCGGCGCGGAACTTGAACCGGCCGCCGACGCACTCAACCAATGTTCCTATACAGGACAGCCGCATCGAGGCGCGAACACCGGCCGGTTCCGCGCGCTGGGAGGAACGACGATCGCCTGGGGTGGCCAGGTGCTCGAATTGGGTGAGCAGGATTTCGCCGCACGACCCTGGATACCGGGAAGCGGATGGCCGATCTCAAAGGAGGAGCTGGCTGCTTATTACGAGCGGGCTCTGGCCGCTGAGGGTCTCGCGCATGTCACACGCAGCGAGAGGGAAATCTGGCGAGAAATGAAAACGGGAGCGCCGGATCTGGGGGAAGCTTTCGATGCGTATTTCACGCGCTGGTGCCCGGAGGCGAATTTTGCCCGCTTGTATCGGGAGACTTTGGAATCGCCCAATCTGCGGGTCGTGCTTCATGCAACTGCTACGGCAATGCTGCTCGGGGAAGATGGCTCGCGGGTGCGGGGAATAGAATGCAAATCTCCGGCTGGGCAGGCACATACTTTTGCGGCTGCCCTGTATGTGTTGTGTTTGGGAACAATCGAATCGGTTCGTTTTCTCCTGCAGCCGTTGCCGAGTTCGCAGGTTCCGTCGTGGAATCGCAGCGGACTGCTGGGATGCCATTTTCAGAGTCACATCGACTGGAACGCGGCCCGCGTGCCAGGAAACGATGCCGCAAAACTTCGACGATGGTTCGCCAATCTTTATCTCGGCGGATACAAGTATCATCCCAAGTTCCGGCTCGCGTATCCCGTGCAGCAGCAGGAAAAGGTTTTGAACATCGCCGCATCGATCACCTGCATCAACCCGGCGGAGACGGAATTACGGCGAATCAAATCGCTGGCGCGCGATTTCGTCCGCGGCCGCGTTTCCCATGCGGGCGGCGAAGATCTTCCCGGTCTACTGCGGCAGCTTCCGACGATGTTGCGGCTGGCGTACGGGTATGGCGTGCATCGCCAGGCAGCGTGGCCGAAAGAGTCCACTTTCTGGCTGCGGACACACTGCGAGCAGGAGCCTCTGTCGAAGAGTTCAATCACGCTGCTCGATACCCGGGATGCCGCGGGATTGCTGCGCGCCCGGCTTGACTGGCGAGTGTCGCCGCTCGAATGGAAGACCATCCGCTGTTTTACAGAGCAGGCGCAGCGGGCCTTTGCCCGTCTCGGTCTCGCACAACTCGTACCTCAACCGGAGCTGGCGGCCGAGAGCGGCTACCGCGATATCACTTTTGACGACAGTCACCACCACATGGGCGGCACACGGATGGCTAGGAACGCATCGGAGGGAATCGTAGACTCGCAATTGCGATTGCATGGGATCGACAACGCGCACGTGTGCAGCGCTTCCGTTTTCCCCTGTTCAGGATCTTCGAATCCCACGCACACGCTGATCGCACTGGCTCTTCGACTCGCCGATCACCTGGTGAAGGCGAACGCGCATGCTTGAAACCATCGACCTGCCTGGCAGCGCTCGCCGGACTACACGCTTGGGCTTTGGAGGCTCCGGATTGATGGGCGGACTGACCGAACGCGAATCGCTGCGCTTGCTGGAGACGGCCTACGATGCGGGAATTCGGCACTTCGATATTGCGCCGTCTTACGGGCACGGAATGGCGGAGCACTGCCTGGGAATACTTCTGCGCGGAAAGCGCGACCAGATTACTGTGGTGACGAAATATGGAATTCTTCCGCCGCGGCGTCCTGGTCTTGTGAATCTTGCAACGAATGTGGCGCGTCCGATCGTTCGACAGGTGCCATATCTCAAAAAGCGTTTGGCACACGCCGCCGCAGGATTGAAAACCAGAGCGCGTTTTTCGGCGCAGGAGGCCGAGCGTTCTCTCGAGAGCAGTCTGCGCGAATTGGGCACTGAACACATCGACTTATGGTTATTACATGAAGTAAAGGCTGAGGATTTGGATGGCTCCGATCTGCTGCCCTGGCTGCAGCGGATGTCGAAGGCGGGTCGCATTGGAATGTATGGCCTCGGCACCGAGCGAAGCAACCTTGGCGAGTTGCGGCAACGACATCGCGAGTACTGCAGCGTGCTGCAATTTGGGTGGTCCGTGCTCGATCCGGAGCCGGATTTCCCGGGAGCGTTCTGCATTTACCATCGGACGATCTCCGGCGCTATTGGGGCGATAGGAGAAACTCTCAACCGCGATCCGGCGCTCTGCCGCCGCTGGTCCGATGAACTCGACGTCAATCTGACCGACTCTGAAATGCTCGCATCGTTGCTGCTGTCGGCCGCGTTGTTATCGAATCCGAATACGATTGTGTTATTTTCGTCGCGTATCCCGGCTCACATTTGGGCAAATGTTCGCGCTGCGGACGATCCTGCCGGGCCATCGAGGGCGCGGCGGTTCCTCGAACTCCTCCGTTCGCGCGACGCTGGAGAACCGAAAGTCCGCTGCGATCATGTACCCTGAAACATCCGGAGCGAAGCCATGCAGCGGCGTTGGAAGAGCCAACTCGTTCTGTTCCTTGCAGTCCTTGGACCAGGCATTATCACCGCAAACGTCGACAACGACGCGGGTGGAATCTTCACGTATTCGCAGGCGGGCGCCCAGTTCGGCTACAAGCTGCTGTGGACCCTAATTCCGATCACGCTGGCGCTGATCGTCGTGCAGGAAATGTGCGCCCGCATGGGCGTCGTGACGGGAAAGGGATTGAGCGACCTGATTCGCGAGGAATTTGGCCTGCGAATCACGTTTGTGATGATGGTCCTGCTGGTGATTGTGAACTTCGGCAACGTCATGGCGGAGTTTTCCGGGATTGCCGGCAGCATGCAGCTGTTCCACGTGAGTAAATATATCTCCGTGCCCATCTGCGCCGCGCTGGTGTGGCTTCTGGTTGTCAAAGGCGATTACAAGAGTGTCGAAAAGATTTTTCTTGTCGCTTCCGCGGTGTACATCTCTTACATTTTCGCAGGCTTCTTTGCTCATCCCGCCTGGCACACCGCGCTGCTGGCGACGGTGAAACTTCCGCCGCATACGGTTTGGCGCCGACCCGGTTACATCGCGATGACGCTGGCTGTCATTGGCACCACGATTTCGCCATGGATGCAGTTTTATATGCAGTCTTCCGTGGTCGAAAAAGGCACGAACGTGAAGCAGCTGGGACCTTCGCGGGCGGATGTGATTGTCGGGTCATTGTTGACGGACATCGTCGGATGGTTCATCGTGGTGGCGTGCGCGGCGACGCTGTTTGTGCATGGCATGGGTGAGATCCAGGTGCCCGCTGATGCCGCGGAGGCGATGAAGCCCCTGGCCGGCGAATATGCCTTTATCCTTTTCGCCGCCGGACTGTTCAATGCATCGTTGTTCGCCGCGTCGATTTTGCCGCTGTCGACGGCGTATACGGTTTGCGAAGGAATGGGTTTCGAGTCCGGCCTCGACAAGAGCTTTCGCGAAGCGCCAGTATTTTACTGGCTGTACACCCTGCTGATCGTCGCGGGTGCGGGAATCGTCCTGTGGCCAAACTTCCCGCTGGTTACCGTCATCATCCGATCACAGGTACTCAACGGCGTGCTGCTGCCCGTAGTGATGATCCTGATGCTGATTCTCATCAACAAGCCGGAGCTGATGGGGAGGCATACCAACAAGAGCTGGTTCAACTTCGTCGCGTGGATCACCGCTATTGTGGTAATTGGACTGTCGGTATCCCTGTTGTTCGTGCATAGCTGATCGCCGATAGATTTGTCTTGGCGAGCTTGCGTGTTACAGGATTTTTCCTTGCGCCAAGTCACGAATGAATTTCCGATCGGCGGCGAGGAAATTGTAGGCGGGAAGGTCGCGGAGCTCAGCCCAGCGAATGTCTTCAAAGATGCGGTTCTCGATTTCACCTTCGAAGCGGTGCACTGCGAAAAAACGCAGATGAATGGAGCTGCCGTTTCTATAGTTGTGCTGGATTTCCGCGATGTAAGGGCCGATTTTGGCCTCGATGCCCAGCTCTTCCTGGAGTTCGCGGCGGAGCGCCTCTTCCGGAGTCTCGCCCGGTTCAATCTTTCCGCCGGGAAATTCCCACTGTAGCCCCATCGCGGTACCAGCCTTGCGCTGACAGATGAAAACCTGGTTGCCGCGAAGAATTAGAGCGGCAACGACAGCGCGCGGGCTCCGCTTTTCCGGCGCAGAGTTCATGGATTGGACATCGGGTGCCATCTCTTTTCTCAGGATAGTGATTTATTCCGGTTGCGGCGAATCGGAGGAATCGTTTTCGCACTACGTTGTGAGTTCGAGCGGAACGATCGTCAGCCGATAACTTTCTGCATCATTCCAATTCCCGGCGGTCAGCGCGACCACGCGGTTTTCAGACTGGAACCGGGGGCACACTTCCGGGGAGTACCATCCTGAGGGAGTAGACGGGTAGGAACCGATCTGAGTCCAGGGACCCCAGGGCCGGGGAGATTCATAGAAGTCCCAGATGGTGTGGACGGATGCACCCTTCATCTTTCCGCCGCCCGCGGGATAATACCACCCGATCATGAAATATCTGCGGTGCGATGGAAGATAGATGGCGCCGGTCATCCCGAATCGGCGAGGTTGGGCGAGGAGTTGTTTCGCATCCTGCATATTGGACGACCAGGCGGTATTCTTCATCCCGTCTCCGCCGGTGTAGTACTCCCAGTCCTGCCCATTTAGAAGACTCATTTTCGATCGAGCGACGCGCCCGAGTACAACATCATCGCCGCAATCCCAGAAGCCGTTGTTCGCTGTGGCATAGATGAAATTGTTCGCGTTATCTTCCTTTACAGCCCGGTGGCCATATCCGTACTGGATGAAGTACGGAGTGGCGAAACGCCGGCCGGAAAACATGGGGTGGTCGTAGTTCTGTTGCGCCGTGCGTGTCCAGGTCTTGCCGAAATCCGTGCTACGGATGATGCTGGCGTTCTGCGCTGTCTGGCGTTTGTAGGGATCGCCGCTATCGTCTCCATAATGGTGGCGTGCGACGACCCAGTAGAGCGCGCCATCGAGCCAGATGCAGCCACTTGATTTCCAACTGCAATGATCGGGTCCAAGCTGAGACTCCCGCCCATATTCGCTCATGGGATTGACTGTGGTTCCGCGGAGTTGGAAGGGGTCCGTTCCCTCTAAAAGATTGAAGGCAATATTTGCATTGCACGCTTTGTGGAATCCTCTGGTGTCGTTCGATGGCGAGTATAGATTGCCATCTCCAGCCCATGCGGCGATCCAGGTATCCCCATTGCTGTCGGCAGGATTGACGGCTTTTCCTACGTGAATTCCGGTCAAAGGCCGAGAGGAGTGCGGGCTGGAGAACATCCGGGAGAATGCGGATTGAGAAACTCCCGTTGCGCCGAGCGAAGCCGCTAGAGAGCCGAGCACGAAATCTCTTCTACGAATGGTCATGATGGCCCATCGTACAAGGAGCGGATGCGAATCGTGGTTGAATTTTTCACGGCGCTTCGTTCAAAACGATTCGGAGTCGGACTCCGATTCAGTGCGGGACCCCAATTCAGGGGAGGCCGGGAGCACGTCAAACCGGCCAATCTGCTTTAGCCGCGCGTGCATGGGGAAGAGATCTGGATGGATCGCCGCTGCGAGGCAGTCGAGACCTTCGAGCAGTGTGTGAGCGGGCGTGTTGAGAAATTCGTCCGGAACGCAGTAGACGCGGCCGCTGACCACTGCGGGTAGCGATTGCCACCCGCGTTTTTCGATCACTCGCGCCAGGGGGACGCGGTCCCCGGCGCCGCACCAGGCAAACACTAGAACATCCGGAGAGCTGGCTACGACGGTCTCCGCAGTGGTTTGCTTGCCGGGCTCCCCGAGGAAGTCGCCTCCCGCTGCCTGCACCAGCTCCGACACCCATGGTTGAGAGTGGATGAGGGGCTTGCCCCATTCCTCGCAGTAGACCTGCGGCCTATGGGCGCATACGGCTGTCCGGTCCCGCACAGCCGCGATATGGGAAGTCATCTCCGCGATGAGGGATTCACCTTTTTCAGCGGCGTTCACCACAGAAGCGAGCAGGCGGATGTCGGTCTGAATGTCAGCCAGGGTGTGCGGCGCGAGGGTGAGGACGGGGTAGCCCGCGCGCAGGATGGCGGCGAGCGATTCGATGCGGTACGGAACAGAAGCGATCACGAGGTTCGGTTTGACCGCGACTAGTTCCTCCATGGTGAAGGACCAGGAGTCCGCGATGATTCTTGTCGGGCGTTGGCTGAGTTCGGGCAGCGCTTCGACGCAGTAGCGGGTACAGGCAACGAGCGTGTCCAGCTTTCCCAGTTGGTCGAGTGTGAGGGTGATGCTAGGTTGCAGAGAAGCGATCCGCAGGGCCCCGCTAGCAGTTCTCAAAGGCGACACCTCGGGCACCGGGTGATGGGCTCGTCCCTCAAGTTCGCTCCGCTCCGGCAGGGAGGACATCTTAGGCAGATCCATCAGACTTGTACAAGCCGCGGCTGAAAAATGGGCCAGCCCTTTGCAGCGGCGATTTCGACCAGAGCGACTGTGGGATTGACAGCGAAGGGATGCTGCGCGATGGCCAGCATGGCGGCGTCGTGAATGGAGTTGCCGAAAACGGCGTCCGGGCGCTCAATACCGTGCGCGGCGAGCGAGGCGGCTTTGCCTTCATCGGTCGGAACATCGAGAAGTTCCGGTGTGACCAGCCCATTCACGATGCGCACACACGTGGCCAGCACGCGCTCGGGGGGAATACCAAAGTCGCGGACGCCCTCTTCAATCAGCCAGTTGTTGGTCGAGCTTACCGCCCAGAGAGTCACATTCTTATTCCGAAGGCGGCGACATAGCTCGGCCATTTCCGGGAAGATATGCGGACGAATTGATTTCTCAAAGAAAATGTGTGACGCGCGGCGAAGTTCGGTCTCCCGCAGATCGCGGTAAATCTGTACCATTTCACCGCAGATCGCGATCTCTGAAACTTCTCCGCGCAGATAGGCGCGATAGCGTGCGTCGACCCAATCGCACGTGTCGCGCGAGAGAAGGCCGGAGTCCATGGACCAACGCATGAATTCGAGGCCGGCATCTCCGCCCCAGAGCGTGCCGTCGCAGTCGAACACGGCGATCGAAGGCTGCGCCAATTCAACTTGGTGAAAAAACTCGGATTCTGTGAGAGGGGAAATGTGTGCGGATGTGAGTTCTTGTGTCAAAACTTACGACCTTGCCAAGAGATTTGTAGGTACGATTTACCCTGAGTTCTATGATGCCGGAAGGGAATCAACTCCGCTAGTTTTGTAATCTGGCTCCAATGTTCGCTGTTGGAGTGGTGACGGAGTGTATCAACGATGGTTAAACAGGGGCCGCTAGCTGATGATGAAGCCTTTGATTTCGGTTCTGTTGGGTTTCGGGCTGCTGGTGGCATGCTGTTCTGCGTTTCCACAGAACGAAAGACATGTGAAAAACGACCGTCGGGACGAAGTCACAAAGGTGAACGGCGCGGCGATCCCGATGGCGGCGGTGGCCGCGACTGGCGCCGGGCAGTCTCCCGTGTCGACGGGGGAAGGAACAGCGTATATGGCAAAGCAAGTCATGCCTCTGGGCTTCGGCTACACGTTTTACATCGACGGCCGCGGCAACACGAATGCACGGAATAACCAGACCGGCGCGGTGGATTATGTGAACGCGGACGCGGGCGTAGCCATCAATGCGGCAATCAACAAGATTGCCGGCACCTGTGGACATCTGAATTTTGAGCCTGGGGTGTACAACATCGACTCACTGGTTCAGGAGACGGCCAGCGGCTATACAGCGATTTACTACGGGATCGGTATACCGGGAAATGCGGGAACCAATCTCAATTGTCAGTGGACGATTGAGGGGGACGGCGCTCCTCCGCTGCTGGATCAATTCTCCGCGCCTGTTCAGACGAACGGAGTCATCTTCAATGTCACATCGAAGGCTCTGGGAACGGTACGTTCAACCACGTGGGTCAATGATCTGTGGGCGCGACCGGGAACGGATACAGTTGGGCCGAACGTGACTATCCGCAATGTGGACTTTCGGTTCCCGTCGAATCAGCGCGGCTATGAAACCGGATCGGATATGTCGCGCGCATCGAATGCAACCTATGACGGAGTTATGGCCGATACCGCCGTGGCCCAGAGCAACCTGGCATTTCCAGCGGCGAATAGCTATGGGCTAACGACGACGGCCAGCGGCCACGAAGAGAATTACATGCGGAACGCCACCGCCATCGGCTATTACGTTGATCTCGATATACAGAGCGAACATTCCGTACTCGTCAATTCATACGGAGTGAATGGAGCTTACTGTATCGATTACGGAGTGCGCGGCGGAAAGGTTTACCACGCCTCGAGCTGGATGAGCTCCGGGTGGGGCGAGTGCAGATATGGATTGACCATTGGCGAGAATGTACAAGCCGGGTCGCTTCTCGACATCGCCGGGCTGGACATTGAAGACGCTGATTCGGGCATCTGGCTGCCTGCCTACCATGCCAAAGAAACCAATGCGGGCAATGCTTTCGGCAGGATCGATTACTCGCGGGTGTTGCAGGGGATCGGCGTCAGCGTCCTGCCGACCCTGTTTGACGGAGGCGGGGGCACCGCCTTTGCGCTGCTGAACTCGGCTGGTGCTGGGACGGAAACGATCTCCACGCGAGATGGGGTCTCCTATGAGGCGCTCTCCTCCAGCGGCAATTATGCCGGAATCCATCTCCTGAATAGTTCGCCCGCCGCTGCTACTTCCAAATATGAGTTTGGGACCGGATACCCAGGGGAAACTACCTACGGGGTCGAGACGAAATGGTTTATCTCCGATGGCATCGGAGGGAAGATGCGGATGGCCGGAGACGCATCTGGGAATGTCAACATCGGCTATACGACACCATATCCGAAGACCTTTCCGGCGCTGTTCAGCGTGGGGACGAGTGGACAATTCCAGGTGGACGGCCTGGGTAACGTGCGAGTTGGGCCGAGCCTGACGCTGACTAATTCGGGCACGGCAACGCAGGGAGACGTTAACATCCTGGCGCCGAATCTGGTTGCGGGGAACAGCATCGAATTCCACCAATTCGCCGGATCGATCGGGGCTTCGAATAACGGGAACACCTTGGGATTCCATTACGTGGGCGCGGGCGACACCTGCAATGAGGCCTTCATGCGGACGTACTCCAGGGCCGGAGCGACTGTTCAAACCGCCGCCAACGGAAATGCAGGAGTCAGCACCGCCATCTTCTGCCCGGCGTATCCGTGGGACGTCGTCGGAGCGATCCACTCGAGCGTCAATGTCATTTCTCCGGCGGTGCAGCTGGTGTCCACGACTCCCGCGGTATGCAGTTCGGGGACGGCAGGGCAATTCAGGTACGTTCAGGGAAACGCCACCACAAAGGATTCGGTCAGCATTTGCGCTCACGATGCTTCGAACGTCTACGCCTGGCGCACCATCTACTAACTTCGAAAGGAATATCCCACAAGCGGATCGCAGAATCCCGATTTTTTCTTTGGCAGATAAGTTCCGGCTGCTTCCCAGAAGGCTGGCGAAGTTGATTCCGGGACGTGCGTCCGGATGCTTTGTGGTGCGGTGGCTCGATAATGTTTTTGAGCGGAGTTAAAGCGTGGAGTTATAGCGTGGACGCGAATCGCAATCTCGACTCTGGCAATCTCGAGGTGATCCGGGGCTATCTTACCTATCTGCGGGTTGAGAGAGGATTACGTCCCCTAACTTGCGAGGCGTATCGGCGCGATCTGCTGCAATGTGCGGAGCATCTCGAAATTGTGAATGGATCGCTGCTTTCGGCGAAGCACAAAGAATTGGCCGGATTTGTGGAGCATCTACAGACCCACCAGGTGCAGGCGCGGTCGCGAGCGCGCAAGCTTTCCTGCCTGCGGGGGCTTTATCGCTGGCTGCTGCTCGATAAGCGCATTGTGCACGACCCTACGATTCACCTGGAGACGCCTGCAGGGTGGAAGGTGCTGCCGAAGTCGCTGTCGGAGGCGGAAGTTGTGGGGATGATCGAGCAGTCCGGTCATGCCGTCGGGGATTCGACCGCCACTACGCAGGGCTTGCGGGACCGCGCCATGCTGGAACTTTTATACGGCGGCGGGGTTCGCGTTTCTGAGCTGGTAGACCTGGCTGTCGAGGACATTTCGTTGCAACAAGGGCAAATGCTGGTGCGTGGCAAGGGAGACAAGGAGCGGCTGATCCCGCTGGGGCAACCAGCGGTCCAGGCATTGCGGAACTATCTCGAACACGGGCGGCCGGGGCTTGTTCGGGCTCGAGCGTCGAGCGTGCGGCAGGTGTTTCTTTCGCAGCGCGGACAGGCGCTGTCGCGGCAGACGGTGTGGAACCTGGTGAAGCGGCTGAATCATCGCGCGAGTCCACACATGCTGCGGCATAGTTGCGCGACGCACATGGTGGAGCACGGCGCGGACCTGCGCACGGTGCAGACGCTGCTGGGTCATGCCGATATTGCGACAACGCAGATTTATACGCACCTTGCGCTGGGGCGGCTGAAGGCGGTGCATCGCGCGCACCATCCGCGGGGCACGATGAGGGCGGCGGAGAAGCATGACAGCTGAAAGGCAAATTTCCGGGCGTGCCGAAGAGCCAGCGCAAGCGCCGGAAATTCTTCGGCTGGTGGAGGAATACATGGGCGTTCTGACCGCGGAGCGCGCCAGTTCCGACCACACGATTCGCGCGTATCGCAGAGAGCTTGCATCCTTTGCCGCGTTTCTGGCCAGGCGCTGCGGCTCGGCGGCTGTGCCGGCCCAGATTGAGCATCCGGTCATCCGGGAATACCTGGGTACGCTGTATGAGAAGGAACTGTCGAAGCCGTCCGTGGCGAGGGCGCTGGCGGCGATCCGGTCATGGTTCGCATGGCTGGCGCGGATGGGGTGTGTGGAGCAGAATCCGGCGAGGCTGGTGGCGACGCCCAGGCTGCCGAAACATCTGCCGCGGGTGCCGGGGATCGAGCAGGTGAACCAGGTGCTGGATGGACTCGGCCGGGCGGGCGCTCAAAAGAATGCTGAAGGTGCGGCGGCGGAAACCGCCTGGGCGGAACGGGATCGCGTGATTCTGGAATTGCTATATGGATGCGGGATTCGCAACGCGGAGCTGGTGGGGCTGAATTTGGAGGACATCCAATGGGGCAATGAATGCCTGCTGGTGCGCGGCAAGGGGCGGAAGGAGCGGTATGTTCCTCTGGGGGACGCGGCAGCCGCGGCAGTGCGTCAGTATCTGCCTTCTCGCGAGCGGAAATTGGAGACAGGAAAAAGGCGGAGCGACGCGCTGCTGCTGAATGCGCGCCTGTGGGGAGACGGGCGGCTGACGACACGCAGCGTGGGCCGGATTGTGAAACAGCTCGCGATGGCTAAGGGCTTGGCGGCAGATGTTCATCCGCACACGCTGCGCCATGCGTTTGGAACGCACATGCTGGAGGAGGGCGCGGACCTGCGGGCGATTCAGGAAATTCTTGGACATGCGCGGCTTTCAACCACGCAACGGTATACCCATCTGACTTCGGGACAGGTGGCGGCCGTGTATGACAGGACGCATCCGCGAGCCAAGTAACAGGTAATTTATAATAGGAAAGCAGCCATAGTTCGTGAAGCTCCGGCGATAGGCGTGCCCTTTCCACCCACAAACAGCTTAAAATTGACGTGTACGCCGGATTCCGACAATTCTGATCGCGGCACCGTCGGCAAGATACGTTTGAACAAGAAGGTTGGGTTCTTTTGATACCGATTGGTAATGCATTAACAAAGGTTTTTGGCACCAGCAATGATCGCGTGGTGAAGCGCCTGTCTTCTACCGTGGCCCAGATCAACGCGATGGAGCCACAGATGCGGCAGATGTCGGATGAGCAGATGCGCGCGAAGACGGATGAGTTCCGCGCCCGCATTGCCGCGCGCATCGCAGGCATCGAGGAAGCGGACGAACGCTATCAACGCGAGCAGGATGAGCTGGACAAGATATTGCCCGAGGCATTTGCGCTGGTGCGCGAAGCGGGTCGCCGCGTGATCAACATGCGGCACTTCGATGTGCAGCTGATCGGCGGAGCCGTACTGCACCAGGGCAAGATCGCCGAGATGAAGACCGGCGAAGGCAAGACGCTGGTCGCGACCCTGCCATGCTATTTGAACGCGCTCGCCGGTCACGGCGTTCATGTGGTGACGGTCAACGATTATCTAGCCAAGCGCGATGCGGAGTGGATGGGCAAGATCCACAATTTCCTGGGGCTCTCAGTCGGCGTAATCGTGCATGATCTGGACGACGAACAGCGCCGGGCTGCGTATGCAGCGGATATTACGTACGGGACGAACAATGAGTACGGGTTCGACTATCTGCGCGACAACATGAAATTCGAACTGGCGGAGTGCGTGCAGCGGCCGGTGTATTACGCCATCGTCGATGAAGTGGATTCGATCCTAATTGATGAAGCGCGAACACCGCTGATCATCAGCGGGCCGACAGACCAGACCACGGACAAGTACGCGCGGGTAGTGCGGATCATTCCGCAGCTGGAGCAGGGCGAGGAGATCGAGGAGTCGCTCGACAGCAAGATTCTCACCGGCGATTACGTGGTCGATGAGAAGCATCGCACAATTGGCGTGACCGATGAGGGCTGGTTGAAGATCGAGGGTCTGCTCGGAATCGAGAGCATTGCCGATCCGGAGAACTGGGATCTGAAGCATTATGTGGAAACCGCGATCAAGGCGCACGCGCTCTATAAGCGCGATGACCATTACGTGGTGAAAGACGGGGAAATCATCATTGTCGATGAGTTCACCGGGCGCTTAATGCCGGGACGTCGTTGGTCCGATGGCCTGCACCAGTCGATTGAAGCGAAAGAGGGCGTGAACATCCGCCGCGAAGACCAGACGCTGGCGACGATTACGTTCCAGAACTATTTTCGGCTTTATAAGAAGCTGGCTGGCATGACGGGAACCGCGGACACGGAAGCCGCGGAGTTCGAAAAGATTTACAAGCTGGAAGTTGTGGTGATTCCGACCAATATGCCCATGCGTCGCATCGACAACACCGATGTGGTGTACCGCACCATGAAGGAAAAATATTTCGCGGTCGCGGATGAGATTGCGCAGCTGCATGAAAAAAAGCAGCCCGTGCTGGTGGGAACCACTTCGATCGAGAAGTCCGAGCTGCTATCGCAGATTCTGCAGCGGAAGAACGTTCGTCATGTGGTGCTCAATGCGAAGTTCCACGAGCGCGAGGCGGAGATCGTCGCTCAGGCGGGACATCTGGGGATGGTCACAATCTCCACCAACATGGCAGGCCGAGGTACGGACATTGTGCTGGGCGGCAATGCCGAGTTTCTTGCCCGCCAGGAGCTGGTGAAGAAGAACCGGGCGCGCGCAGTGAGTGCGGCGGAAGGAGAGATAGCTCCGACGGCGGGACAAGGCATGCTGCGGTTTTATTACCAAGGGCAGGAGTTTGAAACGCCGGAAGCAGACTGGAATGAGGTCTACTCAGGTTACGCGGCGCAGGCAGCGAAGAACCGCGAAGAAGTGTTGGCGGCCGGCGGCCTGATTATCATCGGCACGGAACGGCATGAATCCCGCCGCGTGGACAACCAGCTGCGCGGACGCGCCGGACGCCAGGGCGATCCAGGAGCTTCGCGTTTTTTCCTATCGCTTGAAGACGACCTGATGCGGATCTTCGCGAAGGAATGGGTTTCGACGCTGCTGCAGCGGCTGGGCATGGAAGAGGGCGTTCCCATCGAATCGAAGCTAATCAGCCGTCGTATTGAAGCGGCGCAGAAAGCCGTTGAAGGGCAGAATTTCGAATCGCGCAAACATGTTCTGGAATATGACGATGTGATGAACAAGCAGCGCGAGGCCGTCTACGGCACGCGTCGCCAGCTGCTGGAAGGGTTGGACCAGAAGGAACTGGTCACGGACGATTTTGTTTCGAACATTCTGAGCACGATTCTCGACAAGCACGCTCCGGACAAGATGCATCCCGACCAGTGGGACGCGAAGGCAATTCAGGACGCTGTTCTGATGCAGTTTGGGTTGGATGTTTCCGCCGAGGGCGTGAATATTTCCGAGCTGAATCGGCATGATCTGGGTGAGACGCTTTTCGAGCGGCTGAAAGAGCGCTACGAGGCGAAGGAGCAGATCATCGGGGCGGATGCCATGCGGTACCACGAGCGCATGATCATGTTGAGCGTGCTCGACGGCTTGTGGAAGGACCATCTGCTGGCGATGGACCAGTTGAAAGAAGGCATCGGGCTGCGTGGGTACGGGCAGCAGGATCCATTGATTTCCTATAAGCGCGAGTCGTTTGAGGCCTTCGAAGCCATGATGACGCGGTTTCAGGAAGACACGGTCCGATTCCTGTTCCGCATGCAGATCATGGGGCCGGATGGTCAGGAAATTTCCGTCCCGGCGCACCCGCGTGCGCAGCAGGGAGTGGTGTTCAGCGGCGGTTCTGCGAATGCTTCCGACGCGGAGGACGGGGGCACGCCAGGGTATCTCGCTTCATCGCGTTCTACCGCCGCCGTACCCAGGAACTCCGGATCGAATGGAGCGTCGTCGAATGGCGTGGCAGCTACGATCCCGGTGCCGACACGTGCGCCTTCGACTACGATCGATTCGCTGGAAGAGGAATTTCAACGGCGCAAGAAGCGCGAGCTGCAACAAGCGCGGATGGCGGGCTCCGGAGGTTCTACGGAAACTGTGCAGCGCCGGTCGGGAGATAAGGTGGGGCGCAATGATCCTTGCCCCTGCGGTTCCGGGAAGAAGTTCAAGAAATGCCACGGGACGGAAGCTTCCTAATAGTTCGAACCCATGCCTCGAACTGAGACGTGGCGAGCGGTCCTCTTAACTCCGCGAATGATTTCCGTCCATCGGCAAACGCAAGGTTTCTCGACTTCGCTGCGCCCAGAACCGCACCTTGTTGCGGGCGGCACCTAAACACAATGCCGCTATACTGAAAAGCGGTCCTGCGCAATGAAGGAAGACACCCCCTCCAGAGAAGACGTCGATGCCTTCATTCGCGATGAAATCGAAACCATCCCACATCTCGAGGCTCTGCTCCTCGTGTGGAATGGGCGGCCCAGAGAATGGACCGTGGAAGAGATGGCAGCCGAGTTGTATGTCGGTCCAGACATGGCACGAAGCATTCTGGAGGGACTGACCAGGCGGAAACTGCTGACGGCCAAGCGCGATACACCTGAGAGGTATTGCTACGAGTCCATTTCCGCCAAACGGGACATGCTGATTCAGACCGTCGATTTCATATATCGCAGGGAACTCATTCGTGTATCTCGAATGATCCACTCAAATGCCGCGCCTGCGATCCGGGACTTCGCAAATGCCTTCCGATTTACCAAAAATCGAGAGCGAAATGGGGATGGAGAGTGATATGGGACCAGCGGTCTACGTTCTGAGTGCGCTGATAACTGCCTCCTGCGCCGTCCTGCTTCTGCGGGGATACCTTCGCGTGCGGCAAAGACTTTTGTTATGGAGCAGTCTTTGCTTTTTCGGATTGACCATTTCGCACGTGCTTCTTTTCTTCGATCTGGTGATGCTGCCGCACATTGACCTGTATCTGTGGCGACTTATTGCGGCCGCGATGGCAATGCTGCTTCTGGTGTATGGGCTTATATGGGAGGGTGAGTAAATGCCCATGATCGATGGATTTCTCTTAGGGATCATCGCGACCAGTTCCGTAGTGGCGGGCATTTTCTTCCTGAAGTTCTGGAAGCGTACGCGCGATTTTCTGTTTCTTGCCTTCGGGATCGCTTTCATTATCGAGGGGTTCGACCGCGCCGCAGTGCTGAACACTGCGAAGCCCAATGAAGGGAGCCCATGGATTTATCTCGTGCGGCTGTTTGCTGCGCTTCTGATTTTGGTTGCGATCTTAAGGAAAAATTATGGCGCCGCACGATAACACTGGACCGCGCGGCTCCGGCGCGTCAGCCTTGAATTTCGGAAAAGGTCATGTTCTTCGCCGGATGTCTGGTCGCTTTTTTCCAGTCTTCAAACAACTGTCCGTAGCTGGCGGTTAGATACTGTGACTGCGGGATACCAAGCTTCCGGGCGGTGCGGTCGATCCAGTCATGATCGCCTTCGAGCTCTACAAAATCCCCGATCGGGGTCGCGTCCATGACGATGTGGCCTTCTCCATCCGACCACTCCGCGCGGTATTTCTCATACACGAAAACCTGTCGGTAGCCGAGTCGCTCAAATATTCCGGCGAGTGCTTCGCCATCCTCGACCTTGGTTTCCGTTTCGACTCGAGTTTTGTGAGCGGCCGTGCCGCTGCCTGCGGGTGCTTTGTGGGTCAGCATCCATTGATCGCCATACTTACGGATCCGCAGGATTTCCCTACGCTGGCGGAGGCGGCCGTCTGAGGTGTCGAACAGGAGATTGCGCTCCAGCGTTTCCGGCGTCTTCAGGCGAGAGCCGACAGCGGAGATTTTGGCTGTGAATGCGGCGCGGTCGGGTATTCGTATTTTGATTTCGGTTTCGAGTTTGCTGGGGTTGGTTTGCTTGGACATGAGGTCAGTGTCGCATTCCTCCTTGCAGAATCCAGCGTGGCCGTGCGGAAGAGGGATCGATTCGCTCCAGATAGGATGAAGATCGGGAGAGAATGGATGACTTTGAAAAGATGACGGGGAAAGCTACAGTCCGGCTGGCCGTGTCGGCCGAATCCGTGGGGAGTACGCAGGCAGAGCAGGCCCTGGCGAGAGGCGCGGAGATATTGCGCTCGGGCGGCACCGTGGCTTTTCCGACGGAGACGGTTTATGGCCTCGGCGCGAATGCGCTGGATCCTGCAGCTGTCGAACGCATTTTCATTGCCAAGCAACGGCCTGCGTGGGACCCGCTCATCGTGCATATCTCCGATCTTGCCATGCTGGAGCGGGTTTGCGCGGGCATTTCCGCTCGCGCGCAAAAACTCATGGATGCGTTCTGGCCGGGACCTTTAACGCTGCTGCTGCCTAGGCTGGCGAGTTTACCCGATGCGGTGACTGCCGGGCGTGCTCTGGTCGGAGTGCGGATGCCAGCGCATCCGGTGGCGCGGGCGTTAATTCGGGCTTCCGATGCGCCTGTGGCGGCTCCAAGCGCCAATCGCTTTGGACACACCAGCCCTACGACCGCGGAGCATGTGTTGGAAGATCTGAGTGGGCGTATCGATATGGTGCTGGATGCAGGGCCGACGTGGTGCGGGGTGGAATCGACGGTGATCGGATTGGCCGACGAGTCGATCATTTTGTACAGGCCGGGTGCGGTCACAGCGGAGGAGCTTGAGGCTGTAGCGGGGCCAGTTGCTCTGTACCAACTGACGCGCGCTTTGATTCCGCCGCAGGCGCTGCCCTCGCCGGGTCTCGGCATGCGGCATTATGCGCCCGATGCCGTTGTAATTCCTGTAGATGTAGGGGCGGGCGCGGAAGATGAGCAGCGGGCACGATGGATGAGCGCTGTGCAGGCGGGTTGCTCGCGCCCAAATTGTGTGGGAGTGATGCTGCCCTCCGACTGGCCGTTGCCGGAAAACTTTTCCGGAGTGCGTTTTGCGTGGGGACGCTGGGGCGATGATCGGGAATTAGCGCGGCGGTTGTTTGCCGGGTTACGCGCTCTGGACGGGATGGGAGCGACGATTGTCTTCTGTCCTCTGCCGCGCGATTCCGGGATAGGCGCGGCAATTCTCGATCGGATTTCGAAAGCTGCGAGGGCAGAGTAGATCACGCAGCCGTTGCAACCGCTTCAAACGCGGCAATAGGGACTCATTTCGGTTTGAGATAAGGCTTTTTCCCTACATCCGCTGTGTGAATTCCTCCGCTCAGCGTCCTCCACTCGGAATACCTGAGTCCGACAGCGACTCCATGACACGGTGGCCATGTTACGACATGGTTTGAGGAGAGTTTTCTCCGGCCTTATAGATATAGCGGATGCTGTCTTTATAAACCAGAACGCGAGTGCGGCTGGCGTTTGGCGCCGCATCTCCATTGGTGTGGCCGAGGTTGCGCAACTTGATGGCGTAGCGGTCATACCATTCGATAACGCCTTCCATCTGCTCGCCATTTTCGAGCACGACGATCATGCGCGTCTGTGCCTGAATTTGTTTCTGGAAATAGAAGACCTCGGCGTGGGAGCTGTCCTCGTGCGCGGCGCTCTGCATAGAGCGGGCGGTTAGGGCAGGGCCATGGCTGTAGGTCACAGTCTGCCGGCCGCCAATCGATTGTGGCGGCAGACTGGGTCGGATGAGACGCCGCTGTCCGGAAAATTCGGATTCCGGCTCCGGTTTGGCTGGGGCAGGAGCGAGGATGGGAGCGCGCTCAGTGAGCTTGGGTTTGGGCATTGGCATGGAAGTCCGTCCGCACGGATAAAAATTCCAGACACTCGTGCCGCCTGAAACATCGGCCGGAGCGCATCGGGAATGGAAATGATTCTGCTGGTTGAATACGATGCTAGACCAAGGCGACGCGTTTTCCAAACGGAGATTGTTTGTTGGTGAACCTGTGTGCTAAACATGCATGCTCGCGGATGCGGGGTGTTTCGCTGCTCGCAGGATGGGATTGCCAGGCGCAAGAGCTCCACGCATCAGGGGTATGGCGGCCCCTCAGACTTGCTGCTGCATGTTCGAGGCTAACGCGTCGAGGGAGAGGGAGCGGAGCAGGTTGCGCCGCATGCCGGATTCGACATCGGCCATGCGGCGGCTGGTGCGCTCGATCCATTCGAAAGGAACGCTGTCGGCCAGGCGCCGCAGCTCGGGGAGTATGTCGATATTGCGGACCATTTCGAGCTGCTGGGCCTGCAGGAGCATCATGTCTTCGAGCACCCTGTACAGAGTGCGGAGCAACGTTTGTGTTTTCTGCTGGCCTTGGGCGCCGGTGCGGTAGGCCTCCGTCATGCGGAACAGGGCGGAGTGATCGGGCTCCGCGACGGCGGTACGCAGCATTAGGAGAGCATCTTTGCGGCTTGCGGTATAAGCTTCGGCATCGAACGAGAGGGCGCGTCCGACGGCTCCCTCCGCCAGGCGGGCGATGAGAGTGCGGCGTTCGGGGGCCCACTCCGCGCGGCGTTGGGCAAGCATTTCCTCCAGTTGGGGACGCGCCAGAGGCTCCAAACGCATGATGCAGGAGCGGGAGCGAATAGTAGGCAGCAGGTCCGAGATATTCTCTGTAAGCAGAAGTAGGTGTGCGTACTCTGGGGGCTCTTCGAGCACTTTCAAGAGCGCGTTGGCGGCTTCGTTCATAAATGCGCTGCGAGGGAAAATGTAGATCTTTCGGCCGCCGTCCGATGGAGCGCGCTGAACGTTGTGGATCAGCGAGCGCACTTGGCCGAGTTTTACGAGCATCTGCGGCGGATCGGGAGGAACAACCAGCACGTCCGGGTGCGGCTGGACGAGGATTCGAGTTTCCTTGCGGTCGGCATCGCGGAGCTCTTCGCGGGCTTCAACTGCCTGGTCCACGCGCGCGTCAAGGTCGAGAGCGGCGGCGATCTGGACGCAGTTGCGGCAGAGGTCGCATGCATCCGGCAGGCCGTCTTCATCCTGCTCGAGATCGAGACAGTTCAACGTCTGTGCCAGTGCTATTGCAAGGGAATACTTGCCGGCTCCGCGGGGACCGTAGAGAAGGATCGCATGCGGGAGGCGACCGGACACGATGGCTTCCTGGAACTGGCGGACTGTCGTCTTGTTCCCGAGGAAACTGCGGAAATTCATAGTACCTTCACATGTTGCAGCGTAGCAGACCTGCAGTGAAAAGTATGGTGAAGACATCCTGCGAGATGCCTGAGCTATCAAGATGTGTTCGGGGCAGTCATAATTGGACAGACGTCGAGCCCTACATTGATGTTGAGAGATGGAGAATTGGAACTGCCACGCTCCAGGAGATGAGATGAACGAACATGCAAAGCATGAAGGAAGTTCATTGCGCGTAGGACTTTTTGGAATCGGGCTGGACACCTATTGGGGGCAGTTTCCTGGGCTCGAGGACCGGCTTAAGGGCTATACCGACCGGGTGGGGCAGAAGCTTTCTCGTCCCGGTGTCGAGGTGGAGAATTTAGGACTGATTGACTCGCCGGAAAAGGCAGCCGCCGCCGGACATACCTTTCGACAGGCCGATGTAGACATCATTTTTCTTTATGTGACCACCTATGCTCTTTCTTCGACAGTACTTCCTGTAGTCCGACGCGCGAAAGTGCCCGTTATCGTTTTGAATCTATCGCCGGCAGCCTCCATCGACTATGGCTATATCAATTCGCTGGATGACAGAACAGCTATGACCGGTGAGTGGCTGGCTTACTGCCAGGCCTGTCCTATGCCAGAGATTGCGAATGTATTTCAGCGGAGCCGCATTCCTTTCTACCAGGTGACAGGAATGCTTGAAGACGATCCAACGGCATGGAACGAGATAGAGGAATGGGTGGAGGCTGCCCGTGTTGCGCATATCATGGAACACAATCGACTCGGGCTGATGGGTCACTACTATGGCGGAATGCTGGACATCTATACGGACATGACGCAGCAGTGCGCATCTTTCGGGGGTCACATAGAAATCATCGAGGTGGATCAGCTTGCCGCCGCCTGCGCAAACGTGAATGAGGAGGAGATACGCGGCAGGGTGCAACTTTTTCAGCAACTTTTCGAAGTGCAGCCCGATTGCGATTCGCGGGAGTTGGCCCGAGCGGCCCGAACTTCAGTTGCACTGGACGAGTTAGTCCGGAAATATCGGCTGGGATC
Source organism: uncultured Acidobacteriota bacterium (assembly GCA_963744615.1). GTDB lineage: Bacteria > Acidobacteriota > Terriglobia > Terriglobales > Acidobacteriaceae > JAKAAZ01. Next base: position 446,790 of record CAVUUE010000003.1, read on the forward strand.
TCTCGCCTACTATTACAAGGGATCGGGCAATCCAGCGAACGAGGATGCTATCAGCTCTATCATTCTGGGAACAAGTTTGCTGACGGCTCGGGGTATTCCCGTCGCTGGCGAATTCGAAATTAAGAACGCGCAGGCAATGAAGATCATGGACAGCTTTGGGGCAGGCGGTTCGTTCACCGAATATTACGCCACCGACTTTAGCGAGGACCTTGTGCTGATGGGACACGATGGTCCCGGGCACATTGCCATCGCAGAGGGCAGGACCAAGGTTCGCCCTCTGGGCGTGTACCACGGAAAAGTCGGGCGTGGATTGTCCGTCGAAATGTCGGTCAGACTGGGTCCAGTCACACTTCTTTCTGTGGCAGAACAGGGAGATGGATTGAAGCTGGTAGTGGCGGAAGGAGAATCGGTGTCCGGGCCGGTACTCGAAATTGGGAATACGAATAGCCGGTACAAGTTCTCGATCGGAGCACGGCGGTTTATTCAGGAATGGAATCAACAGGGGCCGGCACATCATTGCGCAGTAGGTGTCGGGCACATAGCCGGTAAATTGCGCAAGCTTGCTTCGCTGCTTTCGCTCGGCTTCAGTCAGGTAGTTTGAAATTTCAACTGCCGGTTCGTTTCGATGAACTGGTAGATCCTGCACAGAAGGAAGGACCCCAAGGATGACTGAGTCCCATGGATTATCACGCAGGCGATTTCTTTCCGCAGTTATGTCGACTGCTGCCACTTCCTGTTTGCCGCTTACGGGCGCAGCAATTCTGGCCGGTGAATCGAAGCCGGCGCTGGCGCAATATAGCCGTGTCAGCTCATCCGGGGAGGTTCCAGAAGCGCCGATCATCGTCACCAATCCCGGATACCTGCTGCTGATCGACTCTAAAAGAGGATCTATCACATCCCTGCAGTCGACCTTTGGAATCGATCGGGAATTATTGATTCCGAACCATGGACAACTGCCCCTTTTTAAAATTGAGTTGATGGACGGCTATTCCGAATTCACGACCGTTACCTCGTCGCAAGCCAGGGAAATTCATATACAGAAAGGCGGCGATGACAACGAGCATGACGCTTAACCATCGAATTTAGAGATATTGCTGGGTTACCCGTAGATGCTCGGGCGACAGTTCGGTGTCCGAAGAACGAGACGCTCACCTACTGGAACCTTGAACTGGATAACGGGACGAATTCCTGGATCGCGCACGTGCAATTTCCGAACATCCAGGTGCCGTTTGACACCGCTGAGAATGGGCGATCGAGCCACATACTCTCCTCATTCGCAGATGGGATGTTAGCGGGGCCTGTCGAACCTTCAATGGCGGGAGGTTCGTGGGGAGGAAGGGACCGTAACACGCCGGAGGTCTGGCGATACAACAACTACCCTGGCCAATGGGCTTCCACCCAGTTGCTGGCTTATTACAATGATGCAGGTGGATTGTACATAGCGTGCGACGATCCGACGGGACTACCTAAGTTTATCGATCCATTGATGGAGGATGACGGAGTTACGATGGGGGTCGCGCACTACCCGGGTAGTCAAGGTCCTGGCAAATCGAAGCTGCCTTACAATGTGGTGCTGGGAACTTTCCATGGCGACTGGTATGCGGCTGCGGAACTTTATCGTAACTGGGCATCGAAGCAGCCATTTTGCGCTTTAAAGCTGGCGCAAAGGAAAGATACTCCCGAGTGGATTGCCAAGTCTCCGGTAGCTCTTACATTTCCAATGCGCGGCCAGTCGGACTGGGATGGGCCGGCGAAGGCCAATCCGCAGTACACGCCGGCGACGAATGCCTTGCCTTATCTGGAGAAGCTCGCCACGGAGCTTGAGAGTTCCGTGATGCCGATCGTTTTCAATTGGGAGCATGGCGGCCCCTGGGTGCAACCGGACGCGTTTCCTCCTGTTGGAGGAGAAGTTTGCATGAAGGAATTCATGGCCCGGGCAGAAGAAAAAGGCTGGCATCCTGTGATTTATGGCGACGGGCTCAGCTGGGTGACTTGGCAGAAAAATACGGATTATGACGGCATGCCATACTTTCGTGCTCACAATGGTGAGGCTGTCGTTGTTCGCAACTGGGATGGAAAATTGCTAAACAGCGACTTAGGAGACTGGCGAAGGGGTTATCTTGCCTGCGTGGGAACCGAGGGCGGCCGCCGGATGGTTGTAGATATGACACATAAAATGGCGGAATTCAAACCCGCCGTTATTCAGCAGTTTGACCAGGGACCGGGACCGAAAGGGTGCTTCGCGCGAGATCATGGCCACGCTCCTGTTCCCGGGCCCTGGATGACTACCGAGTTCAACAAATTGCTGGAGGCAGATGTGGAGAGTGCACGCTCGGTAATTCCTGACGTTGCAATGTCGTGCGAGGGTGCTCCCCCGGAGGTCTATCTGCAGAAGTTTCAGATTTGGGATGCGCGCGCGCGAACCTGTCCACTGTACTCATTTCTATACCATGAGTATGCCAATGGTCATGAGGGGTTCTATACCAACCGGGTCAGCGATGAGACGCTGCGCCTTTCGGTAGGCAGAGCGCTGGTAACTGGGTACATGATGAACTTCACTCTCCGGGATAAAGGATTGATTGAGTACGACTGGGATCAGCCCTGGAGCCGTGCCATTCCGGACCAAAACGCAATTCTAGACTGGGCAAAGAGAAGCAACCATCTGCGATCGGGAATAGGGCGCGATTATCTTGTGTACGGGCGGATGCTGCGGCCGTGGAAGGTAAGCAACGTAACCGAGCGCGACTTTGGATGGGGAAAGGAACCACTGGTGCAGTCTGCTACGTGGCAGGCGCCGGACGGGCGCATTGGCATTGTGCTCGCGAACTGTTCCGATCTAGGTGAGTCGCCGCGTGTCGAGCTGAAGGGAAGCGGGAATAAGAGAATGTCTCTCTATATTGATGGTGAACAGAAGCAGCGGCAAGTCGAACTTCCGAAGGCTCTTGACATAGGTATGTCGCCGCGATCGCTTGTCTTGATTGAAGTGAGCTAGAACGACCATTGCTGTGTCTGAGAATTTCTGTAATCAATCGGTAGCTGGCGAATATTCTCGTTTACTGGCGCAGTTTGTTTCTATATCAATCGGGAAGGTTGGCTTGTCCTGAAATCGTGAATTTGGCGGTCACTACCGGAGCCCCGATTCGCGGCTAGCCCCGCCTACACTTACCGTATAATTGCCGGAAGCTATGGTGCGTACGCCGGCGTCATTGACCGTGCTGAGAGTACGCGGTTGAGTTCCATGCTTAGATGTTTCGTTTCTCCAGCGACTACATGCACACGCTGAAACGCGCAGAGCGAATGGATCGTGCGTTGGCCAATTGCGGAAAATCCAGATAGACCTGAGCGACCTCGTTTTCGGCACGATGGCTGGTGTTCTTGACATCAACTTCAACGGTAAGCGCGCCACCTGTTTTCAAGGCAGGTGAGAGACCTGAAAAGCGACCGTTCCGATGACGATATGTAAGACTACTTCAAGGACTTAGCGCTGGTAAATAAATTCACCCGGAGAATGTCAACGACAGTCGCAAAGTATTCAGCGCCCGTTGACGTAAGTCGATATCGATGACGTGGTCCAAAGGTGTTTCTCTCGAAGAAATTAAGCTGGCGGAACAGCGCATCCGCGGCGATATCTACTTTTCCCCATGCCAGCATTCGGCGGAACTCTCCGAAATGACTGGGCAGCAAGTCTATCTGAAGCTCGACAACCTGCAGCGGACGGGTGCCTTCAAAGAGCGTGGCGCGCTGAACAAAATTCTTACTCTTACAGAGGAGGAGAAACTTCGGGGTGTGATCGCCGCAAGCGCAGGGAATCACGGACAGGCGGTTGCCTACCATGCCACGAAGCGCGGCATTTCAGCCCAGATCGTGATGCCGCTGATGACACCGCTGGTCAAGACTTCAGCGACTCGCGGATTTGGCGCGAAGGTAATTCTGCATGGCGCAAATTATGAGGAGGCGTATTCCGAGGCGCTTCGTCTCTGCAAGGAAGAGGGGCTTACATTTCTTCATCCGTTCGACGATGTGGCTGTGATCAATGGGCAGGGAACCATCGGCCTCGAATTGCTGCAACAGGTTCCGGAATTGGAAGCGGTGGTAGTGCCGATCGGCGGCGGAGGACTGATTGGCGGCGTGGCCTGCGCGATCAAAGAGACGAACCCGAACATCCGCGTCGTTGGGGTTCAGACGGAACGGCTTCCCTCCATGCTGCGCGCGGCCGAGCGCGGAGAACCTGTGACGATGCCGGCCAATGCCACGATCGCCGATGGAATTGCGGTGCGGCGCGCCGGCGAACTTACTCTGCCCCTGGTCGAGCGCTTCGTGGACGAGATGGTCACAGTCGACGAAGAAGAGATCGCGAACGCAATTCTGGTTCTGCTCGAGCAGGAGAAAACGCTGGCGGAAGGGGCAGGGGCTGTGGCACTCGCGGCGTTGCTGCAGAAGAAGACCTCGCTCCGAGACGTAAATACGGCGGTGCTGGTTTGCGGAGGGAACATCGACGTCAGCCTCCTGGCGAAGATTATCGAGCGCGGGTTGATTAAGGACGGTCGCCGGGTCCGCATCCGGGTGCGCCTGACAGACAGACCGGGAGCGCTGCACCAGTTGACGAAAATTCTCCAGGACCAGCAGGCGAACATTGTGGAGACCGAGCATAACCGATCGTATTATGGCGTCAGCCTTGGAGAAACAGCGATCGACTTTACGCTGGAGACGCGCGGGCCTGCGCACATCGCAGCCATATCGAATGCGCTGACAGCGGCCAATTACTTGCACGAACAGATTCAGTAAACGGAAACGTTAGAATAAATTTCATTCGTGAGTGGGGAAGCGTTTTTGTAGTCCCATGCGAGCAATCCCTCAATAGAACGGACATGAGAACGTGCCAGCCAATTCCCCGGAAGAATTCTCCAGACTGATTCGGCTTCCTGCCTACGTGTTCAACACTACCGGGGAGATGAAAGCTGCGGCTCGCCACCGCGGTGAAGACATCATCGACTTTGGGATGGGCAACCCGGATGGAGCCACTCCTCAGCACATTGTGGAGAAGATGATTGAAGCGGCGCGCAAGACGGCAACGCATCGCTATTCGCTCTCGAAAGGAATTCCGCGGCTGCGCAAGGCGATTTGCAGCTGGTACAAGAGACGTTACGACGTCGATCTCGATCCCCTTACCGAGGCCATCGTCACCATCGGATCGAAGGAAGGCATTGCGCACCTATGCCTGGCGACCATGGACCGCGGCGATGTGGTCCTCGTTCCGAATCCGAGTTATCCAATTCACATCTACGGGCCCATCATCGCGGGGGCGGATGTTCGAAGTATTCAGATCAAAAGCGCGGATGCATTTCTGGAGGAGCTTCAACAGGTTCTTCCGACGATGTCTCCCACGCCGAAGATGCTGATCCTCAACTTCCCGTCTAACCCGACGACCCAGTGCGTGGACCTGCCATTCTTCGAGAAGGTAGTGGCGCTGTGTAAGCAATTCGGAATTTATATCGTGCATGATCTCGCGTATGCCGACTTAGTCTTCGATGGTTATCGTGCTCCGTCGATTCTTCAGGTTGCGGGTGCGAAGGATATCGCGGTTGAGTTCTTCACTCTTTCAAAGAGCTACAACATGCCTGGCTGGAGAGTGGGCTTCATGGTTGGGAACCCAGCGCTTGTCGCCGCACTGGGCCGCATCAAGAGCTATTTCGACTACGGAACGTTTACACCGATTCAGGTTGCTGCGATTCACGCCTTGGAAGGACCGCAGGAGTGCGTGCAGCAGATATGCGATACCTATCGGAAGCGCCGCGACGTGTTGATCGAAGGCGTCAACCAGATGGGCTGGCATGTTGAGAAGCCGAAGGCGACGATGTTCGTCTGGGCGCCGATCCCTGAGCCATATCGAGCCCTGGGCTCGCTGGAATTTTCAAGAAAACTGCTGACGGACGCGAAAGTTGCGGTGAGCCCTGGAATCGGGTTTGGGGAGCATGGAGATGGCCACGTGCGTTTTTCCCTGATCGAGAATGAAGCGCGTACACGCCAGGCCTTGCGGGGCATCAAGCATATGCTGCACTCCGGCCGTTAATGGTCATGGTCCCATCGTCCGGAAAATGATTGCCCCGCATAGTGAGTGCAAGCACACTTGTTTCAGCCCCGAATATCAACGTCGGCTCCTGGAAACAACGGCCAAAATCTCACGAATGAGTACACAGCGATCCATGCCCGGCGGACGCGCGATTCGCGCCCAGCTTCCCAAAGGCGCCGGCGGTCGCGCATTGTGCCGCTGGTGTTCGCTGGAGGTTCCACGAGGAAGACGAACGTTTTGCTCCGACCGCTGCGTGCATGAATGGCGACTCCGAACTGATCCGGGCTATTTACGCCAGCAAGTGTTCGTCCGTGACCGCGGCCGCTGCTCGCTTTGCCGAATCGACGCGATGGAAGCCTTCCGCAGACTGAAGCGCGCTCGCGGAAACAGCCGAAAAATAATGCTCAATTATTTCGGCTTGAACTCCATGAGCCGGAAGAGCCTCTGGGATGCCGACCACATCTTGCCGGTATGCGAAGGCGGCGGCGAGTGCGACCTTGAAAACATCCGCACGCTTTGTCTCGCGTGCCATCGCGACGTCACCTATGCATTGCATGAACGTTTGCGTAAGGCATGCCAAATCGCATCCTGATGGGTTTTTTCGGCTGCGCGCCGCCACTCTCGGTGTGAGCAAATTCTGAAAAACACGCTCAGAGCTTATAAGCCGTTTTCGCCAGGCGATAGGTCAGGTCCAGCGCGATCTCGTGCGCCTCGTCCTCCTCCAGGCGGTGATCAGCAACCAGCGTTGCCAGGTACCCGCAATCGACTCGTCGCGCAACATCGTGTCGGGCGGGAATCGAGAGAAAAGCGCGCGTGTCGTCATTGAATCCCACCGTGTTGTAAAAGCCGGCCGTCTCCGTGGTTGTTTCGCGGAACCGCAGCATTCCTTCCGGGCTGTCGTAGAACCACCACGGGGGACCCAGCTTGAGACAGGGATAGTGCCCGGCAAGCGGCGCCAGCTCGCGGCTGTAAGTCGATTCATCGAGTGTGAAAAGAATGATCGTCAGCTTGGACTCGTTGCCAACCCTGTCCAGCAACGGTCGCAGGCTGCGGACATAATCGGTCGGCGTCGGGATGTCTCCGCCCATGTCTCGGCCGAATCTGCGATACAGGGCCGCGTTATGGTTTCGCAGACTGCCAGGATGAATCTGCATCACGAGTCCATCGTCGAGGCTCATCTTTGCCATTTCCGTCAGCATCTGAGCGCGGAACATTTCCTTTTCCGCCACGGACGCAGAGCCGGAGAGCACGCGGTCGAAAAGAGCCGAAGCGCTTTGGGGAGTTAGATCGGCTGTGGCCGGGGTCGGATGCCCGTGATCCGTAGCCGTGCAGCCCAACTCGCGGAAGCGTTTCCGGGTTTCGCGGAGCGCGGACAGATAGCCTTCCCACCGAGCGGTAGATTCGCCGGTAGATTCGCCGAGTTTTCGGACATTCTCTTCGAAGCCGTCAAAATCCGGGTCGACGACTGAGTCCGGGCGAAAGGTTGGAATAATTTTTCCGTTCCAGCCTGAGTCCCGCAGGGCGCGATGATCGCTCAACGTCTCCAGGGGAGAATTCGTTGTGGCGAGTACTTCGATGCGAAAGCGTTTAAAAAGCGCGCGTGGGCGAAACTCAGGCGTGGTCAGCTTCTGCTGAATCGTGTCGTAATATTCGTCCGCCGTCTTCTCCGAAAGCGGAGCTTCCAGTCCAAATAACTCGTTGAAAACGAAATCCAGCCAAAGTCGTGTCGGCGTGCCGCGAAATAGATAGTAATGCCGCGCAAACAGTCGCCAGACTGCCCGCGGGTCCGTGATCGGACGCTCGCCGATGCCGAGCAGTTCCAGCTGGACGCCTTGGCTGTAGAGCATCCGAAAGATGTAATGATCGGGCTGAATCAGGAGGGTGGCCGGGTCAGGAAACGGATCATTCTCCGCGAACCAGCGGGCTTCCGTGTGTCCGTGAGGGCTGAGGATAGGCAGATCCTTGACGCCGGCGTACAGCCGACTGGCGATCGCGCGGGTGGATGGATCGGACGGAAAGAGTCGATTGGGGTTCAGCATGATCAAAAAACTGGCTCCTGTGCCTTCATAGTAAGGCCTTGGGCCAATCCGATGCGCGTGACGAAAACATTGTGGCCAATCTGGATTCGATGGGCGAAGGAAGATTTGCGCATTGCATCTAACGCTGCGAGGTATAGGAAATGGCAAATGAAATGACTACTTCGGAAGCGATTACGAAGATCTGGAATTTAATTCGGGACGTGAAGATTGCGATGCTTACGACTGTCGGTTCCCAGGGTGAGCTACGAAGCCGCCCCATGGCAACGCAGGAAAATGAGTTCGATGGAAATCTCTGGTTTCTAACCTGCCAGCAATCCGGCAAGGTGGATGAAATCCAACACGGATCGCAGGTGGGCCTAACGTATGTAAACAACGACGCGCATGCATTCATCTCTCTTTCCGGTCGAGCGCAGGTGACGAAAGACCGCGAACGAATCCACGAACTCTGGAAACCGCAGCACTCCATATGGTTTCCCAAGGGGAAGGATGATCCGGAGATCACGGTAATCAAGGTCATCGTAGAAGAAGCGGAATATTGGGAGTCGCCGGGGAACGCACTGGTGCGGAGCTTCCACTTGCTACAGGCTGCGGTGACCAAAGACAAATCAAAACTGGGCGAGCACGAGAGGATAGCGCTCGAACGCTGACTTTGCCTTCACGCTGAGGGTTCAAGGTACCGTCAAGTCTCGCAATCGTCCGAGCAGCAGTTTGGATTGGAGTAAACGTGCAGTTTCGTAGACCAAGAAAAAAGCCCGTAGCAGTAGAGGAAGCCGAGACCGAAGCCACCCAGCGGAAGCTCGATCGCCCGACCGCCGATGATATCTATGAGCAGGTGTCGCGCAATGCGCGGTATGAGCTATTTCGTCCGGCAATCGCGCTCGCCATTTCCGGCGTTGCTGGGGGACTGACCATGGGGCTTACAGCCCTGGCGCCCGCAATCGTGACAGGCGAGCTGGGCATGGGTACCATCTCGAAATTTATCGCTTCTGTTGTTTATCCCGTAGGCTTTATCGCTGTCATTCTGGGCCGGGCGCAGCTGTTTACGGAAAATACGTTGTACCCCGTCGCTCTGATGTTGGCGGAACGACGCCACCTTGGGTCCACGCTGCGGCTATGGGCCATTGTATTGCCGAGCAATCTGGTCGGCGCCTTTCTATTCGCGTTGCTGGCAATTCGGACAGGGGGGCTCCGGCCCGAATATTCCAGCGCTCTGATCACGGCCGGGGTTGAATTTGCGCGTGTGCCCTGGGCTCACGTCTACTGGAGCGCGGTAATCGCAGGATGGATCATCGCCCTGGTCGCGTGGCTGGTAAGCGGAAGCCATTCCATCACCGGATCTGCAATGCTGATCTGGTTCCTGGCATTCATTGTCGGACTGGGCGGCCTTGCGCATTGTGTTGCCACCAGCGCAGATGTTTTCGCAGCTCTTCTTGGACACGAGGTCAGCTGGCTCCGCTATTTCCAATGGTTGCTGCCTACATTTCTCGGCAATATTACGGGGGGTGTCGTGATGGTCACCCTGCTTGAATATGGGCAGGTGAAGGGCGGCGAAGCGGGTGGACCCGGTTTTTCCAGCTGATCATCTTGCCATTCCGTACTATTGATATCAAGCGATGTCGATCGCAAGGAGAGCAAGCAGGAATGGCAATTAAAGGATTGGATGTTAGCGGCAAAGTTGCCGTGGTAGTCGGGGGCACTTCGGGAATCGGCAAGGCTTTGGCGTTGGGTCTTGCCGAAGCGGGTGCCGATGTGGTGCCGACTTCACGGCGCGCCGAGCAGGTGAAGGAAACCGCTGCGCTGATTGAAGGCAAGGGTCGCCGCTCGCTTGATATTGCGTCGGATGTGGGCGACCGTGCATCGCTGCAGCGTGTCCTTGATGGAGCAATTTCAAGCTTTGGAAAAGTTGACATTCTGGTGAACTGCGCAGGGATGACAAAGCGTACTCCGACACTCGACTTGGATGAAGGCCTGTGGCAGAACATTCTGGATACGAACCTGACCGGCACTTTACGCTGCTGCCAGATTTTCGGGCGCCACATGGTCGAGCGCGGATACGGACGCATCATCAATATCGCGTCGCTCTCAACATTTGTGGCGCTGTATGAGGTGGCCGCTTACGCTGCCAGCAAGGCCGCCGTCGCTTCCCTGACCAAATCGCTGGCGATTGAGTGGGCGCGCCATGGCGTGTGTGTCAATGCCATTGCCCCCGGAGTTTTTCGCACCCCGCTCAACACAGAGCTGCTCGATCGGACGCAGCGTGGGAAGGAATTCCTGATGCGCACTCCCATGGGGCGCTTTGGCAAAGTTGAGGAGTTGGTCGGTGCCGCCATCTATCTGGCTTCCGATGCGGCTTCGTTTGTAACCGGCGAAATCCTGGTGGTAGACGGCGGGTTTCTGGCGAGTGGTGTGAACCAATAGGGACGAATTGCGGTAGCAACAGAGAAATTGAATGAGAGGAAAATTTCGCGTGAGACGAGTAGATTTTCAGATTCCGGTCCTCTGCGCAGTAGTTCTGCTTTGTGCCCTGCCCCGTGCCGTGAAAGCCGATAACACGCACGCCGGGGCCGCGAGTGGCGAAAGCGTCTTTCAAGCTAATTGTTCGATGTGTCACGGCGGGGACGGGAGCGGAAGCGCCGTTGGGAAGAGTCTGCATGCGCCGGACCTTCGCTCAGCTAGGGTTCAGACTCAGTCCACTGCCACCCTCGCGCACTTTATCAGCGAAGGCAATGGAGCAATGCCCGCTTTCAAGAACACGCTGGATCATCAACAAATCCTGGATGAGGTCCGATACATCCGCTCGCTCGGTAAACACCACGCAGCCCGATAACGAATTGCGCGCTGCTTTCATCTTTCTTGCGATTCAGAAGTAACGCAGACTGCGATGTGCCGGAAACAATTGTCCTCCAGACGAAACGGGAACTACAAACTGCGTACGGTAAATAACCGGTCAAACTCCGTGATGGCGAAGCCAATTGGAACTGAAGCCGAAGGTTATTCATTGCCATAGCTCTGGGTGTAACCCCGAACATTCCCAATGTCATTTCAGGATAACTTTCGTGCCACTTCGAATCTGACGCTGAACATCGGCCTTCGGTATGAGCGGCAGACATTTACAGATGCGGACCTGGACTTTTCTCCTCGTCTTGGATTTTCCTATGACCTCGCCGGTCAGGCCACGACCGTGATTCACGGCGGATTTGGCATCTACTATGGCCAGGTGGTCGATAACTCCGAGGCGAACTACGCACTCACCGGTCCGACGGGTGTATTCAACTACACGGCTGCTCCCGGACAGATCGGCTTTCCTTCCAGCATTCAGGTCGATCCCTTTGTCGAAAGAAGATTTTCGCTCGGAACAGAGCGGCTCCAGATGACCGTCCGCGCCGAAGCATTCAACGTTTTCAATCACGCCAACTTCGTCGGCTACAGGGGCACGTATGGAGATAAACCGGCCCCAGGAGTAGGATTCGGTCAGCCATTGACGGGCATCACGAACCAATTGTCGGCAGGCACCTTCCAGTTCTCCGGCAGCTGAGCTTTTGATCGCGCAATCCAGAACTCACCCCTTTTCTCCGGGGCGCCTAGATCGCACCCAATGCAGGATGGAGAACACACTGGCGCCCAGGCAAAGCATGATGAATGCGACCATGGTCCAGATGAAAGCTGGTGAGCGCGAAATGCGCAATACCTCCGTGCCGAATTTTATGGCCAGAAATCCTAGTATCGTGAACCGCAGTGCCCGCGAAAAAAAATTGATCGCGAGCAACCGCCACAGGGAGTAACCCATGGCGCTGGCGGCGGCGATGACCATAGTGAACGGAAAGGGCGGCGGCGCCAGGCATCCGATCGCAACGGCAATACCTGAGCGCTCGCCGATGCGCTTTTTGATCTTGTCGAACTGTTTTTGCCCGGCAACTTTGCGGATCCCTTCCTCCCCGAATTTGTGGGCGACCAGCGCCAGCGATAAAACGCCGACGGTCGACCCGCAAGCGGCGGATATCACATAGAACGGCAGGCCATGGTGATGATGAGCAACCAGCGCGACGATCAGGAGATCGTTGCCAAACGGGAGCACTAGAAATGAAGAATCCAGTATTCCCATTACGAACGGACCGAAGTAGCCAAGGTGAAAAAGGAAATATAAGAAGGGTCGAAAAGAATGAGACATTCAGACTCTTTCGCTAGTAAGTTAGGAGTTTTCAGGAGTTCGGTGCAATTATAGGATTCGCCGAGTGGCACGGCGGCTGTACGTGTTTCAATCATCGATTTATCGTCACTGCATACGTCTACGAGTTGTGCATGGACGCGGCGACCGCTAAAATCATGGCTTGACCATGATGGCCGAAAATCCAGCAGGCAAGCCCCCAGAAGCGCCAGCCGATATCACCAATCTTGCATGGCAAAAGACGGAGTTGGCGCGGCACTCGAAGCGTCTTTATCCGATGGAATTTATACAGGCGCTATTTACGGAATTCAGCGAAATCCATGGCGATCGCTCCTATGGCGACGACCCCGCGATGTCCTGCGGAATGGCATGCTTTCACGGCGAACAGGTGCTGGTGATCGCCAACGTGAAGGGCCGCACAACAAAAGAAAAAGTCCATCGCAATTTCGGTATGCCCAATCCCGAGGGGTATCGCAAGGCGCTGCGTGCGATGAAAATCGCGGAGAAGTTTGGCCGGCCCATTTTTACCTTTATCGACCTGACTGGCGCAAATCCGGGCCTGGGCGCAGAAGAGCGCGGGCAGGCAGAGGCGATCGCCCGCAACCTGCGCGAAATGGCGCGGCTGCGTGTGCCGATCATCGCCACGATTACTGGCGAAGGCGGATCGGGCGGAGCGTTGGCACTGGCCGTTGCTGATCGTGTGCTGATGCTGGAGAACGCCGTTTACTCTGTTATTTCGCCTGAAGCCTGCGCTTCGATCATGTGGCGCGATGCGAGCAAGCGGGCACTCGCGGCGGAAGCGCTGCGCACCAACTCGGAAAATGTGCTGCGACTGGGTTGTGTCGACGCGGTGGTGCCAGAGCCGGCCGGCGGCGCGCAGGATGATCCCGAACAGGCGGCGGCGTTGCTGGGGAGCGCGCTACAGCAGCACTTCTCCGAGCTGAAGAACCTTCCCACGGAGGAACTCGTGCGGAATCGACTTACCAGGTTCCGCAACATTGCGCAGTTCTACAGCGAGGTCTGACGAGTGCTCCGCACATTCAGACGCACCGTACATTCCATCCCTGAATCGAGCGATGCGCTTATCGGCTTCAATGTCGCCGAAAGCGCCTTCTTCGGTTCGCCTTCCGACTGCGCCGGAGCGGCTGTATGAGTCTGCTTCGCGGATCTGGCCGTGGGCGGGCCTTTCTCCGGTTCCTATTGGCAATCGCATGGATGGTGGCTGCATATTTTTTGTCCGACAGGGCGGCGCATGGGTTCAGCCACGGAGTGGCCTTTCCTTTAACCCGCAACCTGTTTGAGATTTTTCTGCTGATCATCGGATACAGCTATATGGAGCTGTCCTGGGACAACGTGCGTGAGCCCTTGCGGACCATGGGTCTCTCGCCCCGGACTGGCGCAGGAGGGGAATTTGCGCTGGGTGCCGCGCTGGGATGGGGGATGGTGGCGGCGGTCCTTCTGGTCGTCGTTCTGATCGGCCACTTTTATGTTCAGCTCTCGAACACGTCTCAGGCCTGGTCTCTGCTTGTTGTTAACGTGTTTACGCTGGCCGCCGGTTCCTTGGCGGCGGAGATTGCATTTCGCGGCTATCCGTTTCAAAAGCTGATCCAGGCAACCGGGCCGATGACTGCTGCAATCCTCGCCGGCATTTTTTTCGGTCTGCTACGATTTGAAACTCCCGGGGCGACCACCGCTGCCATGTGGATCAGCGCCATGGCGGCGGTCGTATTATCTGTTGCATATCTTCGCACCCGCGCGCTGTGGTTATGCTGGGGGCTGCATTTTGGATGGCTCGCGAGTATCGGCATTCTTTTTGGGCAGCCGCTGGCAGGGCGCCGGCATAGCTCGAGCGTGGTGCGATCGTATGTAGACGGACCCACGTGGCTGACCGGCAGCGAGTATGGTCCGGAAGCCAGCATTGTCACTCTCCTCGTGTTGTGGATTGGGCTGTATGTTCTCGTGCGTCTCACCCGCGGTATTGCAGTAGGAGACAATTACCCGCAACGCGGCACCGGGGATCCCAGCGCGAACGTCAATCGACTCGCAGCTTCCGCGGTACCGGTTCCCGTGCAGGCTACACCAACGGCGGGCCCGGTACGAATCCCTTCGTCCTATTCGCCGCCGGCATCTCGAGAAATTGCTTCCGGTCAGGTTTCAGAAAACGTCCGCGATCGAGAAGTTTCCTATCCCGTAATCGAGCCGCCGAACACCGAGGGGACCAGGTAGCCGACGAAACCCTGTCGTGCGATGTCGCACGCCGGCAGGTGCAGGCCCGGTCGCTTCATGTAAAATAAATCTGTAAGCGATCCGCAACGCTCTGGCTCGTTTCAGGGCCGATATCTCCATCATTGATCCGCATTTGCATCTGATTTCTCCGGACATCGCCCGGGACAATCGTGCGAATTGTGCATGATGGTAGAAGATTCGATCGTCGGGTCCCAATAGCTTAAGGAGATTGGAAACGATATGGCCAAAATTGCCAAAACCGGAGACCGCAAGAAAGAGATGGATACCACGAAGAGCACAAATTGCCCCAAGTGCTCGAAGCCGACCCGCATCGTAAAGCGGGTGAAAGATCGTGAGCGTGGTGCCCCGGGCGGGGTTTATATTTCCTGTTCCGCGTGCGAATTTCACGAGAAGCTGTAGCCTTCGGCTTATCCTCGGCACATCGTTGTTGTGCATCGAAGAACCCCATTCTCGCAGTCCGCGGAATGGGGTTTTTCTTCGTGCCGTGTCCGCATCCGTCTCCCAGCAGCGCTCTGCAGAAATCTACATAAGATTCGCCATATTACCGGCACTTATGACAGAATTCTGAGCTCTTCAGTAACTACTTAAGTAATTGAAATAATCACGGCGAAACGAGATCACAAGGGAGATCAACACAGTGGATACCTATCTGCGAGACAGAAAATAATTCTATCGGGTGGGTCAGGCGCACCGGCTCCAGCATAGCGCGCCTGTTTCAGGCATTCTTTCGACCGGCTTTTCTACTGCCGACCGAAAGCCGGGATGCGCATCAGGGGCGCAGACGGCCGGAGTTGATCTCCTGCACGGTAGCTTTCCCCATACCGGTTCCGGAACTAGCCGGCTGCTGCTTCAGCAGTTGATGGTGAAGGCAATAGAGCGCTAGCTCCAGGCGATCGGATACGCCGAGCTTGTCGTAAATTTTGCGCAGATAATTCTTCACTACCTGTTCAGTGGTGCCGATCTTGTATGCGATTTCTTTATTGCGCATCCCTTGCGTGACGCAGCCGATGATCGAAAGCTCCTTCGGAGACAGGCGCGGCTGCAGGCGAGGATTGGTAAGTGTGCTCGCCTGAGAGCGATAGGCCTCAATCACCCAGCTGACCGACTGGTTGTCGATCCATGTCTCGCCCTCCGCGATCTTGCGAATGCAGCGGACCAGCAGATCGGGCGAAATAGCGCGAGAGATCACGCCGCGCACGCCTCGCCGATAGAGGTCAACAATAAAATCCTCACTGTTGTCGCTTACCTGAACCACCAGTTTGGCGTTCGGAGCGCGGCGGACCATGTCGGGAATTGCGTCAGGGATGCCGGAGATCATCCCCCCGTCGAGCAGCACAATGTCAGAGGGGAACCGTTCCATGGCAGCCAGCAGGCCGGGATAGTTCTCCGCCTGGGCGACCACTCGCATGTCATCCTCGACCGCAAAAATCTTGCGAATTCCGACACGGTAAATGGCCTGGGAATCGGCCAGGAGAATGCGAATGCCGGATACGTCCTCGGCAGGCGGCGGGGAGTTCTGATCCGTTGCAGCATCCGCGCGATCGATGGGGGCGGTGTTCTTCTTCGTAACGTCAGCAGAAATAGCAGGCATATTGCCTCAGGAGAGCATCTCGTAGCTATCGATTACGGTGGCGACTTCCACCTGTGTGGGACCTTTTCGACAGGACCGTATGACACGGCCCTGACAATGTAGCCGAACATCCTGAGGCGTTCCCAGGGTGTTGGAGGGCATGATCATGTCGACTTCAATTGCGCTACCCGCGTCCAAAATGCGGGAAAACGCGAACAGCACGCCGCTGGCCGAGACGTTGATGGTTTCGGCGTCTTCCTGGCCATTGGCGGTGTGAATCTGGACCTTCATTCGAACCGGGAAGCGAACCGATGCCCGCAATTCGAGCAGGGATCCCGGTTCTACGCCGCTCCCCGTTGATCCTTGCACCTGGGTGACTCCGTTTCGAAGTTCAGGGAGGAATACATCTCGCCTCCAAGTCGTTTCCGCCAATTCAGCATACACGGCTTGGTTATATTTATCACGGTTACTTTTTTGTGTCACGAAGGTAATTCAGACCCCCGTTACGAATGCCAGAGCGCAGTAACAAGGAACGGCCAAATTACCCCGCCTCCGGTGCGCGAAAAGCTCGAGGCATTCCGCCGCCAGAAATGGTTCAGCGGACCCTTTCCCCGGCCCACCGGATCCGCGTTCTTGAGAGCCCCGGCGACGTATTTCTTGGCCGCTGCGACGGCGGCAAAATCGTCGTCTCCAA
The DNA here is from genome assembly GCA_963744615.1 of uncultured Acidobacteriota bacterium. Taxonomy (GTDB): domain Bacteria; phylum Acidobacteriota; class Terriglobia; order Terriglobales; family Acidobacteriaceae; genus JAKAAZ01. The sequence goes on from CAVUUE010000003.1 coordinate 463,575, forward strand.
ACGCCAGCCCGGCAGCTAATGCCGAAGAAAACGCGCAGCCAGTGCCGTGCGTGGAGGTCGTCTCGACATGCTCCCCGGGATACCACCGGCAGCCCTCCACTGTAAGCAGCAGATCGTCGGGCGTCGCGGCGTGGCCCCCAGTGACGACAATTTTCAGCTTAGGATTGCCTCGTTGCTCCGCCATGTGCTGGAGCCTTCTGGCAGCGTCCTCCGTCTGCCCATTGGTAACCGGGAAAGGGGTATTCACTAAGATACATAGCTCCGACAAATTCGGTGTTACCCAAGTGGCGCGGCGCAGCCATTGCTCCCGCAAAACGTCAATTCCCGCAGGATCGAGCAGGGGTTTTCCCGAGCTGGATTCGAGCACTGGATCGAGCACGACAGGGACCTCCGGACGACGCTGAAGCCACTCCGCCACCGCGGATGCAATCGAATGCTGGCTTAGCATACCCACTTTTATAGAAGCGAAAGAGACATCCTCCGCCAGGCAATCGAGCGTCTCAACCACGACCTCGGCGCCGAGCTCCACAATCCGCCGAACTCCCCGGGTGGACTGGACGGTCAGTGCGGTGATGCAGGCCATGCCATAAGCGCCGAAAGCCGCGAAAGTCTTCAGATCGGCCAGGACCCCCGCGCCTGCCGAAGGGTCATAACCAGCAATAGAGAGAACGATCGGAGGAGGAGAGGGGGGCATGGAGTTTCTCAGCTGGGGCGGATCGGGTTTGGCAAGAGGGCCTAAGGTGGACACATTCCGCAGATTTCTTTGCCGGTAAGTAGCCGTTCCCGACCATTCAACTGCTACCACATTCTCACTCGGATTGCAAGAACAATCTTCAATAAGCCTTTTTATTTCATTGACTTAGGATAAAGGCGGCCGGTAAACTTATAGATGTTTCAACTATGGGAATCATTAGTGAAAACTCGACCTTAAATCTTCATACGCCTTCCGCGGTTCGACGCGTGGTGTCTGTTGCGGCGGGCCTGTTTCTCGGGATCACCCTCAGCCTCACCTGCATCCGCAGTAATCGTCCCGCGACTTCGATTCTCTCGGAAGCGGCTCCGCAGAAGTTTTCGACCGCCGCGCATGTCCTGCCCTTGGCATCCGTAGCTCCGGGCCAGCCACGGGACTGGCACCAGATCGGCCTCGCTTCCTGGTACGGGCCGCAGTTCCAGGGTAAGGAAACGGCCAATGGCGAAACCTACGATATGCACGACCTGACCTGTGCTCACCGGTCGCTTCCCCTCGGAACATGGATCAAGGTGACGAATCTTCATACCCGCAAATGGATTGTCGTGCGGGTGAACGACCGTGGCCCGGTTCCGGACACCAGGATTGCCGATCTTTCCTCCGCCGCGGCCCACATGCTGGGGATGCGGGACCGCGGGGTGACCCGTGTGCGGCTGGATGTGATCGATCCGCAGCAGGCCGTTGAGATCGCGCGGCTCGACAAGTTGCGGCTGGCGCGGCTGGCGGCCGAAGCCGACGGGACCGAACCCGGCAATTGACCAAAGCTCCCTGCCATCCTGGGTCTAGAATCGACTGGATGCCCGGCTTGAGTTCTCCTCATTCTTACAAACAGGCTCCGCAGGAACTTGCTCCCGCGGACCGGCTTATCGTCGCTCTCGATGTGCCCACCGCCGACGAGGCGCGGCAGCTCGCCCTGAAACTCCGCGGTGTCTGCAGATGGGTCAAAGTCGGCCTGGAACTTTACCTCGCGGCCGGAAATGTCATCGTCGAAGAACTTGTCAGCCAAGGATATTCCGTTTTCCTGGACTTGAAATTCCACGATATTCCGAACACGGTCGCCGGTGCCGTGCGATCCGCGACCGCTGCGGGAGCCTCCCTGCTCACTGTTCATGCCGCTGGAGGTCCGGCTATGCTGAACGCAGCCGCGGCAGCCGCGGCAGCATCGCCAAACTCTCCGCGCCTGCTGGCGGTCACGGTCTTGACCAGCATGGATGCAGCCGAGCTCGCGGCTGTCGGCATTCAGCGATCTCCCGGAGATCAGGTTCTCCGATTAGCGAGGATGGCGCAGGCAAACGGTATACAAGGTCTGGTGTGTTCCGCCGAAGAACTGCGGGTAGTGCGTCAGCAGCTTGGACCCGGCGTCCAACTGGTAACTCCGGGCATCCGGCCCAAGGGAAGTGCATCCGGCGATCAAAAACGCGTGGCCACTCCGGCGGAGGCGATCCGCGCAGGAGCCAGCTTGTCTGGTCGTTGGCCGCCCGATTACCAGGGCAGACGATCCCACGCGGGCTGCGCAGGCAATTCTCGATGAGATTCGCGGCGCGCTCGATGGTTTCTAACGTCGTCGGCCGCTCGTGAAGAATCCTTCCCGCATGACCGGACATCCCTTGAAAGGGAGCATTGAGTGCTCCCCAAGGAGTGTCCCGTTGGCTTCCACCGCTACTTCCGTTGCTGTCTCCGCACTATTCTCCCCCCTGCAACTCGGCCCCTATCGGATTCCGAACCGCATTCTCATGGCTCCTTTGACCCGAAACCGGGCGGACGCCGGGGACGTGCCGGGACCCCTGAACGCGGAATATTACGCGCAGCGCGCATCCGCCGGTTTGATCGTCTCCGAAGCGACGCAGATCTCTCGGCAGGGTCAGGGCTATCCAAGCACGCCTGGTATCTACACGCCGGAACAGGTCGAAGGCTGGCGCCTGGTGACTGGCGCCGTCCACGCTGCGGGGGGACGGATTTTCCTCCAGCTCTGGCATGTGGGAGCGATCTCGCATTCTTCCTTCCAGCCTGGCGGGCAACCACCCGTTTCTCCTTCCGGTGTTCCGCCCCACGATGGACAGGCGGTCACCTCGGACTGGAAGAGTGTCCCATTTGAAAAGCCCAGGGCGCTCCAGCTGACAGAAATTTCCGGTATCCTGTCCGACTATCGGCACGCGGCGGAGAACGCCCTGGTTGCGGGATTCGATGGGGTGGAGGTCCACTCCGCCAACGGTTATCTTCTGGAACAGTTCTTGATGGCGAATAGCAATCTGCGGAATGACATCTACGGCGGCTCGATTGAAAACCGCTCGCGTCTCCTGCTCGAAGTGATAGACATCGTGATCGGCGTATGGGGATCAGAACGCGTCGGTGTGCGCCTGTCGCCCTGGGGTCGCGGCTACAGCGGTGAGACGGATATCGTTCCGCTGTACACGTGCGTGATGACGAAGCTGGCACAGAGAAATCTCGCCTATGTCCACTTGATCGAGCCGCACCAGAGGGAAGGGGCCGCGCCGATACCGGAGGGCGCGCGTTCTCCGCTTGTAACGTTTCGACCGTTCTACCCGGGTGTCATCGTCACCGCAGGCGGCTATACCCGTGAGACTGCGATAAAGGTCGTCGAAAGCGGGCTGGCCGATGCGGTCGCGTTCGGCAGATTGTTCATCGCCAACCCAGACCTACCCCGTCGTTTGATGGAGAATAAGCCCCTGAATCCTTACGACCGCAGCACCTTCTACGGCGGGAAGGAACACGGTTATATTGACTATCCTGAATTGGAAGACTGACGGAACGCGAAACTGAATCGCAATCGAGACGAAAAAGCCATCGGGTGGATCGCAGATCCACCCGATGGATTCTTCTCAGTGTTTCACTTCAACGAAGTTATTGCGGCTTTGTATCCGAGAGCGGCCAGGTCGCTGTACGGAAGAACCAGGTTATTCTTCACCACAGCGTCAGGCTGGTTTGTCACCATCGTGGGCAAGCCGATGAAGAGGTTTCCCGTGATAACGGCCGGAGTCGTCACAGGGGGCCCATTCAAGGGAGCGGGGCACGTGGTGCTCACAGGGTTCGAGCACGAGATGTTTACGTATGCATCCGAGCCGGATGGATTGTCATCGATCACCACGTTGTTGAGGAAGTGCAGATCCTGGTGTGGGACCGCATATTCCGGATCTGAAGGAGTGTTGTCGTACACGTCCGCGAAGATCATCAGGTTGTAGTTGCCGAGGTTCGGATCCACCGCCGCGCTATAGATCAGGTTTCTCTCGACGTAGCTGGTTCCGCCGAGAGGGAAGTTCAATTCATAGCTGGTGTCGCCGACACTGTCGCTGATCTGGTTGTTGTAAATGTAGTTGTACGGCGCACGGGTTTTGATCAGGTGACCCACGTATGAATCGCGCGTTTTGGAATACTTCAGCGTGAAATGCATCGTCAGATAGCCGTCAAAACCGATGTACATGTTGTGCGTCGAACCATTGCCCTGGCCATTGAGATAGAAGTCGTCGTATTCGAATAGCAGGAAAGGATTGGGCGAGAACCACTGCCCGATGCCCGGGCCGCTATTTCCGCTCAGAATGCCCTGATCGTTGTTGTGGATGTAGCAGCGACTGACGGTGATGTTGCCGCCCGCGGGCGCACCCGGTGCGCCGTCCTGGATTCGAATGCCGGAGGCATCATTATTGTTGGGGTTGACGAGTGCTCCGGCATTGCGCAGCTCAAAATTGTCCACCACGATGTCGTGACCGTTCAGGACCAGGATGCCCTTTTGCACGTAGGTGCCGTTGGCATATGCATCGGGACCGGCATCAAGGATGGGGCGGCCATTGATGCCCCGCAGCGTGAAGTTATTCCACGGAATCACGCAGTCCGTTCTACCGTCGGAATGATTTGGATCGGCTGGTTCTATATAGGGAATTTCGTGGTTGGCATCTACCAGCACGGTATCGCCGTTGGCTGCAGCGCGCACCGCGCTACATACTGTCGGGTATTCTCCGTGAGGACCTACGGTAAGTGTGGCAGCGCCAGCAATCGACGCGCCGAGAAACACGAGCAGGGACAACTTTGCGCATTTCATCGTCTTCTCCTATAAAAAGAACATTTTATCGCCCCGCGGAGGGGTTGGAGCAGAGTCCTCAGCGTCGCCAGGAATCGCTGCCTGGCTCGCTGTCGATCGATTGCGGAGTTACGATTCGTTCGAAGTTCTGGTCAACCTATCCATTCGCAACTTACGGATCGCATTTATAACGGTGCTTATCGGCAGACATCGCCGATAGCTAACAATTAAGCGCTACGTCCGGCGTATCTGTCAATCCACCGGGACTGTGAAAATCCGACGGCCCATGGCAATCGAAAACGTCGGCCCAGCGCCCGGAATCAGGAAACCAAGGGTAATAGGAAGAAGCCATCGGGTGGATTCCGACCCCGTTCCGACGGCTTTTTCCTGCTCAGACATGAGCCAATTTACTGCAGCTTGTATCCCGCGGCAGCAATATCGCTGTACGGAAGCACCAGGTTGTACTGCTGTACCGCATCGGGCTGGTTGGTGACGTGTGTATCCAGTCCGATGAAGAGGTTTCCCTTGATTACGGCAGGAGTTGTGACCGGCGGACCGTTCAATGGGGCCGGGCAGTTCGCGTTCGAAGGATCATCGCAGGAGAGATGTTCACAAAGGCGTCGGAACTGTTTTGATTGTCGTCGACAACCACATTGTCCTGGAAGTGCAGGTCCTGATGGGGCACTGCATATTCCGGATCCGAGGGGGTGTTATCGAACACGTCCGCAAAGATCATGAGGTTGTAATTGGCATTAGGATTCGTCGCCTGGGCCTTATAAAGCAGGTTCCCGGTAACGTAAGTGGTTCCGCCCAGGCAGAAGTCCAGACTGTAGCTTGAGGCTCCAACACTATCGCTGACCTGGTTGTTGAGGATGTAATTGTGGGTGCGCGAGTTTTAACCAGATGACCAATGAATGAATCGCGCGACTTTGAATATTGGAGCGTGAAGGTCGTCTGCAGGTAGTTGTCATAGCCGATGTAGATGTTGTGCGACTCACCATCGCCAGCGCCATTGCGGTAAAAGTCATCATACTTCAGCATTGTGTAGGAGTTAGGAACGAACCACGAACCAATTCCGGGGCCGGAGTTATTGCTGAGATAGCCGTCCTGGTTGTCGTGGAAATAGCTGTTCGTTACGGTGATGTTGCCGCCGGCGGGCGCGTCATTGGAGCCGTCCTCCACCTTGATGCCAGCGCCGTTGCTGCCGCCGCCCGGAGGCGTTGCGGCACCCGTGAACTCGAAATTGTCCACCAGCATGTTGTGGCCGTCTAAGACGAAAATAGCCTTTTGGATGTACTCTCCGGTGGCGTTCAGCACCGACGGCCGTTGACCCCGCGAATCGTCAGGTTATTGCTCGTAATGCGGCAGTCGGACCGGCCGCCGTGGTTCGGATCGGGTGGCTCGGCGTAAGGAATTCCGTGGTTGGCATCCACCAGCACGGTGTCGCCGTCGCTCACCGCGTGCAATGCAGCGCATGGCGTGGCGTATTCCCCGTGAGGGCCTACGGTGAGAGTGGCGGCGCCGGCGATCGAGCCGCCTAGAAACAGGAACATAGAAATTTTTGCAAACTTCCTGGACTCTCCTGAGAAGAAGAACAGTTGTGTATCCCGCGGTGAGGCAGAGCCGAATCGTAGCTGAGCCAGACGGATGCCCGGCTTGCTGCCGATCGTTTACTCCGAATGACGATGAGTTCGGAACCGTGAAACCGTATTCATCGCAACTTACGACTTACAAATTTGGCAACGTTTTGCGGTCAGATTCGTTGACAGCTAAACATTAAGCACTGTGCCCGCCACCTTTGTCAATCCGGCTTGTATGTGAATAAACAGTGACGCCTGCCCACTTTGATGCTGCGGCAACTCAGACGAAACTTAGAGGCGGAAAAGATTGTGGATCAAAGACCGGGTGGGAAACGCAAAAAATCGGGCGGCCGAGTTGGCCGCCCGATAGCTGGAGTTGCGGGATCAATTAAGGGTTAACGGTGACAGCAGAGCTGGTCCAGTAAGCCTGGCCGTTGAAGCTCATGGTCACGTTGACCGTTGTCGTGGTTGAAACTGGATTGGTGTTTACCGGTACGCCGACATACCCGCCCTGTCCTGCGGGTAGCGTCCATGTCTGATTCGGAATCACCGCCGGGTTGTCGGAGGTGATATTAATGGGCGCCCCGCCAACTGGAGCATAGCCGCCTTCGAAGGTGAAATTGGTTGTGCTTCCACCGGTTGCGCTGCAGCTGTCGCAACCGAAGCTATGGATAAACGGCGTTTCAAACGCATAAGTCAAGGTTTGGGTCTGCCCGCCATAGGTCGCGGTCAGAGTGGCTGTTTTTGATCCGGGCGACTGGCCCCACAGACTGCCCAACAGGGTGCCAGTTTCCGCCGATGTCTGTCCCGCCGGAATTGTGACCGTGGCCGGCGTGTAGAGAATCGACGGGTCGCTGGTGCTGAGGTTGATGACGATTGGAGTGCTCACGGCAGATGCTATGTGGACCGAGGTTGCGGCCGCATAAGGACCATCCATCGTGGGCGCCTGGAGCGTTGCCGCGGGCGGCGCATTGACCGCATAGCTCCACGCCAGGATGTCTTGAGTGGCCGTCAACCCGCCGGTGCCCGCCGTGAAGCCGACGTAAGCAGTATTCCCGCCGACGGTCGAAGGAATGTTCACCGTGTAGTTCTGCGTTGCCGTGGCATTCGTCGTCTGGTCTGTCTCCGTCACCGACAGAGTCGTCCCGTCGTACGTCATATGCACCTTGAAAACATCTCCACTGTGCAGATTGATGCCCGTGCTCGACAGATCCGTCGCCGGCACATCCGGGCTAGCACCGTTCAGGTAAATACCGGTCGAGTCCGTTCCCTCGCCGTTGTTGTTATACAGGTCGAACTTCACTGCCACGCTCGATCCCATGCCGGAGTAACCCAGTCCGCCGCCACCCGCTCCGAGTGCGTTGGTGCCGTTGTTCTGGATTACGAACGCAAATCCATCCGCGTTTGCATTCGTGAGCTGGAGCGTGAAGTCGTTGGTGAAGCTCTGCACGTTCACCGGCGTCGGTGCCCAGGCCGAAGAAGCTTCGTTCCCTCCGCCGTCGGTCAACCGCAGATCCGAGGATGACGGCTGCGCCGCGTTCCCGTTCAGGATGATCCCCGAAGGCAACGTTGCTGTGCCGCCACCCGAGCCCGCCTGAATCTCCAGACCGCTCAGCTTGGCATGATCGGCCGGGCCATCGGTGAAAGCGATCACGATCTGACCGCTCGAATTGGCAGTCGCCGCGAATGTCTTCACGATCGCCTTATTCGGGCCGCCCGCCGCTGCCACGATGTCAAAATTGCTCAACACCGCTGTACCGTTGATCGCCACATTGAACACTCGCTGTCCGGTGCTCGTGTAGTACATCTCAGCAAAGTGCAGCAGCACGTTGTAATTCGCCCCTGCCGTCAGGTTCGGAACCGTATAGGTGAATACCCCCCAACGCTCCGTCTGATAGACCGCCTGCGGAGCCGGATCAGTGTCGAGCGACGTATCGACCGACTGCGTGAACGACGCAGTACTGCCGCCACTCACATCCTCGTCCGCCACATAGCTGCCGGCCGCTCCGCCACCCGCATCGATCGCCACCAGATCCGCACCACCACCTGAAGAGCCGGTCGACTGGATTTGGATGCCGTTGATCTTCGGGCTGTCCGAAGGTCCCTGGGTGGTCGCGATGGTGACGTTGCCATTGGAATCCGCAGTGGCCGCGAAGTTCAGAGCCACTGCCTTGTTTGTCGCGCCGGCCGTTGCGATGATGTCGAAGTTGCTCAACACCGTCGCGTTGTTGATCAGCACGTTAAATACGCGGTCTCCAGGATTGGTATCCCAGTCTTCAGCGAACTGCAGCCGAACCACGTAGCTGCCATTGGGCGTCAGGTTGGGAATCGTGTAGGTGAAGGCGCCCCAGCGCTCGCTTTGATAAACAGCTTGCGGAGCCGGGTTGGTGACCAGGGACGTATCGATGGCCTGCGACACGGAATCGGTGCTGCCGCCGCTGAAGTCCACGTCAGCCACGTAAGGGCTCGCCGCTGCGCCGCCGGCATTGATGTCGAGGACATCCGTGCCGCTGGCGACCCCTGCACCGGTTGCAGCGCTTGCCTGGTTTGTAGGGCTGGACATCGATCCGGAGTTGTTTGCCTCGACTACGTAGTAGTACGTCTTTGAAGGCAGGAGGCTGTAGTCGGAAAACGTTGTGCCGCTGATGCCGGAGCCCACCTGGTTAGCGAGGGCAGGAGAAAAGCCGCTCGTCGTGGAGCGATACACGTTATAAGTGATGCCCGAGGTTGGACTTGCCGTCCAGCTTAGGTTCACCGGCATGGGGCCGCTGGCCGATGCCGACAAATTGCTGGGCGGACCAGGTGCCGCCGGAGCTGGTACGACGGTAATGGCCGTGGCACCGCTGGAAGCGCCGTTTAACAGCACGGTTACGTTGACGGTTGTGGCAACGGTGACGGCGCTGGTGTTGATCGCGACATCGCCGTTAAAGTTCACCCCACCGGTAAAGTTGACCGTCTGCCCCTGGAAGTTCCCGTTGCATCCGCCATACCCGGAGGTAAAGGTCTGGTTCGGGATGATCGAGGGCTGATCCGAGGTCACCTGGATCGTGCCGCCGCTGTTCGGGAAATACCCGACCATGGTGACGCACCAGGCCAGAGGTGTACCGCCGGTGACGCTGTTGTATTCGGTCTCTGTGCTGTGGAATCCGGGTGCGAATACCGCAAATGAAGCCGTCTTGGTGATGCTGCCCTGGGTGGCGGTGATAGTTTCCGTCGGTGCCCCGGGATTCTGTCCCCACAGGCTGCCGGTCTCGGACCCGGTCTCGGCCGAGATCTGGCCCTGCGGAACCGTGACCGAGCTGGGAACATAGAGATAGGTCGGGTCACTCGAGCTCAAGGTGATGACCGTGCCACCGGCTGGCGCTGGGCCTTCCAGGTGGACTGAAGCGAACGGCGCATAGTTGTAATCCTGCGTGACTGAACTCAGCACTGGCGGCCCAGGATTGACGGTGACGTTCGCGACCAGATGCGCGTTCTGGACGTAAATGTCGATCGGGACCACCGTCGACTGCGTAACCGCCGGGTTGACGGTGAACGTAGCCATCAGAGTTCCGGTCGTGCTGGTGACGGAGCTTGGATTGGGAACCGCCGCCGTGTTCTCGGAGACAAACGCCGCGGTGTTGTACGAGCCGGAAGGAGGCGTCGACAACCCGGAGATGGTGATCGTCCCGCTGCCGGGTGCGGTGACACTCTGCGTGTAGCTGAGGCTGGGGCTTGGAATAGAACCAACCCGCGGATAACTGTACGCGCCGACATCCATGGTCGAGCCGCTGGGTGTCGGCCGCGCTACCACGCTGGCTGGCATCACGAATTCATACTTGGCCAACGCATTCGGATCGCTCGTACCGGTGTTGTCCGTGGGCGGATAAAGTCCGGCACCGACGGCCGGGGATCCGGAGACCAGGTGGAAGTCGTAATTCGCGTAATCGACCAGGTTGGCCGCCAGCGTTGAGGGCGTATTCGTCAGAACGACGTTGTTCCGGACATACGCGCTGGATTGATTGGTGACTGCATTGCCCGCGGGCCCGATGAACAGGTTGTTCTCGATCACCGCAGCCACCGTCTGCACCGCGCCTCCGCCATTCGGAGCCGGGCAGGTCGAAGCGTCGCTGTTGCCGCACGCGATGCTAACGAATTGAGAAGGATAACCGTTCGATGGATCATCGACGACCGTGTTGTTGATGAAGTGCAGATCCTGATGCACCGGCGGATAATCGCCGCCATCGGTATCCTCGTAAACGTCTCTGTAAATCATCCAGTTCTGGTTGGCATTGCCGTTCTGGACCGAGGCCTTCCAAAGCGAGTTGCCGACCACGTAGTCGCTGCCGCCCAGGCAGAAGTCCAGCAGATAGCTGGATTGGCCGCCTGCGTCAGTCAGCATGTCGTAAAGGATGTTGTTATACGGCGCGCGGGTTTTCAGCGTGTGACCGACGTAGGAATCATGGCTCCACGAGTACTGCAGCGTGAAGTTCATGTTGCCGCCGTAGCCCATGTACATGTTGTGCGTATTGCCCTGGCCATCATGATTTCCGTTATAGGCAAACTCGTCATACTGGAAGGTGATGTACGGGTTGGCGGAGTACCAGTTGGTCACTCCATCGGAGTTCGCGCCCAGAATACCGGTGCCGTTGTCATGCACATAGCTGTGCTGCAGGGTGATGTTGCCGCCGTTCGATCCGCCGCTGCCCCCATTATCGATCTGAATCCGGAGCCCGGCGGCATTCTGTTCGCCCGAAGCGTTGCCGAACTCGAAGTTGTCGATCACAATATCGTGGCCGTTGACAATCCAAAGTCCCTTGCTGGTGTAGAAGTTTGCTCCCGTCATCACAGGGCGGCCATTCACGCCGACAATGGTCAGGTAATTGTTGTTGATGTTGCAGTCCGTGCTGTCGTTATATGGAATGCCGCCGTTGGCATCGACTTGGACGGTATCGCCGTCTGATAGATGGGAGAACGCGGCGCATGGAGTCGGATACTGGCCGGATGGTCCGACCGTGACCGTTGCTGCGCTGCCGATCGATACTCCGGCAAGCAGGAACAGTGATAGCATTGCGGATTTTATAGCTGAGGGTTTCATGGCTCTCCTGGAATGGAAGTACATCGTTGTTTGAGTTGGCGCGAAGGGCAGCTCAGCCACCCACGCCCACAGGGGCGAATTCATCGCTTTCGGCGCTGATTCCTTACGTACAATCGAAAACCGGGCAGGGAAGAAGAGGGCAAGCGGTTACATCGAATCCAATCGCAACTTTCAAATCCGATCGACATCTAGCTAACAGTTAGCTATTAAGCTCCGCCATTGAACCGATGTCAAAAGGAAAGTTTCAATAGAGGATATATAGCAAAGTAATTAGCAGTTTGGTTACTATTGGCTGCGATACTGAGCTGCCTCCGAACTTGAAGAGAGCGCGCCGTCCGCCGCCGATTCAAGCCCCGTCTCGGACGGAAGTTCATATGTTCTATAAACTTTTGATTGCACGTTGAGGAGTGAATGTATGACGTCCGGTCCCAACCAGGTTCTAGGTGCCGCAGGCACAAAATATCTGTCAGAAGATGAACAGCTCTTCCGCGACACGGTCCGGCAGTTTGCACGCGAGACAATCAGTCCGCTCGTGCGGGAGATGGACGAGCATCAGAAAATGGACGCTTCCCTCGTCCGGCAGCTTTTTGAGCTGGGACTAATGGGCGTCGAAATTCCGGAGGCCTTCGGTGGTTCAAATGGGACCTTCTTTGAGGCCATTCTTGCGGTCGAGGAAATTTCCGCGGTCGACCCCTCAATCGGCGTGCTGGTGGATGTCCAGAACACGCTCGTTATCAACGCTCTGTTGCGCTGGGCCACGGAGGAGCAGAAGCAGCGTTATCTGCCCCGCATGGCCAAGGAATGGGTGGGGGCGTACGCTCTCAGCGAGGCTGGTTCGGGCTCCGACGCTTTTGCGCTGCAGGCCCGCGCGGAAAATAAAGGCGATCATTATCTGCTGAACGGGCAGAAGCTTTGGATTACAAACGCCATCGAAGCCGAGTTCTTTATCGTCTTCTGCACCACTGACCCGTCCGCGGGATACAAAGGCATTCACGCCTTTTTGGTAGAGAAGAGCTTCCCCGGTTTCAGCTTAGGCAAGAAAGAAGACAAGCTCGGCATTCGTGCCTCGAGCACCTGCGAAATCGTGCTCGAAGACTGCAAGGTTCCGGCGGAAAACCTGCTGGGTGAAGCGGGGAAGGGTTACAAGATTGCCATAGAGACATTAAACGAAGGACGCATCGGAATCGGCGCTCAGATGCTGGGCCTGGCCCAGGGGGCATGGAACCACGCGGCGCGTTATGCTAAGGAGCGCAAGCAGTTTGGCAAGCCCATCGCCGATTTTCAGGCGGTGCAGTTCCAGCTCGCCGAGCTGGCTGTCGATATCGAGGCAGCGCGCCTGATGGTCTACAACGCTGCCCGGCTGAAAGATGCGAAGCTCGATTTCTTGAAGGAAGCTGCGATGACGAAATATTTTACGTCGCAGGTTGCCGAACGCGTCGCCAGCCAAGCGGTCGAAGTCTTCGGTGGCTACGGCTTTGTGAAGGATTATCCGGTAGAAAAGTTCTTTCGCGATTCCAAGATTGGAAAGATCTACGAGGGCACATCGAACATGCAGCTGGCAACGATTGCGAAGATGGTGATTTAAGCGCACATTCCGTCAGGTGTTTAGCTCTCGCCGCTCTCATTTGTCGCAGGGAAGGGCCCCGGCTTCATGCTGCCATCCTTCTGCTTCAGCAGCATCTGCACTTTGCCCTCCGCCGTTTCGAGATCCGCCTTGCACGCATCGGAAAGCTTGATCCCTTCCTCAAACAGGCGAACCGATTCCTCCAGCGGAAGTTCGCCGCGTTCGAGCTTGTTGATGATCGCTTCCAGCTGCTTCAGAGATTCTTCAAAGCTTGCCAAGCGTCACTCCTAACCCCGCTCCTGCCGCGGTAGCAGGGCGGCTCGATCCCAGTGGATCGGAAGTAGGTAAGGTTCCGAGCACGCTCTCCATTACAGCCAGGGCTGCATGATAACGGCCGGCCGGCGCGCTGACCTGCACCCCCTGCACCATCCCTCGAGCCTCGTTGAGCATCTCCTGCGCGATGCGGACGCCTTCCGCGCGCGCCAGCTCCGGTGTGTCGGCGCGCTGCATGCGTAGCAGAATTTCATCGGGCACAAACACCCGCAGATCGTTGCGCATGAATTCCGCATTACGCAGGCTGACCAGCGGCCAGATGCCCGCAATCACCGGAATATGAAACTGCTCGATCCTCTTCAGGAACGCCTCTAGCAAACGCAGATCAAATACCGGCTGCGTGATGGCGTATTCCGCGCCCGCTTCCACTTTGTAGGCGAAGCGACGCACTTCATTGTCCATGTCCGCCACACCGGGGTTGGCGGCTACTCCCACGGCGAATCCGGTCGACGCTCCGATGGAATTTCCGCCAATGTCAAGACCGTGGTTCAGATTGCGAACGATGTTCACCAGACCGATCGCATCCACGTCGAAAACGGCCGTGGCGTCGGGGTAGTTACCCAGCTTCGGCGGGTCGCCCGTGAGGCACAGAATATTGCGCAACCCGAGAGACGCCGCGCCCAGCAGATCGGATTGGATGCTGAGCACGTTCCGGTCGCGGCAGGTGTAGTGAAGGATGGTCTCGCTCCCGACCTGCTGCTGAATCTGCAGGCAAAGGCTCAACGCGCTCATGCGTGCCGACGCGCGGGGCGAGTCCGGTACGTTGATCGATCCCACGCCATGCAGCGCCAGCATCGCCGCCGCTTCCAGCTCGCGCTGGCAGCTGATGCCGCGCGGCGGAACAATCTCCACCATCGCGATGAACTTGCCGGCCGCAAGATCGGCACCCAGTTTCGAGCGCTCCGGCAGCGGCAAGGGTTCCACGGAATTTTGTACGCTCGCCGTCGTCGCCACCATTGCCGTGCTCTTTCGGGCATCGATCGCGCGCAGGGTGGAGCGCATGGCGCGGATGTGGTTGGGCGTGGTTCCGCAGCAGCCGCCGATGAACTGCACGCCGGCCGTGGCGAATTTGCGAACGAAGCTGGCCATGTATTCCGGCGAGCAGAGGTAGATGTTCCGGCCGTCGACTGCGCGCGGCATGCCGGCGTTCGGCATCACCGCCAGCGGCAGTTGGGTGGCAGTCCGCATCCGTTCGATGGCGCTTAGAATGGTCGCGGGGCCGGCGCTGCAGTTGCAGCCGATCGCGTCCGCACCCCATTCCGTCAGTTTTCCTGCCGCCGTTTCCGGTGAGGAGCCGTCGAGCGTATTGCCCTCTTCATCGATCGTCATCATCGCAATGACGGGCAGTTGCGGCGCAGCCTCTCGGGCGGCAAGTATGCCTTGATGCACTTCGCTGAGCGAAGTCATGGTTTCGATCATCAGCAGATCGACGCCGCCTTCAGCCAGGGCGCGAATCTGCTCGGCGAAGGCGGAACGGGCCTCTTCAAACGCGACTTTCCCCAATGGCTCGATCTGCACTCCGATGGGACCGACGGCTCCGGCGACATAGGCTTGCGTTGCCTGCTTGTCCCGCGCCTGATCGACAGCCTGCCGCGCGAGCTGCGCTCCCGCCACGTTGATTGCATGCACCTGGTCCTGCAGCCCATGGCGTTGCAGCCGAAAGCGATTGCCGCCGAACGTATTGGTTTCAAGGATCTCCGCTCCGGCCTGCAGATATTCCTCATGAATACCGCGGATCAGGTCAGGTTGCGAAACGTTCAGCTCGTCATAGCAACGATGAATGAAGACACCGCGTGCGTACAGCATGGTGCCCATGGCGCCGTCGCAAAGAACGTTGCGGGTTGAAAAAAGTTCGCTCAGGTTCGGCATAAACTGTTTACAAGCATCCTTCCTGAACTGTCCGATGACACTTTGCCTATGAAGATTCAGGCGGACACGCGATGAAATTGGTCCGTTCGCTTATCCTAGCGGGAGCCGCGCGGAAGCGCCACTGGAAGCTGTTTGATATACACTATCGTTTCACCCAAGAACGCCGAAAGTGTCGCGAATTGGAGCATTGAGCTTTGAAGAGTAGCAGTTTTTCTTGTCGTGTCGCCGTGGCGATTTTCTCTGCCGCGGGTATCTTTTCGATCGTCGGCTGTCTCGGTTCAAGATCGTATTTCGCTGGCCGGCCGGTTCCTCCAAGCCACGTTCTGCAGCGGGTTCTCGTATCGATTCAGAACCCCACGCCTACCACCCCAGGCGCGATGCAGATTGTGGACGCCCGCTATGACATCCGGGGCAGCCTGGATGGAAAAACTCCCGCGTTCATTGTGGGTGCATACAAAGGCTCACTCCCGACCGGTATTCTGAATTACCCCGAGCAGTCCTCCGGCTATGTCTATAACTCCGGCGACGGATCCATCAGCCCGATAAACTATGGCACCGAGCAGGGCGGGAGCGCGGTCAGCACGCTGCCGGGTTATTCCAGCAGCGTTTTCGTCACCTCCAACGGACAGTATGTCTTCGCCGCCAACCAGGCAGCGCAGTACGTAACTGTAATTGACCGGGTAATCGGAGCTCAGGTTTCCCTCAACCTTCCCAACGTTTATAGGGTCTCGGTGAATCCGAGCGGCACCGTCGCTCTCGCATTTGTGCAGAACAGCAACTACGCCTATCGTATTATTCGCCTGCAGCAGCCGAACGGGACGGTCATGCCCGTCCCGACCTTTCCCAATGAAGCAAATTGGCCGAAGAGTGTCAGTCCGGTTAATTGCCAGCCAGTCAATTTGCCGCTCTACTGCGTCGTTCCCGTGCTCGACCAGAATGGCAATCCAATCGCGTTCAATCGTCCGTTCAACACCATTTTCTCCTCCGATGGTACGACCGCTTGGCTGATGAACTGCGGTCCGGAGTGCGGAAACAGCAGTGTCGATCCAGTCATCGGCCAGGCTGCGGCGAGCGTCAGTTTTCTGAACGCGGGCGCGCTCAACATCTACAATTTTCCCGGCAGCACCTATCCGACGCCGCCTCCAATCACAACGCCGCCAACGCCGCCCGCACCGACAGAACAGCAAAGAGTCGCAGTGCCGGGAGGAGCCACCATGGCTGTATACGGCAATGGGACGCTCTACGTCTCCGGTCAGCAAATCCAGCCGGATGGATTGTTTGAAGGTTTTCTTTCTGTGATAGATCTGACCCGCAGTCAGGTGACCGCGAGGTACCCGATCTCCGACGGCCTCCACACAAAAATGCTTCTCGGCGATGACAACACGCTGTGGATCGGTTCGCAGCTTTGCCAGACCGGCGAACGCACAGCCAACCCGGGATTAGGAGCCAACGGCTGCCTCACCCTGTTCGACCTCAGCAAGAATACCGTGCTCGTGGAACCCCCGTTAGGCGACCTGACCGGCATGTGTGCCATTATCGAGTGGCACAAGATATATACCGCGCAAGGCGGCCAGATCCACATCTACGCCACCACGGACACCGGAATCACCAGTGTCGGCGGTCCTCTGGCGCCGGGCTATTCCGCGGGCTCGGAGATTCCCAACTACAATGTGACGGTGCAGGGTACGGCGTACGACGTTGCATATATGGATGCACCCTCGAACGCTGCCGATTAGTCCCAGTTTCGCGAGGGCTATTGATCGAATGTTCCCTCCTGTGAAGCTGTTGTATGCCTGCCGGGATCCCAATGACCGAACCCGTCGATGTCCTCGCAATCGCCGCGCATCGTGATGACGTCGAGCAGACCTGTGGCGGTACGCTGCTCAAGTCCGCTGCTCTCGGTTTACATACAGCCATTCTCGATTTGACTCAGGGCGAGTCCGGTACCAGAGGCTCTGCCGAGGAGCGCGCTGCAGAAGCGAAAGAAGCTGCCCGCATTCTTCGAGTCGGGTGGCGGCAGGCTCTCGATCTTCCCGATGGCCGCATTGAAAACACCTGGGACAACCGCCTGAAAATTGCGCGCGTGCTGCGTGCGCTGCAACCGCGAGTGGTCATCCTGCCCTACTGGCAGGCGCGGCACCCCGACCACGCGACAGCATCGACGCTTGGGTATCAAGCATGCTTTGTCGCCGGCCTGGCGAAAGTGGACACGGGCACGCAGGGCGCTCCGCACCGGCCTTTCAAGATCGTTTACGCCAGCTTGTATGCGGATGCTCGGCCCAGCTTCGTCGTCGACATCACCGAGCACTTTGAGCAGAGATTTAAATCCCTCATGGCCTATCGCTCGCAATACGAAAACCAGTCATCGGGCGGAAAAATCTTCGTTCCCCGGGAAGAGATCCGCGAACGCATGCTGGCGCTGGCGCGATTCTATGGAATGCTGGGCGGTGTCCGCTACGCCGAACCTTTTGTACAGAAGGAAGTCGGCCTCGTCGAGGACCTGACCCTGATACCCGTGCAGTCTATTTAGCCGGCGCGGAGGGGTGCAGGTTTGCTGTCCAAATGTTCTTACCGGTTCCGTCCAGCGTAATTGAAACCGTTCCGCTCTGGCCCTCCGCCGCATACGGACCCGTTCCGGAATGAGGTTTCTCCGCGCTATCAAAAAACTGCACTTTCATTCGCCCGGTATCGCGGAGTTGCAGCCGGTAGCGAAACGTTTGCCCTGGTGGAAGACTGGAAATTCCGAAGCTGGCGCTCGGATAATCGAGCTCAATGTTATGCAGTTCCGTTGCGCCGGAGTTGATCACAGTAGCCTGCACCTCGGGAGAACGGCAGCCCGCAATCAACACAGTCGATCCTATCGCCGCAATCGACAGCGGACGGAATAATCCACCTATACTTCCGCGCATATCTACAGTGTAGATGCACTTCGAAAATCAATTGGAGACGCTTCAATATTCTTCGCCGGCAGCGGCCGATTTCCGCAGCAGCTTCACCATCTGCGGCAGGCGATTGTAAGCAGCCACGCAGCGAAGCCAGAGCCGATTGTCGATCGCAGGCGTACCGCTCACAACTTTGCCCGCCGGAATGTCATTGGCCGCGCCAGTCTGCGCTGTGAGAATCGCGCCGTCGCCGATCGAGCAATGGCCCGCAACTCCAGCCTGTCCGGCCAGAATTACATTTCGTCCCAGGCGAGAGGAACCGGCAAGTCCAGCCTGCGCGCATAACAGCGTATCTTCTCCGATCCTCGAACCATGGCCCACCTGCACCAGATTGTCGATCTTCGCACCCGAAGCGACGAGCGTTTCCCCGACGCTGGCCCGGTCGATGCAGGCGTTCGCCTGGACCTCCACCCGGTCTTCGAGCACCGCCGGGCCCGACTGAGGAATCTTCTGCCATCGTCCGTCGCCATCCTTCGCAAAGCCGAAACCATCCGCGCCTACGATCGCCCCGTTTTGCAGAATTACATCGTCGCCAATCCGGCAACCTTCCCGCACCACGGCATGGGCATGTGCAAAAAAATGATTGCCGATGCGAACGTTGGGATAGATAACAACATGCGGCAGCAGCACGGCGTTGTTGCCGATCTCGACATTAGCGTCGATCACCACATACGCTCCCACGTGGCTCTCGCGCCCCAGCCTGGCCGTGGGATCGATTACCGCTGTTGGATGAATTCCCGCTGAATAGACCGGCGGCCGATAGAAAATCTCAAGGGCGCGGGCGAAAGCCAGATACGGATTCGCGGTTCGTAGAGTTGCCGCAGCGATGGCAGGAAAATCCTCCGACACCAGCACAGCTCCTGCTTTCGTTGTGCGTGCTAGGGCCGCATACCTTGGGTTTGCGACAAAGGTGACATCTTCCGCGCCGGCTTCTTCAATTCCAGCAACGCCGGTGATTTCCGTGTCGGCGCTGCCGTCCAGACGCGCGTTCAACCGTCGTGCCAGTTCGGCCAATTGCATGGGCTGATTGTAACCAAAGCGCGCGCGACTAAGCTTCGTCCTCAACCGCGACAGGCCGATGCTCGCGAGCGGCGGCGATAATCTTTTCCTGCGCCTGCGGCAGAACGAAATCGTAACGTCCCATCTCCATGTGGAAGCTGCCCTGGCCCTGCGTCATCGCAGTCAGGTCCGCTCCATAGGTCAGCATCTCCGCCATCGGAGCTTCCGCGTGGATTGTGGTCTGCCCGGCGACCGAGGCTGGCTCCATTCCAAGCACGCGGCCATGCCGGCCTGGCAGGTCGCCCATGACCGCACCCGCGAACGCGTCGGGAGTCTGGATGGCGACGCGCATGATCGGTTCCAGCAGCGCGGGACGCGCGCGCTCCATGCAGTCACGGAATGCCAGTCGCCCAGCGATGCGAAAGCTGATTTCGTTCGAGTCCACTTCGTGGAAGGAGCCGTCGTAAACCGTCACCCGGAAATCGACCATTGGATGACCGGCCAAAAAACCGCGCTCTGCGGCCTCGCGGATGCCTTTCTCAATTGCCGGCACATAGTTTCTGGGGATGGCGCCGCCGAAGATCTCATTGACAAACTCGAACCCGGCGCCCCTTTCGAGCGGCTCGATTCGGATTTTGCAATCTCCGAACTGGCCGTGGCCGCCGGACTGCTTTTTGTGCCGTCCATGTCCATCCGCGCGCGCCCGCACGGTTTCGCGATACGGGATCTTGGGCGCCTTCAGCGTCACTTCCGTGTGGTAGCGACGGCGCAGTTTCGAGACGACAATCTCAATGTGCTGCTGCCCGGTGCCGGCGATCAGAAACTCATGGGTTTGTGGATCGCGATAGAAGCGGACCAGCGTGTCTTCCTCCATAATGCGATGAAGCGCATTGGCCAGCTTGTCTTCATCTGCCCGCGTTTTCGGCTCGATGGCGAACGCGATCGCCGGCTCCGGCTGCTTCGCCGGCTCATACAGGACCGGGTGGCCCGGATCTCCAAGCGTATCGCCAGTGTGGGTGCTTTTCAGCTTGGCGACCGCGCCGAGGTCGCCCGCATGCAGTTCCGCAACCGGCACAGGATGCTTGCCCTGCATGATCGAAAGATGCGCTAGTTTCTCCTGCGTGCGTTGTTTGTAATTCAACACCGCATCGTGATTGTGGGCGCACCCTGCGAAAACTTTGAAGAAGGAGATTTGTCCGGCGAATGGGTCGGAGATGGTTTTGAAAACGAACAGCGACAGCGGTTCGTCGTCCGCAACCGGCCGATTCACCATTTCCACCGGCCATTGGGCGGAACCCGCATCGCCATTGATCCCAGCCGCGCCCGAGCTCGCAGCCGCTGCTGCCACTGGCTCCCGTTCGCTGGGCGCAGGCGCATAGACGCGGAAGAACTCGAACAGCCGGTCGCTTCCGATATTGTTGCCCCCGGACGCGAAGAGGACGGGAAATATCCGATCTTCGCGAATGGCTTCGTGCAGGGCGGCGATCAGATGTTCTTCCGGCAATGTGCCTTCATTGAAGAATTCCTCAAGCAGTTCATCCTTGCCTTCCGCGACCAGTTCAACCAGCTCTTCATGCGCGGCCTTCGCCTGCTCGGCCATGTCATCCGGAATCTGTGCGGTCCGCCCGCGGCCTTTCGAGTCCGGTCCATATTCGAACGCCTGCATGGAAATAAGATCAATTACGCCGCGAAACGCCGCTCCCTCCCCGACCGGCAGGGAAACCGGAGTTACCGTGCGTCCGAAGCTGGAACGCAAACTCTCGAGCACCGCGTACGGTTTTGCATGGTCGCGGTCCATCCGGTTCACAACAAACACGCGCGGCAGGTTGAACTCCTCGGCATAGCTCCACACGCGTTCGGTCATCGGCTGAACGCCTTCAGCGGCATCAAGTACGACCACGGCAGCCTCGACCGGCAGCATGGCAGCGCGAGCTTCATGGATGAACATATTGAATCCCGGCGTGTCGATCAGGTTCATCTTCGCCCCGCCCCATTCGCAAAACACCACTGCACTGGCGATGGTCGTGCGGCGGGCGACCTCCTCCTCGTCATAGGCGGTGACCGCCGTCCCATCCACAACGCTGCCCATGGCGGGAATCGCTCCGGAGGTGGCAAGCAGCGCCTCAATCAGCGTTGTCTTTCCGCAGTGGGAATGGCCGACAATAGCGAGATTGCGGATGTCTTTGCCCAGGTAAGTCTTCACGAGGAAATCTCCGGGAGCAATTGGTTGGGATGGCAAGCGAAGCAGCGGGGATGTCGGCGCATGCAGTCGAAACCGGGCCCCGACGCGATCGCCTGCGGACACCACAGTAACCCAATTGCGGGGAATTAGGGAAGCCTGTCCCGCTCGGACGATTCCGTCAACCGGCAAGAATCGGACCAGGGCCAAAGGAAGCCGCCGTAAAGAACTCAAGCTCGCCCTTGGAACGCCAACTACATTAGGAAGTAGCATCATACTTCGTGCCGACTTCTTTCCATCGCGCATTGCGCTCTGGTGCGCCCTGTTGTTCCACATTGCCATGACCGGAGTTCCATGAAATACCTGGTGAGCCGCACCTTCACGTTTCGCGATTCCCGGCCGTGGGGTGCGGATGTTCTCCTGCAGGATGAGCCCGGATACGTGGACAGGCGTGTGGCAAAGTTGCCGGGCAAACTCCGCAAACTAGGTCAACGGTGGTACGAATTTCAGTTTGCTCTGCTTGCACTCTGGCGCGGCCGCCACTTCGATGCCCTCGCCATGGGAAGATACGGTTACTGGGTTTCGCCCCTTGCCCATTGGTTGCGATTGCGCAAGCCGGTCCTGCTAATGGATACGGAATGGCGCGGCACCAGCGGATTTCTCAATAAGCTGGCCTCGAAGCATGCCGCCGCAATTATCTGCAATACGCATGAGGAAGCGCGTCGCTGCGCGGCCGTGGTCGGCCTGCCCATCGAAAAGTTTCGCGTCGTTCGCATGCCCTTCGTCGAGACGCCCGGTTGCCAGATTGAAGATCGAGGCTTCGTCTTCGCAGGCGGCAGCCAAGCCCGCGATTACGAGACATTGTTCCGCGCTGTAGAAGGGCTTCCGTACAAGGTAATGGTGCTGACGCCGCTCAAATTCAAGCGGGTTCCAGATAATGTGGAGGTATATTCGACCAATTCGGAGGAATACCATCGAACACTCGCACATGCGTCCTGTGTTGTCGTTCCGCTGCTTTCAGAACCCATGCGTATTACCGGAACCACCACCTGGATCAGCGCGATGGGCCTGGGCAAGCCCGTAATTGTCACCGAGCCGCGTGGCGCGCCGGACTACATCGAACACGGCGAGAGCGGCTTCATCTGCGATCATGGGGATGCCGAATCGATCCGTGCTCGCATCATCGCGCTCATGGAAGATCCTCAACTTAGAAGGCGAATGGGAGAAGCCGCGAGGAAGCGCGCACTCGAAGGATTTTCGCCGGAAGTCTATCGGAAGTCGGTGCTTGAATTGCTGAATCACTCTACCGGAAATCGAAACAGCCTATGAGACAAGAGATAACTCTACCGGCACAGATTCTAAGTTCGTTTCCCTATACAGCTTCCGCGGAAGACCTCCGTCGATTCCGCACCACCAGCAAAGTAGCAGGAGTTCGCTCGTCGCTCCGATTTCTTCGCGAGGTATGGGCAGCGCGCAAAACCGCGGATGTCCTATTAATCGAGGGAGTGATCCCGCAGATGTGGGTCGCCTGGTTGCAGACCTACCTTCCGGGCTGCCGGTTGAAAGTAATCGTCGCCGAGTGTTTATGGGGCAGGGAGGAAGCTTCTCTGCGAGGCTCGATCAAGTTTGGTCTGATGCGCCTGATTTTAAGCAGGGTCGATAGGTGTATTTTGTATGCCAAAGCCGATATCCCCAGATTTTCGAAATATTACCAGGTCAATCCAGCGAAATTTGTCTTCGTGCCATTTCACAACACGCTTCATCCGCACCGCTATACCTATAAAGAGATACCGGGCAACTACATTTTCTCCGGTGGCAACAGCGATCGCGACTATGCTCCACTGGTCGAAGCCATGCGGTCCGTCGATGCGCAATGTTTCATTGCCTGCGGTTCGGCTGTACTCAAGGGACTTAACTTGCCCACGAATGTGTATCGAGTCGAAGCCAATCCTCATCAATTCCGCCAACTGCTGAAGAGCTCTGCCATTGTCGTGGTCGCCATGAAGGGTGGATTGTTGCGCAGCGCCGGCCAGCAGACGATCCTCAATGCGATGCGGCTTGGCAAGCCGGTAATTATCAGCGATCCCGAAGGGGCAGCCGATTACCTCGTGAACGGGGAAACGGGATTGACCGTTCCACCGGGTGATGCTTCTGCTCTGCAACAGGCCATCGAGATGCTGCTGCGTAATCCGGTGGAGGTTTCCCGGATTGGCGCCAAGGCCCAGAAGGCGTCCGTCGGCTTTACCACGCAGAACACAGCGGCTCGGGTGTGCGCGGTGGCAGATGAGCTCATCGCTCCAATCTGCAGGTGAATCAATTCGCGGCCCGATCGCGAGACCGACTTGGAAAACCCGGCGAACAGTCCAGCTAGAATTCGCGGGTCAGCTCTTTTCTGCGAGCGACGGCTCCTGGAGCGACTGCGGAGGGAAATCCGCTATCTCCGGCAGCGCTTGAAATTCGGATCGCGCAGACTGCACGCACGCCTGTCTCATCACGTCCAGGCATTCCGCCGCGAAGGTCGGAAAGCTGTGATCTCGCGCTACCCGGCGCATTGCCGAGCGGGCGAGCTTTTGCCCCAGCGCATCATCTCCGATCAGGGACTGAATGGCCGAGCGGAGTGCCTCGGGATTTCCCGGCGCCACAAGCAATCCGTCAACCCGGTGGGAAATGTAATCCCGCACTCCCATGACATCACTGGCAATCACCGGTTTACCCAGCGACGCAGCCTCGAGGACGACGACTTGTCCGGTCGATCGATATTCGGCTTCCAAAGGAACCACCGCAAAGCGGGCCCCCTCGAGCAGTTCAAGATAGCGCGCGCGTGGAACGTCGCAATACAGCTCGACGTTGTCCGGCTTGCGCAAGTTCGCGACGCTAGCGCGGTCGGCGACCACCACAAAAGCGAAGTTGACCTTTGCCACCGCTGCGAAGAAGGTTTTGTAATCGCGCAGGGACCGTCCCGCGGCAAAGCCATAGCTTCCTGGCGCGGTAAACCGGGGCTGCTGAATGTTGGTGTGGAAGGGGACGAAGTGGACCCGTTCCAGGGGTAGCTGAAGCTCCCGGCTGTACAGTGCGCGCTCACCTTCGGAGAACACAATAATCTTAGCGGTTTGACGAAAAGCAAAGCGCCGGAGTGCGCGCTTGATTCCCCAGACCCTGCTGCCGGCGCGCACTTTGTCCAGCAGGATTTCCGTGGCCACGTGCGGCTTGCCACCAGTGCCAACGCAGGCGCACAGCAATCCATACATCTGGGCCTGTCGCACACCCACCGTGTAGACCACGTCGTGGTATCGGCGCTGATGGAATAGCTGGAGGGCCAATAAGGCGGCCCCGGCAAATCCGTCGTCGGCGGAGATCTTCGTCACCGCCCGGTTCCAGCGCTCCGACTGCCACATCGACGAATTGCTGATGACACGAGGGTCAGTCGTGCCTGTGCCAAAGCGAGTTGGGCCACCTGAATGCATAGGTCCCTGCGCAAGTTTGAATTGTGGAAGTTGATGACAATATAAAGAAATTATTCAGGTTGTCAATGACGAAATGCACTTCGGAACGGGAATGGTCGTAGTGGTATCCCACCTGCCATGAGGAAAATGCGAGATACTGGACCGTGGAGTAAAAGGCGACTGTATGACAGAAACACCGAAAGACCGCTATGCGTTCGGAAAGCTTGAAAGCAGCGCGCTGAATCGCGGGAAAGTGCGCGAGGTGAACTTCGGCTATGACCAAAATGAGGGAGTCATCCTCACCTCTCTCGATACCGCGTTGAACTGGGTACGAAAGAGTTCGATCTGGCCGATGACCTTTGGTCTGGCCTGCTGCGCGATTGAGATGATGTCGATGGGCGCATCGCGCTTCGATGTTGCGCGCTTCGGAGCCGAGGTCTTTCGGCCATCCCCGCGGCAGTCCGACCTGATGGTGGTCGCCGGCCGTGTCTCGGTCAAGATGGCCCCGGTGATCCGCCGCCTCTATGACCAGATGCCGGAGCCGAAATGGGTAATCTCGATGGGTGCCTGCGCTACCTCGGGAGGAGTATTCAACAATTACGCCCTTGTGCAAGGAGTTAACCAGATAATCCCCGTCGATATCTATGTTCCCGGCTGCCCTCCGCGTCCGGAACAGTTGATTTATGCCCTCACTTTGCTCCAGGAAAAAATACTTCGGGAGCGGGGAACGGCGAAAAAGGTTCTGAATCTCGACTAGGTTGGGGTCTGGCTCGCCTGAGTTCGAACTTGGGAGCATAGACTTGTTTTGAAACTTCCGGAACGTAGCGATGATTAATTCTTGGCGTCGCGGTATCTCTTGAGGTACCTTTACACTAGAACCTTAACGGGGATAACCTTTTGCGCGTCGCTGTGCTCTAATTTAGGAACACATCGCGCGGCGATGGTGACGTCGAATCGCCCCAGTTTATGGAACGGTGCCTAACCCACCGTTTAGCACCGCGGCAGACATTCAAAGCACAGACACGAAAAATCTTGTCAACAAATGTTGTGGAGGATACAGGGATGGAACATTCGAAACTACGCTCAAAGAGCCGCTTAATTGCAGCTATATGCGTATTGGGGCTCGGGACGACACTCATGGCGCAGCAGACATCGAGTTCTTCAACAGACGCGCCCAATGCACCGACCCCAGCAACACAGAACACGGCCGCCAAACCGGTGCCGACCGTCAACCCGTCGCGCATAGACATCTTTCTCGGCTACTCGTATCTATCGCCGCATGGCTACATCCAGAATGAAAGATACCGGGATGTAAATATCGGAGCCATTGGCAGCGGCGCCTATTATTTCAATAAGTACATGGGCGGAGAAGTTACGCTTGCCTCCCATCCCGACGGCCCTGGCGATGGCTTCACCACCTTGCTGCTTGGCCCCATCGTGCGTTTCCCGACCGACAGCATCACCCCTTTTCTGCACGCCGGCGTAGGAGCAACCCGCATTGGCGGACCGAACTACGACACGATCGAAGCCGACGGCGTCACTCCGATCCACTTGGTAAACCCGTATACCTGGGGCGCCACGTTGATGGTCGGCGGTGGTATGGACTATCCGCTGGGCATCTTTGGTCACCGCTTGTCATGGCGGGTTTTCCAGGCTGATTACGAATACATGCATGCCTCCTTCGGTCCAGCGATCACACTTCCGCCGGACGGCACCACCAACATCGAAGGCGGACGCGCGAACATCAACGCGGCTCAGCTCAGCACTGGTCTGGTATTCCGGATGGGCAGCATCGTACCGCCGCCGCCGGTGGCCTACACCTGCTCCGCCAGCCCGTCGGATGCCTATCCTGGTGATCCCGTTACCGTTACCGGCAACGCCCAGAACCTGAATCCCAAGAAGACAGCAACCTATAGCTGGACCGCGACCGGCGGTAGGGTCAGCGGCACTTCTTCCACTGCAAACGTCGATACAGCGAACCTCAATCCGGGTACATACACCGTAACCGGCCACGTGACCGAGGGTGCAAAGGCGGGACAGTCCGCGGACTGCAACGCCACCTTCACCGTCAAGCCGTTTGAACCCCCAACCGTCTCCTGCTCGGCCAACCCCACCACCGTGAACCCCGGCGATTCGGCCACCATCACGGCTCAGGGCTCCAGCCCGCAGAACCGGCCGTTGACGTACAGCTATAGCGCCTCTTCCGGCCAGGTCAGCGGATCGGGCAACACCGCCACTCTGAACACGACTGGTGCTTCCACTGGAGACATCACCGTCACATGTAACGTTGCCGATGACAAGGGTCAGACCGCGTCCTCCACAACAACTGTGACGATCAGCGCGCCGCCGCCGCCGCCCGCACCGAAGACCGAGACTCTGTGCTCGATCAACTTCGGTCGTGACACGCGCCGTCCGACTCGCGTCGACAACGAAGCCAAGGCTTGCCTGGATGATGTCGCCTTGAACCTCCAGCGCAGTGCCGATGCCAGGGCTGTACTGGTTGGTAACAGTGCTCCCAATACACGCCACGCGGAGCGCGCAGCGGCGGAACGCGCTGTCAACACCAAGGCCTACCTGGTCAACGAGAAGGGAATCGATCCTTCCCGCATTGATGTCCGCACCGGAACCGCAGGAACCGACACCGTCCAGAACTATCTGGTCCCATCGGGTGCGACTTTCGATACTGACGTCCAGGGTACGACCGCGGTCGATACCTCCACGGTGAGAGCCTCCCGCCAAGCCTACGGACACGGACGTGCCGGCGCCTCCACCACACCGCATCACCGCCGTCATCGCCGCCGTCGTGCGGGGAATGCAGCGGCAACCGATTCCACTCCTCAGTAAACTCCTGTAGAGTGGTGTCGATACAAAGGGCCGACCGGATCTCCGGTCGGCCCTTCTTCTTGCATAGAGCCCTTCGTTCCAGCAAGATAGCGCGCCGTCCCCCTGCCACAGCCGCATCGCGCCACTCGAGCAGCCATTTTCAGTGGAAAATCTCAAAATTGGGTTATAAACTTCTATTACAAATTTATGAAACGCATTTCAGCTCTCCTCCCGGTGCTGCTTCTCAGTCTGTCGACCTTCGCATTTTCCCAGAGTGTCCCGTCCTCCACATGGACAAATGTGGGCCCCTACGGGGGAGATGCGCGGAGCTTTGCCTACAGTCCTGCCAATCCGTCGCACATCCTGATGGGCACCACGAACAGCTGGATCTATCAGGCGGATAGTGGCGGGGAGTGGACCCGCCTCAGCAAAATCGCCAATTCAGACTCGCTCGTGCTCGACCACATAATCTTCGATCAGTCGAACCCCAACCGGCTGCTGGTCGGCGCCTGGATGCTGGATCGCCCCGATGGAGGAATCTTCATCAGTGAAGATGGCGGCCACAGGTGGCAGCCGGTTCCGGATATGCAGGGGCAATCCGTCCGTGCGGTCGCGCAAGCGCCCTCCGATCCGAAGACATTTGTTGCCGGGACATTGAAGGGCGTCTATCGCAGTCAGGACGGCGGCGAGCATTGGACCCTGATCAGCCCGCCGGGAAGCGCCGAGCTCCACGAAGTCGAATCGATCGCTATTGATCCTGTCAATCCGCAGAACATTTACGCAGGCACATGGCATCTGCCCTGGAAGACAGAGGACGGCGGAAAGACCTGGAAGAACATCAAGCAGGGACTCATCGTCGACTCCGATGTTTTCTCGATCATCATCGATCCGCACGCACCCAATGTCGTCTATACCAGCGCGTGCTCGGGGATTTACAAGAGCATCGACGCGGGAATGCAGTTTCATAAAATTCAGGGCATCCCAAGCAGCGCACGCCGCACCCGCGTGCTGAAGCAGGACCCATCGAACGCCAGCGTGGTCTACGCCGGCACCACCGAAGGGCTGTACCGCACCGCGGATGCAGGCACGAAATGGACGCTGATGACGCCCAACGACATCATCGTCAATGACGTCTATGTTGACCCCAAAAATTCGCAGCACGTCATGATGGCAACGGATCGCAGTGGCGCGCTCGAAAGCAACGACGGCGCTGTCAGCTTCCATCCCGTCAACCAGGGATTTTCTGAGCGCCAGGTTTCTTCCATGGTGACCGATCCTCAGAATCCACAAACCGTATACGTCGGCGTCGTGAACGACAAGCGCTTCGGCGGCGTCTTCGTTTCCAAGGATGCGGGACAGACCTGGAATCAGATCAGCACGGGACTTGAGGGCAACGACGTTTTCACTCTTGCCATTTCGCCGGAAGGCAGTTTACTGGCAGGAACGAACCGCGGCATTTACCGCCTGAATGACGCGAAATTCGAGAACGTCGGCAACCGTCAGAAACAGAAAATACGAAAAATCACCCACATTCGCAAGAAGCATCGTTATGTTTCAACCATTACGAGCTACGTTCCGGACGGCAAGATCGAGGGCCGCGTTCCGGGCGTGGCTTTTGCCGGGGACCAGTGGTATGCAGCCACTTCCGAAGGCGTCTACTCCAGCGCGGACAAAGGATTAGTGTGGCGCGGGGGCCCAATCCTCAACGAGCAGCAGCTCACCGGCATCGCAGCCAACGGAAACACCATCATCGCCACCGGCGTCCACACCCTGTACGTGTCGCAGGACCAGGGGAAGACGTGGCAGCCCGTCTCTCTTCCAACCGGTTGGACCCGGGTCCGCTACGTCACCGCCGATGCAGACGGAGGGTTCTGGCTTGGTGGCCGCCTGGGTGTTGCGTACAGCACGGACCAGGGACGTACCTGGCAGACTTCGGGCGTGCCCATCAACAATATCAGTGGACTGCAATACGATCCCGGAATGAAACGGGTCATCGTCACGTCTTACGATTCCGACATGGTGTTCGGTATCAATCCCACCGCGAGAAATTGGATCTGGTGGAACCCGGGCTGGCGCACCCACGTCGTCAGGTTCTCGGATGGGCGTCTCCTTGCCGCAACTCTGCTGCATGGCGTCATCGTGCACCCCGAGAACCAGACCGCCTCCGGCGGCTTTTGATCGCACCCTGCTGAGCACCGGATCGATACTCATGCCGGACGCCTCCACAGTTGCGATGCGTCCGGCGGTTCTCGACGACCTCGAAGTCCTTGCGGCAATCGACGCGTGCTGTTTCCCGCCTGGCATCGTCTATCCGAAAAAAGAAATCGCCTACCTGCTGCGCGCACCCGCCGTTTTGACGCTGGTGGCGGAGCGCTCTCGCGAGATCCTCGGATTCGCTTCGCTTCGCATATTGCAGCGTCGCGGTCTTCGCCAGGGATCCCGGCGCGGAGAACTGATCACCATCGACGTTCTGCCGGAGTTCCGGCGGGAGCGCGTTGGCTCGCAGCTCCATCATGCGTTGGAAGACTGGCTTCGTGCCGGTGGAGGCACCGGCATCGAGTTGCACGTGGCCGTCAGCAACACCGCCGCCATTGGTTTCTACCAGCGACTCGGCTATAGCGTGATTGCGCGCGTTCCCGACTACTACCTGGAGTCGCTCGACGCTTTTAGGATGGAGAAGCTCATCAGCATTTAACGGTTCGCGCTGAACGGTCTGCGTTGAAGGGCTGCACTAAACGCCATTGGCAGCAAGCGTCGATTGCAAGGCAAGTTTCGCCTCCTCTGTGCAGGACCCCTCGGCACGCCAGTAGACCTTGCCGGACTGATCGACCAGAACCGCCACCACTCGCTTTTCGTTGTTAATATCGAGCGTCTTGTGAAAATTATGCTTGCTCACATACGCGGTTAAAATTCGGCTGCGCATGTCCTTGTCCGCCGTATCGGTGCGCAGCGCCGCGTCGAACCACCAACGATACAGAAGGTCTTCGCGGGAGGTGGTCGGCAACTCGTAGTAGCTGAAATTCCTGTGGGCAGCGTGGAGCTGGCGAGCCGCCGAAATCCAGGTGTCCACTTCCTGCTGCTGCTCTCGGGCGAAGCAAATGACAACCAGGTTCAGCTGTCCCGAAAAATCCTTGGGCAAATGCAGTTTCGCATTGTCCAGGCTGGTCGCCTGGATGGCGGGGAACTGGCCAAGATTCCGCGCGTCGGTGGTCGCGCCGCGAAGGAACACGGCAGGAAGAATACAGAGGATCAGAAGCACGAGTACAACGCGCTCAGATGTGTTTCGATTCCACATTGGCATCAGGTGTCTTTCTTTTTCCAGCCTAACAGTCCACGGGAAATCTTAGCGAGAAAAGTCGCCGTGAACCTCCCGAGCGAGTCCCATCCGCGCCGTCGAACCATTCCGCCGCTCAAGTTGTTGCAAGCGACTTCGGCGGCTATCATAAGCTGAGGTGGCCAGCGTGGAACCAACAGCCAAGTCCCGACACTCCTTCCAGACAGACGATCCCCGGCTCAACTCTATTGCTGAGAAAGTATCCGCGAAGCAGCGCCTCAGCTTCGACGATGGCGTTGCGCTCTATCGATCGCCCGACATTCTTGCCGTAGGTTGGCTGGCCAACTCCGTGCGGGAAAGGATCCACGGCGACATTACCTACTTCAATGTAAATCGCCACATCAACCCGACGAACGTTTGCGTCGCCGCCTGCCGCCTCTGCGCCTTCGGACGCAGGAAGGATTCTCCTGGTGCATATACCATGGCGCTCGAAGAGGCGTGGGATCGCGCCGCCCAGGGGTATTCCGAAGCTGTCACGGAGTTTCACCTCGTCGGCGGCCTCCATCCCGATCTGCCTTTGGAGTATTTCCTCGATCTGATCAGCGGTTTGAAACAACGCTTTCCCAAGGTCCACGTTAAGGCGTTCACCATGGTGGAGATTGCCTACCTGGCGAAACGCGCCAAGCTCACCTTGCGCGAAACTGTCCAGAAGCTCAAAGACGCCGGGGTCGATTCCATGCCTGGTGGGGGAGCTGAAATTTTCGCCGACCGCGTGCGCCATATTATCTGCGATCACAAGATCGACGGCGGCGAGTGGATCGAAACAGCGCGCATCGTTCACCAGCTCGGCATGCGATCGAACGCGACCATGCTCTACGGTCATGTCGAGAATAACGAGGACCGCGTCGATCACCTGCTGCGGCTGCGTGCCTTGCAGGATGAAACAGGCGGCTTCCAGACATTCATCCCGCTTGCCTTCCATCCCGACAATACTGCACTCGACCATCTGCCGAAAACCAGCGGAATGACCGATATTCGGCAGATCGCAGTCGGCAGGCTCATGCTCGATAACTTCGACCACATCAAGGCGTACTGGCAGATGATGACGGCGAAGATTGCGCAGATCGCTCTCCGCTTCGGAGCCGATGACATCGACGGCACCGTGATCGAAGAAAAAATCTACCACGATGCGGGCGCTGAAACCCCACAGGGAATGCGCCGCGCGGATCTCGAGCGGCTGATCACGGAAGCCGGCCGTGTACCCTTCGAACGTGACACACTCTATCGCGCAGTGGAGCGGACCGGCGATACTTTCACCGTCGCCGTATAACGTCTCCTGCTTGCGCCGAGACATCTGTTATCGGGGAATTTTGCCCCGCGTCCACTTTAATTCGTGAACTGCGAAAGAGGCTTCGATGTCGGCGAACAACGCCCAATTTCTATCAAAACTTGGAATCGAATTTCCTATCATCCAGGCGCCCATGGCCGGAGGCCCAACCACGGACCACCTGGTGGCGGCGGTCTCAAATGCCGGCGCATTAGGATCGCTCGGCGCGGCCTATCTGAAGCCAGTCGAGATTATCGCGGCCATCGAACGCATCCGAGCGTTGACCGGCAAACCATTCAACGTGAATCTGTTCGCCGGCGGATACGGCACTCTTGCCGATTGCGGCGCGGATTTCAACCCGCAGCCGGTGCTCGAAATTCTTGCGGAAATTCACGCCGAGCTGGGTCTGCCGGCGCCCGCAATACCGGCGGCGGTATCCTGCCCCTTCCGGGAGCAACTGGAAGCGATCCTCGAAGCGCGCCCATCCGTGTTCAGCTTCACATTCGGCGTTCCGGACCATGAAGCCATGAGACGTCTCAAGGAAAGCGGAATCACAGTCCTGGGCACCGCGACGACGGTTGAGGAAGCACGCCTGCTGACCGAGGCGCGGGTCGACGCCATCGTAGCTCAGGGTTCAGAGGCTGGTGCGCATCGCGGCACCTTTGCGGGTTCGTTCGACAACTCGATGGTTCCTGTTCTCGAACTGGTGCGAGGCATCGCAGCGATTTCGCCACTGCCCATAATTGCCTCCGGCGGCATCATGACTGGCGCGGAGATAGCATTGGCCCTCTCTGCCGGTGCATCGGCAGTGCAGCTCGGCACGGCCTTTCTTGCATGTCCGGAGTCGGGTGCATCCGAGGCGTACAAACACTCGATCCTGGCTGCACACGAGGACGCAACGGTCATCACACGCGCGTTTTCCGGACGCGCGGCGCGTGGCTTGAGGAATGAATTTATCGCAAGACTGAGTGGCCGCGAGGAGTCGCTGCTGCCTTTTCCACAGCAGAATGCGCTGACTCGTCCCATGCGAACAGCTGCAGCGAAACGTAAAGATCCGAGGTTCCTCTCGTTGTGGGCAGGGACAGGCGTTGCACGCGCGCGCCGTTTGCCGGCAGCTGAATTAGTCTCGCGCCTGGTGCAGGAAATGAAAGAAGTTAACTCAGCAGGCCAGAGCGATTGAACACTCTGCATTTACCTGCAGAATTTTCAGCTTGGGAAACTAATGGCTGCGCGTCTGTGAAATCGCGGCGATCGAGACAACCAGGCAGCCCAGATTCTCGATAAGACGCTGAAGGAGGAAGGTCACGCGGATCATCTGCTGACAGAAATTCTCAAAAACAGCCAACTCGCGTGCGAACAGAGCCGCCTGATCGCACGAACGCTCCACAAGCAAAGGCGCGCCGCATTGTCAGGAAGTGGCGCGCTTTAATCTTTGCACCGAGGTCTTCGGTTCAGTTCATCCAGCGGCGGTCGTTCGGGTCCTTCTTCTCATCCGGATCGATATATCGTCCCTGACCGTCGAACTTCACGGTGCGGTCGTGCTTGCGCATATAGACTTCGAATTTTCGCGCCGCCCGGCGACGCTTCCAGCGGTAATATCCATTGCGAAAGGAAAAGGCGCGTTCGGACGCCGCAAATGCGAACCCTCGCCGGGGAGCCTGCTTCACGTAGATGTATCCAAACAGCGCGCCGCCTAGGTAAGCCAGGTACATGAACCCGGCAGGGCCGGAGATGACGCTCGCCAGCGCGATCAATATGTAAACCAGCACCAGGTATTTGGCCTTGATCGAAATGGGCAGCGGAAACAGGATAAATTTCTGGTCGCCCATCAACACAGCCCAGGCCGCAAGCAGGCCGAAGATGCCCCCATCGGCGCCATAGGTCGTTGCGTTCGGAGTCATGTGGAAAATGTGTGTGTACGATATGGCGATCGTCGTCAGCGCCGCTCCCACTACGGAGACAAAATAGAGCTCCGCGACCCAGCGGGTGCCGTAGGTGGATTCCAGATAGGCCCCGATAAACCACAGCGACAGCATATCGAAGGCGATCTGGAGAATTCCGCCGCTCATGAAGCTGTAGGTGACCAGTTGCCAGATCGCGCCGTGGGTCACCATCGTGGGAGTCAGCGCTCCGGCGATGAAAATCTCCGTGCCTACCGCGGGTGCTATCCAGCGCAACAAAAGCAGAATGAAAAAGATGGCAACCGTTGCCAGAATGATCTTGCGGATCATCCCGGCGAACGGGGGAAAAGACAACATCATCGAACTCGATCGTGGCATACTCTGTAAGCCTATCAAAACGTTCCCGGCAGAATCCCGCCCCCGCGCAAAGCTCTCCGCGAGCGCGATTCTGCGGGTAGGGCGGGGTTCCAGGGAGCCCAGGCTAACCCGGCAGTCCATTCATGCGTCAACATACAAGTACGTGGGTGCTGGAAGAACACCCCGGGAAATGTTCTCGATCCTGTCAAAACTTCTTGCCGTAAGTAATCATGGCACTTGACGTGCGCGGCGATTCTCTTAAACTAGCCACGAAGGTCGATCACAGGCACCACCAATTAACGTTATCGAAACAATACTGAAGGAGCGGTCATGCAAGTCTGTCCGGAATGTGAAAACCCCTTGACTCTGGCGGAAGATGAAGTGGAGGAAGGCGAGGTTGTGCTCTGCGAAGAGTGCGGCACGGAATATGAGATCACCAACACAGACCCGCTTGAACTAAGTAAAGTGGAAGAACACGGCTTCGACGAAGGCGCGCTCGCTTTCACCGAAGAAGAAGAAGAATAGATAGGTATCGATTTCATGAAGTATCTTCAAATAGCGCGTTCTTATCGAAAGCAAATATTGGGATCGCGCATACTGGCCTGGGTTGTTCTGCTGGGCGCCGCTGCGTGGATAATCGCAGCAAATGGAAAACTGGCGCACGCCGCAGCCGAGAGCACATCGCGGTCGGTGCAGGGCAGGGTCGTGAACTCCACCGAAACTCCCATTCGCAGTGCGATCGTATATTTGAGCGACACGCGTACCATGACGGTAGAGAGCTACATTACCCAGGAAGACGGAGCCTATCGCTTCGAGCAGATTTCGCCGACCGATGACTACAAGCTTTGGGCCCAGGTCGATGGCAGGAAAAGCAAGATCAGGACGCTCAGTTCCTTCGATGATCGAAGCGTCTTCCACGTGATCCTCAAGATTCCGACAGGGCAGTAGCGCTTCGCGACCGCAACCCTCGTCTCACGCCGCTTTCCAGCCAATCGAGAAAAGCTCCAAGCAAATAAAAGGGCCGCCTGCATCGCAGGCGGCCCTTCAGCATTCCGCATCTGTTTATTCCCGCTCGCTGCGCTTCCAATTGATCAAATCGCCCAGCGTAGTGGAGGATGAAGACTGCGAAGAGGACGGTGCCGACGAGCCGGACGATGACTGGCCGGAAGAAGGCGCCTTATAAGCGTCCACGTCGGCTCGGGTAGCTTCATCCCCGACAGCGCGAAGGCTGAGGCCGATCTTCTTCTCTTCCGGATTCATCTTGATAATCTTGAACTCGTGTTCCTGGCCGACATCGAGCTTGACTGGAATTCCATTCCCATCCGTCGCTTCCGAGATATGGCAGAGCCCTTCGACTCCCTCCGCCAGCTCCACGAACGCGCCAAACTGAGCCATCCGAAGCACCTTGCCGTGCAGCACATCATTCACCCGATGCTGCGCGAAGAATGACTCCCAGATGTCGGGCTGCAACTGCTTGATGCCGAGAGACAGACGGCGATGCTCCGCCTCAATCCCCAGCACCACGGCCTTCACCTTGTCGCCCTTTTTCACGACTTCCGACGGATGCTTGATGCGCTTGGTCCAGCTCATATTGCTGACGTGCACCAGGCCGTCAATGCCATCTTCGATCTCGATGAAAGCGCCGAACTCGGTAAGATTGCGGACGCGTCCTTCGACAATCGTGCCGGCCACGTAACGCTCCGACAGATGTTCCCACGGATTCTCCAGCAGCTGCTTCATGCCGAGTGAAATGCGGCGGTCCGCCGGGTTCACCTGCAGGATAATGGTCTCGATCTCATCACCCGGCTTGACCAGCTTGGTCGGATGCTTCATGCGCTTCGACCACGTCATCTCGGACACGTGAACCAGGCCTTCAATGCCTTGTTCCAGTTCTACGAATGCGCCATAGTCGGTGACGCTCAGCACCCTTCCACGAACGCGCGCTCCAATCGGATACCGCTCCGCCACATCCAGCCACGGGTCCGGCGTGAGCTGCTTGAAGCCGAGGGAAATGCGCTGCTTGTCCTTGTCGAACTTCAGCACCTTCACCTGGATTTCATCGCCTACATTCACCAGGTCGCGCGGATGCGTAAGGCGTCCCCAGGACATATCGGTGACATGCAGCAGGCCATCAATGCCGCCCAGATCGACGAACGCGCCGTACTCGGTCAGGTTCTTCACCGTGCCCGTCAGGATTGTGCCTTCTTCAAGGTGGTCGAGCGTCAGCGTGCGCTTGACCGTGACCTCTTCCTCCAGAAGTTCCTTGCGCGAAACAACCACATTGCCGCGCTTTTTATTCAGCTTGATGACGCGCACTTCAATCGTCTGGCCAACGTAGGATTCCAGATTGCGCACCGGACGAATCTCCACCTGGGAGCCGGGCAGAAATGCCTTGATGCCGATATCGACCGTCAGGCCGCCCTTGACGCGGCTGACGACGACGCCGCTCACGGGCGTCTTGTCGTTCGCAGCCCTCTCGATGGTGTCCCACACGCGATGGCGCTGCGCCTTGTCGTAACTCAGCAGGTAGCCGGCCTCGTCTTCACGCTCGACCACCACTTCCACCGTCTGGCCCGGCTGCAGCTTCGACTGGCCATTGTGGTCGAGCACCTGCTCGATCGGAATCAGCCCTTCGGCCTTCAGACCCACATCGACAACGACGTGCTTGTCCGTCAACTTGATCACGGTGCCAGTGACGACATTGCCGTCGACGGCCTGGGCAGCTTCCTGCGCCGCCTGCTCATGCTCAAAGGAATCGAGCAGCGCGCCGAAATCCATTTCTTCTTCGTGTCCGGAGTGTTCCTCCGCTGCGACTGCTGCGGGCTGTACCGGGCGCTTGTCGAGCTGCGCCTGCGGCTTTGCGCTCTCGGTCTGCGGATTTACGCTCTGCGCCTGCCCGGGCTCGGCCTGCTGCTGCGCGGGCTCGGCATGGTTGGGACTCGCCTGCGAAGCCTCAGCATGTAAGCTCGCTGCGGAGTTCCCCCCATTTTCCCGCGGCGCGGAATGGTTCTCCGCCGGTTGGTTCTCCGCGGAAGCGGAAAAGTTGTGGTTGGATGGGTGCGCGTCGGCTTCCGGCGCGGTGGCGGTTACGTTGGCTTCCAGTTCGGTCGTATTCAGGGGTTTGCTCTCGGTGTGTTCGGGATTAAGGACGTCTACCATAAGACAGCGGGCTCCGGACTCATTACGGCGCAATTGGCGCTCCGTGACGGGCGATCTTCAACCCACTCGAAGTTGCCGATCGTCCATTCTCGCCGTGGTGCGAAGGAGCTGCCAGACTGCGGAGACTTCTGAACCGGGCGCGAAAATCGCGGTGCTACTCTGATCCGGCAACTTCCCAATTTGGCTTTTTGTCGGCAGTAGTGCCAACCAAGAAGACTTACAGAAATCTCCTCAGTTGCGCCGGGAAACAGGCCAGAGCGGAATTTGTGCCGGGGACGAGCGGAACCCTCGATTGGAAAACGAAGCACATGAGTCCTTCGGGTGCCCCGCTTCCACCTCAAACTATATCAACCGGCGGAAAACAGTGTCAACGAACTTCCGGGTCGAGGAGGAATTGAAAGCAGAGAAATCGAATTTTTCTTGTCGAGCAGAGCTATCATGAGACTCGGAAAACCGCACGAGGAGCGGGTTGTG
This sequence comes from uncultured Acidobacteriota bacterium, assembly GCA_963744615.1. Taxonomy (GTDB): domain Bacteria; phylum Acidobacteriota; class Terriglobia; order Terriglobales; family Acidobacteriaceae; genus JAKAAZ01. Next base: position 501,657 of record CAVUUE010000003.1, read on the forward strand.
CGGGAGCCCTGGCTCTTAATTGCAGTCAGGCACGACTAGGGACACTACTCTTGTATCGAAATCCAATCCAGTCCCACCCGGTTCGGGCGCGGATATTGCGAAGATAGACTATGCAGGCATCTCATTGGAGTGGCCATGAGTAGACTTCAGGCAAAAGAGATCCGTTTAGCCTCACGCCCGCAGGGCGAACCCGCGGCGGAAAACTTCTCCTTGGCTACCGTCGAGCTCCGCGATCTCCAGCCCGGAGAGGTGCTCGTTCGAAATGCATTCTTCTCCGTCGATCCCTATATGCGCGGGCGAATGAGCGAAGGCAAATCCTATGTCGCGCCGTTCGGCGTAGGCAAAGTTCTGGATGGCGCGGCGGTCGGCCAGGTTGTGCAGTCCCGTTACGCAGGGTTTCCTGTCAGCACCTGGGTGCAGAGCCTCTGCGGCTGGCGGGATTATTACATCGCCCCCGCACAGCAGCTGCGCACCATCGATGCCACCCAGGCCCCGGCCTCGGCCTATCTCGGGCTTCTGGGCTCAACCGGGCTTACAGCGTGGGTGGGGCTCAACGACATCGGCAATGTTAAGGAAGGCGAGACTATTTTCATCTCCGGCGGCGCGGGTGCGGTCGGCAGCGTCGCCTGCCAGCTCGCCAAGCTGCGCGGCTGCCGTGTCATCGCCAGTGCGGGATCGGCCGCGAAGATCGGGTTTCTCAAGAATCAGCTCAAGGTCGATCACGCCTTCAACTACCGGGATTCCGATCCGCGCGAGCAATTGAAAATCGCCGCGCCCGACGGTCTGCATGTGTATTTCGACAACACCGCCGGTCCGCAGCTGGAGGCCGCCCTCTCTTCCATGCGCAACCACGGACGCATTGTCATGTGCGGCGCAATCTCCGGCTATAACACTCCGGTGCCGGGGCCGAGAAATCTGGCCCTTACCATTGTTCGCCGCCTGCGGATGGAGGGCTTTATCGTGGTAGACCACCTCCATCGCACGCCAGCTTTTCTAGCCGAAATGATTCCCGCGCTGCGGGCTGGCAAGCTGCTCCATCAGGAGACAATCGTCGAAGGAATCGAGCAGGCTCCCCAGGCCTTCATCTCCCTCCTGCGCTCCGGAGACGCGCACATCGGCAAGCTGGTGATTCGCATCTGAAGTCGCAAAGAACGCCGACTATACTTCCCCGTATGGACACATTGTGGACGCCTTGGCGATACAGCTACGTCAGCACAGCGGACTCCACCGCGCGTAAAGGCGTGCCGCACAATCTGGCCGCGTGGCCGGGCGATACTGGATGCGTATTCTGCAATTTATTGGGAGCTTCAGCGTATGCCGTGGAACACGGCACGCCCGCCGAAGACGCCGATCGCGCCGCCAACATCATCTATCGCGGCGCGCACTGTTTTATCTGTCTCAACGCATTCCCCTACAACTCCGGACACGTCATGGTGCTGCCCTATACGCATACCAACGATCTGGCGCGGCTCGATCCCTCGGCCGCCCAGGAAATCATGGCGCTGGCTCAGCGGCTGGATCAGATCTTGCGAAATGTTTATCGCCCTGATGGCATCAATCTAGGCATGAATCTCGGCAAGGCGGCCGGGGCTGGAGTCGTCGGCCATCTTCATCTCCACATGCTGCCGCGCTGGCTCGGCGATACGAATTTCATGACTGTGATATGCGAAACGCGCGTCCTGCCAGAAAGCCTGGAGATAACCTGGGACCGGCTACACGCCGCGTTCAAAAAATCGCCCGCGTAAACATCAACATAGTCATTTGGCCCGAAGCGAAGGACCTCGCGTCGCAACGCGAAACTCAGGGTCTTATCCGGACAAGACCGCTCTAGTGCGAATGTCTGTGTTCATGCAGCGTGCTGGCCTCGAAGCTGACGATCTTCCACACGCTGTTTCTGCGGTGGTACACGCGCGTATAACGATAGCGGCCGCTGATCTGGTCGCCATGGTTGGTACCCGCGACCTCGGCGGTCGAAACGACCACGGCCGTCGTCCCAAACACGCGGATCTTCCGATCGGAGGTGTCCATTTTCGTGAAATGAATTGCGCCGCTTTTAAAACCGGCGAGCGTCTCCGCTTTGGTCGCCAGGGTGCCGTCCGAGTAGATGCCCAGGTAATCGTCCGACAACATGTTGGCCATTACGGTCGTATTGGCATCGAGTTCCGCCTGGCGCCACTGCTCCTCCAGCCTCTCGATAATGCGAACCACCTGTCTAGGTTGACGATGGGGACGCGGAATTGATTTCGCGCCGGCGCCGGGCGCGCAAAGCACCGCCAGTACTATCCATACACCCATATGGGCGGCTGTTTGCGGAGCGATCAGGCATGTCCGGGGTGGGGTCAGCGTTCGCATGGCCGTACCGGGATAGTAGTTCGCGCGGAGATCGGAGTCAAAACTAATCTTCAACGCCCGCCGGGTCGCCTGGTACCGATCTGCAGGGCTGCGGCCCTGACCGAGATCTCCGGTCGATCCAGGTCGCTCCTCATCCACGGCCTGGCGATTCTATGCCAGCGCGTTCAAATCCTCAACGCTGCGCTCCTTCATCCACTGATACAGTCCGCCGATGGCGTATTCGCGAAAATGCGACGAAGCCCGGTGTGCGTCGAGCGCCGCATCATCGCGATACTGCTCATAAATCATGATCAGGCCCGAATCGCCTTCGACCTCATGGGGAATATAAGTCACACAGCCCGGCTCTAGGCGCGAAGCTTCCGCCAAGCGGCGAACCGCGTCCAGCACATTCTCACGATCTTCCTGCGCGAATCGCAAACGCACGGCGAACGAAATCATCGGGGTGTTTCTCCTTGGTTGGCGAGCGTGGGCTGGCTGCTCAATGCCGGGCGAATCCGAACCGTCCAGTATGTTCAATTTGCGGGCTGGTTTGGCGCCATCGAGTCGAGCGTAGCGGCGAACTCCGGCAGAACGATCGTTTGGTCCCGATCCGGCCCGGTTGAGATCATCCCAATTCTGGCGCCGGATTCCTTTTCGAGAAACTTCAGGTAGGCTTTCGCCGCAGCGGGAAGCTCTTCAAATGTCCGAATGTCTTCCGTGGGCGCGCTCCACCCCTTCAGCGTCGCCAAAACCGGTGCAATGGCTTCCAGCCCACGCACATCGGCGGGAATCGTATCAGTCGTCTCCCCGTTCACCTTGTAGGCGGTGCAGACCGGAATCTCTTCCAGCGCATCCAGCACGTCCAGCTTCGTAACCACCAGCCACTCTGTCCCGTTGATCTGCGTGGAATAGCGCAGCAGCGGAAGATCGAGCCATCCACAGCGCCGCGGCCGCCCGGTGACGGCGCCATACTCCTGCCCCCGCGCCCGCAACAGTTCGCCCTGGCCGTCATGAATCTCCGTCGGAAACGGTCCTTCGCCCACACGGGTCACATAAGCCTTCGTCACCCCGATCACCGTGCCAATCTTTGTCGGCCCGACGCCGGTGCCGATCACCGCCCCGCCTGCGGTCGCAGAAGAGGAAGTGACGAATGGATAGGTGCCATGGTCGATGTCGAGCAGCGTCCCTTGCGCGCCTTCAAACATGATGCTCTGGCCTTCCTCGATGGCCCGGTTCAGCATCCGCGAAGTGTCGGCGACGAACGGAGCAATCCGCTCGGCGGCACACGCATATTCCTCGTACATTTTTCCGGGGTCCAGAGGATCGGTGCCGAACAGCGCCCGCGCGATGGTGTTTTTCTCCTCGCACGCATTTTTGATATGGGTGCGCAGAATCGCCGGATTCATCAGGTCGATTACCCGCAGCCCGCTGCGCTTCATCTTGTCTTCGTAAGCCGGCCCGATGCCGCGGCTGGTGGTGCCGATCTTCACCCGTCCAGGAGCATTCTCCGCGGCCAGCTCGATCATGCGATGGTACGGCAGAATCACCTGCGCGCGGTTCGAGATAAACAGCTGCCCGGCCACATCCACGCCCAGGTCCTTCAACCGGTCGATCTCCCCGAGAAATGCCATGGGATCGAGCACCACGCCGTTGCCGATCACTGCCCGGCAGTCAGGTCGCAGCACGCCGCAGGGGACCAGCTGCAATACAAATTTCTTTCCCCCGATGATTACGGTATGCCCGGCGTTGTGGCCGCCGGCATAGCGCGCCACGATGGAAAAACGCCCCGAAAGGACGTCTACGATCTTGCCTTTGCCTTCATCGCCCCACTGGGCGCCTAGAACCACCGCTGTCTTCGCTCGCATCTTTACTCGTTTCCATTCGATTCATTCGCCGCGCACACGGCAATGCGTCGCCCTGCCGAGGGCGCTTTAGATTTTTCCGGGCCAGGATGGTGTTGTTATTGCCATTTCAGGAGGGTCGGTGATGAATGACTGGCCATTCGAGCACTCGCAAACAAGAATCCTATACTACGGGTTGATTCTGTAAAAGAAAAACCTGACCCGCGTCGCGAGCGGAAAACGATCCGTGCAACCAGCGGAAACGCACTTGAAAAGGAGAATGCCACTCGATGCCCGAGCTGCCCGAAGTCGAAACCATCGCGCGTGGCCTCGACGCGCGTGTGCGCGGACGCCAAATTACTTCGGTCTGGCTGGGCTCGAAGTCGGAGCCCTTCCGTTCCACTCCAGCCGAAATCGCAGCCGCTCTTACGGGAAGCACGATCGACCGAGTGTATCGGGTCGGAAAACATATTGTGATGGATCTTGCCAGCGGTTCGGGAAAGAAAAGCCGACGCGCCCAGTGGCTCGTCCACCTGGGAATGACGGGTCGCTTGGTAGTTTCCGAGCCGGATGCGCCGGTCCCTCCGCACACCCACGCCATCGTTCAGCTCGACGACGCACGCGAGATTCGCTTCACCGACCCGCGACGCTTTGGCCGCCTCGCCGTGCTCGACATCGCAAAACACAATACGGGTTCGCCGGCCTCATGGATCGCCGACTCCGGCTTTACCGGTACAGGCCTGGAGCCGCTCGACATTTCTCCCGACGGCTTTCGTGCGCTTTTTCACGGCCGCAAGACTCCCATCAAATCCGCGCTGCTGAACCAGAAACTTCTCCACGGAGTCGGCAACATCTATGCGGATGAGAGTCTGTTCCGGGCTGGGATTCGTCCTCGGCGACAGGCTGGCGGGCTCACAAAAAAGGAACTGGCGCGCCTGCACGCAGCCCTCCAGGCCGTCCTGCGCGAGGCCATCGCGCTCGGAGGATCGTCAGTGTCCGACTACGTGGATGCAGAAGGCTCTAAAGGATTTTTTCAACTCGAGCACAAGGTGTATCTCCGCACCGGCCAGCCCTGTCTCACATGCGGGACTCGAATCCGCAGAATTGTTCTGGGCGGTCGTGGCACTCACTACTGTCCAAAATGCCAGCACTGAATGAGCGGGCACCGCTGCTCGCACCCAGAACTATGAGTTTGCGGATTTCAAGTGGGCACCTTCTACTAAATTTCAGAGCATCGCAAGTTTCGCGCGCAGGTAACTCCTTTGGTTTCTGGCTGGCCGCTGGACTTTGATTTGGTCAATAACTTGCTTTATGGGTAGACAAGCCAGTGTGACGCACTCCAGGTCCGAAACGGCCGGAGTAGCTAGAAAGTTCAAGCATCGCGAGCCGCCAGCAAAGAGTTTCCAGCCAAAAGCGTAAGGAAACCGGACGGCTCCAGCTGAACCAATTGAAGTAGAACTTTAGAACTAGTTGAACGTACCAAACGGGTCTACCCACACGTACCGGGAGGCCAGTGACCCGTCTTCAATCCGACTCTACGATTCTCGACAGATCCTGCGATTCAGACTTATCCGATTCGCCACACCTTAAGTACGACTTCTACGATATCTACCGACTCTACGATTCAGTCTCATTCGATTCGCCAGCACCCTCTGCCCTCATCTAATGTTCGACGCCTCGCGTTGGTTCTCCTCTTGTGTTTCGCGAGCCGGAATCCTGACATTAGTAATTTCCACGGGTACCGCCAACCGCCACACTGGAACCGTGCCCGGCCCCATGTGCCAGTTGGATCGATTATCACTCCACGGGCGCGGCTCAAAGTTCCCGTCACCAGAAATCCAGAGATTGTTTTTTTGGGGGCTTGCCGATTTCCTCCGCCCGGAGTAGCATCAGTCTTGCTCATCGTTTGGCTGTAGCCGCTCACCTCTTCGGGGCATTGTGGCTCGCCGATACCATGTTACCGATAGGAATAGAAGCAAGTCCGGATGCGCTGCCAGTGCGCGCTCCAACAGCGTAACGCTTTCATTTACTGTTTTGTCCGCCAGGCCGCCGTGCAGCATTGGCCGAGCTCCGGATAGACAGAATGATTTGGCTTGAGATAGAAAAAACTCCATAACTGCAAGCTCGATCGTTGCTCCTACGGCGGTGCCGCCGTAATCCCGTGTGCTAATCCGCACTGCGGCGATAGGCAGGAATCGAGCGGCAGTCGACCCGACCAAGGAAGTGCCTTTGATGACAGACCCAACGCCGCCGGAGGAGACGCAATCCTCCTCGTCGCAAGCGAACCAGAATGCCGCTGGACCCACTGGTCCGAATGGACCACGGCAGAAACAAAGCTTCCGCCGCCGCCGCAAACGCCGTGGACCGGGCGCAATCCCAGGAGCCAGTGCGGACGGCTCGACATCTGCAGCAACTCCCGGCCAGCCGCAATCGATCGCGGCGCCCGCCAGCGCTCCCCAATCGAACGCTCCTCGCAACGAGAACCAGCCCCGAAAGCAGAAGAAGCGCTTTTTCAAAAAGAACAAGAACCAATCCCCGGGTCAGAATCAGGGTCAAAACCAGAATCAGGGTCAGCCTCAGGGCCAGTCCAATGCGCGCCATGCTCGCGGAGACAATCGCGGCAACGCCCAGGCGCAGCCCCGGCGCGGCAGCAAACAGCGCAAGCCAAAAGTTTTTGTCGGCCCCATGGACCACAGCTACCGCGCCGCCAATGGAAATTATTCCGACGGGCCGCCTTCCACCATCGAATTGCAGCGCGGCTATACCAACGTCCATTACAACGGCAATGGTAATGGGAATTTTGACGGCAACCACGCGGGGCCATCGAATATCAGGCCCATTGTCGGCATGGAAGCCTCCGCCAACTCCGCTGCGCTCGAAAATTCTCCAACCCGGATCTATTGCTTTATCGATGACCTGTTCTTCATCGCGAAAATCCAGGAGACCGCCCGCAAGCTGGGCATCAAAGTAGCCTTCGTAAAAAATGATAAGGACACGGTTGCGGATTTGCTCGCGCTTCCGGAAGAAGAGCGTCCCGCGCTGATCGTATTCGATCTGAACAACGCCAACGCAAAGCCGCTCACGCTGATTCCCAAGCTCAAGCTGAAGCTCAAGCGCTCGACATCCATCATCGGATTTCTGTCGCATCTCCAGGGCGAGCTTAAGGCCAAGGCCATCGAAGCCGGCTGCGACAGCGTAATGCCGCGCTCGGCTTTTTCCCAGAGTTTGCCGAACCTGCTCCGGCGCTACGGTGTTGAAGCGGAGCCGGAGATCGACGACAGCCAGGCGATGATCGTCGAAGCGTAATCTGCGACGCTTGATCCAGGATGGGCTATCCCGGAGGCCAATGCATCGCACGGCCCCCGAGCACATGCATATGCAGATGGTCCACCGTCTGCCCGCCATCTTCGCCCGTATTCATTACCACGCGAAAACCCCTCGCTAGCTTCTGCTGCGCAGCTAGCTCCTTCACGCTGAGGAGCAGGTGTCCCAGCAATTCCTTGTCCTCCGCGGACACATGCGCAAGCGATCTGATATGCCGCCTCGGAATTACCAGCAGATGCACCGGCGCCTGCGGATGGATGTCCGCAAACGCGATACAGAAATCATCTTCATACACCTTCTGTGCGGGAATTGCGCCCTGCACGATCTTGCAAAACAAACATTCCATGCTTTCGATAGTAGAGCGGATTGCGCCTCCAGCAAAAAGTGAGTGTGCCCACCTCCTTGCCCCACATCCTGTTATTTGACGAATCCGCCGCAAAGGGTCTTAATGGGAGATGTAATCTTCGCTGTTTCCCCAACTGCGATCACCGATTCGGCAAATCCCCCGTCCGAGTTTCTTGGATCCCGCACCTAGGAGAAAAACAATGCTAGACACACCTGTAACCTCAACTGTCGCCGAAGAGCAGACGGAAAAGCCTGCAGAGGGAATCACAAAAACGGTAAGTCATGGGGACACCGCGAGTCATATAGAAACCGTGAGTCACGGGGACCTTGCAGCTTCCGAAGAGCCCATCAAAGAGGGCTGAACCGGCAATTGTTCCTTAGCGGGATATTCTTCGGTCGTCTAATTTTTTATTTGCTGAAATACCTGGGATCGCCGCCCGCACGCCACGGATCGTATTCCGCGGCGAAGCGAAAGCGCTGTGAAATCGATGGATGGCTGTCGAGCCAGAATTCAACCCAGGGATTCGGGCTAGGAGCTTCGAGATACGCGCTGCCAAGCGCGCTGAAGGCCCTCTCCGCCGTCTCTCGCGGGTTGGCTACAAGGCCGTGGATCGCCTCCTGCCCGTAAACATCTGCCTGATGCTCTTCCCATCGGCTGAAAGAATTGGCGACTGGCGAAAAAACAAAAATGAAGCAGGTAAACACCAATGCCAGCACAGCCAGCGCGGCCCAATCGTCCACGCCCCGAATATCCCACCGCTTGCCAAAGCGGCGAATCAGCCATCCGACCGAAAGATAAGCCAGCCAGAGCCCGATGAACATCACTGCAAACATGAACGCCAGACCCTTGTAGATATGGTCCAGGACATAGTGACCCATTTCATGTCCAGCGATGAACAGAATCTCATCCGGCGGCAGCTTGCGAATCGTGTTGTCCCACACCACGATGCGCTTCGACGCGCCGATGCCGGTTACGTACGCGTTCAGGCCCGTCACTTTATCGCTCGCCCGCATCAGGAACATGCGGGACGGAGGAATGTCGAGGCCGCCGTGCTGAACAAGTAGCTCCAATTGCGCCGTCAGCTGCGGATCGCTTTTCTGCAGGGGAGAGAAGTGGTTGAACATCGGATCGATCCACATCGGCGAAATGAAAACACCGAACACGATTACCGGCACCGTGCACAGCCAGAACCAGAGCCACCACCTGCGCGGCGAGTGCCGGACGATCCACACCAACAGCAGGATTAGCGGCGTGAAAACGGCTAGCGAGAGCAGCAGCGATTTCATCTGATCGACAGCCCAGCCGCTCCAGGGCTGCACGGAGAGCCCATAGGCACGCGCGAGGTGATGGCTATAAATCTCCAGCGGCAGCGGCATCAACGCCATGAACACCACCGCGACGGCAATAAAGATCAGCCCCTGAAGCCAATCCAGGGATGTCCTGCGTTCCGCCCAGCTACGCAGGCGTGACGACCACCGCCTTGCGAGGACCAGAATGAGGATCAGCATTGACCATGCCATTCCCCCGAACGCGAGGAGGTTCCGCAACCGGCTCAGAGTGACGGCCTTTGCAAGTTGGTCCGCCGGCAGCGTGTAGGCAGGCAGCACTTGTTTGCTGGACCCTGCGAGTGTTGCGGGTTGCGCCCCCGATCGATACTGCCCGCGCGACACGTGGAGCGCAGTGGTTCTCGCCCGCGCCGCCGGCGGGGCGAACGCAACCATCAGGATTGCCGCGAAACAACAACGTAGAAGCATGACTTCTTTCAGCTTGCCCAATTAGCTCGCTCAATCCGACACAGTCTTCAGCCCGTAATCTGCGTGACGTGGCAGTTACCACGCATCACCTAATCCAGCCGGACGATGTATGCCTCGCCTTCGGAAAGCCCCACGTGCCGGACCACATCCGTTGCAGCGCGATACGTTTCTCCGCTCGGTTTAATGCGCACCCAATATCCTGTGACCCCCTTGAAGTCGATTACGTTAGCTCTGGGATATTGACGCTGCAGATGGTCGCGAAGTTTTCGCGCCGAGCCGGAACGCTGAAACACCCCGATCTGCACGCACCATCGGCCCTCCCGCGCCGCCGAGGGTGGACTGCGCAGCACTTCCAGTCGAACCCGCGCAGTGCCCGTGCGCCACACGCCGATCTTGATCGCGGCAGCTCGCGAAAGATCCAGCATCCGCCCGCGAACAAAGGGCCCCCGGTCCGTGATGGTGACAATCGCAGACTGCCGGGTGGCGAGATTTGTCACCCTCACCACAGTTCCCAGCGGCAGGGTACGGTGTGCCGCGGTCATCGCGTTCTGGTTGTAGATCTGTCCATTGGCCCCGCGGGCGTTGTGGTATGGCGCCCCATACCAGCTTGCCAGTCCAACCTCGGTGGAGATCACTCGGCCCGCGTTGTTCTGCCTCTGCTCGGGAGCCGCAGCCTGCGGAATCGGCTGCTCCATTTCCGGCGGCGGAGGAGGCGGCGCGACGCGCGCGCGCCGGTGCCCACAGCCGGAAATCAGCACGCAGAGCAAAAAAACTTCCGCCGACGTTGAGAGAATCTTCATCGATTTTCTAATTTGCTTTTTCATGCTCCCCGCGGTCCTTTCCGTTTCGGCATTCGAAAATCCCCAACGGGCAGATCAGCGAGCGATTCGGTTCTCGATGCAACTTTTTTTTCAACGATACGGTCTATACCCTCAGGAAACAATATCTTGTAAGTAGGTTGGTTGTTTTTCTGGACGGAGCCGGCGCTGCTCACAATCCCTCAGAACGCGATCGGCTGAATTCAAAATACGGATCTGGAATGTCTCGGAAAGCACTGGCTACCAACGTGTTTATGGCCGGTATCGCGGTGCTCGTTCCGTTGATGCCCCCGGCGGTCATCGCGCAGCTGCCGGACGCGCCTTCGACAGTAATGGTCGCTCGGCAGCTGGCGCACAAATCCATTGCAACCGTCTCCGGCTCGGCTCCGATCGTCCGACGGATGGGGCAGCGCGACAAACCAATTCCGGAGTTCGATCCTTCCCTCGTTCATTTCGGCGAGGGCGATACTCCTTCCACTCCGGCATGGAGGCCGCGGCAACTTGCTTTTCTTGTAGCCGAGCAACAGTCCGTTTACCGGCCGGGCAGACGACCCTCCGGACCGGTTTTTTCTTCCAGCATCTCGCATACGCAACCGATTCCCGGTGCAGCGCCTGTGTTGCGGAATATCTGTCCCGAGGACGCCTGCTCCCCCGCGGAAGAGATAATGTGCTGCGGAACAGCCCCGCCGCCGTTCGCACGCTATCTCAAAAGTCCCGATACGGTTCCGATTACGGCGCGCGACAATCTGCACTCGGCGGTAAGAAACGTCATTGACCCATTCAATCTGCTCACCATCGCCGGCGATTCTGCGATCAGCGTTGCAACGGATTCCCACTCCGTCTACGGACCGGGAATGCTCGGGTTCGGAAAGAATGCCGGAGTCAGTCTGACAGAAGATATGACCGGCGAATTTTTCGGAACCTTCCTCGTTCCGTCTCTGATGCATCAGGACCCGCACTATCATCGCGAGCCGTTCCTGCCCGTCCAGCGCCGAATTCTGCACGCATTCACACAAGTCGTCTGGACCCGAAGTTATACCGGACAGCCAATGTTCAACTACGGCAATATCGTCGGCGGTATTGCCACCGCCGCGGTCAGCAATACCTTTGTGCCCGGACCTGGCCGCCAGGGGTTTGGCAATACCGCCCAGCGGCTTGCGCTTGCCTTCGCCATCAGCCCTTCCGGGAACCTCATTGAAGAGTTCGTCCCGGACCTCGCCAGCCGGATCAACTTGCGAGTCGTCATCTTTCAGCGCATCCTGAATACCGTTTCCATTGAGGAAGCCGGCGTGCAATAGCCCAAAATGGGTTTCCCGTTCGCGTGGTTTTTTCGCCGTCGAGGCCGCGAAAATCGCCGTTCGATGCGGCATATTTCCTCTGTGCGTTTCCAGGTCGGTAAGCTATCAATGTGGTAACGTGCGTTGAAGGAAACTAAAACACATTCAATGCATCTTATTTACTGTAGGCTGTTGTAAGCCATTGATTCAGAAGAAGCTGTTCACATCAAGGGTGCGGTCCCCGGAGCATGCAATCCCGAATGGGACTGACGCCAATTACGAATTTCAGGAGATCGACGTCGATGCCGAAAGCAACTAAATTCTTTGAAAAGTCCGTCACGCTGGCAGCCCAGGGCGCATGGACTGTTTTTGAGAAATTCAACAGCATTCATCCCCGCGCATCCTTCACTCCGAAATGGTCCGACAAGCCTCTTCTGAAATCCTACGAGAAAGAAAAGCCGCCCCTCGGCTGGCCCCGCAGCACAGATTCTCTCTGTCCGAAATGCGTTCCCGCGATTCGTCAGCAGATTCTCGATGGCAAGCTGCCGCACGAAGTTTTGTTGAACGAAAAAATCGGCGAAATCAAAGCGCAGATTATCGAGCGCGACGGCCGGATTTTGATGGTGAAGGATTGTCCCGAGCACGGCCACTTCGAAGATGTCATGGCCATCGACACCGAGTTTTTCCGCCACCTGGAAGAAGTCTTTCCAGGTCGCGATATTCGCGCGCACAATGACGAAAAGCTGCACGATCACGGCACGTCGACCATCACGCATGGCCGCGGGTCCGTCCTCACGATCGATCTGACCAACCGCTGCAACATGATGTGTGATCCCTGCTTCATGGACGCCAACCAAGTCGGTTTCGTGCATGAGCTGACATGGGACGAGATCAAGACCATGCTCGACAACGCGATCTCGATCAAGCCTCGGCGTCAAATGTCGGTGCAGTTCTCGGGCGGCGAGCCCACCCTGTCTCCATATTTTCTCGATGCCGTCGCATATGCCCGCAAGGTCGGCTACAACTCCGTGCAGGCCGCCACCAACGGTATCGAATTCGCCAAGAGCAAGGAATTTTCCAAGGCCGCTGCGGAAGCGGGATTGCGCTATGCGTACCTGCAGTTCGATGGCATCGGCAACGCCGCCAACTCGCATCGTAAAGTCGGCAACCTGTTCGACGTGAAACTCCAGGCCATTCACAACCTGCATGAGGCGGGCGTGGACATCGTTCCGGTGACGACCATCATCAACGGGATCAACAATGAGCAGGTCGGCCATATCATCGAGTTCGCGCTTAACAACCCGAAGACGATCAACTTCCTCAGCTTCCAGCCCGTATCGTTTACCGGCCGCGACGAAGACATCAGCGATGAGCGCCGCACCGCACAGCGTTACACTTTGTCCCATCTCGCGCACGATGTCAAGGCGCAGACCGGCCTCGGCGAGCCGACACGCGACTGGTTCCCGATCAGCTTCATGAGCACATTCTCTGACTGGGCCGACCTCGTCCACGGACCCGATAACGATTGGGGACAGCTCTCCTGCGGATGCCACCCGAACTGCGGCATCGGTATGGCGCTGATGATCGACAAGGAAACCAAGGAAGCCGTTCCAGTGACCGCGTTCCTGAATGCCGATCGTCTGGCCAAGGACGTTGCGAAGATTAACGACGCGTCGCGCGGAAAATTTCTTTCGATCGTAGGCGTCGCCCTGGCCCTTCTGCGGAATTACAATCCCGCGAAGGCTCCGACCAACTTCCGCTTGACGGATCTCATGCAGAAGTTCGACAAGTGCTTCGGCGCTACCGGTCGCGACTATGGCAAGGTGACGGGCGATCGCACCATGGACGACATCAACAAGCGCCGCGCCGACCGCTGGAATTTCCTGTTCATCGCCGGCATGTGGTTTCAGGACCTGTTCAACTACGACTTCCGACGCACCGAGCAGTGCATTATTCCCTATGCCACGCAGGAAGGCGAGATCAGCTTCTGCGCCTACAACACCGGCGTTGGCTGGCGGAACATCATCGAGAAAATGCACATGACCGCCACGCTGACCAAGTGGTATGAGGAGCATGGTCGGCACGAAATCTTCGCCGGTGGCCGCAAAGTCGGCATGGGCGATGCGCAGAATACCTTGATCCTGAATGACGAGCATGTGCAGGCCGCCGCCAACGACACGCTCGACAAACTCGGCATCGCGAAGAATTCTCGCGAGGAAAAAATTCGTGCGCGCGACAACAAGCTGAAGCAGGATGCGGAGTCCGCGCAGATGGCCCGGCTGTATCGCGAGCACGTGCTCGGTGAAAAGCCGAAAGAAAACTTTGTGGCCCTCGACTCGCTGATCAAGTCCGCGCCGAAGAACACGGAAGCGACCAAGACCGAGAAGACAGAAGAACCGGTGATGGGCGACTAGGCTCGGGTCCACCACGCTTCAGGACAAAGAAGAAATAGCCGCAGCAGACTGAGGGCCCGCAAGGGCCCTCTTTTGTCCCCACCAGCGCATTCGTCGAAATCATCCAGCCATCACGTAGTAAGAATGCAGCCCATGTTCTGCATCGGAAAACTCACCGTCACAGCATCCGCATTTGCTTTCAACTCGATTCCGAGATTCGACCGGATAGAGAAGCCGCAGATTTGCCACCTGTGCCAGGCTCTCGGAGAAACAAGATCCTCTTCGATATGTCATCAACCAGCCGATGCCGCGAATCGCGTGGGCGAAAACATCGCAATGTCCTGGCTCGTTCTGCCCGTTGTAACCAGCTCCCCGAGGACCTCTCCAACTGCCGAGGCGAATTTGAATCCGTGCCCCGAGAACCCCGCTGCGACAGTCACCGCGGGATGATGCGGGTGCGTCCCAAGGATGAAGTTTTCGTCCGGCGTCATGGTGTAGAGACACGTTTCCGCCCGCAGCAGGCGGCCGGCGAGTGAGGGCAGCGTCTCCGCCAGCCGTTGGCGAATGTAATGCTCATCTTCAGGACGAACTTCGCGGCAGATCGTCTCCGGCGTGCAGCGCTCGTTGCTTCCATGCACAGCGACCTTCACCCCTTCGGAATCGGGCCCGGTCAGCGGGAATCCGTACACCAGGGGCTCTCCGTCTTCCGTCTCAAACATATAAATCGGGAGACGGTCTTCGCGGAACAGATCCATCGGCTCCTTGGGTTCGAACCAGTACTGCACCTGGCGTGTCACCCGCAGAGGAAGCCCCATCTCCGCGAGTACTTCCGGCGCCCATGGTCCAGCCGTAATGATGAGATGTTCTGCCGAGTAAACTCCGCGCGCGGTGCGTACGCTCACGCTGCCGGGATTCGCGCTCCACTCCAGCACCGGCTCGTTATAGTGCAGCCGGGCATGCGCGCGGGCGGCCTGGATCAACTGCTGTTCCACGCACAGCTCGGGCGTCAGATATCCGGCATTGTGTTCCAGCAGGCCGACGTCGCCGGCCTTCGTGCGAAACGCCGGCCATCGCCGCTTCAACTCCTGCGCCGAAAACATTTCATGCGACAGGCCAAACTGCCGCGCGCTTTCTTCACTGCGGCGCACCAGCTGCCCATCCTCAGGCCCGATCATCAGTCCGCCGGTCCTGTGCAGCAGTTTCGTTCCGCTGTCCCGCTCCAGCTTGTCCCACAACTCGCGCGCCCGCAGCAGCAGATGCACATACCGCGGATCTTCCCAGTACGCCTGCCGGAAAATCCGCGACAGTCCATGCGATGAGCCCTGCGAGTGCGGAGGCGTATACCGGTCGAAGGCCGCCACCCGATGGTCATTCTCCGCCAGATAGGCCGTAACGGCGCTCCCCATCGCGCCCAGCCCAATCACAATCACGTCCGCTGCACGCGCCATGTTTTTTTCCTGGGTAAGCTCACTCGGCAATCAATGCGACGGGACGGAGGAAGCCGGCCGCGGATGCGATGCGGTGCTTCCATCCGTCATTCCCAATACCCATCGAATCGCTTCGAAGTACATCTTGCGAATGTCGGGATCTTCAAAGGATTCCTGTGTATGTCCCAGCGTCGAGTAAAAAACCCGCCCCTTGCCGTACATCTTCGACCACGCCACCGGAAAATCATGGTCCGCTCGATGGATGCGCGGGTTGTTCGAGTAGTCAAGCCGATTCGGATCCAGGCTCAGTAGCACGTTCACCTTGTCGCGCGACCAATCCTTCGGCTGGTAGATCTCGTCGTATTTCACGAACCGGTGGGGGAAGTGGCGCACCGCAGGGAAGTCCGGGGCTTCATTGATGATCGGCGCATTGAAGGTGCTCCAGGGATGCTGGTCGAACCAGCCGCCGATCATCTCGCCGTACTCCGGCCAGGTGTAATTCGTGTCGAGCGCCGCATGGATTCCGACGAAGCCTTTGCCGTCATCTTTGATGAACGACATCATATCGCTCTTCTGGCTCGCGTCCATGTCCAGCTCGCCCGTCGTGCTGGCAAAGACGATAGCGTCGAAGTAATTCAGGTTTGTCGCGTTTCTACCCAGGTCCTTCTTGGTCAGCAATTCGGTATCGGTCCGCAGGGTTGTGTCCCATAGGCCGCTCTGCTTACCAAGCTCGTAGATGGTCACCATCGCCGTGGACACCGAGTCGTGCTCGAAGCCTTTCGTCTGGCCGATCACCAGCACATGCTTCACGTGAATCTGCTTCACGTGCGGCGTCGGCGGCAAAGGCAGCGCCGAAGATTGCCCCATCGCCCGGCTGTTCTGAAACGTGAATAACGAAGCAATGATGCCGCATGCAACCAGACAACCCCGCGGAACGCGCATTCAATCTCCCTTTCCACATCAGGGTACCCGCTTACAGATCCCCTGTGAACTTCTCATTCCCTAATCGCTTCCCACTCCCGCTTACTGCGTCTTCAAATAGGCGATCACATCGTTGATGTCGCTGCCGGTCAGCACGTTTGCCCAGCCCGGCATCGCGCCTTTTCCGTTCATGATAATTTGCTTCGCCTGCTTCGTCGTAAGAGGCGAGTGACCGCGAAAAACCCCGTGGAGATTAGGAGGGCCGCCGGCTACCGATGCTTCCCCCGGCTGTTGATTGTGGCATAGGACGCAACGCTGCCCGAATACTTCCTCGCCTCGCTTCACCCGGCTGTGCATGGACGTCGCAGCGACGCCTGGGGAAGCCTGGACGTTCCCGATTCCCGGCAGCGATCCCGCCACAAACACCGCCGCGGCTGTCAGAGAGAAGCCCGTCAGCAACTTCATCGTTCTACGACGCATAGTCAGTCATCCTCGCCCCGTTCTTCATCGTCCCGGCCGGCGCGTGTCTTTCAAAAGCGCTTCCGGCAGACTCCATGCATAGAGCACGCTGTCGCAGCCGATCAGAACATACTGCCTTCCATCCAGCCTGTAGGTAATGGGCCCGTTCTGCGCCCCCCCGCCGCCATATACGTGCCACAGGGTCTCTCCGTTTTTTGCATCCAGCGCGAGCATGTTGCCGTGGTTGTCGGCCGTGAAAACAAGACCACCCGCGGTGCTCAACACGCTCGCCCAGGCGTCACCCGGGCCCAGCGAGTGCTGCCAGCGAGTCTTGCCCGTCCGATAATCGAGGGCCTTCACGAAAGATTCCGACCAGACCGTCAAATCGCGTCCCGCAAATCCCTCGGGTTTCTCCGTTGCGTAGTCATAGTAGAGGCTGAAGGAACGATGCGTGTCGACATAGAACAGCCCTGTTTGCGGACTGAAGCTTGGGGACATCCAGTTGGTTGCGCCCAGCGTATCCGGTTCGACCAGGGTTCCCGCGGGGCTAGGATACTTGTCGAGCCTTTCGATCGGCTGCCCCGTTGCATTCACTCCGGAACTCCAGTTGATGGGAGCATACGGCACCGAGAGCAGGTCCTTCCCATTCGTTCGATCGAGAACGAAGAAATATCCGTTTCGCGAAGCCTGCATCAGCAGCTTGCGAGGCTCACCCTGCCAATCCGCATCGACGAGAACCGGCGTTTGCACCGCATCCCAGTCGTGAACGTCGTGCGGCGAAACCTGGTAATACCACACCAGCTTACCGGTGTCCGGATTGAGCGCCACAATCGTGCAGGTGAACAGGTTCGCGCCCGGACGCGTCGAACCGTCGAGCACAGGATTCGGATTGGCCGTCCCCCAATAGAGCAGATTCAATTTCGGATCGTAGGTGCCGGTGAGCCACGTCATGCCGCCGCCATGTTGCATGACGTCGCTGTTCTTCGGCCACGTCTCGGAGCCCTGCTGGCCCGGTTTGGGAAGGGAATTCCATCGCCACTGCAGCTTCCCCGTTGCCGGATCGAAGGAATCGATGAACCCATGCAGGTCCGTGAAATCGCCTGAAATCCCCACAATCACGTGATCGCGAATTATCAGCGGAGCCATCGTCGCCCAGAAGCCGAGCTTCACATCCGCCAACTCAACATTCCACACTACCTTGCCGGTCCTCGCATCCAGGCAAAGCAGATGCGCGTCCGGAGTCTCGAAGTAGAGCCAGCCTTTATACATGCCCAGCCCGCGATGTCCAATGTGCAGGCCCTCGTTGGGCGGATTGCGATAATGCCAGATCTCCTGGCCCGATCGCGCATCGACCGCCCACACATCGTCCGGTTCGCTGAAATAGAGCTTGCCGTCGACTAGCAGCGGCGTGGCTTTCAGGCCCGTTCCCCCCGATACATGCGTCTGGAAGGCCCAGGCCAGGGTCAGCATGCCGACGTTCGTCGCGTCAATCTGGCGAAGCGCGCTGAACCGCTTGCCGGAATAGTCGCCGTTGTACGTTGGCCACGAATTCGCAGGAGGATTGAGAATCGTGTCCGGGTCGAGATTTTGCGCGTGAACACTGCAGGCCGCGAACAGTGTAATGGCGCAGAAGAAGAACGCGATCCATCGTCCAGTCACTTCAGGGTCTCCAGATAGGCGAAGAGATTGTGGATGTCCGCATCGGTGTATTGATCGAGCAGCGCCACATGCGGCGCCAGCGGATCGTGGACCTCAATTCTCGCTGAATTACGATTCCAGGTGCGCAACGTGCCATCACTACACTGCACCATGACCAGAAACTCGTCCGAATAGACCACGTCCCCGGTGAAGTGATGGCCTGAGCTGTCAACGACCGAAGCGGTGGATTTTGCTCCATAGGGAAATGCGATGCGCGACTGCAATTCAAGCGGCTTGTACTTCGAACCAATGTGCGCGAGATCCCCCGTGGACGAATGGCACTGTGCACACTTCCCGGTGCCGTTGAAGTAGGTTCGGCCGGCATCGGCATTTCCGACGAGCAGTTTCGCCAGCGGATACTCCGTCGGTACGCGCTTCGCCACCGTGGATGCAAGCTTCGCCTGGGCATGTAGGAATTGGGCGATCTGCTGGATCTGGGCGTCCGGAAGCGGGAAGGCGGGCATGCCCTTCTCCGGACGTCCATTGTGGACGACCTGTCCGATCAGATCCCCGTTCACATCATGGTTGACCAGGGTAGAGCGGATCAGGTCCGGACCGTTCGCCCCGCGTCCATCTCGGCCATGACAAAAGCCGCAATTCTGCTGAAAGACAGCCTTCCCCGCGGCTACGTCGGAAGCGCTCTCCGGTTGCGCTTTCGCGCTGCCCTCACGGGCGCTCGCGTCCTGCGCGTGGACACAGCCGACCCCGAGCAATGCCACCGCCAACAGCAGAAGTGTTTTCCGCATGCGGCCGGTTCGTTTCAAAACCAGCACACGAGGACGGTTCGAGACCGGGCAACGCGCCTCCATCACCGATCGGCTCGCGCGGTTTTCGCTGTCTCCAGAGTTTTCGCGCTCTTATCTTCCGCGTCGTCCATCCACGAGACATTCGTTCCGCTATCGCCGAACCGCCGCTGCCCCGCCTCTCGAATCGCCGCATCCGGCACCTTGCTCAGCGGCGTATACCGCGGGTGATGATGCTCCTTATATGGATTGTTGCGGGCAGCGTTGTAGCAGCAGATCATCGCCCAGCGCGGGTTGTTGGATTTGTTCTGGTCGGACCGATGCAGCAGATTCGCGTGGAAGAAAAGCACATCGCCCGGCTCCATCTCTACATAGACCAGCTCCAGCACTTTTTCGGCTTCCCGCACACGTTCCGGGTCCGCGCCCGCTTGATCCCCGGTCATCACGTGGTCGATGCGACCCATCTGGTGCGATCCTCTCAACACCTGCATGCAACCGTTTTCCCTGGTAGCCGGGTCGACAGCGATGAAGGCGCTGGTCAGCATCGGGAACAACACGCCGTTCTGATACCAGTAGCCATAGTCCTGGTGCCACGCCCATGCGCCACCCACTTTGGCATCCTTCATGATCATCTTGGAGTGATAGTGGTACACCTCGCCGTCAAGAATCTTCTCCGCCGTGTTCACAACGCTTTCGCAGCGCGCGAACATTCCGTAGATGGTGTCGCCGGGATGGTTCCACAGCGACAGACGCACGGTGCCGCCTTCGCCATCGCCCTTTCCAAACGAATGCTGGTCCAGCTCCCGGTCTTCTTTGGCTGCATTGCGAAGCAGGTCGATCTCTTCACGGTCGAACATCTGTTTCGCAATCACGAAACCATCGCGCTCGTAATTCGTGAGCATCGTATCTTTCAAAGGACCGCTAGCCATAACCATTTCTCCTCAGTGTGTCGAACTCCTGTGTCAGGAGCGAATTTCAAGCCTGCTCATCAGATGGTCGGTGGCGCGATATGCTTCGCGCACCCAATCGACTATCTTGTCCGGCTCCGGCGAATACTCAAGTTCGATGCTGACCGTTCCGTTAAAGCCCGCATCGGAGAGTGCTTTCAAATAGGGAGGAAAATTCACAGTGCCGCGCCCAGGGGGAAGATCTCCGTGGCGCTTGCCGTTACAGTCGGAGAGATGCACGTGGCCAATGCGGCCCGCCAGTTTAGAAATCTCCGCCGGCGAATCCCCCGCAAGCGCCAGATGCGAAATGTCGACATTGGCCTTCACCTGCGGATGATCCACGTCGTTGAGGAATTGCACCATCAGCGCCACGTTGTTGACAATCGAAAGCTGAAACGGCTCGATCTCGAGCGCGATCTCAAGCTCCAGCGTCCGCGCATACTCAGCCAGCTCGCGGACATGTTCGACTGCCCAATTCCATTGATCTTTCGGTGCGATCACTTCCTGCTGCCATATGTATTCCCCCAGCACCAGCAGCAGGTTTCTTCCTTCCAGTTCATAGCAGAAGTCAAGGTATGCTTTGGCCCGCGCAACGTGAAACTCCCGGACCGGGCGATTAAAATCTGCAATTCCCAACGCGCAGCATACGGTCGAAACCACGGGCAGCCCGGCCGAGACGCAGCTCTTTCGAATCAGCCGGCGCTCTTCCGCGCCAATCTCGAGCGGATCAGCGAAGATATCGATTGTGTCGAAGCCAATCTCTCGGGTCCACTCGATTCCGCGAGCGGTATCTACCGACGTGCCGAGCCATGCGGAGTTAATAAGGCCGAGTTTCACTTCGTATTCCTTGGGATTCGCGCCTGGGCCGTAAGGAAGTTTTTTTATTGACCTCTTACGAACACGGCAATATTATCATGATCAGTTCATCAACCGTCATGAAATTTATCTTTTGATTTCATGATCAAGACGGGTCGTGCACTCCCATGAGCCTCAATTTGGACCTGGATCTGAATCCATACGCGGCCACGCCGCTGCGCACCGACTATGGCATTGGCGCCGTGGGCGCCGGTTTCATCATGCGCGAGGTTCATCTGAAAGCCTACGCGAACGCCGGGTTCAACGTGGTCGCGATCACGTCGCGTACCCCCGAAATTGCCCATGAGGCGGCCGATCTCCGCGGTGTTCCCCGCGTCTACGAAACGCTGGAGGACATGCTCGACGACAAATCTGTCGAAATACTCGATATCGCGGTCCCTCCCGACAAGCAGCTGGAAATTGTCCGTACCGCCGTGCGCCGGGGAAAGTACTTAAAAGGCATTCTGGCCCAGAAACCGCTGGCCGTGAATTACAAAGAGGCTGCCGAGATTGTCGAGCTGTGCAAACAACGCAATCTTCCGCTGGCGGTCAATCAGAACATGCGCTATGACCGGTCGATTCGCGTTCTGAAGATGCTTCTCGAACGCAATCTTCTCGGCGCTCCGGTCCTCGCGACCATTGAAATGCGCGCTGTGCCCCACTGGCAGACCTGGCTGCGCGAATACGGCCGGCTGACGCTGCTCAACATGAGCATTCATCATATCGACAGCTTCCGCTATCTGTTTGGCGAAGCAACCTCGATCTATGCCAGCGTACGCAAAGACCCCCGCACGCATTTCGCGCATGAAGACGGTATCTGTCTTTACATCCTCGAATACGCCGACGGTCTCCGGGCTACCGCCTGGGATGATGTCTGGGCGGGTCCGCGCAACGACAACGACGAGCTGAGCCCCTACATCAAATGGCGCGTTGAAGGCACCGAAGGGCTCGCGGAGGGCACGCTCGGCTGGCCTGGATACCCGAACCGCTGCCCCAGCACGCTGACCTTCACGACCGCTTCGGAGCCGGGCGTCTGGATCACTCCGCGATGGCGCGAAGTTTGGTTTCCCGATGCGTTTCAGGGCCCCATGGCAGACCTGATGGACGCAATCGCGACAGGACGACCGCCGAACGCCAGCGGCACGGACAATCTTGGCACGATGGCGGTGATCGAGGCCGCATACCAGTCAGTCCGGGAGCACCGCCCCGTGGATATTTCCGAAATCCGCAGCCATGCGAATGCGGTTTCGAAAGGCTGAACATGCGGCGACAATCTGCCATGCCCACGATGAAGGATATTGCCGCGCACGCCAATGTTTCGATCGGCACAGTCTCCCGCGTGCTGAATCGCCACCAGGACGTGGACAAGGCTCTGCGGGCACGCGTTGAGGCCGCCGTTCGGCAGCTGGATTACCGGCTGAATTCCCGCACGCGCAATGTCGTTCACACCAAGTCCCGCATCATCGGCCTCCTGCAGTGCAACGACGTGGGCATGAGTTCGGCGCAGTCGCTGCTGTTGCTGGGAGTGGAAGAGTATTGCGCGACCGCCGGATACTGCCTGCTGTTTGCACGCCACCGATTTCCGTCCGACCTCGCCCCCGATGCGCTGCCCATGCCGAGCGCGATCAAAACGCCCGGCCTGGCGGACTGCATGATCGTCGCCGGCAGCATCTCGGCAAACATACTGGCCGCGCTCAATCTTCACGAGTTCAATTACGTGCTGCTCGCCAATCACCTGGTCGATGAAGGAGAAAATTCTCTTTCGAGCAGCTACGTCCGTTACGACGACGAGAGCGGCTGCTATGAAGCCACCCGCTACCTCGCCCAGCTTGGACACACGCAGATCTGGTACATCGGCGACGCCTCCCGCCCTTGGCACAGGAATCGTTACAAGGGTTACGGCCGCGCCATGGCGGAACTCGGACTCGAGCCGCACGTCCACACCATCGCACTATCCGATGATGAATATGAAAACGGCCAGGCCGCGATCTCCTACATTCTCGAACAGCAGTGGCCAGTCACAGCGATTCTCGCCGCGTCCGATGAGCTGGCCTATGGGGCGCGGGAAGGCTTGCGGCAGCATCGCCGCGATGTGCCGCGAGACGTCAGCCTCATCGGGTTCGAGCAACAGATCGGCCACGCGCGCGGCTCCAATCTGACCAGCGTGTGCGTCGACATGGTGGATGTCGGCCGGCAATTGGCGAAGCTCGCCGTCGCCCAGATCGAGTCGCAACAGCCCTCGCAGCAAAAGGTTTCGCTGCCCACCGTATTCGTCAAACGCAGCACCTGCCGCCCGCTGCGCCAGGAAGAGCACATGCTGCTCTAACTCGCGTCGATAAGCGCCGCTACAAAACACAAGCTCCGCATGAATCAACGTATATACGTGAAGAAAAATGATGTTCATGAACAGAACAAAGATTGATGAATTTTCGGCTTGACATTCATTGGTTCTGCATTCTATAAACCCTTCCGTGAGAGTTTCGTCCAGAAAAGCGTTTCTATTTGTCTTCCTTCTTCTACTCGTATCCAGTTTTCAAGTGGAAGCTCAGGGCGTTTTCTACAAAGGAAAGCGAGGCCCCGGGCATGGGAAAAACATCGTAATGATCGCGGGCGATGATGGGGAATATCACTCCGAGGAAACTCTCCCGCAGCTCGCCAAGATTCTCGCGCTCCGGCACGGCTTCAACTGCACAGTCCTGTTTCCGCTCGATCCCGACGGCACCATCAACCCCCACCAGAACCGCGATCTTGAAGGCCTGAAGGCACTCAAGAAAGCCGACCTGCTCGTGTTGTTCATGCGCTGGCGCGACCTGCCCGACAACCAGATGAAGATGCTCATCGACTACATCCAGTCGGGCCGCCCCATCCTCGTCATTCGTACCGGCACGCATCCGTTCTGGCTGAAGACCAGCCAGACTTACGCCAAGTGGAACTGGAACAGCACCGTTCCCGGATGGGAAGGTGGCTTCGGCCGTCACGTCGTCTGCGAAACCTGGGTCGCCCATCACGGCGCACACGGCAAGCAGAGCACGCGGGCCTGGTTCGCGCCGGAAGCCGATGATAGTCCCATCCTGCGTGGCATCACGAGCGGCGGAATCTGGGTCCCCACCGAGGTCTACGAGGTCCGGCTGCCCATGCAGCCCACCTGTCACCCGCTGCTGCTTGGCCAGGTACTCTCCGGATTGCATCCAAATGATCCACCGGTTCAGGGAAAGGTGAATGATCCGATGATGCCCGTAGCTTGGACGAACACCTACACGACGCCCAGCGGCAGAAAAGCTCGCGTCTTCGCTTCCACCATGGGCGCCGCAGACGATCTGCTGAGTGAGCAGTTACGGCGGCTGCTTGTAAATGCCACCTATTGGACGGTTGGACTTGAAAACAAGATCCCGGCAAAAGCGGATGTCGATCTGGTGGGCGACTACCATCCTCATTCCTATTTGTCTGAGACATACACCCGCGGCGTGAAGCCGGCGGATCTCGCGTTGAAAAAATGAGACGACTCTCCGCGATTTAGTTTTGGCATTTGGCACGACGGCTGCAACAGATGGATACGTAGAAAACACGCCGGGAAGACGACTACAAATTCAGGAGGCGATGCAATGCAATCTAGTGATGTAACAAACGGAGCTTCGAACCGGTTTCTGTATCGAAGCATCTCCACAGCGTTTTGTGTGATGGCCATCGTGATGATGTGCTGCACAGGCATGGCCCAGACCTTTTCCTCGTCGGTCGCCGGCACCGTGACCGATCCGAGCGGCGCCGTAGTCAGCGGGGCGCAACTGAAGATCCAGAATATGAACACGAAAGACATTCGCGTCGCGACCTCAGCCGCGAACGGCTTTTATAGCTTCCCCAATTTGTTGCCTGGCCCGTATGAAATAACCGTCACGTCTACCGGGTTCAAAGATTATGTGCGGTCGAACATGCTTCTGCGCGCCAGTTCGTCCGCCACGGTGAATATTCCGTTGCAGGTCGGCGCGGCGACGCAACAGGTAACGGTCTCGGCCGAGGCAGTACTGCTGGACACCCAGACCGCCAACAATTCCGTCACGATGGACGAGGCCTTGATCCAGTCGTTGCCCAACGCCACGCTCAACCCGCTCAACTTTGTTCTCGATCTTGCCGGAACCACGGAAGCACAGGGAAACCTCTACTCCCGTAACCAAACGTACGACCAGACCAGCAGCAGCTTTGGCATTAATGGAGGGCGGACGGGGGAATCAGAGATTCTGGTCGACGGCGCTCCCTCGACCGCGGTGGACTGGGGCGGCATGATGGTTTCACCCATTAACGACTCCGTGCAGGAGCAGCAGGTGGTCATGAACACCTATGACGCGCAATATGAACGAGGCGCGGAAGGTGTCGTAAACCTGATCACAAAGGGCGGCACCGACCAGTTCCATGGGGAAGTGTATGATTTTCTGCTGAATTCTTCTCTGAACGCCAACACTTGGTCGAATGACAATCAGGGACTTCCAAAAGGGAAGCTGCATCGCAACCAGTTCGGTGCAAACGTCGGCGGTTATATCTGGAAGAGCCACCGTGTCTATTTCTTCGCCGCGTATGAAGGTTTGCGCCAGCCGCAAACAACATCGAGCGGTTTGCAAACGGTACCGACTGACCTGGAGCGTAAGGGAGACTTTTCGCAGAGCTTCAATGCAGATGGTTCCCCGGTGATCATCTACAATCCCTATTCCTCCCATCTGGTTACGGATAACATGGGAGACACCTACTACACTCGCGATCCCTTTCCCGGCGATGTAATCCCACCCAACCTCATCGATAAAGTGGGGCAGGCGTATATGAAGCTGTATCCCGAGCCGAATCGACCCGGCGAACAAGTAAACCTGATCAACAACTATGACAAGCAAGGCTCGGCAACGACGTCGAACGACAAATTCGATTGGCGCGTGGACTGGTCGCCGAGCGCAGTCAATCGCCTGTTTGTGCGCATGACGGATCGCGTTCGGCAAAACGACACGCAACCCTGCTATTACTGCAATGGAGCCGATACAGGCTTCAACAATGACGATCATGGCGTTCAGGTCGTAGCCAACGATACCTACACGCCGACTCCAACGTGGGTGATTGACGTGTACGGCGCCTACACCCGTTGGTTTGAGGGGCAGACCGCCCAGGGTTACGGGGCCGCCACTGCGCAGACGGTCGGCCTTTCGCCGGACCTGTTTCAAGCGCCGTTACTGCCCGTAGTGGGTGTCCAGAATTATTCGGGTCTGGGTAACGGCAGCTACAACCGCTATGTCCGCTATTTGTCCACTGGAATTGTCAACGTCACGAAGCAGCTGGGTGACCACAGTTTGAAATTCGGTTTCAATTTCGACGTCAGCCAGATTAATATCCGGCAGGACTCCGCGGGCTCATTCAATTTCGACCGGAATATTACATCGTGCGACCCGGTCACAAAGAATTACCCGGGTGCGGTCGGGCCTTGCGTCGCACAGGTACAGGGCACGGATACGAGCGGGAACGGACTGGCATCCCTGCTGCTGGGAGTCGGAAATGGCGGATCCGCTATCAACATGGATCCTGCGATGAGCCTGCACACCTATGGAATGTATCTGCAGGACAACTGGCATGCCACGCCAAAGCTGACAGTCTCAGCCGGTCTGCGGTATGAGAACCAGCGTCCGGCCACGGAACGCCACAACCGCCTCGCATATTTCGACAAGACCGCCGTGAATCCAATCAGCGCTGCGTTCGGTTCTCCGTTACCCGGTCAGTTTGAATATGCCCGCGTCGACGGAAGGAGCCGGTTTGCATGGGAACCCGATAACCTCAATTTCGCGCCGCGGCTTGGACTCGCTTATCAAGTGAGTGACAAGGTGGTGATCCGGGCGGGTTCGGGGCTTTTCTATGGTCCCGCTTCCGCCATGCTCGGTTATGACAATCCCGGTGAGTTCCCGGGGTACACCTCGCAGACGAACTGGTTCAGTACTGTGAACGGGAACGGCTATATCCCCAACCCGAACAATCTGTTCAGCAATCCCTTTCCCAACGGCCTCAGTCAGCCCACGGGCAATACGCTGGGCGGCCTAACCTATGTTGGAAACGGCGCCAGCCAGATCTGGCCCAAGGGTCCCCATCCGATCGGTCAAATTTACGAGTGGAGCCTGGATCTGCAATATCAGGTAAGTCCGCACTCAGTGGCCGAGTTAGGCTATACCGGCGTGCGCGGCCGCAAATTACTCTTTGGCAATCCCAATTTCGACCTCGATCAGCTTCCCACCAAGGACCTTGCGCTCGGCAACGCGCTGAACGATATCGTCCCAAATCCCTTTTACGGCGTCATCACCGATCCAAACAGCTATCTCAGCACTCCGACGATCACACGCAACACGCTGTTGCGGCCATACCCGGAATATACCTATCTGGTGCAGACCCGCTCGCTACCGGGTGCGCGCTCGCAGTTCGATGCGTTGTATGCAAAATACAACCACTCCTTCGCCAACGGCCTAAGCGCCATCGTCACCTACCAGTGGTCGAAGAATATGGATGATGGCTCGGAGGCTTTGCTGGGCTGGACGATCAACGATATGTGGCGCGATGCCACCAATCCGAAGTTGGATTACGCCATCAGCACACATGACGTTCCCAACAGCTTCGGGTTGGCATTTACGTACCAGTTGCCGTATGGCGACGGCATGCGCTGGGGCGGTAACGCACCGTGGCTGCTGCGACAGACTCTCGGAGGGTGGAATCTCTCCGGGGCTGCTCGTCTGGCCAGTGGCTTTCCATTCCCCAACCCGGTCCAGTTTTCCTATAACCCGATCGGCAACTATGGCTTCCCCGGCCCGGGCTTGCCCGACATGGTGCCTGGAATCAGCGCGAAGCCGAGACATCGAACCACCACGAACTGGATCAATCCGCAAGCCTTCGTGGGACAGGGCGGGACGGTTTGCACCCTTCCCAACCCCGCTTGTACCCCTTTCCAGTTCAAGTACGGCGATGAACCGCAGCGGTATACCGATCTTCGCGAGGCGCCCCAGAAGAATGTCGATCTGAGCGTCGCAAAAACGTTTGGGCCGCCGCGGCTTCGTACTCAGATTCGAGGGGACTTCCTGAACGTTTTCAATCACCCGATTTATGGAGGGTCCTACAATATCAGCAACTGCCTCGATTGCGGAGATCTGGGTAGGGTATACGGAACGCGCAACGATCCACGCAACATCCAGGTCGCCGCAAAAATAACGTTTTAACACGCGTGTTTCAATCGCAACGGGCTTGGGCCGCTACCGCGGTCGAAGCCCGTTGCCAGTTCTAGGTCTCGCCAGGCATCGGAGAACAGGATGAAAATGTTTCACTCGAAGTGGCTGCCCACGATGGCGCTGCTCCTGATCGGCCTTGCGCAGCTTCGCGCACAAACGCAGTCTCCCATCCCACCTCCGGACATTCGCTTCAAGGCCGACATCCTCGTCATCGTCGCCCATCCGGATGACGACACAGCCGTTTCAACCTATCTGGCGAGAGCAGCGCTCGACCAGGGAAAACGCGTCGCGGTAATCTTTACCACCCGGGGAAACTCCGGCCCGAATGGGGTTGGCATGGAGCAGGGCAAAGCGCTCGCCGATGAGCGGGAGATGGAGGCTCGCCGCTCGCTCGCCGCCCGCGGCATCACCGACGTCTGGTTCCTGCGCGGGCAGGACACCCCCACGCAGGATGTGTTACATTCCCTCGAAACCTTGGGACACGGCGCCGCACTCGAGGAAGTCGTTCGTCTCATCCGGCTCACCCGGCCCGAGGTCATCCTCACCTGGCTGCCTGCATACGTCGCCGGGGAAAATCATGGAGACCATCAGGCTTCAAGCGTGATCGCTGTCGAAGGATTCGATCTGGCGGCAAACCCCCTTGCCTTCCCCGAGCAGGTAACGCCGCCGCGCCAGCATTGGGGAATCGCCAACTATGGCGAGGGGCTCCATCCCTGGCAGGTGAAAAAAATATACTTCTTCTCCGACTCCAGCCACCCGGAGTTTCTCAAGGGCCACGGCCCCACCTACCTCGCCAGCGATATCTCGCGCATCAAAAAAGTGCCGTTCTCCGAGATCAACCGGCTGGCATGGAAGCAGTACGCGACCCAGGTTGAGTCCGATACTGCAGTCATGAATGCCTACTTCAACATGCCGGAATATCTGGTGCTGGGGAAATCGCTGGTTCCCTCGGCTACAACAGCGGATGTCATGGCCGGCATTGATGACAAGCCCATCGCCTACGCGCCCCCGCCAGGTTATAAAGGCCCACCGGCGGTTGAGCCAGGTCTTGCCCTCGGTGGACCCTGGACGTTTTACAAGGAGTTCTACCCGGCTCACGGTCTTACCTCGCTGGAACATCTGGTTCCACCGCAGACCGCTTTAGGTTCCTTCAACCGCGAGTTATGGGTGCCTCTGATTTTGCGTAATAATTCGAATACGGCAGCCGACTTTACCCTGCACGCGAACCTGCCGGCGGGATGGACAGGGAACACGAAGGACACGGTCTATCATCTGGACCCGGGCAACACCTACCCCGTCCAAGTCTTTTTGATCGCGCCGCCAGCGGATCCCAGCACCAAATCGCCGCAGACTCTGAGCTGGACGGCAACGAACAATGGAGTCACCGCAGGCAAGGTGGCGCTTTCCGTGTACCTGGAATACAACGGCGTGCCGCAATAGAAGAAGGAATCTCAGGAGCGCATCGCGAGTGTTGAAGAAAACTTTCGGAATTCTATTTTTCCTGTTGTTGGCAGTCTCAGCAGCTTCCGCCCAGACAGGTCAGTGGACCACCTTCGGCCATGACCCGCAGCGCTCCGGTTTCGCTGGCGATGAACACGCTTTCTCCCCCTCGAATGTCTCTTCGCTCGGCCTGGTCTGGAAGACCGTCGTCCCCAACGAACCCCTCATCCTGAACGGCCTCACCGCGCCGCTGGTTGTGCGCGGAGTGAAAACGGCCGCGGATCCGAAAGCAGATCGGAAAGATGTTGTCATCGTTGCCGCCAGCTCAGATCACGTCTTCGCTCTCGACGCAGAAAACGGCGACCTCCTATGGCGCAAGGATTTCTCCTCCATTCAACCTCGCCCCCTGAACCCCGATTGGCTCTGCCCCTACGCCCTGAACGATACGCCCGTGATCGACGCTGCGCGCTCCCGGCTCTTCGTCATCGGCAGTGACGGTCGCCTGCATACGCTCGCTCTTTCTGACGGTCAGCCTGCCATGCCGCCCACCCAGTTTGTCCCTGCCTTCTCGAAAATGTGGAGCCTGAACTACTCCGGCGGCGTCCTCTACACGTCGATCTCCCAGGGCTGCAATCGTGTGAGCTCCGGCATCGCCGCGCTCGCCCCCGAGATTCCCGGAAGGCCCGTGGTCCGCTTCTACAGCGCAGTCAACGGCGGCGCAGGTATCTGGGGTCGAGGCGGGCCCTCGATCGACTTCAAAGGATTTGTCTACGGAGCCACCGGCGATGCTCCGTTCGATCCCGCCGCTAACGAATTTGGCGATACGATCCTCAAACTCGCTCCACGCGTGCTCCAGCTCGACGGATATTACACCCCGAAGATCTGGCAGAATCTGACTCGCCGCGACCTCGACATGGGTGGAACAACGCCGATCATCTTCGCCTGGCGCGGCCGCGTCTTCACTGCCGTCGGTGGTAAGGAAGGCGCCATCTACCTCACCGATACCGCGGCCATGTCCGGCTCCGATCATCATGAGACGGCATACATCTCTCCGCGCTTTACCAATCTCAAGCAGACCTTCGAGAAGAACGGCATCTGGGGAGCGATGAGTGTATGGAAGGACTACGCCGGTGAAACATGGCTGTACGTGCCGTCCTGGGGCGTGCCGACCGAGGCCGCGCAATTTCCAAAAGCCTACGGCCCAGTGACGCAGGGCAGCATCA
The DNA here is from genome assembly GCA_963744615.1 of uncultured Acidobacteriota bacterium. Classification (GTDB taxonomy): domain Bacteria; phylum Acidobacteriota; class Terriglobia; order Terriglobales; family Acidobacteriaceae; genus JAKAAZ01. The sequence continues at coordinate 532,683 of CAVUUE010000003.1, forward strand.
TGGCCTTCAAGGTCGTGCCCGGTGTAGGCGGCAATCCTGTCCTGCAGCCCGCCTGGATTTCCTCCGACATCGCCGTCCCCGATCCCGCCGCAATCGTCGGCGGCGTTCTCTTTGTCGTGGGCACCGGCGAGAATACGCAGCAGGTCAATGCCGGAGACATCAACCAGCTTCTCGGCGACCGCCAATCGCGCAACACCGGGCACGCGATCCTGCACGCGCTCGATGCCCGCACTGGCAAGGAACTCTGGAACAGCGGCGATACCATGTCGGGCTGGACCCATTTTTCCGGAATCGCCATCGGCACCGGAAAGATCTTCGTCACCACCCACGACGGTGCCGTCTACGCTTTCGGCCTGCGCTCTCCGGGAGCAGCCCCGGCGCATGTGACCATCGTCCCCGCGCCGCTCCACAGCACCATGGTTGCGCGTGCGAAAGCTCCGACTGGACCTGTCAGCGTCCCGCAGTGCGGCGAAGCGACAGCCATCTTCAAACAGCGTTGCACGATGTGTCACGGCCCGGACGGCAGGGGAATGGCCGCTACCCGCACACCCGATTTCACCGACCCGGGTTGGCAGGCAGGCAAGAATGACAAAGCCCTGCTGGATGCGCTGACCAACGGTACCGACCGTGGTATGCCCGCTTTCGGCGGCCAGCTAAGCTCCCCGCAAATCGATCAACTGGTTCACTGCGTAGTGCGCGGCTTCGCTAGCGCCCCGCAGGGAAGATGACGGGCACTCGCATGGGGGTAGCGCGAGCCGCAGTCGTCGCCACTCGCTCCGGACAACCAGCCCGCGCGGAGCGCGATTTCCCGGGCCGCGCTAGGCAATCTCTTCTACTCGAAATGCCTCCTGCTCTTCCTGCTTCTCCCCATCGCACCGGCCATTGCGCAGAACCTCGATTTCGGATCTCGCCAGGCCCGTACCGTTCCGGAATGGCTGAACCGCGCGACTATTTACGAAGTCTGGCTCGACGCGTTCAGCAAAGAAGGGAACCTGCGCGGCGCGATTCCCGGTCTGCAACACATCGCCGATTTAGGAGCGACGATCGTCTATCTGGGGCCGATCGCAAAGCGCTCCGCCGACCCGCATGCATCTCCGTACAGCATCGCCGACTACAACCAGATCGATCCCGAGGCCGGAACGGCACAGGATTTGCGCGACTTCATCGCCGCCGCGCACAAGCTGCACTTGAAAGTGATGCTCGATATCGTCTACTACCACACGGCGCCCGACAACATCATGATGAAGGACAATCCGGCGTTCTTCGCCAAAACGGAGGACGGCAAAATCGCGCGGGGCTTCTGGCCACAGCCGCTGCCGGATTACAACAATCCGCAGGTGCGGAAATACCTGATCGACAGCCTCGTCCACTGGGTCCGCGACTTCGGCGTCGATGGCTTCCGTTGCGATGTCGGCGGCGGAATTCCAGAGTCCTTCTGGGATCAGGCAAGAAAAGCTATGGACCGCGTGAATCCCGAAGTCGTTCTTCTATCCGAATCGGACCGCCCGGACGATCAACTGAACGCCTTCGACATTAACTACAATTTTGCTTACTATCTCGCGCTCTGCTCGGTCGTGCGCGATGGCGCACCCGCGATCAAGCTGCGCGAAAATTGGGAGACGATGCACGCCACCATGCCGCAGGGAGCCAGGCTGCTCCACTTCAGCGATAACCAGGATTGGCCGAGAGCCGTTCTCCAGTTCGGGGAAAAGGGCGCGATGGCTGCATCGGTATTAAATTTCACGCTCGACGGAATCCCCATGCTTTACAACGGGCAGGAAGTCGACGACCCCACCGCCACCGCCTGGAGAAGGCTCGCCCCCATCCGCTGGTCCGATCCCGGCAACGGAAAAGATGAGCAGTCGATCCGCGCAACACTGGCGGACTACAAAAAGCTTTTCGCAATGCGCAGCGAGAATCCCGCGCTTACCTCCGGCCGTGTCGTCTGGATCGACAACACGGAGCCGGACAGCGTCCTCAGCTTTCTGCGCAAGAAGGGAAACTCCGAAGTTCTCGTAATCCTGAACCTGTCGAATCGTGATGTTCACGTGACCGTCGACCTGCCGGTGATGGATTACTACGCGGTTCAGAATTTGCTCACGCCGGGGAAAACCTGGTTCCAGCTCTACTCCGGACGCGTATCCGAGAACCTCGGAGCATTCCAATACGTAGTCGGCAAAAAAATCCCGCTCGCGCCCCTGCAAACCGACAACGAAAAATCCAACTAAAAAAGGCTGCGAGCGATCAGGTTTTCGACTCTCTCCTGCTTGCCCGACCGCGGCAGCGGATTCAGATTCCGCTTCTCACTTTCAGCAGCGATCTGCTCCAGAGTAAGCTCGCCGTTCAGCATGGCTCGCCCCTCGTCAGAATCCCAGCCCTTGTAACGATCCTCCACCAGACTCGCGAGTTCGCCATCTTCGATCAGCTTGACCGCATTCAGAAAGCCTCGCGCGCAAATATCCATGCCACCGATGTGAGCCTGAATCAAATCCTCCGCATCGATCGACTGACGGCGAATTTTCGCGTCGAAGTTGAGCCCGCCCCGGCCCAGCCCTCCGCCTTTCAAAACGTAATACATCGCCAGCGTCGTCTCCTGTAGATCGTTCGGGAACTGGTCTGTGTCCCAGCCCAGCAGCGTGTCCCCGCGATTCATATCGAGCGAGCCCAGCAATCCAAATGTCGCCGCCATGGCAATCTCATGCTCGAAGGAGTGGCCCGCCAGCGTAGCGTGGTTCGCCTCAAGATTCAGCTTCACTTCGTCCTCAAGACCGTAGTGCTGCAGGAACGCATAAACCGTCGCGGTATCGAAGTCGTATTGATGCTTCGTCGGCTCCTTCGGCTTGGGCTCCATCAAAATCTGTCCTTCAAATCCGATCTTGTGTTTGTAATCGACCACCAGATGCAGAAAGCGCCCCAGCTGATCGAGCTCCCGGCGAAGGTCGGTGTTGAGCAACGTCTCATACCCTTCGCGTCCGCCCCACAGCACATAATTCTGTCCGCCAAGTTGCTGCGTCACATCCATGCAATGCTTGACGGTCGCGGCCGTGTAGGCGAACACCTCCGGGTCAGGATTACTGGCGGCCCCTGCCATAAAGCGCGGGTGCGTGAAGGCGTTCGCCGTTCCCCACAGCAGGCCGATATTCGCGCTCTTCATCTTCTCGGTCAGATAATCCGCCATCGTATGGAAGTTCTTGAGCGAGCTATTCAGGTCCGTGCCTTCCGGAGAAATATCACGATCATGAAAAGTGAAGAACGGCACATCGAGCACACGGAATAGATCGAACGCCGCGTCGGCTTTGATGCGGGCAGCCTGCATGGGATCGCCGCCACGCATCCATGGCCGATCGATCGTCGCTGACCCAAACGGATCGCCTCCCGTCCACGCCAGGCTGTGCCAATACGCCACCGCAAAGCGGAGATGATCGCGCAGCGGCCGGCCTAGCACCACACGGTCGGGTTCGTACCACTGAAATGAGAGAGGATTGCCGCTCCCCGGCCCTTCGTATCGAACCGTTTCAAATTCGCTAAAAATTGTATTGGCGGACTGAGGCATGGTGGCTCCTGGGAGTTTTGATGCGCCGTCTTGGCTGCTGTCAGCGTGCCGGAGCAGCCAGGACCGCGGGAATGTAAAAGTGAAAAAATCGGTCGGAGTCGGAATTCAAGCAGACATTTGCATTGGGCTCCCCCGGCTCGACCCGCGTATATCCCTTGTCATCGATTGCGATATGCATCGGCCGCGTAGGGCACAGACTCGGCTCAATCGCAAACGCCACCGCCATCGCGTCATAGAGAGTCGGCGTCGGGTCGTGGGTCGATGCCGTCCATTGATGGTAGAGCAGCGTCAACGCATCGGTAAGAGCAGTGCCTTGGCTGAACAGCGCATTGCGGTCGATTACATCCATCTTTAGCTGAGTGGAATCGAGCGGCATCACATACAGCGGCACGCCGGAGGCGAACAGCTTTTTCGCCGCGGGAACGTCCATGGCAACGTTGTATTCCGCGCTCGGTCCGTGATTCGGAAGCAGACCCAGATCCCCGTACCCGCGGTGAATCGATCCTCCCATCACGATCACTCTTTTCAGTTTGCGAAAGGTCGCGGGGTCCTTGTCGATCAACGCACCGACATTGCTGAATGGAGCAATCGAAATCAGCGTGATCTGCCCGGGATTTTTACGAACGGTATCCAGAATAAAATCGACCGCATCCGGCCAGCCCTTTTCCGGTTCAGGAAACGCCGAGGCCCATCGCGCCTGCGTGAAAACATTGCTCGACAAAGTTTTCGGCCCAGCGAAAACGCGAATGTCGCTGTGACCGGTCTCGGTCAAGAGTCGCTCCGCCAGCCGGGCGCGCAGATTCGTGTCTCCCCAGGCAGTGGTCACGCCCATCAGCTGCACCCCGGGCCTCGAAACGGCAAGCCCCAGCGCAAACGCGTCGTCGATATCATCCCCAATATCGGTATCGAGAATAATCTTCTGCGCGGCGCTGACACTCGCGGCGCTCTGGGCAAACACCCGCGTTCCCGGCGCGGCCAAGGAAGCCAGGATCGAAAGCCCCAGCACGCACTGCAGTGCCGCCCGAATTTTTTTCATGAAATAGACTCCTGGTGGTCTCTGGAAAATGCCGCTGGCTCGCTCGCGAGAAACGCTTCTACCTCCGGCTGCGTTGGCATCGCCGGCTGCGCACCCCGCCGCGTCACGCGAGATCGCCGCGACCGCTGAGGCGAAGTGCGCCGCCTCCAGCGCGGAGTGGCCGCGCACCAGCGCAACCGCAAACGCTCCGTTGAACGCGTCTCCCGCCGCCGTAGTATCGACCGCCCTCACCGTGTACGCCGGGATAAGCGCTCGAATGCCGTCCCCTGTCGCAACGTACGCCCCGCGCTCCCCCAGCTTCAGCAGCACGTTTTCAGGCCCCAGCCCAAGGAAGTATTCGGCAAGCTCTCGAAGCTCCGGCTCCGATGTCGGCGAACTCGTGCTGCCGGCCAGCAGCTGCGCTTCGCTTTCGTTCGGCGTAATCCACGCGACTTTGCGCAACAGCTCAGCAGGCAAATAACATGCCGGAGTGGGATCGAGCATAAGAGGCACGCCAGAGGAAAAAGCAATCTCCGCCAGCGCTTCCGCGGTCGCTAGCGGAGTTTCCATCTGAGTCAGCACCATGCCTGCATTCCCAATCACTCTCCGATTCTCTTCCATGTCTTCCGACAACAACAGGCTGTTCGCGCCCGGAACGACGATGATGCTGTTCTCACCTGACTCGACCGTCACAATGAATGCCACTCCGGAATGCCCCGGCGTCTTCCCCACCGCCTCCGTGTTCACCCCGGCAGCTTCGAGCGCTTCCATCAACTGTGCGGAAAACAAATCGCTGCCCAGCTTGCCGACCATGCGCACAGGATGGCCCAGCCGTGCCACCGCCACAGCCTGGTTCGCGCCCTTGCCGCCGGGAAATGTCGCGAATTGAGTACCCAGCAGTGTCTCTCCGGCTTCGGGCGCGCGCGCAGCGGAGACGACAAGATCCAGATTCACGCTACCCACAACGACAATATCTTTCACGCGCGTCCTCATTCTGAAACCGAACCGCTAACGAATCACCGGCGCAAAAGCAATCGCGCCCAGGCCGGCGATAAAAAGCAGAAACATCAGCGGGATCAATCGCCGGGCCGCCACCGGCGCGCCTTTGAACTCATGCCACAGAAAAACACCCCACGCCGCAGAGACCATCGTCGCGCCCTGCCCAAGCGCGTACGCGATGGCCGGTCCAACGAACTCCCCACGCGACGAAACAAAATTCAGCACCGCGCCCGTACACCAGATGCCGCCGCCAATCAATCCCCAAACATGCCAGAGAGGCCTCGCTGCGAAATATTGCGCGAAATCCACGCGCGTCTGTTTCGCCATCGGCCGTCGCATCAGCCAATAGTTCGCCGGAATCGCGCAGAGCAGCACGCCCACCGCGAAGCAGGGCACTACGCTGTAAGGCCCGAGCGCATGTTCCCCTTCTAGCGACCGCTGCACGAAGGGATAAAACAATCCCATCAACACTCCCGCCAGCAGACTCAGTCCGATTCCCGCGGAGCTGACCCGCTGCCGATGCGTCTCGCGCTTGTGAAAAGCGATCGCATCCACAACCAGCGCCAGCACAACCAGGCCCATCCCGATGAAGAGCAACCAGGGATTGCCCGCCGGTGCCAGCGCGTAGTTCAGCAGCACGCCAATCACCAGCGCCAGCCCGATCCCTAGCGGGAATGCGACCGCAAGCCCGGCCAAATCAATCGCTGCCACCAGCAGCAGATTTGCCGCGTTGAAAATAATTCCTCCGGCGATGGCGAGCAGAATATGAAATGAGTTTGCCGCCGCTATCGCTCCGAAGAAAATGTGCGGGCCGCCGCCCAGGGTCATTCCCCAGCCGATCGACGCCAGCAGGATTCCGAAAACATAGTCCCAGTAAAAAAGCTGAAAAGGCCAAGCGGGCGCTAGCTTCAGCATATTCGCCCAGGAGCCCCAACAGACCATGCTGAGCAGCATGAAGGCGAGTTGCGCCGCGTAGCTCGCCGGCAAATACATGGAATCTCCAAAGGGTCAGGTGAGACCCTTTCAAAGCGCGTGCATTGCGAACGTGTTCAGAGCGCCCCTTCATGATAAATGAAAGATTCAAGGCCGATGAATGCCCGCTTCACCACGCCCTCACAGGCCAAATCGTCGCGGATGGAACTAGAATGAACAGTGCCGTTCGATATTGACTACGAAGAGGAAACCCGTCCATCATGAATGATCTGTCTCGCCGAAAGTTCCTGCAAAGCAGCGCCATCGCCGCCGGCGCTCTTCTCACCCCCAATGCCAAAGCGATCGTTCTCGAGCCCCAACCCATGCCGGCCGCGCCGGTCGGCGCAAACGACCGAATCCGTTTTGGAATTATCGGCATCGGTATGGAAGGTTCCGCTGTTCTCGGCAGCGCCCTCGGCCTTCCCGGAGTGGAGTGCGTAGGCGCGGCGGACTTATACGACGGACGACACACGCTCGCAAAGCAAATTACCAACAATCCGAATCTTCAAACCACGCGCAATTATCGCGAGCTGCTGGACCGCAAAGACATTGACTGCATTCTCGCTGCTGTGCCGGATTTCTGGCATAAGCAGGTGGTCGTCGACGCCTGCAATGCGGGCAAGGATATCTACTGCGAAAAGCCCATGTCGCACACAGTTCCCGAAGGCTTCGCGATGATTGAAGCCGCCCGGCGCAATAACAGGATCGTGCAGATTGGCGCGCAGCGGGTCAGCTCTCGTTTGTGCGGGAAAGCGCACGAAATGTACAGCGCCGGAGCCATCGGAGAGGTGAACATGGTCGAGTTGACGCTGGGTCGCAACAGTCCCACCGGCGCATGGGAATATCCCCCGCCGTTCGATTTATCGCCCGCCAACCTGGCCTGGGATACGTGGCTCAAAGACACTCCGAAAATTCCGTTCAACCCCGACAGGTTTGCCCGCTGGCGCTGCTGGCGCGACTATGGCACCGGTGTCGCCGGGGACCTGATGGTGCATTTGATCAGCGCCATGCTCTTCACGCTCGGTTGGAATGAGCCTCCGCGCTCCGCAATTTCACTGGGTGGAATCTTCCGCTGGAAAGACGGCCGCGATATGCCCGACCTGCAGACCGTGCTCTTCGATTATCACGGCATCCCCGTCTACGTCCGCCTCGGCCTTAGCACAGAAACGCTGGAACGCGCCGTCTATATGGGTCCCAAGGGTCTTCTCGATACAACGGAATTCGGCATCACCTACTCGCCTCAATCCGGCAAAGACACCGCGCCCAGCTACTACGACAATAGTTTCCCTCAGCCCATGCGCGATCAATACGTCAGTCAATGGTACGCAACCCACGGCGTCGAACCCGGCAAAGAGCCGCTCACCGAGCAGACGATTTATACAGGGGACGACTGGGATGATCTCAAGCCCCATCTCTGGACATTCTTCCAGGCAGTGAAAAGCCGCCGGCAGACCGTCGAGAACGCGGTGTTCGGAAACCATGCGGCGATTGCCTGCCATATGGCCAACCAGTCGTACTTCAGCAAGCAGCAGGTCTTCTGGGACGCAGCATCCCGGTCCGTCAGGACGGCCTAGGTCCGGCGCCGATTTCACTGCATCCCAACCACGAGGAACCTCGCAAATGAAAATTCAAAAAACTCTGTGGTCTGTCTTCCTGATCGCCGTTTTGTGCACATGCGCTTCCGCGCAGAACGGCCAAAATTCTGCAACTCCATTTCTCGGTCGCTGGGATCTCACGATCAATGCACCCTACGGCAAGGTTCCTTCTTGGCTGGACCTGTCCCAGAGCAACGGCACACTCAAGGCAGACTTTGTCGGACGATGGGGAAATGCGCGTCCCCTTCCCAAAGCAGAAATCAGCCACGGTCTCCTTACCTTTGTTTCGCCGAAAGAGGAAGAGAACAGCAACACGGACATGGTCTTCAAAGGAAAGCTCGCCGGCGGCATGCTTTCCGGCACAGCGACGGGTCCGAACGGAGCTCTCTGGACCTGGACTGGCAGCAGAGCGCCCTCGCTCGCTGTCACCCGGACCCCTCAATGGGGAAAGCCCATCTCTCTGTTCAACGGGAAAAATCTTGATGGATGGCATGAATACTCCCCCGGCAATGCGCCGCAAACGCACCACTGGACTGTCGTAAATGGGACATTGGTCAGCCCTGGCAATGGCCCGGAACTGGTCAATGACAAAAAGTTCGACAACTTCAAACTACACATCGAATGGAATCGCGGACCGGTCTCCAACAGCGGCGTTTATCTGCGCGGTCGGTATGAGGTCCAGATCGAAAATGAATCTATCGACGAACCGCCAACCCATCACACCGGCGGCGTCTATGGTTTCCTCGCGCCGTCGCCCGAACTGCCCCGCTCCTCCGGACAATGGCACAGCTTCGACATCACTCTCATCGGGCGCAAAGTTACCGTCGTCCAGGATGGCAAGACCCTCATTGACAACGAGGAAATCCCCGGCATCACCGGCGGAGCTTTGAACAGCAATGAAGGTCAACCGGGCCCAATCATGCTGCAGGGAAGCGAGAAAGGGCATGTGTCGTTTCGCAATATCGTCATCACCCCGGCAATTCAGTAATCACCCGTGCGTCCCGATCCAATCGCTCAGGAAAATCCCGCTCGATTTGCGAGCCACCAGCCCGCGGCGAGAAAAATCAAAACCATCGCCAGCAACAGCGTCCCCGCCCAAAGAACATTCATGGATAGATGTGGGCGCACCACGCCATACGCCAGCCAGGCGAAGACGCCCACCGCGACCATCCAGATTCCGTGATCCCACCAGCGTCTGCCTCTCCGCGATTCGTCCCCCGCGGCTCTGCCCGTCTGCGACGCCAGCACGCGCTCGTACTCCAATCCATAGCGATCGCATTCCCGCAGAATGGCCTGTCGCGTCGACGCATACTCCGGCGCCGCAGGAACGGAAGTGCTGATCGCCAACGCTCCCATCAGCATTACCAGCGAGCCGGCCACCACGATCAGGCGCACTCTGGAACTGGCTCCGGCCAGTTCTCCAAACACCAGCGCACCCCAAGCCAGCCCCCACAGCTGGTTGGTGTTGGAGAGTGGAATCGCGCGGCCAATCCCAATAAATTTTGTCGCGTATTGCTGAAAAAGATCTCCAACCACCCAGCAGAAGCCGCCCAGAAACAGCCAGAACAATTGGTTCCGCGCCAGCGCCAGTTGCAGCAAAATGGGATGCACTCCCCCCCGCGCCGTCCCCACCAGCAGGATCATCGTGCCTATCTCTCCCACGGTGAAAACTGTGACGAAGGAGAGCGGATTCATCCCGCTCAAATACGCCTTGCGATACGGGATGTACATCGTGCCCCACAGCAGGCTGGCGCCCAGCGCCGCCACAATTCCCTGTAGCACGTGTCCATGTCGAACGCCCGCGCTCCCGGTCGAACTCAACGCCAGCATGAACGCAGCCAGCAGCACGGCGATGCTTCCTCCGACCACCTTCAAATAGTTTTTCGCCGGCGCACCTTGCAGTTCGCGAAACAGCAGCCATCCCCAGAAAATTCCGACCAGGCAGTTCGTATTCCACAGCGGAAACGCAATCACCAGCCCCACATCCTGAATCGCGAAGATCGTCAGCGTGTTCGCCACCACCCAAAGCGCGCCAGCCAGTACCGCCCAGACAATCAGATGTTTCGTTCTCCGGATATCCGCCACAAGCAAGCCGCTCCCTTGCAGCAGAGATGGAATCGTCCAGCGCGCGAGGAAAACTCCGGCGACCATGCACACAGAAATCGCCAGCGGAGATAGGGAAGCGCTGACTAGCTTTGTGGGCGCCTCGGCGCCCCCCAGCCACGCACCAGCCGCGAGACCGCACAGAACGCCTACGCCATGCAGGGGCTTTAGCGGATTGGAATCGGCTTTGTTCACGAGCGAAAGTCGGAGTGCGGATCTAACGAAGGTAGGACAGCAGGGCAACCCCCAGCACGAGCACCACCACCGGTATCCAAAAGTGTGTATCGGTAAGGATTGGTTTCCACATGGAGAGTCATTCCCGGATTTCTTGCTGGATGAAAGTTCGCGATTCAAGCCGTCGCGACCCGGCCTGAATGAACCGCGTTTCAGTATCGCATTGTTCCTTGCGACCGCGTTTTTCCTCACGTATCATCGACCCGTGGACCCTGGAACTACATGAAAACTGCTACGGTAGAAAATCCGCTGCACAGCCTCGATCAGTGGGACGACTTCGTCGCCGCGCGCTATCAGGAAGGCAAGCCTCAGGAAGAATTCCGCATCTACGATGCCGAAGCCAATCCCGGCGTCGCCGAATTCTACCGCCAGAATCATGCCTTCCAGACATTTAACTTTGTCAGCGCGAAGGAACAGGAGTACCTGCCGCTCCGCAAGGGCAAAAAAAGCATCTGGGAAGCCGCCGAGTTTCTCAACACGCTGGTCGACGACAGCGATCCGGATACAGATCTCACCCAGGTCGATCACCTGTTGCAGACCTCGGAGGCCATCCGCCACGACGGCCAACCGCGCTGGTTTGTGCTCACAGGTTTTCTTCACGACCTTGGCAAAGTTCTCTGCCTGTATGGCGAGCCGCAATGGGCGGTCGTGGGAGATACATTCCCGGTCGGCTGCGCCTACTCCGACCAGATTGTCTTCCCCGAATATTTCGCCGCCAATCCCGATTCACGCAACGCCAAATACCAGACGCTCAGTGGCGTCTATGAGCCGAATTGCGGCCTCGATAACGTGCATTTGTCCTGGGGACACGACGAATATATTTACCACGTCGTCAAGAATTACCTGCCAGAGCCTGCGCAATACATGTTGCGCTATCACTCGTTTTATGCCGCCCACAAGCACGGCGCGTACCGCCATCTCATGTCCGCGCACGATGAGGAAATGTTCGAGTGGGTAAGAAAATTCAATGCCTACGACCTCTACTCCAAGGGCGCAAGCAAGCCCGACCTCGAGCTCATTCGACCGTATTATGACGATCTGATCGCCGAATTCTTCCCGGAAAAGATCGACTGGTAATCCGCTTTCAGCACGCCGTCAAAATCAGTCTTCCTCATAGAACTGAATGTCGAGCGTCCGCAGATACGTGTGCAGGCCCGCGTCCTGGATCGGCATCACGTACGCGTCGGAGCCCGATTCATTGACGTGTTCATGCCAATATCCCGGAGGCGTGACGAACGCCGCCCCCTTCGCCCAATCCACACGCTTTGCGTTTTCGATCGTGCCATCATCCTTCAACTGCGCGCCAACCAGCGTATAGACTCCCGGCTTCGCGTCCACCACAAAATCCACAGCAACCGACTGGTGACGATGAGGAAGCTGCCTCGACCCGGGAGAGATCACGCCGAACATCGTCCAAAGCGTGTGAGTAATCGTCATCGTCTGCTCAAATTTCTTGTTCGCCAGCAGCACGCTCACACGGCTTCTTTTCGAAGCTTCCGGATCGTTCCGCGCCGCCTCCAGTTCCGTCATCACATCGCTTCTGCTGTAAAGGGTCGGGCGAAAGCGTGGTTCACCCCTCTGCGCTCCCAGGTAAGCAAACAGAGGCGAGTCGTTCACCATGTAGAAAGCTGCATCCTCGTCAGCAAAATGCGTGGCTTCCATGCCGGGAAGCGCAACGAAATCCCCCGCAGCCCACGCGATCGATCCGTCGGCAATCTCCGAACGCCCCCGCCCGCGAATGACAAAAAAGAATTCGCTGCTCGCATTCGGAGCAGTCGTAATGCTCTCCTGCGCATGGATGCGAACGAACGAGGCCAGCAGGCTCGGACCCGTCGCAGGATAACCAACCCGCAGATCCGAACTGAGATCCAGCGGAATCACGCGAGTCGCTCCGGAAGCGTAGAGGTCCGCCGAGAATTCCCGGATGGGAATACGAGGCACCGAACCGGACTCAATGGGATTTGCCGCCTTGCTGTACTCAAAAATCTCTACATCCTGAGTAAGCTGGGCGGTAGAAATTAGGCTTGCCGCACTCGCGAGCGCCATGAATTTTCTCCTTTGCCGCAGTAGAAAAACCGCGGCATCAAGCTACTGATCGCCAACCAGATTATAAGATGCCCACGCGAGCAATATATGCGAACAGGAGGGATATTCGCCGGAAAAAGCGACTGCCTTTTCTACCCGTCGCAAACGATTTTCCAGCAGAGTGAAGTGGTGCGCCCCGAGAGATTCGAACTCCCGACCTTCTGGTTCGTAGCCAGACGCTCTATCCAACTGAGCTAGGGGCGCACAAGGGAAACCGGGAGGTTTCCGTCCAAAACCGGCATTTCTAAAGTTAGCAGCAGGCGCCCTCCGGCGCAAATATTTCAGGCCGCCGGCGGTTTGTTTTCGTTCGTCGTTGCTGCCACAGGAAACGCCGAAATCTGCTCCGTCACCGACAGTCCCGCCCGTCGTAAAAGCTGAGAAACAGTGGCCGCTCCCAGCCGCGTGGCATCGTACTCCACCAGCACCGAGCGCTCCGCGCGGTTCAACCGCACCCGGCGAATGCCGTAGACATCGTACAGTTCGGCGACCGCCCGCATCGTATCTTCGCTGGGATGCTGTGAGTAACGAAACTGCACGTCGATATTCGTTGTCATGAAGCAATCATAAATGCAGCCTACCTCCCGGCCTTCAACGCCGCGGATAACGTCTGCACAATCTCCGGACTCGTCCAGTCCTGTTCACTCACATATTTCCGGACAATATGCCCGGAGCGGTCGATCAGATAGCTCTCCGGTATCTGGACCGTTCCATAGCGGTGCATCGTGTTCTGCGAAGGATCGCGAACCGTGGTGAAATCGATGCCGTTTGCCGCCAGAAAACTGCTGTATGCCGCCGGATTTTCGTCGATGCTCACCCCAAGGATCACCAGCCCCGGCAGGTGATGGTGCAATGCCAGCAGGGAAGGCAGCTCGTCGTAGCAGGGCGCGCACCAGCTCGCCCAGAAATTCAGCAGCACCACCTGTCCGCGATACTGGCTCAGGCTCACCCTCTGCGCGCCATCGCGAATCGTAAATGCCGGAGCCGCTTTCCCCAGTTCGCGCGGTCGCGAACCACGGTCGCACCCGCCGCAAAGCACCAGAAAACAGAATGTTGCAATCGCGGCAAAGCGTCGTCCTCGCAGGTTCCTCACGTCTCCCATTGCTTCTATGATACGAATTTGTTGGATGCTCTCGGAAATCAATCCCAAAGTTTCTCCCCACTCGGCCGCAACCCGTCTGCTCACCGTCATTGTGCCCGCGCGCAATGAGGAAACGTCAATCCGCGCCTGCCTCGCTTCTCTTATCCAGCAGAGCGAGCCGGACTTTTCCCTTGGGCAGGATTGGGAGCTGTTCGTCGTTGATGATGCCTCCACCGACAGCACCAGGAAAATCGCAATGGAATACCCCGCTGTCCGTCTCATCGACGCTCCGCCGCTGCCCCAGGGCTGGACCGGCAAGACGAACGCCGTCTGGTCCGCCGCCGGGCAGGCCACCGGCAAATGGCTGTTGTTCACTGACGCCGATACCGTTCACGAACCCGGCAATCTGCGCCGCGCCATCCATGAGGCGGAGCGCCATCACACCGCCATGCTCTCCTATTCCCCGCGTCAGGAGGTGCATGGCTTTTGGCAGCGCGCCCTCATGCCGCTCATTTTTTCCGAGCTGGCGCAGAAGTATCCCCCGCGTCTGGTCAACTCGCCGGACTCGCCCGTGGCCGCCGCCAACGGCCAGTTCCTGCTCTGCGATCACGCCGTGTATCGGCGCATCGGCGGCCATGCCGCGGTCAAGGGCTGCATGGTGGAAGACGTCGAGCTCGCGAAGCTGTGCAAACACGCCCATGCCGGCCTCCGCTTGCGCTATGCGCCGGATGCTGTCACCACCCGCATGTACCGCTCCTTCCGCGCCATGTGCGAAGGATGGAAAAAGAATCTCGTCCTGCTCTTCCCCGATGCCCCCACGCGCGCAGTGATGAAACTCTTCCAGGCTGTCCTGCTCTTCGGCCTTCCCCTGCTCGCCGTCTGGCTTTACCTGACCGCCGCCCGAACGGGAATTATTTGGGCCGTTGCGCTCTGGTGGGTCTGGCGGCTCCGCGTGCACTACTCACGCGTATCGAAGGCGCATTTCTCATTCGCCGATACGCTCATTTCGCCCCTCGCATTGCCTCTCTTCAGCTGGCTGCTGCTCCAAAGCTGGATGCAAAAGCATTTCCACCGGGAAATCGCATGGAAAGGCCGCACTTACGCCGCCTGAGAGTTTTCGCCCGCGCGCCTTCTCTAAAAAGAACTGCGACCTGCATCGCCTCCCCGAATCCAATATGCTGTTTCTATGGTGCTTCTGACACGCAAAGCGGAGTTTTCCTCGGCGCACTACTACTACGTCGACTCCTGGTCGCAGCAGGAGAACGAAAAAGTATTCGGCAAATGCGCCAACCGCAACGGTCACGGGCATAACTACACGCTGGAGGTCACCGTCGCAGGAGAAATTGATCCGGTCTCCGGCTTCGTCGTCGATCTCAAGGCGCTCAAAGATGTCATCGATCGCGAGGTCATCCAGGCCTACGATCATCGCCATCTTAATCTCGAAGTCCCGGAATTCAGGTCCACAGTTCCAACCACGGAAAATATCGCCATCGCCGTCTGGAAGCGGCTCCAGCCGAAGATCACCGGCGCCCTGCTCCATCGCGTACGCGTGTACGAAATGCCCGACCTGTTCGCCGACTATTGTGGGGAGTGATGAAAGCTTACCTGTCTCGCCGCTATCGTCTAAGCGCCTCGCACCGCCTGAACAGCGAACATTACTCGCCGCAGCAGAACCAGGCTGTCTATGGAAAATGCAACCATCCCCACGGCCACGGCCACAACTATATGGTGGAAGTAAAAATGAGCGGCGCAGTCGATCCGGTCACCGGCATGGTTTGCAATCTCGGCGAGCTCGACCGCTTCGTGCAGCGCGAAATTGTCGACCGCTTCGATCAAACCAATCTGAACCTCGATGTCGGCTTTGAAGCCATCGTCCCCACGACAGAAAATCTGTGCGTCGAAATCTATAACGTCATACGATCGGGTTTCACCCGCGCCAAGCTAGAAACAATTCGCGTCGAAGAAACCAGCAATAACTTTTTTGAATATTCCGGGTAAGTGCGATCCACAATGCCACCGCCTGTAATGAAAGGAACTGAGATGGCGCAATCAGCTTTGACCAATGAACCTGCCGAGGATTTGCTGTCCGGGGTCCCCATTGAAGAAATGTACCGTGAACTCATCGGTCGCTTCGGTGAGGACATCTCCCGCGACGGTCTGGAGCGCACGCCGGAGCGGGTGCGCAAATCCATGGAGTTCCTGACCAAAGGCTATCGCGAAGACGCAGGAAAGATTCTCCGCGGAGCAATGTTCGACGTCGACTACGACGAGATGGTGATCGTCAAGGACGTTGAAGTCTTCTCCCTATGCGAGCACCACATGCTGCCCTTTTTCGGCAGGGTCCACGTCGCCTACATTCCGAACGGCAAGGTGATCGGCCTCAGCAAAATTCCTCGCCTCGTCGATGTGTACGCGCGCCGTCTCCAGGTGCAGGAGCGTCTCACGCGCCAGATTGCCGACGCAATCCAGAATGCCATCGAGCCCCAGGGCGTCGGCGTCGTCATTGAGGCGCGGCACCTCTGCATGATGATGCGCGGCGTCGAAAAGCAGCATTCCTCGACCGTTACCTCAGCGATGCTCGGTGCCTTCCGCGATAATCAGCAGACTCGCCATGAGTTCCTGTCCCTCGTGCATGGCCGCGGCGAGAACGGCATTTAGCTGTCGATCTGCATCAACCTTAATACCCCACGTCTCGCCTTTAAGACGTGGGGTATTAAGCGCGCCCTTCCCACTGAAAATTTCATGAATGGTCTCCTCATCGTCAACAAACCCCCGGGCATGACTTCGCATGACGTCGTCGCACGCGTGCGCAAACTAACCGGCGAATCTTCCATCGGACACCTCGGCACACTCGATCCCATGGCCGCCGGACTGCTTCCGCTGCTGCTCGGACGCTTCACCCGCCTGGCCCAATTTTTCAAGCAGGACGCCAAGCGCTACACCGGAACCATACGATTTGGCTTTCCGACCGATACCTACGACGCCGACGGCGAACCCGCCGCTTCCCGCATCGAACCAGATTTCAGCATCGAAAAACTTCGCGACCTGGCCGCGCAATTTGTAGGAGAGATCGAACAGATGCCACCGCCATTCTCCGCAAAAAAGGTGAATGGCGTTCCCGCATATAAACTCGCCCGCGCCGGCAAACCCGTTGAACTTCGTCTCGCGCGCATTCACGTCCACCGCTGCGAAATTCTTGACTACCGCTCGCCCGACGCCGCCTTTGAAGTCGAAGTCTCTTCCGGCGGCTACATCCGCTCCATCGCCCACGAGCTCGGCCGGCAGGCCGGATGCGGCGCCCATCTCGCCAGCCTCTGCCGCGTACAGGCCGGAACATTTACGCTCGAAGATTCCGCCACGCTCGAACAAATCGCCGAGTGGTCAAAGGACGACTCCCTCGCCGGTCACATGCCGCACCCGCGCCGGCTCCTGCCGGAAATGCCGTCCGTAACTGTCGACCCCGGAACCGCCGGGCATCTGCGCAATGGAATGGCCTGCAACCTGCCCGAATATTCGACTGCCCCCCTGGTGAAAATCTTCACCAGCCAGCAGGAACTGTTCGCGATCGGCCGCCGCCTCGCCGGTACGCTCGTGCAGCCCATGGTGGTGCTCGGCTGAGAAGGCGCGCAATCAAAATCTACGGCTTCGCCGTCTTATGCAACAACGGCAAAAGCAGCGGAAGAAAATTCTCCGCCACCTGTTTGTTTCCCTTCGCCGTCGCGTGGATGCCATCCCCCTGCATGCCGCCCGGCCTGCCATATACGTCGCGCAACATGAACGGCAGCAGCGGAAGATGATACGTCTCCGCCAGCTTGGAATACATCGCATTGAATCTCGCAATGTACTCGCTGCCGTAATTTGGCGGCAGTGTAATCCCCCCCAGCACCACGCGTATGTGCGCATCCTGAAGCGTTGAAATAATCGTCGCCAGGTTCATCTCCGTGTCCGCGATCGGCGCGCCGCGCAGACCGTCGTTGCCGCCGAACGCCACGATCACCACCGCCGGATGCTGCGCCACGATCCCTCGCACCCGTGTCACCCCATCCTTGGACGTGTTGCCGCTAATCCCCTCGTTGACGACGCGATAACGATACCCTCGCGCGTTCAGGTCCGCTTGTAGATAATCAGGGTAGCTCTCTCCGGCATTCGTACCAAAGCCCGCGGTGAGGCTGTCCCCAAACGCAATGACAACCGGGCGAGTATCTTTCAATGGCGGGACAGCAGGTGTCGGCGGTGCGGAATTGTCCACCCCGGCGGCCGGTGCACTCGCCGAACGTCCAGCGGCCGCGGATATCTGATGCGAACTCGCAGCCGTCATCTGCGTATTGGGCCCGCCGCATCCCGTCAGCGCCGCAGCGGTCAAAACGGAAAACGAAAGAAGCATCGAAAGCGATCTGGCTATCATCTCTCTAGACTCTAGCAAAATGCCGACCAATCAAAACGCCATTATCGAAGTCCGTGACCTCACCAAAACACTGCGCAGCGGTTCCACATCCGTCGAAATCCTTAAAGGTGTCAGCCTCAGCATTCCGCCGCAGCAGTTCGCAGTCATCATGGGCCCGTCTGGCAGCGGCAAAAGCACGCTGCTCGGTCTTCTGGCCGGCCTCGATACGCCCACCAGCGGGACCGTCTCGATCGACGGGGACGAAATCAGCCGTTATACCGAAGATGCCCTCGCCCGCATCCGCGCAACCAAATTAGGCTTCGTCTTCCAGTCGTATCAATTAATCCCCACGCTCACCGCAGTCGAAAATGTTTTGCTGCCGCACGAACTGCACGCCGCGAATGACGGTCGCCCCCGCGCCGAATCGTTACTGGCCGCCGTCGGGCTCGCCGGGCGTCTCCATCATTACCCCGTGCAGCTTTCCGGTGGAGAACAGCAGCGCGTCGCGCTCGCCCGCGCCTTCATGCTGCGCCCGCCCGTCATCCTTGCCGACGAGCCGACAGGCAATCTCGACTCCGCCACCGGTGCCCGCGTCATGGAACTGCTGCTCGAACTGAATCGCCGCGAAGGCACAACACTGGTGCTGGTCACCCACGACCCCACCCTCGCCGATCTGGCCGAAAGAAAAATTCTCCTGCACGATGGCCGCATCGCCTCCGACGAACTCTCCGTCCCCACCACCGGCGCCCGGGCATGAGTCGTTCCTCCGGAGCCCTCCCCTGGAGCACCGCATGGAAGATCGCATGGCGCGATCTCCATGCCTCCTGGGCCAGGTTCGCGTTCATCATCATCGCCGTCGCCCTAGGCGTAGGCTCGCTGACGGGCATGCGCAGTTTCAGCGCCGTCTTCCAACGCACGCTGCTCGAGCAGGCACGCACCATTATGGCCGCCGACCTTTCGGCGCGCGACTTCCACCCATTCTCAGACACGCAACTGCAGCAACTCAGTCAACTCGGTGCAAGCGGAGTCCAGCACACACTCGTCACGGAAACCGTCTCCATGGCCTCAACGCCGACCAACTCCACCCCGCTGCTCGTATCGTTGAAGGTCGTCGATCCCAGCCAATATCCCTATTACGGCAACGTGCAACTCGCCTCCGGCCGTGCGCTGCGCGATGTGCTCACCGCCCGCTCCGTAATCGTCAGCCAGGAATTTCTCCTGCGCATGCACGCCCGTCTCGGAGACACGCTGCATCTCGGCAACCGGCAATTCCGCATTGCCGACATTGTCCGCTCGGAGCCAGACAGAATTTCCTCCTCATTCGGCATCGGTCCGCGCGTCATGATCGCCCAGTCCGCTCTCGCCTCGACAGGATTAGTTCTCCCCGGCAGTCGCGCCAGCCGGCGCATGTTGTTCCGTCTTGCGCCCGACAACGGCCATAAGCCCGCGATAACCATCGATCAGCTACGCAAACGCGTTGAAGCAATTCTGCCGGAAGCACAGGTCGCTGATTTCCGCGAAGCCAATCCCGCTCTGGCGGAAGGCCTCAAGCGCTCCACAGCCATGTTGACGCTAGTCAGCCTCGTCACCATGGTGCTCAGCGCGATCGGCGTAGCCATGGCCATGCACGCTCACCTGCAGCAGCGCCTCGAAACCATCGCCATCATGAAAGCCCTCGGCGCGCGCTCCTCGCAGGTGATTCGCATTTACTTCCTGCAAACGCTCTTCCTCGGCACGGCCGGCGCTCTTGTCGGCATCGTGGCCGGCTCTGCGGTGGCACGCGCATTTCCCGTTCTGCTGGAGCGGCTGATCTCTCTTCCCGTAGCGGGCCATCTATCGCTCGGCCCAGTTCTCGTCGGCCTGGTCACCGGCATTTTGACCACGCTCCTGTTCACCCTGCCGCCCCTGCTTGAGATTCGCAACTTTCGCCCACTCCATATCCTGCGCCGCAACGTGGAACAAGAGCATCAGTCCGGTATCATCCGCATTTTCAAAAAAGATCGAGTTCAGCTAACTGCCATCGCCATCATTCTCCTGGCCCTGGCCGCCATTGCCAGCACGCTCACAGACTCCGCGATGATCGGCGGTTGGTTTGCCGCCGGTCTTTTCGTCGTCCTAATATTCTTACTGCTCGCCGCCTCCGGCATGCTGACCGCTGCGCGATGGCTGCTCCAGCGCGGGCGTCGGCATTTCTCTCCAACCGCGCGTCAGGGCCTGGCGAACCTCTACCGGCCCGGCAACCAGTCCGCCGCCGTGCTCACCGCGCTCGGTGTCGGCGTCATGCTCATTATGACGGTCTATTCCGTCCAGCACGCCATCGTGCGCGATCTCCACGAGTCCGACTCATCCAAAGCTCCGAACATATTCCTCGTCGACATCAGCCCGGAGGAGCTCCCGGGCGTCACCAACCTGATCACCGCGCAACCCGCCGTTCACGGCGGTCTTGAAACCATTCCGATCGTCTCCGCCAGCGTCGTCTCCATCGACGGAGTGCCCGCAGGCCAACTCCACATCCAGCACTATCCCAAGCGAATGCTGCGCTCCACCTCTCTCGCATGGTCGAACAATTTGCCCGTTGGAGAAAAAATCGTATCGGGCCACTGGTGGAACGGCATAAGCCCAGGCAAAAACGTGCCGCTCGCCGTCACAGAACAGACCGCCAAACTCCTCCACGTTCATGTCGGCTCGCGAATGGTGTTCCAGTCAGGCAGCCAGCAGATCGCCGCGACAGTAGCAGCGCTCTACCGCTCAGACGGTCAGCACGTGTACTCGCACAGCCAGTTCATCCTGCCCGGCGGTGTGCTCTTCGGCCAGCCGGTGATCTGGTACGGAGCCTTCCACGCCGACCCTGCGCGCATCGCCGAAGTCGAGCAAAGCATCTTCGCCGCCTATCCCACCGTCACCGTAGTCAACGTCGCGGACGTGATGGAAGTCATCCGAAAAGTTGTCGATCAGATCGCCACCATCATTCGTTTCCTCGCTGGCTTCGCCATGCTCGCCGGTGGAATCATCCTCGCTTCCAGCGTGACCGCAACGCGTTTCCAGCGCGTCCGCGAAGTCGCCATTCTAAAATCGCTTGGCGCGCTCCGCCGTCAGATCATCGCCATGCTCAGCATCGAATTTCTGCTGCTCGGCGGAATTGCCGGTGCCTCCGGAGTGGCATTTTCACTGGCGCTCTCCGCCATCCTGCTCGATCGGCTCGAAGTCAGCTTTCATCCGGGCTGGCCAGTTTCAATCGCTGCCATCTTCGCCACCGCCATCCTCGCCACCGCCATCGGCTGGTTGGCATCTCTCAGAATTCTTCAACAGAAACCCCTCGAAGTGTTACGCGAAGAATAGAGAAGGAAGTTTCGCCGCAGCCGGCTGTCCGCGAACGCCACAAGCAATTGACCGGAAACCGCCCGCCCAATATATTCAGTAAGGACGCTGTTCTCCGCGTCCGCCTTCGCACTGCCCCTTCGTTCAATGGTAGGACAGCTGACTCTGAATCAGCATATTGGGGTTCGAATCCCTGAGGGGCAGCCAATCTAAACACAATTGGATGAGCAGGGAAGTCATCTGGCGATCAAGCCCGGATGGTTCTTGTCCATATCGAAATTCGATAATTGTGTCGATTCAGGATTGACTGTCGCAAACGATTTTCAGTTTGAGCCTAGCTGTAGAGACGCCTGCCGAGCAGCGTCACAGAGCAATCGCACGTGCGACGCCATGTTCCTGGATTTTGTATGTTCCACCGGCAGTGTAATGCTGATTGCAGCCACCGTGTTGCGGCCATAGTCAAGCACCGGCGCGGCCAGCACAATATATCCAGGTAGAAGCTCTTGATCGTTTACCGCGTACCCGTTGGCGGCTGCCAGGGCCAGTTCTTCTTTCATGCGAATAAAAGAGACCGTCGTCCGTGCAGTAAATTTTTTGATACCGCGCGGCATCAATCCCTTCACCCTGTCCAGAGGCATCTGCGCGAGGAACAACTTTCCGGAAGCAGTCGCGTAGAGCGGTCTCCGCAGCCCGATATCTGCGAAGGCCTCTGTAGATGCCGGATAGCCAACCGAGTGAATGAATAGGACGCTGTCTTCCGAAAGCACACCAAGCTGAGCTGTGCCTGGAATTTGCTTCGCCAATGCCTGCATTGGAAAAAACGCAGCACGATAAATTGCCGAATGACGTAAGTAGCCGGATCCCACCCACAACGATTTAGGAGTAAGTCGATAACGCTTGTAAGTGGAATTATGTTCGACCACGCCGCCTTCCACTAAGGTTGTACACAGGCGGTGGGCGGATGCTCTTGGCATGGACAGCGCTTCCGCGATGTCGGACACCGTTAGTTCAAAAGGTTCTTCGGCGAGCAACTCAAGTACACGGAAGCACCGCAGCGTTGAAGTCATCGCGCTGGATCTCGTGTCTTTTGCCATTATCGTTTTGGTCGTCGGCATGATAAGCGACTGTACTTGTGCGAAGGTTTCGGGGTGAATGGGACCGGGAAGCTAGCATCGATCACCATCTGTTATTTCCTTACAATTTTCCTTCACGGAAAACTTATCAAGTATTGATAAAACTCGCAACGGGTTATTTCCTCCACGATCGATTCGCCACTCGCCTTTGACCGGCAGGATGCCTTCAGCGAACTCCCTCCGGCGATTGACATCGTTCGTGGAAAGGCGGATACTTCATCCACATTGTGGGCGAACTGTCCGCACGCATCCATTCTTTACCGAATCAGGGGGCGCCTTTTGCTTCGTCAGGTCCACAGGCAATGCTGCTTGATTCGGGCCCTGCACGACGCTCCCGTTCCTAAGCTGATGAAGGCTTCACGACCATGAGAAACAAACTTTCGGAGGCATGATGAAGAATCTCGCGACTAGCACGGCCGACGCAGGCTGCAGCTACAACAACGGATCCAGAACAGCAGGTGGACAATCACCATTTGTCCGATCCTTGGCGGCGAAGGGTGAATCTGGTGGGTTGCAGATTCTCCGTCAGGCAAGGTGGCTCGCGCTCGCGCTTTTGCTGGCGTTTATCACCGCAACCGCTGCGTACGCCCAAAACACTGTTGGATCAATCGTCGGAACCGCGACCGCTCCCGATGGCTCTGTCATTCCCGGTGCGACCGTCACGGTTACGAATGAGGGCACCCACGCAAGCCAGACCGTGACCACGAACCAGCAGGGCGGATATTCCGCTCCCGATCTCAATCCTGGTACTTACGACGTCAATGCGAGCGCTACTGGATTCAGCTCCGTGCAAAGCTCAGGAATCGTAGTTCTGTCGCAACAGACAGTCCGGACGGATTTGCCCTTCAAGGTCGGGGATGTTGCAACGAAGATCGTCGTAACCGGCGGCGCTCCGGTTATCGAGAGCGAAATGCCTTCTATCTCGGAAACTGTTACGGCCGAAGAAATAAATAAAACCTCATCCAATCTGCTCGGCACCAAGGATAATACGGGTGATAGCGGGCTGGAGGAATATATTGCCCTTCTGCCTGGGGGTCACAACGGCTCGGGATCTTCGTGGTCCATGTATGGCTCGACGACCGGAGAAGCTTACTACAACGTCGATGGCATCAGCTCGAACTCCACTCTCTATGGAAACGCCGATGGTCCGGCTTTTCCGTCCTATGACATCATCCAGGAAGTGAAATACGATGCAGTCGACAATAAAGCGGAAATGGGTCAGCTGCTGAACATCACAGTTATCACGAAGAGCGGCACAGATCGCTTTCAAGGCAGTCTATTTGAACACTTCGGAAATCAGAACTTGGCCGCACAGAGTTACTTCTCGACCACAAAGCCCTCCTATACGGATAACGACTTTGGCGGCGGCCTCGGTGGACCTATCCTGAAACGGAAGCTTTACTTTTTCGCAGCTTATGAGGGTCTACGGAACAACCTGCCAATCGCGATTAGTTCAACCGTTCCGACCGACGCCTTCCGTACAGGCGATTTCGGCTCATTATTGACTGGCCCAAATCCTGTCGTCATTCACAATCCGTATACGGGTCAGCCTTTTGCTGGCAACGTCATCACACCGGACCTCCTGCTGAGTCCCCAAAGTCAGGCCGCTCAAAAATGGCAGGCGATGTTCTATCCCACGCCGAATTTTGGGCCACCAAACGGATTCAACGCCAATCTCCGCGGAACTTACCCCCAGAGCGTCTATAGCAATCGATTCGATCTCCGCGTGGATGCTAACCTGTCTCCGACAAACACTGCTTTCGTGCGATTCAGCTATAACAGAGCCTCACCGGAGACCCTGGTCTCGAACTTTCCTCCTGCAATCGCCGGCTATAACGTACAGGTTCGGAAAACGTTTTCCGGCGTATTTTCCGATACCTGGGCACTTACCCCCAATCTGTTCAACCTCTTTAAGGTAGGTGCCGAGTGGACCAACAATAACTTCCGCCCTGTCTTGACGGGCCAGTCGATTATCAACGATCTCGGCATTCAGGGGTTTCCAGTTGCTCCGTCGACCGCCCCAGGATTTCCTGCGGTGTCGATCAGCAACATAACCTCTGTGTATCAGCAAGGGCCGGCGAATGGCACAGAGCAGAACAATCAGGTGATCGACCAGTTGACGTATGCGCATGCAAATCACACAATCAAGGGTGGATTTGAATACAGACCACAAATGGGTACTCAGCCTGTGTATCCAAGTTTCGGTACCTTTGGATTCAATGGAAGTCAAACCGGCTTTGCCTACGCCGACTTCCTGCTTGGTTTGCCACAGTCGACTGGCTACACCTACCTCCGACCCTCTCAGTACCAGCGGGAATATTTCTTGAGCGCGTTCCTTCAGGATGACTGGCGCGTCCGCCCCAATCTGATGCTGTCTTATGGCATGCGCTACGATTTCGACAGCGCTCCCAGAGACAAGTTCGATACAATCTCAAACTTCGATCCTGCGACCGGGGGCATAGTAGTCCCGTCGCTCGCCAATGTACAAAAGTACATTACTCCTGGATTTCCGTCCGCAATTCCCATTCTGTCCGCGCAACAAGCTGGTTATCCTGCTCATAGTCTCAGAAATGCGTTCAAATTTGCGATCTATCCTCGTATAGGCTTCGCATATAACATCAACGACAATACTGTGCTACGCGGCGGCTATGGCGTCTACAACAACGATCTAACCGGCCAGATGATTGGGGATTACTTATACCAGGCTCCCTATGGCGGAACAATCGGATACACCAATGCAATCACTGATGCAACACCTGCAATTACATTCACCAATCCAACCAATCCGGCGGTTCGCAAGCTCGGAGCTATCAATATTAATGGTGTCGATAAGAATCTGCGGAATCCGTTCGTTCAGCAATGGAATTTGACGCTGGAGAGGAATATAGGATTTAACACAGGGCTTCGACTATCCTATGTCGGCTCCTCGAGTACCGACTTAGTCTACGGAAGGAACCTGAACCAGGTTCATGCCAGCGCTACTGTTCCCTGGTCCCAGGCGAATACTAGTTATCCGAACTTCCAAAAAGTAATCCAGGAATCAAACGGAGGTCGCCAGTCCTACAACAGCTTTACCGTGGAAGCGAACCGCCGCATGAAGCACAACCTGCTCTACGACGCATCTTTCACCTGGGCCAAGAATCTGACCGATGATCCGGGGAATTCAATTACGGGTGGTGGGGGTTTCTTTTCTACTGATCCTGAAGGAGGCGTGGTTAGTGAAAACACATATAACCTCAAACGCCAATGGGGCAACGATCAATACACTCCTCGCTTTCAATTTACTTCCAACGCCATCTACTTACTGCCGCTCGGCCCAGGGCAGTTGCTGCTGCGTGGAGATAACCTGTGGTCCAAAATATTCGGCGGATGGCAATTAAGCGCCTCCTATGAGGCGTTGACCGGTCAGTTTTTGACCCCGGTATTCACTGGCAAGGACCCGACCAACATCAACGCGTTCGGCGGCAGTGCAAGTCGCGTTCCGGGAGTTTCGCCAAAGCCTGTCGGCAAGCGAGGAGTCAATAACTGGTACAACCCCAAGGCATTCACCATTCCTGCCCCGGGTCAATTCGGCAACGCAGGCTTTGGGATTCTTGAGGGGCCGGGCTCCCAGGTCTTGAATGCGGCCCTTTTCAAGAGTTTCCCCTTGCCCAGGGCAACCTCGCTGGAGGTTTCAGGAAGCTTCTCAAACATTCTGAATCATCCAAACCTCGGAGATCCGGATATGGTTATCACGGATGCAAACGCGGGTAAGATCACCAGTGTTCAAGCTTATTACTGGGGTCCGCGATCGGGGCTTCTGACCGCCCGCTTCAATTTCTAGCAAACGCAATCTCTAAACCATCATCGACTCACGGGCAGACATTTTCTTGAAAACGTCTGCCCGTGACGCATCAGGCTGCCGCCCGCTGTTCTATTCCCATCGGTTCGATCCTTCCCAGCAGAAAAATATAACCCGCAATTCCGGCCAGTAGATACACCGCCGAAACCGCAAACGCCAATGCATAGGAATGTCGCGCCGCCACCAGGTATCCCGTAACGATTGGCGCCGCGATCCCGGAAATCTGACTGACAAAGTTGATAATGCCGCCCGCCGTGGCAACACTGTTGCGCGGCGTAATCAGCGTTGGAATTGACCATGCCACGGGCGCCGCCGCAGCCAGTCCTCCGATTGAAACGCTGATCCAGATCAGCGCTCGCATCGCACTGTGCGCGTGAGCAGCGCCTATAATTCCCAGCCCCAGCGTCATCCCTCCCACCAGAACGATCTTGCGAACGCGGTTCGAGTCCCACCCGCGCTGGATCAGCGCGTCAACTAGCAACCCGCCGATGAACAGGTCCGTGGCCGTGGCAAAAAGCCATGGCACGCCTGTGTAAAGAAAGGAGTGCAGCAGGTCAATGTGCAGCGCGGAAGAAAGATAGCTGGGCAGCCATGTCAACAATAGAAAAAAGACATAGTTGTAGGAGCCGAAGCCTAACGCCACTCCAATAATTTTTGGCTGTCGCACGAGATACCCGAAGGACGCGGTCTCGTCCTGTTTCAACTCGCTGGCCGCAGCTCCGGCCCCTCCACCTTCGGCAATATATCTGCGTTCCACCGCGCTCAGGCCAGCGTCGTCGTCGGGATCGCGATAAATGCGCCAGAATAGCACGAAGTACAGCAGGCTGATCAGGCCGGTCATCCCGAAGCTCCAGCGCCAGCCAAATCTCAACAGCACAACTCCCAGGATCGGCACCCCGATCGCCGAAGCAAACTTGGCCGCCGAATCGGAAATCGCCGTCGCAAAACTCCGCTCGCTCGACGGAAACCAATACCCCACCGCCTTTGCATTCGCCGGAAACGTCGGCGACTCACCCACACCCAGCAGCAGCCGCGCCGCGAAAAAGCCGCCCAGGCCGGAGGTGATCGCCGCGCCAAAAGACGCCACGCTCCACAAAAAAATTCCGATCCGGCCAATCCGTCGAATCCCGAATCGATCCAGCAGCACTCCAATCGGCAATTGGCACAACGCGTACGTCCAGCTATAGGCAGCCGAGAGATAACCAAACCCGATCGTCGAAATTCCGAACGCCGTGTACAGCGCGGCATGCGACACCGACAAATTCACACGGTCGAAAAAATTGACCAGCACGCCAAGGCCCAGCAGCCAGGCGATACGCCATCGCCGCCTGGGCACATGTTGTTCGTCGATTGCGATTTCATTTCGTGACAGGTTGGCAGTCCAATCTTCCTGCAATGACGTTTGCTCAGGTTACACGAACACCCTCGCGCCCGGATCAATCTCCTGCCTCAGCAAAGCCGAGACCTATAATCAAACGGGCCAGCCCGCACCAGCATCTTTGCCTTACTATGAGTCCCGCCTTGCGATTCTCCGCGCGAACTAACTGGGATCTCGAAGCCACGCCCTACGCCGCGGCGCTCGCCACCTTGCGCGCAAGCCGCGCTCCATACTTCGACCTCACCGCTTCGAACCCGACCACTTGCGGCTTCGAATATGAAAGCGCCGGCATCCTCCACGAACTCAGCCGCCCCGAATCTCTCGCCTACGATCCCAATCCGCGTGGACTCCCCGCAGCACGCCACGCCATCGCGCAATACTACGCGGACGTCACATCGGCGAAAGTTCCCATCGAGCAAATATTTCTAACCACCAGCACCAGCGAAGCCTACAGCTATCTCTTCCGTCTGCATTGCGACCCCGGCGCGGAAGTCCTGATCGCCCAGCCCAGCTATCCTCTGTTTCAATTTCTCGCCGATCTCGATGACGTGCGCCTCGTGCCCTATCCACTCTTTTACGATCACGGCTGGCACATCGACACCGCGGCGCTCGCGGCCCGCATCACCCCGCGCACCCGCGCCATCGTTGTCGTGCACCCCAACAATCCCACCGGCCAATTCACCTCCGCCGCGGAAAGGGAAGTGCTCCATCAAATATGCCGGCAGCACGGTCTCGCGCTCATCGTCGACGAAGTTTTCCTCGACTACGCCTTCGCGCCCACCGCGCCTGCGGCAAGCTTCGCCTCGGGTCCGCATCCCGTTCTCACTTACATCCTCAGCGGCTTGAGCAAGATCGCGGGCCTTCCGCAGATGAAGGCCGCATGGATCGCCGCAATCGGCCCCACACCCTTGCTCGAAAATGCCACCGCACGCCTCGAAATGATCGCGGACACTTTCCTCTCAATGAACGCGCCGGTGCAGCACGCTCTCCCCTATCTGCTCCAGAATCGGCAGAACATCCAGCGCCAGATTCTTTCCCGCGTTCAGGAAAATCTAGCCGCGCTCAATCGCCGCCTGCAACAGGTGTCGACAGTCTCGCGGCTGCAAATCGAGGGCGGTTGGTACGCAATTTTGCGCGTTCCTGCCGTAACCAACGCGGAAATACTCGCAATCCGGTTACTTCAGGAACAACGGGTGATCGTTCACCCCGGGTATTTCTACGGATTTGAAGGCGACGGATGGATCATCCTCAGCCTGCTTCCCCCGGCTGCCGAATTCGCCGAGGGAATCGACCGCCTCATGCGCTCGTTCGCTTAAACTTAGGACGTCAGAAAGGGATTCGTCTCGCGCTCCTGCCCAATCGTCGTCGGCGCGCCGTGTCCCGGAATCACCCGCGTCGCATCCGGCAACGGCAGCAGCCGCTCCTTCAACGAGCGCAGAATTTTCTTCAGATCGCCGCCAGGAAGATCCGTCCGTCCAATCGATCCGGCAAACAGCGTATCGCCTGCCAACAACAGTTCAGACGCGGGCATGTGCAGACAAATGCTGCCCTCCGTATGGCCCGGCGTATGCAGCACCTGCGCCGGTTCGTCCGCGATGCGCAGCCCCAGCAGGTCGCTCGCGTCCACATCCGGGGCTGCCACTTCGGGAGCCGCTACTCCCAGCCATCCCGCCTGCACGTCCATCAACTTCAACAGAGGCAGATCGAGCTGGTTCATGTATATGGGAGCGCCCGTCACGCGCTTCAGCCGCGCCGCTCCGCCCACATGGTCAATGTGGGCGTGCGTGACGATGATCTGTTCAACCTTCAAATGGTGTTTTGTCAGGATCGCAAGAATGCGGTCCACGTCTTCGCCGGGGTCGATGACAGTCGCTAGTCGAGTGGTTTCGTCGGCGAGTATGCTGCAGTTGCACGCCAGCGGTCCAACAGGGAAAATCTCGTGGATCATAGCGTCGCTATTTGCGCTTCGCCGGAAGGGAACTGCTGTGCGCCGGCGCCGATTGCAGCCCGCTCAAAACCGAGCGTCCCGCGCCGCGCCGCGCCACCAGCACGGTCAGCCCGATCGAGGTGATCGCGAACACGATCGCCAGCCAGGTCGTCACTTTCGTCAGCAGGTTGACCGTTCCCCGCGGCCCAAACGCCGTCTGCGAACCTTGTCCGCCGAACGCACCCGCCAAATCAGCCCCCGTGCCCGGCTGCAGAAGGATGATGCCGATCAGAACGAAACACACAACTACGTGAATTACGGTAAAAAGATAGATCATTGCGGTCACTTTCGAATTTGGAGAGTCTTTGGTGCGGAAGGGGGGACTTGAACCCCCATGCCTTTCGGCGCCACCCCCTCAAGATGGTGTGTCTGCCATTTCACCACTTCCGCATGGATGCGCTAGACCAGTCTTGTCGTTCAGAAAAATTGATCTAAAGGCTAATATACCATCGGCCTTCCGCTCTCCTCCGCCCCTGCATTCCTAAGTACAACACCATACACGTTCCCCACATCTGAATGCACTGAGGTGACCACAAAGTGTCGAATAACGACAATGCAATCAGAGTCGTACGATCTGTAATCGATATCCTGCGCGACGGCCAGAAGGGAATGGCTGCCATTGGCAGCGAGCTTAAGGATGAGTCGGCCAAGCGCTTTTTCCTCGAAGAAACCCAGGTTCGAGCCGAGTACGCCGCCGAGCTCGAAAACGAGCTCCATCGCCTCGGCGTCCATGACGTCCATGAAACCGGCACAGTAGCCGGCACCGTCCATCGCGTCTGGGGAGATCTCAAAGCCAAGCTCGGCGGCAGCGATCACACCCTGCTCGAGACAGCGGAGCAGGGCGAAGATGAAGCCAAAGCCAAGTATGCCGACGCGCTCAAGGAAACTCTGCCGGGCAACATCGCCGACATGCTTCGTCAGCAGCAGGTGCACATCATCGAATCGCACAACAAGGTCCGAAGCCTGCGCGACAACAAAGCCAGCTAGAGTGAAGGCGCAAAGATCAGGAATCCTCTGATCAAATTGGTTATTCAAACGGACGGGCTCCAGCCCGTCCGTGAAGGCTGAAATCGAATACGGCTTCAGCCCTGAGGGATCATTCCTCATTTGTTGTATCGAATGTGAAACATGGCCAAAACGGGCGTGGTGCGCGTAGGAATTTCCGGCTGGACCTACAAGCCCTGGCGAGGAGTTTTCTTTCCTCCGAAGCTCCCGCATAAGCGCGAGCTGGAATTCGCCTCCGGCACCTTCCGCACGATTGAGATCAACGGCACGTTCTATTCTCTGCAGCGGCCTTCCAGCTATCAGTCCTGGGCGGAGCGGACGCCCGACGACTTCGTTTTTTCCGTCAAGGCTTCCCGCTACATCACCCATCTTCGCCGCCTGCGGAACGTGGAAACACCGCTGGCAAACTTCTTCGCCTCCGGCATGCTCAAATTGGGCGCGAAGCTGGGCCCGATTCTCTGGCAGTTTCCTCCCAACTTCCGTTACGATCCCGACCTGCTGGAGGAGTTCTTTCGCCCTGCTGCCCCAGGACACATTCGCCGCCGCCGAACTGGCCTCCAGGCACGACCAGCTCCTCAAGGGCCGAACGTTTTTCCAGGTCGAAGAAAACCGCCGGATCCGCCACGCCATGGAGATTCGGCACGTCTCGTTCGTGACACCGAAATTCATAACCCTGCTCCGCAAATATAAAGTGGCGCTCGTGTGTGCCGACACCGTCGAGTGGCCGCGCCTCATGGATATCACTTCGGATTTTATCTACTGCCGTCTGCACGGCTCCGAAGTGCTCTACTCCAGCGGCTATGACGAACCCGCCATTGAGGAATGGGCAAACCGAGTCGTTAGCTGGGCGAAAGGGAACGAGTCGCCCGACGGAGACTTCGCCGGCAACACGCCCGCGCCCAAACGCGCCAAACGCGATGTCTTCGTCTATTTCGACAACGACGCCAAAGTCCGTGCTCCGCGCGATGCCAGGAGCCTCGACCTTCGCGTCGCCCAGCTTCTGGAACCCGCGTGCCCATGTCTGTGATCTGGATCACCTCCAGAAAGCATCGAAAACGGGCAACGGTGCCTCCCTTTAGGGTCATCCCACTTAGTAAGGGACACATCCCCGACGGAGTTAAAACAATGCCGACTGAATCGCACAATAAAGCCGCTGAGCATCACGAGAACGCCGCGAAATCCCATAGAAGCGCCGCCGAAAGCCACAGCCGCGGTGATAATGAGCAGGGACATGAGCACTCGACGCGAGCGCAAGAGCACTCCGGTCGCGCCCACCAGAGTTCCAGCGACGCGCATGAACGTTCGAAGATGAGCCGTTCCCAGGCTGGCTCCAAAGGTGGAAAATCCGAAAGCCGCGAAGAACACTCCAAGGCCGGTTCCCAATCCCACAAGAACGATAACCGCTAGAGAGAAAGTTGTAGCCCAAAACCACGCGGACCGCATCGTGCGGCCGCGTGGTTTCTATTTGCGCAAAGCTAGAAATCTTGGACGGAACAGAAGAAGTCTCCACCTCCGCGTGACCCGTAATCCCTCCCACAATACTGCCCAATCCGCATCGATTTGCTACATTGAACAGGACCGATGCATTCAAAAGTCCTCCATCCCTTCGTTCATCTCTTCGAGTTCTTTCCGATTGCCTTCAGCGCGCTTTTTCCGCTGATCAATCCTCTCGGATCGGCCATGATCTTCCTCGGCCTGGTCGGCCCCGCCGACACCGTCGTCTATCGAAGCCTCGCCCGCCGCATCGCCATTCGCACCATGCTGTTCCTCGTTGCCGTCGATCTGATAGGCGCCCTCGTTCTCACCTTCTTCGGCATCTCGCTTCCCGTCATCCAGGTGGCTGGCGGCCTCGTGCTCGCCTCCATGGGTTGGCAGCTTCTGAATCGACCCGATGTCGAAGTCACCGCCGAGGCCCACCCGTCCACTTCTCTGCAGGTGCTCGACTCCCAAATCTTCTACCCGTTCACCTTTCCCCTCACCGCCGGCCCTGGAACCGTCGTTGTGACTCTCACCCTCGCAGCCCACGCCGAGCAGCCTCTTTCGCTCGAGCTGATCTTCAACCAGCTCGGTATGTTCCTCGCCATCGCAGTCCTCTGCGTCATGGTCTATTTCGCATACGGCTACGCCCCGGCCATCTCCCGCAAAATCTCCCGCCAGACCATCCATGGCATCCTTCGAATCATCGCTTTCATTCTCCTCGCAATCGGCGTTCAAATCTTCTGGCGCGGAGCGGAGGCTCTTCTGCAGCAAGCATTTCCAAAGTAAATCTGAACCAGCACTTTACCGGTTAACGCGCGCCCTATGCACTTGATTTCTCCCCGTTTTAACCGTACAATCATGATTGAGTCACGCCTTGGCATTTCCTTCCCCCCGGCCAAGTGTTGAAGCAGCCAATTTTCGACAATCTCTGCACATCACTCTTGCAGGCACAAAGGACAGTGAACCTATGGCAAAACGTCGTGGAAATCCGAACTGGGGCAAGCCGGAGCCGATCGGTCCCGTCGTCCCCACCGTTACATCGTTCGAACAGGTTGTGAAAGAGTACAAACTCACTCCAGACCAGTACATCCGCTCCACCCGTCTGCGGGAATGGGCGCGCCGCAACAAGAACTCCAAGTACATTCCGGAAGCGCTGCTCGAAGCCTGGGGCTTCGAGATCGAGTCCTCTCTGTAATAGAACGTCGTTGTACAAATAGAAAAATGCCGCCCATCCAGGCGGCATTTTCTTGCGCACGAATTCAGCGTTTGTCATTCTGAGCGAAGCGAAGAATCGCGTTTCCTCTGCCATTGGCCCAACCTTCGTTTCGCGCCGGAGACCGCGGCAGAAAACCTGGGTGCCCCCTGTCTCGCGCCTGAGACATGGGGTCTTCGAATCCTCGATACAATTGTGAACGTGACCACGCCGCACAACGCCTTCGTCGATGTGCCCACCGCGCTGGATGAAATTCGCGCCGGTCGCATGATCGTCGTCGTCGACGACGAAGACCGTGAGAATGAGGGCGACCTCACCCTGGCCGCCGAATTCGTCACCCCCGAAGCCATCAACTTCATGGCCCGCTTCGGCCGCGGCCTCATCTGCCTCACGCTCACCGAAGACCGCGCCGACCATCTCCGGCTCCGGCCCATGACGGAGGAGAATACTTCCCGCTTCGGCACCGCATTCACCGAAAGCATCGAGGCCCGCGAGGGCGTCACCACCGGCATCTCCGCGCACGACCGCGCCCACACCGTGCGCGTCGCTATCGATCCGAAATCCACCGCCGCCGACCTGGCCCGCCCCGGACACATCTTTCCTCTCCGCGCCCGTCGCGGCGGCGTGCTCGTCCGCGCCGGTCAGACGGAGGCGTCCGTCGACCTCGCCCGCATGGCCGGCCTCATTCCCGCCGGAGTCATCTGCGAAATCATGAAGGACGACGGCAGCATGGCGCGCGTCCCCGACCTCATCGAGTTCTGCGAGAGCCACTCGTTCAAAATGCTCACCGTCGCCGAGCTCATCCGCTATCGCCTGCAGAACGAGCGTTACATCCATCGCGTTGCCGAGTCCATGCTGCCCACGCCCTTCGGCGAGTTCCGCATGATCGCCTATGAGAGTGAAGTCGACGGCGGCGAAAGCCACATCGCCCTCGTGCGTGGAGACGTCGCCGCCACCGACGAGCCCGTGCTGGTGCGCGTCCATACTCACTGCCTGGCGGGAGATGTTTTCGGCACACCACTCTGCGATTGCCAGCAGATCGTCCGCCGCTCTCTGCAATTGATCGCGGAAGCCGGTGCTGGCGCTCTCGTTTATCTGCACAACAACACCAAAGGCTTCGGAATCGACGCGAATCATCCCGCGCAACCGGGCAGTGCGCTCCCCCGGCTCGTCTTCCACCGCGATCTGCGCGCACGTGAACGCAGCGAAGATCGTCAGCAGCGCACCCTTCGGCAAGTCGGATTAGGCGGTCAGATTTTATCGGATTTAGAGATCCACAAGATCCGTCTGCTCACCAATACGCCCACCCATGTTCCCGCGCTTCAGGGCTTCAACGTAGAGATCGTCGAGCAGGTCCCCATCCCGTTAGAGACAGCGCCGCTACCCGCGCGGTAGAAATGCTTCGGCCCAAACGACCAGCTATTTTTTTTGCGATGCGTTGCGGGTATGCGGCTTGCTCCCAAGATCCTGCCACCGCGTCTCGCTCATGTCCACGCCGAAGTGTTTGGCAGCTTCCTTGATGTTCGAAAAAGCCTGCTCGCGTTCGCTGTCGGAAACATCCTGCACCTGATCGAATCGCGCGATTGCATTCCGCACATGCGAAGCATCCGTCATCGGCTCTTTCCGCTGCTTGGGGAATGCATACGCGGACTCCGGCAATTCTTTACGGTCTTTCGCGTCGAGTTTTCCGTGTTCGGTGTGTGGCTTCCAGGTCGCTCTCATATCTCGTGGGATGAGGTCGAACCTGCTCGGGGCTGCTTCGCGCGACTGAAGGGCGCGCGGATGTCTACTGAATTCCCGCCCCAATCACCGGCGGCAATTGCGCCAGCCATCCGTGCTTTTCTAGATCCGCCTGCAGCGTTTCCGGGTCGCGAAACAGCAGCGCGTGCATTCCCACCTGTTGCGCGCCCTCGACGTTCTCGACCTTGTCATCCAAAAACAGCGTTTCTTCCGGCCGCACGCCCAGCTTCTCCAAGGTGTGTTCATAGATCGCCGCTTCCGGCTTCACCAGCTCCAGTTCGCACGACCAGGTCGTGTGGTTGAAATCCTGAAGCCACAGAAAATTCTTCCGCATGTGCGCCAGCAGGTCCTCGCCCATGTTCGACAGGATGCCGGTCTTCAACCCCATCCCCTGCACGCGCACCACCCAGTCCAGCATCACGGAATTTACGCTCGCCCACAGCAGAACATCCTGCTCGATCAGCGCAACGATCTGGTCCGGAGTCAGGATCAGGCCAGTATCCCCGGCGATCGTCTGCCAGAAGGTCGTCCCATTCAACGTGCCGCGATCGTAATCCAGCCGGTGTTTCCAGTAGTGTTCGTCGAACACCTCCGGCGCCAGCCCGCTGATCTCCAGCAGCCGCGCCCGCGCCGCAGGCTCCGCCGGACCCGAAAGCACCAGGCCATAATCGAAGATCACCGCGCGCAGCTCGGTTGCTGCTTTCTCGTCCAAAGGTTTTTCCGCCGCTTGGTTGGGGAGCTTCACTGGGCCGATTCCGCATCCAGAACGATCTTCGCAAATGAATTCGCATCGAGACTCGCACCGCCAACCAGCGCGCCATCGATCTCCGTCTGCGCCATCAGCGCCGCCGCGTTCTCCGGCTTCACACTGCCGCCGTACAAAATCCGCATCTTCTCCGCGATCCCGCCCCCCAGCGATCGGGCCACCTCGCTCCGGATCATCCGATGTGCTTCCGCCGCCATCTCCGGCGTGGCCGTCCTGCCCGTGCCAATCGCCCACACCGGCTCATACGCAATCACGATTGTGTGTGCAAGCTCCGGCCCAACATTCGCTAACCCGGCAGAGGTCTGCCGCAGCAGCACTTCTTCCGTCGCGCCGGCTTCACGTTCCGCCAGCAGTTCGCCCACGCAAACAATGGGAGTGAGTCTATGTTTCAAAGCCGCGTGCAGTTTCCGGTTAACCGTCTCATCCGTCTCGCCGAAAAACTGGCGTCGCTCGGAGTGCCCAAGAATCACATGCGTACACCCTGCCGCCACCAGCATCGCCGCGGAAATCTCGCCCGTAAACGCGCCTTCCTCCTGCCAGTGCATGTTCTGCCCGCCCACGCAGACGCCGCTGCCCTCAGCGCTATTCACGACCGCCGCGATATCGACGAACGACGGGCAGAGAACGATCTCTGTCCGCGCATGGCCCTTCACCAGCGGCAGAAACGCCGCCACAAATTCCTTCGCCTGGTCCGGCGTCTTGTACATCTTCCAGTTGGCTGCGATCAAAGGGGTGCGGGTTATGCGAGCGTTCAAGCAGTCTTCTCCGTCAGGGCTTCCACGCCCGGTAGTTTCTTTCCTTCTAGAAATTCAAGCGAAGCGCCGCCACCGGTCGAAATGTGTGTGATCTTGTCGGCAACTCCAGCCGCCTGCACCGCCGCGACAGAATCTCCGCCGCCCACGATCGAGGTGGCAAGCTGGTTGTCCGCCACCGCCTGTGCCACCTGCATCGTTCCGTGCGCAAACGCCGGCATCTCGAAAACACCCATCGGCCCGTTCCACACGATCGTCCGCGCCTTCGCAATCTCATCGACAAACAGATCCACCGTCTTCGGCCCAATGTCGAGCGCCATCCACTCCGCCGGAAAATTCTCATCCCCGGAGAATTTCTGCGTGCGCGCGTCGGCCGAAAACTTGTCCGCCAGAATATGATCGACCGGCAGCAGAAAGCGTACCCCGCGTTGCTCCGCCGTGCGCATTGCCTCGCGCGCCACATCCAGCTTGTCGGCCTCCAGCAGCGACTTGCCCACGTCCTGCCCACGGGCTTTCAAAAATGTGTAGGCCATCCCTCCGCCGATCAGCAGCGCATCCACCTTGCCCAGCAGGTTCTCAATCACTTGGATTTTGTCCGAAACCTTCGCCCCGCCCAGGATCGCAATAAACGGTTTATCCGGCTCGCTCAGTGCTTTGCCCAGATACGTCAGCTCTTTTTCCATCAGCAGCCCGGCAGCCGACTGCGCAACAAAATGCGTGATCCCCTCCGTCGAAGCATGCGCCCGGTGCGCGCTGCCAAATGCGTCATTCACGTACAGATCGCAAAGCTTCGCCAGTTGTTTCGCGAACGCCGGGTCGTTCTTTTCTTCCCCGGCATGGAAGCGCAGATTTTCCAGCAGCAGCACCTGCCCGGACTCAAGCTGGCGCGCCGTTTCCTCCGCCGTCTCGCCCACGCAGTCCGGCGAAAACCCCACATTCACCGACTCGCCCAGATGATGATCCAGCAACTGCCGCAGCCGATCGACCACCGGCCGCAGACTCATCGCCGGATTTGGCTTTCCCTTCGGACGCCCCAGGTGCGAAGCAAGAATCACCTTCGCCCGGCGGCGCAGCGCATATTCAAGCGTCGGCAGCGTCTCGCGTATGCGGGTGTCATCCATGATCTGGGTGCCGTCCTCAGAAAGAGGAACGTTGAAATCCACCCGGATCAGAACATGCTTGTGTTCCAGAGAGAGGTCGCGAATCGATAGTTTTGGCATTGGACATGAACTGTGAAACAGGATTGATTGGTGGTGTTCAGGATCTGCGGTTGGGCTTCCGACGTTTTCCTGCGCGACACGCTGGCGGCACAGGATCTGAGCGTTGCTTACAACCAACCCCAGAGAATTGGTTTACTGATTTTGAGGTTCTCCCGCAGTCGCTTTCTCCTGGTCCTGCAAAGCCTTATCCTGTTGCTTTTTCGCTTTTGACCGCGCCTTATCTGTCTTTGCGTTGTCTGAAGCCAGCTTTGCGTTCGACCTAGCTGCC
Source organism: uncultured Acidobacteriota bacterium (assembly GCA_963744615.1). Taxonomy (GTDB): domain Bacteria; phylum Acidobacteriota; class Terriglobia; order Terriglobales; family Acidobacteriaceae; genus JAKAAZ01. The sequence continues at coordinate 570,801 of CAVUUE010000003.1, forward strand.
TTCTCTTCCTTCTTTTGCTGCTTCCGCTGTCGCTTCAAATCGGACTTTGTCATTGATTCCGACGAAGTGTCCGACGTTGGTGAAGACGTTGGTGAAGAGGTCGTGGTAGTTGTGGTCGTTGTTGCGCCCGGCGTAGATTCCTGCGCCTGCAAGCTGAAAACCCCGATCAGTACCAGGGCTACGAAAGTAAGAATTGAATGCTGCCACTGTTTCATTGAATGTTGCTCCTTTGCCCATTTTACAGAGATTATCGCGGCGGCGACGCCGGCTCCATTGTTGAGAAATCTCTCTTGCCCTTCATATCTGATTCGGCGCAAATTGCACGAGTTATCTCCGAGGCCAACTCGCCCGCGAAACAGCTGCATCCAACCTCTTTACATGCGCGGAGTTCGAGAAGAAACAATCCAGATTGGACCGGTTGGCGTACTCGTACTGGAGGACTCTGGCCTGTTTCCATCCCGCCTCTGACCCGCTCCACTCTATTCGAGTCGAATCGCGCATCATTCTCCCTCCCGGTGACGGCTCCATCTATCCACCAGCAACCCTGCGGCTCGACCGCCGGACACTTCCAGCGGAGGGCGTTCCGTGTCTTCCAATAAACCGAACTCAAAAGGGATCTTCAATGAAAAACAGCGAGCAAGATAACGCAACACCCGTGACTGAATCAACCATCAATCGCCGAGCCTTCGTCAAAGGCGCTGGCTTCACCGGCCTCGGATTGGCAGGGGCCGCACTGGTCGGCGGCAAACTCGGCGTTCTCGACAATGCACCCGGGGCGAAGGCGCTGGGCATCAACCCAACTTCAGTCAATGCCGCCGCTCTCACTGACGCGGATATTCTCAACTTCGCGCTGAACCTGGAATACCTGGAAGCGGAATTCTATTCCATCGCTGTGACCGGCAAGAGGCTTTCGGCCTTCGGAATCGGCGAGACCGGTGTCGGAGACTACGGTCCGACAACGGGCGGCATGAAGGTCGACTTGAGTCCCTACAGACTGGAAGCTGCAAGCCTCTACAATATTGCCTACGAGATCATGGTCGACGAGCAGACCCACGTCAAAGATCTGCGTGCCGCACTTGGAAGCGCCGCCGTTGCTAAGCCTGCCATCAACCTGGATGCGTTGGGAATCGGATTCGCCAACTTCCAACAATTCCTCGTGCTGTCCCGTGCATTCGAAGATACAGGCGTCTCCGCCTACGGTGGTGCCGCGCCATTGATCAGCAGCAAAGCCTACCTCAGCGCGGCCGTGCGCATCGGGTTGGTCGAGGCCTACCACGCCGCGAACATCCGCCTGCTGCTGGCGGAAACCAACACACCAACCATGAAGCTGGATGGCCAGGATGTCCTTCCACCGCCGTCCGGAAGCCAGTACTTCACCGACAATGCCGAAGCGATGGCCATCGTTCGCACGCCGGCCGAGGTGCTCAACATTGTCTACCACGGAGGCACATGCTCGGGCGGCTTCTTCCCCAACGGGGTGAATGGCACGATCCGTTGCCAGTAATGGAGCGATAGGCTGAGAATGGCGCGAGCTTTCGAATTGGAAGTTCGCGCATTTTTCTGGCCACCTGCGCGGGTACTAATGGAAGGATCGTTCTGAATCTACTGTTTTGTATCCAGAGGGTGTTGGGCTTCTTGATAGAACTGGTTCTGTAGCTGAAGGCTGGTTCCATCCGCGCGCACCGCACGGATGACCCCAGCGATGTCGCTGGCCCACGCCTTCATATCCATCTGACCCAGTTTTAAATTGGCGTAGCTCGCATCGCCGGCGTAGTGGTTGGGGAACTTCGCATACCACCAGATGCCGGTGTAAACGCCGTTGGGGAGATGCAGCCTGTTCTGGTCAGCGCCGGATTCCTGTCCAACGCGATTCATCCGCAGCAGGTCGGGACGCGCGACCATCGTGTGTGCAGTCTCCGACTCTCCGGCGTGCATATCCACCTTGTCCTTCTCAGTGGGACGTCCCGGTTCGTCGTGCTCCCACCAGTAGATGTAGACGACATAGTCGTGCGGACGATCCAATTGCGATTGCGCGAAGTAGGGAAGGAAATCCTCATTTCCTCCATGCCCGTTCACAATGACGATTTTCTTGCAGCCGTTGCGCCCCATTTCGTCCGCGGTTGCCTGCAGTAACTCCATTTGCAAGTGCGCTGAATACGACACGGTGCCCGGCTGGTGACGCGCCTCCGCAATCTGGCCAAAGTAGTAGGGCGGAAAGACGACCGCGTATTCCTGTTGCACCGCGCGAAGCGAAGCATAGCGAACGTTGATCAGGTCCGTTCCCAGCGGCAAGTGCGTGCCATGCTTCTCAATTATGCCGAAGGGCAGCAGGCACACGCCCTGTGCCTGCTGGATGGCGCGAATGAAATCCGGCCCAGTCAACTCTTCCCATTTGGCGGATAGCTTGGCCCCGCTAGGCGCTGGTTGGGAAGACTGGCTCCAGGCAATCTCAGCCGCCCCCGCGAAAAACAGCAGCAGAGCAAAACAGGCCAGGGTACGAAGTAAGACATGGACGTTTCGCGAAGATCGCCATTCTCGCAAATGACACTGGAATGCATTCCTCATGAGATCACCCGTTGTCCGAACAGTCTAGATTGGCAGCACCGCGTCCGCTTCAATTTCTATGCGCCATTTTGGATTGAGAAGTTGTGCCACGACGACCATAGTAGCCGCCGGACGTATTGCGCCGAAAAACTCACCGTGCACACGCCCCACTTCCTCCCAGTCCTCGGCCCGGGTCAGGTACATGCGCGTGCGAACCACGTCTTCCAGGCTCGCCCCGGCACGCTCCAGCACATCCCGAATAATCGTCAGCACATGACGCGTCTGCCCCGCGGCGTCCGCCTCGTCCGCGCCCACAGGTCCCGTTCCCGAAACGTGAACAGCACTGCCAATCCGCACCGCGCGAGAGAACCCGATGATCGGCTCATACGGAGACGAGCCTGAAATATTTTCGCGTGTCATAAAAAAGTCCAGAGAGAAGAAAATCCAGAGAGGAACCGGGGTGCCCCAGGTCTCGCTGTTGAGACCTGGGTTCAAGCGCTGCGCTAATCTACAGACCCTTCTTCACCAGGAACAAAATCAGATCCTTCACCCGGTTCGAATAGCCCCACTCGTTGTCATACCAGCTGATCACCTTAGCCATGTTGCCGCCAATCACCTTGGTGCATTCCGCATCGACAATCGACGACAGCGGATTGCCCTTGAAATCCGACGAGACCAGCGGCTGCGTCTCGAATCCGAGGATGCCCTTCAGCGGCCCTTCCGCGGCGGCCTTCAACGCGCCGTTCACCGACTCAACCGTAATCGGCTTCTCCGTCACCACCGTCAGATCGACGACGGAAACCACCGGCGTCGGAACGCGCAGGGAAAATCCGTCCAGCTTGCCCTTCAGCTCCGGCAGCACCAGGTGCAGCGCCTTGGCCGCGCCGGTCGATGTCGGAATAATGTTCAACGATGCGGCGCGCGCGCGGCGCAGATCCTTGTGCGGAAAATCGAGCGTCACCTGGTCGTTCGTAAAGCTGTGGATCGTATTCATCAGCCCCGACACAATGCCAAAATTCTCCAGCAGCACCTTGGCCACCGGTGCCAGGCAGTTCGTTGTGCAGGAGGCGTTCGAAATCACATTGTCCTTCGCGGGATCATATTTATTTTCATTCACGCCCAGCACAATCGTGATGTCTTCGTTCGACGCCGGCGCGGAAATTATCACCTTCTTCACCGTGCCCTGCAGATGCGCCTTCGCTTTGGCGGCATCGGTAAAGTGGCCCGTCGACTCCACCACAACCTGCGCGCCTACAGAGCTCCAGTCCAGCTTCGCCGGATCGCGCTCCGCAAAAACCTTGATCTGTTTGCCATCGACGGAAATATAATCCGGCCCCGCTTCCACCTTGTGGTGCAGGTTCCCCAGGATCGAGTCGTACTTCAGCAGGTGCGCCAGCGTCTTCGGATCCGTCAAATCATTGACCGCGACGAACTCCAGTTCTGGATTGCCAAGCGATGCCCGCAGCACGTTCCGCCCGATGCGGCCAAAGCCGTTGATGCCAACCTTTACTGCCATCGTGATTTCTCTCCTCAAGGGGAATTTTCAACGCAGAGTTATTCCCTCAATTGTACGTGACCGGAACAGGAATCCATGGCGCGCGAGCAATGCGTGCGCCCAGTTTCGCGAAGCCACTGTCTTGGGTGACAGGTCTTCGTGCGAGCGGTAGGAAGCTAACCTGAGTCTTTCGTCTTCCCGTTTAGAGCCGCGTCCTTCTTCGTCTGGTCAATCGCGATCTCGACATTCTCATGCTTGATCTCAAGCCGAAGCCGATTGAACCCGCTCATATAAACATTCGCCACCCACACCAGCGCGAACCACGCGATCAAATACCCGCGCCATCCGTAATAAAGCAGTTGAAACCGCGTGATGATCAGAAAAAACAGCGTGACGTAATGGCTGAAACAGTATTCGCAAGTAAACAAATAGAAAAACTTGCGAACCGGTAAGTGCGGACATTCCCGGCTGCGCCGCTGGCACCACTCCCGAGGCTCGCGAAAAACCTCCTCGTGCGTAATCGTCCACGACACACACGCAATCGGAATCGCCAGCAGCACAAGATAAGCAAATTGGTGCGAAAGCAGATCCGGCATAAAAGTAGGATGCAAGCTCAATTACGGTAGCAGGAAATCGGACAGGTCGGCGGGAAGCGGGTGCCCAGGTGCGCCTGGCCCGGGATCCCGGCGAGAGGTCTTCGTCGCTGGGGTGGGAAGCTCACCTGGGTCTTCGCGACACAGCAAGCCTCGGCATGATAGCGGGTCTTAACTCCACACAGATCCTAAAAGTTTGCAGCCAATGCTGTCAATGTGTTACAAGCGCATCATGCGCGATTGGGTGCGCGAAAAACTAATGAGACGTCGCAAGAAGCCGGTGACCAATGAATCCGAGTCAACCGGAAAGATTGGTCACGAGATTCCGCAGGACCAGCCAACGCCCCTCCAACCGTCCTATCCTCAACCGCTCGAGACGGAGGATACGGCGAGAATCCCAACTCGACCCGACCACGACGCCGACGTCTATAGCGATATAGCCGATACCCCCGCGTCCTCCCAGGCGGAGCACGCGCCCGCAACCTCGTCCGAACCTGAACCCGTACCTGAACCCGGCAGCCGCCAGCCCGGCCGCTCCGCGGGCCAGTCCGGGAATCGCGGTCGCAACCGGGGCCGCAACCGTTCCGACAACAGATCCAGAGACGCGCGCCCGTCTGCTCCCTCCGGCCCGGAACAAGACAGCTCCGGGTCAGACAGCGGGGAACCGACACTCGTCCACGAAACCCAGCCCGACTCCCTGGCCCAGCCCCCGGCTCCGTTAGAGCCCGCGAAATCCCCCAAGGGATACGTGGTGCTCGCCATCGGCCTGCCCGGTTCCGGAAAAACCACCTGGTTCAAGCGCCGCGGCGTCACTCCGTTATCGAGCGACATGCTGCGCAGCATTCTGTTCGACGACATCACCGAGCAGCGCTATCAGGGCCTTGTATTTTCAACGCTGCGCTCGCTCCTGCGCGCGCGGCTCATCGCGAAAATGCCCTGGAATTACGTGGACGCGACCAACCTTTCCCCGCACGAACGCCGCCAGTGGATCAAGATGGCCCGCAGCTTCGGGTACGAAGTCCACGCCGTCTTTTTCGACGTGCCGTTCGAGATTTGCCGGGAGAGGAACATGCGCCGCGACCGCATGTTAAGTGAAGAGGACATGGCCAAAATGCAGGAACGCCTCCGTCCACCTTCCTTCAAGGAAGGCTTTCACAAAATCACCGTAGTACGCGTAAAAAATGGCGCCGCAACCCCATCGGAAGCCTACAACTCCGAGCAATAGACTCGTGCATCAAGCAAAGATAAAGGGCCGCGCCAGTCGCGGCCCTTTTCTGCGGACAAATTGATCTGTCATTCTGAGCGACGCGAAGAACCTCGCGTTTTATAGAATCACAACGAGGCCCCCGATGATCCGGACCCACACCGAAAATTCCATCTTCGCCGCCCGCCGAGCCGCGTTCCGGAGCCTCCACCAGTCCGGCTGTTTCGCCATCCCGAATCCGTGGGACATCGGCACTGCGCGCTACCTGCGCCATCTCGGCTTCAAGGCGCTCGCCACCACCAGCGGCGGCTTCGCCTTTTCCCAGGGTCTGCCCGACGGCCAGCTGATTACCCGGGACATGGCTCTCTCTCACATTGCGGAGCTGGTCGCCGCCGTTGACCTGCCTATCAACGCCGACTTCGAATCCGGCTATGCGCAGCACCCCGAAGCGCTCGCCGCCAACGTCACCCTCTGCGTCGAAACCGGCGTAGCCGGGCTCTCCATTGAAGACGCCACCGGCGATCGCGATCACCCGCTGTACGACCTTCCCATCGCCGTCGAAAGAATCAAAGCCGCTCGCGCCGCCATCGACGCGACAGGCGCCGACGTCCTGCTCACCGCCCGCGCCGAATGTTATCTGGTCGACCATCCCGACCCGCTCCGCGAATCCATCCGCCGCCTTCAGGCCTATGCGCACGCTGGAGCGGATGTCCTCTATGCCCCCGGACCGCACAAGCGGGAAGACATTCAGGCCATCGTAGCGGCCGTCAGCCCCAAGCCCGTCAATCTCCTGATGAGCTCGAACACAGGACTGAAAATCTCCGACGCCGCTGCCATGGGAGTGCGCCGAGTCAGCATCGGATCCTCGCTCGCCCGTGCATCATGGACCGGCTTCATTCAAGCAGCGAAATTGATTGCCGAAGAAGGCAGCGTCGCCGGGTTCGACGGCGCCGTCCCATACTCGGAACTCAACAGCTTCTTCCAGAAAGATTTTGCGGAGCGCTCAAAGTGACACCTGAATCACAGCCCGAGCCTTGGCTGCGCGGCACGCTGGTAGAGCTGCCCGCCCAGCAACGCGCCGTACTCCACGCACTCGAACTCGCCCGCGAAGATATCGGTTGCTGGTGCGCACCGCTGAGTGAGGAAGAATTCTCCGCTCGCCCGCACAACCTGCCGCCCGTCGCATTTCATATGCGCCACATCATGGGCAGCCTCGACCGCCTGCTCACCTACGCCGAAGAAAAAACGCTGAACCCAGACCAGTTGCGATCGATGGCCGAAGAACTGACCGCCCCCACAAATCGTGACGCGCTTCTCGAATCGTTCAAGCAGGGAATCGCCGCCGCCGAGTCCCGCATTCGCGCCGTCGATCCGCAAACCTGGCCGGAACCGCGCGCAGTCGGCCGCAAGCAATTGCCCACTACCGTCGCGGGCCTCATCATCCACTGCGCCGATCACACCCAGCGCCACGTCGGACAGGCGGTCACCACCGCCAAAATCCTGCTCGCACAAAGAGAGAATCACCCGGCATAGACCAGAATCCCGGCACGGAAAAATCCAGCGTGGCAGAATGCCGGGGTGCCCCATCCTTCGCCTCCTTTGCGAAGGGTGGGATAGATGAATCCCGCGATGGCAGAATCCAACGTGCCCGCACGTTCAGGGAACCTCCACCGCCCCCAGATGTCCCATCTTCTCCCGCTTCACCTGAAGATATTTCTCAAAGCTCTCCTGCGATTCCACCACGGCCGAAAGCCGCTCCACCACCCGGATCCCCGCCGCCTCCAGCGCCGCCACCTTCGCCGGATTGTTCGTCATCAGCCGCACTTCTGTAATCCCCATCAGCTTCAGCACCTCCGCCGGAAGCTCAAATTCGCGGCAGTCCGCTTTGAATCCCAGTTGTTCGTTGGCTTCAACCGTATCCAGCCCCTGGTCCTGCAGCGCATACGCCTGCAGCTTCGGCATCAGTCCGATTCCCCGGCCTTCCTTCTGTTCGTAGAGCAATATCCCAGCGCCCTCATTCGCAATCGCGCTCAGCGCCATCTCCAGCTGCAGCCTGCAATCGCAGCGCAGCGATCCGAACACGTCCCCGGTCAGGCATTGGGAGTGGATGCGCACAATCGGCGGGGCGCTCGACACATCCCCTGCCACCAGCGCGACAATCTCTTCCGCCTCCCGCGCCCCGCCATCCTCGCAGCCTGCTTCCGCCGCATCCTTTTCGGGCACGCCAACAAAGCCGAAAATCCGGAAATGTCCCCAGCGGGTAGGGAAGTCGGCATCGGCAATCTTACGTACACTCTCAAACGGCATGTCCCGATTATAAGGAAGCAACCCCCTCCATCGTTCACCCCGACGGAGTACAGTGGAATCGTGATCGGTTCCACTCTCATTCTGATTACGCTGCTCATCAAGCTCGGCGTCGCAGCCGCGGTTTCAAGCGCGCTCGCGCGATCGACCGTCTTTCAGAATTTGTTGTTGAGCCAGCGCCGTACCCCCGCGCAGACCCTCGGCCTGCTCGCCTTCATCTGCATCCCCCTCACTCTTGGCGTGTGGATTCGCGTCATCGTCCCCAACTTCCTCGCCGCCGACATCTCCTTTGAAGCCGTCATGATCGTCGCCCTGCTGCTCGGCACTGCCCCCGCCGCTATTGCAGGAGCATTTCTTTCCATGCCCGCCGTCATGCATCGCGAATATCTCACTCTGCCCTTCAACCTCGCTGTCGCCGTCATCTTCGGCACCTATCGCGCCTTCGTCTCCGAGGAAGACGTCTGGTCCTTCTCTCCCTTCGTCGATCTCAGCATGTATCGCTGGATCCGCCGCAATCTCGCCCGCCCCCGCATCGATCGCCAGGCCCTGCTGCTGGCGTTGATCTTCGGCGTGCAGGCGGCGCGCAACTGGATTACGGACCTCTACCCGCGCCGCCTGTTCACCCTCACCTCCGATAGCTGGGGCGTGCTGCTCGCCATCTATGTCTGCGCGCCCATGGTGGTTGGAATTCCACTGAAGATCTGGAATCAGATCCGTATCGAGCGCAAGCTTGAAGAGCAGAGCCGCCTGCTTCTCGAAGCGCGGCTGGAGGCGCTGCAGCGCCAGATCAATCCTCACTTCCTCTTCAATACCCTCAACTCCATCGCCTCGCTCATACGCTTTCGCCCCGAACAGGCCAGGGAACTCATCGTCAAGCTGGCCAGCATCCTGCGCGTGCTCCTGCAGGAGCGCGACGACCGCATGCAGTTGCGCGATGAGCTGCAGTTCGCCGACGACTACCTCGACATTGAAGTCGCTCGTTTCGGCACCGAAAAACTTCGCGTCATAAAAGAAATCGACCCCGATACGCTCGACGTCCTGGTGCCCACCATGCTCCTTCAGCCCATCATCGAGAACAGCATCAAGCATGGACTGGAGCCGCGCATCAACGGCGGCACCATCACCCTGCGCAGCCGCCTGCAGGGAGACAAACTCATCCTCACGGTGGAGGATGACGGAGTCGGCATGCCCGCCGAACCGGGCCAGTCATCCGACGATACCCATTTCCCCCGCAGCAACCGTTTAACGCGCGCCGGAACCGGCGTCGGTATGCGCAATGTGCGCGAACGCATGCAGGTGCTCTGCGGCCCCGATGCAGGCTTTGAAATTCTCAGCCGCCCCGGCCGCGGCACGCGAGTGGTGCTCAGCGTCCCCCTGCCCATCTCCCACGCGCCGGTGGGTCACACGCGAGAGTTTCCCAGGTCCGACTCTCACAAGCCCGAGTCGGGCAGACCGGGCCCGCGTAAAATCGAGCCCCGCAGAATCGACGCATAGAACTCCTCATACTTAGGAATCACGCGGCTCGCACAATATTTTCTCTGCGCCTCCGCCCGCGCTGCCTTCGACATCTCCTCGAGGCGCGCGCGATTCTTCAGCAGCGCGATCCCGGCCCGCGCCATCTCCTCCACATCGCCCACCGGAAACAGCAGCCCCGTAACTCCGTCCTCGATCAACTCCGGCACGCCGCCCACTCTCGTGCCGATCGTCGGCACCTCGCACGCCATCGCCTCCAGCGCCGCCAGTCCAAACGACTCCAGTTCGCTTGGCATCAACATCAAGTCCGCCGCCGGCAGCAGCTCATTCACCTGGTCCGTCTTGCCCAGGAAATGCACGCGGTCCCCAACATTCAAGCTCTTCGCCAGCCACTCCGCCGAAGAGCGCTCCGGCCCGTCGCCCACCATCAGCAGCCGCGCCGGAACCTCCCCGGCAATGCCCGCGAAAATTCGAATCACATCCTGGATTCTCTTCACCGGGCGAAAGTTCGACAGATGCACCAGCACCGCCTCATCCGCCGTCGCATATTGCGCGCGAATTTTCGCGCTCGCTTCCGGGTCGCGCACATAAACGTCGCAGTTCACAAAATTCGAAATCACTTCAATGTGCCGCTTCGTTCCAAACGTCTCAATCGTCTCCCGCCGCAGATAATCGGAGATGGAAGTCACGCCATCGCTCTCATCGATCGCATACCTGGTGATCGGTAGATACGCGCGGTCAGCGCCCACCAGCGTTATGTCCGTCCCATGCAGCGTCGTCACAAAAGGGAGCTGTTGCCCGTCGCGCGCCAGCATCTGCCGCGCCAGCAGCGCGCTCACGGAGTGCGGAATCGCATAATGCACATGCAGCAGGTCCAGCTCATAATTCTTCGCCACCTCCGACATGCGCGTCGCCAGCGCCAGCGAGTAAGGAGGAAACTCAAACAGCGGATAATTCGAAACGGAAACTTCATGGAAGCGAATCCGCTCCTCATGCCCGCTCAGTCGAAACGGCTGCGCATAAGAAATGAAGTGAACCTCATGCCCGCGATTCGCCAGCTCAATTCCAAGCTCGGTCGCAACCACCCCGCTGCCGCCGTAAGTCGGATAACAAGTAATGCCAATTTTCATTCAGATCACCGGGTGCGAATAGGATGCAGCCGCCCCACCTGTCGATTCCAGAACACGCAGTCCAGGAAACAAAACCGCAAGGATGAAGGTAAAGGCGAAAGTGGAGGTGGAACGTGGAAGTAGAGGTAGGAGGGGAGGGGAGGGGAGGGTGCCCCATTCGAGCCCTACGTTGGCTTGAGTGGGAGATGCCGCCCCAGTTCACAATTGTCCAAAAGAAATCCGCCTCACACCCTCACCCACAATCCCCGGCAAACCCCGCAACGCCGACAACTCCACCGCACGAGATTCCTTCAACCGCGTCCGCGTCCCGCGAAGCTCATCGTCCACATACGCCGGATGACAAACCAGCTCCCAGGCCCCCTCCGGCATCCTCTCCAGAACATTCCGCAGCACAACCTCATCCAGCGTCCCCGTAGCCAGCACGCCGACGCATCCATCCGTAGTCGCGAACCCGCGCTCCCGCACCACCCGCAAAAAATGTCCGCGAAACCCGCCCAGCATCTGCACCTGCACTTTGCGGGTCGCGCCCGCATTCGGAGTCGCCGCCGCACTCCACGCCGGCTCAAATGGATTGCGGATCGCCCGCACCCCGCAGGCACTCGCAGCCTCGGTCACCGCGTCCAGTACGCTCGGAAACATGTGCGTATGTTTGTGCGTGTCGATGTGCGTCACGGCGATGCCCGCTCGCTGCAATCGGCAAATCTGTGCCGCCGCCTCGCGCGCGATATCCAGGCGCGTAACCCGTCCCAAAGCAAGATCGCGCACCAGCGCCCCCACGGTCGCCCGGAACTGACCCCTGCCAACGCCTGAAGCATCCATCAAACTGGGAATCGAATCCGGCTCGGCTACCGGCCTCCCATCGACCAGAACAATATGGCAGCCCACGCCCAGCTGCGGATGCTCCTTCGCCAGCGCCACCGCTTCCTCAAATCGCGGAGCCGCGGCCATCAACGTCGCCGAGCCTAGCGCCCCCGCTCCATGCAGATCGACCACCGCGCGATTGATCCCGCTCGTCAGTCCAAAGTCATCAGCATTCACAATCAGGCGGCGCACTCGATGAGTCTACCAAGCCCTCGGCTTGACCCACCCATCCCCCTTCCATAGACTGAGACAATCCGCGGCGGCCATTCAATGGGCGGTTAGCTCAGCTGGTTAGAGCGCCTGCTTTACACGCAGGATGTCGGGGGTTCGAATCCCTCACTGCCCACCAGATTTGTCTCAGCCAACAGAGATGCGCAATCGCCCATCTCAATCGTGGAGCTGCCCGGTTCATCCGGCACAGGAGAAATCGTTTTGAGATCGAACAAAATTGGACGCTGGTTCATCGCACTCTTCATGCTCTTCGGACTGGCGGCAACCTGTACACCGGCGAATGCTCAGTACCATCACCACCACCACCATCATCACCGTCGCTACCACCGTCGCCATCGTCGCCGCGATCGGCGCCGCTACTAAGCCAGTTCAGTTTGCGGAATCCTGCCGTCCTTAAGGACACGCCCGGCGACTCCACTCCTCACCACGCGGCTTCGCGGAACCGCGACTTTTTCCCCCGGTCAGCGTACCCTTAATGTAGGGTCTCTCGCGTGCTGCCTCCTCCGGATCGTCCTGGAAATCGCCGCCTTCCTTCCCGCTCCGGGGAGCAGGGTTACCTCCTGCTCGGCCTCCTATTCCTAATCGCTCTCTTGATGATCGGCCTCGCCATTGCCGCGCCCCGCATCAGCAAGCAGATTCAGCGCGAGAAGGAAGCCGAAACCATTCATCGCGGCGAACAATACAAGCGCGCCATCGCGCTCTACTATCGCAAAATGGGCTCCTATCCCATGTCCATCGGCCAGCTCAAAGAGACCAACAAAATCCATTTCCTCCGGCAGGATTACATCGATCCCATGACCGGCAAAAAGGACTGGATCCTGCTCCATCTCGGCCAGGTCCCAATGGTCGCCATGGGTCTCTTTGGTAAGCCGATGACAGCCGGCGGCGGCACACTCGGCGGCATGCAACAGGGGATCGCCGGAATGCCTGGCTCCGGAATGCAGGTCGCCAGCGGAATGCCCGGCTCCGCGGGCGGCTCCGGCTTCGGCGCATTTGGCGGATCAGGCACCTTCGGCGGGTCCAACGGCCTCAACGGCGCTTCCGGCTTTGGCGGCAACGTCGGCGGCGGCTCCGGCTTCGGCTCCCCCGGCAACTCCGGGGGAGATTTTGGTTCCTCCGGCAACTCCGGCGGCGACACCTTCTTCAACGACGCACCCGCTACCCCGCCGAATACCGCCGGTTCCAGCAGCGAGGCCTCCGCTAACGCCAATCCGCTCGGCGGCGGCGCTGCTCCCGGTTCCACCGCCGAGGGCGTTCCCGGCTCCACCGCCGAGGGCGCGCTCGATTCGAACGGTGTCGCCGTCGGCCCTAACGGCATTCCCGCTGACCCGATGGCTGCCCTCGCCGCCAGCGGCTCGGAAGATACGGCAGCCGCCTACGAGGCCTCTGCTGATTCCGGGTCCAGCAGCTCCTCCTTCGGCGACTCATCATCGAGCGGCTTTGGCAATAATCAAATGGGCGGAAGTTCCGGCGGTTTCGGAAGCTCCGGAGGCCTCGGCAATTCCGGCGGCTTTGGAAACTCCAATGGCCTGGGAAATTCCGGCGGTTTCGGAAGCTCGGGCGGCCAGATGGGCGGTATGAATGGAATGTCCGGCGGCATGAACGGCATGGGGGGCGGCCTGAACGGCGGTCTCAACGGAATGTCCGGTGGCCTCAATGGAATGTCGGGCAGTCAAGGCGGCGGTGGAATGTTCGGCGGCTCCGCCACCGGCGCGCCCATCATTGGCGTCACCGTTCCGCTCAAGAAAAAAGCCATTCTCTCCTACCGCATGAAGACGATCTATGACGGCTGGCATTTCATCTACAATCCCCAGGAAGAAGCGGCGAAGCAAATGGCCAGCCAGCTCGGCGGCACCGCCGGCGCCGGCATCGGCACTCCGGCCGGGGCATCTCCGATGGGAGGAAATTCCACTGGCAATTCCTTCGGCGGCGGCTTCGGCTCTTCCGGCGGCTTCGGCTCCTCCAGCGGATCAGGATTTGGCTCCTCCAGCGGATCAGGCTTCGGCTCCTCCAACGGCAGCGGTTTCGGCAGTTCCTCAAACGATTCGGGCAGCGACTCCAGCGGATTTGGAGATAGTTCAAGCGGCTTCGGCAATTCCGGCAGCTCGGGCAGCGGCTTCGGTAACAGCGGCGGCTTCGGCAACTCAGGCAGCGGCCTCGGTTCCAGCCCCATGGGCAGCAACAGCCCGCAATAATTTTGCTCGAAGTGGACGGGCTTTAACCGATACATCAGCAAAAAAGCCCTCGCATGCGCGAGGGCTTTTTCAATCGAAACTAAGAACTAAGCGTTGAAGGAAGATCCGCACCCGCAGGTGCTCTTCGTATTGGGATTGTCGAACTTGAACCCCGAAGCTTCCAGCGTCTCCAGATAGTCCACCACGCACCCATTCAGATACATCAGGGAGGTCGCGTCCACAAAAACCTTCAGGCCCTCGAAGTTCAGGATTTTGTCCATCATTCCCGGCTGATTTTCAAACGACATCGAGTATTGGAAACCGGAACATCCGCCACCCACCACGCCCAGCCGCAAACCCGCCGGAACAGGCTCTTGCGTCGCCATAATCTCACGCACCTTCGCCACCGCCTGCGGCGTCAGCGTAACCGGAGTAGCCTTCACCGCATCGGTCGCCGGAGTTTCAGGAGCAGTCGTAATCGTAGCCATAGTAGTATCCTCGCACCTCTATGATACGGCGAACGCCCCGCTAAAACAAGAAGAAGCCAGCCCCGTGTCTCGCCTTCACGACGCTGTCCACAACACACCCCAAACTCAACACCCACCCCGCAAATGATACTGTGGAGCGTAAGGGGTCACTCCGATGAGCTTGATCGTCGCGATCTGGATTCTATGGGCAGTGCTGGCCATCGTTGTGCTCGGCCTCGTCCTCTATCGCATGAGCCTCACCCAGTATGAAGAGGATCGCCTGTTTCTCGATGACGGAAGCCAGATGCAGCATAGCGATCAGGACGAGATGTTTGCCCGCGTGAAGCGCCTGGAGCCTGTCATTCGCATCGTCGGCGGCATCGAAGCGCTCGCCACCTTGGCCATCGCCGCTTTCTATGTCCTCGACGCCCTGCGCCAGTTCTGATTCCACACCGAGAGTAATGATCTTTCCGCCAACATTTATGCTAACGTCGATTACGCCGGAGCTGGGCGCCGGAAACTTCCCCTCCTGAAACAGAGGTTCACATGGCTTGGGTCGAGCGTTTTACCTGTGATATTTGCGGCAAGCTTATGGGCGAGGCAGAAAGCTGGTGGGTGGCCGTCAACCAATGCGAGCCCGCTGCTGACCAGCCCGCGTCGCACCCCGTCCTAAAGCTCATGCCGTGGGACAATCTGCTGGGCCACAGCGCGGGAATCAAGCACCTGTGCGGCGCTGGCTGCGCGCACACATTTTTAGATCGCTGGATGGCCGACCGCAACTCCGGAGGCGAAATCTGCTCCGAAGCAGAGCCGCTCAAGTCTTAGCCGCGCGTCGCCCCACGTCCCGCCTGCGAGACGTGGGGTTCCGGCACTCTACGCGCTCACTCTGGAGCTGTTGTTCATCTTCGAATGGTGCTCGGCTTCCGCCTGGCTGTACTGCGTTGAAAACCCGGGGACATATTCTTCCACGTAGTCCTTCAAACGAGTCGCGGCAACCCCCACTAACGCGCCCTTGATGTTTTCCCACGCGTGGCGCGCCTGTTCCATTGCCGGGGAAGGTGGGCCAGAAAAACGCGATGCGCGCCCTGAATCCCCTCCGGTCGAGTGCGATGTTCCGCTGGAGCTCGCCGTTCCGATTCCGCCGTAATAGTAGTGCCGATGCCGCTCTCCGCTGCTGCGCCCGCCGATCGCCTTGGCCAGCAGCATCCCGCCGCCAAACGCGACGCCCGAGAAATGCCATCGGCCGGCTTTCAAACTGGTGTCTCCAGTCCGTCACCGACTTCACCTTGTTCTCCAATTCCCGAAGGTTGGAGCTCAGATCGTCGCGTGTGTCCTCAATATGGTTCTCTATTTGACTTGCTGTTTGGCCCATTGCACATTCTCCTTAACGCTTGCGATGGTTCGTTCGGGTGGGTTCACCCGTTTCAATATCTTCAGGCCGGCCGTCAACGTCATGCCGCCCACAATCGCCATCAGCGCCGCCACTATCAATGCCGCCGCCCAAATCGGCACCACAAGTGACAGCGCGTATACGATCGTCCACGTCAGGAACAGCGCCCCAAGCAGGCTCGCTACTGCGCCCGCGATCAGCATCGGCGCAGCCGCTTTTACCTTGCCCAGCTCGACCAGCATTTCACTTCTGGCCAGCCGCACTTCGGAGCGGACGATGTCCTGCACGTTGGCAACAATGTCCTGCAACACATCTGTTATGGAACGCTCTCCTGGAGCCATACCTGCACCTTCTCCTCAGCTTGCCTCGGCCCGAAGGCCGTTATCCGCGTGAATCGCTCGTCAGTGCGCGCGCGATCAGGAACCCGAGCCCCGCCGCAACCAGCAGCGCCGGTCCGGGATTCTTCTTCACCAGATCTTCCACGTCCGTCATCATGCTGTTCAGGTCGTTCTGGCGAACATACTGTGCCGTCGCGCTCAATTTGTCGGCCGCCGAGTGCGCGATATGCGAAACCCTCTCGCCACCCGGAAGCTGATCCGCCCGCTGATGCAGAGTGCCCGCCGCCCCTTCCAGACCGCTCGCCGCTGAAACACGATTCTGCTCAAACTTATCGGCCGCCGCGGAGCCAAACTCGGTTAATTTGCTCTTGGTCTGATCAACCGCATCAGATACGCGGTCGGAAATGTTGGAACTCATATCGCCAACTGTTTTATTTGTGGACATATGTGCAACTCCTCATTTTTTTGATTTTGAAAACAGAAAATACAGCGTCGGCATCGTCACACGCCTGCCCTTATAACGCTGTAAGAGTGCATCGCAAGCTTTGTGGTTGCTCAGGCTGCGATTGATATTCACCGCGTGAATGCATCGGATGCCGAGCGCCCCGATACGCAGGAATTCCGATCCCTGGCGCCTTTGTGATCAAGGTCACCAGCAGGCAGTGACAGTTAATCGAACGCTCTATCGCTCCTTCCGTGTCTTGCTCGGCAAGACATGGCCGCACCGGCGAAGGATTACGATGAAGAATCAGCAAGGGAGAGAATAACCAGTGGCCTACAGCGACCTGCGTGAGTGGATAAAAGCCCTCGAGAAAGAAAAGGAAATCCGCCACATCCGTCAGGAAGTCGACCCCATTCTCGAAATGGCGGAGATTGCCGACCGCGTGTCCAAAGGCCACGCGCTCCAGGGCTACGCCCCCGGCGGCCCCGCCCTCCTGTTCGAAAATGTAAAAGGCTATCCGGGCAGCAAAGTATTGATGAACCAGTTCGGCAGTGAACGCCGCATGTGCCTCGCCCTTGGCGTCGACTCGCTCGACGAAATCGCCGCCCGTATTCAGGAGCTGATGAACCTCCGCTCCCCGGAAGGCTTCCTCGATAAAATCCGCATGCTCCCCATGCTCGCCGACGTCGGAAAATTCTTCCCCAAACTCGTCGGCGCGAAAGACGCCCCCTGCAAGCAGGTCATCCTGCGCGAAAACTTCAACGTGCTCGACTTTCCCATCCTGCAATGCTGGCCCCAGGACGGCGGCCGTTTCATCACCTTGCCCTGCGTCGTCACCCGCGATCCGCGCTCCGCCGAAGGCCCCGCCAAAACCGGCAAGCGAAACGTAGGCATGTACCGCATGCAGGTCTACGACGGCCAGACCACCGGCATGCACTGGCAGCGCCAGAAAGTCGCCGCCGAACATTATCGCGACCGCCTCCGCCAATCCGCCGCCGAAAATTCCGACGATCCCGCCTCCGCCCGCGTAGCCAGAATGGCCGAAACCGCCGGCGGCGCAACCCTGTCATCCACCCCCACCAACACCACAGTCCGCACCAACATCTCCGCTCAACATCCGGACCGCCTCGAAGTAGCCGTAGCCATCGGCACCGACCCCGCCACCACCTTCGCCGCCATCGTCCCCGCCCCTCCGGAAATCGAGGAGTACATCATCTCCGGCTTCCTCCGCCAGCAGCCTGTCGAGCTCGTAAAGTGCGAAACCGTGGACCTCGAAGTCCCCGCGTCCTCAGAAATCGTCCTCGAAGGCTACGTCCGCCTCGACGAGCTGCGCTCCGAGGGCCCCTTCGGCGACCACACCGGCTTCTACACCCTCCCCGACGACTACCCGGTCTTCCACATCACCTGCATCACCCACCGCCGCGACCCCATCTACTCGACCACCATCGTCGGCAAGCCGCCCATGGAAGACGCCTGGATGGGCAAGGCCGTCGAGCGCATCTTCCTCCCACTCATGAAGCTCACCATCCCGGAAATCGTCGACATCAACCTGCCCGTCGAAGCCGTCTTCCACAACCTCATGATCGTCTCGATTCGAAAGAGTTATCCCGGCCAGGCCCGCAAAGTAATGCACGCCAGTCTGGTCCCTCGGCCAGGCCATGTTCACCAAATGCGTAGTAGTAGTCGACGAAGACTGCAACGTCCACGACATCCCCGAAGTAGTCCTGCGAGTTACAAACAATATTGACCCCGAGCGCGATATTCAATTCACGCTAGGCCCAATCGACTCACTCGACCACGCCTCCCGCCTCCCCAACTACGGCAGCAAAATGGGCATAGACGCCACCAGAAAGTGGCCCGCCGAAGGCTTCCAACGCCCCTGGCCAGAAATGCTAAAAATGGACAAAGCCACCAAATCCAAAGTAGACGCAATCTGGTCCAAACTCGGGTTGTAGACTCTTTTCGAATGATCTCCGTGAGGTCGAGGGAAGTTCTATGCACGTCATTGACATGTCCGGTATTCGAACATGGTGGACCGAGACCAATGCTACCTGGGTGGAGGCACTTGCTCTTATCCCGATCTTTACACTGCAGCTCATACTCGCGTTCTTTACGTACGGCGAACAAAAAGCCGCCCGTGAGGATCGCCGACAGGGCGAGATTACAAGACAAAGGAGCGATGTTACCTGCGGAGGCGTAACCTCGACTCTTCGCACATTGACCGAAGAACAAATTTGTATGTATCTATGGGCGCATCACTGCAGGCATGCGGGCTTTGCATTTGAGAAGGCCTTATACACTCAGCTACCCGAATATCTGAGAAGAAAATGTGATTACTTCCTGGATGAAATTGCCAAACCCATCACGCCGGAACAGCACCAGATAGCGCGCTTTCTCCTGGTGTTCAGATTCCCCTACCCCAAGTTTGACGCCGTGCTTGAAGATGTAAATAAATTGAACTTTGGAGACGTGCCGATCGTGTGGGATGACAGCGGCAAAGCAATACAAATCCGCAGAGACTGAAACTCGATATCGGGCACCGCGTTCGTCTACTAGGATTCCAAGTTGTTCTCGAAGGGTCGAAATGGTGCTGGGTGGCCATTCAAGCCTACTTCTGACGTAGCCCGGCTCTATGATTTTCTAGCTCCAAAAAGTCCCGATGCGCCCCAGCACGCCATCCAGACAATCCGCCAAGGCGTGAAAGCACTCGGCAAGCATCCTGAAATTGGCCGCCCAATCGAAGAATTACCGCCGAGTTTCGAGAGTGGGTCATTGAATTCGGCCAGGAGCCTACATCGCTCTATATCACTACGACGGCAAACAAGTCGTGATTCTAGCCGTCCGCCACGGCCGCGAAGCGGTAAAGCTCGTTCACCGCGATGAACGGGAAGTATTCACGGAAGAAACATACAATGTTACAGAACGCTAGAAGCTTTGATTGAGGGGCCCGTCATACCCCCGGAACTACCCCACACAAAAAGCCAGAGGGCGGAATCCTCTCGCGAGAACCCGCCCCCGGCAATCCGAAATTTCGAAGATCTGGTCTTCGGTCACCAGATCACAACCTTGCCCTTCCAGAACTCGTCAGAATCAGCGAGCAGAACTCACAGATCCTGCGCCCTCCCGTACCTGCATGTTGTAAAAGCTTCCTGTCCGCCTGCTGTCTTCAGTCGCCTGAAGTGAGTCTCGTCGACGATCCTCCAGCTTGGCTTTCAATTCCACTTTCTTCTCTGAAAGATTTCTCTTCCCGTTGACGAAAGTATGCCATGAGAACTTCTCAATTTCTCGGCATTTATTTTGGTGGAAATCCCGTACTTCCTGTGCGAAACAAGCCATTCTGCACCGCCCACGCAGCGAAGCCAATCCCGCAACTTTCTATTGACGCCGCTGCCGCAAAAACTACACACTCAAACAACAATGCGATCCGCCATCCTCTGTCTTCTCGCTCTCATCCTGGTCCCGTCCGCAAGCCGCGCGCAAGCTCCGGTCTTTACCGTCACACCGGTCCAAAGCAGCATCAATTTTTCCGTCAAATCCTCGGTCGCGCTCACCGGGAAATTCGACAAGTGGAAGGCCACCCTCACCTTTCCCTCCACGGACGTAACAACCGGCGTCCTCCATCTCCAGATCGAAGCCGCCACCGTCGACACCGGAAGCGGAATGAAGAACAACAAACTCAAGGGGAAGGATTTCTTCGACGTCGAGCGCTATCCATCCATCGCATTTCAATCCACAAAAATCGTCCAGACCAGCCCTACAACGTATGAGGTCGATGGAAACTTCACCATCCGCGGAGTCTCCCGAATCGAGCGCCTGAAGCTCACCATCCCCAGGAAGCCAAATGGCATCGACTCCATCCAGGGAGTCCTGGTTTTCAATCGCAAACACTATGGAATGGACAAAGGCATCCCCTTCGTAAAGATCGAGGATCACGTCAACGTCACCATTGACCTGAAGGTCCATCAGGTCAGCGGCCCTCCGCTGGTGCACAAACTCTAGCGGGCCCGCTTCTTCCGGCCTGCCCACCAGAGCGCATCCCCGCGTTTTTGTACTAGGATTGTTCGCATATGGCCTTCGCCCTGGAGCAACTCGATCACCTCGTCCTCACCGTCGCGAATATCGACGCCACGGTCGACTTCTACACCGAAGTCCTCGGCATGGAAGTGGTCAAATTCGAAGGCCGCAAAGCCCTCTCCTTCGGCATCCAGAGAATCCAGATCGAGCAGCGCGGCCACGAATTTAATCCACGAGCCGCCCACCCCACCCCCGGCTCCGCAGATCTTTGCTTCATCACCACCGCACCGCTCCCCGAAGTCATCGAATACCTCACCAGCCAGAGAATCCACATTGAAGAAGGCCCGGTCGAAAGAACCGGCGCAATCGGCGATCTAAAATCCATCTACGTGCGCGACCCCGATCGCAACCTCATAGAGATCTCCAACATCCTATAAACAGATCGATCCTAAAAACGCGCGCGCCCATTTTCCGCGTCTACAACAAGGTTCCCCGCGTCTTCAAGATAAAATTCAGATCATGCCACAGGCCTCGCCCACCGCGCTGCTCGAACGCGCCAAAAAAATAAAATTGTTTTTGATGGACGTAGACGGCACCCTCACCGATGGCGGTGTCTGCCTCATGTCCCTTCCCAATGAGGGCGGCATTGCCGAGCTAAAAATCTTCAGCTCCCTCGACGGCCTCGGCCTCAAACTCGCGCACATCATGGGAATAAAAACCGGCTTCATCACAGGAAGAAAATCCCCAGCTGTCCGGCAGCGCGCCGAAGAAAATCTTGTCGACTACATTTATCTGGGCCAGGAAACGAAGATGGCGGCATTCGAAGAATGCCTGCAGAAAGCCGGCGCCACGGAACAAGAAGTAGCCTACCTCGGCGACGACCTCCCGGACATGCCGCTCGCCGCCCGCGCAGGCCTCGCAGTCGCCGTTCAAAACGCCGCACCGGAGCTGAAAGCCATCAGCCACTACATCACCAACGCCCGCGGCGGCCAGGGCGCGGCCAGGGAAGTCGTCGAGCTGATCCTGAAAGCACAGGGAAAATGGGAACAAGCCATCCCTCAGGCCTTAGCGTAGAAATCGGCAAGAATTTCAGTTGTCAAAAAGGCCCCGTGCAGCACGCGGGTCCGCCGCCATTTAAGCCGAGAACGTCTCCACAATCCCATCCTCCAGCGAAGTGAACCCGCGCGTATAGTGCCCGCGCTGCTGCAGCGTCGTAACGTCAGCCTCGGTGAAGTGTTGATAGCGCCCGTTCAAGTCCGCGGGAAATGGAATGTACTCAATCTTCGCCGGCCCATGCACCTGCTTGAGCGCCCCGGCGACAGCGTTGAAGCTGCGACTCGCCCCCGTGCCCGCGTTGAAAATTCCCTGGTACACATCCTGCACCTCGCCCATCTCCGCGCGAAGCGCCGCATCGCCCAGCCCACCAAAAAAAAGATTCATCCGGCACAAATCGCGCACGTAGACAAAATCCCGCCGCTGCTCCCCGTCGCCATATCCGCCGGAGCCTTGAAACATGCGGATCGCACCGGTCTCCTTCATCTGCTTCGTAAAATGATGCATCACCGAAGCCATGCGTCCCTTGTGCAACTCGCGCGGTCCATACGCGTTGAAGTAGCGCAGCCCTACCACCGTGCTTTCGACCGTCGGCAGCATTCGCCGCACATAGTTGTCGAACACCAGCTTCGAAAATCCATAAACATTCAGCGGCTTTTCATTCTCCGGCTCAGTCGCAAATCGCTCGCTCAACCCATACACCGCCGCCGTCGACGCATACACAAATGGAATTCGGTACCGCAGCGCAAAATGCAGCAGCTCCTTGGAGTACGTAAAGTTGTTGTCCATCATGTACGCGCCGTTGTCTTCCAGCGTGTTCGAGCAGGCGCCCTGGTGCAGAATCGCGCGAATGTTCTTCCCCGCAAGCGCACCCGAAGCAATCACGCGGCGAAACTCCTGCTTGTCCATGTAGTCGGAAAACTGCGCGCCCTGCAGGTTGAAAAATTTCGCGCTGTCCGTCAAATTATCGACACAAAGAATCTCACTCTCGCCAACCCGATTCAGTTCGTGAATCAAATTGCTGCCGATGAACCCGGCCCCACCGGTAACGACAATCATGCATTCTCCTCGGAAACGTCGCCGCGCGAACCGCTCAGTTTGCGCACAATGTTCGTCGTGCTGAATCCCGCCACCGTCGGCACAATCGCCACCCGTCCCCCCAGCCCCGCACCATCTCTGCGCCCACCACGGTCGCTTCCGTGTAGTCGCCGCCTTTGATCAGCACATCCGGCCGCAGCGCTTCAATCGTCTCAAGCGGCGTGTCTTCCTCGAAAATTACAATCGCATCCGTCGAGGCCAGCGCCGCCAGAATCCGCGCCCGCTCCTTCTCTCCCACAATCGGCCGCGCCGGTCCCTTCAGCCGCTCCACCGATGCATCGCTGTTCAGCCCGATCACAAGATGGTCGCCCATCCGATGCGCATCTTCGAGCAGCGTGATGTGCCCGATATGCAGCAGGTCGAAGGATCCGTTGGTAAACACCACCGTCTCGCCTCGATTGCGCCACTGCGCCGCCCGCGCCAACAGCCCCGCGCGATCCACAACCTTTTCCTGCGTGCTCAGGCTCAGCTCCGTTGACAGCGTCGCCAGCAGACTCGCGCGGTCGATCGGCACCGTTCCCACCCGGCTCACCACAATTCCCGCCGCAGCATTCGCCAGCTGAATCGCACTCTCCAGGTCCAGCTTCGCCGCCGCTGCCGCCGCCAGCGTCGCGATCACCGTGTCCCCCGCGCCCGACACGTCGTAAACCTCGCGTGCCTGCGCGCTCGCATGCAGATCGTCCTCGGCATCCGCCTTCAGCACCCGAATGCCGCGCTCGCTCATCGTCACCGTCAGATATTCAAGCGCCAGCGGCGCAATCAGCGCACGTCCCGCCGCCATCAACGCCGCCGGCATCCTCTGCCGCAGCCCCCGTGCACGCCGCCAGTTCCTGCAGGTTCGGGCACACGGTCGTCGCCTGCCGATACTTCGAAAAATCGCCGCCCTTGGGATCGACGAGCACCGGAACCCCGCGTTTGCGCGCCTCCGCGATCACTTGCTGGCACACATATTCCGGCAACACCCCCTTGGCGTAATCGGAAAAAATAATGCAGTCGGCCCGTGAAATTTCGCTCGTCAGCGCCCCCAGCAGCGCGTGGATCTCAACCGGCGACGGCGCGTCGGGAGTCTCCACATCGAGCCGCATCAACTGCTGCCGCCCCGCCATCACCCGCGTCTTTGAAATCGTCGCCCGCTGCCACACGCACACCGCATCGGTCGCAATCTGCGGGCCTGAGAGCAGCCCGCGCAGCACCTGCGCCTCCTCATCCTCTCCCAGAAACCCGGCCAGCGACACCTGTGTCCCCAGCCCTGCAAGATTCATTGCAACGTTGGCCGCCCCGCCCGCCACATGCGTCCGCCGCACCGACCGCAGCACCGGCACCGGCGCCTCCGGAGAAATCCGGCTCACCTCGCCCCACACATACCGGTCCAGCATCAGGTCGCCCACCACCAGCACGCGGTAGCGCTCAAAGCCAGACTCAACCAGGTCAAGAACACGATGGAGATCACGAATCATAATGAGTTCCCCTGTATCTTAACCGTCTGCGCCAGCGTTTGTTGATACGCCATTAAAGCCGCATGCGCAAATAAATCTGGGTGTAAACCTGGGTTTCCGAGATCAGGCGACACCAAAAAGCGAGGGTGCGCCATTCAAGCCGCACCTGGCTTGAGTGGGAGAATACCCGCTGAGGAAAGTTTTCTATGTGCGGGTGCCCCATTCAAGCCGTCCGTTGGCTTGAGTGGGAGAGAATCCCCGCTCCGGATGGCCCAAAGACAGACTAAACAGAATCCCGCACCACCAACCCATGCGCAGCGGAAACCCGGGCCAGCACCCGCCGTGCCGCCCCCAGCACCTCCGCCGGAGCAATCGAAGTCAAACACTTCTTCTCCTGCTCGATGCACACCTCCAGATCGCAATCCCAGCAATCCGTCCGGTGATACACCACCTCATGCTGCTCGCCCCACGGAAACCAGATCCGCGGCTTGTTCCGCGCCGGGAAAACCGCAACACAGGCCGTCCCCACCGCCGCCGCCAGGTGCATCGGCCCGCTGTCGTGTCCCAGAAAAATCCGCGCCCGCGACAGCACCGCCGCCGACTCGCGCGGCGTAATCCTCCCGCACAAATTCACCCGGCGCCCATCCCATGCCGCCGATGCCTCTTCACTCGCCGCCGACTCCTCACTCGCCCCAATCAGCGCCAGCCCATACTGCGGCAACTCCGCCGCCAGCGCATCCAGCACCCTGCGCCAGTTCGCCGCGCCCCAGTCCTTCGCCTGCATCTTCGTTCCCACGGAGCAGCCAATCAACGCCCGCCCCTGCACCGGCTCCAGCACTTCCGCCGCCCGCTTATGTTCGTCGAGTGTCAACCCCAGATCCCAGTTCGCCCGGTCCTTCAAATCGATCGGACCCAGCGAACGCATTCCCCGCGTCAGCCGCTCTGCCTCCGGCTCGCAATCCCCAGTCTCAGGATCAACCCGGTTCACCCGCGCCTCCCGCGCCAGCGGCAGTCCGAGTATCTTCGGCACTCCGCACAATTTGAAGAACGCCGCATCCCGCATTACATCGCCCGCTGACCGCCGCGGCGTCAGATACACCAGCACCTGCGGACGAAACGCGCGAATCTCCCGCTGCAGCGTCATCAGCTCAGGCAAACTGCGCGTCGCAATGGGATACCGCAGAAACCCATGCACCAGCCCCGATCCTTCCAGCACTGCATACGCCGCCGGAGCTTTGCTATGCACTGGAATATTCCCCAGCAAACATCTCTCCGCATCCGGAAAGGCGCGCGCAATCGCATGAAAGCAGGGCAGCGCCACCACCGTATCGCCCAAACTGCCCAGCCGATAAATCAAAACGCGCTCAATAACGGATTGCATCTATTTCGCAGTATTGACTTGAATGCGTGCGAGATTCGGAACCAAATGCGCCGGGCCCGTGCCGGAAACGACCAGCATCAAAGGGCCGTCCGAAACACTCAGAGCTCCGCCATCCATCCCATCTGCGACGATGATCTGGTTTCCATCCTGAAACGCCGCGTTTGTTTCTGCCGCCGACAGCACGACCTTACTCCCGTCCTGACCGACAGCGGCAAGCGAGATCGCCGCCGCCGCTGTGACTCCAGCCCTCGCCAGCAAGTCCTTCAGCGGAACACCGGAATAGCTTTCAGTCTTGCTGTTGGTATTGTTCACTGCTTTGACTTGAATTTGCGGCATGGCTCGAAGCAGCCTAGCGTCGATCGCAATCGCATGAGCAGCGCTGCCGTAAATGAACAGGAGATTCGTGGGCGCCTTGCGGACCTCAGTCGAATCTAGCTGGGCTGGGCATCTATTTGGAAGAACCAGAAATAAAACAACAATATAAAATCCACACCAGCCTAAAGCTTTCGCCCGATCCATACCCAGAGCCTCATCTCGTATAATCAAAGTATGTCGATTGTCCGCGATATCGCCGCCGTTGCCAAGGGAATGAGCGTCACCTTCGGAGAAATCTTCCAGCCGACACAGGTGGAGAATTATCCCGACGGCCCCGGCCCCATGCGCGGAGCGAAATTTGAAGCTCGCTATCGCGGCCGGCACGTGCTCCAGCGCGATGAAAATGGCCTGGAAAAATGCGTCGCCTGCTTCCTCTGCGCCGCCGCGTGCCCATCGAACTGCATCCACATCGAAGCCGCGGAAAATACCGCCGAGCAGCGCATCTCCAGCTCCGAACGCTACGCCAAGGTCTACAACATCGACTACAACCGCTGCATCTTCTGCGGCTATTGCGTCGAGGCCTGCCCCACCGACGCCATCACCCACGGCCACGGCTTCGAATCTGCCTCGCTGAACGCCACCAGCCTCATCATGCGCAAAGAAGACCTGCTCGCCCCGATGCCGGGCTCCCCGGCCATGACAGCTTCTACCCGCTAATTCGAAGTTTCCAGTCGTTAAGATAGAACAGGTGACCTCGCGCCTGCCATTTCTGCTACAACAGCGGCGGCACCGCTTTCTTTCTGTAACCCATGGAGTGTCTGCACAATGATTCGATCCGGAATTCTGCCTCTCGCTCTCGCGCTTCTTTCAATAGCGCCGCTTTCCGCGCGTGCCCAGGCCGCTCCGCAGCCGGAGAAAAACCTCGCGCCTCACATGCAGGTCCAGGTCCTCAACCGCAGCCCGCAGGAAACCACCTACGCCGTCATCTTCGGCCGGGGAGATGAAGTCATGGCCGGTCTCAATCAGTTCGCGTTGCAGAAACATCTCGGCGCCGCCCGCATCACCGGCATCGGCGGAATTCAGGACGCCACCGTCGGCTACCTGCACAAGGGCGACAAGGAGCACACCCCGATCCCGATCGACCAGCAGTGTGAGGCGCTTTCCATGCTCGGCGACATCGCCCTGTTTCACAACAAGCCCGTCGTTCATATCCACATGGTCGTCGGGCTCCCGGACGGAAGCACCCGCGGAGGACACCTCCTGCAGGCCCACGTCTGGCCAACCATGGAAATCATCGTGACGGAATATCCCAACGCGATGCACAAAAAAGTCGATGCGGAAACCGGAATGGCATTCATCGATCCTTCCGAAAAGCAATAACCGGCAGCATAAAAAGGTCACATGAAAAACTTTTCAGAGGTCCTCAAAGAACGCGTAATTGTCTACGACGGTGCCATGGGCACCAGCATTCAGAAATATAACCTCACCGTCGACGACTTTTGGGACAAGGAAGGCTGCAATGAGCTGCTCGTCCTCAGCCGTCCCGATGTCATCCGCGCCATCCACGCCAGCTTTTTTCAGGTGGGCTGCGATGTCGTCGAAACCAACACCTTCGGCTCTTCGCGCATCGTCCTCGCCGAATATCAGCTCGAGGAAAAAACCCGCGAGCTGAACATCGTCGCCGCCCAGCTCGCGAAACAGGTCGCCGCCGAATTCTCCACGCCCGAAAAGCCGCGCTTCGTCGCCGGCTCCATCGGCCCCACCACCAAGCTGCCCTCGCTCGGCCACATCTCCTATGACGACATGGCCGTCACCTATCGCGAGCAGATCGAGGCCCTCATCGAAGGCGGCGTCGACCTCCTGCTCATCGAAACCTGTCAGGATCTTCTCCAGGGAAAAATCGCTCTGGCCGCCTGCGAAGACGCAATGCGCGCCACCGGTAGACGCCTGCCCGTGCAGATGCAGGTCACCCTGGAGGCCACCGGCACCATGCTTCTCGGCAGCGAAATCGGCGCCGCCCTCGCCGTGCTCGAATGCTTCCAGCCCGACATCATCGGCCTCAACTGCGCCACCGGCCCGCGCGAAATGAACGACGCCGTACGCTTCTTGTGCCAAAATGCAACCCGCCCGGTTAGCGTATTGCCCAACGCCGGCCTGCCGCAGAACGTCGGCGGCCACGCCGTCTACGCACTCACTCCCGACGAGCTCGCCCGCTATCACAAGCAGTTTGTCGAGGAGTACGGTGTCCGCATCGTCG
The DNA here is from genome assembly GCA_963744615.1 of uncultured Acidobacteriota bacterium. Classification (GTDB taxonomy): domain Bacteria; phylum Acidobacteriota; class Terriglobia; order Terriglobales; family Acidobacteriaceae; genus JAKAAZ01. Next base: position 599,001 of record CAVUUE010000003.1, read on the forward strand.
GCGGCTGTTGCGGCACCACGCCCGAACATCTCCGCGCCGTCGTCGATGCCGTTGCAAATGCAACACCCGCTGTTACAAATGCCGTTCCGCAGAGTGTCGCCGCCAGCGCCTTCTCCGCCATCCCGCTTGAAATCGACGGCCAGCCCGTAATCGTCGCTGAGGAAATGAACACCACCACCCGCAGTCCCGTGTTCCGGGAAATGGTCCGCACCGGCGACTACGACGGCATCCTCGCACTCTCAAAACGCCTCGCTGTGGAAGGCTCGCAGATGCTCGACCTCTGCTGCGCCATCGTCGGCGAAGATGAAAAAGCCTACATGAACGGCGTGCTCGAAAAAATCGCCACCCGCGTGCCTGCGCCCGTGCTCGTAGACTCGACCGAAGCCGACGTCATCGAGGAAGCGCTCAAGCGCATCCCCGGCAAGCCGCTCATCAACTCCATCAATCTGGAGGATGGCGAAAAGCGGACCTCGAAAGTCCTGCCCATGGCCCGCCGCTACGGCGCCGCCGTCATCGCCCTCACCATCGATGAAGATGGCATGGCCCTCACCGCGCAGAAAAAACTCGCCGTCGCCAAGCGCATCTACCATCTCGCGACCGATAAATACGGCCTGCGCCCGCAGGACCTCATCTTCGATCCGCTCACCCTGCCCATCTCCACCGGCCAGGAAGACTACCGCACCGCCGGCATCGAAACCCTCGAGGCCGTGCGCCTGCTCAAACAGGAATTGCCCGCCTCGAAAACCATTCTCGGCGTCAGCAATATTTCCTTCGGCCTCTCCACCTACTCGCGCCGCGTGCTCAATAGCGTCTTCCTCAAGGAAGCCGTCGATCGCGGCCTCGACATGGCCATCGTCAACTATTCGAAAATTTATCCGCTCTACAAAATCCCCGAAAGGGAAGTGGAGCTTGCGCGCAAACTCATATTCCGCGACACCTCCGAAGGCGACCCGCTCCAGGTCTTCATGGCTTACTTCGCCAATCTGCAAAAAGATCCCAACGCCGAGCCCGAAGCCGAAGCTGTCGAAGCCCTCACCATTGAGGACAAGCTCAAGCAGCTCATCATTCGCGGCGAACGCAGCGTCGGCGCGGGCGCGGAAAAGAAATCGCTCGAGGACCTGCTGGAGCAGGCGCTTGAAACCTATACCCCGCTCGAGCTCATCAACACCGTCCTGCTCGACGGCATGAAGACCGTCGGCGAGCTCTTCGGCGCGCGCAAAATGCAGCTTCCCTCCGTGCTCGATTCCGCCTCCGTCATGAAAGCCGCCGTCGGATATCTCGAGCCGAAAATGGAGCGCGTCGAAGGCTCCCAGCGCGGCACCATCGTCCTCGCAACCGTCAAGGGAGACGTGCACGACATCGGAAAAAATCTCGTCGACATCATCCTCTCGAACAACGGCTACAAAGTCGTCAACCTCGGCATCAAGCAGCCGTCCGACATCATCATCCAGGCCGCGCACGAACATAAAGCCGACGCCATCGGCCTCAGCGGCCTGCTCGTCAAAAGCACGCTGGAGATGAAGTACGTCATTCAGGATTTGCAGCATCTCGAAAGTCAGATCCCCGTCATCTGCGGCGGCGCGGCACTCACGCGCAAATACGTCGAAGACGATCTTCGCCGCGAATACAAAGGTCCCGTCTACTACGCGGAAGACGCCTTCGCCGGCCTCCACGTCATCGGCGACCTCACGGCGGCGGACGCATCTGTCCGCGGCGAACGCATTCAGGATGGCCAGACGGTCAAAACATTCGAGCGAAAAAATCTTCTGCCGGAAGAACAATCCGAGCCCGCCCCGCCCGCCTCCACCAAGCGCTCGCACGTCATTCAGGACGTCACCGAAGTTCCCGTCCCGCCCTTCTGGGGCATCCGCGTCCGCAAGGAATTTCCCATGGACGAGCTCTTCGGTTACATCAACGAAACGGCGCTCTTCAAAAATCAGTGGCAGCTCAAAACCGCTTCCGCCACGGATTACGTGCGGCTCGTCGAGGAAAAATACCGCCCCATTCTCCGCGGCCTCATCCACGAAGCCAAACGCGATGGCTGGCTCCAGCCTGCAACCGTGCACGGCTATTTCCCCTGCAACACCCAGGGCAATCACGTCATCGTCTACGATCCGGAAGCAGCCGCCGGCAAAACGAAACAGGAACTGTTACGAATAGAGTTTCCCCGCCAGCGCGAAGGCCGCCAGCTCTCGATCGCGGACTTTTTTCTGCCCGTCGAATCGGGCAAGCTCGATGTCATCGGCTTTTCCGTCGTCACCGTAGGCTCGCGCGCCAGCGAAATGACACAGAAATTGTTCGCAGCCGGCGACTTCACAAAATATCTCTACGCCCACGGTCTCAGCGTCGAAACCGCCGAAGCTCTCGCCGAGTGGCTGCACAAGGAAATTCGCTCCGAGCTCGGCATCGGCCAGGAAGATTCGCCGGAAGTCCGCGACCTGTTTCACCAGAAATATCGCGGCTCCCGCTACTCCTTCGGCTACGCCGCCTGCCCCAATCTGGAGGACCAGACCAAAATCTTCGCGCTGTTAAAGCCGGAGGAAAACATAGGCGTCCGTCTCACCGAGGGCTTCCACATGGACCCCGAGCAAAGCACCAACGCCATCATCGTCCACCATCCCCAGGCGAAATACTTCGTAATCTAAATCCCCGCCTGTGTCAGAGGCCGGGTGCCCCATTCTAGCCGCGTTCTTTGCGGCTAGGGTGGGACGGAACAATCCCGCCCCAACAGGTACACCTCCGAACTTCAATCCCGAGAACCGCATTGAAACAAGTAGACCCCGGACCATAGTCCGGGGAACCGCGTCCGCAGGAATGCGCCTTCAGGCGCTGATGGAACTGCCGAATCCATAAGAGAACCAAGATTCGTCAACCTACCCAAAAAATAGATTCGCCAGATTTGGCACATTCAATCCATCGACACGCGAATACTAGTCGTAGAGCTGTTTTCCAAAGAGGGCCCCGCCATGTCGATTCAATCCCTGTTCCTGACCCGCGCCGCGAACGCCGCCCGCGCCGCGCACCACATCTTCCCGGAATACGCCGCCTGCGAAGCCGCCCTCGAATCCGGCTGGGGCCGCTCGAAACTCGCCGTCGAAGCCCACAATTTATTCGGCCAGAAACAAAGCCATCCGCCGCTCCCAGGAACCGAAACCATAACCATGCCCACGCGCGAATATCTCCACGACCACTGGATGACGGTGCTGGCAAACTGGACGAAATTTCCCGGCTTTACCGAATGTTTCGCCGCAAGGATGGCCCTCTTGAACAATCTCAGCCGCACCTTCCCCAACTATCAGGCCGCCCTCAAGGCCGGTACCGGCGAGCAATACATCGTGGCCGTCTCCAAAAGCTGGTCCACCGATCCCGATCGTGGCGGCAAAGTCCTATCCATCTACGACGCCCACACCGCCGCATTCCAATCGACCGAAGCCGCATAGCCCGACCGAGGCGCTGTTGTACTAGCATTCGTCTGAGTAGAAAATCCGGAGTGAAAAATCCGGGTGAAGAATCGGAGTGAAAATCCGGGTGCCCCATTCTAGCCGCGTTTTAGTGCGGCTAGGGTGGGATGAACAAGGATCGCCCGCGTACCCCGTTCCAATGACGGACTCAAAAGAATGCGGGTGTCAGATTCTCAACCCCGAATCCCTTCCCCCGCCACCTTAGGGCAAAACCTCAGGAACAGAGACCCCAGAATCGCCGCCAGCGCCGAAGCCGACAAAATCCCGATCTTCGCCAGCATGTCCTCATGCCCGGCGCCAAACGCCAGCGCGGAAATGAACAACGACATCGTAAATCCGATCCCCGCCAGCCAGCTCGCCGCATGCAGATGCTTCCACGAAACCCCTTCCGGCAGATGCGCCACCCCAAACCGCACCGCAATCCAGGAAAAAAGCATAATCCCCAAAGGCTTCCCAAACAGCAGCCCAAGGAAAATCCCATGCACCGCGGGATCGAGCAGATCGCTCGACCGAATTCCGCCCAGCCGAACGCCCGCATTCGTCAGCGCAAACAACGGCATGATGAAAAATGCCACCCACGGCTCCAGGCCCCGCTCCAGCCGCAGCAGCGGAGCCTCCACCAGGTGCGATTGCATCTGCAGCCGGATGAACGCCGCCCGCGCCCTCCTCGTCCCATATCCATGGCGCGCATTCGCATCCTCCACGGTTCGCAGCTCTTCTCGCGACCGCCGCAGAAATTCCGGTGTATCCAGGTACCGGTTCGCCGGGATGACAAACGCCACCAGAATTCCGGCCAGCGTAGGATGAACCCCCGACCGCAGCATGCAATACCACACCGCAATCCCAATCGCCAGATACACGCTCACATGCGTGACCCCGATGCGATTCGCCACCGCACCCACAGCAAGAAAAACAAACGCCGCCCCGAGCATCTCCCAATGCATGCGCGTCGTGTAGAAAATCCCGATCACCAGCACCGCCGCAATATCATCCACAATCGCGAGCGCCGTCAAAAAAACCTTGAGCCCGACCGGCACCCGGCTCCCCGACAGCGCCAGAATCCCAAGCGCAAACGCAATGTCGGTCGCCATCGGAATGCCCCATCCGCCCGATGTCGCCCGCCCATGGTTCAGCAGCGCATAGATGCATGCCGGAAAGATCACCCCGCCCATCGCCGCCAGCACCGGCAGCGCTGCCAGCCGAACCGACGACAACTCCCCGACCAGCAGTTCATGCTTTATCTCCAGGCCGGCAAACAAAAAGAAAACGGCCATCAGGCCGTCGTTGATCCAGTAATGCACATCCTCCGACAGTCGCAAATGGCCGAACCCGATCGTTATCGGAACATGCAGCAAGGAAGCGTAAAAATTCCCCCAGGAAGAATTCGCCCACACGATCGCAATAATCGCGCAGGCCACCAGCACCATCCCACCCGCGCTTTCAATCCCGGCAAAACGCAGAAACGGCCGCGCCCAACGCGCTATCGGACGACGCGCCACACGAATTTTCTTCCTGCTCAGAATGTCCCTCCCAACCTGAATCGATTCCGCCCTACAAATTCAATCCGCGAAGCCGCTCACAGGCCTCCGCCAGCGGCGCATCCTTTTTCGCATAGCAGAACCGCAGCAGATTCTCCCCACGCCCGCTCGTAAAAAACGCGCTCCCCGCCACCGCCGCCACGCCGCAGCGCGCCAGCAGCGCCCGCGCCTTCTCCCGCGCATTCGCTCCCGGCACCCGCGATGCATCCGCCAGAATGTAATACGCCCCATCCGGAATCGAAGGAGTGAGCCCTGCCGCCGTCAGCGCATCCACCAGCTGGTCGCGCTTGCCCTCATATTCGAGCGCCAGCCCGCGATAAAAATCGTCCCCCAAGGCAAGCAGCCCCGCCGCCGCCCCATGCTGCAACGGCGCAGGCGCGCACACATACGTCAGATCGTGAAAATATCCGATCGCCGGAATCCACCGCGGGTCCGCCGCCAAATACCCCAGCCGCCAGCCCGTCACGCTGAACGTCTTCGAGAATCCCGACATCGTAATCGTCCGCTCGGCCATCCCCGGCAGCGACCCAAAACTCACATGCTCCGCCCCGCCGCACAAAAAATATTCGTAGATCTCATCCGTAATTACGAACAGATCATGCCGCTCCGCCAGCGCCGCAATCCCCTCCAGCTCCGCCCGCGTAAACACCTTGCCGCTGGGATTACAAGGCGTGTTGATCACCATCGCCCGCGTCTTCCCCGTGATCGCCTTCGCCACCCGGTCAAAGTCGACCTCCCACCGCGGCCCCTCCAGCTCCACCGTCACCGGCACCGCCCGCATCGACTGCAGTGTGTTCCGGTGATAGCCGTAAAACGGCTCGAACAGCAGCACCTCATCGCCCGCATTCAACAGCGCCATGCACGCCGCGTGGAACGCCCCCGTAGCCCCCGACGTAACCAGCACCCCCGTCTCCGGATCGCACTCCATGCGGTTATACCGCGCCAGCTTCCGCGCAATCGCCTCCCGCAACGCCGCAATCCCATCGGCCCGCGTATAAATATTCCGCCCCTCGAGAATCGCCGCGATCGCGCCCTCAACCACCGGCGCCGGTGCCTCCGTATCGCAAACACCCTGCGCCAGGTTGATCCCGCCCACCCGGTCGCTTTCGACCGACATGGCGCGAATCTCCGACTGCATAGCATTCGCTGAAAGTTCGCTCAATCTCAGGCTCGCCGTAGATATCGACATTTGCTTCGAAGTCTACCGCGCCCGGCCCCGCCCCGCCAATCGCCCCCCATGCGACAATCCCGCCGGGAAATTCCCGCTGCAAATTCATATTCTTTTCACCTTGATGCCGTAAAAGGAAGAGGCAAGTGTCCCAAGCAGGGTAGCGCCCACCCCCCGGGTCCATCCCTCATATTCGATTTTCCACAGAAGAGGATTCTTCTATGATTCGTCGCCTCCTCGCACTGGCCCTCATCACCACCGCCGGCGCTTTCGCGCAAACCGTTTCGCTCACCGGAGCGGGATCGACCTTTGCCTATCCCCTCTATTCCAGCTGGGCCAGCCAGTACAACAAGCTGCACTCCAACGTGCAGATCAATTACCAGTCGATCGGCTCCGGCGGCGGCATCCGCCAGCTCATCGCCGGCACCGTCGACTTCGGCGCCACCGACGGTCCTATGACAGACAAAGAACTCGCCGAAGCCCAGCAGAAACGCGGCTTCGCCATCCTCCATTTCCCAACCGCCCTCGGCGCAGACGTGCCCTCCTACAACATCCCCGGCGTGTCCGCGCAGTTGAAATTTACCCCCGCCGCCCTGGCCGGCATTTATCTCGGACACATCACCAAATGGAATGATCCCGAGATTCAAAAATCCAACCCCGGCGTCAAGCTCCCGAACACCGGCATCATCGTCGTCCACCGCTCCGACGGCTCCGGCACCACCTACTGCTGGGTCGACTATCTCGCCAAAGTCAGTCCGGAGTGGAAGAGCAAAGTCGGCGTCGGCACCTCCGTCAACTGGCCCGTCGGCCTCGGCGGAAAGGGCAATGAGGGCGTCAGCGGCCTCATCCGCCGCCTTCCCAACTCCATCGGCTACATTGAGCTGATCTACTCCATCCAAAATCACATCCTCTACGGCGACGTCAGAAACAGCTCCGGCAACTTCGTCAAGGCCAGCCTCAACTCCGTAACCGCTGCCGCCGCCGGAGCCACCAAAACCATGCCCGCCGACTTCCGCGTCTCCATCACCAATCCCCCGGGAGCCCAGGCCTATCCCATCTCCACCTACACCTGGCTGCTGATCCCGGAAAAAATGAACGACCAGACCAAAGCCAAAGCGCTTAAGGCCTTCCTGCAATGGGCCCTCACCGCCGGCCAGCAGTACAACACGCCGCTCGCCTACGCCCCGCTCCCCGGAGCAGTCGTGCAAAAGGAATTAGTACAGATGAAAAAATTGCAATATTGAAGATAAGAAAAATGCCGACTGTATCCCATTCAAGCCGTCTTCTGGCTTGAGTGGGATTTAAAAATCCAGACGGTGCCCCATTCAAGCCGTCTTTTGGCTTGAGTGGGATTGAAATCTCAGCAGGAGCAACAAAATGGGCAACCTCGTACTAACCAGCCCGGGCCGTCCAATCCCGTCCCGGGGCCTTGACAAAAAACAGTCCATCTTTGAACGCCTCCGCAAGGGCGACGAAATCGTCCATCTCATCACCCTCGCCGGCGGATGGTCGATCATCGTCATCACCGCCCTGCTCGTCCAGCACCTCTGGGTCTACTCCCGCATCGCCCGTCACACCTTCGGCTGGCATTTCCTTTTCACCAGCACCTGGGACCCCGTCAACGGCCTCTTTGGAGCGTGGCCCTTTGTCTACGGAACCCTGGTTACCTCTGCTCTCGCGCTCATCATCGCCATCCCCATCGGCCTCGGCTCCGCCATCTTTCTCGCCGAACTGGCCCCGCGCGAAATTTCCAACGCGCTCACTTTTTTAATCGAGCTGCTCGCCGCCGTCCCCAGCGTCGTCTACGGACTGGTCGGCATCTTTCTCCTCATTCCCCTGTTGAGCTCCTTCATGCCGTACTTCCAGAAAGCCTTCGGCTGGCTTCCCATCTTTCAGGGAACGTTCTATGGCGTCAGCTATTTCTCCGCCTCCGTCGTGCTCGCCATCATGGTCGTGCCCTTCATCGTCTCCATCTCCCGGGAAGTTCTGCTGGCCGTGCCCGTCTCTCAACGCGAAGCGATGATGGCTCTCGGTGCGACGAAATGGGAAGTCACCTGGCGCGCCGTCGTTCCCTATGCCCGCCCCGGCATCATGGGCTCCATCTTTCTCGCGCTCGCCCGCGCCCTCGGCGAAACCATGGCCGTCACCATGGTCATCGGCAACGTCCCCCAGATCTCCACCTCGCTGCTCGCGCCCGGCTACACCATCGCCGCCGTCATCGCCAACGAATTCACCGAGGCCACCGGCGACCTCTACCTGCACGCCTTAATCGAACTCGGCCTCGTCCTCTTCGCCGTCACCATGATCATCAACGCCCTCGCCCGCCTCCTCATGCTCACCATGAAATCCCACGAGGTAACCGCATGAGCACCCCGTCCCGGCTCGAAAAACCCCGGGTGCCCCAGGTATGCGGAGCTTACCTGGGTCTTACCCCCCCATGCCCCGCAAAATCGTAAACGCCGTCATGCTCACCCTCACCGGCCTCTGCACCCTGCTGGTCGTCGCCGTGCTCTTCACCATCCTCGCCTACCTGCTCTGGCACGGCGCCCGCGCGCTCAATCTCGACTTTTTCATCAAGCTCCCCGCGCCCGTCGGCCAGCCCGGCGGCGGCGTCGCCAATGCCATCCTCGGCACCGTCAAGCTGCTCCTCCTCGCCACCGCCATCGGCGTTCCCATCGGCCTCATCGGCGGCATCTATCTGTCGGAGTTTGCCGGCGGCTGGTCCGGCTTCACCGTCCGTTACACCACGGACCTGCTCAACGGCGTGCCTTCGGTCGTCATGGGCATCTTCGTCTACACCCTCGTCGTTCTCCCCATGCACCACTTCTCAACCCTCGCCGGCGGCGTCGCCCTCGGCATTATGATGATCCCCATCGCGCTGCGCAGCACCGAGGATTTTCTCCGCGCCGTTCCCCGCAGCCTGCGGGAAGGCGGCCTCGCCCTCGGCGCCAGCAAGTCGGAAACAATCTTCACCATCGTCATCCCCGCCGCCATCTACGGCATCATCACCGGCATCATGCTGGACATCGCCCGCGTCGCCGGCGAAACCGCTCCGCTCCTGTTTACCGCCTTCGGCAACCAGTTCAACAGCCCCGGCTGGATGCAGCCCACAGCCTCGCTCCCGGTCGTCATCTACAACTACGCCATCTCTCCCTATGACGAGTGGCACCAGCAGGCCTGGGCCGCGGGCTTCGTGCTACTCTCAGGATTGTTGGTGGTCAGCATCGCCGCCCGGCTGATTCTGGCCCGTGGAAAGAAGCTGTCCCATGGCTAGCTTCGGAAATAACGCGTCATCCCGACCGAAACGCAGCGAAATGGAGGGCCATGCTCCTGTCTCTCGCGACAGGAATGCCGATTCGTCCCAATCGCCGGGTTCAACAATGAAGCCATTCGATCTCAGTCAGCTGTCCAAAGCCCACGAAACCCGTTTTGCGGGAAAAGACGGCGCAGAAGAACAACTGCCCTGGCCGCAGTTCACCGTGGCCGACCTCAACTTCTTTTACGGCCATCACCAGGCGCTCAAAAACATCAATTTGATTGTTCCCAATAAGCGCGTAACCGCCTTCATCGGGCCCTCCGGCTGCGGCAAGACCACCCTTCTCCGAACCTTCAACCGGATGAACGAGACCATTCCCGGCACCCGCGTGGAAGGCGACATCCGTCTCGGCGATCGCGACCTGTTCAGTATTCCCCCCACCACCCTGCGTCGCGTGGTCGGCATGGTCTTCCAGAAACCCACGCCGTTCCCCAAATCTATCTTCGACAACGTTGCCTACGGCCTGCGCCTGGAACACCGGCTCACCCGCCGCGCAATCGCCGACAAGGTCGAGCAGAGCCTGCGCCGCGCCGCCCTGTGGGATGAAGTGAAAGATAAGCTCAACCAGTCCGCCAACGGAATCTCCGGCGGCCAGCAGCAGCGCCTCTGCATTGCCCGCGCCCTGGCCGTCGATCCGGAAGTCCTCCTGCTCGACGAGCCTTGCTCCGCCCTCGATCCTATCTCCACCGCGAAAATCGAAGACCTCCTGTTTGAGATCAAGAACACCTGCACCATCATCATGGTCACCCACAACATGCTCCAGGCCGCCCGCGTCGCCGACTACGTAGGCTTCTTCCTCGCCGGCGAATTGATTGAACTGAACCGCGCCCGGCAGATCTTCCAGAACCCGGAAAAACAGCAGACCCAGGACTACATAACCGGCCGCTTCGGCTGATAAGCAACCCCAAACGACAGCCCCCGACCCGCCCGCCTCACCCGCAAGCGCAGGGAGACCCCCCGGCAGAGCCGCGGGATTAAGCCCTGCAGATAAACCCCCGGCAGAGCCGGAGGAATAAGCATTCCGGTAGACCCCGGCTTTAGCGAGGGATAAGCGCAGCCAAGCATCGCGCTTTAGCGCCTGAGGTAGTATTTCGCTCAGCCGGGGGAGATTCGACTGTCCGGTTTCGCACACCGCATTTTCGAAAAAAACACCTGTTTTCGCGCGCTACGTAACTGCCACGGATTCCGCGACATGGACTCCTAAACCTTTAGGACACGTCTAAAAAAAAGACCTGCATTTCAACCCCGAAACCGGGGGAATTTGCTTCTTTAGTAACGGGCGCGACCCCTGGCATCGCGAAAAACATTCGCCTCTGGCGACCTCGCAATCCCCTTTAGATCGCCCAACTTCACGCCAAAATCGAATTAATTCGATCCCGCGCTGGCGCACTTCCGCTTCCGGGTAGGTAGAATAGAGCCAGGACAAGCCACCCCCCAAAACAGATCCCAAGGTGTTTCGATCGATCATGAATTGTTTTTTTGTTTCTCTCAAAAACAAAACTGCACCAAAAACGGGCATCGAAATTCTCCGACGTGAACCCTCGAGATTCCCACGCAGTCTGCAAAGGCGCGCCGGGTGAGCCATACCGCTCCTGATTTCCAGACAATCCACCGAGAACGTTTCGGCTCCGCGGGCGCAGCATTTCAAGCCCCCGGCCGCGTCAACCTGATTGGCGAACATACCGACACCAGCGAAGGCTACGTCATGCCAGCCGCGCTCGATCTGCGCACGGTCTCCGTCCTCAGTCCGCGCAAAGATTCCACCGCAAAAATCTACTCCAAAAACTTCGACGAACAGGTCAGCATCGACCTTCGTGAGTTGCCCGCAACCCCGCGTAAACACTGGAGCGATTACCCAATCTCCGTTCTATGGAGCCTCGCGCAACGTGGCATCAGCAGCGGCGGATTCGACATGACGATTTCCGGCAATGTGCCGCTAGGCTCCGGCCTGAGCTCCTCCGCTTCCGTAGAGGTCGCCGTCGCAACCGCCGTCCTCGCGCACGCCGAAATCGCGCTCGAAAAGCAGGAGATTCCGAAGATTTGTCAGTTCGCGGAGAACAATTTCATCGGCACCCAGAGCGGCATCATGGACCCGTTCGCGTCCTGCTGCGGAGTTGAAGGACACGCGCTTCTGCTCGATTGCCGCTCGCTCGAATACGAAGCATTGCCGCTGCCCAAGCAGGTGATGATGGTCATCTGCAACACCATGGTGAAGCATTCGTTATCCGATGGCGGCGACTACAATCTGCGCCGCCGCGAAGTGCAGCAAGGGGTAAAGATTCTCCAGCAATATCATCCGCAACTCCGCGTCCTGCGCGATGTAACGGAGCAGGAATTACTCGCCCATAAGAGTGAAATGCCGGAGAACGTCTTCCGCCGCTGCCTTCACGTGGTGACAGAGAACTGCCGTGTAATCGAAGCCGCCGAAGCCCTGCGGCAGCACGATTTCTCAAGCTTCGGAAGGCTGATGCATCAAGCCCATGTGAGCATGAGAGACAACTATGAGGCCAGTTGTGCCGAGGCAGACACAATGGTCGAACTGGCGTCAAAACAGCCTGGTTGCTACGGCGCGCGCATTACCGGCGCCGGGTTCGGCGGCTGCACAGTGAACCTGGTCGCGGCAGAACAGGCCGATGCGTTCGTCCAGAACGTTCGCGAAGGCTATGAAAAGGCCACGGGCATCAAAGCCGAGATCTATCTGTCGCGAGCATCCGCAGGCGCCGGCCCGTGTTGAGCAATTGAAGGTGCAGGTTTACTTCTGCGCTTGCCAAAAACCTGCACCTCGATTTGTGTAATCCACCCGCACAGTGTTGATCGAATACGATCCCACCGGAATCGTAATATGACCGCCGGAAACATTGAGCGGCGTGCCGTTGTCGTGCTCCATCAAATTGGCCGCAACCGCATTCGAGGCGCCGTCCGGCACACTGATTTCCGCCGTGGTTTTCTTTCCTGCCCATTCATAAAAGCGAAGCACCAGGCTGTTTCCGTCCTCACTCTTCTTCATCGCTGTCAGCACCAGATTCGCTGGTTTGACAGTGATGAAAGAATGCGTCGGCGGTAGTTCTCCCGTGTGTGCGTCGACCTGTGCCGCGCGCAATTTGTAGTTGAACTCCAAACCGTGCAATACAGTATTCGCATCCCGCCATGTACCCGCATGCGGATAGAGCGAGTAGCGAAAGTGCTGATGTCCGCGATCGGCATCGGGATCCGGCCAGATGGGAGAACGCAGCAGTGAAAGCCGCAGGACGTTGCCCTTCACATCGTAGCCATACTTCGAATCGTTGATGAAGCTAAACCCATGCTGCTCATCGCCAAGGTCCGCCCATCGCTGCGCGGGCACTTCAAACTTTGCGTCTTCAACGGAGTTGTTTCGCGTCGTCGGCCGTTCGATAGTGCCGTAGGGAATCTCAAACGTTGCTTTCGGACCGCTCGCGGCCAGAGGGAATGCGGCCTTCAGCAGGATGTGCGTTTCATTCCAGTCCACATCGTTCACTACATCGACGCGCCGCATGCCCGCGTAAAGGATGATGTTCTGCACGAATTTCGATTTGCTCCACTGACGCGTGATGCGAACCACACTGCGCACCGGACCATGCTCCACCAGTTGCACACTGTCGACCATCGTCAGATCCGTTTCATGTTGCGTAAAGTCCGCATCGATGTTCCAGGCGTCGTAATCCTTCGGCTTGTCGACAAAGGCCTGCAGCAGGTTTCCGCATCCGCCTTTCGCGATGCTTTCGAAATGCGACTGCTTGTCATAGAGACTGTCGATGCAGCCGTTTTTCGGATTGATCACGACCCGCAGCACGGAATTTTCCATGGTGGTTCCGCTGCTTGTTAAATCGCTCGGAATCCTGCGCGAACCCGGAACAGCGTGCAGCACTGTGTACCCGATCGACGGAACATCCTTCGGCTCCAACAGCAAACGATAGCTATGCGTCGCCGCATCTTCCGAGAGCACCTGCGAGGCAACCAGAGTGCCATCGGGATTGAGGACAGAAATTCCATTCGGCTCGGCGTGAGGCATTTGCACGTTCACCTCCACCACGCCGGCACGGTTCCAACTGAGAGGGTTCCAGAGGACGATCGGTACGCCCGCCCGCGCGCTGGTGTCGATGTGGCTGTTGATGTCGGTCAACGCGTTGTGCGTGGCCTGGTCGGCCGTCCAGTGGATTACGTTGAACTGCTTCTGCGCGTCCTTGTAGATGACGCCGATGCCGGAGCCGGCGGCGAGATCGTGGAAGCCATTGAAGAGTTGCAGTTTCCACGCAGCATTCAGCTGGTCACCGGGATAGTTTCCGCCGCCCAGCCACGCCAGAGAGGAATATTTCTCCGCGTTCAGCAGCCACTCTGAACCGTGTCGCAGGTTCCATTTGTGTTGTGTCTGGGTGGTATAAACGCCGCGATGAAATTCGAGGTAGAGCTCATCGTTCCACACGGGAAGGCTGATTTTTCCAGAGGCCGCGGGCGGCAGCGTGGTGTTGTGTGCAGCCAGAGTTTCGTAGTTCCATACCGGGGCGTTCGATGAGTCTACGAGCTTTGCCTGGCTGTCGAAGAAGGTTTGCGATACGCCGAATTCGAGGCGTGGGTAAACCTTGTTCGGTTCCATCCAGCGTAAGCCGCTGTCGAGCATGTCTCGCGTGGGACCGCCGCCGTGGTCACCAATGCCATAGAGGTGCATCATCTCCCGTTGGCCCGGGTTTAGATCGATGGCCGTGGCGAGATCGTCAGCCATTCGCACGGGCTCAATCTGGTTGACGTAGTCATGCGGAAAGTAGGTGAGGACACGGCTGCCATCTGGGGACTGCCACCAGAAGAGCTTCAGCGGAAGCTTGTTGGTTTCGTTCCATCCCATTTTTTGAGTGACGAAATAGTCGATGCCGGATTTTTTGTAGATTTGCGGCAACTGCCAGTTATAGCCGAACGAATCCGGGTTCCAGCCGACGTGCACATCGACCCCAAAGTTTTTCTCGAAGTAGCGTTTGCCCACCAGAATCTGCCGCACTGTGGATTCGCCATCGGGCAGGTTCAGATCCGGCTCGACCCACATGCCGCCGACGATTTCCCAACGGCCTTCCTTCACGCGCTGTTGAATCTGCTGAAAAATGCTGGGATATTTGTCCTGCATCCATTCGTAATACTGCGCAGCGGACTGTGAGAAGGTGTAGCCGGGATACTCCTGCATCAACTGGAGTGCGGATGTAAAAGTGCGCTTGACGACGTCGACGGTTTCGGTCCAGGGCCAAAGCCATGCTGCATCAATGTGGGCGTTGCCCGTCATGTGAATGGAGAATTGCTGCAGAATGGAGCGTAGTGGATCGAGTCTCGATTGCGCCTGCTGGAGCGAGCGGTCGAAGGCGCCCTGATCTCCTTTGTCAAGAGCGGCCAGGTTGACGGTCGTCGCCGCGGAGTCCAAAATACTTTCCTGCGATTGCAGTGTGTCTGCACTCTGTGGGATTGCGGGCAGCAGGCCGGCTGCGGAAATCAACTCCGCACGCAGATCTTCGGGGTTGGGGCGATTCGCGGGAAAGACGACCTGCAGATTCGCGCTGTCGATATGTTTGTCATCCTGGGTGGCCAGCATTTTGACGGCGATCAGAACCTTCTCTCCAGGCTTTGCCCGATCGAAGAGCAATTGCTTTTCAAGATCCTCCCCCATGGCCACGCGGCTGCCGTTGTAGTAAATGATGACGGGCAGTGGACCGTTGGCGTTGCCCTTCATCCAGAACCAGACCTGCGAACCGCTCAGGTCGTAGCCGTGCGAGGTGGGCGGCACGGTGATCCAGTTGCGAAGCCAGATGGCGTCATGCGGCGCGACGAAGGGTAGCTGGAGGGTCTTCCAGTCGCTGGTATCAAGATCGGGTCGCTCGCCGTGTGCGATGTCGCCGAGGTGATATTGCCAGGTGTTTGCCGGAATGGAGTCGAAGGTGTCGAGGCGATCGACCACCGCTTTCGCCTGCGATGAAAATGCGTAAGGCTTTGAGGGCGTTGTTTGCGCAGACAGTGTGCACGCTGCACTGAGGAGCGCGAGGGCCGAAAACAGGAAGGAGGTGCTGGCAGTACGCTTCAAAGGACACTCCGATTTAAAAAAGTTTGCCGTTTCAAAAATACACCACGTCGGCCCGTGAGGAGGAAACGCGAGGTCCTTCGGGTTGGCTCAGGATGACAGATTTGGTTCGCGCGATATCGCGGTTGGACTCATGCGAAGGACATCGGCCTGAACCAGGCCTGGACCAAGGCAGAAGCTTGCGGTCAGGAGCACGAGGCAGATCCAGAAGATGTCGGCGACCAACAGATGAACGATCTGCAGCCAGGTGGGCGCGCGCAGCAGGACATCCGCGATGCCGAGCACATATTGCCCCAGCAGTGTACACAAGACGGCGATGCCGAGATTGTGAGTTCGCAAGGTTGCCGCTCGACGGAATGACTGCACCAGCAGCCACGCAATGAACGCCCCGGCGATGACTGCGCTGGCGGGGTGAATCCAGCGGATCCGCAATAGCAGGGGTGCGGTGGAGGAGAAATCCTGGTGAAAGGCACCGGCGAGCGAAGTGGAAGGGAAGAGCGTATCGCCCAATGCGGCGAGCGAACCGGAGACGCCGACGACTAGCGTTGCCAGGACTCCCAGCGCTGGCAAGAGAAGGGTTCCGCGGCGTAGGTGTGTGGCGGCGCGGTGGCGGGGGCGCGAAAGAAATTCCGCAGTCAAAGCGAGGGAGCCAAGCAGCAGAAGCGTATTCGTCAGGTGAACGGAAAGGTAGATGGCGCGCGCAGCGGATGCGTTCCGCCCGACCAGGCCGAACATGACAAGCAGCGCACCGAGCAGGGCCTCATTTAGAACGAGCACCATGGCGATAACGGCAGCCCATCGCGCCAGTTGACCGCGCCGTGTTGCGATCCAGACCCACGCAAGCAGTGCCACGACCAGGAAGAAGGTTGCGCCGCTCATCATGCGATGGGTGAATTCGACGAAGGTGTGAAAGCGCGCGAGCTGGGGGAGCACGACGCCGTTGCAGAGCGGCCAATGCTCGCCGCAGCCACCGCCGGAGCCGGTCGCCCGGACTACCGCTCCCCAGAGTACGACCAGCACGTTGTAGGCGAGCACGAACCATGCGAAGCGCCGGAGCGCGGGTGAGATTGCCGCGTTCGTGAAAGGGGGGCTGGCGGAGAAGGTGGTGCTGGTCATCGGCTCACTAACGATTATTGTAGGCCGGGAGTATGAGCGTATGCACGGTGTGGCCGCCGCTGTTCTCAGCTTCCCGAGGAAAGAGGACGGTCGGTCAACAGCTCCTTGTCGGAGACTTCCTGCACGAGGTATGCGCGTTTGCCGAGGAGCGTGGCTACATGTTCGCGATAGTTGTGGTCCGGGGGAACGAAGAGGAATTTGCGCGGGCCGCGGCCCCACATCGAGAGCAACTGGGCGTCGTTGAGAAAAATATGGGGGGCGTCGGGGTAGTCCGATCCCCACTCCATGGAGCTGGAGCGGCCATTCACCAGATACGCGTGGCGCTGAGTGTAAAAGAGAATCGATGAGCCGTAGGACTGATCGCCGTAGAGCATCAAGACATCCTGTGGCGCGGCGATACGGTTGAGAGTATTGGCCATGGCGCGGGAGGAGAGCATCGGCTGAAAGCGCACGTAGGCGATGTGCGCGGCGACGAGGAACATGGCGACCGTCATGGCAGTGGTGAAGGTGGCGCGCAGGTGCTGCTGGCGTACTCGCATCCACCAGGCAAGACTGGGTCCCACCAGAAATGCGGCTGCGGCGAGAACGGCAGGAAGACGCAGGGCCGCGAAGGAGGGGCCGGTCAGGTCGAAAAAGTGGGACATCGAAAGGGAGTAGCCTCCGACAGCTCGATGCGCGAGCAGGGCGCCGATGTCGGCGACATAGGGCAGATGTCGCGAGGACCAGAGGCCATAAGCGAGCAGGGCGGCTGCGCCGAGGCCGACGACCGCGAAGATCGCGTGCGCGACTTCCAGCCAGCGCATGTCTGTCCTGAGTTCCCCGGGGGATTCGGTGCTTGCGTTGGTTTCGAGCTTCGCGAGTGCCATCGCTGTCAATAGCAGCAGCGGGAAGTAGGCGGGGTACGTGTAATATTCCTGGTTTGTCGAAAGCGAGAAGAACAGCAGGATGAATGCTGAGTAAAGCGCGAGCAGCAGGGTCGTTTGTCCGCTGAAATTCAGGTGGTGGCGGCGCTTCCATCCCCACATCTGGCCGGATGCGCGGTTCTTGCGCCATGAGGAATACAGAGTGGCGGGCCAGTAGATGCTCCACGGAAAAAGCCAGACCAGGTGTAGGCTCCAGAACAGGTAGCCGGGAAGCTTGTTGTAGTCGCGCGGATAGCGCTTGCCGAGGAATCGCAGGACGTGTTCGTTGATGAAGTAGAAGTAGAAAAATCCATGAACATTGCCGGGCAATGGAATGTTGCCGACAGGGTGCCCCTGGTCCGGATTGTGGAGTCCGGCGAGGATATGCCAGGGGGCGCCAATCGCCAGGAAAAGCAGGGTCCCGGTGAGGAGGTGAAACTCCCGCCAGCGGCGCCATTGGCGGGTGATCAGCAGATATGGAACGACGCCGGCGAGAAAAAACACGGGGGCGATCAGGCCCTTGGTAAGCAGCGCCAGCGCGAGCAATGCGTAGGTGGCATAGATGCGCGCGGGCTCGCGGTCTTGAAGTCCGGTGAGAAAAAGATAAAGCGCGAGCGCTATCAGCAGCGTCAGGATGGCTTCCGGGATGAAGTAGCGAGTGAATAAAAAAACTCCGACGGAGGTGAGGACGGCGAGCGCGGCGTAAAAAGCGGCCCGCTCTGTGTAGGCTCTACGACCCCACAGCAGGCCCAGGATGGCGCAGCCGAGCACCGCCAGGGCCTCCGGCAGGTGGGTGGCGAATGAATTGAAGCCGAAGATGCGGTAATCGATGGCGACCAGCCAGTAGGGAAGCGGGGGCTTTTCGAGGTAGCGGATGCCGTTGACCATCAGCGTGACGTAGTGGCCGGTAAGGGCCATGTGCTGCGCCGCCTGGGCATGGGTCGAGTCGGCGTCGTCGATCAAAGATGGGGTGAATAGCGCGGCGAAGTAGACGGCGAGGAAGACGACCAGAATCAACAGCCACTCGGCGCGGCGGGAGAGCGGGAACATTTCCGCTTCGGCCCCGGGGCCGTTCGCAGCTTCCGTATTGGAGGTCGCAGCAGAACCGACCACGGTGTTTACAGGTCTCATGCGGGTGTGGGCAACAAAATTAGAATAGCAGTCCACTCTTCGTTCCCCTTGGCGCGAATGTTCGTGTAATTCTTGACTCGTGGACACAACGCGAGCGAACCAGACGACGACGTATGCGGCGGTCGACATCGGATCGAATTCAGTCCGTTTGAAGATTGCTTCCGCGCGCAACCATCGGTTGAAGACGCTGCATGAAGACCGGGAGATTACGCGGCTGGGCGAGAGCGTGTTTGAGAGCGGGGTGGTCTCGCCCGAGTCGATGGCGAATACGATTCGCGCGTTGCGGCGATTTCATCGTGCGGTGCAAGCGCACGCGGTGGACCGGCTGCGGGTGGTGGCGACGAGTGCACTGCGGGATGCGCGAAATCAACAGGCTTTTCTTGCCTGGGTGCATTCCGCCACCGGTTGGAAGGTTGAGATTATTTCCGGGCTGGAAGAAGGCCGCCTGATCCATCTGGGCGTGGTGTCGAACGAGCCAGCAGCGCGGGGCCGCTGCGTTCTGATCGATCTTGGCGGGGGCAGCTGCGAGATCACACGTTCGGAAAATTCCGTTATCGAGCAGATGGTGAGTCTGCCACTGGGCGCGGTTCGGCTGACGCGGGAATTTCTTCGCCACGATCCTGCGAGGCCGGAGGAAGTGGCGCGCATGCAGGACTGGATTCGCCGCGAATTGCGGCGGGCTGAGGAGCGGCTTGGGGACGCGCGTGTTTCGACCGTGTTCGCTACATCCGGAACGGCGGCGGCGCTGGCCTCGGCGGCACTGGCGCAAGGCAAAGGCAAACAGAAGCCGGCGCTGAAAAGCGCATCCAGCGAAATAAAAAAAACAGGAGTGCGAGCGTGGGATCGAACTCCCACTGCGGCGGTTGGCAAACTCGCTGAAAAGTTGAAGCGGATGTCGCTGACCGAGCGCAACGCTGTCCCCGGTATTGGACCCAAGCGTTCGGAAATTATCGTGGCGGGCGCGCACGTGTATGCAGCGGTACTGGAGCGGTTTCATCTGCCGGGGTTCCGGTATTCTCCCATGGGATTGCGCGACGGCATACTCGCATTGATGCTGGCAGAAGGCGACACGCATACCTCGGCGCACCAGCATTTTGAGCAGGAACGCTGGGCCAGTGTGCTGGAGTTGTGCCGTCATTATGGAATCGATCCAAAGCTACAGCAGCCCGTTGTGGCGCATGCACGGCAATTTTTCGAAGACCTGAAGAGCGCTCATCAACTGCCGCCCGAGTACAAGCTGTGGCTGGAGGCGGCGGCCATGATGCACTCTGTGGGAAAGTTTATGAATTACCAGGGGCACCATCGGCACACCCAGTACATCATCGCCAACTCCGAGCTGTACGGTTTCACGCCGGAGCAGCGGCTGATCGTCTCCGCGATTGCGCGTTATCTGGGAAAATCGCGACCTGTGGCGACAGATCGGGTACTGCGGTTGATTCCGGTGGAGCAGCACGCATACGTTCGACGCGCCGCAATGCTGCTTAGAATGGCGGTTGCGCTGCACCGGGATGAAACGAGCGTTACGCTGCGTTTCCGTACACGGGTGACGGAGAAACGCGTCACGGTCGAGTTGATGCCGGGGCGCCGCAGGACGGAGTTAGAATTATGGTCGCTGCGCAAGGAAGCGGCTTATTTCCGGGAGGTCTTCGCGCGCGATCTTTTTGTGGTGCTGGATTGAATCGCCCGCAGAACGCGCGGATCGAGCAGCCACTGCAGCCTCGCCGGTCCTCGATCGAAGTCGACCATCGCAATAGCCCCTTTTCGCATACGCAAGGCGGAGTTCGCGCCCGCCGGGTAGAGCAGGCGGTTTAAGAACTCCTGCAGATTAGGGCTGTGCCCCACCAGCAGGACGTTTTCAGATCCTGCAACACTCTCGATCAGGCGCTGAAAATCCGTCCAGCCGCCGGTGGGGGCAAGCGCCTCCGACAGCTGAATTTTCTTCTCAAAACCAGTCTCCGTTCCAACCAAAGCGGCGGTTTGAAGGGCTCGTTTGAGCGGGCTTGAGAGCACTGCGTCGAAGTGCAGTTTCAACGAACTGAGCACACTACCCAGCAGAATGCATTGGTGCTTACCTTCTTTATCGAGTGAACGTTTGCGGTCGGCAATGGGGTTGACTTTTCGCTGTCCCGCATTTCCGTGCCGCAATAAAAATAAGTTCATGAGCGATCCTTGGGTCTGTCGATTCAATGTGCACGCATATTTCGACGCGGGCTGAACACTCAGAATAGATCAGATGATGAGAGCTGCGAACCCGAACCGGTGTTCTCTGGATTTGCACGCCGTTCGGCTGCGTTCGGAATGAGTTCTCCTCATCTGTTGATTCACTCGCTAGAGAATCGATTCGCAACCTGCGTTCGAGGAGGCTCGGTTCCAGACTTCAGCGATCAGCAATCCGCCGAGAAACTGGCCGCGACGACGGCGTTCGAACCCATGTGCGGACAGGGTTGTCGCATAATCCGGAATTCTTCGTACATGCAGGTGCGTCATCTTTTCGAATGCGAAGTAGAGGAAGCGCACAACTGCGCGCGCGCAGATTCGCCGCCAGCCTTTTGCCGGAATCTCAAACTCCGAGATGAGCCAGATTGCGTCTGGCGTGAGATGCGGAATCGTTCTTTGCACCAGGCCGTCGACTTCTTCGTCGGTCAGACAGTCGAGAAAGAAATGCGAGACGACCAGATCGTATCCGCTGCGGACTGGAGTGAAGCTGCGCAGGTCGGCTTTGGAAGTGTCAAGGCGGCCTAGAGTGTCGGGGACGGTGTGCCTAGTTCGGCGTTCTAGCTCTCTGAGCATCGCCCCACTGGCATCGACGGCATCGACCTGGACGCTGCTATTGGCTGCGAGCAGGCGTGCGGTGAAGCGCCCATCTCCATCGCCGAGCACGAGAGCATGGCGGGCCCGGGCGCAATCCGGGAGGAAATGGAATCGGCAGCGCTCGAGCATGGGGCCGAAGCTGAGATATTCCATAGAACGGTAGATTCGCGCGAGGGGGTCGAAATTCGGAGTGCTTCCCGCATCGCGATCCGACACTATCGCACGCGAAGAAGAAACAGCAGAGGTGTCAGTAGAGCGGCGTCGGCAGCAATGCGCAGAGAGAGTGCGCTGAAGTGATGGCTGTAGCGGATGAGCGCGAAGAACAGGAGCGCGCTGATCGCGACGGAGACAAACAAGGGACGAACGTCGCCGCCAACAGCGGTCGCGAGGGCCAGACTTAGGGTGCACACTGCGATGGCAAATGCAGCGAGATGCTGGCCGAGGAGTTCGGTCAGGCCGTGAGGCCGGGGTGGTGCTGGATCGAGAGGCGTCGCGGAAAGTATGGTGTGGACAATTTCCTGAGCGGCCTCGGCGTCTTCCCAAGTTTGGATGGCAACGCAATTCAGCCAGCAGGCTGCGCCGAAGGTGAGGACTGCAGCGAGAAGAAGATTGCGATCCGTGTGTAAGCGCGCCCATGCGGGCACTGCGGTTGCGATGGCGAAGAGAAATCCTACAGCCAATTCCTTGGGGAAAAAACGGCTGCGGCTGGAGACTGACAAACGGCCGTGGATAAAGAGGAAATACGCAATGCCAGCCAGGCATAGAACGATGTCATCGATCCGCACGGCAGGCTGCACGCGGAGCAGAATCATGTATGCCAGCGGCACAGCCGCGAATCCCCATGCGATGAGGAATGGTTTGCGATGGCGCAGGTAGAACCAATGTCGATCGCGCAATGTGAAGGTATCGATCGAGCGCCAGCCGTCGAGAAGGCGGTCGGCGACGTATACCGTCCATGTCCCCAGGGCCAGCGTGGACAAAGTGGCCCAGGAGAAGTGCAGCCCGAAACAAGCGCCGAAGAACCAGCACCACACCACGGCTACTGTCGGAGCATCGAGGCTGAGGAGGTGCCACCATAGCCATGGGGCCGGGCTCGCCAAACCGGGGGCTGTGGAGGTTCGCGGCCGGTTTCCTATGGCAGAGGCGCTTCTGGGCAGACTGATGGGCACGTGAAGAAGGTCCTTCGTATGAACCGGATTCATACCCAGTGTAATCGGGGCGCGCTGATTCTGAACAAAGCGCGGCGGAGTTCAGCGTCTGGAGAATTCGTCGCTCGCGAGCAGAGCCGGCGTTCTCCAAAATTTTCCGCTACCCTCGCATGGATTGGTTTTCTAAGCAGCAGGGAACTGCTTTAGCTGTTTGCCGGGGAAGGCTCTAGATCGGTATTTTGTACAACTTCAGGCTGAGATTTGGGGTTCTGGGCTGTCGTCTTGCGCGGCCGTTTTTGTTTTGCAGGTTGCGATGGAACTTTGCCGTTTGGAGCGCCGTTTGCTTTGGCGCCGACGCCGACGACGGCGGCCTGAGGCATCTCTTTCGACTGAGCCGGAATATCGCTGTCGCTCGCCTTGCCTTCCGCCAATTGAATCAAGAACTTTTGTGCATGGAACGGCGGCAGGGGTTTGCCCGCGGGACTGTTAGCAATGTGGACGTATGCTCCCGACGGCTGGAGCAGGCGCGATTCGGCTGCGTCGGCCAAGTACGCTGCCAGAATTTCGTTCCGAAGGCGCTGCCGCAACTGTGGATCCAATATGGGAAAGATGACTTCGCAGCGCTCGTATAGATTACGCGGCATCCAGTCGGCGCTGCCGCAGTAGATTTCTTCCTGGCCGCCATTCTGGAAGTAGAAGATGCGGCTGTGTTCGAGGAATCGGCCGACGATCGATCGCACGCGAATATTTTCGCTGAGGCCTTTCACGTCGGGACGCAGCGCGCAGATGCCGCGAACGATGAGATCGATGGAAACTCCCGCTTGCGACGCGGCGTACAGGGCTTCAATTATGTTCTGATCGAGCAGGGAATTCATCTTCGCGATGATGCGCGCGGGACGGCCTTCGGCGGCGTGCTGCGCTTCGCGGTGAATGCGGTGCGCGAGCCCCTCGGCAAGATTCAAGGGAGCGATCAGCAGTGGAGCGTAGTCGTCGGCCTGCGCGTGGGCGGTTAGATAGTTGAAGACATTGTGAACGGCCGCGGTGAGGATAGGATTCTCCGTAAGCAAGCTGATGTCGGTGTAGAAGAGGGCGGTTTCAGCGTTGTAATTCCCCGTCCCGAGGTGGGCGTATTGCCGCACGACGCCATCATGGGGATCACGGCGCGCCAGCAGCGCCAGCTTGCAATGCGTCTTCAGGCCGACGACTCCGTAGAAGACCTGTACTCCGGCGTCTTCCAGATCGCGTGCCCAGCGGATGTTTGAAGCTTCGTCGAAGCGGGCCATCAGCTCGACGACCACTGTGACCTCCTTGCTCTGCGCCGCTTCCCGCAATGCCTGAAAGATGGGCGAGTTGGCGCTGGTGCGATAGAGTGTCTGCTTGATGGAGAGCACGGCGGGATCTTCGGCGGCGGCGCTGATCAATTCAACAACGCTGTTATAGGAGTCGTAGGGATGGTGGAGCAGGATGTCCCGGCGGCGAATCTCATCGAAAAGATTCGTGGACTCGCGATGCAGGCGCAATCCGCGCGCGACAAATGGAGGGAATTTGAGCTCAGGCCTGTCAGACTTGGTATAGAGATTCATCAGGCGCGACAGATTGACGGGGCCCTCGGTGTGGAACACCTGGAAACTGTCGAGTTCGAAATTCGCTCGCAGTACTTCGACAATTTCCCCCGCTGCGTCGCTCTCAATTTCCAGGCGAACAGCATCTCCTTTGCGGCGGTTGTGCAGCTCCGACCGCACGCTTTCAAGCAGGCTGCGCGCTTCTTCTTCCTGCAAGTAGAGGTTGCTATTTCGGGTGACACGAAAGGCGGCGCGAGAAAGAAACTCATAGCCGCGATACATGGCGGCGGCCTGAGACTCGATCAGTTCGTGGAGAAAGATGTAGTCAAGCTGGCCGTTGGTTGAAGGCAGGGCGATCAATCTGGGCAGAGCGCGCGGGACTGTGACCACGCCGAGCACCGGGCGCGAGGCGGACTTGCGGCGGCGGTTGAGCAGCAGCGCCAGGCACAGTGCCTTGTTCAAGACGCGCGGAAAGGGATGCGCCGGGTCGATGGTAATGGGGGTGAGCAGCGGATCGACTTCACTCTGATAAAAGCGGAGGGCATAGTCGCGTTGCTCGTCTTCAAGATGGTTCCAGGCGAGCATGCGGATGCCCGCGTTGGCGAGCGCGGGCAGCAGTTGCGAGTTCCAGCACGAATATTGCGCGGTGACGAAGGCGTGGGTCTTGGCGGCGAGAGAATCCAGCGTTTCCTGCGGCGTCATCAGGTCAGGGCCGGGTTCGTTGTAACCATCCTCGATGCGCTGCAGGATGCCGGCGACGCGGATCTCGAAGAACTCGTCAAGATTGCTCGCGGTGATAGCGAGAAACTTAACCCGTTCCAGCAGGGGATTGGAGTCGGATTGGGCCTCTTCCAGTACCCGCGCGTTGAAGTCCAGCCACGACTCATCGCGGTTGAAATAGCGTTTCACAATGGGCGGAGATTTCCGGCTTCGGGAGGCCATGCGTGCGAACTCAGGGATTCAGAAAGGCGCTTTCAATCCATTCGACAATGCTTCAGTGTCTCAAATCCATGCCATTGAGGGTAACAGCAAGGCGTGAAGGCGATGTGAACGTGCCGCTGCGGAGCGACGATCCAGTATCATAAGTGAAGCTGAAGCAGATTTCCGAGGAATTAAAAACCGGAAATAATTTTCAACCCATTTGCCTGCTTCATCATCTACTGTCTAGTGTCTGCGACGCTGGACAGGAATCGGCCCCGCACTCGAATCTTCGAAAGAAACCTAATGTTGCTGAAAAACTTTTCGCGGGCCGGCCTAGGGACATTGACCATGCTGGCCGCGGCGATGGCTTTTGCCAATCCGATCGCACGGGCGCAGAACTCTCTGCAGACGTCGTCTCAGCAGAGTTCCTCCGAGACGCCAACAGCGACGTCCGTGCAGAATTTTTCGACTAGCGCATCTACGACTTCGGCGATGACTCCCTACCAGGGAAGCGTTGTGGGGCAGAAGGCCACGGCGGGCGTATTGGCGCTCTCTCTTGATGAGGCGATGCGGCTGGGCATGAAGAACAATCTGGGTGCGATTCTCAGCAGCGCGAGTGTGAAGTCGGCGGGCGGACAAAAGCTGCAGGAGCTTCAGCGGTTGCTGCCGACTGTCACCGGCGCGGCTCAGGATACGGTGGCGCAGGTCAACCTACAGGCGGAGGGATTGCGCATTCCGGGCTTTCCGTCCGTGATTGGGCCTTTTGGGTATACAGATTTTCGCGCCACCCTGAACCAGGCGGTGCTGAATGTGACATCTCTGCAGAATTATCTTGCGAGCCGGCATGGCTTTGAGGCGAGCAAGTTGTCCGCCGCGGACTCCGAGGATCTGATCGTGCTGACGGTGGGCAATGCTTATCTTTTGTGCCTGGCGGACGCAGCTCGTGTCGCCGCAGTGCAGGCGCAGGTGGACACTTCGAAAATTTCGTTGAATCAGGCGATTGAGAACCACCGCAGCGGTGTTTCGCCGCGCCTGGATGAACTGCGCGCGCGGGTGGATTACCAGACGCAGCAACAATCTTTGATTTCTGCCCAGGATCTATATCAAAAAGACAGGATCGCGCTGGCACGCGCGATTGGACTATCGCTCGATCAGAAATTCGAGCTTACGGACAAGGTGCCGTATGCGGAGATGAATGCGCCGACGCTGGAGCAGGCCATAGCGGAGGCGCAACAAAACCGCAATGACCTGAAAGCCGCCGAACAGCAGGTAGAGGCTGCGCGGCACTCCCTTTCCGCGGCGCACGCCGAGCGGCTGCCTGTAGTGACGGCGGAGGCAGATTACGGGTACATCGGCGTGAATCCGAACAATTCTTATGGAACCTTAAACGCGACTGGCAAGGTGACCGGACCCATTTTCGAAGAGCAAAAGCTGCGCGGGGATGCGGACATCGCAAAGGCGCAACTGGAACAGACGCGGGCGGAGTTGAACAATCTGGAGGGCCAGGTACGGGCCGACGTGAAGGACGCGATTCTCGATATCGAGGCGGCGCAGAAGCTGGTCATCGTATCGCGCAGCAATGTGGAACTGGCGAACGAGGCACTGCAGGAAGCGCAGGAGCGCTTTCAGGCAGGTGTGTCGGACAACCTGGCGGTGTCGCAGGCGCAGTCCGCGGTGGCGCAGGCGAGCGAGCTGTACGTCAGCAGCCTGTATCAGTTCAACGTGGCGAAGCTCTCCTTAGCGCGTGCAACCGGAGTGGCGCGCGCGCAATATAAGTCATATCTCGGAGGAAAGTAAGCGTGGCGGAATCCAGACCCGAAGAAACGCAACAGCAGCAACCGAACAACAATGCCCAGGGCGAGCCGGAGGACACCGAGCTGCGTCCGCCGGAAGGGCGATCGCGCAAACGATTTTTCATTATCGGCGGCGTTGTCCTGGTTCTGATCATTGCCGTGCTGTATTGGCTGCACTCCCGGTATTACGAAAGCACAGACGACGCGCAGGTCGACGGCAACCTGGTGCAGATCAGCGCTCGGATCAGCGGCGACATCATTAAGGTGGCGGTGTCGGACAACCAGCAGGTGCAGAAGGGGCAGGTGCTGGTGGAGATCGATCCCAGGGACGCTCAGGCGAAGCTCGAGCAGGGAGAAGCAAACCTCGCCACGGCCAAGGCAAACTACGAGGCGGCGCTGGCCAATGTTCCGATCACCACTGCATCCACGGGTGCGACCTTAAGCTCGGCGGGGGCCGATGTGCGCGCTGCTCTAGCCACGATCTCCGAGTCAGAGAAGCAGCTGGACGCGGCGCAGGCACAAGTGCTTTCCGCGCAGGCCGACAACACCAAGGCACAGCTTGATCTACAGCGCTATACACCGTTGGTGCAGCGCGATGTGATATCGAAGCAACAGTTCGATGCGGTGGTTGCGACAGCTTCGAGCAAGAAAGCGCAGCTTGCCCAGGCGCAGGCCAACCTGGCGGGCGCGAGCGACCAGGTGAAGGTGGCCAACGATAGACTCGCCGAGGCGCGGGCCAACTTCAATTCGGCACAAACGGGACCGAGACAGGTGGCGGCCCAGCGGGCCAAGGCCGATGCGGCGGCGGCCGAGGTACAACAGTCTGAAGCCGCGCTCGCAACCGATCGTCTGAACCTGAGCTATACGAAGATCGTTGCGCCGGATTCCGGCATCGTGAACCAGAAGACCGCGCAGATCGGGCAGAACGTGAGCGCCGGTCAGACCGTGATGACCCTGATCCCACTGACCGGGTTGTGGATTACGGCGAACTTTAAAGAGACGCAGCTGGACAACATGCGTGCGGGTCAGCCTGTTACGGTGAAAGTGGATGCTTATGGCGGCCGCGTCTACCACGCGAAAGTCACCCAGATCGGCGGGGCCACCGGTTCCATGCTGAGCCTGTTCCCTCCTGAAAACGCCACGGGCAATTATGTGAAAGTGGTGCAGCGCATTCCGGTGCGGCTGGACTTTACCGACCCCAAGGAAAACAGCGATCATCTGCTGCGGCCTGGAATGTCGGTCACTCCGAAGGTGCGCGTTCGGGATTAGGAACGGCTTGACATTGCTATCGGCGCGATTGAAAAAAGCGGCGCAGCAGGTCCCCGCATTCTTCGCTCAATACTCCTGCGGACAGATCGATCCGGTGGTTCAGCAGTGGATGATTCAGCACGCTGATGACGCTGCCGACAGCGCCCGCTTTTGAATCCAAAGCGCCGAAGACAAGCCTCGCGATGCGTGCGTGTGTCATGGCGCCGGCGCACATGGCGCAGGGCTCGAGCGTCACATACAGCGTGCATCCCGACAGCCGGTAATTTCCAAGGACGTGACCGGCGGCCCGCAATGCGACGATCTCGGCGTGCGCCGTCGGATCATGATCGCGGATGACGCGGTTCTGTCCGCGGGCAAGGACGGTGCCGTCGTGGCCCAGGAGCACGGCGCCCACCGGAACCTCTCCGGCGGCCTGGGCCAGGTCGGCTTCCACCAGGGCTTCGCGCAGCCATGCCTCATCGTTTGACTGCGTGGGTCGGGAGTTCATTGCTGATAAGTGTATGCAATCTGTGCCGCAGGAGGGTAGAACGGTCACATCTCGCGCGGCGGGGACTCGAGTGCGGCCTGGAACATATTCTCTTCGTACGTATAGCGGGCGGCCTGGAAGGATTCAAAATCCACAACGCCGTTGGGCGCGCTCGAAAGCTCCATCACGGTCTTGTGCCAGGTGGTGTAGGCGGAGTTCAATTTGAGTATTCCCGGGCCGGATTCGCGGATGCCCGCACCCATTTCACGCTGCCGATCCACCTCGCGCGCGAGCAGGTGTTGTAGAAAATAGGGACGCTGCTCGAGAATCCTTCCGCTGGCGTCGAGGTCGCGAATCTGCAGCGCTACCGCTCCCAAGATGGACGTTGGCCGCGTCCAAGGCACGGGTTTGTAGCGTTTCAACCACTTCAGCAGGTCTTCAATGCCCATCGGACGCGCGATGGCATAGCCTTGCGCGAGGCGAACTCCCAGAGCCGCCAGAGCGTCTCCGGACGCAGTGCATTCAATGCCTTCGGCAACGAAATCGAGTCCGAGGGCGCGGGCGAGATGCACCAGGTTCATGAGGAATCGCAGTTCCTTAGGTTCCCGCTCGAGCCCGATAAGAAAGCTGCGGTCCAGCTTAATCATGTCGACCGGCAGTTCCTTGACCCGCAACAGCGAGGAGTAGGCGCTCCCGACGTCGTCGAGGGCAACCCTTGCGCCGCAGGACTTCAGAGCCCGCAGGGCCTCCTGGGAGCCGACGGTCGAGAGCGTGTCGGCGCGTTCGAGCAACTCGAGGATAAAACGATCGGGCGCCAGACCGCTGGTCTCCACTTGGCGGCGCAGGTCGAGCATGGCCTTCGGGTCGGCCAGCATGGTGGGCTCAAAATTTATCCCCACGTTGAGCTTAAAACCGGCCTTGTCGAGCCGGTGCAGGTTCTGGATGCTTTGGTCCACCACCTGGTGTGTCAGCGCACTCAGGTCGGCGGCATTCAACTGCGGAATAAATTCGCTGGGCGGCAGCAGAATATTGTCTCCGTCCGCCAGCCGTGCGAGCGCTTCAATACCGGACACCCTGCCGGTCTGAAGATCGACAACAGGCTGGTAATGTATGCGGACACATCCAGAGCGGAAGAGGGACAGGATGGTTTTGCGGCGAACATGTTTGCGCTCATCGGCTTCGGCCTGGAACAGCGTCCAACGTTCGACCGGCTCGTCCTTGCTCTCTTTGAAAGAATAGAGAGCGCGGTCTGCATGCCGCAGCAGCCGCTCGGGGGCGGAATCGTCCTGCGGAAATAAGGTCACACCCATGCTGCTCCGCAATGCGAGGGAGCGGCCGTTCGAGAGGTGGATGGGGACCTCGACGCTGGTTTGCACTCGGGAAAGCATCATGATCAGGTCGTTCTCGTGATCAAGATCCTCGAGGATGAGAACGAACTCATCGCTGCCCAGCCGCCCCACGGCATCCGTTTGCCGCAGCGCCGTTTGCAGGCGGTCGGCGATCGTACGCAACAGGAGATCGCCTGTCGGATGTCCGTGTAGGTCGTTGATTGACTTGAAACTGTCGATATCCATGACAGCGACGGCGAGCAATTTCTTATGACGCCGAGCGCGGGAGATGGCCTCTTCCAGCCGCTCGATGACTCCGCGGCGGTTGAGGATGTCAGTGAGCGCGTCGTGCCGTGCGAGCCAGGACTGATGCTGGCGCTCCTCCTCGAGAATCTGGCGCAGATCGAGCGCGTCCAGGCCATGGCCGATGAGGCGGCCGATCCGCTCCAGCAATTCCAGCAGTTCGGGATTGAAAATGTTGGATTCGTGCGATAGCAGCGTCAACAGGGCCCACAGGTCGCCATCGCGGTAGAGCGGAACGACGGCTGTCGCGTGCAGGCCGTGTTCGCGATAGAAATCCTGGATGGGTGGACAGTCCGGGTCGGCGAGGCGGTCGTTGGTGTACTGCAGTTTGGACTGGCGCCAGGCGCGTACGGCGAGGATTCGACTTTCGTCGCCGGTGTAAACATTGGGCAGGTAGCGGTATTGTTTCAGCTCGACGGTGCTGAAGATCGATTCGATTTCGAGGTCGCCGGCAATATTGGGGCGCGCGATCCAGACTTGTGAAAACAAACCGCTTTCAACCAGCAAATGACACATCTTGTCCAGCAATTCGCGTTCGCTCTGCGCCCGTATGACCAGCTCGGCGGCACTCATCAGTGCGCGATACAGGCCGTTCGCATAGGTATTCCCGGCGGCTGCACTGTGGAGCTTTGCGGTGTCGCTCTGGACGCCGATGAAGTGGGTGACTGAACCAGTATCGTCGCAAACGGGCGCGATGTTGAGGGAATTCCAGAACATGGATCCGTCCTTGCGATAGGTCCTTAACTCCACCGAACACGGTTGGCCGTCTCGCAGGGAATCGCGGACAAGGTCGAGTGCCGGCTGGGTCGTGTCTTCTCCTTGCAGGAAGCTGCAACTCCTTCCTATTGCTTCCTGAGCGGTGTAGCCGGTCATGCGTTCGAAGGCCGGGTTGACATAACAGATGGGCTGGCCGGTTTTGAGGGCGTCCAAAATCATTATTCCGTTGGTGGACGCGTCCAGCCCGGTTTTGTAGAGCGCGAGGGTCTGGCCTTGCTCCTTAAGAGCTTGCACCAGGCGGAGCCGCTCGAAGGTATTGCTGAGGGTTCCCGGGAGATGGCCAATCAGCTGACGAATTTCGGGCTGTCCGAAGAAGTCAAGCTGCTTACTGTAGAGCAGCAGGATATCGCGGTGACCAGTGACTCCGGTAACGGGAACTGCGCATGATGACCGCCATCCGAAGCGCAGGCCGCGCTCTCTCCAGAAGGGCAACGGCTTCATTTCCCCCGGCTTGGACCAGTCCGTAAGGAATTGGGCTTCGCCGGTGATCCAGGCCCGCGCCAGAGGACTGTCCAGGTTATCGAGCAGGTAAATCGGCGCTCCGTCCAGATACTTCCCAGTGGCAGCGTCGCTCTCGGCCTCGGGATGCACGATGCCTTGTTCGTCGGGGTGTCCGAGCCAACCTCCATCAACACCGTCGATCTGGAGGAGAAAATCCATGAGCCGCGGGTAAAGTTCAGCGATTGTGGGGACGGCCACAAGCATCTGATCGAGCTGCACCGGCAAGTCTCCCCAGGGCAAGCTCCAGCTCTCAACGGATTTCGTCGAACTCGCCATAGATATCGCCGACACGACTGGAAATACATCGCCCCACAGTAGACCCGAACTGCCGTTCGAAGACCTGTTTGGTTGAAGATGCGCTCATCGATCGAGAAAAATGATAGCTCCAAAAAGTCTAGTGGAATCAAAACAGCAAATCAACCTTAAATGGGCTATCGGTGTCACCCGGGCCAGCCTCAGTCTGACCCGCGAACCGAACCATTTTACGGAAGGAAGGCGTATGAACACGTCCGCTTCCGGACAGACCGGACACTCTTTAGTGATATAAGGGCACCGCGCGGAGTCTCAGTGTCGAAAGGGCACTTCGGCGGGATTTATGATGCGATGAAATGTTCAATTGCCAGCAGAAGAGCGTAACTTGACTCGTGCCGTCCTCCCGCGCGATAGTAGCGTTACACGGGAAAGGAGGGCGATCCAGAGAATGAAAAATATTGAAGGTTGTAGTAGCAGGACATCACGTGAGGTGACTGGGGCTTAGGCATCTTCTGCCAGTCCTGACGGTCGCATTACCATCGTCGAGGCCCACCTGCGGGGATGCCTCCGGTCAATCTAACCACTCACCGGCCACGGCCCGTCGTCTCGAAGACGACGGGCCGTGGTTTTTTTGGGGGTGCTTCGGACGGGTAAGCTTTGATGACCCTACTCAGCGGCCAAAGCCGCGCAGGCTGCGGCGCACGGATCATCTAGAAGCCGGTCCTTTAGAAAAACACGCTGGATGAGAGTTGCCTAACGTTTCGCCGCCTTGTATCCGGCTTTCTGAGCGTCCGCTTCAGACATGAATTGCCCATGCTTGGTGGTGCCGTAATATCTGCCGCCGGTGTGGTAGACCTTGGTTCCGGTATTGACCCATACCATTCCTTTGGCTTTGGCGTTGGCGATTTCGCTGGAGCTGGGCTCCCCGCCGGTGGCGACTGCGGTCCTGTGGGTGTTCGTCTTGCTTTCGGCGTTTTTCGATGTCATCGAAGGTTCACTCTTCGGCTCGTTTTTCATGGACGAGGAGTTGTTTTGTGCAGCCTTGTTTTCCTTGGCCTCCTTCTTAGCTTGCTTTTTCGCGGCCCGCTTCTGGGCGGCGCTCATCGGAGCCGTCTGGCTGGTGGCGCTCGACTGAGTTGCGGTGGAGTTCTGGAACGCGTGTCCTACACCGCCGAAGAGCGAACACGCGAGGATCGGGATTAGCGAGCGGAGCACAAGTTTCTTGCGATCGATCATGATTTTCTCCTGATTTTGATTGACTGGTTCGGAAGACCCATCCACGATCACGCCGCGCGAGGCTGCTGTCAAGAGCTTTGTTGATCAGACGATCCTTCGGTCCCCACAGACATTCCCCACTCAAACCAGAAGAAGGCTCCACGGCCCCCGTTGAACCTGATTTCTCCCGTGTTTTGATAATCACTTGGCGTGATGGGCCAGCAGCGCGTTGGTCATCGTCGCCTGAAAGTTCTCCAGGCCTTCCGGGCCGGACGGCATGAACACCATGGTGGAATTGGGAGAGCTCCCAACCTTAGCCATCATGTCTGTCCAGTTGGTGAATAACAGAAGAAACGCAGCCGCCTCGTCGTTCAGATCGGTGTTTTGCTTGACGGCGGTAATCGCCTTTTCCCATCCTTCGGCAATGGCTTCGCGTTCCTGGGCGACACCCACGCCTTCCAGGCGCTTCACTTCCGCATCGGCCTGCGCCTGGCGCACCTTCAAAATGTATTCGGCATCGCCCTGGGCCTGGTTGGCGACCGCCAGCCTGGTCTGTTCGTTGATGCGGTTCATAGCCTGCTTCACGCCCTGATCCGGAACGATGTCGGTAATCAGGACCTTCACAATCTCGTACCCGAAATCCTTCATCTGCGCCGACAGTTCCATGGTGGCGCGCTGCGCAATGGCAGGCTGGGTCAAAAAAATTTCATCCAGCGTTGTCTCCGGGATATGTCCCAGCAGGATGTTGTAAAGATAGGCTTCAATCTGCGATGTCGGACTGGAGAGTTTGTAGTAGGCATCGCGAATCGATTGTGGGTTATCGATGACGCGGTACTGCACCTTCACTGGCAATTGCACAAATACATTGTCTTTCGTCTTGGTTTCGATGGAGCCTTCCAGTTGATAGGTGACCAGGCTGACCGGGTGCTGACTTTCGATGAACGGAGTTTTGAAATTGAGTCCCGGTTCCGCCACCCGGCTGAACTTGCCGAACCGCTCGATAATCGCAGCCGATTGCGTGGTTACAGAGAAAAACGATCCAAAGATCGTAATCAGCAGGATGATCCCCAAAAATGCAATCAGTACAAAGGCAACGTAGTTCAGCATTCCATTCTCCCGTCCTGAATTTCGGCTCCGGGCAACCCGCTCGCCTGAGGCGGCGGAACGACATTTCGCGTGGTAGCTATGGCCTACATTCAGGCCGAGCATACAGGCACGCCTGCGCTGTGGCAACGGATATTTCTGCCCAGACGGGTCCGGCCGTTTCGCGGCCATCCCGAACCACCCTCCGGGTCCGCATCGCCTTACAATAGGAATATGGAGCCACTTGTCATTGCGGGGAAAGCGTTCCAGTCGCGGCTGATTGTTGGGACTGGGAAGTATAAGGACGGCGCGGAGACCCGGCGGGCGATCGAGGCCTCGGGCGCGGAAATGGTCACGGTGGCGGTGCGGCGGGTGAATCTTGACCGCGCCAAGGAGAGCCTGCTTGATTTTATCGATCCGCAGCGCTACTTCCTGCTGCCGAATACTGCCGGATGTTACACGGCGGAGGAAGCCATTCGTGCGGCCAGGCTAGGGCGGGAGGTCGGGCTATCGGACTGGGTAAAAATCGAAGTCATCGGCGATCAGAGGACTCTCTATCCAGACGTGCTGGCCACGGTGGAAGCGACCCGTGTGCTGGTGAAAGAAGGCTTCACGGTTCTTCCTTATACATCCGATGACATTGTGATCGCGAAACGTTTGATAGACGCAGGTGCGGCGGCGGTTATGCCGCTGGGAGCGCCCATCGGCAGTGGCCTGGGAATTCAGAATGCGACCAACCTGCGCATTCTTCGCGAGCTTATCAGCGAGGTTCCGTTGATCGTGGATGCGGGCGTGGGAACGGCATCCGATGCGGCGCTGGCAATGGAGTTAGGGGCGGACGCGGTGCTGATGAACTCCGGAATTGCGAATGCCGAAAATCCCGTGCTGATGGCCGAGGCGATGCAACATGCTGTGCTCGCGGGCCGTCAGGCCTATGTGGCCGGGCGCATGCCGCGCAGATTGTATGCCACGGCGTCCTCTCCCCTGGAAGGGGTTTCACGCTAGCAATGCGAGTTTTTGGGATCGATTGCGGCACGGAATGGACCGGGTACGGGGTGGTCGAAACCGATTCCAGAGGGGAGTTGCGGCATGTGGCCCACGGCGTCGTTCATCTCAGCAAGAAGGAAAGCCTTCCGCATCGACTGACGGTCGTGTTTGCCCGGTTGGGTGAACTGCTGACGCAGCACGGGCCGGAAGTTGTCGTGGTTGAAGAAGTGTTCCACGCTGCCAACTCCAATACCGCGTTAAAGCTGGGGCAGGTGCGCGGAGTCGCGCTGCTGGCTGCCGCAACCAGAAACTTCATCATCGCGGAGTATGCTCCGCTGGCAGTCAAATCGGCGGTTTGCGGCTACGGAATGGCGGACAAGCAGCAAGTCCAATTCATGGTGGCAAGATTGCTACATCTGGACCCGCCGCCGGACTCAACTGACGCCTGCGATGCGCTGGCAATCGCGATCTGTCATATCCATCATGCGGAGACGGAGATGGCGCAGGGATTGTCCAGGCTGCCGCTTTCATCGGCTGCAAAAAAGATCCGTAGAACGCCGTAACTAAAGTTAATGGACTGTGTTTCAATTAGTGGTTCTCCAGGAGCATTTGTCATGCAGAAGTTTCGAAACTGCCATATGAAAAGCGTGCAACGCAAGCGCCATGACGGCCATACGCGCACGGCAGGGTTTATGACCCTGATGCTGTCGGTTTGCTTGTTTGCGTTTTCGCCGGTTGCTCGCGCGCAAGCAGACGCCCCGCCCCCCGGCCCGATGCAAGCTGACCAGGGCGTCGGCGCGGCTGGAGATGCGGCCGCGGATTCGGCGGAAGCCCCCCGGCCCGGTGTTCGCGTTGCCAGGTTGAGCGATGTTGAAGGGACGGTTCAAATCTTACGCGGTGACCGGACTCAGTTCCCGCAGGCGGTCATGAACATGCCGCTAGCGCAGGGTTTCCAAGTCAAGACGGGAGCCGATGGCCGGGCGGAGATTGAGTTTGAAGATGGGAGCGTGGCTCGCATCACTCCCAACAGTTCGTTGAGCATCGATCGGCTGGACGCGACCTCGGACGGAACCCTGATGACCACACTCGGACAGCTTTCCGGGCTGATTTACTACGAATTGCGCAGCGATCCCAAGACGCCGTTCAAAGTGATGGTGGGCGATAGCGCGGTGACGCCAACGGCGAATAGCACGTTCCGTGTTGACCTCGGCACGTCCCCGCGTGAACTCGCCGTAATTGACGGAAGGGTGCAGGTGCAGGGGGCATCGGACAGCTATTTAGCGGAGGTTCCGCAGGGCAAGACGATGAAGTTTCAACCGTCCGGCAATGCTCAATACACGATTGCAGATGGGATTATGCCGAACGGCTTTGATGAATGGAACGACCAGCGCGACCAGGAAGCGGCCAGGGAAGCCCAGAATCAGACGCCCGCGCGCGTGCAGCAGGGTGGCGGCAGCATCATGGACAGCGGCTTCGGCTGGAGTGACCTGGATAATTCCGGCGGATGGTATCCTCTGCCGGGATACGGAATGGTCTGGCAGCCGTATGGCGCGGGGCCGGGCTTCGATCCCTATGGCAACGGCATGTGGGCGGACTTCGGGGGCGGCTTCGGCTATTCCTGGATTTCCGGGTATCCCTGGGGCTGGCTGCCGTTTCACTACGGCATGTGGTCGTATATCGACGGGTTTGGCTGGGGCTGGATGCCCTGTTCATATCCATTCGGTGGATTCGGGTTTGGATATGGGTTTGGTGGATACGGCTATCGCGGGCACGACCACGGCCGTTATCCGCATACAAACGTTTATGGAGGGCCAGCCGGCTACCATGCACCGGTTCCGCCGGCCGTTATGAAAGGGCAGTCGCCGCAGCGGATCGTCCGGGTTGGAAATCAGCCTGTGCTGCGCACTGCATCTCTTAGCTCCACTAAGGGCAACGCTGTCAGGGGCGGCAGTGCCGCGCGTCCTGTAACGTTCAACGGAACGAAAATCGCGCCGCTGCGTCCGATGCTGGCTGGCGATACAAGGGCTGGCCTGCAGGTGCCGATACGGAATGCAGCGCTTTATAACAACTATCCAGCACACGTATTTCAAGGCAACGTTCGCGGTGCCCTGCTGAACCACAATGCCTCAGTGGGCCGCGGCGTGGCGCCTAGTGTGGGTCTGCGCGGAAGGACGTCGGCAAACAACCGCGGCACCTTCAACACCGCACGCGGGGAGCCGCTCGCAAGCCAGGCGTTCGGCGGCACAAATCGGACGGCATTCGGACAGCACGCTTCCTTCGGCGGTGCCAATCGGGCCACATTCGGGCAGCACACTTCCTTCGGCCCGCACGGAAGCTCCGGTGGCAATCGTTCGAGCTTCGGTGGTGGAGGGTTCCGCGGCGGCAGCATGGGCCGCTCCGGCGGAGTCTCCGGTGGAGGATTCCACGGCGGTGGTGGCGGGTTCCATGGCGGCGGTGGAACGAGTGGCGGAGGATTTCACGGTGGCGGTGGCGGGGCGGTGGCGCTGGCGGTGGTGGTTTTTCCGGCGGTGGCGGCGGTCACACTGGGCACTGAAATTGAACGGCGAGGCCGGTGATTTCTCGCTGCCTCGCCGCGCTTACGCAATTCCCAAAACAGGCTTTCGCTTTCCGCGGGGGCCTTTTTTATTTTCCGTATTCGTATCTCCAGGATCAGATCCGCGTTTTTGACTACTAAAATTAGCAGCATGGACACTGGATCATTGGCGGATGAAGATGTCGAGGCTTTCCGCCGTCATCTGCTTTGCTGGTTTCGGCAGAACGCGCGGGATTTGCCGTGGCGCCACACGCACGACCCTTATCGCATCTGGATATCGGAAGTCATGCTGCAGCAGACCAGGGTGGCGACGGTGGTCGAACGATATCAGCAATTCATGCGGAAATTTCCTTCCCTAGTATCGCTGGCCCTGGCGCGCGAAGAGGACGTGCTCACACTGTGGAGCGGACTGGGGTACTACAAGCGGGCGCGCATGCTACACAGTGCGGCGCAGTTGCTGGTGAACGAGCACGGCGGTTCTCTGCCGAAATTGTCAATGGAGCTGCGGCGCCTGCCGGGCGTGGGAGACTACACGGCCGCGGCCATTGCCAGCATCGCCCATGGAGAGCCGGTGGCGGTCGTAGATGGCAACGTTGAGCGGGTGGTTATTCGGCTGCTGGGGATGGGAGCGCCCGCCAAGCGGCTTTCGGCCACACGATTGAGGGAAGCGGCCGCACGGTTGCTGGATCCGGCTGCGCCGGGAAGCTTCAACCAGGCGATGATGGAGCTGGGCGCGACGGTTTGCCTGCCGCGCTTCCCCCTTTGTGCAGAATGCGCGGTGCAATGCTTCTGCAAGACGCGCGGGGAACACGCGGCCCGACCCCGCCAACAGATGGTCAGCAGAAAGGTGAATTATGCGCTGATCTGCAGACCGGTGCATGGCCCCGGGAAACAGGTCCAGGTATATCTCCTAAAGCGGCCGGCGACCGCCGCGCAGATGCCCGGAATGTGGGAGCTGCCCGTTCTGCCCGCCGGAGAGGAAACGGAACTCGAGCCGATCTTACGGCTCCGGCATTCCATCACAAACACAAACTTCTATGTTTCTGTGTATACGATGGATCGAAAGCCACATCCAATCGAATCGGAAGCTGTGGCTGAGGAAGACTGGGTCCTCGACCGCAAGCTGAGCGACGTCCCCTTGACTGGCCTCGCAAGGAAGATTTTGATGCGTCTGGATGTGCTTGCCAAGCCGAGGCAAGTGCGCCAGGGAAAAGCGCTGCCTGGGGTGGAAAGCGAATTCAGTTAGCGTGCGGCGCGCCTGAGCAGAGGAGACGGGCCATGCGATCCGATAATTCGCGCAAGGTTCTCGTTGGTCTGATCCTGCTATCGATTACCGCGGGGCTAAGTACCGAGGCACAGCAGGAGTCTGTGCCCGGACTGCACCGGCGCTCGGAAGGAGAGTCCGGCGCCCCGGATGCATCGGTGCGAAGTTCCCGAAACAGACAGATTTCGACGCTGCCCGATGACGTGTCGGGCGCTTACCAGTTCGATCGCCCCAATGAGTCGATAGAGATCGATATAGAGCGGAACAAACTGAGTGGCTATATATCGCAGTTGGGAGATGCAGAGACGGATAGCAACATTCCCTTGACCTTTTTCTTCGATAAGACGTTTATCGATGGTGATGAGATCGAGTTTCAGACTCATGTAGTGCACGGTGTCTGGTATTCGTTTCACGGAACCATTGTCCGCGGCAAGGCGGAAGATCGCGCTGAGCAGGGCTATTACGTCCTGCACGGCACGTTAATGGAACATCATCCCCAGGGCGGCGAGCAGAGTAAGTCCGCCGACGAAACAATCGCAAGGCGCGTGGTCAACTTCAAATCTCTGGGTCGATAAGGGTGAGCGTTAAAATCGTTTAGAGCTTCGCGACAGGAGAACCTTGCAATGAATCGCCGTCAGTTGTTCCGCTCGGTTGGACTTGGCTTCGTAACCGCGGCAGCCGCGCGGGCCGGAGTCATTCCTCGCCTGGAGAAGGGCGAGCCCGCGCAATCTGCCCCGCCGCTGAGCCTCATCGATTACCAGCCGCGCAGCATGCTGGTCGTGGAAGAGACTCACATTCCTCGCTCTCGTTTCCCTGTAATCGACGTGCATACGCATATTTCCGGATCCGCTCGCTCAAAAAATGGAGTGGAACTGGCCGCCGAGCGGGAATATTTTGCGAGGCCAGACGAGCTGCTCGCAGTAATGGATCGGAAAAACATCGCCGCCATGGTGAACCTGACCGGGGGCTATGGCGCAGGACTGGCGGAAACCGTGCAGCGCTACGATCGTGCTTACCGCGGCCGCTTCTACACGCTTACGGAGCCGACATATGAGAAGTTCCTGGAGCCCAATTACCCTAGGCTTCAGGCTGAGGCGATCGAGCAAGCCCATCGGGACGGTGCCAACGGCCTGAAGATTCTGAAGACGTTGGGGCTTTATCTTCGGTCAGACATCACCTCCGGTACGCTGGTCAAAATCGATGATCGAAGGTTCGATCCAATGTGGGATGCGTGCGGCCAGTTGAATATGCCGGTCGCGATTCACATTGCCGATCCGGTCGCCTTTTTCACGCCTACAGACCGTTTCAATGAGCGCTATGAGGAACTGCACAATCATCCGGACTGGTCTTTTTACGGACGCGACTTCCCGTCCTTCGATGAACTGATCGCGGCGCGCAATCGCATGATCGCACGTCACCCGAGGACGCGCTTTATCGTGCTGCATGTTGGGAATTACGCGGAAAACTTGAAGAATGTGTCGGAGAATCTCGACCGCTTTCCGAACATGACCGTCGATACTGCCGCACGAGTCGGCGAGCTGGGACGGCAGCCGAGAGCGGCGCGAAAATTCTTCGACAAGTATCAGGACAGGATCCTGTTTGGCACCGATGCGACTCCGCATGGGGACGACTATCCGCAACAGCTTTTTGGGGACAAGCTGTACGAAATCTATTACCGGTTCCTGGAAACAGACGATGAGTATTTTAATTACGCTCCGTCGAAGGTTCCGCCCCAAGGGCGCTGGGAGATATCGGGAATCAATCTGCCTGAGCCGATTCTGCGAAAGGTTTACAACGAGAATGCGAAGCGGGAACTGCATATCGCGGTCTAGAGGCTAACGGATGAAAACGGTAGGCGGTATGCCTTCGACTAGGAGGGTCTTCGCTGCGCTTTGGTCGGCAACTTTCCGCTGGCCCAGCAAATGCGGAGGCAAGTCCCGCTCCCTTGTAAAATAGACGCTTATGCTCGATTTGGGATTTGTGCGTGCGAATCTCGCACAGGTGAAGGAGAAGCTTGCGCGTCGTGGGACTGATGCTGCTGCGCCGCTCGACGGGTTTGAGGAACTGGATCGTAAGCGCCGCGCCGCCATCACGCAATCTGAAACATTGAAGGCGGAGCGCAACCAGATTTCAGTCGAGGTAGCCGAGCGTAAGCGCAAAGGTGAGGATGCAGCGGCATTGATGGAGCGGAATCGCTCCATGAAGGATGAGATCGAGCGCTGCACCGCTGAAGCATCCCAGGCTGAGCAGCAGATGCAGGCCGTGCTACAGCAGACGCCGAATTTACCTGCAGAAAGCGTGCCGGATGGCGATTCTGCGGATGATAATTTTGAGGTTCGTCGCTGGGGCACGCCGCGTGCGTTCGGCTTTGCGGCCAAGCCGCATTGGGAGCTTGGCGAGCAGCTTGGCATTCTTGATTTTGAGCGGGCCGCAAAAATCTCGGGTGCGCGGTTTGCGGTCTACTGGGACGCCGGCGCGAGGATGGAACGGGCACTCGCAAGTTTCATGCTCGACATGCATACGCGACAACATGGATACCGCGAGGTGCTGCCGCCGTACATGGTGAACGAGGCGTCGCTGTTCGGGACAGGCCAGTTGCCGAAGTTCAAGGAAGATTTGTTTCATTGCGAGGGGAGCGATCATTGGCTGATTCCCACAGCGGAAGTGCCGCTGACGAACCTGTTTCGCGACGAAATTCTTGATGAAAAACGGTTGCCGATTTCCCTCACCGCCTACACGCCTTGCTTTCGCGCCGAGGCAGGGTCGCACGGCAAAGATGTGCGCGGATTGATCCGGCAGCATCAATTTCAGAAAGTGGAGCTGGTTAAGTTCGTAGCGCCAGAGCATTCCTATGCGGAACATGAAACGCTCACCATCCATGCAGAGGCAATTTTGCAGGCGTTGGAGTTGCCGTATCGGGTGATGAATCTGTGCGCGGGCGATCTTGGGTTTTCCGCGGCGAAGACCTACGATCTGGAGGTCTGGCTGCCGGGGCAGAATGTTTATCGCGAGATCTCTTCGTGTTCCAACTTTGAAGCGTTCCAGGCACGACGAGCGAACATCCGCTATCGTCCTCAGGGGCAGAAAAAGGCGGAGTTCGTCCACACCATCAATGGGAGCGGGTTGGCGGTGGGCCGGACCTGGCTGGCGGTGGTCGAAAACTACCAGCAGGCAGATGGCAGCATCCAAATCCCACAGGCGCTGCTGCCGTACATGGGTGGGGAAACCGTAATTAGAGCCGCACAGCACTAGACGCGAATTAAGGAAACGATGAAGCGAGTCCTTCGCAATTACGTGTTCTGGACCTATCAGCGCGGCAGCGTGCACTACGACGTGATGGTGACTCTGATCCTACTGTTTATTTTTCTTTCGCCGCGCGTGATCAACTACCACGACCGGCCGGTGGAGCGGACGCTGCCGCCGAGCCAGGTGCTTGTCAAGAGCGATGGACATGACGGCCTGATGTATCAAATCGACGCCGCGACCCTGGCATCCTTTCATGACGATGGAGACGTGCAGCTTGAGTTGCGGAGCGTGATCGTCCCAATCTCCGGATACATCACGATAGACCGGTATCAGCCAGTGATGGCGCCGGCTGGCAAGAAGATCATTGCATATCGAGTCTGGGCACACAGGTAAATGAGGCGAGCTATGAAGAGAATGTTTTCTATTTCAACAAAGCGATCATTGTGCGCGCTTGCAGTTTGTGCGAGCTGTTTTCTTGGCGGCGCAATGGCGAGAGCGCAATCATCTTCAAGCGCAGGATTGGACAAAGTACTCGCTCAAATGGACACGGCGTCAGCGAAGTTTCATTCCGCGCAGGCAGACTTCCAATGGGACCAGTTTGAGAGCGTAGTCAGCAGCACGGACACGCAGGCCGGGAGCATCTACTATTTGCGCTCTGGAACGAGCACGAACGTGGCCGTGGATGTCCAAACGGCAGATGGCCAGCCATCGAAAAAATACATTGTCTTCAGCGATGGAGTGCTGAAGTTTTACCAGCCCCAGATCGATCAGATGACGGTCATGCGTGCCGGAAACAATCAAAACCAGTGGGAGAGTTACTTAACCATCGGCTTCGGCGGCAGTGGAAGCGATTTGAAGAAAAGCTGGAACATCACGGATCAAGGGATGGAAACTATCGATGGCGTGCAAACCGCAAAGCTTGATCTGGTAAGCAAAAGCGCTGCCGTTCGCAATAATTTTTCTCACGTGACGATTTGGGTCGATCCCACACGTGCGATTTCCTTGAAGCAGATATTTTTCGAGCCTTCTGGCGATTCGAAAACGGCCTATTACCGCAATATCCACTACAACAAGCCGATTCCTTCGTCTGTGTTCAAGATCAAGACGGACTCGAAGACGCAGGTGATCCAGAAGTAGCAGCCGCTTTGCT
Source organism: uncultured Acidobacteriota bacterium (assembly GCA_963744615.1). Lineage (GTDB taxonomy): Bacteria > Acidobacteriota > Terriglobia > Terriglobales > Acidobacteriaceae > JAKAAZ01. The sequence continues at coordinate 642,333 of CAVUUE010000003.1, forward strand.
GTCTCGCACCGTGAGCGCTGCTCCGGCCAGGATGAAGATCATGGGGAAGCATTCGAGCGTGTAGCGGGACTCTGGGGTCTCGAGCGTCAACAACAGCAGGCAGCGGATTGCTACATACGCAACCATCACAGCAGTGAAGGGAACGCGTTTCCTCAGGCCCCACGCGGCCAGCGCCAGGTAAGCGAGATTCAGCGCCGCGTAGCTCCAGGAAAAGATGGTCTCGGCTGGGTGGTGCTCGTATTGCCACCATCGCAATTCAATCCAGAGTTGGGCAGTGCGCGGGCGCAGCCACATGTCGGCGAGGCGCATCAGCGGAAGCGCAACATAAAAGCGAAGTGGGTTTCTGCGGATTCGCTGCTGGGCCAGCTTGCCGAATCGCTCGCTCAATGCGGGCGTCATGATTTCGGTCTGGTTATATGCCGCGAAGAGCGCGGCTGTCTCTGATTTTTGCTGAGGCGTATCGAAAGCGCGGGAAGGCAACAGGTCTACATCGAGCGGCGAGCCATTCACGTCCCAATAAATTTCGGCGGTCGATGCATAGTCCGTCGCCCAGGACTGTACCCAGCGTATCCAGCCACGCGGAACATATTCGGCCGGATCGTTCGCATAGCGTGGCGCGAGCGGTTGGAAAACATGCATCGTATGCGCGTTGCGGATCGTCCATGGGATAAAAGGAACGAGCGTCAACAGCGCACAAGCGATGGCGAGCTTGACGCTGCGCGCCATCGTGGTACGCCGGCGGGTATAGAAGTACATCGCAGGCAATAGCACGACGCCCAGCAGGGCACCGTCCGGACGTAGTAACGCAGCATAGCTGATACTGAAAGCGAGAGCCCAAAACCAGATGTTGAATGCCGGTTGCTCGACATAGCGCGCCAGGGCGTAAAGGCCAAGGGCTATGCAGAACAGGGTCGGAGTTTCTGTGAGCGGGGAGGCGACAAAGTTCGCCGTGAAAGGACAGAGCGCGGCGAGATAGAGCGTGGCTATGCCGGCTCTGCAAGAAATTGTCCGCGCGGCAAACCCGGCGACCAGCAGGCAACTGCATAAATCTGTACATGCCTGCAGCAACAAAACGATAGTGTAGTGGTTTACTCCAAAGAAGAAAAAACAAATACCCAGAAGGAGGGGATAACCAGGGAGGCGGACCAGGGTTGGATGGATGCCATTGAGGCGAGTGAACCCATAGATTCCATGCCAGAACCAATTACGGGCGATTTCGCCGTAAACGAGCGAGTCGCCGTCGATAACCGGATAGTAATGAATGAACCAGAGTCGCAGCAGCAGACCCACTACGAGCGCGACTACAACATGCCTGGTGGCTTGGCGTAACAGGGCGAGCATCGATTATGGATCATACAAGCTCGCTGGAAGCTTTTGAGATAGTTTGAGAACAAGCAGCTTCGGGAACTACGATACACAGCAGACACCTTCTGAATGACGAAACCAATTTTCTACGATCCAGGGCGGAAGAGATGGAAGCGCCTGCGCCGCATCTTCGATGTGGTCGCAGTTCTATCGACGATCGTGCTGGTCGCTTTCGGCATCAATGTACTACGGCGGGAGCAACTTCCAGAGCTTCTGTTGCCGGTGCAAAAACGCAACTATAAGCCGCTGCGGGATTCCTCGTATTCGGCCAAATCGAAGCTAACGCAGCGGACCTTGCGGCGCCGGCGTCATCGCCGCCCTTCCGATATTCCATTGAACTCCGGTGAGGGCCTGCGTGCTGCCTACTACGTGGATTATGACGCTGCAAGCTATGCCTCGCTACAGCACCACATCCATGAGATCGACCTTCTCTTTACGGACTGGCTGCACGTTATTACGGCGGATGGAAAGCTGACGGCCTTCACTGCCGACAATCGTCCGTTCAAGGTTGTCGATGCGCGGGGCGTACATGGCATCGACCAGCAAGGGAACGTGCTGCGTGCGATCACGGATGCGCATGTGGATACGGAGATTTTTCCGCTGGTCAACAACTTCGACCAGCAGACTGGAGATTTCCGCTCCGACATTGTGAAGCAATTTCTGCTGAACCCCGCAGCCCGCGCCACGTTTTCGCAACAGGTACTGGCGATGCTTGCGGCGAATCCGAAGTATCACGGCATATCGCTCGACTTCGAAGCGATTCCGGGCGATGCGCAGCCAGCCTACCGCAAACTCGTCTCGGACTTGTACACGGAACTGCACGGCAGGCATCTGCGACTCTATATCAACGTGCCGGTTGATGACGATGACTGGGACTTCAAGTTTTACGCCGCCCATACTGACGGCATCATCCTGATGAACTACGACCAGCATGAGCCGGCCAGCAAGCCTGGCCCCGTCGCCGGTCAGGAGTGGTTCGTACGCAACCTGCGACAGGCGTTGAAAGTTGTCCCCAGAAGCAAATTGATCTGCAGCATCGGCAACTATGGGTACGATTGGACGCTGTCCCTGCCTCATCGCAAGGGGCATAACGTCGTCGCTGGCAAGGTGCTGGAGAGCGCCGATCTTGAAGTGCAGGATGCATGGCAGGCGGCGGCGGATTCTGACGCTGCGCCGGTGCTCGATCCGGATTCCCTCAACATGCACTTTGCGTACGACGATGAGGACGCGCACACTCGGCACGAGGTGTGGTATCTCGACGCGGTGACGGCGCTGAATGAAATGCGGGCGGCGCGCGAACTTGGCATCCAGACGTTTGCGCTTTGGAGGCTGGGCAGCGAAGACCCGGGACTCTGGAATATCTGGGACAAGCCGCTGGATACGAACGCCGCCCAACTGCTGGCGACAATTCCTCCGGGCTCGGATGTGAATACGGAGGGAGATGGCGACATTTTGAAGGTAATTGGAAGGCCGCAGGATGGCAAGCGGACGGTTAAGATTGATTCCGATTCGAACCTCGCCGTTGCTCAGACAATCCATGCATTTCCGCAGTCCTACACGTTGCAGCAGTACGGGTACCACCCGAACGAACTCGCGCTGACATTTGACGACGGCCCCGATCCGAAATGGACGCCGAAGATTCTGGACGTGTTGAAACGCGAGCATGTCCATGCGACGTTCATGGTGATCGGGCAGGAGGCCCTGGACAATGTTGGCCTTCTAAAGCGTTACTATCGCGAAGGTCATGAGATCGGCAATCACACCTTCACGCATCCCGATATCAGCCAGATCACAACGCGGCAGCTCAACCTGGAGTTGAATGGAACGGAGCGGCTCTTTGCGGCGGAGATCGGCGTGCAGCCGCTGTATTTCCGGCCTCCATACTCGATTGATCAGGAGCCGGATACGAACGGGCAGGCGGCGCCCGTCGATCATGTGGAGCAGATGGGCTACATCATCGTTGGAGACAAGATCGACACTGACGATTGGAATGAACACCCCCGCAAGACTCCCCAGCAGATCACGCAGAGGGTCCTCGATCAACTAGAAGCGATGAAGACCAAGCCGCAGTTTCGAGGCAGCATCATTCTGATGCACGACGGCGGCGGAGATCGTTCTGTGACGGTCGCTGCACTTCCCGTACTGATCGAAGCGCTTCGCGCCCGCGGGTACAAAATTGTCCCGGTTTCTTCGTTGATCGGCAAGACACGGGACCAGGTGATGCCGGCGATTCCCCCGCCGCAGCGTTGGCAGGCGCGCGTGGATGCGGTTGCGTTCTGGCTGATGTCATTTTTCAGCCATACCGTGGTGCTTGTTTTCTTCGTTGGCGATGTACTGATGACGGGTCGGTTGCTGATTGTGGGACTGTTTGCGGTGATTGACCGTCTGCGCAAACGCAAGCTCTATCCAGGCGCGGAGAATTACCGCCCGCAGGTCGCTGTACTGATTCCAGCTTTCAACGAGGAGAAGGTGATCGCGCGGACGATCCGGTCAGTTATGGGATCGGACTATCCTAACTTGAGGGTGATCGTCATCGACGATGGATCGACCGATAATACGCTCGAAGCTGCACGCGCAGCGATGCCGGAGGGCCTTGTATCAGGACGCCTAGTCGTATTGACCAAGCCAAACGGTGGAAAGGCGGAGGCTCTGAATTTAGCCTTGCACTTCGTCGACGAGGCAATCTATGTCGGCATTGATGCGGATACGGTGATCGCCCCTGACGCCATTTCAAAGCTGATTCCACGTATGGCGGATCCCAAGGTGGGTGCTGTCGCCGGAAACGCAAAAGTTGGCAATCGCATCAATCTGTGGACGCGCTGGCAGGCCCTGGAATACGTCACCAGCCAGAACTTTGACCGAAGGGCGCTCGATTTATTCGGCGTCGTCACGGTTGTTCCGGGCGCGATCGGCGCCTGGCGTACCGCGGCTGTAAAAGTTGCGGGCGGCTATCACGTGAACACCGTGGCCGAAGATGCCGACCTGACGATGAACCTGCTGCAGCAAGGCTGCAGCGTTGTTTATGAGGACCGCGCGTTCGCATTTACAGAGGCTCCGGACAATATGCGCGGGTTGATGCGCCAGCGGTTTCGCTGGTCGTTTGGAATTCTGCAGGCTGTCGTAAAACATCGCGGAGCATTTCTACGTCATCGCGCAATGAGCCTGTTCGCGATGCCGAACATGATTGTGTTTCAGATCCTGCTGCCTCTGTTCTCTCCCTTCATCGATCTGATGTTTATTGCCGGAGCCGTTCATTACGCGGTGGACCGATACTTCCATCCAGAGGCTGCCAGTACTGCGAGCTTTGAGAAGCTGCTCGTCTACTTTCTTGCGTTCCTGGTGGTGGACTTTCTCGCCTCCTCGCTTGCCTTTCTGCTAGAGCCACGCCATCCCAGCAACAAAGGCGATGGATGGCTGCTGTTTCACATATGGATTCAGCGTTTCACTTATCGACAGGTATTTTCACTCGTACTGTTGAAGACAATCAAGCGAGCGATCGACGGCCGCCCGTTCGCGTGGGAAAAACAGGAACGGACTGCGAGACTCTCGGCCAGCACGGAAAGAGCGACTGCCGCGAGATGACTCGCGATCGCTTTCGCGTTCAGCAGGGAAGCAGGGCCTGTTCTACACTGGATCAGTATGGCGACCATCGAACTATCCACCGCAATTTCTCTCCGCTTGCCCCGCGGAGAGTTCCGTAACGAACCATTCCTTGATTTCAGCCGCGAAGAAACCGCACGTGCCATGCGCGATGCTTTGACACGCGTCGCCGACCAGTTAGGCCAGGAATATGATCTGGTAATTGGTGGCAAACGGGTGCGCACGGAAGAGAAAATCCGTTCAATCAATCCCGCCCGGCCCGAGCAGGTTGTGGGTGTGCATCAAAAGGCAGGCACGAAGCACGCGGAACTTGCGATGCAGGCCGCGCTCGATGCTTTTGAAAGCTGGCGCATTGCTCCCGTTGAAGAGCGTGCATCGTTGCTTCTGAACACTGCGGAGCTGCTTCGCCAGCGCAAGTATGATTTTTGCGCCTGGATGACTCACGAAGTGGGAAAAAACTGGGGGGAGGCGGACGTCGAAGTCGGCGAGGCCATCGACTTTCTTGAGTTTTATGCGCGCGAAGCATTACGGTTAGCCGCTTCGACAACGCCGATCCAATATCCCGGCGAGCGGAACGAACTGCACTATATTCCGCTTGGTGTAGGCGCGGTGATTCCACCGTGGAATTTTCCGCTGGCGATTATGGCCGGGATGACCGTCGCAGCGGTGGTGACTGGCAATACGGTGATTCTGAAGCCATCGAGTGATTCGCCGACAGTCGCAGCGCGCTTTTTCAATCTGCTTGAAGAGGCCGGAATGCCACCGGGCGTAGTAAATTTTTGTCCCGGCTCGGGCGCCACCTTCGGCAACGCCATCGTGGAGCATCCAAAAACTCGCTTCATTGCCTTCACCGGCTCGAAGGAAGTCGGCTTGGATATCCACGCGCGGGCTGCCCAGCACAGGGCTGGTCAGATTTGGATCAAGCGCACCATTCTTGAAATGGGCGGCAAGGACTCGATCATCGTGGAATCGGACTGCGATCTCGATGCTGCTGTAACGGGCGTTCTGCAGTCCGCATTTGGGTTCAGCGGGCAAAAGTGCTCGGCCTGCTCGCGCGCTATTGTCGACGACCAGATCTACGATATTTTCGTCGACAGTTTACGCGAACGCGCGAAACAGCTAGTGGTTGGAGATCCGGTCGCTAACGCTTACATCGGCCCCGTGGTCAACAAGTCTGCTTATGAATCTATGCTGCGCTACATAGAGGTGGGCAAGCAGGAGGGTCGCCTTGTCGCCGGCGGAAGCGGAGTGGAAACACCCGAGGGCGGCTATTTTGTTGCACCGACGATTTTCTCCGACGTCGCACCGGATGCAAGGCTGTCGCAGGAGGAGATTTTTGGTCCGGTGCTAGCCGTGATTCGCTCCCGCAGTTTTGAGCATGCACTTGAAATCGCAAACAATACAGAGTATGGATTGACAGGATCACTCTATACTTTTGCGCGCGATAAGCAGGCGAGGGCACGGCGAGATTTCTATGTGGGCAACTTATATTTCAACCGTAAATGCACCGGAGCCATGGTCGGAGCGCATCCGTTCGGCGGGTTTAATATGTCGGGAACAGATTCCAAGGCCGGCGGAGCGGATTATCTTTATTTGTTCACCCAAGCGAAGTCTGTTTCAGAGAAACTGATATAGCTGCAGTATTATGTATTGACGAAGCTGGAAATTTCGGCGCCATTGCTGCCACCGTCTGCTCCGGGAGTGAAAGCGGACCGGAAAAAAAGGATTGGTTATGGCTAAAATTTTATGTGTCGACGATGAACCGGCAGCAGTCGCGTTGAAGCAGACAATCCTTGAGCGCGCCGGTCACACGGTTATGACCTGCTGCTCGGCTATTGATGCCATCGCCTTGCTATCGGAGGAACAATTCGATGCGGTGGTCACCGATTGGAAGCTGGGCGAGGAAAGCGGACGACAAATTCTGTTAGCCGCGAAGACGGGAGTGCAGGTCCCGGTTGTCGTCGTTTCTGGTTATTGCACGGATGCATTTCGCGCAGCCGAGCCGCAGGCGGATATTTATCTGGAGAAGCCGGTGGATGCGACCGAACTGGTTGCGATTGTGGGGGCTTTATTGCATTCCGAGCCACAGAATGGCGAGGACCGCAGCCAGGTCAGGGCTTAGAACGCAAAGAAGAGCGGACATATTCAAGCGTACCCTTGCGGCGACTCTGCCGGATCCCTCGATAAATCCCTTGGCAGCTTACGTCGTATCGCTTTGGCGGCACTTACAAGCCGGTAAAGCCCTTCCGATCGATGCAGCTACTGCGGAGGTCCTCAGAACTTACGGTGATGGATTGCGGGTCGATCCGGCGAGATCGGACTCAAGCGCGTGCGCTTCGTAGCTCCATCTGGCCACCAGCCTGGGCCGCGGCTTCGGCCAGCGTTCGGTGATGGATGGTGAACAAAGCCAGTTCCAGGCGATCTGAAACTCCGGTCTTGTCGTACACGTTTCGCAAATAGTTTTTAATTACCTGTTCCGTGGTACCCAATTGGGTGGCGATTTCCTTGTTCTTATACCCTTGCACGATCAGCCCCACAATTTTTATTTCTTTGACGGTGAGGCGGTCACGAACGCGCGCGCCCACTGCGTCGGGCTCCTCTGCGAGCGAGCGGCCCAGCTTTTGTTGTAAATGTGTCTGGCCCGAAGCAACACTGTTCACGCACTCGACCAACTCATTGCCAGCCACGTCCCGAAACACAACTCCATCGAAGCCATGGGTCGCATAGGTGTGCAGAGACTCTGAGTTTTCAGCGATGACAATGAGTCTGCTGGCGGCGCCTTGTGCGGACTGGATCAACGCCGGCAAGTCTATCTGCAGCGAAGAAGCGAAAATGATAATTGAAGAGCGGAAGGTGCGCACGGCTTGGGCTAAACGCTCTTTATCCATGCACTGGGCAACGATGCGGATGTCGTCCTGCAGCGCCAGCGTTTTCGCTACCCCAGCTCGAAAGATCGATTGATTATCGGCAAGAATAATTTTTTTCATAGTAAGACTTCTTACACACAAGGCCCCACGCCTTCTCCCATCTAGTCCGAGTCGAGACACCCCGGGCTGACAGGAGAAGAAACTTCAAGTCATTCTGCTTTCTGTATCGGCAATCTGTACAAGAACTTCGACTGCCAATTACTTCGATTCGCCACTCCTGCTACCCTTTGGGGAAAGGCTGCCGGACGCGTTGAACCAAGGCGATTCCATTTGCAGCAAGCTTTGCAAGGTTTCCATTCACAGAGTACCGCTTTTTCTCTGTGCTTCCACTTCGTTTCGTACGAATCGGATAGGCCAAAGACCAATTTGGAACGCATTCCCAACTTTGGTTTTATTGGGAAAGAGTATCGCTCTGCGTAAACTGGATATCTATGCAAAAGCCTGTACTATTAACGGTCGATGACGATAGCAGCGTGCTCGAAGCGCTGGTACAGGATCTGCGTCGTCATTATGGCAACCGCTATAGAATCATCCGCGCCACTTCCGGCCAGTCGGGCCTGGACGTCTCGATCGAGTTGAAGCGGCGCGGAGAAGTTGTCGCCCTGGTACTTTCCGACCAGCGGATGCCGGGCATGTCCGGTGTCGAATTTCTCGAGAAAAGTATCCCGGTATTCCCCGACGCAAAACGCGTTCTGCTGACGGCCTACGCCGACACGGATGCGGCGATTCGCGCCATTAACGCGGCGAAAATTCACTACTACCTGACGAAGCCGTGGGACCCTCCCGAAGAGCGGCTGTATGCCGTCCTCGATGATCTGCTGGAGTCCTGGAGCCTTAACTATCGCCCTCCATTCGAGGGGTTGCAGGTCATCGGTTCGCGCTGGTTGCCGGCTGGCCACGAGGTCAGGGAATTCCTGTCGCGCAACCATATTCCATATCGCTGGCTGGACCCGGGTGTCGATTCTCCAATGGTTCCGGGTGCCGGCTCCGAACCCGGTCCGCAGACGGAGGGGGAAAGCGCGAGGCTCTTGGCTGAGCACCACCTTGACCCTTCGAGGCTGCCGGTGGTCCTGTTTCCCAATGGAGAGGCGCTGGTGCAGCCGCGACTTTCTCTGCTGGCGGAAAAAGCCGGCCTGCGGGTCCAGGCGGAGCGCGATTTTTACGACTTGGTGATTGCCGGTGCAGGGCCGGCTGGTCTCGCTGCGGCCGTGTATGGTGCCTCGGAGGGACTGAAAACGCTGGTGATTGAACCCTCTGCTCCGGGTGGGCAGGCGGGCAGCAGTTCCCGGATTGAAAATTATCTTGGCTTTCCGGCGGGACTTAGCGGGGGGGATCTGGCCCGTCGCGCAACAGTGCAGGCCACACGCTTCGGGGCTGAATTTTTATCACAGCGGGCCACTGGAATTCGAACCGAAGGGCAATATCACTTCATCCAATTGGAGCCGGGCAATGAAGTCTCTTGCCATACTGCGCTGATTGCAACCGGGGTCGATTACAGAAGACTGGAATCGCCGAACCTGGAGCGGCTTACGGGTGCTGGAGTTTATTACGGGGCGGCGCTGACCGAGGCAATTTCTTGCAAGGATGAGGACGTGATGATCGTCGGAGGAGCCAATTCAGCAGGCCAAGCCGCGGTGCACTTTGCCCACTATTCAGCCAAGGTGACGATGCTTGTCCGAGCCGATTCGCTGGAGAAAAGCATGTCGCATTATCTGATCGAGCAGATTCGTGCCGCTTCCAACATTGAAGTGCGCACACGGACCGAAGTGATTGACGGCGCGGGCGACGGTCACCTGGAGTCCGTTCGTTTGCGCACGCCTGATGGCGAGAAAGTCGAATCTGCATCGGCCTTGTTTATCTTTGTCGGCGGCGATCCGAAAACAGACTGGCTTCCTCCGGCGATTCTGCGGGACGCAAAGGGCTTTGTGCTCTCCGGGACCGATCTGCGGTTGGCCGGGAAATTATTTCAGTGGACGTTGGACCGTTCTCCATATCTATTGGAAACAAGCATTCCAGGGGTTTTTGTCGCCGGGGACGTTCGCTTTGGGAGCGTGAAGCGAGTCGCGTCCGCGGTGGGTCAGGGTTCAATTGCGGTCCAATTTGTGCATGAGTATCTTGCGAAGTTCTAACAACGCATGAAGAGCCACGGAAAATTCGCCGATCTGCCTCTCGCCGAGCAGCAAGTGCTGCTGGCATCCGTGCGTCGCATCGCGGTATTCGCCGACCTGCAGGATGGAACGATCGAGTGTTTACAGGGAGCCGAAGTAGTCCAGGCGGACGCGGGTGATCGTGTTCTTGAGCAGGGCGAATTCGCGCACTCATTCTGGATTTTGCTGGATGGTGCCCTCCGTGTTGAACTGGCCGGCCCCGATGGCACTCGGCGCACAATCGCTATTCATCGCGGTAGCGAAACGTTTGGTGAAATGCCGCTGCTGGCTGGCTCTCCCAATCGTGCCGATTGCATTATCAGCCAGCCCAGCCGTCTGCTCCGTCTCGAAGAGGATGGTTTCTGGCAGTTGATGAAGACATGCCCGAATGTCCGAAAGGGAATTCTGGCGAACATGGCCTTGCGCCTCGAGGGCTTGCAGTCTCTGGTGATGCAGCGCGAGAAGCTTGCGTCGCTGGGAACGATGGCCGCCGGCCTGATGCATGAGTTAAACAATCCTGGCACTGCTGCGAAACGGGCTACAGCGCAGCTGCGCGAGAGCTTTACCCGTTTGCAGGAATTCAATCTACGCAATTATCGCAGCGGCTTCACATCCAGGGAATTGGATTGCGTAGCAAGCCTGCAGGAACAGGTTCTGAAGCCGCGCACCGTGGCGGCGATCAGCTCGATCGAACAGGCGGATCGAGAGCAGGAACTCGCAGAGAGGTTGGAGCAGGCTGGGATCGAGGATGGATGGAAACTCGCTCCATCGCTGGTTAACGCCGGCCTGACAGCGGACGAATTGGCATGCGCGGGCTCGAGCTTTCGCGCCGATAATCTTGGCGGCGCACTCCATTGGGTAGAGGCGTTGGCGTCGAGCGTTCAACAACTGGCGACGATCGAAGAAAGCCTCACCCGCGTTACCGAACTGGTGTCAGCGGTGAAACGTTACTCCTATGCGGAGAAGACGTGTCAGCAGACGATCGACCTGAATGAGAGCCTGCAAAGCGCGCTCGTCATCCTTGGATATAAGATTCGGCAAAAGGAAATTCATCTTTCCAGAGAGTTCAGTCCCGACCTCGCTCCACTCCAGTTGAGAGCCGGAGGGCTGAGCCAGGTTTGGACGAATCTGCTCGATAATGCGATCGATGCGGCTCCCCAGCAGGGTCACATCGCCATTCGGACATGGTCAACGGGCAGCGATATGTTCGTTTCGATCCGCGATGACGGGCCGGGAATTCCAGAGGAACACCAGGCTCACATCTTCGAGCCATTTTTCACCAGCAAGCCCATCGGCGTGGGTACGGGACTCGGCTTGAGCATCGCCGATAAGATTATTACTGTGCATTTCGGTGGGGAAATTCGTTTTGAATCGGAGCCGGGCGGAACAGAGTTTATTGTCCGGCTGCCGCGGTCAACGTCCTCCACAGACACAACCAATTGCTAAAGCCTAAAACTCCCTAGAAACCAAAAGAAGCCTGCAGAAAAATACTCCTGTTGCCGGCGGTCGAAGGCGAGAAGAACCCACTCGCCAGTTCCTGCGATTTCCCGAAAAATGGGGAGCTCAACGTGCCGTTGGGCGGTTCCAGGTTTACATGGTTGAATACGTTGGCGGCGTAAGCGGACAGCGTAAGGCTATATTTCCGTGGAACAGTGGCATCCAGCCTTCCCGGGCCACCCTGATTTCCGCTCAACCCCCGACCGTTCAAGCCACCGCCGTGTCCGTGATGGTCTCCTCCTCCTCCGCCACCACCCTTCACCCGCGCACCGAACCCAATCACTTTGCTGACACGCAAATTCATACTGTAATTCGATGGGCCGGTGCCGAAGTTGTACGGGATGATCTGTTGGTTCGTGCCGACCGGGTTTGGGTTCAGGCAGGAATGGCCGAATGGAACTAGCGGCGCTGCGCAGCCGCCGGCCGGGTTTGCAAATGTAGGGCGCGCATTGAACTGGTTGTTGCCGGTCAAATCGCTGCCGGTCGTTATGTTGTAGGGAGTGCCGGAGTGATACACGAAAAAGGGAGCGATCGAAATTGCATAGGGAGCTGTGACATCCCCAAGAATTAGAAACCGATTCTCAACGTCGAAGCCGGCGCGCCCATAATCCTGCCCCGGATCGTGGGCGTTGGAGGAAAAGTAACTGACGTCGTCTGAATCTCCCTTGGCGTTGCTATAGGTGTAGAAGCTGAACAGACTCAGGCGCTTGAGTCGCGCATTGATCGTGGCGATTACCTGGTCTTCCCTGTAAACAGCTCCCGACTGGTACTGGTAGATGTTCGTAAGTGGAGGCGCGAGCGGAGTTGTTGGATAGGTGTTGGCCTCTCCGTTGAAATATGGTGCAGTGCTGTTGTTTGAGAGATACTGGTGAACGCCGCGGCTAAACAGATATGTGACGTTGCTGGTTACGTTTTTGGAAACCTGATGGTCGAGCCCAATCGCACCCTGCATGTCAAGCGCTGCGTGAAAGTTGGGCGCGATTGTGTAATAGGTCGCGGCGGGGGCGCCTGCTCCCGGGGTCGGGTCGGGCGGCTTGATTGGGTTGCCAGGGCTGGTCTCGGCATAGGGCGGATTCGTAACGATGTAAATCTGCTGGTTCGAAGGCGCACCGGGCACGGTGGGAAGATTGTGGTGAATCGTGTTGATGATGTACGGGGTGCCATCGGAACCGTTCGGCACAGTGAAGCGTTCGTAGAACCAGCCGTACCCTGCGCGAATTACATTTTTCGGTTTGCTGCTCTTATGTCCGAGGGCGTAGGCCAGATACAAACGAGGCGCCCAGTCGCTCTTGTCCTGAATCTCATTCTGGGATTCCCAACGCAGCCCATAGCTGAACGTGAAGCGCTGGTTTACCTTCCAGTCGTCCTGGTAAAAAAGGGCGGCGTCGAACGGGGTCGCGCGCGCCGTGTACTGGTTATTGTTGACAACCGTGACCTGATACCTCTGTGGGGTGCGGGCCAGATAGGCCGCGGTGGATTGGAACGTGTACGCGCCGTTTGTGCCGGCGTCCGTGTAGTTGGTATCCGGATACGCGCGCAACCGTGCCCCGAAGTTGAGCGCATGGTTGCCCATTGCTCCTGTGAAGTAGTCCTGAAATTCGTACTGGTTCTGCTGGTTCCGCAAGGTGCCGGAACTGCTTCCGCCATCGGTGAACGCGCCCTGAACTGTGACACTGGGCATCGTGTACTGCGGGGTCACATCGTCAGTGCTGTGGCGGAATTGAAAGCGAATGCTGTCTACAAAATTCTTGCTCAAGACAATATCGTCGCTCGCCTGCAGTTCGTTATCCTGGGCATGGCTATTTCTGCCCTGTTCCGGCAGCGAAAGCTGGCCGATTCCGCTATTCGTGAAGCTTTGGCGATACAGGGAATAGCGCACCGTCAGGCTATTCGATTTTCCCAGTTGTAGATCGAATCGGGGATTTAAGTCGAAACGCGAACTGGGATTGCTGACAGCTTCATTTAATGCTGTACCGTTGGGCGTCGCCGGTGTGATGCTCGCGGGATCGATGGCGTCTACGATGTTCACATTCTCATTGTGACGGCTGAAAATATTGAAAAAATACGAAGACGCTTTATTGATCGGGCCGCCTACATTGCCATAGATAAAGTAAGAATAGTAGCTCGGCTCGGTAATGCGGGTTTGCCCTGGGCGAAGGTTCGAGTTCAAAATCGGGTTCTGCGCGTTGAATCCGGAATAGTTGCCGCGCGAGAAAATATGACCGTGGAGCTTGCCGGTTCCCGCCTTAGTGAGAATTTCGATTCGTCCGTAGCCCAGCCGATCGAACTCAGCGGAAAACGGATTTACGTTGACGCGGATTTCTCGAATGGAGGACTTCGGCGGAATCTGTCCCCCGGTAAACCCGTCAATGTAAATCTGGCCGCCGTTTGGGCCGGCCGCCGGCCCAGCCAGCGCCTGCAATTCGCTGGACAATTCATCCGGATCATCGGAAAGTGCATCGAGGTCCTTGCCTTTGATTACGACTGCATTGGCGTTTGTATCAGGACTGGTATCGATGGTGTTGCTCTCAGCATTCACCTGCACCTGCTGCTGCTGTACCGCGAGCGACAGTGAGATGTTCAACAGTTTGTTCTGACCGGCCGCGATTGTCAGATTCGGCAGTTCAAAGGGCGTAAATCCGTCAATGGTGGTGGTGACGGAGTATTGTCCGGGAGCAAGAGAATTGAACTTGTAATCCCCGGTTTGTCCACTGGTCGCACTCACGATTTTTCCTCCGCCGGAGAGAACAACGGAGGCGCCCGGAATGATTGCGCCGGTCGGGTCCACGACCTGGCCGTGAAGGCTAGCTGTCGACTTTTGCGCCGCCAGGCGGGTAGCGAAGAACAAGGGCAGGACAAGACAATACAAAAAATGCGATCAGTCGATTGCGCACAGATGATCTTTCCTTAGAGCGGGGAATTCAGAGCTTCTCCAATTGAGACGGTATAGCACTGCAAAAAGCTTCAAGGGATGCGGAGAAATCGCGTGAAATTCACCTGACCAATAAAGTGAATCCGCCGGATACTTGCGCTGAGGTTTTTCTTACGGGGATGTTCCCCTTGTGAACAACAATATTCGTCCTAACTCTCATTTCAGCACTGCGGCAAGCATCTCAGGCTGCACATTTCCGCCGCTCAATACAGCGCAGACACTTTTCTTTTCGGCGTGCAATTCTTCGCCGTGATAGAGCGCGGCCGCCAGTGCGACGGCCCCGCTTGGCTCCGGCACCACCTTCGCATCGAGTAAAGCGGCCCGCATAGCGTCTGCGATCTCTGTTTCGGTCACAGTAATCATGCCGTCGACCAGTGCGCGGAGGTGCGCCCAATTGCGCTCGCCGACATGCTGCGTTCGCAATCCATCAGCCATCGTGCGACTGGTCTTCTCTGCCGTATAGCTGACAATTTGACCACTGGCTATGCTCTCCGAGGCATCGGCTGCCAACTCTGGTTCGACTCCCCACACCTGGACGCTGGGTCGCTGAAATTTGATCGCAGCGGCAATGCCGCTCAGCAGTCCGCCGCCGCCGACTGGGACCAGGACAAGATCGACATTCGGCAGGTCTTCCAGAATCTCAAGCCCGCAGGTGCCTTGTCCGGCGATGATTGCGAGGTCATCGTAGGGAGGCACCATCGTGTAGCTGTGTGTTGTAGCCAGTTCCTCCGCACGCTGCTTGCGTTCCGCGCTGGCGGCCCCAACGACAACGATCTCAGCGCCCAAAGCCTCTGTTGCTGTTCGCTTTATGACGGGAGCGTTCGAGGGCATCACGATGACAGCTTTCACGCCCAGCGAACGGGCGGCATAGGCCACACCCTGGGCGTGGTTCCCGCTCGAATAGGTGATGAGGCCACGCTCGAGAGCATCGCGAGAAAGCGACGCGGCCTTATTATATGCGCCGCGCAATTTGAAGCTGCCGATCGGCTGCAGCGACTCCGCCTTGAGGAAAATGCGTCGGTGGTCCGGGAAATTCTGCCTCAATCATCGGCGTGCGGCGCGCCACGCCGCGGATCCGATCCTGCGCCAGTCGCAGATCCTGCAGGGAGACCAGCCCAGCATCATGGCGCTGATGAGTTCACGTATCGATTGACCACCAGCATAAAGTGTCTCCGCGGATCAATTTCGAACTCGCCTAGCCGGGAATGAACTACGTGCGTTCCGCCTGCTCGATTATCTGAGCCAACAGGTGCAGCAGTTGCCATTGATCCCACAGGCCAGGTTGGCTCTTCGTGGTACTCACGTGGACGATGATCGGGCTGACGAGCAGATCTCTCAGGGTTCCGCGCGGCAGATCCCGCGCCAGCCATTCGGATTCGGCAAACGGGATTACGTTGTCGCCGCGGCCGTGCAGCAGATACACCGGTACGTGCAATCCGGCAAGGTGCCCGTGGGGAGAGACGGCAGCCATCTCGGCTGCGTGTCTTTTATTTGATGCAGAAATCGCCCAGTCCTGATGATCAAGGTCGACCATTTGGGCATACTCGGCGTCTTGGGAACCGGTGAGCTTGGCTATCAGTCTTGTTTCCAGCGGTGGATCTTGATAGAGCCGCGCGCGAAGCGCGGCGCGAATAGGCATGACATCCGCGATGGCACGTAGTCCTCCGGATGCTCGTACTCAAGAATCGAGAGGACCGTAGTCATTGCGCCGCAGGCGTTCAACGTTCCCGTCCGGCAGAGGATCCGCGTCCGTGGTGTAAAAACTCGCAACGCGGAAGAGATCATCATGAGCGCCGACAGCGAATACAAACGATACCTGATTTGAGTACGGGGGCTCAGCGGCGGCCATCAGCGCGAGTCCGCCGGCAAAGCTAAGTCCCATCAATCCGACGGGACGACCTGTGACACCGCGAAGCCACTGTACAGAATCTCCGATGGCGCGAACGTCGCCGGGATCGATGCGATAGTCACGGCTGTCCGGCAAATCCGGAGTGAGCACCCGTAGTCCGCAGGCGGCCAGCGATCCGGCGAATGCCATCAGCCGGGGCTCGTTGATTCCCAGATAATGGATGCCCGGCACCAGCACCAGTCCGGGCGCTTCGGGCCGGTCGCCCGGTGTATACAACCGCGCGGAGACCCCGCTTGCGGAAGAGGGAATTGTGAGCGTTTGCTTGGTGAGCGGCATCGCCGCGATCGGTCGCAGCAGGCGCGGTACCGGCCGGCCATTCAGCTCCGTCAGGATCGCGGCGGCCTGCAAATAGGCTCGCGTCTTCGGCCAGAAACAAACTGGCAATAACAGGAGGAAGCAGAATGCCGCCACCATCCATAAGAAAAGATTTCGAATGGTTCGTGACGTTCGTCTGGCGTGTGGCGGAGCATTCACTGCTTACAGTTCTACCAAAATACTATCCAAAGAGTCGGACTATATCTCGAGAATCACCGGCATGATCAGCGGTCGACGGCTGGTGTTTTTCTGGATGTAGCGTTTTAGATCCTGGCGGATTTTTTCTTTGATGACGCCGTAGTCGGCCTTCTCTTCCGCGCTGGAAGCCTCAAGCGTCGCGCCGACCACCTGGCGAGCGTTCTCGATCAAGGCCTCTTCTCCGGCTGCAAATCCGCGCGTCACAATTTCAGGCATACTTTCGACGCGGCCGGTCGTCTGGTTGATAGCGAGAATCGGTAGTACGATGCCTCCCTCACTCAAATGGCGGCGATCGCGCATCACGACGTCTTCGACTACTCCCGCCGTTGAGCCGGCATCGATGCAGACACGGCCGACAGCCACTTTGCCAGCTTTACGGGCGGAGTCGCGGGTCAACTCCAGCACGTCGCCGTTTTCGAGCAAATGGATTTTCTCGACGACTCCCAGCTCCGCCGCCAGTTCTGCGTGGAGTTTCAGGTGACGATAATCCCCATGAAGTGGCACAAAGAATTTAGGCTTCAGCAGATGCAGCACAAGGCGCAGCTCGTCCTGACTGGCGTGTCCGCTGACGTGGATCAACCCGGCGGTGCCGTCGTCGTAAATCACGTGGGCATCGCGGCGGTATAAATGGTCGATCATGCGAAAAATGCTCTTTTCGTTGCCGGGAATCACGCGTGAACTGAGTACGACTGTATCGCCTGAGCCGATCTTCACCTGTCGATGATTGTCGACGGCCGCGCGCGTCAGCGCTGACATGGGCTCGCCCTGCGTGCCGCTGATAAACACACAGACCTTCTCCGCTGGATAGTCTTTCACCTGTCCTGGCGCAATCAACTGACTGTCCGGAACGTTCAGGTAGTTGAAATCCTGTGCGATTTCGAAAGAATTCTGCATCGACCGGCCAAGGATGGCAATCTTCCGGCCATGCGCCGCCGCAAGGTCGCTGGCGATGCGCAGCCGATGAATCGAGGAGGAAAAGCAGCTGAAGAAAAGTCGCTGTTTGGTGCGAGCGAAAACTTCATCGAGCGCGGGCTGCACGGCGCGTTCGCTCGGCGTGTGGCCGCGACGATCGACATTGGTTGAATCCTGCAGCAGGGCCAGCACGCCTCGTTTGCCGTACTCGGCAAATGCGTGCAGGTCAAAGGGACGGCCATCGGGAGGGGTGAGGTCGATCTTGAAGTCACCCGAGTGAATCACCACTCCCGCAGGCGTGTCGATTGCGAGCGCTACACAATCCACCAGGCTATGGGTGACGCGGATGGGCGTGATCTTGAAGATGCCGAGCGAGAATGTCTCGCCGGGAATCATCTCGATCATGTCCGCTTCATCGAGCAAGTCCGTGCTCTTCGAGCTTGCCTTCGACATAGGCCAGCGTAAACTCTGTGCCGTAGACAGGTACCTTCAGCTCGGAAAGTATCCACGGCAAGCCGCCGATGTGATCTTCGTGTCCATGCGTCAGTACTATGCCGCGCACCATTTTGCGGTGTTCGAGCAGGTAGGTGATGTCGGGGACAACAACATCGACGCCGAGCAGTTCTTCGTCGGGGAACATGAGGCCCGCGTCAATGACGAAAATGTCGTCTTGCCAGCGAATTGCCATGCAATTCTTGCCGAATTCGCCGAGGCCACCGAGAGGGATAATCTGTAACTTGCCTTCGTTCATAGGAAAGACGATGCTAGCACGGTTCGCCAGGTCATTTCAGCCCGTATGCTCGGCATCGGAAAAAACAACGACGAATGCAATTCCGCGGGTGGAGCTACGCTCACTCCGAAGGGCAAAAAGAAAAGGAGAAAGCTGCGATGGAACCTCGTCTCGACTATATGAAGGCATCTCCAGAGGGCTACAAAGCGATGGCACAATTGGAAGCCTTCGTGCGCCACAGCGGCCTTGATGCGATCCTACTGGAACTGATGAAGATCCGCGCCTCCCAGCTGAATGGGTGTGCTTTCTGCATTGACATGCACACCAAAGATGCCCGCATAAAAGGGGAAACCGAGCAGCGGATTTACGCGCTCGACGCATGGCGCGAGACACCATTTTTTACCGAGAAGGAGCGCGCCGCTTTGGCTTGGACCGAGGCCATCACCAATATCCAGCAGGGCCATGCCCCGGAAGCCGTTTATCAGGAACTGAGTCGGCATTTCGGCGAGACCGAACGCATGAACCTGACGCTTGCGATTATCACAATCAATGGATGGAACCGCATCGCCATTGCCTGCCGCGCGATACCAGGCAGCTACCAGCCCTCCGTGGGGCACACAACGACTGAGTGAAGTATCCGTGGGATGTTGCTAGTCTTGGGTACCATCACTCTTTAGATTTTTGATTTCGCTCAGAATGCCTGTCCGTCTGCATTAGAAGCGTTCCTATCTGAGAAGGTCTTCAAGTTCCAGAGACAGTTTCGTCTTATCATCGCGATATTTCACGATCACCGGTGTGTACAGGCTCAAGCCCCATTCGGCGGCTTTGCCACGCGTTATTGCGCGGGCGCCCGCGACGACGACGGCATCTTCTGGAATGACCAGCGGACTCGTGTCCGACGCGCGGAGGATCTCCCCGCGCACGATGTCATAGACAGGAGTGGCCCTGGTCAGGATCACTCCAGCCCCCAACACCGCGCGCCGGCGGACCAATGTGCCTTCATAAACTCCACAATTGCCGCCGACCAGCACATCATCTTCAACGATTACGGGGCTGGCATTCACAGGCTCCAGCACGCCGCCGATCTGCGCGGCCGCGCTCAGATGCACGTTGCGGCCGATCTGTGCACAAGAGCCAACCAGGGCATGCGAGTCGATCATCGTGCCCTCATCCACATACGCGCCTACGTTCACGTACATCGGCGGCATGCAGACCACGCCGGGGGCCAGGTAGGCCCCGCTCCGTACCGACGACCCGCCAGGCACGACGCGGACTTTTTCGCTCGCATCGAAGCGCTGCGACGGATATGTGTGTTTATCGACGAATGATAAATCCGACCCTGTTTCGGCCAAGTTGCCAATGCGAAAGCCCAGCAGGATGCCGCGCTTTACCCACGCATTAATCCGCCAGCCGAGAGGTTGCGCGTCATCGGGCTCCGCGGCGCGAATTGTTCCGCGTTCGAGACTTCCCCGCAGCTCGAGGAATGCCGCCATGGCTTCTGGAGAGCCGGCTGCCTGCGCGCCCGATTGAAAAGCGGATTCAATGCGAGATTCGAGCGAGCTTTCGGGCACTGGGGAGATGTCCTTAAATTGGATAAACGGTCGAGCGGTGGATGAAGGCGAAATGCTCTTGTTAGAACGATCGAAGAATCTGGCTGTTTTCCAGATATGCTCAAGATCATTTGTTTCGCTCAGAACGCAGACATTGCTAACCCGTCGCGACCTAAACCACGCGAAGATTGCCCACACCGAGCGTTTCTCCAACCAGCCCCAGTTCCGCGGCCAGCCGGGTCAGTCGCTCGCGGGTCGCGGATTCGACTGGCATCAAAGGTAATCGATAGACTTCCTCGGCGCGTCCCATCATTGCCAGCAGGCACTTGATGGGCTGCGGATTGGGTTCGGAAAAGTTGGCCAGTATGAGATCGTAATATCTGCGGTAGATTTGCCGCGCACGTATCCATTCATTCTCAAGCGCCGCGGTGACCAAACGTACCATTTCGGACGGTATCGCATTGGCTGCGACCGAGACCAGACCCGCACCCCCCACGGAAAGTATGGGCAACGCCAGGTTGTCGTCTCCGGCGAAAACGCGGAAGCGGCGCGGCACCATGTGGATCAGCTCAGTAATCTGCTGCAGGTTTCCGCAGGACTCCTTGATACCGATAATATTTGGAATTTCCGCCAGGCGTGCCGTCGTTTCTGGAAGCAGATTGATCCCCGTCCTGCTGGGAATGTTGTAAAGCAGCACCGGCAGATGAGTTCCATCTGCAATGGCGCGGAAATGCTGGTATTGGCCTTCCTGGGTGGGCTTGGTGTAGTAGGGGTTCGCCGTCAACACTCCGCCTACGCCTGGAATGGCTTGTAGTTTCTTAACCCGATCGACCGCCTGCCGCGTCGTGTTGTGGCTGCAGCCAACGAAAACCGGCGCGCGTCCATCTGCGGCTTCGATGACGATCCGGACAACCCTCAGCCATTCCTCTTCCGCAAGGGCGCAGGCCTCTCCGGTGGACCCTGTCGGGACCAGAAAACGAATGCCATTTTCAATCTGCCAGCGGACATGATCTCGAAGCGCCTGCTCGTCAAGATTGCCATCACTAAGAAATGGCGTTATCAGCGCGGTACCGCATCCGGAAATCTCCATATCCACGGAGTTTACAACGAACGAGAATGGAGATAAATCACTAAGTATAGAGGGCTGTGTATAAATGGACAGTGCAATCAGGCTCGGTTCGCTCTACGCCAGGACTTGCGGGAAGACATCCTGAAAATCGTAGGTGCCTGTGCGAGTCGCAAGCCATTCCGCTCCGCGCACCGCTCCATAGGCGAAGCTGCGGCGGGATAGCGCCTGATGCTCGATAACAATGCGCTCATTCTCTGTGCTCACTTCAAGCCGGTGCGTTCCAATTGCGTCCGCGACCCGATGCGCCTTTATTTTTGCCGCCGTGCCGTGAGTAGTGGAGGAAAGAATCTTCTGCAAAGCCAGCGCGGTTCCGGAAGGGGAGTCAAGCTTGTCGGTGTGATGAGTCTCGTCGATTAGAAACTGATAGCCAGCAGCCTCGTCGCCGAGCAGTTTTGCAAGCTTGTAAAGCAGCTGGACGCCGATTGAAAAATTCGCGGAGTAAAGCAAAGCGGCGCTCTTGCGTTCGGCCAGTGCACGCATGTCATCCAGGTGGGAGTACCAGCCGGTAGTGCCCACGACGACCTTTGCTCCAGTCGCCAGGCAGGCGCGCAAATTCGGTACGACAGCCTCGGGGGTCGTGAAGTCGATGATGGTCTCAAATGAGGCCAGGCTTGGCGGGGTCAGTGAGCCAGCGTTCTGGTTTTCCTTCTCGTCAAGTACCTGAACGCTATGGCCCCGCTCCCGCGCAATGTCAGCGACGACTCGCCCTGTTTTCCCCCTGCCCAAAATCAGCATACGCATCTGCTTAGCTCTTCCTCACAACGGCCGCGTCGGCAAACGCTTCTCGCACAGCGACGTCGAATATGTCTGGATCGGGATCCTGAAAAAAGTGCTGATGAAGCGAGCGCACTGCTTCCTCCACATCATCTTCTTCAATCATGAAGCTCATGTTGATCTCCGAAGCGCCCTGCGAGATCATGCGTACGTTCACATGCCGGATTGCGGAAAACACCTGCGCCGCGATCCCCTGCTGGCCGCGAATGTTTTCGCCAACCATGCAGATCAGGGCTTTGTGAGCATCGAACTTTACGTCGGCCATCTTGCTAAGATCAGCGGCGATCGCCGGCAGTTGCTCATTGGAGTCTACCGTCAGAGACACGCTTACCTCTGAAGTTGAAACCATATCGACCACGCACTTGTGTCGGTCGAAGATATCGAAGATCGCCTTCAAATAACCATGCGACATCAACATTCGGCTCGCTACCACGTCGATGATGGTGAGTTTGCGTTTGATGGCAATGGATTTGAACGGCGTCCGCGAATGCGCCGCCACTGCAGTAATTTCCGTACCGTGGTTGGAAGGGTCTTTGGAGTTGAGCACCCAAACCGGAATATTCTTCTGAATGGCCGGCAGGATGGTCGCTGGATGGAGTACCTTGGCACCGAAATAGGCGAGTTCCGCAGCCTCTTCGAAGCTGATTGTTTTCACCCGGAGTGCGTCGGGACACACGCGCGGATCTGTAGTCATAATCCCGTTGACATCGGTCCAAATTTCAATTGCCTGCGCGTTCAGGCCGCGGCCGACCAACGCTCCGGTGTAGTCGGATCCGCCACGGCCGAGGGTCGTAGTCACGCCACTCTCAGTCGCCGCGATAAAGCCGCCGAGCACAGGCACGTGGCCCTCTGTGAGCAGCGGCAGCAAAGATTTCCGCAGCTGCTGCTCGATCTTGTCCTCGAGCGGAGTGGCCTTGCCATGCTGCGCGTCGGTCACAATACAGGTGCGCGCATCGATATAAATTCCGTTGAGTCCACATTGCCCGTAGTATTCGCCAACCATGCGGCTGGAGAGTCGTTCGCCGTATGATGCAACCAGGTCAATTGTGCGCGGCGTCAATTCCTGCACCGCCGCAAGTCCACGCAGCAGGTCATCGAGCGACTGGAACTGCTCATCGAGCCACTCATGGGTTTCGGCAATAGAGGCGCCTGTCAGCAACGCCGATGCCGCGTCGAGATGCCGGTTCCGCAACCGTGAGCTGATGGCGAGCGCTCCGGTCCGATCGCCGCGCTCTGCGGCAGCAGCAGCGGCGAGCAATTGATCGGTAACTTTGGCCATCGCACTCACCACCACAACAGGCAACTGGCCACGCGCGCGGCGGCCTTCGACGATTTCGGCGGTGCGCCCAATTGCGGCGGCACTCTCAACCGAGGTGCCGCCGAATTTCATTACGACTATGTTCATCACGCCGCTCATCGTGCTGAACCCTGCGCTAGAAGCGCACGCGGCAACAGTTTGTCTTGTGACGCGAGCAACTCGGCGTTCAAAATAGCCGCACCCGCCGCTCCGCGGATCGTATTGTGTGAGAGCACAGTAAACTTCCAGTCCAGTAGCGTGCAGGGCCGGAATCTTCCTACCGTCGCTGACATGCCGCGTCCGCGCATCCTATCGAGGCGGGGCTGGGGGCGGTCTTCGGCGGGATCGTATTCGACAGGCTGCTGCGGCGCGGTTGGTAAATCCAGTCCGCGCAACGGATGAAAATCGCGCCACGCGGCGAGAACATCTTGGCGGTCGGGCTTTTCTTCCAGCTCGATGCTGACGCTCTCCGTGTGACCATCCTCGACCGCGACCCGGTTGCAGTGCGCGGTCATGCGCAAGTCGATCGGCGTGACCAGACCATTCTGAAGCTTGCCCAACAATCGCATTGTTTCGGCGACCAGCTTTTCCTCCTCATTGCGGATGAAGGGAACTACATTGCCCAGAATGTCGAGAGAAGCCACGCCCGGATAACCCGCACCGCTAACTGCCTGCATGGTGCTGACGAATACGGAACGCAGCCCGAAGCGCTCCGCGAGCGGCTTCAGAGCAAGCACCAGTCCGATGGCGGAACAATTTGGGTTGGTCACGATGTACCCATCGCCGCTTTCGCGGGCTTGCTTCCAATTCTGTCTCGAAATCAAAGCGAGGTGTTCCGCATTCACTTCCGGGATCACTAGCGGCACGTCGGCCTGCATGCGGAACGCGCTGGAGTTGGAAATGACCGCGCACCCGGAAGCGGCAAACTTCGGCTCGAGGTCGAGCGCAATGTCGGTATCGAGCGCCGCAAAGATGATCTTCGGCGCAATTTCGGGCGTAGCCGGGGAGACCGGCATGGCTGCGATGGTGGGCGGAATCGGCGTATCAAGTTTCCAGCGCACGGCGTCGCGATATCGTTTGCCGCTGGAGCGATCGCTCGCAGCCAGCCAGCTTACCTGAAACCACGGATGGTTCTCAAGAAGTTGGATAAAACGCTGGCCGACCATCCCAGTCGCGCCCAGAATGCCTACATTGTGTTTGGTCTGCATGGTTTCGATATGGGTCTGCTTGTAACACTGATTGTTTCAGTTATAGCAGCAGATTTCGCTGTGTCGGACAAGTCGCTACAGGTAAAATTCGCCATTGTTGTTTTCAGGCTCTCGCCTGTGACGGATTGCGTCTTTGAATGCTAAGAATTCAGAGCATCGAGGACACCATCGGCGAACTCCTTGGTTCCGGCGGTACCGCCGACATCGCGCGTCAGTGATTTTTTCGATTCATAAACCTTTTCGATCGCGCGATGCAGCCGGTCCGCCGCATCCGTCTCGCCAATGTGTCGCAGCATCAGTACAGCAGATTGCAGCAGCGCAGTCGGGTTGGCGATGTTCTTGCCAGCGATATCGGGCGCGGAGCCATGGACTGCCTCAAAAATCGCGCATTCCTTGCCCAGGTTAGCGCCTGGAACTAGTCCGAGACCGCCGACGAAGGCAGCGCATAAATCGCTGATGATATCGCCGTAAAGATTTTCAAGCAAAAGCATGTCGTATTGATATGGGTTCGTCACCAGTTGCATGCAGGTGTTATCCACTAGATGCTCGCCATAAATGATGTCCGGGTATTTTTTCGCAACATTGCGCGCGCACTGCAGAAAAAGGCCATCGGACATCTTCATAATATTGGCCTTATGGATGGCATGGATCTTCTTGCGACCTTCTTTACGGGCATGTGCAAACGCGAATTCCGCGATTCGCGTCGAGGCCTTTTCGGTGATGATCTTGATGGATTCGACGACGCCCGGCACCACCTCGTGTTCAATTCCTACATATTCCCCTTCGGTATTTTCGCGGATGATGATCAGATTGATGTCCGGGTAGTGGGTCGGCAGCCCAGGAAGGTTTTGAATGGGTCGGTAATTGGCGAACAGCTCGAAGTGCTTCCGAAGTGTGACATTTATCGACGTGAAGCCACCACCAATCGGGGTAGCGACTGGGCCTTTCAAAGCCACTCGATTGCGATCAATCGAGAGATAAAGTTCCTTCGGAATATATTCCTTGTAGCGTTCAAAGGCTTCCGCTCCCGCTAGAAATTCCTCCCAGTGAAACTTAACGCCGGTTGCTTCCAGAATTCTGATCACGACCCGCGTAATTTCCGGCCCGATTCCGTCGCCTGGAATCAAGGTAATCCTATGTTCGCGATTGGTCGGCGGGACGCTCATGCGGAACCTTTCTGATGGTCTCTCATTTGTTTCGCTTACAATGATTCCAATTCGGACTTGAACTCGTCTACATCCTTGAAATCGCGATGCACGGACGCGTACCGGATATAGGCGACGGTGTCGAGAGCTTTCAGCTCGCGCATGATCAACTCGCCGACTTCGACGGAACTGCGCTCGCGTTCGGCGGAATCCATGACAAAACTTTCTACCTGGTTCACGATCGATTCCAGCTGTGCCGCGGGCACGGGGCGCTTCTCGCAGGCGCGCAGCAGACCGCTTAACACTTTTTGCCGGTCAAATTTTTCACGACGGCCGTCCTTTTTGACAACCATGTAGGGAATTTCGTCGAGCCGCTCATAAGTGGTAAAGCGCTTCTCGCAACGCTCGCATTCGCGTCGACGCCGAATCGAGTCGGCCTCTTTGCTCTCGCGCGAATCGACAACACGGTCTTGCGTGAATCCACAATATGGACACTTCATCGGTATGCATTCATTTTAGCAACGTGGTCGCCGGTGGTTGCAGCCTTACTAGGCGCGGGATTCACCGCGTGTGCCGCGTCTCCATCCTGACGCGGGTTCGCACCTGTTAAAGCCTCACGCTCCGGAGCCGCAGAGCATTTGAAATCACGGACACGGAGCTCAACATCATAGCCGCGCTGGCGATCACGGGACTAAGAAGCAATCCAAAGAATGGATAGAGAGCGCCGGCTGCAATGGGAATGCCGAGGGTGTTATAGAGAAATGCAAACCATAGATTCTGGCGGATGTTGCGGGTCGTGGCGCGGCTCAGGTTGCGGGCGCGGATCAACCCTTGAAGATCCCCGCGCACAAGCACAATACTGGCGGTCTGAATGGCCACATCGGTCCCGCTGCCCATGGCAATGCCAACGTCCGCCTGGGCCAGGGCGGGCGCGTCATTCACGCCATCTCCCGCCATCGCAACGCGCCCGTGCTTCCTCAGCCGCTGGATCGCATCGGCCTTTTGCGCGGGCAGGACGCCAGCCTCTACCTGATCGATGCCCAGCTCACGCGCAACCGACTCGGCTGTCGCGAGTGTGTCACCGGTAATCATCACGATGCGAAGGCCGTCCTTTTGAAGTTGCTGCACCGCACCACGTGCCGAGTTCTTAATTGGGTCCGACACAGCCACCAATGCGGCGAGCTTGCCATCAATGGCCGCATACAGCAGGGTCGCGCCCGTTTGCGCCAGTTCATCTCCGCGAGCTTCCGCACCAGGGAAGGGAATTCCGCGCTCACGCATCAGCGCCAGGTTGCCGACGAGAACTTCACGACCCTCCACCCGGCCGACAGCCCCTTTGCCGGGAATCGCCTGGAAGTTTTCGGCCGCCGCAAGTTGTAAGTGGCGCTCCTCCGCAGCCTGCACCAGGGCTCCCGCTAGCGGATGTTCACTCCCCCGTTCCAAACTGGCCACCAGCCGGAGAAGTTCATTTTCTTTTTGAGCGGAGCTGTCACCTCGGCTCAGCATCGCAACGCATGTGAGTCTTGGTTTGCCTTCGGTGAGCGTGCCCGTTTTGTCGAGTACCAGCGTTTTGACGCTCGCGAAGGTTTCAAGCGCGGCAGCGTTGCGTATCAGTACGCCGGACTGCGCCCCGCGGCCCATTCCCACCATGATCGACATTGGCGTCGCCAGCCCTAACGCGCACGGACACGCAATGATGAGCACCGCGACGGCGTTCACAAGCGCGTGTGTGAGATGCGGCGCGGGCCCCCAGTGATACCAGCCGATAAACGTTGCAATCGCCACCAGCACGACGATGGGAACAAACCAGCTTGACACCCTGTCGGCCAGCCGCTGGATGGGCGCGCGCGTCCGCTGCGCTTCGCTCACCATTCGGACGATCTGGCTCAGGAATGTCGCACTGCCCACGCGCTCGGCGCGCATCAGGAGACCTCCGGTGCCGTTGACCGTGCCGCCCGTTACCCGGCTCTCCGCGAATTTCTCCACCGGGATTGGCTCGCCCGTTACCATCGACTCATCAACGCTGCTGGTTCCGTCGATTACAGTGCCATCCACCGGCACCCGCTCGCCGGGACGAACGCGGAGCAGGTTGCCGACAGTCACGAGAGCCAATGGAATGTTTTTCTCGCCGCCGCCGGGTTCCACCAGGCGCGCAGTTTTCGGCGTTAGATTCAAGAGGGCTTTGAGTGCGGAGTTCGTCCGGCTGCGCGCCCGCAACTCCAGCACCTGACCCAGCAGCACCAGAGTAGTGATTACGGCAGCCGGTTCGAAATAGAGGTGAAGAAAACCCTCCTCGTCGCGAAGGCCGGGCATCAGCCGATGCGACAACAGCAGCAACGTCACGCTGTAGAAATAGCTGACGCCAACGCCCAGGCCAATCAGAGTGAACATGTTCAGGTGCAGTGTGCGTACGGACTTCCACGCACGCTCCAGAAACGGCCAGCCGCACCAGAGTACTACGATCGAAGCCAGGAACAACTGCATCCACTCGACGAAGGGGCTCGTCAGGATGGTGTCGAACCGCTCATCCGACAGCATACCCAAGACCATCCGCACCACCAGCGGAATCGTTAAAACGACCGCGACTACGAAGCGCCGCGTCATGTTTTCGAGTTCCGGGTTGGCATCTTTCACCGAAATCACCTTCGGCTCGAGGGCCATGCCGCAGATCGGGCAGTTTTGCGGCTCCGGGAGCACAATCTGCGGGTGCATTGGACAGGTATATTCCACAACTTCAGAGGTCAGTGAAAATTGGGCGGGTTCGAGCGCCATGCCGCAAGTTGGACACGGGCCAGGATGTTTCTCATGCACCTCCGGGTCCATCGGGCACACGTAATCGACCGCGTTCGCCTGGCCGCCTGGTGCGGCAGCGGGAGCTTTTTCATCCGTCTCTGCAACGGGGTTGTGTTGAAATTTTTCAGCGCAGCCTTTGCCGCAAAAGAAGTATGTTCTGCCGTCACGAACTGTTTTCACCGCTGAGCGGGCCGGCACGATTTTCATGCCGCAGACAGGATCGATCTCTGTCGGACTATAGAACCCGGGATAGGTTCGAAATTTGTCGGCACAGGAATTACTGCAGAAGAAGTAGGTATGTCCGTCGTGGGTGATCGCCGCCGCAGCCTTCTCGGGAGAGATCTGCATGCCGCAGACCGGGTCCTCTATCTTCGTTTCCTGCCCTGTTTCCTGCATCGTTCACGCTCCCTTGTCGGCCTTGCGGATAGGGTCAAGACTAAACCCCGTACTTAGGTGCAGAGTCATGAACGATCTATTCCGCTGGAGATAGAAATCCGTAAGCAGCGCTTTACTTGCCGGCTGGCGGAATAGATCACTGATCTTGGGGCTGTGTGTTCGACGGTTGCTGCTGTTGCTTGTTATCGTCACCCTTGAACGCACCAAAAACCTTGCCGAAGAATCCGTGTTTCTTTTTCTTCGGAGGGGCTTCGCTCTGTGCGGGCTGCCCATTCTCGCCTGGCGTGGGATTGCTCCCATTCGGCGCTTGTGGCTGTACCACGTTTGCAGGCGGTGGCATCAGCGGGGGAGCGGATTTACTTCCCCCGAGCCCGAAGATCTTTTGGAAGATGTTCCGCTGGTCGCCGTTCGGGTGATCACAAGTGCCGGTTGGCTGTGTCCCATCAAGAAACGCGGCGGTGTAATCTTCGGGGCACGCGGCATCGGCGATCAGGTTCGTGGCCTTGTCGAGCGTGACTTCGGTCACGCCGGCTGGTGGATCGAAATATTGCGTATCGGAGTATTGAGGGAGCTTCACGGCCTTCTTCATGAACTCCGCCCAGATCGGTCCGGCGGTCCGATTGCCTTCCATTTCGATATCGGTATAGTCATCGTTGCCAACCCAGACCACGCAAAGCAGGTTGCTGGTGAAGCCCGCAAACCATGCGTCGTGCGAGGTCCCGGTTTTACCCGCAGCCGGAGCACTAAATCCCAACCCACGCACGTTTTCGCCTGTGCCATGATTGATCACGTCTCGCATCAGGCTCAGCGTGAGGTAAGCCACCCGGGGGTCCAGCACCGGTTTTGAGATTGGTGCAAAGTCATCCACCACATCACCGTCCGCGGTGCGGACGGAGGCGATCATATTCGGATCGATCTTCACTCCGTTGTTCGCAAACACCGTGTACGCGCCGGCCATTTCGATTGGAGAAGCATTGTAGGCGCCGAGTGCCACAGACGGCGTAGCCTGCGCCGAAACAATTCCAGCCTGGTGAGCGAGGGCGGCAACATTGTCGAACCCAACCATTTGCGCGAGCGAAACCGTCGCCACGTTCTGCGACAGCATCAGTGCCATGCGTGCTGTCATCATTCCGAACTGCTCGTGCTTGTAGTTGTGCGGAGAATACTGGACGTTTCCGTTGTCGAAATCGAACGTGGTGTCGGCATCGTTCAGCATGGTCACCGCGGTAAAGACGCCCTGCTGCCCCGGAAGAGCGACGCCGGTCAGACTGCTGTTGAAGCCCGTGGCGTAGACGAAGGGCTTGAAAATCGAACCGGTAGGCCGCTGGCTGACAGCATGGTTCAGTTGGCTGGCTCCATAGTTGCGTCCACCGACCAGCGCCAGCACCTGGCCTGTGTGCGGGTTCATCGCAATCAGCGCAACCTGAGGATACGTGATGTGCGGAGCTGCGGACCCGTCCGCGTGCCGGGCCCGGTGTTCAGCGCGTTTCTGCAGAATTTCATCCACAGCCTTCATGCCGTTTTCGACGGCCACCGTTGCGACGCTCTGCAGGTCGGGATCGAGCGAAGTGTAAATGTGCAGTCCTTCGCCGTTGATGTCGCGCTCGCCGTAGCGCTGCGCCAGCTTCTCTCGCACCAAGTCGACGAAATAGGGAGCCTCGCGCTCATCCACACTGAACGGAGCGAGGGAGAGCGGCGTCGCTTTGGCCTTGCGCGCCTGTTCCGGGGTAATTTCATGAGTCTCGACCATCGCGTCGAGCACAAGATTGCGCCGCGCAATCGCCCGCTTCGCGTGCTTGTAGGGGGAGAGGCGGCTCGGGCCCTGGATCATCCCCGCGAGCAGTGCGCACTCCGGCAGGTTCAGGTCACGGATATTTTTGCCGAAGTATGCTTGCGCGGCCTCTCCAAAGCCATCGATGGCGAAGCTGCCCCGCTGCCCCAGGGGAATCTCATTGGCATACATCGTAAAAATCTGCTGCTTTGTGTAGCGGCTCTCCAACTGGAAAGCGATGGCGGTCTGAATGATCTTCCGCTTGAACCGTTTTTCCGGAGATAGGAAAAAGAGCCGCGCCAGTTGCATCGTCAGCGTGGAACTGCCCTCGCTATAGCGATGTGAGCGTAGATCGGCGAAAAATGCGCCGAAGACGCGGATGAAATCCACGGCGCCGTGTTGGAAAAAGCGCCGATCTTCAATTGACGTTACAGCGGGCACGAGGTATTTCGGTAGTTCGTTGTACGTGACTAGCCGCCGCTTGCCTCGGTTCTTGTCGGAGAGGCCGGTGATCAGTTGCGGCTCCAGTTCGTACGCGCTCAACTGCTGGCCATCGTCGGCATGAATTTTGCTGACGGTACCCTTCGTCGTGTAGACCGTCGCACCGTCCGGGGCGTGGTAGGACTGCGGTCCCGGCTGGATGTGGATGCTGCTTTCGCTTTCGGAAAACGTTCCAATCTGCGAAGGGTGCGACGCTCCTACGCGACTGTAGCCCGCGGTCATCAGGTCGTCCGCGATCTGCCCCACGCTGTATTTTTGCTTCGGCCGCACTTCGCGTGGAGCTGCGTATATTTTCGCTGTGTTGGCAAATAGAGGCTGCCGCAGACGTTGCGCCACTACATTCTCATACGCGTGGTAGTAATACGCGAAGACAATGCCGGCGACCGCGAATACGATCAGCGCACAAGCCGCGACGGCGAGCAGCAATTTGATCTGCCAACTTTTAGGAGAACTCCCGCGTTTGCCTGCCGGTCCAGATCGGCCCCGAGTACTCCTAACCGCACCGCTTTCCGGACGACTGTCGCGGCTTCTACCGCCCGTCCTTGGACTGGTACGTGAGGAAGCCGCGCGCGATGTTTTCTCGTCTCCTGCCATGAATCCTCTCGACTATACAGTCGTCAATCTGTGTAGAAGCTGAGTGCGCCATCTTCGCGGGTCCTATCGCGAACGATGGGAGATAAACCTAGATGCACGTCGTGGCAGCCGCATGCACGTGTTCGCGGACCATTGTCGCTGCTCGGTCAAGCGGTAGATCTTCGCTGCTGCGTGTCGCGCGTGTCACCAGCTCGACTGATCCATCTGCAACTTTCTTGCCCACATTGATTCGGAACGGAATCCCGATCAGATCCGCATCTTTGAATTTCACGCCCGCGCGCTCCTCTCGGTCATCAAGCAGCACGTCGAGACCGGCGGCCTCAAGTTCGGCCGCCAGCTTCTCTCCGGCTGCTTTCAATCCTGCCTCGGCAACATTCGTGATCGTGACCACGACATCGAATGGAGCAATTGAGGGCGGCAGAGAAAATCCGTTCTCGTCGAACCTCTGCTCGACGCAAGCCGTCAGAATCCGCTCGATGCCGATGCCGTAACTGCCCATGATCGGCGTCACTTCTTTCCCATTAGGATCGAGCACCCGCGCGCCCATGCTCTCTGAATATTTGTAGCCGAGCTTGAAGATGTGACCAATCTCCACTGCTTTTGCCACGCGCAGCGGCGCATTGCACAGCGGGCATCCTTCGCCCTCGCTCACGTTGCGCACGCTGGCTGCCACCGTCCAGGTGAAATCTGTTCCGGGAGTCACATTGCGGAAGTGATAATCCAGCTTGTTCGCGCCACAGATCATGTTCGTGCGACCCTCAAGCGCGCGGTCTACAACGGCAACCATCTTCAGCCGATTCGCGGACGCCCACAACTCGCGCGTTCTGTTCGGTTGAAACGGACTGGCTTGAAACTCGGTCATTGATTTCTCGTCAGCGATCTGCGTGAGGCCGACAGGACCAAGGAATCCGCCCGGGGCGTGGAAATAAACTTCCAACTCTTCGGGCAACATCGGCCGCAACTGCCCGGCGCGCAGCAGACCCAGCAACTTCGTCTCATTCACCGTGTGGTCGCCGCGCAGAAAAACTGCAATTGGCACCCACACAAATTCCCCCGCGGCGTTTCGCTTCTCGGCCATGTAGGCCACGCATTTGATGTCCTGGGCCGCACTGATCTTCAGGTACGCCGTCACATCGGCAATCGCTCCCATGCCCGGTGTATGCACCAGTTGCGGCTTTCCGTCGCCTGTCGACGGGATATCCTCCGCAACAGACAACTGAGAGGTCGCCTTTTCAACATTGGCCGCGTACCCACATTGTGCGCAACTTGCGATCAGGTCCTCGCCCGCATCCGTATAGACCATGAATTCCTGCGATTGTGAGCCGCCCATAGCCCCGGAATCCGCATCGACAGCAACGAACTGCAACCCGCAGCGGGAGAAAATGCGCCGATAGACCCGGTCGTGCTTTTCGTAGCTCGCGTCCAGTCCCGCCGCGTCTATGTCGAAGGAGTAAGCGTCTTTCATGATGAACTGGCGCACGCGCAGCAGTCCGGACTTTGGCCTGGGCTCGTCGCGGAACTTGGTCTGGATCTGATACCAGATCTGCGGCAGTTGTTTGTAGCTTCGCAATTCCTTGCGGGCAATTTCGGTCATGACCTCTTCATGGGTCATGCCAAGGCAAAGGTCCGCGCCTTTACGGTCCTTCAGGCGAAACATGTTGTCGCCCATGCCTGTCCAGCGGCCGCTTTGCTCCCAAAGATCGCGGGGCAATAGAGATGGCAGCAGGAATTCCTGCCCGATCGTGTCCATTTCCTCGCGCACGATGCCGATGATCTTATTGATGGATCGCTGACCGAGGAAAAGATAGGAGTAGATGCCGGCGCCGAGTTGCCGGATATATCCGGCCCGGACGAGGAATTTGTGGCTGGCGACTTCCGCATCCGCCGGCGCTTCACGAAGAGTAGGTAGAAAAAGCTGGGACCAGCGACGCATGCGTGTGAATGGGTGTCCTTGAGTAAGGTGAAAACCCAATTCTACTTGTTTCTGCGATCAAGTTGCGTCTGTAACAGGATGGCGGCTTCCCAGCGCGACGCGCTGCCTTGATGCAAACACCCTTCAAAGGCATTCATCGCCAATTATCCTATTTAACGCGTTTGAAATGACTGGGGCAGGGGAGTCGTCTAAGGTTGTTCGGATGAGGGACGAACGCTCACTATAGAAACCATGCCAGACTCCCGTGCAGGCGCTGTCGTGCTGCGCCTTACCGGTCCGCTGACGATTAGCACATTATTTCCGCTGCAAGAGGGACTTCGCCCCCAGACCGCTCCTGTTGTGATCCTCGATCTATCTGAAGTTCCCTACATTGACTCCGCCGGTCTGGGAACGATCCTCATGTGCTACGTGTCGGCGGAAAAGAGCGCTCGCCAACTGGTGCTGTCCGGAGTCAGCGAGCGCGTGATGAGTTTGATTCGCATGACTCGCGTCGATGGAATTCTTCGCACTTTTCCGACTGTAGCGGAAGCGGAACAGAGCCTATAAGGGAAAGCAAAGCGGTTCGGAGCGAGAATCTACCCCGCCGAACGCTAAATCAGCTCCGTTCCCCACAGGTCATGCAGATGAACGACGCCGGCAACGCTGCCGTCCCCGCCCACGACAATCAGCGAGGTGATCTTCCTTTCTTCCATCCGGCGTAAGGCCTCAGCAGCAAATTCTCCGGAACCGATTGTCTGCGGATTGCGGTGCATGGCATCTCCGGCAGTTTTCGCGAGCGCGCCCGCACCCTCCTGCTCTAATAGACGGCGCAGATCGCCGTCACTGAGAAGGCCGACAAGCTTTCCGTCTTCAACAACGGTGGTAATGCCCAATCCCTTGCGAGACATTTCATAGATCACGTCCTTCATCGCGGTTGTTGTTTTCACGCATGGCACGGCGTCCCCCGCATGCATCAACTGCTCCACCCGCATCAGACGCTTGCCTAGCTTACCCCCGGGATGCAGGTTCGCGAAATCGTCCGCGCAAAAGCCCTTGCGCGCGGAAATCGCAATGGCGAGCGCATCCCCAAGCGCAAGCATGGCTGTCGTAGAGGCCGTCGGCGCGAGCCCGAGGGTGCACGCCTCCTGGGCCACGGAGCAGTCAAGCGCGACATCGCTGGCCAGCGCCAGCGTGGACGCCATGTCGCAGCAGAAACTGATCAGCGCGTCGCCGATCCGTTTCAGCATTTCCAGCAGCCGCAGAATCTCTTCCGTCTCCCCGCTGGCGGAAAGCGCAATCACGACGTCGCCCTTAGCCAGCATACCTAGATCGCCATGGTGCGCCTCTGCTGGATGCAGAAACAAGGCAGGCGAACCGGTCGAACTCAGCGTCGCGGCAATCTTTTGCGCGATGATGCCGCTCTTGCCCATGCCGGTCACGACCACACGCCCCCGCGCCTCGCCGCAGGCCAGAATGATTTCAACAGCGCGCGCAAAATCCACCGCCATTGCGCCTTCTAAGCGGTCGGCCAGCGATAGCAACGCCGCAGCCTCAATGCGGACAAGGCCGGCGGGATCGACAGGATTCCTCAATGGTTGCGAATGTTTCATGGGCGGCGACAGCAGGGAACTTCAGATAGACGATACTGCATCCGGCGTGAGGAAGCTATCGCCCAGCATCGATGCGAGTGCCCGGCGATCGCCAGGTATTCTGGGTGTGGCTTGAATTCTCAAGCTACACCCATCCCCCTTTTCGCATCAGCGGTTCCGTCCCCCCATTGGCGGCGACTCCATCTACATCCATTTCACCGGAACCGATCATCCAGTCCACGTGAATCAGGCTTGAATTCGCGCCCAGAGCGGCGAGGGCGTCGTCCTCCATTTTTTCGCCGCCAATCAGGCACGTGCTGTATGCCTGGCCGAGTGCTATGTGACTGGCTGCGTTTTCATCGAAAAGCGTGTTCCAGAAAAGCACGCCGCTCTGTGCGATCGGCGAAGAATGGGGCACGAGAGCCACTTCGCCAAGCCTCCGGGCGCCGTCGTCGGTGCTGATCATGCGCTCGAGTACTTCCTGGCCAGTCTTCGCCGTTGCTTCGACGATCCGGCCATCCTCAAATCTGACGGCAATTTCTTCCATCAGAGTTCCCTGATGCGAAAGCGGCTTGCTGCTACGGACGATCCCATCGACGCGGTCTTTGTGTGGAGTGGTGAACACTTCCTCGGTCGGAATATTGGGCTGACAATAAACTCCGTTCCCGGCGCGTGTACCGCCTCCGGCCCAGAGATGATTGTCGGCGAGACCGACGCGCAGGTCGGTTCCCGGAGCACGAAAGTGGAGCGCGGCAAATCGTTTGGTGTTGAGAAATTCAACCCGATCTTTCAGGTACGTTCCGTGAGCCTCCCAGGCGGCAACAGGGTCGGCAAGGTCTGCCCGTGAGGCGGCGAAGATTGCGTCCCACAGACGCGCGATCGCGACATCTTCTGGCTCAGCTGGAAACACCGCGCGCGCCCATGCCGGGGTTGCGAAGGCGATGATTGTCCAGTTGATTTCATGGCGCGTGATCAGTTCCATCGCGGGTTTGCTGGCCCTGGAAAACGCTGCGTTGGCGCGCCCGACTTTTGCCGGGTCTTCCTTTGCCAGCAGCGCCGGGTTTCCTCCGGTAATTGCGAGACGTGCAGCGCCTTCCCGATAAGCTTCGGCGATTGCGTCCTGCAGCCACTTCGCCACCCGGTCGAAGCTGGTGTCCGGAGCATGCCGGTAGCGCAACAGCGAGGATTCCTCATCGGAATACAGTGTGGTCACGAGCGTCGCACCCGCTTTATAGGCGTGCTCCGTTATCCGCCTCACCAATGGAAGTGCCTCAATCGACGCACTCATGACGAGTTCCTG
Organism: uncultured Acidobacteriota bacterium; assembly: GCA_963744615.1. Taxonomy (GTDB): domain Bacteria; phylum Acidobacteriota; class Terriglobia; order Terriglobales; family Acidobacteriaceae; genus JAKAAZ01. The sequence goes on from CAVUUE010000003.1 coordinate 678,824, forward strand.
GACCGGAGCGCCGTCGCTGCCCAGTCCCAGTCCAACACGCACGGCGACTTCGGCCAGCCGGTCCAGTTTTTGCGCGAAGGAAAGATTTATGAGGCGCTGATTTTTCGGATCGGTCATAGCTCGATTTTCCTGATTAAAGTGGGATGGATGGTCTCAATCATGAGCCGCAGATCACTTCGCCGTGAGGTTAAGCGTCAGTGGCAACGTTATGGGCGGATTGCAGGCGCGGTCGTCACATGCTTGGTAATGCAGCTGGCCGTGCACCGAATAGCGACCGGGCTTGGCGTTGATCCGGACGAGCACGGCGAATTCTTGGGTGTAGATACTCACAGGATCTTTGGGAGCAAAGCTGAAGTGTGCGTCCATTCCTGGAGGGTACAAAACCTGTGCTATTTCAACTCCCATCGGTTGGTCGAGCGTGAGCGTGGTCGGGATAAGAAATTGAGAGTGCGGTCGATGAGAATTGATGTGCAGGCCGGTATGGATCACGAACCGCAACGGAAAACTCGGCTGGCTGTGGGTACGATTCTCAGCGTTCACGACAACGTCCGAGGAGGAAACCATCTGCACCGACTGCTTGCCTTCGTGCTCTCCTTGCGGCTGTCCGAAGCCGATGCCGGGGTGGACCGGTTGCCATCCCGACTGGGCCGCGAGGGGAGTACAGCCGAGCGCAAGGGCGACCACGGCGATGGGCAGCGCTGGAAGCTGGTGCATATCTCAGGCCCTCTTGGTTGCGAGAATCTTCTGAATGTTACTGTCAATTTCGCTCTGAGAGATAAGGCCACCAATCTCGGAAACCACTTTGCCATCTCGCCCGATGTAGAACGAAATCGGCAGATAACCGATTCCATCGGCGCCGCCGTATGCTTTCGACACGGATTCATTGGCCATCAGAATGGGGTAGTCGACGCCGATCGACTTAGCGAAATCGCCGACCTTCTTGGCGGTATCGTCGTCTTCTGAAAGCCCTAGCACCGTAAACCCCTGGTCGGAATATTTCTTTTGTACATCGATCAGCCATGGCATCTCGAGCTTGCACGGGCCGCACCAGGTCGCCCAGAAATTCACCAGCACCGCCTTTCCCTTGTAGTCGGAGAGCGAAACGGTTTTTCCGTCTACAGTCTTCAGCGTGAACGCGGGAGCAGGTTTGCCGCGGAGATCAGGCAGGTCTTCAGCGGCCGGAGAATCTTTGCCGTCCGGCGCGCTGGTAGCCGTGCCGGAGTTCGACGGCGTCAATGTAGCCTGCATGGCAGGCTGGGTGCGAAGAGACTTGCGGATCCGGTAAGCCATTACGCCGGCCCAGATCATGGCCGTGATGCCTGCAATGAGGATCAGCACCACGACGGAGCTGCGCTTCATGGACACTCCTTGGCGCTCGGAGAAACACTCCGGCGCATGCAACATCTATATTGTATCGGCTCGGAGTGGTGGGGCTTGTTTCTACACTGCCCGCAACAGGCGCGCTGGAAGAACGATCAATGCGACGACAAAATCGAACGCGCCGTGTACCGCGATCCCAACCAGTCGAAACGGCAACAGAACCACCCATAAAATCGGGTAAATCAGGATAGCCAGCAGCGCCAGCGGCCAGCACAGGATGAACAGAACGCACCAGAGAAGAAATTTGACCATGACCCTTCACCTCTCCACAACTCGTTCGCGAATCGCGGCTTGCTGGCATTCATACGCAGAGCGGGCCGGCGAAGTTCCGGAAGCGGAGTTTTGAAACAATTCAGCTCGGTAGGATCGCCTCAGCCAAGGCCAGCCGCTCGACCACTCGCGGCTGTCCCAAGCAAAGCATCACGGCAAACAGGCCGGGGGCCACACCCTGGCCTGTCAACAACACGCGCGCGCCATTGATCAAAGCGCCTGCCTTTACGCCTTTCTCGACTGCAAAGCTTCGCAATACCTGCTCCGCCGACGCTTCCGTGAACGGCTTCAGCGTCACATAACACTTGCCGAGATCGGCCAGCAGCTTTCGAGTCTCGCTATCCCCGAGAAATTTCTGAACGGCGGCTGTATCCATCGGAAATCGGTCCCCAAAGTACGCCAGAAATGTGGACGCAAAATCGTTCAGGCTGCGTGCCCTTTGTTGCAGCAGGGAAATCGCGGCCAAAATCTCCTCGCGGCTGCGACTCGGCTCATAGTGGACACGTCTCCATTCTTCCTCGATCAAGGGAAGCAGACGTTGCGGCGAATAGGCGCGGATGTATTCGGTGTTATACCAGGCCAACTTGTCGTTGTTAAAAACGGCATTCGAGTGGGCGATGCCATCAAGAGAAAACATTCCGATCAGTTCTTCTGTCGAAAATACTTCACGCTCTTTTCCATCCGGCTGCTTCGCTGCATCGCCTGGACTCCAGCCAAGCAGCGCCAGAAAGTTACGGAACGCTTCGGGAACGATTCCCATCTCCTTATATGCCAAAACGCTGGTGGCGCCGTGGCGCTTGGAAAGGCGCGTCTTGTCGGGCCCAAGAATCAGCGGCAGATGAGCAAATACCGGGAGGGAAGCTCCGAGTGCCTGATATTGCAACACCTGTTTGGGAGTATTTGAGAGATGATCGGCCCCGCGGATGATGTGGGTCATGCCCATATCGAGGTCGTCTGCGACGACGCTGAGATGGTATGTTGGGTGGCCGTCGGAGCGCAGCAGGACGAAATCTTCCAATTCCGCATTGGCGAATTCCATATGCCCGAACACGGCGTCTTCAAATGTCGTCGCACCTTCCCGCGGGACCTTAAAACGCACTACAGCGGGCTCTCCGGCAGCGAGCAGTTCCGCCGAGTCATTTGGAGAGATGTCGCGGCAGCGCCCATCGTAGCGAGGGTTTTCGCCTGCTGCGCCTGCGGCGGCGCGGCGCTGTTCGAGTTCTTCGCGAGTGCAGAAGCAGTGATAAGCATGTCCACCGGCCAGCAGCTTCGCCGCTGTTCGGGCGTACAAATCGAAGCGCTGCGATTGATAGAACGGACCCTCGTCCCAATCCATGCCCAGCCAACGCAGACCTTCCAGAATGCCCGCCACCATATCGACGGAGGAACGTTCAACGTCGGTATCTTCGATCCGAAGAATAAAAGCGCCTCCCGCGTGGCGTGCAAACAGCCACGAGAAAAGGGCCGTGCGAGCGCCACCGACATGGAGATATCCAGTAGGAGAGGGAGCGAAACGAACTCGGATTGGTCCAGGAGGGGTGTTCATCATGAGACGTGCCGAACTTCTATCCTAAATCCTTCCCGGGCGAAGATCGCCTGCAACAAAAAAGCCCCGGCGGTTGCCGGAGCTTTGGTGGTTGAACTTACAACGGTTAAAAGATGCGGTAGGATACGCCGGCCGAGTAAACCCAGGGAGTCAGGCCCGTGGGCGGAAAGTCCAGATGCTGGCGCTCGAAGTCGATGGGCCGGATGGTTATGTGGGACGTCAGGTTGTAATCCAGGCCGCCGCCAATGGCATACGTGGTGTATGTGTAGATCTGGTTTGAAATAAAGTTCGGATAATGGAAGCGGGTTCCACCATACAGAAACTTCGCATAGGGCAGCACATTGCGACGAAAGCGGTAAGTGACTCGTGGCCCACCGAGAAAGTTCTGATCGTAGACACCGCTCTTCGTATGCCAATCGAGGAAACGTGCCTCACCCTCAACGCCGACGCCCACCTCACGCCATATCCGATAATCGAAGTCGCCATAAGCGCCCAAGCCAACATTATGGTGTTGCCCATAGTCCATCTGCCCGAACGAGAAGTACCCTCCGACCGAAAGCGTCGCTAGTTTTGGTGTGACGGGAGATACCGCCTGCGCGTGCAGGAAGATCGGGAAGACAAGAAATACAAGTACGCCTAAAAATTTTTTAACCACCGTAAAAACCTCCCCAATGAGAAAAAAGAAAAATGTCCGGAGGCAGGTGCGACTTCGCCCTGCCTCCAGAGCAGGAGCCGCCCTTAGTGGGCGGGCCCCTGTGAGTCTCCAGTGTTGGATGTACCGTCGCCCGGGGAGGCTGCTCCGGTAGATGCAGGAATTGTCGTGGCCTGCCCGAAGTGGCGCAGCCGGAAGAAGACGGGTGTAAGTTCGAACGGCATCTTGTCGCTTGGACTCAGCACGGCAACGGGTTTCGAATTCAGTTGTTCAACCGAGTCGTTCCAGGAATCGACGCGCAGACGGCTACCCAGCGGCAACGCCGCAATCTGGCGAGGGTTCTCCATATCGAGCTTGGGTGCTTTTGCAACCAACGATCCAAGCCAGACCTGGTCGTCTGCCGGGGTGGTGAACAGAGAATCGCCCAGTTGCGGCTGCATCAAGGAAGGAAGAACCTTGGCGCGAGCCATCAGCATTCTCAGGTATAAGCCGGGATTGCTCAGCTTGTCCTTATAGGGGGAGTTGTTGAGCAGTTCCAGTGCTTTCTTCGCGGCGGCAACGTTCTCGGCGTCGCTGTGGTGCAGCGGGATCCGCCTGATGGTCGCCTGATCTGCGAACATCAGGTTGTCAGGAAATGCGAATTCAGTATCGACCTTATGTCCCAGGATCAGGTGCGCCAGTTGGAAAGCGAGTACTGCGCCCAGATCTTCTTCCTAGGGCAGGGTGTCGATCAGGCCTTTGCTTAGAACGATCGTGTTGCCGATCGTCACCGACTCTAGCGGCGTTGTCAGCATCACGCGGCAGTGGACAGGCTCTGCGAGCGAGACATTGTTGGTCAGGATCAGGTTGTTCGTGACCTGCTCGAGGACCTTGTCGAAGCTGCTGGGCGCGGCGAGCAATCCGGCCTGGAACAGACGATCGAGAATGTTCGACTCCGCCTGCTGCGACCACATCCGCGAGGCCTGCAGAGGACTGACGTCCTGCGCGCTATCGCTTTGATCCTTGACCGCGTCAATCTGTACGGTCGCATTGGTACTTGTTGAAACCGGCATGCGAAGGTTGTAGCCCCAGATCCATGTCTGGGCGCGGAAGAAATCTGCCTGGTCAGGAACGTCGCCCGGGCCGTGCTCCTCGGCGTAGACCGCCGTCGGCAGCCAAAGCCCCTTCTGCACATTCGTGCGCCAGCTGTCGAAGTGATAATAAACGTGACGGCCGTTCTTGCTGGTGTAGGTTCCACTGAAGCGGACGATGTTGCCACCGGTATCTTCAATCCACACGCGGCCGATGAAGCGTCCAGGGCCCGAACCAGGCCTTGGCGTCACGTCGAATAACTGGGTCCGCACATCGCCAAGGAATTCGCGACGGACAAATTGGAAGTCGTAGTGCTCGCGGTCGAAATGGTTCGCGTCCAGCAGCAGCATCTGTACAAAGCCCTGCGCCACATATTCGATTTTGAAGGCTTTCGTCAGTCCGTTGACGAACATGACCGAGCCTTTGTACATGTTTTTCTTGCCGCCGGCTTCCTGATAGCGGTTGTCCTCAATCACCCGGCCAAAGTCTACCCGTCCCAGGAAGTAGTGGTCCTCGGTCGGCACGGCGCTCAATTGAGTGTCGGGCTTGTAATCCTGGATGTAGGTCTCCACCACAGGCGCGCGTTGTTGAAGGGCCAGCAGGACCCCCCTTTCATGCGTCGATGCCTGGTCGATCAACCGCACCATGTCGGGCGTCAGTTTGTTCATAGGCATGGAGGATTTTTTGTGCCTTGCGAAGGCAGGGAAGGCGACGCACACCAACAGCAGAAAGGCCCATCCTCTGCTGCTGACGCGTGAAAAACGGGGGGTGATCCTGGCAAAAAGTCGCATCATTGTGTTCCTTATGTTACTTAAGTTTATGTATGTTTGTGCACAATTACGCTAGCTGGAAGTCGATATGATAATAAGTGGTAGTGTCGACGGGTTTTCCATCCCGCGTGGCCGGTTTGAAACGCGTCTCTTCGGCAACCCGGATGGCCTGCTCATCCAAGCCGTGTCCAAGCCCACGCACCACGCGGATCACATGGACCCGCCCGTCCGCGGCAAAAGTGACTTGAAGCACTACGTCGCCCTGAATTTTCAACTGGTTTGCTTCCGGAGTGTACTCCGGCTTCGGATGGGAAATTACCTCTACAGTGGTTTCATTCGCGGTGCTGGCGATCGCCATCTTCGGCGTGCCTGCAGCTGCAATATTGTTGTTAAATCCGCCTTGCTTTACGGTGCCGCGGGGGCCACCGGTTCCGCTGCCGCCCATCCCGTTTCCAAACCCGACGGCGGCCACTTTTCCATTTCCGTGCCCTCCGCCCCCGGGAACGCCATTGGCATATCCCGACCCGAAGTCCACTCCGCCGACCTTACCCTTGCGAGCGGAGCCGGCACCGGATCCTGTACCGATCGCGCTTGAGAAGCTGCCAACGGCCGCAATCGTCCCCGGCCGGGTCGCGTTTGGATTGGCGTGTACCCCCATCGGATCGCCAAAGCCGCCTGTCTTGGTCGATGTTTTCCCCATATTGTTGGCAACCGCCGTCGGAATATCGGTATGAAACGCACCGACTTTCGGCTGCGGCGGCAGCGCCACTGAGTCCGGCCGGTACGGCGGCAGAACCGGAGCGCTCAGGTTGTTCAGGTGGACGCGCGCCATCTTCGGCTGCACTTCCGTGGGCGCGGGCTTATACGTGAATTTCGGCGTGATCCTGTTCAACAGATCTGGAGTCGGCGGAACGATCGGGATCTTGGGCCGGATCACGGTCGGCCGCAGAGGCTTCACCGGCGTAATTGGCAGCAGCAGCTGGGTCGCATCCAGACGCTTCTGCACTACCTGGTGATGCACGAAGAAAATCGACATGATCAGGATCAACGCGATTACCGCGCTGTTGATGACCAAGCTGATGGTGAAGGACTTGTTTCTTCCCTCAGGCTCCGGCAGCAGGCCAAATGTGGTCAGTTGGCGGTCGCCGCGTTCACGTGTACGCGGGGTGCGCGGTGGCAAATCGGAAGTCGTTCGCGAATATTCTCTTGTCGCAGAGCTTGTCATACAGCTTTTTACCTCAGAACGCATAGACTGCCGCTTATTCAGGACATGTGATGCGATAGCTTTTCCGGCCAGGGGAGCAGGCTCCATGACTCCGGCCGGAGTTTACTTCCTAATGAAGCGGACACAAACCAGAAATCTCTTCCCTAGTCCTCAAGAGTGTCTCACTCAAATTCCGGCAGAAAACTTCATCAAAGCACAGTTGCATCGACACGCTAGCGGTTACCGATCTTAGATGCCGCTCGCTCGAAATGTGTTTCGAAGCGTGCAGTTTTCCACCCCCTGAAGTCCAATGTAGCCGAGTCGAAATGGCTCCTTGAAACATCAGGCTCATAGACACTTTCAGAGCCGCCCACCTGTTGTTTTCGGGGTCTTCCCCCGGGGGTTTGGCAGCCTGCTGATTCTTTTTCAGTTCGTATGTTTGCCACTGAGTATGCCATAACTTGCACACTTTGGAATGAATTTCGTAAATGATCTTGCCGGGGTACCATTAGATTAACGACCGACAACCCCGCGCATCACTGGATTTCCTCACTTGACGAGTTCCGGAACAGCATCGGAAAAGATTGAAATCTCTTCGGTTCGGGAGCGATTGCGACGCTACGATCCACGTCCGCAACTCGAATCAGTCCTCTAAAACCTCGATCACAGCGGCCAGAAAGTTGTTCAAATGAAAGGACCTCACGTTTTGAATATCCTCGTCACGGGCGGTGCTGGCTACATCGGTGGCACCGTTGCCACGTTGCTCATGGAAGCCGGACACCACGTTGTAATCTACGATAACCTTCGCCATTCGCAGCGTTCCGCCGTCCCCCTGGGTGCGGCCTTTGTGGAAGGCGATATCAACGAGCAGGCCAAGCTCGAAGCGACTCTGAGAACTCAACGGATCGAGGCTGTTCTGCACTTCGCCGCCCTAATTGAGGCCGGCGAAAGTATGCAGCAGCCTGCACACTATTTTAGCAATAACAGCGCGTCCACGCTGGTTCTTTTTCAGGCGATGTTGGCTGTCGACGTAAAGAAGCTGGTATTTTCTTCCACCGCCGCTGTCTACGGCGAGCCTGAGACCACCCCGATCAGGGAGGATGCGCCTCTCCATCCAACGAATCCTTATGGCGAGTCGAAGCTGCTGGTCGAGCAGATGCTCGTGTGGTTGAACCGCATCCACGGTTTCCGCTATGCCAGCCTGCGCTACTTCAACGTTGCCGGCGCGCTTCCCGGACGGGGTGAAGCCCACCAGCCAGAGTCGCACCTGATCCCGCTGATCTTGGACGTGGCGCTGGGCCGGCGCAACAGCATTCGAATTTACGGAACGGATTATCCCACCCCCGACGGCACCTGCATCCGCGACTATATTCACGTGCGCGACCTGGCCGACGCCCATATGCTGGCGCTCTCTGCGCTCGATCGCGAATCTCGGATGATTTACAACCTCGGCAACGGCCAGGGGTTTTCAGTGCGGCAGGTGATCGAGTCCGTCCGGCGCGTGACCGGCCATCCCATCCCGGTCGAAGAATGTCCGCCGCGAGCGGGCGATCCTGCGGTGCTGGTTGCAAGCTCGGAGAAAATCGCGCGCGAACTCGGCTGGCAACCGCGTTCCCCCGGCCTCGATGATATCGTCGCGGACGCGTGGAAGTGGCACCAGCAGCGTTACCGTTCATAGGGTCGAAGAGGCGTCGACGTTCCGAAAATTGCCGCTTGCGCCTTATGGAAATTGGAGTCTAATACTGTTGTCGGTCTGCACTGAGCGGACCCGAGGGGATCATGAACACTCATCGCATCGCACCGCTCGTTCTTCTGGCAGGAGTCTTGCTCGCTTCGTCCACACTCGCGCCTGCGGCGGCTGCGCAGATGGCGAACGCAGAAGGCGCGACAGGCGCTCAGTTGATCGTCACCGCCAATCAGAAAGGCTCCCGGCCGGTTCCGGTTCTCCAACAAAAAGATGTCACTGTGCAGTTGAAAGACAGACCTGCGGAGATCACCGGCTGGACACCCTTGCGTTCCCGCGATTCGGAACTGCAACTCGTCTTCCTGTTCGATGAATCTGCCCCTTCGTATCTGGCGCTGCAGATTCCATCCATCCGCAAATTCATCGAGGCGCTGCCGCCCTCGGCCGAAGTGGCCGTGGCCTACATGTCGAACGGCCGCGCAGTCATGGCCCAGACCCTGACCCGCGATCACGTACTCGCGGGGAAGTCTTTGCGGCTCACAACCTCAGTTCCAGGAATCAGCGCCAGTCCTTATTTTTGTCTGTCAGACCTGGCGAAGCACTGGCCTTCCAAGGCGCCGCGCACCTCGACGACACGACGCGTTGTCTTTATGGTGACCAACGGAGAAGACCCTTACTACACGACGGGCGATCTTCAGGATCCTTACGTCCGGGTTGCGATTGCCGACTCGCAGAAGGCCGGCCTGCTGGTCTATTCCATCTACTTCCGAGTAAACGGATTTCGCAGGGAGGGAAGTCTCGGAGTGCTGTATGGACAAAGCTATCTGCAGATGGTCGCGAGCGGTACCGGCGGAGTGGCCTACAACAACGGCATGATATCGCCCGTGTCGTTCGATCCGTACTTAAACCAATTCAAAACATCGCTCGAAAACCAATATCTCTTGACAATTGCTGCCGAGGGTTCAGGACTGCAGCGCGTGAGAGTTAAGTCCAATTTGCGCGACATCAACCTGGCGGCTCCGACCGCGGTGTATCTCGGCCCAAAGTAAAAGGACTGTGAAGAACGCTGGGAAGCACATACTTTTAGCAATGAGCATCCTCAGCGAACTTGGAGGACATTGCGTTGCCAAACTGGAAGCTTGTCTCCTTCCCAAACTCAGCGTGTGGTAACCACGAGCCCAAGGACCGCCAGCAGCAACGCCGGCGGCATCACTACCAGACCCACGCGCAGAAACTGCCAGCCGCTCACCTGAATATCGTCGCGCTGCAGCGCCATCAGCCATAAGATGGTCGCGAGCGATCCCGTCACTGACAAATTTGGCCCGAGGTTGATGCCCAGCAGCACGGAGGCGTGCATCAACGCAGTCCCATGCGCCGCCTTCACTGCCGCCGCTCCGATTAATCCAGTCGGCAGATTATTAATTGCATTCGACGCGATGCCGAATCCAAACGCGGTTGCAGCCGAGCCCGCGAAAGCGGGCCAGCTGGCAGCTATCCCCAGACCCTTCGTAAAGAGCGCCAGTGCTCCAGCCCCTTTCAATGCCTCGACGATTACGAACAGACCGGCGACCAGCGGAATCACGCCCCAGGACATCTTGCTGAGTGCCGCAATCATTACCCGCCACTGGAGGCCTGCCACGATCAGCATCACGGCCAGACCGGCTGTCGCAGTCGCGGGGCCGATCGGGCCTCCAAGGGCCGAGGTCGTCAACAGCGCCGCCGCAGCCAGCAGAATTCCCAGGCCTGCGCGTTTTCCCAAAGGCTCCAGCGCCGCCGGCCTCGAGCCATCCTGCATCGGCTGTCGCAAGTCCACCCGGTTCAGCCGCCATAGGACCGCAAAGGTCGTGACGATGCCGCACATAGCCGGTAATAGAAAGATGTGCAGCCACTGACCGAGAGTTGGCAACTGGCCGCTGAATACAACGAGGTTCGCCGGGTTCGAGATCGGCAGAATGAAGCTCGCTGCATTGGCGATAAACGCGCACGCAAAAAGATATGGCAGCGGCGAAGTCTTCGCGCGGCGAACCACCGCCAGCACGGCTGGAGTCAACAATACTGCCGTGGCGTCGTTCGAAAGCAGCGCCGTCACCAACATGCCGATCCCATACACAAGTACGAAGAGCCGAAACTGCGAGCCGCGCGCATGCTCCATGGCGACGGCAGCCAGCCAATCGAACACGCCATGCTGCCGGGCAAGCTCGGCCAGCAGCATCATGCCCGCAAGAAAAAGATAAACGCTTGTGCCGGCCAGTACCGCACCCCATGCATCGCCCGGAGCGATCAGGCGAAATACGATCAGCAGTGCCGCTCCTCCGGTCGCCCAGGCATATTCAGGGACGCGCCGCGGCCGAAATAGGATCAGCAGAAATACCAGAATGCATAAAACCCAGGTCGCAGCCCAGGTAACGGCTTGAGGCAGATGGCTTGACATCGATGGTAGATTGTCGCAGATACTTGGGGCAATCTGTAAGCAGGATGCCAGCTTCTGCGCGAAGCAGGATGCGAGCTTCTGCCCGGCAAGAACCAGACATCGGAGCTATCAGGAGTGAGGCATTCAAATTTATGAGGTAAGGTCGATGAGATTTTTCACATCGTCGCGGCAGCGGCAATTTCTTTCAGCATTCGCTGTACTGCTTTTGCTGAGCTCCGCGCGAGCCCAGAACCCGAATTTGCGTCGGCATGAAATCTCGCTCGCGAAACCATTGACCGTCTATTTCATCGATGTGGAAGGCGGCCAGTCCACGCTCTTCGTCACACCCTCGCATCAATCGTTGCTGATTGACGCTGGCTGGCCGGACCTGGGAGGACGCGATGCCGCCCGTATCCTCACCGTCGCGAAACAGGCCGGTCTCGACCACATCGATTACTTGCTCATCACCCACTTCCACCAGGACCACGTCGGCGGAGTTCCCAATCTCGCCGCCCAAATTCCAATCCGCGCATTCATCGATCACGGCCCCAACCGCGAGACGGAGCAGGCCGATACCGAAAACGGATGGCACCGATATCAGGCAGTGCTTGCGCACTCGCACGCCAAACACATTCTCGCCAGGCCGGGCGAAGCCATACCGCTCGAAGGACTCACCACGACGATCGTCAGCTCGGACGGAAAGCTGATCGCCCTACCGCTGCCTGGAGCGGGTCAGCCCAATCCTGCCTGTAAGAGTTCTCCTGCCTACCCTGCCGACCAGACGGAAAATGCCCGCTCGGTTGGCATTGTGATGCAGTACGGAAAAATCCGTCTGGTCGATCTCGGCGATCTGACGTGGGACAAAGAAATGCAACTGATGTGCCCGGTAAACAAGCTCGGCCACATGGATGTCTACGTAGTCTCCCACCACGGGTGGAACCAGAGCGGCAGTCCCGCTTTTGTCGATGGCATCGCGCCGCGCCTGGCCGTCATGGACAACGGCGAGACGAAAGGGGGCTCGCCTTCGACCTGGGACATTATCGAAAAGTCGCCACGTCTCAGAAATCTTTGGCAACTTCACTACTCGGCGGAAGGCGGCGAGCAGCACAACGTCGCCGCGCCATACATTGCAAATCTGAAGGGCGGTGCGGACGGAAACTTCATCCGTCTCACCGCTTATCCCGACGGGCGGCTGGTCGTCTACAACTCCCGCACGGGCAAGAGTACAAATTATCCAGCGAAGTAGCCGAACGGAAGTGGTGCCGCGATGGATGCCGAACAAGTCCGGGAATTTCTGCTGAAGCTGCCGCACGTCGAAGAGACAATGCAATGGGGCGCGAACCTGGTCTTCTGGGTGGGCGACAAGGCGATCGGGGGCAAGATGTTCGCGCTTGTGAACCTTGATGAGGATGGGAAAGCGTTGATCTCGTTCCACGTCGGACCCGAGCGCTACACTGAGCTGCTTGAAACCGAAGGCGTAATCCCCGCACCCTATATGGCGCGCATTTATTGGGTGGCGCTCGAGCGCTGGGACGCGTTGTCTCGATCGGAGCTGTTCAAGCTGCTCGCCGCCGCGAGAGAACGGGTCTACGAAAAGCTTCCAAAGAGAACCAAAGATGCTTTGGCTCTTCCGCTGACTGCCCGCAAAAAGCTGATCGTCGAAAAACAGAAACTCCTTGCCCGCGTTAAGTCTAGGTCGCTTTAGCAGCACTCCCTTGCACGGTGCGGATGCAATTCTAGTCGCAATCGGACGGCCCGTGCACAGAGCGATTAACATGTCAGCATCGGTGCCGTTTACGGGCAAACTACAACGCAATCCGCTTAGACGAGGCTTGCGCTGGGCGGGAATATCGGCAATACTGGTGATTCGGAGCTTTCCTTGCATCCGCGCCTTCTCGGCCGGTTCTGCTGTGCCTTCCGAATTCCAGAAAGGAACCATACACCTGTGTTGATGATTCGACTTTCGCGCGTAGGCGCACGAAAAAAGCCCTATTACCGCGTCGTTGTGATTGAGAAAGACCGCGCCCGCGATGGCAGATCGATTGAAGTGGTTGGAACCTATAACCCCCGGACCAGTCCTGCCACGGTCGAGCTCAAGCAGGATCGCGTCGACTACTGGGCCAGCAAAGGCGCACAGCTCTCCGACCGCGTGCAAAAGCTTGTCACCAACGCGGCGAAGTCTGCTCCCGAAGCGGCGTCCGCTTAGGCCAGTTCCTGCAGCAGCGAATTTAGATCTTCAGCGAGGGTGTGGTCTTCCGACCGCGCCTTTTGTTTTTGCACGCAATTCGCGCGACCGCTGCAGAGTAGGCTCGATCGAAAAGCGCGGAATTCACGCTCGACTTGCCTCCCGGTTGCAATTTAGAAGGGCTGAGACCTGCTTTCACGGGTGTCATTCCAGACACCGAATGGGACTTCCCCCGGAGCGGATTTCGGGCAATGACACCGTGGGTAACTAATTCAGTTACTATTGAGTTAACCAAAAATAGCGACAATTCTGATGCATTTCAGGTATAAAGCAGAAAGATTTCAGGCGAATATTCGGTTTTCTCAAGTGAGGGTACGCGCATGTCAGAGCATTCCCCGGAGCTTTCTGCTGTTGAATTGATGGTCGAGATCGCTCGTTCACTGGTGGATAAGCCGGAGGCGGTCACAGTTGAAACCACGGCTCAGGAGGCCGGCACGGTCCTGCACCTGAACGTCGACCCATCGGACGTCGGCAAGATCATAGGCAAACAGGGCCGCACAGCGCGCTCGCTGCGAACCATTCTCGGCGCCGTCAGCGTCAAGCTGCACCACCGCTACAGTCTAGAGATCATAGAGCAGCGTAAACTAGAGTCGCCGCCGCTCAATTCCTCTGTCAGTTAGCCTCCGCAGAACAGCCGTTCTCCTCTGCGTCACATCCTTGCGTCTCCTCGTCGCGTCCTTCATGCAACAATCGTTTTGTGACCACCCCAATATCATGGGTCAGCGTAGCTCGACTGGTGCGCCCGCAGGGACGGCGCGGCGAAATCCTCGCCGAAATTCTTACAGACTTTCCGGAGCGGTTCGCCTCCATGCGCGACGCCTTTCTTCAACGCCAGGGTCACCCCGCCACCCCGATCACGATTGAAAAATCCTGGCTGCATAAAGGCCGCGTGGTGCTTAAATTCGCAGGCGTCGATTCCATCTCGGCTGCCGAAACGCTGCGCGGCACAGAGCTTGTGATTCCTGCGGAATATCGCGTTCCTCTTGATGAAGACGCAGCCTACATCGGCGATCTCATCGGCTGCCGACTCATCGATCTCAGCCGGACCGTCCATGCCTCGATCGGCACGGTTCGCGATGTTATCCAGCAGGAAAAAACCGCCGACCTTCTCGTGGTTGTCGGCGATGACGGCGAAGAGCATTGGATTCCGTTTGCCAAAGCGTATCTGGTGCGCATCGATCTGTCCGCTCATCGGCTGGAGATGAATCTGCCAGCCGGCCTGCTCGAAGTGAATGCCCCGTTAACCGAAATGGAGCGCGAAACGATGAAGGCAGCGCAATCCTCGAACGCCAGGCCGGAGGATATAGACCTCCCGCAAAATTAACCACCCCACGCTGGCCAGAATTCATCTAAAGAATTCAAACGATCAAAGGAGCAATTCGCCATGCCAAGTACTGCCTCCTCCATGCTCGCGCTGGGCACACCCGCGCCCGCTTTTTCTCTGCCGGACGTCATTTCCGGGCGCACCATCTCACTTCAACAGTTCTCCGGAATGCGCGGATTGCTTGTCATGTTTCTGTGCTCGCATTGTCCGTTCGTCAAGCATGTGGAAGCAGAGTTAGCTCGCATTGGACACGATTACGCAGTCAACGGTCTGGGCATCGTGGGCATCAGCAGCAACGATGCCTCCGCTTACCCTGAGGACGCGCCCGAAGGTCTGCGCGTCCAGGCTCAGCGCAATAGCTTCACCTTCCACTATCTTTACGATGAATCCCAAGAGGTGGCGCGCGCTTACAACGCCGCCTGCACGCCAGATTTTTTTCTCTTCGGCGGGGATCTGAAGCTCGTCTATCGCGGACAGCTCGACGCCAGCAGGCCGGGTAACAATATTCCAGTAGACGGACGCGATCTGCGCGCGGCCATCGAAGCCGTAATGGCGGGCAAGCCCGTCTCTCCGGACCAGAAACCGAGCATTGGCTGCGGAATCAAATGGAGGAAAGTTCTGGCGTAATCTAAGCGCAATGCAGTTCGATATCGTCACAGTATTCCCACAGTTTTTTGAAAGCCCATTCAGCTTCGGTGTCTTGCGCCGCGCGCTGGATGCCGGCCTGCTGCGGGTCGATATTCACAACCTGCGGGAATTCACAACCGACCGCCATCAGACGGTCGATGACCGCCCCTTCGGCGGCGGGGAGGGAATGGTGCTCAAGCCGGAGCCCATCTTCCGCGCCGTCGAATCCCTGGGACTTGCGGAAAAGAACTTGCGCGATCCTGCCCGCGTCCGCGTGGTACTGCTGTCTGCACAGGGTAGGCCTTTCACACAGTCGGTGGCGCGCGAGATGGCAGCCCTCGATCGTGTGGTGCTTGTCTGCGGCCGCTACGAAGGAGTCGATGAACGCGTTAACGAACTGCTCGCAGACACCGAACTCTCAATCGGGGACTACGTGATCTCCGGTGGAGAACTCGCTGCCGCCGTTGTCGTCGATGCCGTTTCCAGGCTGCTTCCCGGCGTGCTGGGCAATGAAGATTCAGCGCGTTATGAAAGCTTCTCCAAGGCGGACGCCCGGGCGGAAGCGGCCGGTTCACCTCCACGTTCCACCTGCGATTCCGGAGGCCTGCTCGATTACCCGCACTACACCAGACCCCCGGAGTTTCGCGGCATCGGCATTCCGCCAGTTCTCACCTCGGGCAATCATGAGGAAATCCGACGCTGGCGCCGTCGGCAATCTCTCGCCAAAACCTTGAAAAATCGCCCGGAACTATTGACCCAAGCGGCACTGTCCGAGGATGACTGCGCGATGATGAGAGAACTGAGCGGCAACTAATCTGTCAGCTATCGAAACATCGGCACCCCAACACCATCTCTAGGACATCGGCCCAACCTCGCTGTGTTGTTCAAAACGTGCAATCGCCCCTTCCGAAGCCAGCATCCAAACTTCTTACGCCGGATGACCGAACATTCCTCAGCCAACCTCGCCGATGAGCTATTCGCCAACCGCGGCGAAATCGGCGTCTTGATGCGCGCGCTCGACTGGTCGAAGACACCGCTCGGCCCAGTTGAGCGGTGGCCGCAGAGCCTGAAGACTTCAGTCTGTATCTGCTTGCACTCCCCCTTCCCAATCGTGGTGTGGTGGGGACCTGAGATGGTCAAGCTCTACAACGGCTCCTATGTTAGGTTGATCGGCAACAAGCATCCTGGGGCGCTCGGTCGACCGGGCCGGGAAGTATGGCCGGAGGTCTGGGAAACCATAGGTCCAATGCTGGACGGGGTTCTCCACCGGGAAGTAGTGACTGGATCGGAGGATTTGCTGCTTCCGCTTGAACGGCATGGCTACCTGGAGGAGTGTTACTTCACCTTCGCATACAGCCACATACCCGATGAGTGCGGAGGGGTGGGGGGCGTGTTCACCCCCGTCATAGAGACCACGCATAGAGTAATCGGCGAGCGGCGTCTGCAAACTTTACGCAGCCTGGCTATTATCGGCGGCGGCCATACGGCCGATACAAAGGGGGCCTTCTCCGCCGCCGCGGAGGTGCTCTCGTCGAACCCATATGATCTGCCGTTCGCGGCCATTTATTTGTTTGACACGCGACCAGGCGGACAACCAAATCTCGCGACTCTCGCGGCGGCCGCATCTTCTCGGAATGAATCTCTCGCGTGCCCGGAGATTATTGATCTTTCCGATCCTGCGTGGCTGCCTTGGAGCGGGGTGGCTCGCGGCGAGACCGTCACGCTTGACCTGACTGCCGTAAATTTCATTCCTCTGCCGCAGGAGCCATGGGGAGTGCCGCCGAAACAGGCGGTTGTCGTCCCCATTTCTCAGCCTCAAGAAGCCGCGCCTATGGGATTTCTGGTGGCCGGAGTAAACGCTCGGAAGCGCCTGGATGAGGAGTATCGCAACTTCTACTCGCAGGTTGCGATGGAGCTTGCGCGCGCATTCCACAAAGCGAAAACGCTAGAGCGGGAACGAGCTCTCCGAGCGGAAGCGGAGGTGGAGCGGGCGACACTCCGGGATCTGTTCATGCTGGCCCCTGCCGGTATCCTGACATTCCGCGGGCCTGAGCACCGCTTCACCATGGTGAACAGGCAATACGCTGAGATGATTGGCCGCAAATCTCCGGGGGAGCTGGTTGGCAAAACGGTTAGGGAGGTTTTTCCGGAGATCGCGCAACAGGGCATTATCGAAATTCTTGACGAGGTTTACCGAACAGGCATTCCCTTCATAGGCACCGAGATGCTGATCCAGCTGAATCGCACAGGTGGCGACGCACTGGACAATGTTTATTTCAACTTCGTTTACCAGGCCACTCGCAACTCCGCCGGCCACATCGATGGAATTCTGGTGCTCGCGATCGACGCCACGGAGCAAGTAATCGCCCGCCGGGAACTCGAAATGCGCGAGAAACAGTTCCGCATTCTCGCCGACTCCATTCCGCAACTCGCCTGGATGGCGAATGCGGAAGGAGTTATTGGTTGGTACAACCAACGCTGGTATGAGTACACTGGCGCCACTCCGGAGCAGATGCAGCAAGGCGGCACGGAGTTCGTGCATCCCGATTATTTAAACCGCGTACTGGCTCGTTACAACCATGCCATCGCATCCGGAGAGCCATTCGATATGGTTTTTCCCTTGCGGCGTGCCGATGGAACATTTCGCTCCTTTCTGTCCCGCGCCTTGCCCGTACGCGACAATGCCGGTACTATCGTCCGCTGGTTCGGCACCAATACCGACGTGGAAGGGCAGCAAAGGGCGGAGGCCGCTTTGCGCCAATCCGAAAAGCTCGCAGCGGTGGGACGCCTCGCTTCGTCCATTGCGCACGAGATCAATAATCCATTGGAGGCGGTCACCAATCTGGTCTATCTGGCCCGCGTCGCCGCTGTCAGCCCGGAAGCGAAGCTCTACCTGGAGGCTGCGGAGCACGAACTTGAACGAGTGTCACAGATCACCAGTCAGACCTTGCGCTTCCACAAGCAGCAATCAGCCCCCACGTCAACCGACATTGTCGACCTGTTGGAATCCATCCTCACCCTCTATCGCGGCAAATTGTCCCGAGACGGAATCCAGCTTAAGCTCAAGACCACTCCCTGCCCGCCGCTTGTCTGCTACGCAGGAGAAATAAGACAGGTGCTCGCGAATCTGGTCGGGAATGCACTGGATGCAATGCGAAAAGGAGGGACTCTCAGCCTGCGCGTGCGTCCCGCGACCAACTGGCGCGATCACAAATCGGGTATCCGGTTTACCGTCGCCGACACCGGCCACGGCATGTCACCCGAAGTACGAAAACATATCTACGAGCCCTTCTACACCACCAAGGGTGAGGTCGGTACCGGCCTCGGCTTATGGGTATCAGCCGGCATCGTGGAGAAACATGGAGGCGGTATCCGCGTTCGCAGCAACTCCACGCCAGGACAGAGTTGCACCATATTCAGCGTGATCCTGCCGCATGATCCTGGAAAATAAAGACTGCCCCGCAACGTCCGTGCGCTTTACCTCTCGCAAAAGTGACGCGAACGATTTTCCCGGTTTGCGGGGATTCCGTGTAAACTTGTCTTTCGGCTCTCACCCGACTATTTCCATTCAAGAACAGGGAACCATCATGTCGATTCATCCCGTCATGCAGCGTCTTGCTGCCAAGCTCCAACGTACCGATCTGCCGGATTTCGGCCCCGGCGACACCGTCCGCGTCCAGGTCAAAATCAAAGAAGGCGACAAAGAACGTGTCCAGGCTTTTGAGGGCATTGTAATTGCCCGTAAGAACGGCGCCGAGGGCAGTTTCACTGTCCGCAAGATGAGCTTCGGCCAGGGCGTCGAGCGCATCTTCCCGCTCCACTGCAAGGTTGTGGAGAAGGTGGAAAAGATTCGCTCGGCACGCGTCCGTCGCTCCAAGCTGTTCTACCTGCGCGAACTGCGCGGCAAGGCCGCTCGTCTGCGCGAAGCCGACTGATCGCTCACCTCCGCCAATTCTGAGCCCTCCACCGAAGCGAAGGGCTCAGAATGACGCATGAAAATCCCCATCCCTCGACAATCATTTCGGCGGACCCCCAGGACTCAGAATTGTGTCCTGCGCGCGGATGAACGCATAAGGACTGACATGCACGGCGCCCTGGAAGGTCCCGTCAATGTCCCGGATTGCAATCAGCGACAGGGAAATAAGCAGGCTCAACGCAAATATCAGGCAGAAATGCAGTGCGATGTTTTCGCTGCCGATCAGGCAGCATGAGCCGATCGTAATCATCCCGCCGACCACCAGCACCATCCACAGAATCCCCGGCATGTAGGTCTTGCTTTCCAGAATGCGGATGCGGCGGTGCTCCGTCATGACGCTGAGTTCGTGCATTGTCTGCGCCAGACTCACCTGTTGACTGGAATTCTCGGTAGGCGTCTGCACCGCGACTCTCCACAGTTGCTCGACAAAAGGATGGCCCGCGTGCGGTAATCCTCCCCGGTACATGGTGGGCCACTCATCCGCGATCACGGCGTGTACATAGTTCGCTGCCGCAATTTCGATCGCGTCTCGCTGTGCCGCTGGCAGCCCTTGCGCCGTCCGTGTCACGTTTACCAGCGCGTTAGCCTCATTGTTGGCGTTGGTCTCCGCCGTCTGGAAGTTCGCCCACACCGCGTACAACATGAAGCCGACCAACACTGCATAAATCGTACCCAGAATCGATATCTGCCATCCGATCACGTCATTGTGGGCCCGTCGCTTCGCGGGCGCCCAGAACACGTTCAACAGCACCAGGCAGGTCATCGAGAGCGTCACCCACACCGCGATCAGAAAAATATTTTGAACCGTCTCTAACACCCGCACTCCTCCAGGAAATGAAGCCCCGCTGAAATCCTATCGCGACCGGGAAGAAGACGGAACCCCGAACTGCAGATGGAGCATTTCGATTCCCGCGTTGCTGCCAAGCCCGCGTCAGACTCAATCGATAGTTGACCCAATACCGCGCGGCGTCACATTCCAAACGACGGTGATAGCTTATTGTTGAGTCAAGGTTCCCCCGTTTGTTATGTGACATGGGTCCACAATTGGGATTAAGAGTGAGTCTCCAAAAACTACTGTTCCTGTTTCGGCTCGTGATCTGTTTCGGCCTTCTCCCGTTGGGATGTTCTGCAGGCCGTTCGCAGGTAACATCGGCAGACGACAGTTCCCGTGCCGTTCCTGCGGGCACTCTAACGAGCTGCCCGGAAGCCGGAACACAGCTCCACGACCGCACCCATTTTTCAAAGATATTCAATGAGAACCGGCACTATCGCATTTTTCTGCCGGGAAACTACGACTCTGTAACAACTCGCTATCCGGTGATCTATTACTTTCATGGAAGCAGCGACCGTTACACGCTGGAGGATTATGACCATGGCGAAGACACGGTGCCCAAAATCTGCAAGTTTGTGTCCGGCCATCCGGTAATTGTCGTCGCAGTGGACGGCTATATTGCGAGCCACTACACGGGATTTTACGGCGGCAGCCCCTATGACATACGCCATCCCGGTGGAGATGTTGATTTCGGAAAGTATTTTCTTGAGCTCGTGAAATATATCGACTCAACGTATCGAACCCTCGACAGCCGCCGCTATCGCGCGGTTTCCGGATTGAGCATGGGTGGTTTTATGAGCCTATATCTCAGCGCGCGCTATCCAGATGTAATTGGAAGCTGCTCTGCATTCAATCCTGGCCCTGAATTTTATGTGGGAGAAAAAACCAGGCAGTCTTTATGGCGTCCCAAGGATTATGTGTCCAGTTTCGCACACACACCGATCCGCCTTGTACGCGCCAGCGGTGACTATATCAGCCAGTACACAGAGGAAACTCACTCCGCATTTGCCGCTGCACCGAAGGTGGATTTTGAATTTCGTCAGGACGAATACCACCGGCATTGGGCGACCTCGATCGGCGAAACCTTTGAATTCCACACCCGCGCCTTTGCCAACCCGTCGCTCGATGCCGTTCCGCAGCAGTGGAACTACGCGAGCGCCTACGACTCCTTCAGATGTATGGGGCTATCAGGTGCACGCAGAGATTGGCGAGCCGGCCGTTATTTATTTGAAGCACGTCAGTCTTGGGGGAATGCTGCTGCAAACGCGGCGTTGGGCTCCCGACGGGCCGGCGGCTTCCTGCACGCGGATTGACGTCGCCACCGCGCCGCTGTACCGGCACGGCGAAGAATATAGACTTTTCGATTACAGTTTGGAAGCCGCCGCGACGACTTCACGAAGCGTTGTTGCGGACCCGCAGGGCAGATTGCATATTCGATCCGATTGTGGCGGTCACGAGTTCGGCGTCGTCGGCCCCGGTCTCGGCGCACCGCCGTTGGTGCTGCTTCCGGTCACAGCAAAAGACTTTCTGCGGCTGTCGCCGGGCTTGCCACTTTCGATCCCAATCCGCATCTGGAATTCCGGCGCAGGCTCGCGTAAGAATCTACACATCGTATTGACCTCGGATTATCCCACGGCCGAGATTTTGCATGGACGTAGCGATGTGAAGGAGTTAGGCGGCGGAAAGGTCGTCGATTTAAGTAGGGATTTTCTTGTCCGATTCACCTCGGGCAGCGGCGACTTCGCGCGTGTCCGATTGTCCTTGAATGTGACCGCAAGTGGAGCACCTGCGATGCAGCGGGACATCGACGTTCTGGTTGCTCCTGCGAATCTATCTCCGCCAGAAAAGGTCGTGGTGCTCGATGGACGCACCAATGCATTTCCTACTTTCTGGCAGGGCGTGCATGGGGGAGGCGCAAGTGTTCCACGAACCGTCAGCGAAGGTAAAGGAGACGGCAACGGAGTGCTGCAGCCTGGCGAGCAGGCGACCGTCTGGATACAGCTCAGACAGGGACTCGACCCATTCGACAAGGGAAACTGGTGCCGCACGAAAATCTACACTGACTCGCCTTGGATCAGCGAAACCGGCGATTTGCAAGAAGATAAACGGCGGGAATGGACCAGCGCACAAAACCGAACCAGCGTTATCGAACTGAATTCCGCGACGCCACCCGGAACGGGAATAAACGCGATCCTCGACTGCGAGGCGTACAGCTTTACGTTTACTCCTGACGTGCGCTATGGGAAGCTGCCGCTGTATCAACCGTTTCAATTTCACAAGCACTATCTATTCTCGTGGAATTGGAAGGTGGGCCAGGCGAGTTACCCAGCTTCGAAACGATAAATAGTCAGCCGACTATTTGCGTCCGCTCCACACGAGCGGATTCATCGCGCTGTGGATCGGCTGGCCAACCGCTATACCCGGACAGTAGGTGTCCCGGTCCACCTGTTGGTATTGATTGACAGGAGCGGTGAGACGCATGTCCTCATCCATATAGATGATTGTCATCACTTCGCGAGGCTTTGAGGTGGTATTGGGTGCGGCACGATGGAAGGTCCACCCGGAGTGAAAACTCACTTCTCCCAATTCGAATCCCGACTCGTCGATCCCATGATTCTGGAGCGCGGCGCCGATGCGCTCCTCGCTCTCCTGGCCGATCTCCAGATCGCGGCCGTAGGTTACATGGTGGCTCTTCGGGCAGAAAGCGAGCGGGCCCATCTCAAGCGGCGTCGGCTGAAGTGGAATCCACGCTGTTATCGTTTTGTCCGAATCGACGGGCCAGTAGTATTGGTCGGCATGCCACGGCGTGATTCCGCCGCCAGCTTCCTTGTAAAGAGCCTGGTCATGGTAAATGCGAACGCCCGTGGACCCCATTAGCTCCGCCGCAATGCGGCCCAGCTTCGGGCTAACTACAAACTCACGCACGATCTCGCTCTGCGGCCAGAGGTTTTCAACTTGGAGAAAGGCCCGATGATATAGGTCACGCTCCTCCAACGGAAGATGCTGACTGTTCAACTCCTTAACTTTGTGGGAAATCTCGCGACCATAGTAGGCTAGCGTCTCGGGCGATAGCACATTTTTCAGCCTGATATATCCGTTGGCACGATATCGATCGATCTGCTCCGGAGTGAGTCGATAAATACTTGTCAGATCTTCTTGTCGTTGCATTCCGCACCTCGAAAGTATTTGTGCCGCGGCGCATCAAGTGCGGGCTTCCCACAGGTTCGAGCGACGGATATAGTGTAATCGTCGCCTACGTCATTGCCAACCAGTTCAGCGATGAGAGCTCATCCACAGACGCTCAGTCCAAAATTTTGAGGTAAGAATATGCAGTCGTCCCGGGCCTCGCGCTCTTTGTTGTTTGTAGTTCTAGCCCTTGTTTCCAGTTCCGTTGTTCTCCCGCGTCTGTGGGCAGCCCAGAACGAAGGCATTGCTCTTGACACCGGCTGGGAGTTTAGTCAGTCGTCAGATGTGAAAGGTGCTCCGATACAAGCCAAGTGGCTGCCGGCAGTTGTCCCAGGCGATGTTCACCTTGATTTGCTCCGCAACAAGCTGATTCCCACTCCGTTTTATCGCGACAATGAAGCCAAACTTCAATGGATTGAAAATGCCGACTGGGAATATCGCAAGACGATCTTAGTAACTCCGGAATTCTTTAGCCGTAAGAACATCGACTTAGTATTCGATGGTCTCGATACGTGTGCGCGAGTGTATCTGAATGATAAGCTGATCCTGACTTCTGACAACATGTTCCGCAGCTATCGCATCTCTGCGAAGCCTTACGTGAAAGCAGGTGCAAACCGCTTGCTGGTCGTGTTTCCGTCGCCAATTCGCTGCGCGGCAAGGATAGCTTCGACTGATCAATGGCGTCCGGAGACCCATACACAGGAGAGATGGTACATCCGCAAAGCGGCCTATGAATATGGGTGGGACTGGGCGCCTCGTTTTGTAACCAGTGGGATTTGGAGGCCCGCACGCCTGGAAGCGTGGAACAGCGCGAGGATCTCCGACTTCAATATTCGCCAGCTTGATGTTACTCGTCTGTCCGCGCATGTTCTGGCTGAAGTTGAAGTTACATCTGCAGTGGACACGCAATCGACTGTTGAGGTGAACTACAAGTTGGGCGGTAAGCGTGCAAGCGGTCGAGGTGAGTACGAATCTTCATACCGGTGTTAACCATGTGGAGCTACCTTTCACCATCGCAAATCCGGAGCGTTGGTATCCGGCAGGTTATGGCAGCCAGCCGATTTACTCCTTTCACGCCAGTGTCAGGGTTGCCGGTTCCGTTCAGGACACGAGCGAAGCGCACACGGGGCTTCGGTCTGCGGTGTTGCGGCGCGAACCGGATCAGTGGGGACGGTCCTTTGAGTTTGTAGTCAATGGCATTCCGATCTTTGCCAAGGGCACGAATGTTGTTCCGTACGACAGTTTCCCCAATCGAGTTACTCATGAGCAGCTTCGCTATATTCTGCAGTCGGCGAAAGATGCAAACATGAACATGATTCGGATATGGGGTGGAGGGTACTACGAGACGCAGGAATTCTACGAGCTCTGCGACGAACTGGGCATTATGGTGTGGCAGGATTTTATGTTTGGAAACCCATGGCAGCCAGGCACCTACTCGTTCAAGCAGAATGTCGCGGCAGAAGTAAAGGACCAGTTACTACGATTGAGGAATCATCCCAGTATTGTCCTATGGTGCGGGAATAATGAGCAGGAGTCGAACTTCACCCAGGACACAAGGGATGTAACTCCCGAAGCCAAAGTGCAGATGTGGGAAGACTATCTCACAGTATTCAGCGGGATCATTCCCACCGAGGTAGCGCGCTATGCTCCGGCAACTGCATATTGGCCGAGCACTCCGAGCACCGATTATGAGGAGACGCGGGCGCGCAACTATCGCGTACTGGAGGATGGAGATGACGCAGCCGGCAATTACGAGTCCGGCGACGCGCACGACTACAGCATTTGGGATTCTCCGCCTACACTTCCGAAGCGTCCGTTCAGCACCGAGGAGGATCGCCACTATCGGTTCGTGAGCGAATATGGTTTTCAGTCGTTCCCTGATATGCGGACGATCGATGCATTTACCCTGCCTGAAGATCGCGTCAGTCTCGGAACGCCGGTAATGATGGCTCATCAAAAGGCAGTTGCCGGACCGGGAACAGTAAACGGCTACCCGACGATTCACGCCTACATGTTGGAGTACTACGGCGAGCCGAAAGACCTGTTTTCTCTCGTGTACGCGAGTCAGGTATTGCAGGCGGAAGGTATCAAGACAATCGCCGAGCACCTGCGCCGGGATCGCCCTCATACCATGGGATCGCTCTTCTGGCAGTTGAATGACTGCTGGCCTGTTATCAGCTCATCGAGCATCGATTACTACGGGCGTTGGAAGGCGCTCCAATATTATGCTCGACGCTTTTACTCTCCGTTGCTGGTGTCTTCCCGAGTCAAAGACGGTATGTTGTTTGTGAATGTAGTTTCGGACAATACAAAGCCGACTTCGGCGAATCTCCGACTGAGAGTCATGAAGTTCGACGGCGGGGTTTTGAGTGATAAGACGGAGAAGGTGGTTCTTCCCGCGCTTTCCAGTCAGGTCGAGATGCAGGTGCCGGTCAATCGCCTCGCACCGGTAGACAGGCTGGCCGACGTGTTCGCTGCGATGAAACTGACCGTCGACGGGAAAGAGGTCTCGAGCAATGTTATGTATTTTGTTCCGACAAAGCAGGTGCACCTTCCCGCCACTCACATATCAGCCCAGATGACCGGCGCGGATGGCTCGTACAACCTGCGTCTCTTATCTCCAGTGCTGGCTCGCAGCGTGTACGTATCGTTTGGAAATAGTGATGCTGAATTTTCGGACAACTACTTCGACTTACTACCGGGTGAGCCGGTGAATGTTCATGTGGATAGCAAAGCAGGTTTGGATCTGCTAAAGAAGAACATGAAAATAATGTCACTGGCCGATGCGTTCGTCTCCAATCCGGCGCAGAAAGGGTTTCCCTGGAAATAACTGGCTCCAGGTTAGGTCCGTTTCTCCACAGGCCAATCGGCTGTAGACTTTCTGTGAAGTGCTGAAGAAATCTGTCACATCCTATTTGCCCTCGCCTGTCGTGTCGAAGCAGACAGAGAAGATGCGTCGCCTACGCGCACTGGTGTGCGGCGACAAGCACGAGCGTGCCGCGTATTTGGAGGGCGCGACCGCTGTCGCGGGTGTCGACGAAGTCGGCCGCGGAGCGCTGTTCGGCCCGGTTGTGGCGGCGGCGGTCATCCTTCCCGCGAAGACTCGCATTCGCGGTGTGCGCGATTCCAAGCAATTGGAGCAGGAGGAACGCGAACGCTTGGATGTCATCATCCGCAAAAGGGCGATCGCAATCGCGATTGGCTTTGCCGATGTTTCTACCATCGATGCCATTAACATCCGGCGCGCCTCGCACCTGGCGATGCTTTCGGCTATCTCTCAGCTTTGTCCTCAGCCGGATTTCCTGCTGATCGATGCCGAACGTCTCGACACGACGTGCCCGCAAAAGGGAATTATCTATGGCGATTCGATCAGTGTTTCCATTGCCGCCGCATCCATTGTGGCCAAGGTGTATCGCGATGCATGGATGTGCACGTATCACGACGAATATCCGCAATACGGGCTGGCTTCCCACAAAGGTTACGGCACGCCGGAGCACCTGCGAGCGCTGTACGAGCACGGTCCGACGCCACTTCATCGCATGACGTACGAACCGGTTCGAAGAGTCATCGAGATGCGCGGCAACTGCTAGGCGGCAACGGCGATTTTTCGTTTGCGCGCGGCTTGGCGAATATTCCAATAAATCCTGGTAAGAAACAGAAGCGTGAGCGCCGCTGTTACTCTCCAAGGCGTCAGCACGCCGGATTTTACAATCCACCAGTAATGGATCACGCCGGCGATTGCCGCGACGTACGCCAGGCGGTGCAGGAGCATCCAACGTTTGCCGCCCATCGTGCGAATAGCCCAGGTGGTCGAAGTTAGAGCCAGCGCAAAAAGGCATGTCCATCCGAGCATTCCCATGGTGATGAACGGCCGCTTCGCAATGTCGTGCAGCATGGTGTGGACCTCAAAATTCGAGAACAGCCACACATATGTGAATAGGTGGAGCGTTCCATAGAAGAAGGCGTACAGCCCCAGCATTCGGCGGAATCGGATAAGCCAGGCTAGCCGCGGGCTCAGCCGGCGAATTGGGGTGATGGAGAGGGAGATCAGCAGGAAGTAGAGTGTCCAATAGCCCGTTTGATGGGTGATGGTCGCGACCGGGTCCGGGCCTAGTGAGCTGGTGAATCCCCGATAGACCAGGATGCCCAGTGGGATCAGGCACGCGGGGAATACGACAAATTTGACGGCGATGATCGAACGATTGGTCATGTCTGAAGCCCGCAGGTTCTTCTGCCGAAAACTAGGGAGTCTTGATGGGGAACGCACTTCATTTAGCAGCCGGTAAATCGCCAAGTCCTCAACTTCATTAGGCTCCGGCTCTAGAAATTCTTCTTTAGGTCCATACCTTTGTATAGCGACGCGACTTGATCGCCGTAGCCGTTGAACATCAGCGTGGGCTGGCGGGCTTTCCAGAAGGGCGCACCAATCACGCGCTCATATTTCTGGCTCCAGCGTGGATGGTCTACGTTTGGATTTACATTCGAATAGAAGCCGTACTCGCTTGGCGCAGATTCGTTCCAAGTGGTGCGCGGCTGGTCCTTCACAAAACGAATTTCGACCAGCGACTTGGCTGATTTGAATCCATATTTCCACGGGAGTACAACGCGGACTGGCGCTCCATCCTGATTTGGCAGCGGCTGGCCGTAAAGCCCGAAGGTAAACAGCGTCAGCGGGTTCATGGCTTCATCCATGCGCAGGCCTTCGGAATAGGGGAAATGCAGGTTAACGGACCTGATCTCCGGCTCCTGTCTGGGATCGTCGAGCGACAGGAACTGCACGTAGCGCGCGGAGCTGAGCGGCTCGCATTGCTTAATAAATTCCGATAGCGAATAACCCGCCCAGGGGATCACCATGCTCCAAGCCTCGACGCAGCGCATTCGATAGATGCGTTCCTCCATGGCATGAAGCTTCAGGAGTGTGTCCACGTCAAAGGTTTTTGGCTTGCTGACCAGGCCGCTGACCTTGACACTCCACGGGCTGGTCTTTAGCCGCCCCGCGTTGTGGGAGGGGTCATCCTTCCCGGTGCCAAATTCATAGAAGTTGTTGTAGCTGGTGATGTCTTGAAAAGAGGTCAGGGTCAGGCCGGTTGAAGAATATTTGCTCGGAACTGTCACTAGTTTCGCGGCAGCCGTTACCGCCTCGGCTGGGAGCGCAAGGTTCAGCAGTCGCTCCGCACCGAGTGCCGCCGCACCTGCCGTGAGAGCGCCGGTCATGAACCTGCGGCGGTTCATGTAATCGGATCTGGACGTGATCTCTGAGGATGGAATGTCGGATGGTTTGCGAAGTAGCATTTCGTGCTCCCGGACTGAATATCCGCCTGTTATTAGACTGGCGTGAGGGAATTTCGACTCTCACATGAAGAACGAATTTCGGGCGTTTCCGGATGACAGACAGTATTGCAGCCGACAGTGGATCAGGACATCGGCACAGCTTTACTGGACGCAGGAGATGGAAAAGGAATCGGCTTGTACCAGTTGTGGAAAAAACGCATCAACGGCCGCTCGACCAGCAGATAGCAAATGATTCCGATGAGGATGCACATCAGGAGGCACAACAGAACCCCGGCATCTGCACCATCTCGGCCAAAATAGTGCCAGAAATGCTCGACCATGCTGCGCGTTGGGTTGGTACATAGATATATGGAATACGACGCGTCGCCGACGAAGATCAGCAGCCGCGCAGGCGCCGATTGCATGGCCGGGCTCCATAAAATGGCACCCAGAACGAGCAGCGCAGAGGGAATTCCCCAGACGGCAAGGCGCAGCCACCCACTTTGCCCCGCGAGGATTGAGCTCGCTTCGCTGGCAGTGCCGTATCCGGTGAAAATGGTGGCGGCCAAGGCGAGGGTCCCTAAAGCCAGAATCCACGGGCCTGCGCGAAACCTTCGCGCGTGGAGCCTTGTATAGGCTTGTGCGATCAGGCAACCGAAAACAAACTCCAAGGCTACGGGACTCGACCAGATGACAATCAGGGGCCGGCGCAATCCAATCGCCACGCCAAGGGCAACCATCGCGACTAAGAAAACGATCGCGTTGCGAATCACCTGTTTCGGTGTCCATTGCAAGAATGCGGTCAACACCAGATAAAAGTAAATTTCGAACAGCAAGCTCCAGCCTAGGGAAAGGATCAACGGGGGCACGGGGTAGTGCCAGGGAGGAAGCAGAAACAGCGTTGGGAGCCATGGAACTCGATGCCACTGGACAGCATAGCGGCCGAGCTCGGCGACTAGGATAACAACCAGGGTAAGGAGCCAATACAAGGGGAATATCCTGGTAATTCGGCGCGCCAGAAAGGTGATCGCGGAGCTTTGTGCATTGCGAACGGCGACGAGGGAAACGATGAAGCCGCTGATCACGAAGAAGATGTCCAGGCCACAAGCGCCGAAGGCCTTGAGGTGGAAAAATGTTGCTTGTCTAGGCGAGCAGTGGTAGCCGGCCGCAACGATTGAGTGCGTCCAGACCACCAGCAGCACGGCTACCGCGCGGAGTCCCTGAATAGCGTTCAGCTTGCCTCGGGGTTGCGTCGACTCTGCAGGCGGGGGATGGGCCATGATAGCTAGCTGGCGAAGAGGCCTTCCTGGTCGGCTTGGTCAGGTTTGCGGCGCGTCGCGGGATGGATGACCGCCACGATTTCGAGCGATTGCAGCGCCGTTCGTGGGATAAAGATTCGTTGGGTATTGGAGCGCATGTCAGGGGGCGCGAACTGGATGCCTTCGGCATCAAGCAGCGATGCATCATTGCTGGCCAGGCCTTCGAGTTCGTCTCCATCCCGCGTGCGCATCCGTAACCACAGGCCCGGAGTGCGGGGCCGGGAGGTGAAACCTCGACGGATCAGACGTTCAGGTTCATCGCCGGTCAAAAACTCGCGGACGAAACACATCATCTTGACTTCTGAAAGCGAGATGGTCAGCACCTTGCCGGTTAAGTCGAGCAGTTCAAGGAGGCCATCGTGTGCGAAGCCCTGGGGATCGACGTAGCCGGACTGCCAGTCGC
This sequence comes from uncultured Acidobacteriota bacterium, assembly GCA_963744615.1. Taxonomy (GTDB): domain Bacteria; phylum Acidobacteriota; class Terriglobia; order Terriglobales; family Acidobacteriaceae; genus JAKAAZ01. Next base: position 708,994 of record CAVUUE010000003.1, read on the forward strand.
GGCTGAATTTGCGTACGATCGCCTTTTTCCGGCTTGATCCCGATACTGGTAGCGGCTGCTTCAGAACGTACGCTCCTGGTGGACCAAGTCTTCCACGCGATTACTTCTGGAGATCCCACAAAGCGGCAAAGCAGGCCTTGATGATGTAGTCCCCGGGGGACTCGAGTTGCTCTTTCTCAACCGCGATTGGATTGTCGCATGAAGCGGAACGGGCGCATCGAGTATTGTGCAAACGGGATGGCCTAAGCCATTTCAATGTGATAACATAGGACTTTGTGTGCGCGACGAAGTCGCCTACATCTACTTGAAAAGACTGGGCTTAGCGGCGCGACCGTAGGGCTCTAGGCAGAGGCGCAAACTGGGCATGCCCGATTATATCCAACTGCTCGAATCCAAGCTTTCTCCGAATCAGAAACAGGCATTAAATGCCATGACGGATGTCGCCCGCGCCCGGGGCATCACTGTGTTTCTTACTGGTGGCGCTGTTCGCGATATCGTGAGCGGGGCTTCAGTCCGTGACCTCGATATTACGGTGCAGGCTAACCCGGTGAAGTTCAAGAAGGACCTGGAGAAGGCCGGGTTCGCGATTACCGGCGAGCATGAACCTTCGCAGACGGTCTATCTGCGATATGGCAGACAGGCGCGGTTGGAGATTTCGGCGGCTCGCACGGAGAACTTTCCCAAGCCTGCGCGACCGGAGTATCGACCAGCGGGAATTCTGGACGACCTTCGACGCCGCGACTTTACCGCCAATGCCATGGCGCTTTCGTTGAACGAAGGCTCGTGGGGACTGCTGCTCGATCCGCTGAACGGGTCGGCGGATATCTACGCGCGGCAACTGCGGCTGGTCAGCAACTATGGGTTCCTCGAAGACCCGATCCGGATGGTACGAGCGATTCGGCTGCTCTCCCGAACCGGATGGGACATGGAAGAGCGCACGAAGGCCCGCTATGAGAACGCGAAGGCCGAAGACGTAATCGGCGCAATCACCGCCGTGCAGCGCGGGTATGAACTGGAAGAGGTGGCATACGAGGAAGAGCCGCTGCAGGTGATGAAAGCGCTTGAGACCGAGGGTTGGATGGCGCACCTGTCGCCGAACTGGAATGCTCGTTCGGCGGACGCGCAGGGAATCGAGCGTTTACGTGAGCGCCTGGTCCAGTTATTGATGGCGGGACTCCATCCCGATCCTTCAGCGGCCCAGTTTCATCTGCTGACTGCGAAACTGTCCCCGGCTCATTTGTCGGGGCTGAGAAAGCTGTTCGTTCGGCGCGACCTGATAGAGGAAGCCGACGCGCTGGACAAGGAAGCGAAGCAGGTTTTACAGCAGATCACGGCAAAGGATGCTGCCAAGCCGTCCCAGCTATGGAAGCTGCTGCACAGCGTGAAGCCCGAAGCGGTGCTCTGGCTGTTTTTTACAGGAAAGGGTGTTGCGCTACAGAACAGGTTTGATAATTTTTTCGCGAAGTGGCCGGAAGCGCGGCAGAAAATACCGAACGCCATTTTGCAGGACATGCGAATACTGCCCGATGTTGCTGGGTATGACGAACTGCTGGATAAGCTGACGTTTGCATTCATGGATGCCGAGTTGCCGAACGAAGAAGCGATTCGCAAGTTCGCCGAACCATATTCGCCGCCGCTGCCGCCTGCGCCTGTAATTGTGCGCCGCAGTCGAGCGGTGAAAAAGGTTGTGGAGCCGAAAGGATCGAAGAAAGGGAAAAAGGCAGCGAAGAAGGCTGCTGGAGATCTGGCAGCGCTGGCGAGCATCGCAGCTGCTGGCGAGCCCGAGAGTGCCGGTGCTACGGCTAGGCCTGCCGCCGAGAGCGCGTCGACCGGGCAACCGGCAGAAAAAACTCTCGCAGTGAAGAAGCCTCGGCAGGCTACGCCTGAACCTGTGAAATCCGCTACGGCGAAGGGCGCTGCCAAAACCTCGAAAGCCGAGCTGGCGGCAAAAACTTCGACTGCCAGGACGGAAAAAACCGCCGCTGCACGAACCAAGCGGACTCGCGGCACGCAGGCCAATACGTCTACAAAACCAACGGCGAAGAAGACGGCGAAGGCAAGCGCGAAGCCTGCGGCGAAGTTGAGTGGCCCCGCACATAAGGCCGGGCTGGCGGCGAAGCCGAAACCTAAGGCGGCGAAGACAGCGGTGCGCCCGGCGGCGAAAAAAGCGACGAACCGTGCTGCTGCGACCACGGCTTCGAAAAAGTCCTCTGCCCGCGTTGCCAAATCTGAAACTGCGAAGAAGACTGCTAAGGCGGGCGCGAAGTCCGCGGCAAAACAGACTTCGAAGCCGAAGGGCAAGGCTCTGGCGAGGTCCGCTGGAAAGCCAAAGCCGACGGCTAAGAAAAAGTCTGGCAGGTAGCGTTCGCCGAACTGACGTGAGCAAAATGAGACTTGGATGCGCGGGTCTCAGTTGCGAGCTAGACAACTGATCGCTCGGAGCAGTTGATGAGCATCACGTGAAGCCGTAGCACTTTTGCAGCTGCCAGACTATCCCAAACCGCTCTGGGTGTGGCACTTCGTAGGGCAGCCCGGCTCTGCGGCGCACTTCCCCCAAGAATTCGACAAGCGGATTGCGGTCACCACCGGGGTCACATCTACGGCACTCCTGGCAATACCTCAGCGCACGCCGTTAGCAGATCCAATCTGTGCTGCCATACGGCATTCGGAACGAATACCTCACAGCCACTAAGAAGGAGATTGATGTGAAGATGACAGGGAACACGATTCTTATTACCGGTGGAGGCTCGGGTATTGGCCGCGGGCTTGCCGAGGCCTTTCACAAACTGAGCAACACGGTGATCATCGCGGGCAGGCGTGAGAACGTGCTTCGGGAAACAGCAGCGGCGAACCCCGGTATGGAATTTATTACGCTCGACACCTCGAAGGCCGACAGCATCGCGAGAGCTGCGGCTGACGTAAAGAGTCGCTTTCCACAGCTGAATGTGGTCATCAACAACGCCGGGGTGCAGCTGGTGTTCGACTTCAGCAAGGATGGTGGTTACGATGAGCAGGCCGCGCAGCAGGAGATCGATACGAACATCCTTGGGGTGTTGAGAATGACTACGGCATTTCTGCCGCAGCTCCGCCAGCGGAAATCGGCGACTCTTATCAACGTGTCGTCTGGTCTGGCGTTTGTGCCGATGGCGCGATTTCCAGTCTATAGCGCGACGAAAGCGTTCGTGCACTCCTTCAGCATGTCGTTGCGGCTCCAACTTAAGGAGACGAGCGTGCGCGTGGTGGAGTTGATCCCGCCATGGGTGAAGACGGACCTGGATGCCAGGCATACCGCACGGACGCAGCATGAAGGTATGAGTCCGATGCCGCTGACTGAATTTATTGCGGCGGCGATGGAGGAGTTGGCGACGGATGAAGAAGAGCTGAAAGTTGCGGGCGCGAAATATCTGTATGCGGGCGGCGTGAGCGAGCGTCTCTATGCAACCTTTGCGCAGATTAATCGTTAATAGAGCGTCTTTGCTGATTCAATCGCCGCTACCATCGGCCATTGCGCTGATGACTTCCGGCGGCAGGATTCCGAGTTCACGATAGATCGGGCGGATATGCAGGCGGATGTTAGGTAGCCGGGTGGCGAACCATCCAGCGCCTGCGATGCAAAATGATCCGGTGATCATCAGAGTGAGCGGCGCGCTGATGAAGTGCGCCATCGCACCCGCGAGCAGGCTGCCGAATGGCGCCATTCCGACGAATGCCATCGTGTAATAGCTCATCACGCGGCCGCGTTTGTCTTCAGGCACGACTGTCTGAATGATGGTATTGCTGGCGGCCATCTGCTGCATCATCCCATAGCCGGTGACGACCATCAAAAGCAGCGAGAGCCACAGAATTCGCGAAGAGCCGAAGGCGATGAGGCCAGCGCCGAAGATTGCTGAGGAGAGCGCGATGACGCGTCCCAGCCCGAGGACGGATTTGCGAAACGCGAGTGTGATGGCGCCGGCCAGCGCGCCCGCGCCAAGCGCTCCCATCAGGAAGCCCAGTGTATGCGCGCCACCGTGCAGAACCTTTGCGGCGAAGATCGGCATGAGCACAGTGAAAGGCATTCCCATCAGGCTGACGAGCGCGAAGAGCAGCAGGATCGTGCGCACAGGGCGCGAACTTCGAAACATACTCCCAGCCTTCTTTCAGCTGCGCGATCATGGGGACGATGGTTATCTTCGCAGTGAACGGCGGAAGGCGCATGGCAAGAAGAGATGCGATGACGGCGATGTAGCTAATGCCGTCGATGAGGAAACAGTAGCCTTCACCGAAGCCGGCGATGATGAGGCCGGCGAGCGATGGGCCGATAAGGCGCGCCATGTTGACCATCGACGAGTTGAGCGCGATGGCGTTGCCGAGATCTTCGCGGCCCTCGATCATCTGCACCAGGAAAGCCTGGCGACCGGGCATGTCAAACGCATTGATGAGCCCCTGGCATGCGCTGAGGACGAGTATTTCCGCAATGGTGATGCGGTGGGTGAGTGTGAGGGCGGCAAGCGCCAGCGATTGCAGCATCGCGAGTGCCTGAGTGACGACGAGGACGTGACGCCGGTTGAGGCGGTCAACCCACACGCCGGCGAACGGCGCGAGGAGGAACGTTGGGATTTGGCCGGCGAAGCCGACGATACCGAGCAGCCAGGCCGAGCCGGTCAGTCTGTAGACGAGCCAAGCGGTGGCAATACGGGTCATCCACGTGCCGATCAGCGAGATGCTCTGGCCGGAGAAAAAGAGACGGAAGTTACGGTGGCGGAGGGCGCGCCACGCTAGCGAGAGGCCCCGTTGAGCGGGGATCTCGGTGTTCTCGGATGGAGAATCGGTGTTGGGCACTATTCGGTCAGGTGAAGCGATACCTGTTTAGATGCTACGGGTTTTTGAACGGTGCGAGATGAGCGGCATGCGGCATTTGATTTCGCCCGAGTTTTCCTCAAGGCAATCTCCCGCCGCATCTGCATGGACGTGTTTCTGGCGCGCCGGCCCGAATAGAATGAGATATAAACATGGCTGAATTTACTCATCTGCACTTGCATACGGATTACTCGCTGCTGGACGGGGCATGCGATGTTGAGAAACTGCTGAAGCACGTCAAGGGCATGGGTCAGAAGGCCGTCGCGATGACCGACCATGGGAACATCTATGGCGCGGTGCAGTTTGCGGAGGCGGCCAAGAAGTATGACATTAATCCTATTCTGGGTTGCGAGCTTTACATCTGCCAGAAGGACGACCATCGAGCCGATCCCCAGGGAGACAAATATCACCATCTGCTTGTGATTGCGGAGAACGATGAAGGATATCGCAACCTGGTGCGGATTACTTCCGAGGCTTCGCTGCATGGGTTTTATCGCAAGCCGCGGGTAAGCAAGAAATTCTTGGCGGAGCACGCCAAAGGGCTGATTGGATTTTCCGGCTGCCTGGCAGGTGAGGTTTGCGACAACCTTATGGCAGGCAAGTACGATGCGGCTCGCTCGACGGCGAAGCAGTATGAGGATATTTTCGGGCGCGGCAATTTCTTTCTGGAGATTCAGGACCAGGGGCTGGAACTCGAGAAAAAAATTCACGCGGACTTGTTTCGGCTCGAGAGGGAGCTGGACATTCCGCTGATCGCTACCAACGACAGCCACTATATCGGACACGACGATCACCACGCGCATGATGTGCTGCTTTGTGTTCAGACAGGCAGCACGATCCATGATGAAAAGCGCTTTCGGTTCGATGGGAACCAGTTCTATGTGAAGACTGCCGAGGAGATGCTGAGCGTTTTTTCGCAGACGCCGGAGGTGGTGTCGCGAACGATGCAGTTTGCTGAGCGCTGCCATGCGAAGATCGGCAACGTTAAAAATTCATTTCCGCAGTTTGATGTTCCGCCGGGATTCACCATCGACAGCTATTTCGAGAAAGTCTGCCGGGAGGGATTTCGACATCGGCTGAATACGTCCGTCCAGCACCTGCGGGATGCCGGTATTTTGCGCCACACGAACGAAGAGTACGAACAGCGATTGCAGCGAGAAATTGACTGCATCCAGCAGATGAGGTATTCAGGCTATTTCCTTATCGTGTGGGACTTTATCCGTTATGCGAAGGAACAGGATATTCCCGTAGGACCGGGTCGTGGATCGGCGGCTGGGTCGCTGGTTTCCTACGTGATGGGGATTACCGACATTGATCCGCTGCAGGGAGATTTATTGTTCGAGCGATTCCTGAATCCGGAGCGCGTCTCGATGCCGGATATCGACATCGACTTCTGCATGAATCGGCGCGGCGAGGTGATCGACTACGTCACGCGCAAATATGGCCGCGAGCAGGTAGCGCAGATCATCACGTTCAATACCATGGCGGCGAAGGCGGCGATCAAGGATGTGGGTCGCGCGCTGGCCATGCCGTATGGCGAAGTGGACAAAATTGCGAAGCTGATTCCGGCGACCATCGGAATGACGATCGACGATGCGCTGAAGGAATCGCAGGCCCTGCAGCAGGTGTATGAGGGCGATCCGCAGATTCGCGAGTTGATCGACATTGCGCGCAAGTTGGAAGGGCTTGCGCGCGGGGCGGGAGTGCATGCGGCGGGCGTGGTGATTGCGCCGGAGCCACTGACGAACCTCGTTCCGTTGAGCCGGACGAAGAACGACGAGATCGTGACGGCGTTCGACATGAAGGCCATCGACAAGATTGGCCTTCTGAAGATGGACTTTCTAGGTCTGACTACGCTGACCGTGATCCACGAAGCGCTGCGGCTGATCAAATTCAACCGCGGCATTGATCTGGATATGGAGACCATTCCGCTCGACGATAAGCAGACGTACGAACAGGTGTTTCACCGCGCGCTGACCTCCGGCGTGTTCCAGTTTGAGTCGGGCGGGATGCGGGATGTGCTGCGGCGCTACAAGCCGGACACCGTCGCGGACCTGACAGCATTGAATGCGCTGTATCGTCCGGGGCCGATCCAGGGTGGGATGATCGACAAGTTCATCGACTATAAGTGGGGCCGCCAGACAATCGAGTACAAGCTGCCGGAGCTTGAAGTGCTTTTGAAAGAGACGCTGGGCGTCATCCTGTACCAGGAACAGGTGATGCAGATTGCGAACGTGCTGGCAGGATTTTCGCTGGCTGAAGCCGATCTGCTGCGTCGCGCGATGGGGAAGAAAAATCCGGAGGAGATGGCGAAGCAGCGCGACCGGTTTGTGGAGGGCGCGGTCGAGAAGAAATATCCGCGGAAGGTGGTCGTCGAAATTTTCGACCTGATGGAACGGTTTGCGGGATATGGGTTCAACAAGTCGCATTCGGCGGCGTATGCGCTGCTGGCCTATCAGACGGCTTATCTGAAGACGCATTATGCGAAGGAATTTATGGCAGCGCTGCTCACCTCTGAAGTGAGCAAGCCGGATAACGTGGTGAAGTACATCAAGGAATGCCGTGAGATGGGGATTGCGGTTGTGCCGCCGGATGTGCGTTCGAGCGGGGCGGACTTTACGCCGCATGAGGAGGCGATCCGGTTTGGGCTGGCGGGGGTGAAGAATGTCGGGCGCAATGCGATCGATTCGATTCTGGCGGCGCGGGCTGCGGTCGAAAAGGAGTGCGGCGGGTTCACTTCCTTCTGGGATTTTTGCGAACGCATTGACCTGCGAGTCATGAATAAGCGGGTGCTGGAGTCGTTGATTAAAGCCGGGGCTCTCGATTGTCTGGGAGCGCGGGCGGCGCTGATGGCGGCAATCGACAAGGCGATGGAGCGGGCGCAGAAATCGCAGCGTGATTCCGCCGCCGGGCAGCATGGCTTGTTCGGACTGTTTAACGACACGCCTGCGGCTGGTTCCGCGGCGAAGCATGAACCTCTTCCTAACGTCGCCGACTGGGATGAAGTGGAGCGGCTGCAGCATGAGAAAGATGTGCTGGGCTTTTATATCTCCGGGCATCCGTTAGGGAAATATGCGGAGAAGCTACGCAATCTTCCGGGTGTGGTGGATGCGCAGACGGCGCTTGAAATGACGCCCGCTGCCGAGCATGGGCCGGCGCGATCAGCAGAATGAAAATGAGATTTGCATTGCCGGAATTCTGGTCGGGGTGAAGGTGGCGAAGTCGCGCAAGGGGGATCTCTACGCGCAGGCGGCCCTGGAAGATTTGACGGGACGGATTGAGTTGATCTGCTTTCCCGAGGCTTATAAGAAGATGGCGGAGAAGTTGAAGATCGATGTGCCGGTGCTGGTGCGCGGGGTGCTGCGCGGGGAGGAAGACGGCGCGCCTAAGCTGGCGATCTCAAATATCACCGCGCTTGAAGACGTGAAGATGAAGCTGCCGACGAGCATGCGGATTCGGATTCCGCTTGACCGGGCTACTGAGCAGGCCCTGGCTCGGCTACATGCTGTGATTCTGGGAGCGCCGGGTACGGGGAAGATCCTGCTGGATTTCGAGCAGGCGGATGAATTTCTCGTGGTGCTGGAACCGGAGGGGCTGGGAGTTGCGGCGGATAAGGGATTTGTGGAGCGGGTGGAAGAACTGGTGGGGCCCGGTTCGGTTCGGATTATCAATTGAAGTTCAGGCGGCGTCAGTCCGTTGCGCTGAGCGCTTATTCGAGTGGATATTGCAAAAATTGGTGGTTTTCTAGAAAAAAAAGATTACAAAAACGTTGGGTCGATGGGTTCGGGGGCTCGGGGGATTGTTTGTTTTGAGGATGTTCCACGTGGAACATAAAAGCATGCTGGCGGGCCAAACGCACGCAGAGTGCCAGAACTTTGCCCTGTTTGGTTTAGTTCTGGGAAGAAGTTCAAGTAAATCTTGCGAAGCAAAACGCATGTTGCGTGCCAATTCTCCCTGTGGAACATAGGATTAACGAGTCTTGCTGCGGGATAAAATCGTATATTCGATTCGCTGAACATAACGAATTTGCCGGTTGTTTTTCTGCATGTGCGAAAACGGACAGTGGTTGCAGGTCCTTGACTGCGTTTGGGTTATGAGGTGGTTCAATATGCGTGTTTTTGGCCAAAATATGGTAACGAATACGAATTTGGATGGTTTTGCGATACGCTCCAGCTTCAAGCGGGATCGACGGTTGGTATGGCACTCGATGGAGAGCGCCTGGTCATCGATCCGAAAGTGAAGGCTCGCTACACGATGGATGAGCTATTGGCCGCGTCGGATTATTCCCGGGCTGGAACTCCCGAAGAACGGGAGTGGATCGATGCCGCGCCGGGGGCGTGAGTTGCTGTGAATCGATCCGCTGCAAACTCGCCGCAATTGACTTTTGGATTCGCGGACCCTAGTTCCGTAAGCTCTTGCATCGGGCCACGCTCCATGCGCCGATGTCGCTCGAATAGATATGCCACACCGAGGGCCGCCTTGCAGGGCGGCTTTGTCGTTTAAGCTACGACTCAGTATACTCGTTGGCCATGGCACCCAAGCGTCCAAATCTCTTCTTCGAAAATACAGACAAGAAACACCGGATGATTCAGGTGTGGCTGATCCTCATCTGCAATGCGCGGTGTCGTCAGACCATCACCTATAGCGATTTGTCCGTAAGGATGTTTGGGAAACCGCAACCGCGAAATCGACTCATGCTCTTAGGTCGTCTTTACACATACTGCGAGGAACATGGGTTGCCGATTCTACCAGTGATTGTGGTCACAAGGAAGACTGGATTGCCAGCCGATATGGCTCCTTATCATTCAGATAAGCATGATGGCCGAGACTCAAATGCTGAACACGAAAAAGTATTCAACTACGACTGGTTTGCGATCCATCCGCCGCGTGACGGTGATCTGCACGACTAGGCCCCACCAGCGCGAAACGCCTGAAAGAGTTCATCTAAAAATCAGAAAAGCCGAGGAAAGATTGGTAGTTAAGCTGGCGCAGTCATTCTGGTAGTGGTTTATTCGGATCTAGATGTTTATTGGATTTACACACCGCTGAGAACCACGGCTATTTCCGCTCCGTTGAAATGTTGATCTCTGCTAACCAGAATCGGATTGTCGGGGAAACGAAAAGGTGCTCTTCGTCCGCGCTTGTTGCACAAATCGTTCGTCAGGTTGGTCGAGATCGAGACTATGTCGCCGAATCGATCAGATTCTGACCATGGACCAGAACACACAATTGAAGTAACTGTATACGGTCGTCTCCTCCAGCCCGGGCATAAGATCATCGTTATGGCAATGCACACGACAAAGCGGATAGTTTCACATGCCGCCAAATGGGAGCAGGGTGATGGCTTCCGGCGCATGCGGACGCTAGCCGGGGTAGGCTCCGGTTAATTTCTCCTTCTAGCTCCTGGATGGTTTTTGCTTGCGCGTCTAGGCTTAGTTTCGGGTGGCTGTTACTTGTAGATACTCGTTGTGGATTAGGGTGTGATTCGTGGCGTCTGGAGCTAGGTTGGCGGTGGCCCAGAGGGATTCTAGATCGGCTGCGAAGGCGGCTTGACCTGCTTCATCGAGGCGGCTGAAGGCTACCTGTGTGGGACCGAAATATTTGCGGAAAAATGCGACGGCTCCAGCTGGGTTCGTGGGAAGGTCGAAGTCGATCGGGATGAGCTCAGTCTTGATGTTTGCGAAGTTCTGCGCGAGGCGTTCTCGTACAGTGGCCTCATCTCCCCAGAGGACGGGAGCTACCATGCCCGGCGGGGGAGGGACGTGGCGGCTGCTGACCTTAAACATTTTGCCGGTGAAGCCGGCGGGGTTCCAGTTCGCCATGGCGAGTCGGCCGCCGGGCTTGAGAACGCGTGCGAATTCCGAAGCGACGAGTTGTGGACGCGGGGCGAACATTGCGCCGAACATCGTAACAACGACGTCAAAGGAAGCGTCGGCATAGGGGAGTTGCTCGGCGTCGCCTTCATCGAACGTGGCGGTGAGATTTTCTGCTGCGGCGCGTTCGCGAGCCTGGGCAAGGAGGTTGGGTGCAATGTCGACGCCGGTGACGACGGCACCCTGACGCGCGAGCGGAATGGCCAGATTGCCAGTGCCGCAGGCAACGTCCAGCACGCGCGCGCCATTCGGCACGGCAAGACGAGCGACGAATTCTTCGGCAGCCGCCGAGGTGCTTTTGGCGACCATGCCGAAGTCACCGGCTATCCACATGGAGCGCATGGAGTCTTTGATTTTCTGGAGATGAGGATCGGAAGCGTTCATCGGTGTCCTTCACTGGATCGTGGAACTGAGTAAGGGTGCTTGATATGAATGTGCTTCGTCAAGTGTCGCATCGTTCAGGATGACCTTGTTGGTTCGTGAATCCCACACTAGCCGCACAGTACGCGGCTAGTATGGGGCACCCGGGGCGTCAAGATTGACTATTGATTGGAAGCTAGCCGGGGTAGGTGCCGGTTATGTAGCCTTCTAGTTCCTGGATGGTTTTTGCCTGGCCGGAGATTACCCACTTTACTAAGTCGCCGATGGAGATGACTCCCATTACGTGATCGTCCTGCAGAACGGGGAGATGGCGGAAATGGTGCTGGGTCATCATGGCCATGCATTCGTCTACGGTGTGGCGCGGGCTTACGGAGATGACGGGGCTGGTCATGATTTCCTGGACCAGGGTTTCTCTTGAAGAGTGGCCGGCGAGGGCTATTTTTCTGGCGTAGTCGCGCTCCGACAAAATGCCGACGAGTTTGTGATCGGAGATGACGAGCAGGGCGCCTACATTGTGCTCGGCCATTTTCTTAATGGCTTCGTAGACCGACTGCTCGGGGGCAATCGACAGGATTCTGTTCTTGTCCTTGGCATTCAACACCAACCCAATCGTGTCGGATAATTTCATCGGGTCCTCCTGTTGCCTGTGGCAGTTTGTCGTCGCTGGGGATGCTCCCGTTTCGACAGGGGACACTATATGCCTTTGGATTGAGGGAGGACAATTCGGGTGGGAACTGGGGATCGGGAATGAGGAATCCCATGTCTCAGGGGCGAGACGTGGGTGGCTGAATTGGCCCACACTAGCCGCAGAGTGCGCGGCTAGTATGGGGCACCCGGCGGCCTCTGATCCCCGGACTAAAGGTCCGGGGACTACGCGATAATTCGAAAACGAGTTAGGCGCGGCCGGAGAATTCTGCGGTTTCTGTTGTTATTTTTACTTTTTCTCCTTCTTTGATGAAGGGAGGGACGCGAATCTCGAGGCCGGTTTCCAGCTTGGCTTGCTTGGTTCCGCTTCCGCTGGAGGAGTCGCCTCTTGCGGCTGGTTCTGTCTCGGTTACGGTTAGTTCCACGTATTGTGGCAGCTGCAGGCCGATGGGGTTGCCGTTGTATTTTAGTAGCTGAATCAAGGTGCCTTCTACGAGTAGGTCCAGCGCGTTCCCCATCATTCCCTTGTCCAGGGTGAGGGTTTCGTAGGTTTCCTGATCGAGGAACTGGGAGCCGTCGCCGTCGCTATATAGATAGGAGGCGGGGACTAACTGGATGTCCGGCTCTTTAAACCTGTCGTTCGCCTTGAATGTTTTTTCAAAGACCGCGCTGGTTAGCAGGTTGCGCATTTTGAGGCGGACGAGCGTCTGGCCGCCGCGGGCGGTGGGTTTGGTGATGTCTGAGTCCAGACAGGTGTAGGGAGCGTTCTCGTACTCGAACAAGATTTTGCGCTTGATGTTAATTGCTTCGATCAATACGGCCATGAGATCCCCACTTTGAGTCAGTATAAGGCGATGGGATTTGAATCCCACACCAGCCGCAGAGTGGGCAGCTAGTGTGGGGCACCCGATTTTTCTACGAAGCTATTTTGCTTCGAGAATATAGTGGCCGGGCTGGTTGAGGGTTACGGCGGCTCTTGTGTTGTCTTCGGCTGGTTGGGAGGTGTTGTCCTCTTTGCCGTTGATGAGCGGATGCTGTCCTGCGTTGTTGATGGGGACCAATACGGTGGCTTCTATGCCGGATGGGAGGTCGATGGTGGTTTGTAGATTGGATTTTTGTTCGAGGCTTACTTTCAACAATCCTTGGGGAGTGGGTTCTGCGCCTTTGGCCCATTGAAGGCCGGCGAGGTCTGGGCGGATTGTTACTTTCTTGAAGCCCGCGGCGGTGGGTTGGATGCCGAGAATCTGTTCCATCATCAAGGCGGTGGGGCCGCTGGACCAACCGTGCGAAAGGCTGACGTAGTAGCCGCTGCCGTCATCCGCCTGGAGGGAGGCGTGGAAGTCCTGCTTTGGCCAGCTGGGATAGTAGGCTTCCCAGAAAGTGGTTGCGCCTTCGGCGATCATGCCGCCCCAGTATTTGCGAATCCATTCGAGCGCCTGCGGGCGATGACCGGTTTCCGCCATGGCGGAGATGATGTAGTAGTTGTAATACGGGCTCATAAAGAAGGCGGTGTATTCCGTGTTTGCCACGCTTGAGAGCACATGGTCCCAGATAGGCGCGTACTGCGATTTTTGGGCGACGCCGGAGTAGACGGCGATCGAATTGGTCTGCCAGCGGTTGCCGTACGTGTTGGTGGCGGGGTCGAGCAGATATTTCTGCGCGGCGTCTTTAAATAGCTGGGCGCGCTGGTCGAAATGGTCGGCGTTGGTGTTGTCGCCGAGGTCGCGCAGCAGGGATGCGCCATCGCGATAGGCGAGGTAGAACTCAAACTGGGTGGCGCGCAGGGCTTCCGGATGATCGCCGTTCAGCTCCGGGGACCAGTCGACGAAGGGCCAGGATTTGGTGGTGTTGGCGTAGAGATTTCTGGCGTCCATTTCCGTGTCCATGTAGTTGAGGAGCTGGACGAGGCGCGGGTGGAGACTTTCGAGATATTCCTTCGAACCGGTGTGGAGATAGTACTGGGTGACTTCGCTGATCCACCAGGCGGAGTAGCCGGCGATGCCGTTTACGTGGGATTTTACGGGGGCGTCGCCGACGAGGCGCGTCATCGTGTCTTGCATAAGGGAGTGGTCATCGAAGATATCGTTGATGACCCGACCGCTGACATCGAGATCGCCGGCCCAGCGCATGCGGTCGCGCTTGGGAGCGTCCCAGATATCGTCCTGCATGCAGAGATGCGAGGTATAGGCGCCCACTTCCCAGATTTTGTTTAGCAACGGGTCGGAGGATTCAAAGGAGCCCTGATATTTGACGGGGTAATAGATGTCATCGAGCGCGATGGTCTTGAAGCGCAGGTCGCGGCCGCCGCCGACAAAGCGAACCTTGGCATAGCGGAAGGCGGACTTGGGACCGTAGGCGGTTGCTCCTGCGGGGACGGTGAGCGGGTCGACGCCTAGATAGGGTTCGTTGAGGGTTTCCGCTTCGGATTCGCCGTACTGGATGGTGACTTCTATCGGGTGGGTGGAGGCGGAGATTAGTTGGAGGCGACCGGTGACTTCTCTGCCGAAGTCGAGGAGCAGGCTCGGGGCCTGCTGCTCGGGAACATTGGCGGAGGCGAGGTGGACGGTGAACTGATTTTGCGCTGAGGGTGACGTGAGGGAATCGAGGCCGCTGTAGCTGCTGCGGCCTGTATACACCTGCTCGACGCTATGCACGGGGAGAATGGTGTGGGCGAGAAACGATGATGCGCCGATGTAGCCGGGCCAGCGGTAAAGACCGGCGTCGTCATTGGCCTGGTAGAACTCGATCGAGCTTTCAATGGGGCCGAAGGCGTGGACGGGCTTCCATGCAGCGTCATCGAACGCGGGGTTTTGCCAATTTGAGGCGGGTGTCGCGGATGATTTCCAGTCGGGGCCGCTGATGATGAGCGGTGTCGCGTCGATGCCTTCGGCCCGGGGCAGAATTTTGGCGACGAAATACGTCTCATTTTCGCCGAGGCGCGGTCGAGGTGTGATTGCCAAAGCTATCGTGTTTTTGCCGCTTTTCAACTGGCGGCTAACGTCGGCCATGTAGACCGTCATCTTGATTCTTGAGTCTGGATTTCTTTGAACTTTGTCGGCGAGTTTGCCGTTTATGTAGACTTCCAAATCTTCCGAGCCGGCGACGTAGAGAGTGGCCTGCGGCGGGACCTTCTGGAGTTGAAATGAGGAGCGGAAATATCGCGGTGTATTGTGGGCAGCTTCGGCTTGAGCATCGGTCTGACCGGCGGGACGAGCATCTGCATTCCAAATGTACTGCTCCGGCAACGCGGTATGACCTTGATCGATAAGCTGGGGAGAGGTTATGTTGCGGGTTGGGTCGAGCTGACCGGGAGCAAAGCCGCTTTGTGCGATGAGTGCGGCGGGGAAAGCGGTAACGCAAAGCAGGGAAGCCGTGCAGAGGCAGGGCAATACTGTAGATTTCATGCATCATCCTTGGCTGGGGATATCGACTCGCCGAGTATATTGCAGCGAGCAGACGCTTTCAATCAGCGATTGCGAGGATGAATTGCAGTTGGGCGAAGGACGAGTAGAGATTTCGCTCTACTTCTCACTCAGGATGCGGTCGCGTCCGAGATTGCCGGATTGATATGTCTCTCGCATTTTATTGCTGGCCGACAATGCAAGTTCCAATTTTTGTCTGGTGACGGAGCGGATCTGTTTTGTTAGAGCGCATTGCGTTCCATGATGGAGCGCGTCTGCTTCGATGGCGGCCAACTCGTTCCAATCGTGCCATTCGCCGATGATGTCTTTCACATCTCCGAGTGCACGGACGAATTTGTTTGTGTCATTTTTTACCAGCTGAAGGATGTAGCGCAGTTCTTTTACTTTGAGACGGAAGGGATGCAGGTTCGAGGCCTTGAGCTGCGGCCATGTAGAGAGCTCCGTCCAAATTTCGAGTGCGGCTGCCGTTGCATCGGCAGACCATTCGCGCTCGGCCGTCATGCGACCGGTAGAACCATCAAACTGTTTTTCAACGAACTTCGTACAGCGCTTAACGCCACCGCTGATCTGTTTTCTTTGCGCTGCGATGGTTTTGCAAAGCTTCCGCGCAGATCTTACGCGGATGGAGGCGAGATGTTCGAGCAGCTGAATGAGGCATTGTTCTTCGCCCTCATTTGAGAGGGTGGTTGCGAATCCGATCAGAACATCCATGTCGCGCACCTTGCCTGCCTTCTTGCGAACCGGTTCGATGGCTTTCAAGAGAGGCTTACCTTTGCATTTGCTATCGAGCCTGAAAGCGTGGACCAATGCTTCGACTCGTCGGCTTTTGGTGCGAATGGCATGCACCTGCTTTGGGGATGGCTGCCTGGCGGCTTTCTTCATCTGCTTGCGCAATTTGCGAAGCGATTGGACTGCTTTCTCGTCTGTAGCGGGCATTCTTCGTGGGATGGCGGCGGAGGGCCTCAGGTTGGCGAAAACCGGCTTTGGAGCGAAAGTTGGCGCATTTCAACCCCATGCCAGCCGCACAAATCTGCGACTAGCATGGGGGCACCCGGTCGAGCGAATGCGCTTTAAACGGGGGTACGGCCGCCGGTCGCTCCGTAGATTTCTCCTGACACGTAGCTGGCGTCTGCAGAAGCGAGGAAGACGTAGAGCACGGCGAGCTCAATTGGCTGAGCGGGGCGCTTGAAGAGCGTGTTTTCGCCGAAGCTCTTCGCTTTTTCCTCCGGCATGGTGGACGGGATCAACGGAGTCCACACTGGACCGGGAGCGACGCCGTTCACACGCACTCCCTTTTCGGCGGCGAGTTTCGAAAGGCTCTTTGTGAAGTTCACCAGAGCCGCTTTGGTAGCTGCATAGGCGAGCAGACCCGGCTCGGGGGTGAAAGCCTCAATCGAGCAGGTGTTGATGATGGAGGCACCGGGCTTGAGGACAGGCAGAGCGGCCTGGCTGAGAAAAAATGTTCCGAACACATTGGTGTGGAATGTTCTTTCGAGCTCTTCCGGAGAGACTTCCGCGATATCTTCCCGCACCATTTGAAATGCCGCATTGTTGACCACAATATCGAGGCGGCCAAATTCTTTTTGCGCAGTTTCAACGAGCTGTTTAGCAGTGGCGGGCTGTCGGATATCTCCCGGGACTTTTATCGCTTTTCTTCCTGCGGCTTCGACATGCTTTGCTGTTTCCCTCGCATCGTCTTCTTCTTCTGGAAGGTAAGAGAGAACGACATCCGCGCCTTCTTTCGCGAAGGCAATGGCGACAGCCCTGCCGATTCCACTGTCGCCGCCGGTGATGATGGCGACCTGGTCTTGAAGTCGGCTGTGTCCGTGGTAGGAAGTTTCGCCGTGGTTGGCGGGAGGGTCCAGCTGTTTGTCGCTGCCGGGGTGGCTGATTTTCTGTTGGGGGAAGGGAGGCTTAGGGCCGACCTCGCGAGGATCGGGATTGCCGCTGCTTTGCTTCATCGTCTGCTCTCCGGGAAAGGTATACGCTTTTACTGCTATGCAATTGGATGAGCCGCTCAGCTTGTGGGGTGGTCGGTGCGAAGGTGACTCGGGCTACGGTGCTTCATAGCGTCGAATCGATGTCTCAGCCGCCGGATACCGCTGAGCGGCGCTTAGGTGCCTTGCTTCTGCATACGGGAGAGCGCGTATTGGACTTGAGGGATCATGTCTTTGTAATCGGCAGGCGCGGCTTTGGCGAGGAAGACTTTGAAGGCTTTGCGGGCGCAGGGAAAGTCATCCGTCCGCGTGCATAGGATGCCGAGGTTGAGCTGCGCCTCGACGTAGTCGGGATCAAGGCGGACGGCGTGTTCGAAGTTCTTGCGCGCCGAGGCGAGATCGTTCTGCCGCATGGCGATGATCCCGAGGCCGTTATAGGCAGGCACATAATCCTGAATGGTGAGGGTCCAGCGGAACGCTCGTTTGGCGTCGTCCAGGCGGTTATTTTGTAGATAGGCGGTGGCGAGATTGGCTTCCCCTTCGACATCGAGAGGGTCCAGTTGCGCGGCTTTCTCGTAGTATGCAATCGCCTGATTGCGATCGCCTTGCCTGAGATAAAGATTTGCCAGCCGCGAGAAGACGATTCCCCCGTGGATACCGTGATGCAACGCTTCCATGCACGCGTCCATGGCTTCCGGATATTTTCCGGCTCTTTCGTAGGAGTCAATCAGCCAGGAATACAAGGTGGGATTGGCTGGATCGCTTTTGAGCGCCTGGCGCAGCAATTCGGCTTCGCGGGCGCCCGAGATATGGGGAGTGTCGGAGATTGTTTGCAGGGTCTGGAGAGTCGCGATGTGGTCCTTCGGGTCGTCGCCGCGGCCATTCAATTGAACATTGCGCGCGGAAAATCCGGACACATAGCCAAGAGATTCAAGCTGCTTCATCGTGGCCTGGTCCATCTGGTTGGTAACTACTGTTTCGGCGGTTTTGTTTCCTAAGAAACTCAACTTGTTCAATTGAGCATTTAAATCACGGTACATCTTGGGATTGGAATCGATGACATTGTTCAACTCGCCGGGATCCTGGTCGAGATTGTAGAGTTCCGGCCTGGGGGCGCGGACGTACATCCAATGGGCAGTGTGAATGCCGCGCAGCTCCGACCATCCCATGTTTATTTTCGGGCACAGAGTTTCTTCGTAGGAATAGGTGGAGGGCACCGCTTTGCCGGCAAAGGCGGGCACCAAGCTGGTTCCCTGAACAGCGGAGGAGGCGTCGCTTCCCAAGAGCTTCAAAATTGTGGGGAGCAGATCGATCTCTCGAGCCTGCTGCTGGATGCGGACGCCTGAGGGAACACCGGGTCCCGCCATAATCCATGCGATACGAACCGTCGGATCGTAGAGGAAAATCCCATGTTCAAATTCGCCATGTTGACCGAGGCTTTGCCCGTGGTCGGAAAGAAGAATAATCAAGGTCTTGTCGGCGGGAGACTTCTTTCTTAACGCATCCATAAAACGGCCCAACTGCTGATCCTGGAATGCGATTTCGGCGTCATATGGATCGCCCGGATATAGCTTGCGAAATTCTGGAGGGGGTTCATAGGGCTGGTGGGCGTCAAAAAAATGCAGCCACACGAAGAACGGCTTGTTCGAACTTGTATCCAGCGCGTTGAGCCATTGGAGTGCATGATCGACGGTGATGTTCGCGGGCCGGGTGGCGATCTCTTTGCCCTCGATGGTGTCGGGCATCTTGTCGTCATAGGTGGCAAATCCCTGGCTGAAGCCGAACACCTTTTTCAGAACGGAGGAGCTGACGAAGGCCGCCGTATTCCAGCCGTGCTGCTGCAAAATTGTGGCGAGGGTGATTGAAGAGGGTTGCAGCGCGAATCCGCCGGTGTTGCGGACGTTGTGGACATTCGGGTTCGTTCCCGTGAACATGCTGGCGTGGGAGGGCTGGGTCAGCGGCGTCTGCGCCACCGCTTTTTCAAATAGAACGCCTCGTTCGGCGAGGGAATCTATCGTTGGAGTTTTGATCTTGTCGTAGCCGTAGCAGTGCAGGTGGTCGGCTCGCACGGTGTCGAGGGTGATGAGCACGACGTTGATTGGCTTGAATGCGGCTGATGGAGCTGTCTCCCTTTTCGGGGAGGACTTGCAGGAGACAAGAGCCAGCAGCAGGAGGGTACAGATGCCTGCTGTGGACGCTCGCCAGTTGCCAGATCGCATAAGAGACTTACTCCAATCACCAACGAAAACAAGCCGCTTCAACTATTATCGCGCGTACGTTTTGTCACCGCATACCGGCTAGCTCGGCTTTCGCCTGTGGGATCGCAGATTTATAGGAGCCTGCGGGAGCGTCCGCAAGGAAGGATCGGAAAGCGGTCCGGGCGCAGGGGAGATCGTTCATCTGCCGGCATAGAAGGCCGAGGTTGAACTGGGCCTCGGCGTAATCCGGGTTGAGCTGGATGGCTCGCTGATAATTTTTGCGAGCGCTCGCATTGTCATGGCGCTGCATGGCCAGAATGGCGAGACCGTTATAAGCGGCCGGGTATGGCTGCGATACAAGGGCGCGGCGGAAGGCGCGTTCCGCATCGGCTGCGCGGCCGCTCTGAAGATAGACGGTGCCGAGATTGCTTTGGCAGGAGGCGTCGAGTGGATTCGATTGTGCGGCTTGCTCAAAATAGGGAAGGGCCTGCTTGCGATCGCCGGCCTGCAGATACAGGTTGCCCAAGCGGGTGAGAAGCGTTTCATCTCGAATGCCGCGATGGAGTGCAGTCAGATAGACCTGGAGGGCCAGGTTGTATTGGGCGGACTGCATGTAGAGGTTTGCAAGCTCGTAGTAGAGCGCCGGGTTTGTGGGATCCTGCGAGAGGCCCTGACGCAGCAGATCGATTTTATGCGGAAGCGGAAGTTTGTCGGCCCCGGGACCCATCGCGGTCTGGATGATCGTAAGAATGCTTAAGCGATCTTTGGGATCTGCGCCCTGACCGTTGAGCTGTAATGTTCGTGTTCCGATGTTCCACCGACATATCCGAGGGATTTTAGCTGTTCCATCGTTTGCGGATCCATGTGGTCGGCGACGATGGTTTCCGTTCCAGCGGAGCTTGTGCGGCTTGCAATTCTAAGCTGCTGTTCCAACTCGCGATATTCCTTCGGGTGGGCGTCGATGATATTGTGCAGTTCGCTGGGATCGGTGTCGAGATCGTAGAGCTCCGGCCTTGGGGCGCGCACGTACATCCAGTGCGCGGTGTGGATTCCGCGCAGCTCCGACCAGCCTAGGTTAATTTTTGGGAAAAGAGTTTCTTCGTACGAATAGGTGGTGGGAACAGGCTTGCCGGAGAAGGCGGGCACCATGCTGGTCCCCTGGACGGCGGACGATGGTCGGCTTCCGAGCAGGTCGAGAATGGTGGGGAGCACGTCGATTTCGCGGGCCTGCTGCTGGACGCGAACGCCCGCGGGAATGCCGGGGCCGACCATGATCCAGGGAATGCGGACGGTGGAGTCGTAAAGAAAAATTCCGTGATTGTATTCGCCGTGATCGCCGAGGCTTTCGCCGTGATCGGCGAGCAGGACGATAAGTGTTTTGTCTGGCGGGAGATTGCTTTTTGACAGCTTCCAGGAAGCGGCCCAACTGCTCGTCGGCGTAGGCAATCTCGGCGTCGTATCCGTCGCCGGGATATTGATTGCGAAAGCGGGATGGCGGATTGTAGGGCTCGTGCGGATCGTAAAAATGCAGCCAGACCAGGAAGGGCTTACCGGACTGAGTGTTGAGCCAATGGAGGGCGTGATCGACGGTGATGTTTGCAGGCCGCGAAGCTGCACGGGTGTAACCCTTCGTCTTATCGCTGCGCGGCATTTCATCGTCATATACGGCGAAGCCCTGGTTGAAGCCGAAGGAGCGTTTCAAGACTGTGGAGCCGATGAAGCCGGCGGTGTTCCAGCCCTGGTGTTGGAGGATGGTGGCGAGGGTAACGGATGAGGGGTGGAGCACGAACCCGCCGGTGTCGCGAACATGATGAACATTGGGGTTTGTGCCGGTGAAGATGCTGGCGTGGGAGGGCTGGGTTAGCGGCGCCTGGGTAACGGCTTTTTCAAACAGCACGCCTTGTCGGGCAAGAGCGTCGATGACGGGAGTCTTGATTTTTGAATCGCCGTAGCAATGGAGATGGTCCGCTCGCAACGTGTCCACCGTGATGAGCACGACATTCATCGGTCGGATTTTGCCGGAGTTCGCGTGGGAGGGCTCTGAACTCACCTGTTGCGGCTGCTGCGCTGAGGGCGAGACGGCGACGGATACTGCTTGATGGGGCGAAGACTTGCAGGAGAGAAGGAAGAGGCCTGCGAGGGTGCATAGCCAGGGCGTGGCATATCCGGTGAGATGACGTCGACTAGAGCGCGAGGGGGAGCCAGATCGCATCATTTTTTGTTGTTCTGCAGACGTCGAATGACTGCTTAAATGATTACGCCAAAACGCTTGCGCAGCGCAAACATTGTTGCCCAGCTAACGATCACGAACCATACGATCCACGGCATGGCGATGCCGAAGATGCTGAAGTCGGCGTCGGGGTATTCGACACGGATGGAGCGCACAGGGCTGCTGGTGGACAGGCGCGATTCGCCGGGATCGAGCAGCCAGGCAAAAAACGAGGTGGTGCGGCGATCGGAAAGATAATGCAATCCCGGGCCGACCTGGAGATCTTTCTCGGTCGCGTCCCGCGTGCCATCCGTTGCTGGAATTGCAAGAAAAAGGCGGTCGCGTCCGGCGCTCAGGGCGCGCACTCTCCACAGGACGCGATGTTCGTCTGGGATTCGCACTGTGGGAGTTTCAATCGCTGCTCCATTGCTGGTGAGTTGCGGATTGGTGACGCTTAGATTGACGCCCTTCGCCATCCGCGCGCTGACGATTGCGGACTCGCCGACATGCAGCGCTCGATGCCCGTAGACGATGTCCATTTGCAACAGCAGGAAGGCCATGGGGAGCAGGACGATGGCGGCGGGGCGCAGCATCAGGCCGAGGTAGCGGGCGTTCCAGAGCAGGAGCTGGCCTTGCGCGCGAAAGACCAGCCGGGGTTCATCGCCGAACAGGCGGAAGGCGTAGAGGGCGGCGCGGATTTTTCGTTTCGCCAGCGACAGGCGGGCCGCGTCTGAGTATTTTGCGAAGACCGGAAGGATGGCGAGACCGGCGAGGAACGAGATCACCGTCAGGCTGATGACATACGTTGCGGAGGGCGTCAATCCAGATATCCAAGACCTTTCAGCTTCAGGACAATCTCCTCGTCCGATTGCGCCTCATCGAGCTTGGAGACTTCTTTGTCGAGCACGTGCTCGATGAACTCCTGGGGAGCGCTGTAGCCGGCCGCGTCGGACACTCGTTTTATCTTTGCCCATAAATCTTTGTTCAGTTTGACTGTCGTTCCCGCCATAACTTTCCTCTGTATCAGAAAATGAACGTCACTCAGAATATAGAACGTCCGCCCATGCCGCTTGCCGGGGGAATGTTGAATTGATGGAGAAGGGTCACAGTGACGTCGGCGAGCCAGGGATTGCTGACGTGGCTCTTGCGATTGCTGAGGAAAACTCCGGGAACGAGTTTCGCGGCGATGCAGTGATCTCCACGCCACTCGTCCTCGTTGTTCTCGATGAGTGCTGCTGGAATTTCCCCCAGCGCGGTTTCCCAGGATGATCGGTAGCCGCGCGCCCAACCGACAACCATGTCCGGCGCAAGGCGGGTCTGCGAGCCGTGGTAGACCTGGTCGGTGCGGGAGACGTTGTAGACGACAGGGGTGCCATTTTTTGGATCGCGCAAGGTTTCCAGACGCTGAATGATGCGATTCGGATACCTGATCGCGCATGGCTGGAGAAACGATGCCGTTGCGCTCGCGGCCGGCGAGATTCAGATAGAGAGAATTAAGGCCGAGCGAGTAGGCCTGGGTGTGGGCCCAGTCCACGTGTGCGAACATTCCCGGCGCGCCGAGATTCGCGGGATTGTCGAGGGCGAGGAAACCATTTTGATAGAGCCAGGTATTTAGATTGACCGCGCGGTCGAAGTCGTTGAAGCCGTGGTCGGAGAGGACGATGAAGGTTGCGTCGGGCGCGGTGCGCATAAGATAACCGACCTCGCCGTCCAGCTGCTGATAGGTCTTCAGCAGTTCGGAGTCATATTTCCCCCAGAGCATGTGGGAGTTGGTATCGACGGTGCTGAAGTGGAGGAAGAGAATGCCGCGGCGGAAATGGGCAAGTTCGTAATTCATCATGCGGAATTCATCGTCGCTGACGAAGCTGGCCTGCTGTTCGTATTCCGCACGTGTGAGAACGCCGGCACGCAGTGCGGCGGTGTCTTCCGCGATGCCCTGGGTGTAGTAAGGGCCGATGGCGCGGACGAGATCGCGGCTGAATGATGCCGGAGTGGAGATTGGAAGTTCCGGCGAGCTGGGATCGATGTTGACGGGCGAGATGTAAATCTGGCATTCCGGGTTCAGCTTCTTCGCATAGACACGGAACATTCCGGCGGCTGTTTTAACGCCGGGCAGGATGGGGAACTCGACGTGAATCCAGCGTGACCATTCTCCCTGGCGGAGGATGAATTTCTGGCCTTGTACTTCAAAGACGGCCGCGGGATTGTCGGGATCGCGATGCATGGCGATCGTAACGGTGGAGCGCGCCTGATCCTTTCGCAGCGTGTTCTGCGGGCCGCCAACAACGAGCGATGCCTGATCGTTCTGGACGTAAATCGGCACGATGATTCCACCGGCCACTTCATGGGCGGTGGCCTGGGGATCGTCGGTGAAAAAGGTGAAGGTGCCGTAAGTGCCGCGCATGTCCGGCGTGCCCATGCCGGAAAGTGTGAGGCTCTTCGAGGGAACCGGTGGGAAATTATTGGGCATGCGCAGAATGATCGAAGGGATGCCGGCCTTGTCGAGGGCCTGCCAGAACGTCTCACCATGAAGGAAGCGGCGCTCGCGGCCTTTAGAAAGAGGAAGCACATACGGACCGATCGAGAGGACATGGCTGGAAGGCTCAACATCGGCCATTGAGGAAACCAGGGTCATTTTCTGCGGATCACGGAGAATGAAATCGAAAATGCCGGTGCCGCCGGGATCGAGCCCGGTGCTTACGGTGGACCACGCGGTGGGACTCTGCGGAGGGATCGTGGTTGCGAGACGCTGGAAATCGCCGACCTGGCGCAGGCGATTCAGATTGGGCAGATCGTTCCAGTGGCGCTCCAGAAACCCCGGGTCCATGGCATCTACGCCGAGCACAATAACTCGTTTGCCGGTGAGAGTCTTTGGGCGAGGGGCACAGCCGGCCAGCAGAACACATGCGGCGAGAACGAGGGTGGCACGCGTTGTGATTCGATGGATCATACGAGTAGCGATTTGCCTTCCACCCAGCTCGGGATATCCACGCCGAAGAGGGCAAGCGCGGTGGGGGCAAGATCTTCAATGCCGGGGTTGACGCCAGCAACGGCATGGTTGGAGAAGAGAACGCCGGGAACGAGAACGGGATCTACACAATGATCGCCGCTCCAGGCCTTGTTGTTGTCTTCAAGGATATGCCCGGTAACTTTGCCGACGGCGCTGTCCCACGAAACACGGTATCCGTCGTTGTAGCCGACGATGATGTCCGGAGCGGCGTCGAGGTAGGGACCGCGATACAGGTCCGCAGTGGCGTAGACGGTGCGGATCGGGATCTCTCCGGTGTCCTCGCGGAGGGCGCTTAAGTTGGAGATGATTTCGCGCCGAAGCTTGTCGGCTTGCGCGCCTGGTTCGATGATGCCCTGGGCCTCGCGATTTCTGATGTTGAGATACAGGCCGCCGAGGCCGAGCGCGTAGGCGCGGGTTCTGCTCCAGTCGACACCTTCGAAGAACGATCCGCCGATTGGAGCATCGGGGAGAAGGTGGAGGTAGCCGTTCTGGTGCAGCCAGGAGTTGAGGTTTACTCCGCGGCGAAAGGAGGTAAAGCCGTGATCGGAGAGAACGTAGAGGGCAGTGTCTTTATCGACGAAGGGCAGAGTTTCTCCGACTAGCGCATCCATGCGTTGATACATCTGCTCAATGACTTTGGCGTGGGTGTCGGAGGTGCCCATGTGACGGTGGAACATGTGCTGCACGCGATCGCTGGTATCGAAGACGCAGGCCACGACTCCACGGCTGGTGTTGTCGAGAGCGCTTAAGAACATTCCGCGGCGCTCCTCGAAGATGCTGTAGGCCTGATCGAGAAACGCCTTCTCATCGATGACGCCTTCGTTGAGCGCCCATGTGTCTTCGGCCATTCCGCAGGTGGCGTAGGGGCCGAGCAGGTCGGCGAGATATTTTGCGTAGTACGAGGGATGGCTGATCGGCAGCGCGGGACGCTCCGGGTCGATATTGATGGGCGACATGTAGAGGCTGCATTCGGATTCATTTTCGGTGAGCATGAAACGAGCGATTCCGAATGCCCTGGCGCCGACGGCGGTGCGGAATGACAACTGCAGCCAGTCTGTGTATTTGTTGGGAGCGAGATTGCAACGGTTTTGCTGGACCCGCAGGACGAGGGTGTTGTCGCTTTTCACGAGGCGGAAGGGAATGTGCAGGTTCGGCTCGTTCTCAAGGAAGCTATCCTGCGGGCCTTCTATGATGCCTTCGAATCCATTTTCGATGCGATGCAATGGATAGCGGCTGCCATTTTCGTAGCTGGCTTTTTCGATCCGGGTGGTGAACTGCGAGAAGCTTCCCTGCGTGCCTTTCAGGTCGGGCGTGGACATGGCCGAGAGCATTTTGCCATCGAACTTTTCCGGAGGGAAGGTGATTGGGATTCTCAGAACGGTGCAGCCGATGCCGTGTTCGGCGAGGGTCTTCCAGAAGGGTTTGCTTTTGCGGAGGAGCTTGACGGATGCGCCGGAGGTGGGAATGCGGAAGCGTCCGATGTGAAGGATGCGGCGGGGCTTGTCGACGCGCGCAGAGGAGAGTTGCGGGAGATAGGATTTCAGGCTGCGGTCGAGAAAGTCGAAGATGTTGTGTTTGGCCGGATTGACTCCGGTAGCGAACGTAGACCACGCGACAGGAGAGAGCGCGGGGTAGGTGGTGCGAAGCCGGCGATAGGCGCCTTCCTGCGAAAGCTTTTTGAGGTTCGGCATCTTGCCTTCGGCAATGAAGCGCTCCGTGAGCCGGGGATCGAGCCCGTCGAGGCCTAAAAAAATTACCTTTTTCACGCGGGCATTGCGGAATCCTTTATGGCGGCGCAAGGTTCGCCATGCAATACGGAATGGCCAGCTGACAAACGACAGGACGCTGGCAAAAAAACCTACGATCAGCGTCAGAAAAGAACTTACGAAGGCGAAGCCGGAACCGGGGCCGATGTAGGCGAGCTGGACGGGGTGCGAACCGTGGCGGAAATAGAAGGCACAGGCAGCGATTGCCGCTCCGGTCCAAATGAGATCCCAGCCGGAATAATTCGCGATCGGTGGGAGAGAGCGCTTCACCTTAGTTTTCCTTCTACAAATGGAACTTCCAATACCTTCGGATGCTGGATAGGTCCGTGGCCAAAGTAACCGTCTTCGCCGAATAACTCACCATGGTCGGCGGTGATGGTGATGTATGTATTTTTCGGGACTAAGTCGAATAACTCCTCGATAACTACATCAAGGTATTTTACTGCGGCGATCTGACGCTGGCGTAACTCATCCATTTTCGCCTGGTTGAAGAAGCGTTGCTTCTGTAGCTTACCGCCTACGATGCGATCATCCAGATGCTTGAAGACGCCGTGCACGCCGTGGATGCGCGGCCACTCGTCCTGCGATTCTCCGGGCAGGGCGTATGGGTAGTGGGTTTCGCCCACATTCAGCACCCAGAAAGACGGCTTCTCTTCTGAAAAGTGCATTTCGCGCACCATGGCGCGCATGTCATTGTGCTTGTCCATTAAGCGGAAACTATCGAAGCCAAGATTAATGGGCGTCTTTGGATTTAGAACCGG
The DNA here is from genome assembly GCA_963744615.1 of uncultured Acidobacteriota bacterium. Classification (GTDB taxonomy): domain Bacteria; phylum Acidobacteriota; class Terriglobia; order Terriglobales; family Acidobacteriaceae; genus JAKAAZ01. The sequence goes on from CAVUUE010000003.1 coordinate 736,035, forward strand.
GAGAGAAACCCGAGCATGGGTTGCGTAACCTAAGGTGTTTTTCAGAAATGGCGGCAGATAAAGCTGAGGAACGAGCGAGGCGAATTCGATGTTTTCGCACCCGAGCCGCTCGTTGAAGCGGAGAAATTCCTTCTTGTAATACTCCGAGGCATAGATGTTTTTTGGGCTGCTGTGGGGCATCAAGCCCATGAGTAGATTGAAATGAGATGGGGCAGTCCAGGATGCGTAGGACCATCGGCGTTCGACCGCGCCTAGCTTCTTCATGGTACGCGGGCGCGCCCGTACGAAAGAATCGTAGCGGCAGCTATCAAAGATGACGAGCACATAATTGTTGTGCTCCGGCTGGCTGCTGCTTCGGATTTTTTTCATTGGAAAGTACCCACTCTGCCTGAGGCTGAAAACTAATTACCTGCGAGCCGGAAAACTCCATGATACGGCGTGGATGAACAATTTCTCTGCTGAAGAGGGGAGCGATGGCAAAGCGGGTCTTCATTTATGTTCGATATCTGGCATATTTGATCCGCCGGCGCGCAGGCTGTCGAGGCGTCAGTGGCGATCGAGAACGCTATTGCTGAAGGTAAAATGGGCGCGAATCGCGGTGGTAGAGTAGCAGTGGATTTATTGTGGAGACCGTCTGATGGGCAAAACGGCGCTTGAGAACTTGATACCTGTCCCGACGGATACGGCGACGGCGAAAGGTCTGACTGTCTGGTTTACGGGACTCAGCGGCGCAGGGAAAACGACCATCTGCCGCGCTGTTGAGACAGAATTGCGGGCCCGAGGAATGCGGGTTGAAGTGCTCGACGGGGACGTGATCCGAACCTATCTGTGCCGTGATCTGGGATTTTCAGAAAAAGACCGGAATGAAAATATCAAGCGGATCGCCTATGTGGCACAGCTGTTGACGCGCAACGGAGTTGTGGTGCTGGTAGCGGCGATATCGCCGTATCGCAGCAGCCGGGAAGAGGCGCGGGAAGCGATCGGGAGTTTTGTGGAGGTGTACGTCAACGCTCCTTTAGAGGTGTGCGAAGCGCGTGATCCGAAGGGATTGTACCGGCGGGCACGGTCCGGAGAACTGGAGCATTTCACCGGGATTGATGATCCGTATGAAGCGCCGCTGGCTCCAGAAGTTGAATGCCACACGGATGTGGAGAGCGCAGCGGAAAGTTCGGGGACCGTGCTGGCTGCCGTGCTTCGGTTTCTCTCTGCTTAGAAAGAGCTTCTACCCTTTATAGGGCGCGGGGAGCGAGTGTGTGGCTTCAATCGCGGCCATGCGCGAGGCTTTCAGCGAGCTGAGCGGATCGCCGGTCGGGTAATATTCCATCGCGAGGAACTTGTTGTATTTCAGCCGGGCGAGCGTGCGATAGATGTTGCGATAGTCGATTTCGCCGGTGCCCGGTTCGTGGCGACCGGGGACATCGGCGATGTGGACAAGGCCTACCCAGTCGATGTTCTGCTCGAATTTCTCGATCAGATTCCCGGCGGTACGCTGCTCATGGTAGACGTCGTAGAGAACTTTGACGCTGGGATTTCCGACAGCGCGGACGATTTCAAATCCTTCACTAACCGACGTGAGATAGATGGGCGGATTTTCCAGCGGATCGATGGGCTCGATCACGACCTGGATATTGTGTTTCGATGCAAGATCGCCGACACGCTTCAGGTTTTCGATGCAGGCGTGGTGCTGCACCTCTCTCGTGATGCTTTGATTGCGCTTGCCCGATAGCAGGAGGATTTGCGGACACTCGAGGCTCTTCGCGACCGCTATTTGCGCCGTAAATTTCTGGAGTAGCTCGCTGATTCCATTTGGGTCGGAGAAATCCCCGCTCACTCCGGTGATCGCATCGCAGACCAGACCCAATGAATGCATCTTCGCTACCATGTCGCGAGTTTGTTCGGGCGACCACTTGTTAAATTCCCCGGTAAGTTCCACGCCGGTGTAGCCAGCTGCGGCGACGATCTCCACGCGACGCTCGAAAGGCAGGTTCTTTTCGATCGTCCAAAGCATGACGGAGAAATGGAGCTGCGCAGCTGCCGGTGCGGTCTCCGCGCTACCGTGCAGAAACGCCGGTGCGAGGGAAGCTGCGATGATCGACTGGCTGAACTCACGACGGTTCATGATATTTTCTCAAAAAGAGATTCACGGTCGGGTGCGACTGTCGGCCTTGCGCCGGCTGCCGCTATGAGACTTGCATGCTTCATTCGCGGCGCATTCCCGATGCAGATGCCGCGAATGAATTGCTGCGGCAATTAAACAGCAGCGACTGCTTTGTCACAAGCAGTCGCGAGCCCCTGCTACATTGAGACTGCGCCATTTGGTGGCGGCGATCGCACTCACGATGACATCATTTTTTCGATCCCTACGAGATTTGCTGGACGATCAGGCGGGGAGAACTCGAAGCAAGGTGGTTGGCATCTATGGCCTCCTGCTGGTTTTCAATGTCTCTGCATGGCTTTGGGCGGTGCTTGCGTTTCGGCATTATCCGGTGCTGCTGGGCACTGCATTTCTTGCCTATAGCTTTGGCCTTCGCCACGCGGTCGATGCCGACCACATTGCGGCGATCGACAACGTAACCCGAAAGCTTATGCAGGAAGGCAAGCGGCCGGTGGCGGTTGGATTCATGTTCTCGCTCGGCCATTCGACCGTGGTGGTGGTGGGATCGGCCGCAATCGCGATCACGGCCCTTTCCCTGCAGCATCGGCTGGACACTGTGAGGCATGTTGGCGGCCTGATCGGCACCGTTGTCTCAACGCTATTTCTGTTTGGCATCGCGATTGTGAATCTGGTGGTACTACGCGCGGTGTATTCAACCTTTCAGCGGGTTCGGAGCGGCGGACGGTATGTAGAGGAAGACTTCGACCTGCTGCTATGCGGGCGGGGATTTCTTTCGCGGTTGTTTCGGCCGATGTTCGCAATGGTCCGCCGCAGCTGGCACATGTATCCGCTTGGAATTCTGTTTGGTCTGGGATTCGATACGGCCACCGAGATCGGGCTGCTTGGCATCTCCGCCGCTGAGGCCTCGAAAGGATTGCCGGTTTGGTCCGTTATGGTTTTTCCGGTGCTTTTTGCAGCAGGAATGTCGCTCATCGACACCACGGATAACATTTTGATGCTGGGTGCGTATGGCTGGGCGTTTGTAAAGCCGATTCGCAAGCTCTACTACAACATGACGCTCACACTGATTTCGGCGTTGGTAGCGATACTTGTCGGCGGCATTGAAGCCCTAGGCTTATTGGCCGAGCAGTCCCATCGGCAGGGAGCGTTCTGGGCGGTGGTGGGAAAGCTGAACCAGAACTTCGGTGCGCTCGGCTATTTTATTGTCGGACTGTTTGCGTTCAGCTGGGCGGTGTCCGTCTCGATCTACAAATGGCGTGGCTATGATGATCTTGAGCTGAATGGATAGCGTCGGATTCCGGCCTGCTCCTGGTCTGAGCGCAGAATTTTATGGCAAGCGAAATATCCTTGACGGATACCCGCAGGCACATCCAGGTACGTGGAATCGTGCAGGGGGTAGGGTTTCGCCCGTTCGTCTACAACCTTGCCATGTCTCTTGGGCTAGGAGGATATGTATTCAATTCGTCGGCGGGCGTGACGATTGAGGTTGAAGGTCGCGAAGATCGCATTGAGGCATTCCTTGAAAAGTTGCGGTCCGATCCGCCTCAGCTTGCGGAGATAACAGAGATAACTGTTACGGCGATGGACGTCAGCGGCGATGCGGCTTTCTCCATTCTGGAGAGCCGGCAGGAGCCGGGTGAGTTCGTTCTGGTCTCGCCCGATGCCGGCACCTGCGAGGACTGCTGGCGCGACTTTGGCGATCCTCTGAATCGCCGCTTACGGGTACCCTTTCACGAATTGCACGCATTGCGGGCCGCGCTACACGATCATCCAGGACATTCCTTACGACCGCGCGATGACGACGATGTCGCAATTCAAGATGTGCGGCGCGTGCGCGGCGGAATATGGAGATCCGGGCGACCGGCGATTTCATGCGCAACCCAATGCCTGCCCCGTTTGTGGGCCATCGCTTGCGCTGGTTGTGCGCGGGACGCCGCTAGAGGAGTGTTCGTTTGCGGAAAAGGAATCGATACCCCTGATTCATGCAGCGAGGAAGCTGCTGTGCGAGGGGAAGATTCTTGCGGTGAAGGGGCTTGGCGGATTTTTACTGGCGTGTGATGCGCGCAATGATTCCGCAGTCGCGGAGTTACGGCGGCGGAAGCGTCGGCCTGACAAGCCGTTTGCGCTCATGGCGCGGGATGTGGCGTCTGTCAGAAAATTTTGTGATGTGTCGCCTGTCGATGAGGCTGCGTTGTCGCACCTTCGGAGGCCGATCGTGGTTCTGCCGCGATTGCCTGACGCGAGATTGTCGCGGGGCATCGCTCCTGGAAACCACACCGTCGGGGTAATGCTGCCGTACACGCCGCTCCACTATTTGCTGTTCAGCGATTCGCCGGATGATGATGCGGAATTTTCGGCGCTGGTGATGACCAGCGGCAATCTGAGCGAGGAGCCGATTGTGGTCTCGAACGCCGAAGCTCTGAGTCAGCTAGATGGGATTGCGGACTGGTTTCTGCTACACAATCGGGACATCGCGATGCGTGTCGACGATTCCCTGGTGCGCACCTTCGAAGGGCGGGAACGCGTGTTGCGCCGCTCCCGGGGGTTTGTGCCGCAGGCGATCGATCTGGACATTCCCATGCGAGAGGTGCTGGCGTTTGGCGGCGAGCTGAAGAATACCTTCTGCCTGACGAAGGGGCGGTATGCAATTCTGAGCCAGCATATTGGAGACCTGGAGAGCTATGAGACGCAGCGGTTCTTTGAGGAGACGCTGGCAAGCATGCAGCATCTGTTTAAGGTAGAACCGCGTGCGGTTGCTCATGATCTGCATCCGGGCTACATGAGCACGCGGATGGCGCTGGCTTCTGGCATCGAACGCAAGATTGGAGTGCAGCATCACCATGCGCACGTCGCCAGCTGCATGGCGGAGAATCATCTGCGGGGCAAGGTGATTGGAGTGGCGTTCGATGGGACCGGGTATGGAACCGACGGGCGGATATGGGGCGGGGAATTTCTGGTTGCGGATTTTGGCGGGTTCGAGCGGCGCGCGCATCTGCGCAATGTGCTGCTGCCGGGTGGCGATGCGGCGGTGCGGCAGCCCTGGCGAATGGCGTTGAGCTATCTGCGAGATACGTTTGGCCGACAGATACCCGTGGGCCTGGACTGCTTTCGCAACGTCCCAGAGAAGCAGATCGCGATTGTGGATCGAATGATTGACCAGCATTTACACACGGTCGAGACATCATCATGCGGGCGGCTTTTCGATGCAGTCGCCGCTTTGGCAGGTATGGGGCCGCACGTGACGTTTGAGGGGCAGGCGGCGATCGCGCTTGAATCTGCGGCTGAACCTGGGATTGAACGGCGCTATGAGTTTGAGATTGAAGGAGGCGGGACGATGGTGCTCGATTTCCGCCCGATGATTGCAGCGATCGTTGAAGATCTTTCATCAGGGAAAAGCGCGGGAGAAATTTCGGCTTGTTTTCATAACACTTTGACCGTCGCGATTGTGGAGGTTTGCTGCCGCATCCGCGCCAGGGATGGGCTGAACAGGGTGTGCCTGAGCGGTGGAACGTTTCAGAATTTCTACCTGCTGACCCGCACGGTGGCGGAGTTTCGGCGCCGTAATTTTGGAGTATTCTTACATGCCACGGTGCCCGCGAACGATGGCGGGATCGCTTTAGGGCAGGCCGTGATTGCCAACGAACTGTTACAGCGCGGAGATTAATCTATGTGCCTGGCGATACCCGGCAAGGTTTTAGAGGCATTCGACCAGCGCGGGATGCGCATGGCCAGGGTCCAGTTTGGCGGCATCGTTCGTGAGGCTTGCCTGGAGTATGTTCCGGAAACGCAGGTGGGTGATTATGTGCTGGTCCATGTCGGGTTCGCCATCAGCCGGGTCGATGAAGCAGAGGCGGAGCGCACCTATCAAGCGCTTCGGGAGCTGGACCAGTTGACGGAGTTGGAGTCGCCGGTGGTGGAAGAGATCGAGCCGGGAAAGGATCGCCGATGAAATATCTGGATGAGTACCGGAATGGAGAGATTGCAGCCAACATTGTCGCGGAAATTCGCCGCATCCAGACTCGACCATGGGTGCTGATGGAGGTTTGCGGCGGACAGACCCACTCCATCGTCAAGCATGGGATTGATCATCTTCTGCCGGAAGGCATTGAGTTGGTGCATGGCCCCGGATGTCCGGTATGCGTAACGCCGCTGGAGATGATCGACAAGGCACACGCGATTGCGCAAAAACCGAATGTTATTTTCTGCTCCTTCGGAGACATGCTGCGGGTGCCGGGTTCGGATGGAGACCTGTTCACGATAAAGTCGCGCGGCGGAGATGTTCGCATCGTTTATTCGCCGCTCGATTGTCTGAAGATTGCGCGCGCGAATCCGGATAAGCAGATCGTCTTTTTTGCGATTGGATTTGAGACAACCGCGCCAGCGAATGCGATGCTGGTCTCACGAGCTCAGAAGGAAGGCGTGAAGAATGTCTCGATTCTGGTGTCCCACGTACTCGTGCCGCCGTCGATCGCCTCGATACTGCAGTCTCCGCTGAACCGTGTGCAAGGATTTCTGGGGCCGGGCCATGTATGCGCGGTAATGGGATATCGCGAGTACGAGCCGCTGAGTGCGCGGTTTAAAGTTCCAATTGTGATTACCGGGTTCGAGCCGCTGGATATTCTGCAGGGCACGTTGATGACTATTCGGCAGCTGGAAACAGGGCGCGCGGTGGTCGAAAATGAATACTCCCGAATACTGGATCGCGACGGGAATCTGCCGGCACAAAAACTTGTTGCGAGTGTTTTTGAAATTGCCGACCGCAAATGGCGGGGAATCGGGACGATTCCGAAAAGCGGATACAAGCTGCGCTGGGAGTTCCGGGAGCATGACGCGGAAAAGCTCTTCGACGTGAAGGAAATCGACACCAAGGAACCGGAAGCCTGCATCAGCGGACAGATTCTGCGCGGTATCAAAAAGCCGCACGATTGCGCAGCGTTCGGCACGATCTGTACGCCGCAGCGTCCGCTGGGCGCGACGATGGTTTCGGCCGAAGGCGCGTGCGCTGCCTATTACGCGTATGGACGGCATCTGGAAAAACATAAGGAAGCCACACAGTATGTTCCCGTCGAAGCGCTGACAGGTGCGGTATGACGGAAGCGTCAAACCTCGGCACACCTGCCAGAAACGGCGCATCGCCAAATCTCGACTGGCGCGGCATGGTGATGCGGAAGTGCAAGGAATCCGTTGAGGTGAAGGAAAAATTTCTTAGCCAATATGCGGACATGATCGGCGAGTTGAGCCAGAAGATGGCAGTCCGTTTCGCCGAGGGACATCAACTATGGGTGATGGGGAACGGTGGCAGCGCCTGCGACGCACAGCACATCGCGGTCGAGTTCATCCATCCGATTTTGGAGAAGAGACGTGCGCTGCCCGCGCTTGACCTGGTCAGCCAGATGGCGGTGCTGACCGCGATTGCAAACGATAAAGACTACGCGCGAATTTTCGTTGATCAGATTGAGCTGCATGGAAAGCCCGGAGATATGGCGCTGGCGATCTCGACCAGCGGCAATTCCCCGAATCTGATTTATGCGCTGGAAGCAGCCAAACGCAAGGATATTTTGACGATTGCCTTTTCCGGCAAGGACGGTGGACGCCTCGCAGGCGCAGCCGAATATTGTTTTACCGTCCCGACTTACAGCACGCATCGCATTCAGGAATCGCATGTCACACTGCTGCATATTCTGTGGGACCTGATTCACGTAGCGATGGGCGAAGAGGACGTTATCTGATGAGCACCGTGGATCCGCGTGCGAACGGGCATGAAGTGGAACTGGACTCAGGCTCGACTGAAACGCCCTCAGTCTTGTTCGGCTCGTGTCCGATTCCGATTTTTGAACATAAGCAAATCGTGCTCGGGCATGGCAGCGGAGGAAAGCTCACCTCCGAGCTGATCGACAAGATTTTTATTCCCGCCTTCACAAATCCTGTGCTGGACAAGTTGGACGACCAGGCGGTAATCAACATCAACGGCGCGCGGCTGGCGTTCACCACGGATTCCTTTGTGGTGACACCGATCTTTTTTCCGGGTGGCGATATCGGACGGCTTGCGGTGAACGGCACGGTGAACGATTTGGCAATGAGCGGGGCGCGGCCACTGTATTTGTCGGCGGCGTTCATTCTGGAAGAGGGGTTGGCCACCGAGGATCTGCGGCGCGTAGTGGAATCGATGCGGGCCGCGGCCGAAGAGGCCGGCGTGCAGTTTGTGACCGGCGACACAAAGGTGGTAAACCGCGGGAAAGGAGATCAGATTTTTATAACGACGACCGGAATTGGCGTGATTGATAACGGTGTCAATATTTCTGCGGACCGCGCCCGGCCCGGCGACAAGATCATCCTTAGCGGTTTTATCGGCGACCATGGCATGGCGATCATGTCGCAGCGCGAAAATCTGGAATTTGAAGGAGCGATCGAGAGCGATTGCGCTTCGTTGAACGGGTTGGTGGCGGCGATGCTGGAGACGCCATCGGCGCACAGCGACTTTTTGCATTGTCTGCGCGATCCCACCCGCGGCGGCGTGGCGACAACGCTGAACGAAATTTCGAAGCGCGCCGGGGTGGGCATGTTGCTGCGCGAGCAGTCGATTCCCGTGCGTGAGACTGTGAAAGGCGCGTGTGAGGTGCTGGGGCTCGATCCGCTGTACGTGGCCAATGAAGGCAAGCTGCTGGCGATTGTCGCCCCGGAGATGGCGGATGAGGTGGTTGACCAGATGCGGCGGCATCCGCTGGGACGGGAAGCTGTTGTGATCGGATCGGTTGTAGCGGAGCATCCTGGGATGGTGTTGATGAGGACCGAAATCGGAGGCACCCGAGTGCTGGATTTAATGTTCGGGGAGCAGTTGCCGCGCATCTGTTGAGGTTCCCCTAACCGGATATAGATCCAAATTCCAGCTTTTTCGATTCATGCGGGGCATCCTTTAGCTCGGCAGCTGAGCAGATCAATTTCTGAACCGAAATTTAAATGAAGGGAACGCGATACTGTTTGACACTCCGCATTTTGCGGGCGTAAGGTTCTCCCGTGTTTGAAGTTGGGAGTTCGGACGTTTTGTTCGAATTCTCGAGGTGCTTCCTTGACCTGCTTCTACCATCCCGATCCGCCAATTCCAATCACGCTTGCTGTGTGTGTCAATGTCGCCGCTTTTTCGCGGTCGATTTTTAGCGCGCCTGTTCGGGGGGCGTTTCGCGCCCAAAATTGGGACGCTGGTTTTCCAGACGAAGGAGAACACCATGCCTGAAAAAGTAAGCAAGATAACCAAGCCCCCTGCGGTGTCTGACGTACACATCCTGTGGATTACGGCCGGCCTGAGTTGCGATGGAGACAGCGTTTCCGTCACTGCGGCGGAGCAGCCGAGCATTGAGGATGTTCTGCTGGGCGCCATTCCCGGGCTGCCCAAGGTGCATCTGCACAACCCGGTGCTCGCTTACGAAAACGGCGACGAGTTCATGCAGTTTTTTTATGACGCGGAGAAGGGATTGCTGGAGCCGTTTGTCCTGGTGATTGAAGGCTCGATTCCGAACGAGAAGATTAAAGCCGAGGGCTACTGGGCGGCGGTGGGGACGAACCCGGACACGGGTCAGCCAATCACAACCTGCGAATGGATCGACCGGCTGGCGCCGATGGCGACGGCTGTGATCGGCGCGGGAACCTGTGCGACGTATGGCGGCATCCATGCGATGGCGGGCAATCCTACGGGATGTATGGGGCTTGCCGATTACCTGGGATGGGACTGGCGTTCAAAGGCCGGACTGCCGATTATCAACGTTCCCGGATGCCCGGTGCAGCCCGACAACTTTATGGAGACAGTCCTCTACCTGCTCTATCAGGTGGCGGGACTTGCGCCGATGATTCCGCTGGACAAGCAATTGCGGCCGACGTGGCTGTTTGGTAAGACCGTGCATGAAGGCTGCGACCGCGGCTCTTATTATGAGCAAGGCGATTTCGCGGAAGAGTATGGATCGTCGAAATGCCTGGTGAAACTGGGCTGCTGGGGGCCTGTGGTCGATTGCAACGTGACCAAGCGCGGCTGGATGCGGGGGATTGGCGGCTGCCCGAACGTGGGGGGCATCTGCATCGGATGCACGATGCCTGGATTCCCGGACAAATTTATGCCGTTCATGGATGAGCCGCCTGGCGCGAAGGTTTCCACCAAAATTATTGGGGCGTATGGCCGCACAATTCGCACTCTTCGTTCACTGACGAATACGACCGTGAATAAAGAACCGAAGTGGCGGCACAGCGGAAACAAGCTGACCACCGGCTATCGACCGACGAGCTACTGACCGAAGAGTTACACGCCGACGAGTTACTGACGAAAGGACTATTCCATGGCAACGATTCAGGAAACAATGCCCGAAGTCGCACGGAACAATCGCAATCTCGTCGAGATGAACTGGGACCCGATTACCCGGATTGTGGGCAGCCTCGGCATTTTCACCAAGATCGATTTCGCCAACCGGGAAGTAGCGGAGTGCTACAGCACCTCGTCGATTTTTCGCGGGTACAGCGTTTTCATGAAGGGGAAAGACCCGCGGGACGCGCACTTTATCACCAGCCGCATCTGCGGGATTTGCGGCGACAACCACGCGACGTGCGCGGTGTATGCGCAGAACATGGCGTTCGGCGTTCAGCCGCCGCCACTGGCGGAGTGGATCATCAATCTTGGCGAAGCGGCCGAGTACATGTTCGATCACAATATTTTTCAGGACAACCTGGTCGGCGTCGATTTCTGCGAGCAGATGGTGAAGGAGACCAATCCCGAGGTTTGGGACAAGGCGCAGGGAACTCCTTCTCCGAACGCCGACAAGCATGGCTTCCGCACGATTGCGGACATCATGACGGCGCTGAATCCATTTACCGGTTCGTTCTATCGCGAGACGCTGGCGATGAGCCGTATGACGCGGGAGATGTTCTGCCTGATGGAAGGACGCCACGTGCATCCTTCGACGCTGTATCCGGGCGGCGTCGGAACGGTGGCGACGATCCAGCTGTTCACCGACTATCTGGTGCGGCTGATGAAGTATGTCGAATTCATGAAGAAGGTGGTGCCGCTGCACGATGACCTTTTCGACTTCTTTTATGAGGCTTTGCCGGGATACGAAAAGGTTGGGCAGCGGCGGATTCTGCTTGGCTGCTGGGGCTCCTACAACGACCCGGACTACTGCGACTACACCTACAAGAACATGGCGGAGTGGGGACGGAAGATGTTCGTCACGCCGGGTGTTGTGGTCGATGGAAAGCTGGTTACGAACAGCCTGGTGGATATCAACCTGAACATACGGATTCTGCTGGGCAGTTCTTACTATGACGATTGGCAGGGGGCGGAAACATTTGTTGCGAAAGATCCGCTTGGCAATCCGATCGACAAGCGCCATCCCTGGAACCAGACGACGATTCCACGACCGCAGAAGCGGGATTTCGGCGGCAACTATACGTGGGTGATGTCTCCGCGCTGGTATGACGAGCGGACGGGCGATCATCTCGCGCTCGATACCGGCGGCGGACCGATTGCGCGGCTCTGGTCGACGGCGTTGTCGGGGCTGGTCGATATCGGCTATGTGGTGGCGACTGGGCATAGCGTGAAGATCAACCTGCCGAAGACGGCGCTGCTACCGGAGACGGAGTTTGAATGGAAGATTCCGCAGTGGAGTAACACCATTGAACGGGATCGCGCGCGGACCTATTTCCAGGCGTATGCGGCTGCGACGGCTCTCCATTTTGTGGAGAAGGCGCTGGCGGAGTTGAATGCGGGCCGCACGGCGACATGGACCGACTTCAAGGTGCCGGAAGAGGCGATCGGCTGCGGCTTCCATGAGGCGGTTCGCGGAGTGCTATCGCATCACGTGGTGATTCGCGAGGGCAAGATTGCCAACTATCACCCGTACCCGCCGACGCCGTGGAATGCGAACCCGCGGGATATTTACGGCACACCCGGCCCTTATGAAGATGCGGTGCAGAACACGCCGATATTCGAAGCGAATGGTCCGGATAAATTCAAGGGCATCGATATTATGCGTACCGTGCGCAGTTTCGATCCGTGCCTTCCGTGCGGCGTGCACATGTATCTGGGAGATGGAAAGATTCTTGAAACACGCCACTCGCCCATGTTCGGGGCTGCGGAGCAGGAGTAATGGCGGCCAGTGTACAGCCGGTCAGCGAAGCGAAGGTGAGTGCGCCCAAGCGCGGGGAATTTCGGCTACAGACGGAACGCGTCGAAAAGCTGGCGGCGAAGCTGCAGAGCGCGGGAGACCCTGAAATTCGGGCGACGGCGCTCGATCTGGTCCAGTCCGTTATTGAACTGCATGGGGCAGCACTCGAGCGCATGATCGACAGCATCTCGCAGGCTCCGGGCGGAGAAGCGGCGCTCGATGCGGCGGTGAACGATGAGATGGTTGCCAGCATGCTGTTGCTGCATGGTTTGCATCCGGACGACATCGAAACGCGCGTGCTGCGCGGGATCGAGAAAGTCCGGCCGTATCTGCAATCGCATGGCGGGGACGTGGAGCTGGCGAGCGTTCGCGACGGCATTGTGCGGCTTGTTTTGCGCGGAACCTGCGGAAGTTGTCCGTCCTCTTCGCTCACTTTGAAGAATGCGGTCGAAGATGCGCTTTTCGAAGCCGCGCCGGACATCGTCGAGATCGTCGCGGAAAACGCTGCCGTTCAGCACAACACGAATGCGGAGCTGATCGTCCTTAAATAACGACGCCGTACTTGAAGGAGAACTTACTGTGGCACACACGGACCAAGACCCCGAGAAGCCCTATCAGGATGCAGAACCAGGCGGAACCAAGGAAGGGACGAAAACCGGTCGCCCCAGCCGCACGCGCATGGCAGGGGACGCTACCGGAGTCAACCCCGAGGCCAGCGCTCCCATCGATCCGCGGATGCCGAATATGCCGCCTGCATGAATTCCGATTAAGAGAAAATCTGCTATGAGTGAAGCTCCCGATATTCCGGCAGAACGCGAGAGCACGCCCTCATTCCTGCGGCAGTTTGCGCGTCGACGATCGACGGCGGAACGCTGCGAGCTGTGCAGTGCGGAACTTTCACCGCTACACCAGCATCTGCTCGACCCGAAGAAGCGCGAGATCGCGTGTTCCTGCGACGCCTGCGCGGTTCTGTTCTGCGGGCAGCCGGGCGGGCAGTATCTGCGGATTCCGCGCCGCATTCGAGCGCTGGCGGATTTTCAGATGCCCGATCTGCAATGGGAATCGCTGATGATTCCGATCAACCTCGCATTTTTTTACCGCGATAGTCTGGCGAAGAAGATGATGGCGATGTATCCCAGCCCAGCGGGAGCAATCGAATCGCTGCTGAGTCTGGAATCGTGGGAGGAGATCGCCGCCGAACACCCGGCTCTGCAGAAAATGGAGCCGGATGTCGAGACGTTTCTGGTGAACCGTGTTGGCGGGACGGCGGAGTATTACATTGTTCCCGTAGATGAGTGTTTTCGCCTGGTGGGATTGATCCGAATGCACTGGCGTGGGCTTTCCGGAGGAACGGAAGTCTGGAAAGAGATTCACCAATTTTTTGCGGACCTGAAGGCTCGAAGCGTGGATGTAAGGGAGCCGGCCCGTGCCTGAGCTGCATTTCTCAATTGAAGGCGCTGAGGCGGTGGCGAACGCCGCTGTGCCGATGATCGCGTTGAAACTTCGCGTCACGAATCTGCCGGAGACCGAGGCGATCCATACGCTCACTTTGCAGTGCCAGGTGCAGATAGAACCTGCCCGCCGCAGCTATGTGCCAGATGAGCGTAAGCAGCTGCTGGACCTCTTCGGAGAGCCGGAGCGCTGGAGCCGGACGGTGCGGCCGATGCTGTGGATGAATACCAGTGTTGCGGTGCCTGGATTTACGGGAGACATTCTTGTCGACCTGCAACTGCCATGTACGTTCGACTTCAACGTGGCGGCAACGAAGTATTTTCACGCTCTCCAATCAGGTGAGATTCCGTTGTGCGTGATGTTTAGCGGAACTGTTTTTTATAGAGGAGAAGATGGCGCCTTGCAAATCTCGCAGGTGCCGTGGAGCCGAGAAGCGAACTTCCGGCTGCCGATCGCGGTATGGCAAGCGATGATGGAGATGCACTACCCCAACACGGCATGGTTGAGCCTGCGGCGCGACGCATTCGAGCAGCTCTATGAATACAAGATGCGTCACGGGATCCCCACATGGGAGCAGGCGATTGCACGGGCGTTGGCGGCGGAAGAAAAAACGGCGGTGCAAGCGTGAACTTCGCCGAAGTGGAAAAGATTGCCGCCGCGATTCTGTATGAGGGCTACATCCTCTATCCGTACCGGCCGACGGCGATCAAGAACCGTCAGCGCTGGAATTTTGGAACGCTCTATCCGCGTGTTTATGCCGAGGCGCAGCGTCCACAGGAGCCGTTTCGGTTTATCGCTGAGTGCGTTCTGGAGGTTGGGGCCGAGGATGCGGTGGTCGACCTGAAAATCCAATGCCTGCAATTGATTCGCAAGCGAAAAGATGCGCTCGACTCCGGTCGATGGTATGCATTCGCTGTCTGACCCGTCTCTCGAATGGGAAGAAGCGATCGAACGCAAGTCGGAACTGAGAGTGCGTTTGAGCGAACTTGCCGATGGCCCGGTTACACGTGTGCTGGCAATGGAAGCATGCGGAGTTGCAGATGAAGAGGACCGCCAGCTACAGCCAGGGTTGCAGGCTCAGCTGACAATCGCGCTCGAAGTACCTGGCGACGGGGTTCGCAAATTACACCTCGAACTCGAGAACGGAAATGCGCTTGGAAGCGGCGCGGACGCAAAGCGAGAGGAAGCGCTGCCGCTGTCGTTTGTTTCCGCCCATATTTTGCTGGGCATCGAGGGCGGCAGCTTTATTTCACTGCTTGATCCGCAGGAGACCTATCGCGCCGCCGTCGCCGCCTGCAGCAATGTCGGCGTATTCCCGGTACTTGCGGGCGAGGAGCCGGATCGGAGCATGATGCTGTGCTCGCCGATTATTTTGTATGACTACCCGAAGATTGCGCCGGAGAGCGAAGGGGATTTCTTCGACGGCACGGAGATGGACGAGATGCTCACTTTGCGGGTGCTGACGTTGACCGATGCCGAAAAAGATGAGATGCGCAACGGCGATCCACGAGCGCGGCAAATCTTAGAGCGCACGGAATCACTCACAGCGGAATCGATGATGAAAGCTCACGGGGTTGTGCGCGCGATGCGGGATATCCGCGGGGACACGCTATGAATGGGGACATGGGGAACGGCGAATGGAATCCTCTTGAAGAAGGGAAGCTGGCGCCGGAAACCGTGCGCGTTTTCGGCGTCAATTTGCGCGTCGGCGACCGCGTCCGATTGTGGCCGCAGAAGCAGGCGGACATCATGGATATGGCGCTGGCCGGTAAGGTTGCAGTGATCGAGGCAATTGAACAGGACTTCGACGATCAGGTGCATTTCGCTGTGGTGCTGGATGATGATCCGGGCCGTGAATTCGGCATGATGCGCCAGCCGGGTCACCGCTTCTTTTTCGCTCCGGAAGAAGTTGAGCCGGTCGAAGAGGCGGACAAAGCCGAAAGGGAAGGCGAGGAATGAACCCTACCGTCCTGATCGCCGGTATCGGCAACATCTTCCTGGGCGACGATGCTTTTGGGGTCGAAGTGGCGCGTTCACTCGCAAAACGGCAACTGCCCAGGGGTGTGACGGTCAGAGATTTTGGCATTCGAGGCTTCGACCTGGCGTATGCGCTTCTCGACCCCTGGGATGCTGTGATTCTTGTCGACGCTCTGCCTCGTGGCGCTGATCCGGGGACACTCTATACGATGGAGCCGAACCTGGCCGGGATGGGGAATCCAGCTTCGCCGGACATGGCGATGAACCCGCATGGAATGGACCCGGTGCGCGTGCTGCACCTCGCCGCCTCCATGGGCACGATTGCGGCCCGAGTGCTGATCGTTGGCTGCGAGCCGCAGGATTTCGGTGATGAGCTGGAGGGTCGCATGGGATTGTCCGCGGCGGTGCAGGATGCGGTCGAGGGAGCTTGCGATATGGTAGAGGAGTTGATTGCAAGCATTCTGTCCGAGAAAGAGAAAGTGTGTGTAGAGCAATGAAATTCAAACGACGAGGTGGAATGATGTCGAAGATGGATATGACAGGAATTGCTGTGCTCTGTGCGGTGGGTTTGTTTGCAATTACCGTGGCGGCCTCTGTGGCGCCGGATCTTCGCCGCTACATCAAGCTGAGAAGGATGTAGATGCATGAGCTGTCGATAGCGCTCAGCATGATCGACGAGATCATCGAGCAGTCGGAGAGCCGCGGCGGCCTGGTAGTAGAGGCGGTGCATCTCAGGCTGGGAGTGTTCTCCGGGGTCGACAGGCACGCGCTCCTCTTTTCATACGAACTTGCCTGCGAAGGCACTCCACTCGCCGGCTCGCGGCTGGAGATCGAATCGATTCCGCTGATCATCTACTGTCCCGGCTGCAGGCAGCAGCGAGCGCCGATATCCGTCTACCAACTCTGTTGCCCGGATTGCCTGGTTCCGGCCCAGGAGATTATTACGGGGCGAGAGATTGAAGTGGCATCGCTGGAGGTCGCAGCTTGACTACCCGCATGGTCGAAGTAAGGGCGAAGGTGCTCAAGCAGAATGATTTGCTGGCCCATGCGCTTCGCGAGAGATTTCAAAGAGATGGGACCTGTGTGGTCGGCCTGGTATCGAGCCCGGGCTCAGGGAAGACAGCGTTTTTGGAAAAGTTGCTCGGCAGTCTATCGCGTGAGCACCGAGTAGCCGCGCTTGTCGGCGACCTTGCCACTGAGAACGACGCTGCTCGTTTGCTACGGGCAACCCCAAATGTGAAGCAGATCACAACGGGAACCATCTGTCATCTCGACGCGCAAATGATTGAGAAGGCGCTCGATAACTGGGATGTGGGCGCGCTCGATTTTCTCTTCATTGAGAACGTGGGGAACCTGGTCTGTCCGTCCAGTTACGACCTGGGGGAAGAGCTGCGATTCGTGCTGCTTTCCGCAACGGAGGGCGAAGACAAACCGCTGAAATACCCAACGATCTTCAACAGTTCCGATGTGGCTGTGATTACGAAGATGGATCTCGCGGAAGCGGCGGATTTCGACCTGTCCGCAGCACGCCTCAATATCCAGGGCGTTCGCCCGGGTATGCGGATCTTTGAAGTTTCCTCGAAAACCGGCCTGGGGATGGAGAGTGTTGTCGAGTTCCTGCGCGGCCGGTTCCTCCATTCAAGTGGAAAAGGCGACGTTTTTCCGGGTCATGTCCCGGCTTCCGCATGAGGTGCGCCGGTGATCCCTGGTTGCTTTTTTAGAACTAAATGTTGGTAAGCAGATTTCCTCGGGCATTCGATTTCGTTATACTGCCGCCAGTGATCAGGCAGATGGACATTTGTGAGCGGAACGGGGCTTCCGGCCCCGACCGATCATTTCTTTTGGAACCGATCACCGGACCTGCACCGTCTGAACCGATGACCGGATTCTCCTGCCGCTTTTTTTTGCTTACCACTCGCCGCTGAAGGAGTCCTCCCACGATGAAAGCCGCTGTAGCTGCTGAGCCTACGGCTCTGGATCAAAGCCAGCTTCTCTCCGCATTATTGGCCTTCAAAAAAGGCGATTTCAAAGTCCGGTTGCCGGGAGACCGTCTGGGCATGCCGGGTAAAATCTACGACGCACTCAACGAAATCTTCGAGCAGAACGACAGTATGTCCGTGGAATTTGCGCGGATCAGCAAAGCCGTCGGCAAAGAAGGCAAAATTACGCAGCGGGCTTCGCTGGCTGCGGGCGGCGGATTTGCGTCCTGCGTCGACTCCGTAAACAGTTTGATCGGTGACCTGGTGCAGCCATCGACGGAAGTAGCGCGTGTGATCGGGGCGGTCGCGAAGGGCGATCTGACCCAGGAGATGGCGCTGAAGGTCGAGGGACGCTCGCTCAAGGGAGAATTCCTGCACACCGCCCACGTGGTGAACACGATGGTGGCACAATTGAATGCCTTCGCGGGGGAAGTTACACGCGTAGCGCGAGAGGTCGGAACGGAAGGCAAGCTCGGCGGCCAGGCGGAGGTGCGAGGTGTTGCCGGTACGTGGAAGGATCTGACGGATTCCGTCAACAACATGGCCAGCAATCTGACGAACCAGGTGAGAAACATCGCGGGCGTGACCACGGCAGTGGCCAAAGGCGATTTGACGACCAAGATTACTGTGGACGCGCAGGGCGAAATTCTGGAGTTGAAGAACACTATCAATACGATGGTGGACCAGCTTTCATCGTTCGCATCGGAAGTGACGCGCGTGGCGCGAGAAGTCGGGACGGAAGGCGAATTGGGCGGGCAGGCGGACGTGAAGGGCGTCGCCGGGGTCTGGAAGGATTTGACGGATTCCGTGAACTCGATGGCCGGCAACTTGACGGCGCAGGTAAGAAATATTGCCGGCGTGACGACGGCAGTCGCCAATGGAGATTTGAGCCGCAAGATTACTGTGGATGTGCGCGGGGAAATTCTGGAGCTGAAGAACACCATCAACACCATGGTCGACCAGCTGAACGGGTTTGCTGGGGAAGTGACGCGCGTGGCGCGCGAAGTGGGCACGGAAGGAAAGCTCGGCGGTCAGGCGGATGTGAAAGGGGTGGCCGGCGTCTGGAAGGATTTGACGGAGTCGGTGAACTCGATGACCGGCAACCTGACGGCGCAGGTAAGAAATATCGCCGAGGTGACGACGGCCGTTGCGCGGGGCGATCTGGGCCGCAAGATCACGGTGGACGTGCGCGGCGAAATTCTGGAGCTGAAGAACACCATCAACACCATGGTGGACCAGCTGAATGCGTTCGCCGGAGAAGTGACGCGTGTGGCCCGCGAAGTGGGAACGGAGGGCAAGCTGGGCGGCCAGGCCGATGTGAAGGGCGTTGGCGGCGTGTGGAAGGATCTTGACCGAGTCGGTAAACTTCATGGCCGGCAACCTGACCAGCCAGGTGAGAAATATCGCTGATGTTGCGACTGCAGTGGCGAAGGGCGATCTTTCGACAAAGATCACGGTAAATGCGCGCGGCGAAATTCTGGAGTTGAAAAACACCCTCAACATCATGGTGGACCAGCTGAATGCGTTCGCCGGGGAAGTGACGCGCGTGGCCCGCGAAGTGGGAACGGAAGGGAAGTTGGGCGGTCAGGCGGATGTGAAGGGCATCGCCGGCGTGTGGAAGGATCTGACGGAGTCGGTGAATTCAATGGCCGGGAATTTGACGGCGCAGGTGAGAAACATCGCCGAGGTAACTACGGCCGTCGCGAAGGGCGATCTAGGCCGCAAGATTACGGTGGACGTGCGCGGCGAAATTCTGGAGTTGAAGAACACGATCAATACGATGGTGGACCAGCTGAATGCGTTCGCCGGAGAAGTGACGCGCGTGGCCCGCGAGGTGGGAACGGAAGGGAAGTTGGGTGGCCAGGCGGATGTGAAGGGCGTCGGCGGCGTGTGGAAGGATCTGACGGAGTCGGTGAATTCCATGGGCGGCAATTTGACGGCGCAGGTAAGAAACATCGCCGAGGTAACGACGGCCGTGGCCAATGGGGATTTGAGCCGCAAGATTACGGTGGACGTTCGCGGCGAAATTCTGGAGTTGAAGAACACGATCAACACGATGGTGGATCAGCTGAATGCGTTCGCCGGAGAAGTGACGCGCGTGGCCCGCGAAGTGGGTACGGAAGGTAAGCTCGGCGGACAGGCCGTGGTGCGCGGGGTGGGCGGAACGTGGAAGGATCTTACGGATTCCGTAAACAACATGGCCGGCAACCTGACGAGCCAGGTGAGAAACATCGCTGAGGTGACAACGGCGGTTGCGCGAGGCGACCTGGGCCGCAAGATTACGGTGGATGTGCGCGGGGAAATCCTGGAATTGAAGAACACCATTAACACGATGGTGGATCAGCTGAATGCGTTCGCCGGCGAAGTGACCCGCGTGGCGCGCGAAGTGGGAACCGAAGGGAAACTCGGCGGGCAGGCGGAAGTGAAGGGCGTCGGAGGCACTTGGAAGGATCTGACGGAGTCGGTCAACTTTATGGCCGGCAACCTGACCAGCCAGGTGAGAAACATCGCTGAGGTGACAACGGCGGTGGCGCGAGGCGACCTGGGCCGCAAGATTACGGTGGATGTACGCGGCGAAATTCTGGAGCTGAAGAACACCATTAATACGATGGTGG
Organism: uncultured Acidobacteriota bacterium; assembly: GCA_963744615.1. Lineage (GTDB taxonomy): Bacteria > Acidobacteriota > Terriglobia > Terriglobales > Acidobacteriaceae > JAKAAZ01. The sequence goes on from CAVUUE010000003.1 coordinate 756,316, forward strand.
ACCAGCTGAATGCGTTCGCCGGAGAAGTGACGCGCGTCGCTCGCGAAGTGGGTACGGAAGGCAAGCTCGGCGGTCAGGCGGAAGTGAAAGGCGTGGGCGGCACGTGGAAGGATTTGACGGAGTCCGTCAACTTTATGGCCGGCAACCTGACGAGCCAGGTAAGAAACATTGCACAGGTGACGACTGCCGTCGCCAACGGCGATTTGAGCCGCAAAATTACCGTGACTGTGCAGGGAGAAATTCTGGAGCTGAAAAACACCATTAATACGATGGTGGATCAGCTGAATTCCTTCGCTTCGGAAGTAACGCGTGTGGCGCGCGAAGTGGGAACGGAAGGCAAGCTGGGCGGCCAGGCAGAGGTACGCGGCGTCGCAGGTACGTGGAAGGATTTGACAGACAACGTGAACCTGATGGGCGCGAACCTGACCACCCAGGTGCGCGGTATCGCGAAGGTCGTCACTGCAGTAGCCAATGGCGATCTGAAACGAAAACTGGTGCTTGAAACCAAGGGAGAAATTGCGGAGCTGGCTGACACCATTAACGCAATGATCGACACGCTGGCGCTGTTTGCGGATCAGGTGACGAGCGTAGCTCGCGAAGTCGGAATCGAAGGTAAGCTCGGCGGACAGGCGCGCGTTCCGGGAGCGGCGGGAATCTGGCGCGATCTGACGGACAACGTGAATCAGTTAGCCGCGAACCTGACTACGCAGGTGCGCGCAATCGCCGACGTGGCGACCGCGGTAACGAAGGGCGACTTGACGCGGTCAATTGCCGTCGAAGCGCAGGGTGAAGTGGAAACGCTGAAGGACACGATTAACCAGATGATCGCGAACCTGGCGGAAACGACCCGCAAGAACACAGATCAGGATTGGTTGAAGACTAATATCGCAAAGTTTACGGGAATGATGCAGGGACAGCGCGGGCTTCTGACCGTGGCCGAGCTGCTGCTTTCGGAACTGACTCCTCTGGTTGGCGCGCATCACGGCGCGTTCTATCTCGCGGAAAATTCCGACGAGCATCAGACCTCCTTGAAGTTTCTCTCCGGCTACGCCTATACCGAACGGGACGGCAAGCCCCGGTCGTTCAAACTCGGCGAGGCGCTCGTCGGCCAGTGCGCTCTCGAAAAGGAGCGAATCCTGGTCGCAAAGGTGCCGGAGGATTACATTCGGATCGAATCCAGTCTGGGAGGGGCCGCACCCGCGACAATCGTGGTGCTGCCGGTGCTGTTTGAAGGTGAGGCGAGAGCGGTCATCGAACTGGCATCGTTCAGCCAATTCAGCGAAGTCCATCTTGCATTCCTTGATCTACTCACTGAGTCGATTGGCATCGTGCTGAACAACATTGCCGCGACGATGCGAACTGAGGAGCTGTTGAAACAGTCGCAGCAGCTGGCCGAGGAGCTCCAGAGCCAGCAATTGCAATTGCAGCAGACCAACGCCGAGCTCGAAGAGAAGGCGCAGCTGCTCGCCGAACAGAAGACCGAAGTCGAAACCAAGAATCGCGAAGTGGAGCAGGCGAAAGAACAGCTGGAGGAAAAGGCGGAGCAGCTGGCGCTGACCTCGAAGTACAAGAGCGAATTCCTCGCCAACATGAGCCACGAGTTGCGCACGCCGCTCAACAACCTGCTGATTCTCGCGAAGATGTTGTCGGAGAACTCAGAGAAGAACCTGCAAACCAAGCAGGTGAAGTTCGCGGAAACAATCCACTCTTCCGGAACGGATCTGCTGGCCTTGATCAACGACATTCTCGATCTGTCAAAGATTGAATCCGGCAAGATGGATGTCGAGCTGGGGCCGGTCCGGTTAACCGAGTTGCAGGACTATTGCTCGCGCAGTTTCCGCCATGTTGCGGAAGGCAAGGGGCTGGACTTCACCACCGAGCTCGAAACCGGGCTTGGCGACACCGTCTATACCGATACGAAGCGGTTACAACAGGTGCTAAAGAACCTGCTCTCGAACGCATTGAAATTTACCGAGCATGGGTCGGTGCGGCTGACCATTTCGCGCACTGCGGAAGGCTGGCAGACCATGCATCCTGTGCTGAGTCGCGCCAAGAGCGTGATCGCATTCTCCGTGACCGACACCGGGATCGGAATACCTCGCGAGAAACAACGCATTATCTTCGAAGCTTTTCAACAGGCGGATGGCACCACGAGCAGAAAGTATGGCGGCACTGGATTGGGTCTTTCGATCAGCCGCGAACTTGCCCGGCTGCTGGGCGGTGAGATTCGCCTGGAAAGCGCACCCGGCATGGGTAGCACGTTCACCCTCTACATACCGCAAGTCTACGTAAGCGCGCTGCCGCAACGGAGCGAGATGCCGCGGAACCTTCCTGCCTTTCCACCGATGGAAAGCGTGAGCGAAGATCCGAAGCCGGCAGTGCTCCAGGTCGGGCACATCACCTTGACGGATGCGATTGTCGAGGACCTGATCGTCGAGGACGATCGGAACACGATCCGCGCAGGCGATCCGGTCCTGCTGATCGTCGAAGATGATGTAACCTTCGCGAGAATTCTAGTGGATATGGCCCACGACCACGGGCTGAAGGCACTTGTAGCGTTGCGCGGGGCGACTGCGCTGGCCTTGGCACGCGAGTTTCGGCCGCTCGCGATCACTCTCGATATCTCGCTTCCGGACATGGTGGGATGGACCATCCTGGACCGCTTGAAACACGATCCGCTCAACCGTCATATTCCTGTGCACATTATTTCCGGGGATGAAAACCGGCGCCGCGGACTGATGCTCGGCGCCATGAGCTACCTGCAGAAATCGCTGGCCAAGGATTCGCTCGACGAGGCGTTCGGCAATATTCAGAGCTCCATGAAAAAGCGTGTGCGAAAGCTGCTGATCATCATCGCGGATGCGAAACGTCGCGATGCTGTTGAGGACATGGTGGGCGCGGAAGATGTTTCGATCATTCCAGTTACAACCGGAGATGAGGCGCTGGAAATGCTTGCAACGCAGTCTTTCGACGGCATTATCGTGGATGCGTTAATGGCCGACGGCGCGGCTGCTCGTTTCATCGAAGAGCTGAACGCGAGACCTTCCCTTCAGCCACCTCCAACAATTTTGTTCGGGGGGCTGCCGGAATCCGCAGAGGCGAGTTTGACCGGAGTATTGCAGGCCGGAGTGGTGCGGCATATCACATCGAGAGAGCGCCTGCTGGATGAAACGGTGCTTCTGTTGCACCGGGAAGAGGCCCTGTTGAGTGAGAAACAGCGCATGGTGCTCGCTGATGTCCGGCGGAGGGACGCGGCGCTGGCTGGCAGGAAGGTGTTGGTGATCGATGACGACCTGCGCAACATTTTCGCGTTGACCAGTCTCCTCGAACATCATGATATCGAGGTCCTGCATGCAGAAAACGGACGCGCGGGCATTGAACTGCTGAAACAATCTCCCGACGTCGACGTGGTCCTGATGGACATCATGATGCCGGAAATGGACGGCTATGAAACTACACAGGCGATCCGACTTATACCGGCGTTCCAAAACCTGCCGATCATCGCATTGACAGCCAAGGCGATGAAGGGCGATCGGGATAAATGCCTCGAAGCAGGCGCGTCCGACTACGTAACGAAGCCTGTCGACCTTGAGCAGTTGTTCTCTGTCATGCGAGTCTGGATATCCCGGCGTTACGAACATATTCCCGCAGGGTTGGAGTCGCGTTTGTGATTAGAGCTCCACAGCTTCTGCCGAATGAGAATGACCTTCCTTCCGTGAATGATGCGGTGGCGAATGAGAAGGTCAAGATCCTGCTGGTCGATGATAACGAGGACAATCTTGTCTCGCTCGAAGCCGCGCTTGAAGTACTGGGCGAAGATCTGATTCTCGCGCGCTCAGGACGACAAGCGCTGCGGGAGTTGCTGGAGCACGATTTCGCTGCGATTCTCCTCGACGTCAAGATGCCGGAGATGGACGGTTTCGAAGCGGCGGAATTGATCCGTGCCCGCAAGCGCAGCCAGCACACGCCTATTCTGTTCCTTACCGGCTATCGAAATGAGGAACACCTGTTCCGGGGGTACGATTTGGGCGCGGTCGATTTTCTTTTCAAGCCCATCGTGCCGGAAGTGCTCCGTTCCAAAGTGGCAGTATTTGTTGCGCTGAGCCGCAGCGCACAGCGGCAGCGGATACAAGCCGGAATTCTTGCAAAGGCGGAACAGCGATTTCGTTCCTTGTTGAACGCAGCACCGGACGCGATGCTGATTACGAAGGAAACTGGAGAGATCGTGCTGGCGAACTCCCGGACCGACGGGCTCTTTGGCTACCACCGGCGGGATATACTCGGCCACGATATTCGCAAGCTTATCCCCGATTGGTGCCCGGCTACGGAGAGCGACAAACGTGAGTGGACTGCAATGCGCAGCGATGGCGTCCGTTTTCCTTCGGAAGTGAGTTCGAGTCCCTTGCAGACTGAAGAAGGGCTGCTGGTGACCAGCGCAGTCCGCGATATCAGCGACAGAAGGCGCAATGAACAGCGGATCGAAGAGAGAAACAGACAACTGGCTGCTTTGAACCAAGAGCTGGAGGCATTCAGCTATTCGGTCTCGCACGATTTGCGGGCGCCGTTGCGGAGCATTGAGGGGTTCTCGAAGATTCTGTTGCGGGATTATTCCGGGCGGGAGTTGGACGAAACTGCCGGAAGCTATCTGGAGCGCATGCGGGCAGCTGCGGAAAGAATGGCACAGTTGATCGAGGATCTGCTGGAACTTTCGCGGGTATCGCGGACGGAGTTGTCGTTCGAGGTGGTCGATCTTTCGCGGATGGCAGAGTCGGCGATTGAGGAATTCCGATCGCGTGATCCGGAACGGCAGGTGAAAGTCACGATTCAGCCGGAGCTTTTTACCCGCGGAGATGCGCGCCTGCTGTCGGTTGCGCTCTGCAATCTACTGGGAAACGCGTGGAAATTTACCGGTAACAGAGAAGATGCGGAAATCGAAATGACGAAGAAAAGCATGAATGGGATTGACACATTCTGCGTGCGAGACAATGGAGCAGGATTCAATCCGGAATTTTCGGACAAGCTTTTCGCGCCGTTTCAGCGTCTGCACCGCGTGAGCGAGTTTGAAGGAACCGGCGTGGGGCTTGCAATCGTGCAACGTGTCATCCAGAGGCACAACGGAAAAGTGTGTGCAGATAGCAAGGTGGGCGAAGGCGCAAGCTTTTATTTCACTCTGAACGGAGATGTGAAGAAGGATGATGGAAGCGAAGCCTAGGCCGATATTGCTGGTGGATGATAACGCCGATGACGAGTTGTTGACGCTGGATGCGCTGCGAAGCAGCGGGGTCAACTATCCGGTTGTCGTCGCACGCGATGGCCAGGAGGCGATCGAGTGGCTGTTCGGACACGGTGCGCACCAGGGGCGTGACACAGGGGTGATGCCGCGGCTGATACTGCTGGATTTGAAGCTGCCGAAGATGAACGGCCTTGAAGTGCTTTCCAGTCTGCGTGAAGACCGTCGAACTCGCTTTGTTCCTACAGTGATTCTCAGCTCCTCCACGCGAAGAGAGGACATCGACGGAAGCTATAGCCGGGGCGCCAACAGCTACTTGAGAAAAGCGGTGAATTTCGAAGAGTATTCCGAGGCGGTGCAATGCCTGTGCGAATATTGGTTGGAGCACAATCAGCTTTGATGACGGTGAAAAATAATTTGCAGTCGCGGCAGAGCATTCGACTCCTTTTGTCAGAGGACAGGGAGGACGACGCGTTGCTTGTCGTCGATGAGCTGACGCAAAGCGGATATCTGGTGGACTGGAAGCGTGTTGAGACCCGGGAGGAGATGCTGGCGCTGCTTTCCGATGAAACCTGGGATTTGATCATCGCAGACTATGATTTGCCGCGTTTCAGCGCCATGGGCGCCCTTGAAATCGTGAAGGAGAAAGGACTCGACATTCCTTTCTTGATCGTCTCCGGCGCGATGCGCGAGATCGATGCGGTCGCGGGAATGCGTGCCGGAGTTCACGATTACCTGCTGAAAAACAACTTGGCGCGTCTGGGGGTAGTGGTCGAAAGGGAACTGCGCGAGGCGCAGATGCGACGCGAAAACCGTTCTGCGGAAATGATGCTGCGCAGGCAGGCGCAGGTCCTCGACCAGGTCCACGATGCTGTGATCCAGACGGACCTTGAAGGTCGTATTCAGAAATGGAACCGGGGAGCGGAACTTCTGCTGGGATACTCGCAGGCGGAAGTTCTAGGGCAGCCTTTGGCAATGTTGTATTTCGACGAGGACGTGTCCGAAGCGCTTCCACGGGTCTTCTCGCAGATGAAGGAAGGACGGCTTGTGCAAGAGGTCCGCAATCGGCGAAAGTCGGGGGCGGAGTGCTGGATCCATCTTTCCCTGTCGCTGTTGAGAAATGAGGAGGGTCTCCCGTACGGCACCGCAGTGTACGCGCAGGACATTACGGAACGCAGGCGGGCTGAGAACGCGCTGCGCGACAGCGAAGAGCAATATCGCCTGCTGACCGAAGCTCTGCCGCAAATGGTCTGGCTGGCGAGGGATGGAACGACTCCTCAGATCATCGAATTCTGCAACTCCCAGACCCAGGCCTACACTGGTCTCACGCGTGAGCAGCTGCTGGCCGGCGAGTGGCACACCGCCATTCATCCGGAGGAGCAGGAGCAATATATTTCCGACACACTCACGGCACAGCGAGCTGGAAAACCGTTCGAGCTGCAATACAGGGTGTACAGTGTGCAGACGCAAACATGGCGCCTACACCTGGCGCGGTGCAGCCCTTTTCTGAATGCGCAGGGGGAGCTGCGCTGGCTGGCGACCCTCATCGACATCGAAGATCAGGTACGCGCCCAGGACGTGCTGCGCCGGACTGAAAAACTTGCGGCGGTAGGAAGGCTTGCGTCGAGCATCGCACATGAGATCAACAATCCGCTCGAGGCCGTGACAAACCTGATTTATCTGCTGCAGTCGACCCCGCTGATGGAGCAGCAGAGCGTCTATCTGAAGTCGGCAGCGGAAGAGCTGGCTCGCGTGAGCCACATCACCAACCATACCCTGCGGTTCCACCGGCAGAGCACCAAGCCGACCGATGTGAGCCCGGCGGAGATTATCGACTCCGTGCTGGCGCTGTATAACGCTCGCCTCCGGGACGCGCAAATCACCGTTATCCGCGAGTACAAGACCACAGCGTCAATGCGCTGCTACAGCAGCGAACTGCGCCAGGTATTTGCGAATCTGATTGGGAACGCATTCGATGCGACCCGGCGGGGAGGAACAATCGCTGTGCGCGTACGGACCGCGAAGGGTAATGGGGATAACATCATGATCACGGTCGCTGACACCGGTCATGGAATGTCGCGCGAGACAATCAATCGGATTTTTGAGCCGTTTTTCACTACCAAGGGCATCCATGGTACGGGCCTTGGGTTGTGGGTGAGCTCAGAGATTGTTTCAAACCATCGCGGAAAATTTCGTGTCCGCAGCCGCGATGGATACGGCACCGCTGTATCGATTTTCTTTCCGCAGGATCATGCCCTTGGGCGCACTGGCGAGATTGTTGCGCAGGTGGAACGACGCTGACGTCGCGAGCTGCAGCCGCTCCGACCAGTTGCTGTCCCAGGCTGTTTCAAACCGGACTGAAATTCCTTAGATCGTCAGGCCAATCGACATCGAGCGCTGCTTCTGGCATATCCAGTTTTCCGGCGGTGGTTGCGTGATTCTCAATCACGGCGCGCGCTCCCTGATCTCCGGTAACAGCAAGCAGTTCGTGCAGCATGTTGTGTCGAAACACTGCGGGAACGCCGAGTCTGCCGCCGTACGCCGCTGCTGTGACATCCCGCTCCTCAGAGGCGTGGATCGCAAGAAGTGCCCGCAGATGCTCGGCTTCTATCTGCGGCTGATCACAAACGAGCAGCAGAGCGTTGGAATCCGCGGATGCCGACTCGCTCCAGGCTGCGATACCCGCATGCAGTGAAGATGCCATGCCGTCTGACCAGTTTGGATTAACTACGGTTAGAACGTCGCATCCCGCGAGCGCCTCTTTCATCGATTCCGCTTCAAAGCCCAGGACAACAATTACCGGCGCACAGCCGGCTTCCTGTGCAAGCCGCACCGAACGCGCGAGCAGCGTCTCTCCACGATTTAGAAGCAGTTGCTTGGGCCGGCCCAGTCGCGATGAACCGCCGGCTGCCAGCACCACCGCACCGCATCGCTGTTCACTCATATCAATATGTTTGCGTTGCGATTCGCAGATCGGAGGAACTCTGCTGAACAGGCATGCGTCGCGAAAGTACACTCTGAATCTCGGCAGCAATAGAGAGCGCGATTGCAGCCGGACCTTCAGCGCCCAGGTTCAGTCCCGCGGGGGTGTGAACACGCTCGCGGAAATCGGGCTCAGCGGCAATGTCACGCATCAGCCAATCGGTACGCTGACGCGGGCCTAGTAGGCCCAGATACGCGGGCTTCAGTGGTAGCACATGGCGTAGCACTCTGCAGTCCTGCTCATAGCTATGGGTCATGACAACCACCGCGTCGCGATCGGAAATCCTCAAATCATCGAATATAGCCTCACCGCGAGGCATGCATATTGTTTCGGCCAGCGGAAAACGCGCTCTCGTTACGAGATGCGATCGCTCATCGGCGACCGTGATCCGCCAGCCAAGGGCGTGTGCAAACTGCACCAAGGGCTGGGCGTCATCGCCCGCGCCAAACACAAACAGTCGCTGCGGAGGCGCCATGTATTCCACAAACGCGATTCCATCTGGAGTTTCAACACACTGGGATACCTGCGTACTCAACGTTTGTTGCGCCAATTCTATACATGCGGCATCGTAGGGCTCCGCGCCTGCCAGAATCTTTCCGTCCTGCCGCAGGATCAGTCGAGTGCCGGCATTTTGCGAGTTCACATTTCCAAGAGAGTAAACGAAAGCGACGTCGGTGCGCTGTTCAGCGCATTCGGAGATGGCATTCAACACGCGATGTGCGTTGTCGCCGCGCTCCAGCAGCACCCACACGGTGCCACCGCAGGCAAGGCCGTAAGGGATATCGGAATCGCCATCGTAAGAACTGCTGTAACGCTGAACTGTGGAGCCGCCGGCAGAAAGCCACCACGCTTTTTTCTGTATCTCCGCTTCGAGGCATCCACCGCTGATTGTTCCCACGCGACGTCCACCGCGGGTCAATAGCATGCGGGCGCCGGGTTTACGGTAGGATGACCCTTCCGTCCGCACCACCGTCGCCAGGCAGACTTCTTCTCCGGCAGCTTGTGCCTGCTTCCAGAATTCCAATATCCTTCCTCGCTCAGGCATGAAAAATTCTACCGCGTTCACGTTAGTTGCGTGTTCGCGAGCAATCGAACTCGGCTTGCGCACGGTTACAACACGGATATCGACCAGCAAGCCACCAAAGTAGCAATAATTCGATCAAAGTTTAGATACTCGTCGCAATCACTCGCGGGAGGGGCTATGGACAAAGAATGGGAAGAAGATCCTCTTGAGAGCGTTATCGGACGAGAGGAATCGTTCACGGACGGCGTGACTGAGAACGAGATCGACCGCAAAATATCGCGCCGCACCTTCGTAAAAGGTGCCGGCGTAGTCACCGGAGCGGCAGTGTTGGGATGGACAGCTTTTCCCGGCCCTGCGGAGGCGCAGCCTGGTGTAGATGGGCCGGTCAAGAAAATTCCAGTGACGATTACCGTCAACGGGGAAACGAAGCGGCTTTCGATCGATCCACGCACCAGCCTGCTCGATCTGCTTCGGGAAGACCTGAAACTGACGGGGACAAAAAAGGGGTGCGATCACGGGCAGTGCGGCGCATGCACTGTGCTGCTGAATGGTCGTCGCGTGAATAGCTGCCTCTCGCTCGCCGTCGTGCATCAGGGAGAAAACGTCACCACGATTGAGGGGATTGCCAGGGGAGATGTCCTCGATCCGGTGCAGCAGGCATTTCTCGAGCACGATGGCTATCAATGCGGGTACTGCACGCCGGGACAGATCTGCTCCGCCGTGGGATTGATCTGCCGAAGCCAGAAAAGGCAGTGCCAGCTATGTCACCGCCGATCTGACGAAGACAGGTCCTGCGGATCTGACCTTGCCAGAAATTCGGGAGCGCATGAGCGGGAATATCTGCCGCTGCGGAGCGTATCCCGGAATTGTGGCCGCCGTTCAGCAAGCGTACAAATCGTAGGAGAAGCCGTGCAGCCATTCGAATATCAGCGTGCAGAGGACCCCCAGGGCGCGATCGGCGCTCTCATGCAATCTCCGAAAGCGAAGCTCATTGCAGGCGGAACGAACCTTGTCGACCTGATGAAGCAGGATGTAGAGAAGCCGTCGCACCTGGTGGATATCAATCATATTGAGCTTGCGGCGATTGAGGAGTTGCCGGACGGAGGCCTTCGACTCGGAGCTCTGGCGCGGAATTCCGATACGGCGGACCATCCCCTGGTACGCAGGAATTATCCGATGCTGGCGCAGGCGATTTTGTCCGGCGCGTCGCCGCAGTTGCGCAACCTGGCCACAGATGGCGGCAATCTGCTGCAGCGCACGCGGTGCTATTACTTTTACGATCCCGCGTTTGAGCACTGCAACAAGCGGAATCCTGGAAGCGGCTGTGACGCGATTCACGGTTTCAATCGCATTCACGCGATCCTTGGCGCGAGCCCGGAGTGTATCGCGACCCATCCCTCTGATATGTGCGTGGCGCTCAGTGCGCTCGGCGCGACGGTGCGCGTGCGCGGCCCGCGAGGCGAGCGCGCGATTCCGTTTACAGAATTCCATCGTCTGCCGGGAAAGACTCCGGAGATCGACACGAATCTGCGGCCGGACGAGCTAATTCTTTCGATTGACCTGCCGCGGTCGCCCTACGCCGCTCACTCGACTTATATAAAGGTTCGCGACCGCGCCAGCTATGCTTTCGCGCTGGTCTCCGTCGCGGCTGCGCTGGAGCTTGATGGCAACACGATACGGAGTGCGAGGATTGCGATGGGCGGCGTCGCGCATAAACCATGGCGCGCGGAGAATGCGGAGCGGGTGCTGGCCGGCAAGCCGATGAACATCCAAACTTTTCGTACAGCTGCCAACGAGGCCCTCAGCGGCGCGCATGGGTACGAGCACAACACTTTCAAAATCGAAATGGCGAAACAGACGATCGTACGCGCATTGACAGTGGCGGGAGGTCAGGCATGATTACCATCGGAGAGCCGATCATACGAGTGGTTGGACGAGCGAAGGTCACCGGAACCGCGAAGTACGCCGCGGAATTCGATGTGCCGGACGTCGGCATATGCTGTCATGGTTTTAAGCACGGTTGGGAATGGGCGAATCACCAGAATGAATACGGCGCACGCCGAGCGCGCGCCCGGCGTGCTCACCGTTATGACTCATTCGAATGCGCCGAGGCTGCCGGGAGGCGGGAAAGCGGCAGCTCATCCCCCCTCGGGAAGGGTGCTGTCGCTGCTGCAGGATGACCAGGTGCATTACAACAATCAGCCGATTGCGGTGGTCGTCGCGGAGACGTTGAACCAGGCGCTGTTTGCCGCGTCGTTGATTCAAGTACGCTATGCGACTACTCCGCCGAAGCTCGATTTCGAGGCGGGATTTCCGACCGCCCATCCATCGGGACATGGGAAGGACCCAGCCGAAGTTGGCGCCGGGAACATCGACGCGGGGTTAGCCGCAGCGGAGGTGAAGGTCGATGAGGTATACCGGACCCCCAAACAGAACCACAATCCAATGGAGCCGCATGCGACGATCGCGCAGTGGGAAGGAGAAAAGCTGACGCTGCACGATTCCACGCAGCATGTCTCCGGGGTAAAGCAAACGGTCGCCAAGGTGCTTGGAATTCCGGAGGACAATGTCCGTGTTTTATGTCCCTTTACGGGCGGAGGGTTCGGCTGCAAAGGCTCGACATGGTCCCATGTGGTATTGGCGGCGATGGCGGCCAGAGTTGTGAAAAGGCCAGTCAAGATTGTTTTGGAGCGTCCCCAGATGTTCGGTCCAGTGGGCGGGCGGCCGCAGACCTATCAGCACATCGTACTCGGGGCGAAGCGGGATGGAACTCTGACCGCTGTGCGGCACGACGTGTATTCCCACACATCCGTGATTGAAGACTTCACCGAGCCCTCGTCGGTGCAGACGAGGATGTTGTACGGCAGTCCGAACATCGCGACCTCCCAAAAGATTGTGCCGCTGAATGTGGGAACGCCGACATATCAGCGCGCGCCAGGCGAGGCCACGGGAACCTTTGCGCTAGAGATCGCAATGGACGAGCTGGCATACAAGCTGGCCATGGATCCGGTGCAGCTGCGAATGAAAAATTATGCGCAGATCGATCCGACGACTTCCAAGCCATTCTCCAGCAAACATCTGAAGGAATGCTATATGCAGGGAGCGCAGCGTTTCGGGTGGGACAAGCGGAACCCGCAGCCGCGGTCCCACCGGGACGGTCACGACCTGATCGGATATGGGATGGCCACGGCGACTTACCCGGCGAACCGCTCGGAAGCTTCAGCAATGGTGCGGTTTGAACCAAGCGGCCGCGTGACGGTTGTCTCCGGAACTCAGGATCTGGGCACCGGGACCTACACCATCATGGCGCAGGTTGCAGCAGCCACTTTGGATTTGCCCATCCATGTGATCGACGCCGAAGCTGGGAGATACGAGAATGCCGAAGGCGCCGGGGTCGGGAGGGTCCCAGAGTGCCGCCAGCGTTACTCCTGCCGTGCAGGCGGCGGCGAAACAGGCGCAATTGAAGTTGCTGACGCTTGCGTCGAGCGACCCGGCATCTGCGTTCCACGGCGTGTCAACCGCGGAGCTTGATTTCAAGGACGGTAAGATTTTTCGCAAATCGAACCCGAACTCGCCGGAGGCTTTCACCGCGCTGTTGGCCCGCAATGGCAATCAGCCGGTCAGCGCCACCGCTTCCGCACAGCCCGATCAGGACACGGAGCAATACTCCACGCATTCCTGGGGAGCGGTTTTTGCCGAGGTCTCCGTCGATGAAACACTTGGCATGCCGCACGTCCGGCGTGTGGTCGCCGTGTACGACATTGGAACGCTGCTGAGCGGAAAAACCGGGACCAGCCAACTGATCGGCGGCATCGTGTGGGGTATCAGCCTGGCGCTGCATGAAGCCACGCATATCGACCCGCGCAACGGTAGGCCCGTGAACAATAATCTGGCGGAATACCACGTACCCGTGAACGCCGACATTGGAGCGATCGATGTGGTCACGCTCAATATCCCGGATAAGAAATTCAACCCGCTCGGGGCCAGGGGGATCGGAGAGATCGGGATCACCGGGGCAGGTGCTGCGGTTGCAAACGCGATCTACCATGCGACGGGAAAAAGAATTCGAGAGGCCCCGATCACGCCCGACAAGTTGATGGCTACGTCTACATACCAGACATAGCGCGCAGGGTACGGGCCTCCCGGCTTCCTAGTCTCTGAACCCGGAAATCAGCGGGAAATTGGGGCAGCTTCAATATGGTAAGGGCCGTAGTCGATCGTGAGCGCTGCAGTGCCGCCCAAACGTACTTGCGTCACGCTCCTGTTTTGTTTCGGTAACCAGAAATTCCCCGTCTTGGCGTAGATGTGGTGAATCATTGTCTTTTTGATCCAGAAGGAAGGATTTGCAGCGGGCTCCGCTTCTATCTTGACCACGGCATAGTCGGCGGCATCAACCCAGATCGTCCCTCGATAGAGGAACTTGCGATTGACGCGGGGTTCGACGTGAAACACGTACAACTTCCCGTCCAAAGTGGTGTCTGTACGTTCCAGTGTAAAGTTGTAGTTCCGCGGAGTTAATTCGGTCCGGCTGGGATCCTTGGCAGATTCCTTTTCAGCGTCGAGCAGCTTTTTCAGCACGTGATCGATCAACAGCTTGGATCCCGTTTGCGAAATTATGCGGAAGCTCTTCGTCGATGGCGCATCATACGTGGCTTCCACATCCATGCTTGCCGCAAGATTGCTGGGGAATCCACTGAACTGAACCTGGTAGTGACGCTCCTCCGTGTAATGCCGAAGAGCCTGAGCGCGCCTTTCGTTGGCTTCGACCAGCCGGTGAATGATGTCGTCTCCCGTCGCATTCACGGTAGAAGCTGCCCCATGGGTCTCTCCGACAAAGGCGAATGATGCGCTCGCAACCAGCACGAGAATGATGAAAAGGGACAACCGGATTCTGCGATGGTAATGCAACATGTCGAAATGGACCTTCCCGTATTACGTAGACTTGTGCTGGACTGAGGTAGGATAATCGATCTGCTGATATGACGACCAGACGCCAACGCGCCGCCGAACTTCAGGCGGGTTCTCGATTGATGAGATTGAAACGCAGCCCCGGCACTACTCTGCTGGTATCAAGCTGCGCTTTGCATCTAAGCTGGCTGTCGGGTCCGTGATGTCGCAGGGAGCCGAGTGAATACGCGCTCGCTGCATGCCATTCAGGCGAGCTACTAAGCAAGGCAGCGACGTTTGACACCCTTTCGACGCGCGCAGGGGATAAAAGATGGAGGTTCGGTGCACAACAAGCTTTTGTTCTTCTCAAGGAACAGAGACATCCAGGCGAAGTTTCGAAGCGGTGTCTCGCTTCACGGGCATACGAAACACTCTGTAGAAAGTCTGGGGTTCCTGGGAAAATTCCTGCGGGAACACCGCTGCCTTCGGTCCTGGATTGCGTGCCAGTCGCAGCGCTGCGAACGTGAATCGGGGTTTCGGCTCGACTTCGACCGGGCCTACTGGACGCCGCCACTCACAGCGCAATTGGCCCACAGTGTGGAATCCCAACAGATCGAGTCGATGGGTTTGCGCCCCATGGTTTCGCTTTCGGATCACAACAACATACAAGCTTCCACGCTGCTTCGACTGGCGCCTGGCCTGGAGAATGTTCCAACGTCTGTTGAATGGACGGTCCCATTCGGGAAGGCCGTATTCCACATCGGTGTTCACAACATGCCCAGCAGCATCGCCCAGCAGCTGATGTCGACCCTGCGGGAAAGCAGCGCGGAGGCGGACGAGCGGAAGATAGCAGATCTGATCATCGAGCTGCAGCGCATCCCTTCTTTGCTGCTCGTGTTCAACCATCCTGTATGGAATTTCAACGGTATCGCGCAGGATGTATTCGAGTTCGAGTTGAACCGGTTTCTGCAAGGTGCCGGACGCGGGCTACACGCGTTTGAATTGAATGGCATGAGAACCCATCGCGAAAATCATAGGGTCATCCGGCTGGCCCAGCAATGGAACCGGATTGTGGTCTCTGGCGGCGATCGGCACGCTTGCGAGCCGGGTGCGATTCTCAATCTTACAAATGCCGGTGACTTTTCCGAGTTCGTCGAAGAGGTTCGGGAACAGAAGCACAGCACGGTTCTGGTTATGCCGCAGTACAACGATCCGCTGAATTGGCGATTCTTCCGGAACTTTGCGGACGTGGTCCGTGAATACCCCGAACATTCGGAGGGCTGCCGTAAATGGGACGAGCGAACTTTTCATCCCAACCTCGCCGGCGATGTCGTTCCTTTAAAGGATCTATGGCCGAATGGATCGCCTCCGTTCCTGAAAAGAATTTTTGAGCTCGCGATCATGGGTTCCAGCAGCCCGGCGCAATGGACCATCCGCACGCTGATGTCTGCGCAACATCGTGAATCGCTCACCCTTCCCCGTAGTTTCGCCCCATCCCATGTTGAGTTCCGCGAAAAACAATTCCCTGCGTTGGAAACGGAGCAAATTCCGGCGCGTCTATTCAAGAGCAGTTGAGTCTATAAATATGAGATGGTCCGAACAGAAGCAGATCGGGAGGGGAATGTGCGCGCTGAGGGCTTGGTGAGCGGACTGGATGGACAGGGCGTGAGGCCCCATCCGCGTCCGCTGATGCGTCGCGAGGCATGGACTTCTTTGGATGGCGAGTGGGAATTCTCCAAAGGACGCGGTGAGCTATGGAGCCTGCCAAAGCAGGTGGGTTGGTCAAGCAAAATCCAGGTGCCGTTCAGTCCGGAAACCGAAGCCAGCGGCGTACACGACACCGGGTTCTATACCATCGTGTGGTATCGCCGCACGTGGGAGCAGGCGCGCGTGCCTGTTGGCCACCGCTTGTTGCTGCACTTTGAAGCCGTGGACTGGCGCACTACTGTCTGGGTCAATGGCAACAGGGTGTGCTCGCATGAGGGCGGATATACGCCGTTTGCCGCGGACATTACCCACGCTCTGGTGGACGGTCCGATCCAGGAAGTAGTGGTGCGCGCCGAGGATGACCACGCCGACCTGGCAAAGCCGCGCGGCAAGCAGGACTGGAAACTCGAACCGCATTCGATCTGGTATCCGCGAACCACCGGCATCTGGCAGACGGTATGGCTCGAAATCGTCAGTGAAACGAGGGTTCGGACCCTCCACTGGTCCAGCAGCCTCGATTGCTGGGATATCGGCATTGAGGCCACAATCCTGAATGACGGCCTGATGGAAAAGGAAGAGGGCAGCGAAACAGAGAACGGTACCCAGGGCATGCTGCAGCTCTCGGTTCGACTCACAGTTGGAGACCGGCTGCTTGCCTCCGACAGCTACGCCGTCGTCGCCGGAGAGGTGCATCGGCGGATTGCCTTATCAGATCCTGGCATCGACGACTTCCGCAACACGCTTTTGTGGTCGCCTTCTTCACCGACTCTAATCGACGCACAGGTTGAACTGCGCGACGAGAGTGGACATCTGCTGGATTCGGTTCGCAGTTATACGGCACTCCGCTCGGTCTCGACGCAGCAGGATCGTTTCGTGCTGAATGGAAGGCCGCTGAACCTTCGGCTGGTGCTCGACCAGGGCTACTGGCCGGAGAGTGGTCTGACGGCTCCCGACGACGCAGCCATACGCAAAGACATTGAGCTCGCGAAAAAGATGGGCTTCAACGGTGTCCGCAAGCACCAGAAGATTGAAAGCGCCCGCTATCTTTATTGGGCCGATCGAATGGGCCTCCTTGTCTGGGAGGAGATGCCCAGCGCCTATCGCTACACCACCAAATCGATCCATCGCGTCACTCGGGAATGGCTGGATGTCATCGAGCGCGACAGGAGCCACCCGTGCATTGTGGCGTGGGTGCCATTTAACGAAAGCTGGGGAGTGCCTGGCCTTCCCGAAAGCCCCGCGCAGCGGCATTATGTGCAGGCGCTCTATCACATGACCAAAGCGTTGGATTCGAGCCGGCCGGTGATCGGCAACGACGGCTGGGAGAGTGTCGCTACAGACATCATCGGTATCCATGACTATGACGACCAGCCCGCCCGCATCGCGCAGCGTTATGGCAGCCACGGCCTGGAGTCCAAACTGCTGAAGAACGAACGCCCGGGTGGACGGATGCTGATACTGGGAAGGGAAACGGTTGCCGGCAGCCAGCCCATTGTTCTCACCGAATTCGGCGGTATCGCGCTCGAAAGCGAAGATGACGAGAACTGGGGCTACTCCCGTTCCTGCACGCCGGAGCAGTTCCTGGAGCGTTATCGGGAACTGCTTGAAACCGTGCGCAACCTGCCTGCACTGGCGGGCTTCTGCTACACCCAGTTCGCCGACACGTACCAGGAAATCAACGGACTCCTCTACGCAGACCGCACCCCGAAAGCGCCGCTCGAGGAGATCGCCCAGGCAACCTCCGGTCTACTGCCGGACTTCGACCGGCAAGCCGATACGGCCTGGCGAGAGCAGCTGATGCAGCCGTAAAGCCTGTGGGCTCATTCGGGTGGCTATTCCTTGCCCCTGCTGCGCTACAGCGCGCGTCAGACGCCGTTCCTGCTGCTCAACGTGAGCAGCTTCGGCCGTGAGTCAAAAGGCTATTCCGCATAACACTAGTTCGCATAAGCCTATTTGGCATAAGGCTATTTTGCTCAAGGCTATTTGCAATATAGCCTTATCCCAAATAGCCTTGCCAGCCCAGAGAACTACTTGCTTCACGTCATCCTTTAGGCAGCAAGTTCTGCGCGAACCTCATATTGAATTCGTTCATCTCGCTGCCACCACCCTGGCTCGGCCAGGGCTGGATGACGTGGACTTTCTCCCCGCGCGCACTGGCGGACTACTTCGGCGAGCGCGGTCGGATTCGGTTTACCGCGAAGCACTTCAAAAACGCCGGGCTCGTAGTGTCCATTTTCGGTCGTAAGAAGCGCATTCCAGAAATATGAGCCAAGCAGCGCCCAGAACGTAACTGCCCGGCAATCGACTCCCGCCGCGCGCGCGCGCAGCGCCCCATCCCAGGCCTCGACGGCCCAGCGAATCTGCTCCTCCACTCGGTCGCCTAAATGTACCTCCGTGATCGCGACCGGCAGACGGTACCGACCATAGGCTTCAAGCAGCGCAGTCTCGAACCCCTGAATACCCTCCGGCCGGACGCGGACCGCCTCGATATCCGCGAAGTTCCCTTCCGCCGAGCGGCAGTTATCTGGATAAAGTTCTACGCGATGATCAAGAAACCGGTCGCTGGTGGCGTAATAATTCACGCCAATAACGTCTGGTGGACACGGATTCTGCGCGAACCAGAAGATCTCGCGATCGCCGATGCCGCCGCGACGGAGATATTCGTACAGCGGGTGTAGCCGATCCACGTTGCCACAGAGCAGATCGTATACAAGCCATCTTCGCTCGCTGAACAGCTCCGCGGTTTCGGCCAGCTCCGGAGTGGACCAGGTGTAACCCATGTCATCGGTCTGCACCAGTTGTGCGTCGGAGCGCACGTTACGAATGGCGCGCATGCTGAGCACAACCGCCTTCACCTGGTGAAGTAGCGCGCGCAGATAGCTTTCTGTCGAAAGATGGTGCGGATACCACAGACCGTAGCGACATGCGAAGCGAGCGGTGGTGTGCGGCTCATTGACCGGAGTGTAGCTGTCAACCCAGGGATACCGCGCAGCCACTTCGCCCGCATAGGACGCAAGCTTTTGCGGGAATTGCGGATCGAGCAGATTCGTGTGCCGGGGACCGCTGCCATGGTGCACCAGGCCTGCGATTGGACGCATACCGGTCTGGCGTACAGCGTTCAGGTGTTCATCGGGCCAATGCCAGGAGGGATCGAGTTCGTGGCGCTCCCAAAGCACTCCGCAGCGAATTGCGCGGATCCCCAGTTCAGCGAACATCTCGAGATCACCGGCCACGTGCCCGGAGAGGTCCATCTGATCAATGTAACGTTCGCCCACTCGATTGCAGGTGTACTCCGCTCCGCCCCACACCTCTAACGGAGAATTCTGCGGCTCGGTCATGCCGTCATTCGCCTCGCACGTACCCGTCATGCCGCTCTCTCCTCGTCAGGGAGCGATAGTCGGCCGCTCTCCTCCGTTCTTCGCTCGGAGGAGCTCGCGGTCAGCCTTTTTGCAGGCTGCGGTGCAGATTCCTGTTTCGCATCCAGATCAGCGATTTTGCTGAAGAGCGTCAATGCCTGCGCCACCACCTGGTCCATGTTGTAGTACTTATACGTGGCAAGCCGGCCGGCAAAGTAAACGCCCGGAACCTCATCTGCGAGTGCCTTGTACTGCATGTACAGCTCCGCATTCTGTGGCTGCGGTATCGGGTAGTAAGGATCCCCTTCGCTCGTGGGGTATTCGTAAACCACGCTGGTTTTTGGATGTTTTTGACCGGTCAGGTACTTAAACTCCGTGACGCGTGTGTATGCGTGTTCGTTGGGATAGTTGATGACTGCGGCGGGCTGGAAAACGTTGCATTCGTGCGTCTGATGTTCAAAGCGCAGCGAGCGATACGGCAGCTTGCCATAGCAATAATCGAAATACTCATCCACCGGGCCGGTAAAAATCAGCTCTCGGAACGAGACTTCGTCTTTGATGTCCGAATAGTCCGTGTTGAGAAGAATGCTGATATTCGGGTGGTCCAGCATCTTTTCGAACATCCTTGTGTATCCGTGCAGAGGCATGGCCTGGTACTGGTCGGTGAAGTAGCGATCGTCTCTGCTGGTGCGCACGGGAACGCGCGCTGTAACCGAGGCGTCGAGCTCGGAGGGATCGAGACCCCACTGCTTGCGCGTGTAGTTGCGGAAAAATTTGGTGTAAAGTTCCCGTCCCACCCGATTGACAACCACGTCTTCGGAGGTCAGGATCGGGTCTTTCCGCTCTGCCAGGGACGCAAGAAATCCCTCGACCTGGTTGCAGGTCAGGCTCAGACCGTAGAGCTTGTTCAGTGTGTCCGCGTTGATCGGCATGGGCACCAGCTGCCCGTCGACACTGGCCTGCACGCGATGTTCATAGGGACGCCAGGCGGTGAAGCGCGAGAGATGGTCGAAGACCTTCTTCGAATTGGTATGGAAGATATGCGGGCCGTACTTATGGATCAGAACGCCGTCATCGTTATAGCAATCGTATGCATTTCCGCCAATGTGGGGCCTTTTCTCGACGATTAGTACACGTGCGTTCAGTTGTGTTGCCAGACGCTCGGCGAGAACGCTTCCAGCGAAGCCTGCGCCGACAATTAAGTAATCAAACATGGATTGCCCCTTCCCCTTGAATGCAGTCTGCTGCCGGTTCTGCAACGGAGCACCTCGCTCCACATGCCTTGAAAAGTCCTGTCCCAGGATGTATTCCCCAGAAAATTGTCCACTGCGGGCAGCCAGCCAGGGTCCGGAGGCTCGAGTGACTGTTTGATGGCTGCACAAAACTCGTCCGCATCCGCTGCAATACGAGCCAGCCCAAGCCTGCCGTACGGCTCGGCCACATCGCGAACCGGCGTGGAAACCACGGGTTTGCCTGCGGCCAGATACTCCGGCGTTTTCGTCGGACTGATGAATTGAGTGGAGGCATTCTGCGCGAAGGGAAGCATCGCTGCATCCCAGTGGGCGATGTAGCCGGGCAGCTCGCGATACTGTTTCTGGCCCAGGTAATGGATGTTTGGCCCGCGGGGCAGTTCCTCGTCGCGGATTTTCACCACCGGGCCGACGAGGATAAACTGCCAGGTCGGCTCACAAGCGGCGACATCCCGAAGCAGATCTCGATCCAGCCGCTCATCCAGCACCCCGAAAAAACCGATGCGGGGATGAGGGATTGAGCGCTGATCCGGCGGATCGGGCTGAGCCGTACGGCTGGCCGCGAAATGGGCGTGATCGATGCTGCTGGGAAACAGATGCATGTTGCCATGCTGCCCGCGTTTGGCCTCATAGAGGCTTCTGCCGCCTGCAAATACAACATCTGCCCGCTCGAACATACGCTGCTCCAGCTCCACCAGCTCCGGCGGGGCTCCCTGGAAGGCGGAAAGCTGGTCCATGCAGTCATACACCGTGGCCTCCGGGCGCAGATGGCTGGAGAAGAGAAGAGCCATCGGGGTGTAGTACCAGGCGATGAAATCTTCAATGCACCAGTCGTCAAGCCATTGATTCAGCAGGGTCCTTTGAGTGGCCACCACATGCTGCCCGCCGTTATCCAGTGGTAACACTGGCGTTAGCACATGCACGCCGCACGGTTGAAGCTCGACCCTCATCTCCGGCTTCTGCACATCCTCAACGACCGGCTCCTCAAGAAAGAAGACTTCGGCATGTGCTGCGGCACGCGACAGCAAATGTTGAGGACGCTGGTAGACGAAATTCCAACGCAAGTGAGAGAAGCACAGAATGACCGGCAGCGTCGGACCGTGTTCGGATCCGGCCAATCCCTTTCGATTCGTTCCCGACATTAAAACTCTCCTGCCACTTAGATGCATGCAGGCCGCAATTTCCCTGAGGGGATGGGAAATTCGTCTCCTTAAGGTTGCATCGCATTGATTCCAAAGCTTTGCTTTAGCGCTGACGCAGGTTATAGTGAAGTGGACCCGGCGATAATAAGCGTCAGAAGCCAGCTCCGGCACGCCAATTGGGGGCGCTTCGGCCGTGTACAAGGGCTGCAGTCGAGTGTCCAAGCATTGCTCAGAGGTTTGTCACCGTTTACATGATCACGCCATACGACAGCAACTTGGATACTCGGCAGTTAACACTGCATTTAGGGCCCGGCGCCAGCGCGGAGCGTAGCGGCGTATGAGAAACCTCGTTCATCTGCGATTTATCGATTACGCAATCATGGCGGCGTATTTCGCTTTCACAGTAGGCATTGGTTACTGGGTAAAGCGGCGCGTGCGCAGCAGCAACGACTTCTTCCTTGCCGGGCGGTCCATGCCGACCTGGATCGCCGGGATTGCATTTATCTCGGCGAACCTGGGTGCCCAGGAGGTGATAGGCATGGGTGCGTCGGGCGCCAAGTACGGGATGGCGACCTGCCACTTCTATTGGTTGGCCGTGCCCGCGATGGTGTTTCTCGGCTTGATGATGATGCCGTTTTATTACGGCTCCCGCGCGCGCAGCGTGCCGGAGTATCTGCGGCTGCGTTTCGATGAAAAGACGCGCGCTCTCAACGCGTTCACCTTCGCGGTTATGACCATCTTTTCCTCCGGCGTATCGATGTACGCCATGGGCGAGCTGTTCTATCTGCTGCTCGGCTGGAACTTTAACGTCAGTGTGCTGGTGTCGGGAGTCATCGTTCTCAGCTATGTTTCGCTAGGGGGCCTCACCAGCGCAATTTACAACGAGGTGCTGCAGTTTTTCCTAATCGTTTTTGGGATAGCGCCTCTCTCCTGGTTCGGTCTGCGTGCAGTCGGGGGATGGAGCGGTCTGAAGGCGCGCCTGGCGCAGCTCTCCGTCGCCCACGGCTACCCCGCCGGAGCCTACACGCACATCTGGCGGTACCTGGGTAGCCCGCAGCAAAATCCGGTCGGAGTGGAGTGGATCAGCCTTGGCTTCGGTCTTGGGTTTGTGCTGAGCTTCGGCTACTGGTGCACGGACTTTCTTGTCGTGCAGCGGGCTATGTCCGCCAAGTCGCAGGAATCTGCGCGCCTTGTGCCCATCTTTGCCTCCGTGCCGAAGATGATATTTCCGCTGATCGTGATTCTGCCCGGCATGATTGCTGTCGTCGTCACAAGCACGGCAGCGAAGACTCCGCATGCCCCGATGCACGTCGTCACCGGAATTCTGCCGGCCAAAGTAACGGCAACGGGCGCCGTCGAGCACGACACGCTCGGGAATCCCGTGTTGAACTACGACCTGGCCACGCCGATGATGCTGGTCCATTTCTTGCCTTCCGGTCTGCTGGGCCTGGGTCTGACCGCGCTGATGGCATCGTTCATGTCCGGTATGGCAGGCAACGTGACGGCCTTCAACACGGTGTGGACCTACGACATCTATCAGGCCTATCTGCGCCCGTCCGCGCCCGACAGGCATTACGTGCTGATCGGGCGATGGGCTACCGTTCTCGGCATAGCGCTCTCCATAGCAGCGGCGTATGTTGCGGCGTCGTTCAACAACATCATGGATTTGCTGCAGCTCGTCTTCGCATTCGTCAATGCGCCCCTTTTCGCAACCTTCGCCCTCGGCATGTTCTGGAAGCGCACGACGGGAAACGGCGCCTTTTCCGGCCTGCTTGCCGGAATGGCAGCCGCGGCGCTCCATCACGGCGTCAGCCTTCCCCGCAATGCAGCGGTCGGCGTTCACGGTGGCTTTCTCGGTGTACACATCGTGTACGGCAGCGATCTCGCCCAGGCGTTCTGGACGGCGAGCGTCGCATTTATTGTGTGCGTCATCGTCACGGTCGCCGTCAGCCTGGCAACGCAAGCCCCGGACGAGCAATCGTTGAAGGGGCTCGTGTATTCGCTCACGGAGCGGCTTCAGGTCCGCAGCGGCGCATGGTATCGCCAGCCGGAGGCGATGGCCGCGGGTGTCCTGCTGGCGGCCATTGCGCTGAATGTCTGGTTCTTCTGAAAAACGCCGACTCGTGTTCGCCCGAATTCGGCCACTCGGCAGGAATTAAGGTAAGCAGCCGCCATTCTGTTTGAACGGCAATTGATTTCGTAGTATAGATTTCCAGGCGATCACCCGGCTACGGTCAAAACGGGTGTGAGATGGAATTCCTACGCCATCAGATTTTGCCCGGTTCAACTACCTCATAGGGCCGCATCATCTCATTATCTTCGTGTTCAAGGTTATGGCAGTGCCACACGTATCGCCCGGGATAACCTTCGAATGGCACTATGATTCGAGTTACGCTCAATCCGTTCGCCCGAACTGTGTCTTTCCATCCGATCTCCTCCGGGTCCGGGGGAGTAGCCGAACCGGTGTACAACAGTTTGCCCGTTGTCGAGTAACGGAGGGGGTCGAAGCGGCGACGATCGAGGATCTGAAAGCGCACCATGTGCAGGTGAATCGGGTGCACATCTTCCGTCATATTCGCGAGTTCCCAGATTTCTGTGGTGCCCAGCACGGGTTTTTCGGTGATCGGCATGTGCCACGGGGTTTTGTTCAGCAACATCCTCAAGGATTTACCCGTTGGGCCCGTTTGCTCGTCCAATGTGAGCCACCGGGTCTGCGCGGCGGCGGATTCGGCAATCCGCGGCGAGGGCCGCAAAGCGGTGGGCAACACGCTTGGATCTGAAACTGGCGCTGCCCTGACGCGAAACTGCATGAGAGCAAAGGCATCGGTGGACAGCACAATTCGTGAACCGCGGTGCGGCGCGAAGTCGATGACCAGATCGGCGCGCTCCCCGGGCGCCAGATTGATCTGCGTGACTGGAACTGGAGCAGGCAGCAATCCCTGATCGGTACCGATCTGATGAATTTCAACTCCTCTGGGCAAGGACATCCGATAGATGCGGCCATTCGCACCGTTCAAAATGCGAAATCGATATCTGCGAGGTTCCACATCGAGATACGGGAAGATCATGCCATTGACGAACGGCACCTCTCCCAATACTTCCGACATCCAAGGGTGCGCTGGATCAGAAGAGACTGGGTAGTTCAGTTGGCCATCGGTACGCAAGTGCCGATCGAATAGCACGAGCGGGATCTCGTATTTGCCGGCGGGCAAATTCAATTGCCGCTCGTGCTTGGTCGCGAATTACATGTAAGCCAAGTAGGCCAGCGTAAATATTCAGCCGATTGATTCCCATCGCATGGTCGTGATACCAGAGCAACGTGGCATCCTGGCGATTGGGATAATAGTAGGTTTGCGATTGACCGGGCACGCACCAGTCCTCCGGATACCCATCGCTTTCCGGAGGCGTTCTGCCGCCGTGCAGATGGACGACGCTACGCACCTCCGGAATACTCCGCTCAGCACCATGGAGTGAATGGTCGATGGGAAGAAAATGTCGAGAAGGTAATTCGTTGACATACTCGACGAGCATCGCCTGGCCGCTCTCGGTGTCGAACATCACGCCGGGCACCGAGCCTCCGAAGGACCACTGCGTGGTTGGCGGCAAATCGCGATGAACTTTGCGGGTTATCGGGCGCATCTGTACCCGGTAGAATGGCACGCGTTCTCCTGGCCTGTTTGGATCCGGGCGATATCCATGCGGCTGCGCTACTGTCGGAAGGGGAAGGGGATCGACGAAGGGAGCAAGACTGGCGGGGTCCAGGATAGAAGGCGCCTGCGACCTCGTAGCCGCCAACCTTCGGGAGAAACCCTCAGTCGTCAGAGTGGTCATGGCCGCAGCAATGGCGGATTGGCCTAGGAACTTGCGCCGACTAATCAAACGCTTGATTTCTTCATCATTTTACTTCCGATGAATAAGTTTCCCTAAACGTGCGATCAAGGTTTCACTTGAACAAGTCGCTCAGGTCATTGGTTGAAGGGTCCGCAGCCCCTCGCAGCAGAGGCTTCACGCCAAAGATTTCCTGCATGGTTTTCAGCGTCGAACTATGGGTGTAGTGGATGGAATTGCTATAAGATTTTGTTCCTCCACCTTTGGCCAGGGGCGACAGTATAAACACCGGAATCGGACCGTCCGCGGATGCGCCGTTGTCTTCGGCCTCATCCCAAATGATAAACAGAGCGCCATTGTCCTTGTACGCTTTCGACGCCAGGATAACGGGCACATTCTTCTTCAGCCACGTGTCGGACCGAAATGTGTTGTCCTTCGGTTCGTGAGCGTCGCAATGTGAAATACCCTCATGTCCATCGTGGCATAGGTCCGGAATTATGAGGTTATACCGTGCCTGAGTCTGGCGGGCCAGATCGCTCGCCAAATTGGAGTAGGGGACAACGTGCTGGATGCACTCAGTCGAGTTCGGATTCAAGCCATCGTTGACATCATTAAAAAACACCGGCGCTACGTGCTCGACGTCGAGCGAGTTGAAATTGAGGGGACAATCGTGAAATACGGGTCTCCCAAAATCGGGCTCCGCATAGACCTTCCAGGAAATGCCGGCATTTTGTAGAAGCGTTACCAGATGCTGCTTCGTAAAGAATTGAGGCTGGCCAGGCTGAGTGTCGCTTACTGCGCCCTGTGCGGACCCTGATTCCAGCCACACGTAATTTGGCTGGCTTGGGTGGTTGCCGGGAGGATTGTAATATTGCAGTGGTTGCGCGGCTATTTTCGCCAAGGTCCCATTGATATATGGCGCGAGCTTATTGCCTTTAAGATCTGGATCGCCGAAAGAGGCGCCGGCGTTATTGCCGGTCCAATTCTTGTTTTCCATCATGATCACGAAGACGGTCTTTACTTTATTCAGTTGTGGGTGCGCGAAGTTGGGCATGGCGACGAGCAAAGCAGTTAGGGTCAGGATGCCTCGCACATTCAGTTCCATAAAGCCTCTTTTCATTCGCCCTAGGCGATTCTATACAGGTGTTGAGAAGGCGCCGGCTGCGTAGCTCATGATCTTGAATACACACTTCTTTCGTCAACGTATCTGCTTCGTACGTCTTGATTGATGTCCATTATGCTGGACAAGCATAATCGGGTTGGCTGATCCGGCATATTGGACAACTTCGTGGCTCACAAGTTGAGGTTCGTTGACAGCGTACCGTTCGGGTGAGAGCGTACGGACAGAAGATTGTCTTCAGACAGAAGTTGATCAAATCAAATCGGAGCGTGCCGCATAAATGAGTAAAACTGCAGTGCAACATCCTGATAAATCAGCCCACACAGGGTCCTATTCCGCTGGAGTCATCTGCGACGGATGGCTTTATGTGAGTGGGCATGCATCGTTAGACCTGAAGACCGGGGAAGTGATTGCCGGAACCATCGCGCAAGAAACGAATGCGACGCTTACTTCAATTGGAAAAGTATTGAGCGAAGCCGGTTGCACGTTCGACGATGTCGTCAAGTGCACGTGTCATCTTGCGAGAATTGAAGACTTCGACGCATTCGATACAGAGTACTCGCAGTTTTTTCGCGGGATCCCGCCCGCTCGCACCACGGTTCAATCTGTTCTTTGGGGCGGACTGAAAGTCGAGATCGATGCGATTGCACGCGTTCCATCAACAAAGAGATGAATGGATCCGCTCTTTGTTATGCCGGGTCCGGTGACATCGGCCAGCCCCCAGCTATCAACAGGTGATCGGGGGTAAGGAGATATAGATCAATGCGATTCCGTCTGCTATTTCCCCTGGGAGCGTTCGCGTCCCTCGCGATTATTCTGACCTTCCTTATACATCCGCCAGTAGATGCCCAGGTTGCGCGTTTGGCAGCGACCCCACCGATGGGATGGAATAGCTGGAACCACTTTGGG
This sequence comes from uncultured Acidobacteriota bacterium, assembly GCA_963744615.1. Classification (GTDB taxonomy): domain Bacteria; phylum Acidobacteriota; class Terriglobia; order Terriglobales; family Acidobacteriaceae; genus JAKAAZ01. The sequence goes on from CAVUUE010000003.1 coordinate 783,752, forward strand.
GAGAAGGTAAATGATGCTGACGTTCGCGCCGCTGTAGATGCAATGGTCGCCAGCGGAATGCGAGATGCCGGATACATCTACGTCAATATCGATGACTCATGGGAAGGCAAGCGAGACGCCCACGGAAACATCCAAGCTAACAGCAAGTTCCCCGATATGAAGGCACTGTCGGATTATGTGCATTCGAAAGGGCTGAAGTTTGGCATCTATTCCTCGCCAGGCCCGCAAACATGCGGCGGTTATGAAGGTAGCTACGGCCACGAGCAGCAGGATGCGAAGACTTACGCAGCGTGGGGCGTCGATTATCTTAAGTACGACCTTTGCAGCTACATGACCATCATGAAACTGCACGATCCCCACCAGGATCCCCAAAAAGCACTGACGATGATGGAAGGTGCATACGAGAAGATGCATCAGGCGCTTTTGAAAACTCACCGGCCTGTGGTTTACAGCCTTTGTCAATACGGAGTTGGTTCGGTATGGGAATGGGGGCCCAAAGTCGGCGGTAATTTGTGGCGCACGACCGATGACATCCGCGATAACTACCGCAGCATGGCGCTTATCGGATTTTCTCAAGCTGGCCTCGAGAAGTACGCCGGGCCAGGGCACTGGAACGATCCGGACATGCTGGAAATAGGCAATGGCGGCATGAATGCCGATCAATATCGCACCCAGATGAGTTTGTGGGCGATGCTGGCGGCGCCCTTGATCGCAGGCAACGACCTTAGCAAAATGGACGACACAACCAAAAGCATCCTGATAAATCGCGAAGTGATCGCCGTCGATCAGGATAGGTTGGGAATACAGGGAAGCCGCGTCGGCCCACCCCAGATCTGGACCAAGCCCTTAACCGGCGGGGCTAAGGCCGTGGCAATCTTTAACTATGTCACCGATGATGAAGCGGAACCGTTGACTCTGCGATTAAAAGATGTGGGCTTCAGTGGTCCAGTTCACGCTCGCGACCTGTGGGCCCATAAAGATCTGGGCACTCTTCACGGCTCTTACACGGTTACTGTGCCGCAAGGTGGTGTAGTCATGCTTCGGCTTTGGAAATAAATCAATTGCGGTAAGCGCTTATTCAAACTTTGACGAAAACCCTGCGCTTCATCATCCAGTACAGGATCAGCCATTCCACAGCGACGGCTCCGATGGCCTCGAAGAGAAGGGCTCCTTTGCCTAGGTGTGAGGCAATAGGACGGGTGAAAACATCCGTACCGGATTTGATGGAAATAAGGCTGGTCAGCATATAGATGAAAATTGCGTTCATCCCGAATGGCAAAAATATAATGCTCCACTTTCGGAAGCGGGCGATGTCGATAAGCCAGAAGAAGAACAGGAATTCAAGACAGGCGACACCGGCACTTGCAAGGCCGTAGGACGCGGTCCACATCTTCATTTCGATCGGGATCACAGGGCTCAACACCAAACCTGCGGCGAGAAGCCCTGCTCCCATAGCGGCGATTATTTTTGCCTTGTTTTCCATTGACCGCCGGGTTAACAGCAGCTCTCCGATAAGAAGGCCAAAGATCGTGGTCGCAATGGCGGGGATGACGACCAGCACTGTTCCCCAGCCTTCATTCTTATATGGCCATATGTCCCAGTGTTTCTGACCCAACACCGCGATATCCACGGCATGTACCAGGTTGTGGTTGAAAGCGTAGGAACCCGCAGGGATCCCTGGAGCAGGAACGAACGCCAACAGACACGCATAGCCTGCCAAGATCAATCCTGCAAGTGACGCTTGAAAACGCCAGGACCTCCGTGCCACAAGGAACGCGACCAGGTAGGCAATTGCAATCGGCTGGAGGGCGCTGCTCAATTCCACCCAGTAGGGTGAACCGAGGGAAATGGACTCCCGCACAGAACCCAACAGGAACAGAACAACGGCACGCTGAATTGCATGCGCCAGCTGCTGACGGTAACTCTCGTGAAGGGAGCGTTTGGCGAGTGCAAGCGGGATTGAAACTCCCACCATTAACATGAAACAGGGCCAGATACAGTCGTAAAATCGCAACCCAAACCAGGGACTGTGATCGAGTTGGCGGACGATGCTATCGATGATGAAATTGTGTCCGCAAGCAGACAAGCCAAGCATCAACATAGTGCCGCCGACAATCCAGAACATTGTGAAACCACGGAAGACGTCGAGGGAAACCAGTCTCTCCGGAGCTGCATGAGCAGACTCTTGCTGCGGCACTTCTCCGGGCGTGTTGCTTGGTGCGCGTTTTCCCATCACAGGTGAACCAACAGTGGCCATATAAATACCGTCCCTTTTACCCTTGTTAATGTTGTCGCGTCGGCTTCAATTGCCACGTGTGGGTTCTCGATCCAGCAGGAAAATCGATTGTCAGCGTTTCGCCATGGAAGTCCGGCGTTCGTGTGGTGGCAGTTTGGTCGTCTACGGAAATCTCCAGGTGTGAAGCCGTGAACTGTTTCCGAAATTCGTCGGAAAGCCATAGCCGCCAGGAAGAAGGATGTTTCGCGAAGTAGTCGCAGTAGTAAGCGTCCTGATCAAAGGTGAGTTGCCAGAGGCCTTCGTCGGCAGATGAGTCGATTTTCGTATGTAGTATCCCGATATATTGATTGGTTCCCATGGTGTGATAGCCGACTGGCAAAGCAGCGAAGAGCTTCTCCATGAAGTTATGGTTCAAGGCGATATCCCGGTCGTGAAAACCCAGGATTAGTGGCCCGTCCGGATGTTCGGGCCATTGGTCGGGGTGGAGACCGCCCCAGAATGTGTCGAAGTCAAGAACAACTTCCGCCATATCTAAAACAAGTTCATGGTCGAGATAGTAGGTTGCCGTATCGCCGTGAAAGAGACCGAAGCCTACCCGGGCCGCCAAGCTGGCCGTGTTATTGAATTGAGACCTGGACCACGCATCGCCGCCGGGCTTTAACTCCAGCGCATGAACTCCGAAATCCTGCCGCAATTCCGTCAGAGAACGGTTCATGTGGTAGAGCTGCGCGGCTGCCGGAACTTCCTTGTCGCGCAGCCTGTCTTGAAACTCCACGTACCAGCCGTCTAACGAGCCTTGTCCCGCGATATCCGCCGTCCACCACGGCCCGGGGGGCGCTGCAAGGTCCGGCTGCATATGTGTCCATCCGTGGCTCTCGATGTCCAGCACACCTTCAGCGACGCCGTCATTCAGGCCTGCTCGGGTGGAGGCGAAATCCTGATGGAGCCCATACGAGTCGGTGAATTTCTGCGTCCAGGGCGATAGGATCCGTTTCGATTGCCGGTCGACATAACCGGTATCGACCATGACGCTTGCGCTGGCATGGTGCTGTTTCAGAGGCGAAATCAGATACTGACGAATGGTCTCCTGGTTTGGCTCGAGATAGTGCCAGTACCCAAGGAAACCCTTGTCCGCCGTTCCCCAGTCGTCAAGCTCGAAGATAATGCGGTGAGTGTAATCCACGTTGGGCGCGACCACGTAACCAAGGCTCCAAACCAGCGAGCGAAAGAAAAGGTTCCTCCAAAAAGAGGATCTGGCCAGCAATGACAAGGTTGGGGGTCCCAGCCATACTGCAGAAACTTCCGGCGCCAATTGATTGATGGTAAGTACGGGATGTTGGCCTTGAGAGATTAGAGTTTCAGCGCTCGTCGGATCAACCCATAAGCGATTGGAATCATCATTCACCTGGCTAGGAAAGGAGTTTTCGCCGACGATGTCGCGAGTGATGTAGTGATCTTTGGTCATACGCAAGGTATCTGTTGACGCGTAGAGCTGGTTGAATTTCAGCCCCAACAACTTATCCAGCGCAGGGTCGAGAAACCTGGAGCGGACTACGATCAGGCTCATCCCGGCTCGACTTGCTTGATCGAGAGAAGCAAGATCCTGATCGACGTAAGAGGACGAGTCGGCGAGCCAAATAACAACACCATAACGAATGCTACCTGATCGACGAAACAGAGAAGTGGCGTCGAGATGCTGCTGGTCCAACCTCATAATGTCAAAAGGAACAGACCACGCTTTGAGGAGCGCCGCAACAGGTTGGAAATTATCCTTTTCGCTCTTTACCACCAGATCAGCAGGGTCGTTCCAGTGGTCGACCACCAGCAAGACCCGGTAGGGCTTGACGTGCATAGGGGACGGAGCCGCAGCGCCCGGGATGCGGGAATTTTCTGCCGCAGCAATTACGCATAGCAGCAGAAAGCAGGAAGCGGCAACGGTCCTTCTGCGAATGCGATAGCTAATCGAAGACTTCATGCCAAGCTGTTCCTCAACTCTCCTGTTGCAGATGACGCGTGCTATTGGCTTTTACCTGCTTGCCGTACTATCTACGCCGCAAAAGGCCAACGGGGATGAGGCACCCGAACCCAATATCTACAACCGCACGCAGGCAGGAAGCAAGAACGGACCATTCAGTGGCGGACAATGCGTTCAACCAATTGCACACGGATACGCGAGCCTTCCTGCTTTCTGATTGACACGGCAATCCGCCGCCTATGTGATCCACAGAAGGTGATGGTCCAGTTGGGGCAGGAGGGCTGACGTGAAAAAAATTGGATTGTTCATTTCCGTGATAGTGGGGATCCTCATTGCTTCGCAGACGGTGCTTGCGGAAGGCCCGATCGCCTGGGTTGTCCCAAGCACGTTGATCAGAGTCACCCAAACGGAAAAGCCTGGTACTCAAGTCAGGGCCGCGATTTACGCGGCGCGCGGAGAATACCAGTCATTCCAGGTTGCGGTGCAGGCGCCGGCTGGAGGTTTAACGGACCTGAACTTCTCCGTTTCCGATTTGGTTATGGCGGGGAGCGATGATGCGCGAATTCCCAGGGAGAACGTTGTCCTATATCGGGAGAAGTATATGACGGTCCTCGTTCACAGCCCTACCTACAATGGGCCTCCCAATCTTCCGATTACGAGTGTCGACACATTTCCCGATGCGCTGATTCCATTTATTGACCCGGCTACGGGAAAGCCACCCATGGGAGGCGCGTACTTAGCGGCTCCCTTGAGTCTGGCCGCTGGCCACAATACAGTTTTCTGGGTTGATGTCCTTGTACCTCGCAATGCCAAAGCCGGGCGATACAAGGGAACCTATACCGTAACGAGCGATCGAGGATCTATCGAGGGCAGCGTAGTTGTCAACGTATGGAACTTCACTCTACAGCGCGAGCCTTATCTTAAATCCGCATTCAATGGCGCCGGCACTTATCCAGCAGGCTTAGATGATGAACTCCTGCGAAACAAACTGATGCCTGACTACGTAAAGCCGGCGGAGGAGCCTGGGCTCATCCGCAAATATGGGCACTTCGCAACAGACACTCAATTCTTCGACGGGGTAAGCTACGGCTCCTGCACCCCAGGGCCGCCGCCCACCCTGGCGGCAGTCGAGCAAGAAAAGGCTATGCAGGCGCCGGGGCTCTTCCTGTACGACGATTCAGCCGATCCGGAGAGCTCCTGTACCGATGAGGCGTTTTACAAATCCGTAATTGATTGGGCCCAAGTTTTGCATCGGGCCGGCATCAAGAATCTGGTGACGCAGCAACCTGTGCCTCAGCTCTACAACGACGGACTGGGTACCGGGCGCTCGGCGGTCGATATCTGGACCATGCTTCCTCAAAACTACAATGACGCCGAAGCCGAAGTGCCGCCAGCTGTGACCTTTGTTTTGAAAAAAGGAGATGCGGCCTGGTCCTACAACGACCTGGTCCAGGAAGCCTACTCGCCGAAGTGGGAACTGGATTTCCTTCCGATCGATTACAGGATCCAACCGGGGTTCATCAACCAAAGTCTAGGGCTCACGGGGATCCTGTATTGGAGCGTGGACGACTGGTCTGCTGACCCGTGGGAGAATCCCCAGGGGAACCAAAACCCCGATTTTCCAGGCGAGGGAATTCTGGTGTATCCCGGCGCACCGGCAGGGCTGAAGGGCGTGGCTCCTTCAATGAGAATGAAGTATTTGCGGGACGGTGTGCAAGACTACGGGTATATCCAGGTATTGAAGAACTGTGGCCACGGAGAATGGGCGCTCAATGAATCGCGAAAGGTAGGCCGCGACTGGACGGATTGGACGCGAAGTTCGGCCTTGCTGGAGTCTGTTCGTCTAGAGATGGGCAACAAGATAGCCGCCCTGGGTTGTTCACGGTAATGGGTGTTCCAGAATCTCGATTGCGAACGCAAGTTGTGTCGCCGCATCGCCGGCGCTCTCCAGGTGATTTCCTGCGAGGGCTTGGCGATTCGCGACCTGTGCAATTGGTTGAACACCCCTTTGCCCGCGAGCCCAATGGGCATTGACGTCCATCACGGGCGTTTGTAGCATCGTCTCCTAGATGGAAGCCGCCGCCCCCCAGCCCCTCGACAACACAGTCGTTTCCAACCGCCCCGCGACTACCTTTGCGCGCAAGCCTATGCTTGCGTTCGGCGCGCTGATCGCAGTGAATGCAATGTGGGCATTTCAATTTTCTGGTGCGCGGATCGCCACCCGTGAACTGGGGCCAGTCCTGGTAACACTGCTGCCGATGGCTATTGCCACCCTGCTAATCGTGCCGTTTGCAAAGCTCGATCGGGATCTGTTCCGGCGCGACAACCGTGGCATTCTGCTCGATATCATTCTGCTGGGCACCCTTGGAATCGTGCCAGCGCAGCTTGGACTTGTTTTCGGCGTGCAGCGAACCTTGGCGTCTAACGCGAGCGTGCTTGCCCTAACCGTTCCTGTTCTGACGGCGTTGAGCGCTTCTCTGTTTCTTCATGAGCGCATGACGAAATTGCGGCTCCTGTCTTTCGCCATCGCGATCGCGGGGGTCTGCGTGATCTCGCTAAAGGACATACACCAGGCACGTCTGTTCCGTCTCGAATATTTGGCCGGCAACCTCCTGGTACTTGCCAGCTGCGCCGGCAGCGCTTTCAATAATTCGTTTAGTCGACGCGCCCTCTCGCGACTTTCTCCGGCGCAGGTGCTGATATGGACCTTTATTGTCGCCGACCTGGAGTTGCTTGTCGTTTGCGTGATCACTGAGCGCAGCAGCTGGCGGCAATTGGCGCATCTTGATCCATCGGCATGGTGGAGCCTCGTCCTGATCGCCGTCTTCAGCCTGGGACTTTCCATGCTGCTCTATTTTGCCGTGATCCAGTCGGTGGAGGTCATGCGCGCGGCTCTTTCGGTTTATCTGCTGCCAGTCTTCGGACTCCTTTTCTCCTCACTTCTGCTCGGAGAGAAGTTGACCCCAAGTCTGATTGCCGGCGGCGTGCTGATATTCGTGAGTTGCTTCCTCGTGACGGTGTATGAGGAGAAGCAGCGCCGTCGCGAGATGGAGGCACATGGCGGCATTTGAGGTTGACGGTATTGTTCCTATCGTTCCGACTCCGTTCACTCGCGAGGGCGGCGTCGATAGGGTCGTGCTCGAAAGCCTGCTGAAGTTTGCAGCCGGCGCGGGCGTATGTGGTGTCTGCCTGCCAGCTTATGCGAGTGAGTTTTACAAGCTTCGCGACGATGAACGTCGGCAACTTGTATGTGAGGCCATTGCCACTCTCGATGGAGCGCTCCCCGTTGTGGCGCAGGTAAATCAAATTTCCACGGCTTATGCGGTCGAGACTGTGCGCGAATTGGAACACGCTGGGGCAGCGGCGATATCTGTCGCAGTTCCAAGGCTGTTCGGTTTGCCGGAACGCGACCTGCTTCGCTATTTCGATCGGATCCTAAGCGCACTTACCGTCCCCCTCATCATTCAGGACTTCAATCCAGGAGGGGCCACGGTGAGTGTGGACTTCATCAAATCGCTTCATAGCCAACACCAGCATTTCCGCTATTTGAAGCTTGAGGAGCCGATGATGTCATGGCGGGTGCGCTCCATCGTTGAAGAAACAAGCGGCGCGGTTGGAGTCATCGACGGATGGGGTGGCGTGTACATGCTGGAACTTATCGATGCGGGAATCTGTGGCGTGATGCCTGGGCTGGGTGTTTCGGACATACTGCGGGTTGTTTGGCAGAGGGCGCGCGCGGGCGATAAGGATGGTGCGTATGAACTGTTCCGAGGCGTGCTGCCGCAGATCACTTACTCTCTCCAGAGCCTTGAGTTTTTTCATCATGCGGAGAAAGCGCTGCTTGCGGCGCGCGGCGTAATGCCAAACACTGATGTCCGCGATGCCACGCTTACTGTAGATAATATCGATCGCGCTCACATAAACTTCTTGAATCGGAAGGTGCTCGAACTGGTGCGAAGTCTCGAGTCCATCGGGCCAGGAGCGAATGCGTCCGCGGAGGTTGTAGCGCGATGAAAAAAGGAATCATCCTGACTGGAGGGAGAGTCGTGGATGGGACCGGCGCTGCTCCATTCGCCGGCGATGTTCTCATCGAGGGAGATCGGATTGTAGCGATTGGCGGACCCGAGAGCCTCTCCTTGCGAGCCGCGGGGGACGAATACAACACAATGGACTGCGCAGGCTTCGTGCTTGCGCCGGGATTCATAGACGCGCACAGTCACTCGGACCTCCAGGTGCTTGAGAATCGCACCGAAAAGCTATTGCAGGGAGTGACGACTGAGGTTGTCGGAAACTGCGGATTCTCTGCGTATCCAGCACCGGAAGATCCGCAGGTGTTGCGGGAGTTCGCAAACGGCATTCTTTGTGGGGATAACAACTGGAGGTGGGATTCCGCTGCCGATTATTTAAAGAGTGCGGGCGAATCGAAGACCGCAACTGTCGTCTCGCTAATCGGCCATGGTTCCTTGAGGATCAAGGTCGCCGGAAACACGAGCAGAGCGCTGACGAGCAAAGAGCTCGATACCATGACGCGGCTACTGGATGAAGCCTTGCAGGAAGGAGCGGCAGGGTTGTCTTCCGGGCTTATGTACGCTCCCGGATCTGGCGCGTCCGGCGAGGAATTGAAGGCGCTTTGCCGTGTAGTTGCGAGGAGAGGGGCCGTGTACGCCACTCACATGCGGAGCTATTCTGACACGCTGGTGGAAGCAGTGGAAGAACAGATTTCCATTGCGGAGGCCTCCGAATGCCGCTTGCAGATTTCGCATCTGCAGGCTGCCGGTCCTGACAACTGGCCCTTGCAGCAATACGCCATTGCGAAGATCGAGAGGGCTTTCGCCCGCGGCATCGATCTGGCTTTTGATGCCTATCCCTGGCTGGCGGGGAGCACCGTGCTGACCCAAGTACTCCCCCAGGATGCGCTGGATGGAGGAATTTCGCAGCTCCTTCTCCGCCTCCGCGATCCAATCGAGCGTGAATCGATCCGGGTCCGAATTAAACCCGAGGCTCGATGGGATGGAGTCGTAATCGTCTCGGCCGCAAACGACCCAGATTCGCTGGTGGGCCGCTCCATCCAGTACATTGCGGATGTCCGCGGGACTGAAGCCAGCGACACGGTCCTGGATCTTCTGCTGGAGCAACAGGGGAACGTCAACATTGTGGAGCATGCCCAATCGAACGAGAACCTTCATGCGCTGCTCACGCATCCTTTGTCAATTGTCATTACCGACGGCGTCTATACCCACGGCCGTTCGCACCCGCGTTTATACGGAACCTTCCCGCTGCTGCTTGGAGAAATTGTTCGTGAGCGCAAATGGCTGAGCCTTGAACAGGCTGTCCATAAAGTTACCGGGAAGCCCGCAACGGTGTTCCATCTGCAGGATCGAGGCGTGATCGCGCAAGACCATGTGGCGGATATTACCGTGTTTGATCCAGATGTCATCCATACGGATGCTGATTATGACAAGCCGGCCGTTGCGCCGGAAGGAATTAGAGCAGTGCTACGCAATGGCAGAGTTGCTGTCGCTTCCGGAAGCATTGCGTAGGCTTGCTTTAGAGCGTGTATGAATATCTACGATTTAGATACTCCGGCGGTCCTGATCGATGTCGACGTCCTGCATCGCAATCTTGCTGGCATGGCGAAGTATTGCAGCGGGCAGAACCTTGTGTTGCGCCCGCATACAAAGACTCATAAGATTCCGGAGATCGCGTGGCTGCAGCTGCAATACGGGTCTCCTGGCATTACTGTGGCCAAGCTGGGCGAAGCGGAAGTCATGGAGGCTGCGGGGATCGACGACATTCTGATCGTCTATCCGCTTTGGGGCGAGCGCAACTGGAAGCGTCTGGCCAGGCTTGCGACACGCATAAAAATCTCCGTTGCAATGGATTCCTTCGCTGTTGCGGCGGGCATTTCGCAGACCGCAAAAGCGGAGGGCGTCCATGTAGGAATTCGGTTGGAATTTGACACTGGTTTTGGCCGCTGCGGACTTGGGCCAAGCGCTGCGTCGATCACTGTCGCAAGGGAAATCATGACGCTTCCAAACCTGCGCTGGGAAGGCATTTCTGTCTACCCGGGCCACATCATGGGCAACCGCAGCATCCGCGAGCAAAATATTACCAGCGAGAACTCAATACTTGATGGACTGTATGCAAAACTTGATGCGGCTCAAATCCCTTATCCGGTGGTAAGCGGTGGCAATACTCCCGCTGCTCTCGACAGCCATCGATTCCACGGCCTTACCGAAATTCGGCCTGGCACGTACGTCTTCAACGACCGGAATACAGTGGAGGCTGAATCCGCCAGGTATTCCGATTGCGCAGCAACCGTGCTCACTACAGTAGTCAGCACGAGCGTCGCAGGGAAAGCCATCATCGATGCGGGGAGTAAGACACTCTCTGCGGACGCTCTACTTTCGGGCGGCCGACAGCACTTTGGATATGTACAAGATCGTCCGGGCGTGATCTTGGAGGGCCTCTCCGAAGAGCACGGTCATCTTACAGTTGAGGACAGTTCGCGGATCAAGATGGGAGATCGGCTGCGGGTAATTCCGAACCACGTCTGCCCCTGCATCAATCTGCATGATCGAGTCTTCCTCGTATCCGGAGAGCAGGTTGTCGATGAGTGGAGGGTGGCAGCGCGCGGGAAAGTCGCTTAGCCGCTCTTCTCTGGCATAGCGCGAGCCATCCAGCACATTGGACGCGATCTGCTGGGATCCGCGGATTGCGCTTGATCTGTCGAAAACCTACGCGCGAAACTTGGCTGGATTCACAGACCGCGAATTCAATCGTCAATTGGAAGGGAAACGATGCTTCGGAGAATATTTATTGCGTTGCTGCTTTGTGCGTTCGCCTGCACTTCTGCATATGCGGAACACAATCCTCTTTTGCCGCGTCCGCAGAAGATCCGGTACGGTACCGGAAGTGTTTCTCTGACAGGGGCGACTATCGTTCTTCCGTCCACGCCGAGTGCGGAAGACAGATTTGCAGCAGAGGAATTGTCGCGATATCTCGCGAAATGCACCGGAGCCCAGGCCGCCATCCGGGAAGGTGCTTCGGGCGGCTCCCGCGTGACGATTACGCTTGAACGCGTTGGAGCTACAGATCAACCGCTGGCGCTGCCCGGAGACTTGCCTGGGGCGAACTCCAAAGAAGCATACGATCTAACCGTCAGCCCTCACGATATTAGGATTCATGCGAGTTCTTCGGCGGGCGTTTTCCACGGAATCCAGACCCTTCGGCAGATGATCGAAGGGTCCGGCTCGGATGCAGTTTTGCCAGTAGCAGAAATTCATGACTGGCCGTCTGTGGCGTTTCGGGGAACGATGGTCGATATAAGCCATGGGCCTCTACCCCGTGAAAAAGAAATTGAGCGCCAGCTGGATTTTTTGGCTCGGTGGAAAGCGAACCAATACTACATTTACAGCGAAGACAGCATCGAGCTGAAAGGTTATCCGTTGTTGAATCCGCGCGGAATGCTGACGCAGGATGAGGTGCGGCAGATTGTGACGTATGGCCGTCAGCGACACATTGACGTGATTCCCAACTTCGACTTATATGCGCACCAGCACGACCTTTTTCGAATCGAGGAATACTCGGCACTTTCCGACGAGCCGCATGGCACCGAATTCGACCCTACGAACCCGAAGGTCATGCCTCTTCTCGCCGACTGGGCTGACCAATTCTCCGAGCTATTTCCAAGCCCATTCGTGAGCATTGGCTTCGATGAGACATTTCAAATTGCAGAGGCGCAGACAGCCGCCGCGGCGGCAGCTCCTACCGCGCTCTTTATTAAGCAGCTGAACGCGGTCGCCGGGCTTTTCCAGCAGCACGGGAAGCACGTCATGGCGTACGACGACATCATGGTGAAGTATCCGCAGATGATCCCCGAGCTGCCCAAAGGACTGATCGCCGTCGCCTGGTATTACACATCGGAAGATCCGACCTACAAGCGATGGCTTGGGCCGCTGATCGCGCATAATGTTCCGCATTTCGTGCAACCAGGTGTGATGAGCTATGACAACATCGCTCCAGACTACGACACGACCTTTGACAATATCGACACATTTCTGGCGGCGGGTCGGCGTTCCGGTGCGTTGGGTCTGGTCAATTCTGTGTGGGCGGATGATGCGCAATTGTTCTTTCGTATGTCGCTGCCGGGGATCGCGTACGGCGCCGCAGCACCGTGGCAATCTACGCCGATGGACCGGGCAGATTTTTTTTCCGATTATGCGCAAGCGATGTACCCGGCAAACATCGCTCCTGACATCGCAAATGCCTTGAGCAGCATGTCTAAGAGCGAGACGACCCTGCAAGAAGTACTGGGCAAAGAGCAGACGATGTTTGCTCTTTGGGACGACCCTTTTCTGGCGAAATATCGCACGTCATTGCCTAAGCACAGGCAGGATTTGCACGAGGCGCGGCTCGAGGCAGAAGCGGCGGAGACGTCTCTAATGCATGCATATAAGCTCGGCGTCGATCCGGCGACTGTAAACAGCCTTCTGATTGGAAGCGAGCTACTCGATTACGCGGGACAGAAATTCCAGACCCCCTTGGATCTCGACGGATTATGGGTGAAGCTCGGACCACGGCATCCTAACTCGGAACGCTGGTGGAACGAGTGGGAGTCGCAGGTCACGCACTACGATCATGCTTACCCGATGGACTTAATGGACAGGATCACCGGCCTGCGACCTGAATACCGCGCCGAGTGGCTGCGGGAATACGAGCCATATCGCCTGGGAACGGCCCTGGGCCGGTGGGACGCTGAAGACCAATACTGGCGCGGCGTGCAGGACAAGCTGCGAAACTTCAATGACCGATCGCATGAGGGAGACATTCTGCCACCTCTTTATACGATCATCGAAGGTAGTGAGGGTTCGACCACCCCGGGCAAGTGATCGCTTGATCGTGCCCGGAGTCGTTTATAGGCTCGCCAGAAAAGGTGTCCGTTGAAGCTCAAAAGTTATTCACACCCACTGGATGGTAGAAGCGCAACGTCACGACGGGCGTTTTTGAAGTCTGCGACTGTGTTAGCGATTGCCTCCGTAGCAGTAAGCCCGGCTGCGGGCCTGAACAGACGCAGAACGCTGGCTTATGTGGGTACCGACACCAGTCCGGTGGACGGCACAGCCTACGGAAAAGGGATTTGCCTGTTCGAAATGGACCTTACAACGGGAGAACTGTCATTCATCAAAATAGTGTCGGGAACCGCCAACCCGACCTGGATTGTTTTGCACCCGTCCGGGAAGTATCTGTACGCGGGCAATGAAGTTCAAAATTTCAAAGGGAGCGGTGGCTCAGTGAGCGCGTTCGCCATCGATCGGCGGAGCGGCGATCTCGAATTTCTAAATGCCGTCAGTTCGCAGGGCGCAAGTCCGGCCTATTTGAGTGTCGATGCTTCTGGGAAGTACGCCTTTGTGGCGAATTATTTCGGCGGCAGTACTGCAGTACTTCGCATTCTGCCGGACGGAAGGTTGGGACCCGCAGTAGATTTCCATCAGGACAGCGGGCATCTCGGAAGCACACATGCAACCGATGCTCCAGCAGGCAGCTTCGCAATCAGCGGTCATGATGCGCCACACCCTCACATGATCCATCCTGATCCCAAGAACCGCTTTGTCCTGCAAACCGATCTTGGGCAGGACCGGATTTATGTCTTCCACTTCGACTCCGGCACAGGAAAACTTACGCCCGCAAATGCGCCGTTCGTGTCATTGCCCAGCGGAGATGGGCCTCGCCATTTTGTATTTCATCCAAATGGCATGTGGATGTATTCCATTCAGGAGGAGGCGTCGACAATCGTATTTTTCCTCTACGACTCGGAAACCGGAGCGCTCCACCCAGAACAGACAATCTCCGCGCTGCCGCAAGGATTCACCGGGACTAATTTCTGTTCGGAGATCATGCTGGCGCCCGGCGGCCGATTCGTGTACGCCGCCAATCGGCTGCATAATTCCATCGCGGTATTTGCTGTGAGCGCGAGCGGCTATCTAGGACGGGTTGGGGAAACAATGACGGAAGGGGACTATCCGAGCCAGTTCAATATCGACCCTCTCGGAAATTTTTTGTATGCGTGCAACCAGCGGAGCGACCAGATCACTTCGTTTCGCATTAACAAGAGTACCGGCATGTTGACGTTTACCGGACGATACACCCCGGTGGGCACCCCGCTATGCATCACCTTTCTGACCTGAAGAAACCGCCTTCAGCTTCCCCCAGGACCCTGGTCAGCATATTGGACGCATTATCTTTTCGCGGCATTGTTTCTGTCGACCCGAGTCATCCGTCTGCGTTACCTTGCTCATTGATAAGAGACCAGATCTCGGGGGAGAGAATATGGAACACTTTTATCGTTATTGGGCCAGCGATTCTATTTCGACTAAGGGTGAGGGACGGCCCGTTGGGTTTTCGGTTGGCGTGGTCGGGCGCAGGTTTTCCGGGTTCCGACAGATGGCGCTAGCTGTCTGTTCACGAACTCATTCTCCTGCTGGAGGCCCGATTTGGTTGCGATCAGCGTTGACCCTTGTGTGCCTGATGTGGGCGTTAGCCGCACTCCCATGTCGCGCACAGACAGACACAGGAAGAATCACAGGTACGGTGACAAACGCTGCAGGGGCCGTTGTTCCCGGAGCGGAAGTCACAGCAACAAACACGAGCACAGGTGTTGCAAGCAGCACTACGACGGATTCGGCTGGGCGCTACAGCTTCCTCTCCCTGCCTGCCGGGGCTTACAACCTGTCGGCGGTTCACGCCGGTTTCAATACTGCGACCCTCGCGGGCATTCCCCTCAGGGTTTACCAGCAGCTGACCCAGAATATCGTGCTGAACGTCGGCACAGTAAAGCAGACCGTCACTGTGGAGGCATCTGCCACGATGGTCGATACTACGAATGCCAGTCTCGGCACGACCGTCGGTCAGCAGCAGATTCTCGACATGCCTCTGGACCTGCGGGAGGTCGGCCAACTTGCCCTCCTGGTTCCGGGAACGGTCGACACGAGCGGAAGGTCGCTGGCGACCGGACCGGCAAATGGATCCGGTTTTAATGACTTCGGATACAGCGGAAGCGGCGGAGGGTCCGGCGGCAATCTCCTATTGATCGATGGAATGATCTCACGGGCGCTCAACAATAGCAGTTTCGCTTTGGATCCACCCCCGGAGATGGTGAAGGAATTCAAGATCCAGAACAACGTGTACGATGCTTCCTTCGGCCTGGCCTCCGGAACGATCATGAATCTGATCACTCAGTCAGGAACGAATGCACTGCATGGGTCTGCTTGGGAATTTGTGCGAAACAGCGCTATGGATGCCACGGGGTACTTTGCGCAGGGTAAGCCAGCGTTGTCGCGCAACCAGTTTGGCGGCGCGGTAGGCGGTCCCATTGTCAAGAACAAGATATTTTACTTCGGTTCCTATGAGGGACTGCGTTTGACCCAGGGCGAAGTCCAGTCGCAGCGTCGTGCCGACTGCGGCGGAAAGGGCGGGCGACTTCAGCTCTTTCTTGACTGGAACGACTGCGAATCTCTGCGCCTCGAGCGGGGCAGCTGCTCCACCTAATTTGAACTACGATACCGGGCAGTTATTCGACCCGGCTACCGAGTACAACTACACGTGCCCGGCCGACCCTGCGAACCCGGGCGCGGGTACCACTACAGTGCTGGTCGGCACGCCAATCCCCGGCAACGTTATCACGACCCTGGACCCGGTCGCGCAGAAGGTGCTGGCGCTTTTCCCGCAGCCGAACACCCCGGGCGTAGTCAACTACACGAACCAAACGCCACAAACTCGGCAAAATGATCAGTATGACGCGCGTGTGGACGGTACTATTTCGAAAAACAACACCGTCTTCGTCCGTTACTTACTGGGGAACTCAAACATCCTTTTTCCGGGCGCACTGCCCACCTTCAATGCCTATCAACATTTCCGGGGTCAGAATTTAGTTGGCGGCTGGACGTATGTTTTAAGTCCGTCCTCCATCAACGATGTACGGATCGGTTATCAGCGAAACTATCTGAGCTATAACTGCCAGGGATGTCCGAGGCCTCCAGGAACACTTGCCAGCTTCGGCATTGCCGGCTTGACCAATCCGCTGCCGCAGTTCAATTTATACCCCAATGTTTCCTTTCAGAATTTCCCTCTATGGGGCGATGGCTTTCCGGGATATTATCCAGTCGCGGCTCCGGATTCGATCGAGCGATATCAGGATACGTTCACGAAGGTCGCAGGACGTCACACGATTGCCTTGGGCACGACTTGGGATTTTTGGCAAACTAAGGGAGTTACAGACCCATTCCAGGCGAATGGAGTCTTTTATTTCAATGGACAGTATTCTTCTCTTGCCGGCGAAATCCCCGGAGTTACCAATGTGTCGGATCTAGCCGACCTGGAACTCGGGTATCCTTCCGCCGGAGACTATACAAAAAACGCAATTGTGACAAATCTTGTTGGCGGACGCTGGATCGCGTTCTTTGCCCAGGATAGTTTCCGTGTAACTCCGCGTTTCACGGTGCAAGCCGGGTTGCGATGGGAGTACAACCGGCAACCTATGGATACCCACAATCAGCTCGCGGCCTTCTTTCCGCTGTCGAAAACATTCTCACCCGGCGATGCTCTTCTGCTGACCGCGTTGCCGGACGCCGCCAACGACGCCCTTTGCTCCAATCCCTACTTTATCTCGTCCACTGGACAGTGCCTGATTATGACCTCGGCAGTACGCAAGGAAAAGGGCCTGACGGGCAACAAAGTACGCGAGGTGAGTTACGGTCCTGGCGCCGGTTTTTTTGCTCCGCGATTTGGCTTGTCATGGCAGCCAATGAATTCCGACAAGCTGGTGCTTCACGCGGGAGCAGGAATATTTTCGAATGTTCCCGACACCAATCGCCTGGGATCGTTTGCGAACAACAACCCGGTTTCTACACAAACTCCAAACTACACCACATCATTCGGCAATCCACCTCCGCTGACCGATGGAGTGCCGACCAAGACACAGCAGGTGTTCGTCAATGCACCTTTAGTGTCTCTAGCGGGAATAACTGCCCAGCTGATGCCGACGCCCTTTTATAGAACGTCTCAAAATTACGAGTGGAGCTTGAGCGTGCAGTCGCAATTGGCAAGGACCTGGGGCGCGGAGGTCGCGTATATCGGCAGCCGTGGGCTGCACCTCGATTATGAACATCAGTATGGCAACCAACCCAGGCCAGGTGTGGGAGATCTGCAGCCTCGCAGACCGTGGCCTGACTTCGGCCCTCTAAATTACGACGACTACACCGGATACTCAAACTATGAATCGGTCTACGGAAAAATCGAGAAGAGAGCATCTCATGGCTTCGCGGCACTGATTTCGTATACATTCGCGAAAAACCTTGATCTGCAGGGTGGGAACGTAGGTGACCAGACCCGTCCGCAGGACGATAACAATCCCAGGGCGGATTACGGGCTCTCGGATGAGAATGTCACCCACACATTTGTCGCCAGCCCAATCTACCAGTTGCCTTTCGGCAGAGGACAGAGATTTCTGGCGAACGGACGCTATGCCAACATGTTCGCGGGTGGATGGGAAGTGAGCGCAATTATTACCGCTCATAGTGGTCTGCCATTCACCGTCACTTCATCGCAGGACTATTCCAATACAAGCTCCTATTCGCCACGACCCGATCGCGTCTGCAACGGGACCGGTCCAAAGAAGATTACTGAGTGGTTTAACGTTAACTGCTTCACTACAGCCGCGCTGGCGCAAGCTCTCGCAAACGGGACTCCGCGATTTGGAACCGCTCGCCGCAATATACTGTTGGGACCGGGATTTCAGAATTGGGACTTCGCCTTTATAAAGAGGACAACCGTCACAAATCGACTGACGGCGCAATTCAGGGGCGAGCTTTTCAACGCCTTCAATCACACAAATTTTGGTGCTCCCGGCCAGGTAATTGGCACCAGCACCGCCGGCATCATTTCGTCCAGTTCGGGCCCCAGAGACGTGCAACTCGCAGTAAAAGTAGAATTTTGAGTTATGGCCACTATATAGAGGGACGAGACTGCATGAACAAAATCGATCTAAGTGGCCGCTGTGCTGTCGTTACCGGCGGCGCTCAAGGGATCGGACTCGCGATCGCCAAAAAGTTTTTGGATTCCGGAGCTTCTCTTTCGCTATGGGACGTCGATGAGAAGCTGCTGAAGATGACAGCGGATGCTTTGCGCGCAAGAGGCAAGGTACATTTTCAAACCGTGAACGTAACGGACGCGGCTGCCGTTCAAGGCGCGGCAGAAAGTGCTCAGCAGGCGCTGGGGAGGATCGATGTCCTGGTCGCATCCGCGGGCATTACGGGGCCGAACACTAAGTGCTGGGAGTACCCGGTCGATGCATGGCAAAGAGTCATCGATGTGAACCTGAACGGCGTCTTTTTCTGTTGCCGAGCGATCGTACCGTTCATGATGAACCAGGGCTACGGCCGCATCGTCAATATAGCTTCCATCGCAGGCAAGGAAGGCAACCCGAATGCCTCCGCCTACAGTGCGTCAAAGGCGGGCGTGATTGCACTCACTAAGTCATTGGGGAAAGAACTTGCACAGTATGACATCGCGGTGAACTGCATCACGCCGGCTGCGGCAAAGACGCGACTGTTCGAGCAGATGACGCCGGAACACATCGAATATATGTTAGGAAAGATTCCGAGAGGTCGATTTGTCAAAGTGGAGGAAATCGCGTCCATGGTGGCCTGGCTTGTTTCGGCTGATAATTCCTATACAACGGCGGCCACCTTTGATCTAAGTGGCGGCCGCGCCACCTATTGATCAACCTGGAAATCCCTGGTATCTGAGGTCACTTTGTATCCGAAGTGGGTTGAAATTTCCATGGCGGCGGATTTCACCACCGAGGCAAGCTTTGGAACCCTCTCCTTGGGTATCTGACCTGTAGTTCCCGCTACGCTGACAGCGGAGATCACCCTATTGGCCGAGTCGTAGACGGGGGCTCCAATGCAGCGAAAACCTATCTCACCTTCCTCGTCCTCGAATGAATATCCGAGTTCGCGGACCTTCTTCAGTTCGCGGCTGAGTCTCTCTGGCGAAGTTATAGTATTTTTGTTGTGCCTCGCCAGCGGTCGGCCGGTAAGCCGTTGATCGATGCTTGATTCGGGAGCGAAGGCTAGCAGCGCCTTGCCTACGCCTGAACTATTCGCATCCAGCCGCCGCCCCACCCAGGTTGCCAAGCGCAACATGCCGGGCGCCTCCACCTTTTCGATGATGACTGCCTCGGCCTGCTCGAGGATTGCCATATGAACGGTCAGCCCGGTCCTGAGCATCAGGTCCTGCAGGAACGGTCTTGCCTGTTCGCGTAAGTCCAGGTTCTCCAGCGCGGTGTGACTTAGGCTGACTAATTTCAAACCGAAATGGTACTTTCCACTTAGACGATTGCTCTTTAAGTAGCCGGTTGTTTCCAGCGTCTTCACCAGTAGATGGACCGAGCTCTTTGGCAGCGTGAGCTTTCTGCTAATGTCCGAAAGCGTAAGGCCTCGCCGGGACTGGGCCAGTAGCTCCAAAATTATGAGAGCCCGATTTACCGAGGGAACTGAGTATGGCTTTGACATGAATCCTGGTGCTCCTCGCATCCAATATACTGGACGCGAATAGTGCGTGCCATCACATACCGCTTGATCTCGGGCGGTCACGGGGTGAAACTAATTCTTTCTTGGCAGTAGATCTCGGTTCCAGTACCGGGGGCAGTTGGCTTCCATCGGTACCGATGATTGGAGACCACGATGCGGACCGTCAGAGAATCAGAGAAGCTGCTGGAACAAAACAAGAATTACATTCCCGGCGGCGTTGTATCGGTCAACCGCGCCATTGAGCCGGAGATCGCCTTCGCCAGAGGGGAAGGCGCCAGGATCTGGGATGTGGACGGCAACGAATACATCGACTACCATGCCGCGTTCGGGCCACATTTCCTGGGCCACAATGATCCCTATGTGACCGACGCAGTCATCAACGTATTGCGGGAACGGGCCAGCCTGTTTGGGTCCGGCACGACCGTCCTCGAGGGACGCCTTGCGCAACTCATCTGTGACCACGTTCCAGCGGTCGACTCCGTGCAGTTGTTGAACAGCGGGAGCGAGGCCACCTACCAAGCCATCCGTCTTGCCAGAGCGGCTACGGGACGAGAACATATCGTCAAGATGCAGGGCGGCTATAACGGATGGCATAACGATGTTTCATGCAATCTGATGACGCCCTTAAATGAGATCGGTCCAAGGCGATCCCCGGGAGAATATCCATTCAAGCCGATCAGCGCCGGAATTCCCGCGGAGCATCAGCGTCTTGTGCACAGCATCAATTTCAACGATCTGGATTCGGTGCGCTTCGTTTGTGAGCGGTATCCCATCGCTGGATTAATCATCGAACCTGTCCTCCAGAACATTGGCGTCGTGAAGCCGGATCCGGGATATCTCAGTGGATTGCGAGCTCTGGCGGATGAGTATGGGTTCGTGCTCATCTTCGATGAAGTCAAGACAGGATTTCGGCATGCGATCGGCGGTTACGCGAGCATCGCTAAAGTTAATCCGGACCTGGTTGTCTATGGCAAGGCTGTCGCAAATGGCTATCCAATCGCGATCCTGGGCGGCCGACAGGACTTGATGGACCGCTTCATTGACCCGGAACCATCCCGACGTGTATTGCTCGCGGGCACCTACAATGCACATCCTGTACCGACCGTGGCGGCGATCGCGACCATTGAGCGGCTGAAGATGAATAATGGCGAGATTTATCGGCACGTGGAGGCCCTTGGCGACATGATCCAAAGAGGCATGGAAACCATAGTCGACAGACTTGGTGTGGCAGCAGTCGTCGCACGACAGGGATCGGCCTTTTGTCTCTACTTCATGGATCATCTACCTCGCGACTGGCACGATCTGGCGATGCATCATAACTTCGACTTGGACACTGAATTCCGCCGCGCCCTCGTCGGTCGCGGTATCTATGTCTTTCCACTGGCTACGAAGCAATGCTCGCTTTCCGCAGCACATAGCCTCGATGATGTGGAAACGACATTGGCTCAAATGGAAGATGCGCTTGGTGCCACTCTGGAAACACACCAGGGCAACTCCGTCAGGTCGTCAGTACACAGGCATTGAGCCGTATCCCGCCAGCCCGTCTGTTTGGGAGATAGAAGGAGATAGTAGTTGACTGCTGCCAGAGAAGTTCCAAAGCGACAGAAAGAAAAGCAGCATAAAGCAGGTGCGAGGCTCACCAGAGCTGATGCCGGTTGCGTCGCGGGTGTGGTTGGAATGGGACTGATGGGCGCGAGCATCAGCGCCTGCCTCCTTGCAGCCGGCCACCGTTTATCTTGCGTGGAAACGAATCCCGTCAAGCTGCGCAGCTCGCGCAGGCGACTGTTCCAGCTATTGAAAAAAGCCGAAGGCGAGGGGCTGCTCCCTTTGTCGGCATCGAGGCTGATCGATCGTGCGAGAATCTCCGCGGAATTTGCCGACCTGAAGGATGCTCGAATCGTCGTCGAGTCGACGATTGAAGATCTCACGATCAAACGCCAGGTGATCGCGGCCATCGAAACATTTGTTGCTGCTGATGCGCTTATAGGTAGCAACACGTCCGCGATTCCAGTGACGGATCTGCAAAGCGGCTGCCGTCATCCTGAACGTGTTCTCGGCTTGCATTGGGCGGAACCGGCGCATATCACCCGGTTCATGGAAATTGTTTGCGGGAAGAATACCTCTATCGCGAACGCCCACCGCGCCATTCTGCTGGCGCGTGCGTGGGGAAAGGAACCATCGCTTCTGCAGAAGGACATTCGCGGCTTCATTACCAACAGGATCATGTATGCGATGCTGCGGGAAGCATTTCATCTGGTTGAAGCCGGGTACGCTACCGTCGCGGATGTAGATCGGTCACTGCGCAATGATTATGGCTATTGGATGACATTCGCCGGACCTTTTCGTTTTATGGACCTAACGGGGATTCCCGCGTACGCGGCAGTCATGAAGGACCTGCTGCCGGATCTCACCTGCGGAACAGAAGTCCCTCGCCTTATGCAGAGCGTGGTGAAGTCCGGCGCACGCGGCGTATCCAATGCAAGAGGGTTCTACCGCTACACTCCGGCGCAAGCCAAGCGGTGGGAGAAGCGATTCATCGAATTCAGCTATCAAATTCGCGAACTCGCCGACAATTATCCGGAGGATGTTGGAGACACAGGAAGATCGGTGCCACCGGCAGCCAGGCGACCCCGCCGCTCTTCCTGACGTATCGGGTCGAAATGGGCCATGGCCCAATTTCTAGGGAATGCCTGCCTGGCGGTTACTCCATGACTAGATATCGACCGAACTTCGCGACCGGATTGTCGATCCTGTGCTCCCATACCTCAACTCCGCAGCTCAGGATCTGGTCGTCCAGCCAATTGGACGCATGCCATTCAATTTTGCAATATCTTATTGCCGACCCTCTGAATGAGGGTTAGAAATAGCTGGAGAGCGCGACGAGGCAATACAGCCTCAGAACTTTTAGCTGGCGACGAGGGGATCACCACAATGAAAGCGATCTATTGGAGCTCTCCTAGACAGGTGTGCTTCTTTCTAGGGCTATCACTGTTTCTTTCAATCATGACTCCGGCGTGGGCGCAGTTTACGACAGCGCGTCTCGCAGGCACGGTCGTTGACGCGTCCGGGCAGGCCGTCGCCGGAGCAAGCATTACAGCGGAGCAAGTGGGGACCGCGTTTACCCGGACAGCAATGTCGGGGAATTCCGGTGAGTATGTTTTCCCGACTCTTCCCGTGGGCCAGTACCAAGTCACCGTCACAAGGAATGGTTTCAATAGCTACACTCGCCAGGGGGTAACCCTCGCAACGAATCAAACTGTCACCCTGCCAATTCAGCTAACGGTCGGATCGGTGTCTCAAAAAGTGACGGTCGTAGCCAACGCCGTAATGGTGACGAGCGATTCCGCGACCCTGGGACAAATAATCAGCCAAAAAGATATTGTTGGATTGCCGCTGAATAATCGATACGCGCAGCAGCTGGTCTTTCTCGTACCTGGGGCGCAGAATGTGACGGCCAGCTATTGCGCCGCGAACTGCGAAGGTGGCGTGTTTCCGAGCGAACAATATGCCAAGATCAACGGCGCCGGCGCCAATGGGGTCAGTTATCAACTGGACGGCGCCGACTACAACGACACTTACATCAACACCAATCTTCCATTCCCCAATCCCGACGCGATTCAAGACTTCAATGTTCTTACCAACAACATGAGCGCCGTCTATGGAGGCGCGATCGGCGGCATAGTCAATATCTCCCTGAAGTCAGGGACGGATTCTATCCATGGCGGACTGTTCGAGTTCTATCAGAACGACATGTTTGACTCGAAGAACTGGTTTGCGCAATCCATCAGTCCGCTGAACCAGAATCAGTTTGGTGGATTTATCGGCGGCCCGATCCTCAAGGACAAGCTGTTTTATTTTGGAAGCTACCAAGGCACTCGATTCAACTCTACCAACAACGGGCAGGGCGCCACTGTGCCAGACGCCAAAGAGCGTACAGGAGATTTTTCTGAGATCGCGCCGGGATCTCCAATCTGTCAGCCGTTCGGGACCTGCATTCAACTGACCGATCCTGTGACTGGAGCGCTATATCCGAATAACCAGGTCCCGGTCAGTCCTGTAGCAGCCTTCCTGCTAAGTAAAATTCCGCTGCCCAATGGCGACCAGCTTGGGATTCCGGGACCTCCGGGCTATCCGAACGACCAGCTCTATTACAACGGGCTGCCGACCGTGCAAGACACGGATGAATACCTGGTGAAGGTGGATTACAACTTTGCCAAAAACCACCTGAGCGGTCATTATTTCCAGCAGAAATACACGCAACCGCTGGTTCTGCCTCCGGCCGGCAACATTCTTCAGACAGAAGGCAATGCCGAGACGCTGATCGACAGAAACGTCAGTGTCGTCGACTTGTATACCATCACGCCAAATCTCATCCTGGGAAGCTACTACGGACTTACGAAAATCGACGGCACAACCTACTCGGGCGCCCCATTTTCCATGGTTGACGCAGGAGCAAACATTGCTTTGCCGCCGAGCCCGGGAGCCGGATACCGCCCCACTTTGGCGTTCTCCACCAACAGCTTCGGTGTGGGGAGCGGAAACTATGGAATATGGAACCGGGGCGAGCAGTCCCTGCGGGAAATTGCGACTCTGACCAAGGGAAATAACCTGATCCAGTTCGGTGGCGAAGCAGTGCGCACGACTCAGCCAATGGCCAACACGTTCCAGGAGGGCGGCAATTTCCAGTTCTTTAATAGTTTCACCGGCTATAACCTCGCAGACTTCGTCGTCGGGACGATGAGCAACTTCACCCAAGGCGGAGGACTGTATCTCAACTTTACCGGCATCAACTGGAGCGCCTTCGTGCAGGACGATTGGAAAGCGACCCCGCGCCTCACGATTAGCGCAGGGCTTCGATGGGACCCTTGGATTCCGGCCAAGGACAGCCTGGGGCGGGTTGCCTGTTTTGAGTTCGGCGCGGCCCAGTCCGTCCGCTATCCGAACGCTCCTCCCGACTTGATTTATGGCGGCAAGAACCACGATCCCGGTTGTCCAGACGCCGGCATTTTCGCCAGCTACAACAATTACGGACCTCGGTTCGGGTTCGCGTATCAAGTGACGCAGGACGGGAGAACAAGTCTGCGCGGAGGTGCAGGATATTACTACGAACCGCCGAATTCCCTAATCTATCAACAAATGGTCGGTGTTCCTCCGTTCGCGCCGGTCGTCAATCTGCAGGGAGTTCTTAACGTAGCCGACCCCTATGGCAGCGCCCAAATTCCGAATCCCTTTCCACAGGACTTCGGCCCCCGTAATCCAGGGCCGGATGCCACATTTCCGCAGGGCCCTGGCGCGATATCTTTTTCGCAACTCCAGGACCCACATATGCGCTTGCCAATGGTTCTTTCTTATAACCTGACCCTCGAACGAGGCATAGGCCAGGACTGGCTCTTTCGTTTCGCATATGTGGGAAATCAGGGACGACGTCTCTACGGAACCGGCGACCAGGAGAGCGGCATGCTGCAGTTGAATCCGACGGTCTATATTCCTGGACTGTGCGTTCCAGCCGGGAGCCCGCCGGGTACCCCGCCCACCCCGTGCTCGACGGAGGACCCGGCAAACGTGCAGTCGCGTCGGCTCTTGAATCAGAAATACGGGATCGACAACTACGCATCCGTTCCGTTCATCAACACCGGGGTTAACAGCAACTACAACGCTCTCCAGGTCACTGTGGAAAAACGCTTCACGCATGGCTATTCGCTTCTGGGAAGCTTCACATGGGCCAAGTCGATGGATGACTTCGCGCCGAGCAAAGACTCACCGCAATACACCAACAGTTGCGCGTGCGGCCGCTCCTTCGATTACGGTCCGTCGGATGATGATCTGAACAAGGTCATCAAGTTCAACGCCAATTATGTG
Source organism: uncultured Acidobacteriota bacterium (assembly GCA_963744615.1). Taxonomy (GTDB): domain Bacteria; phylum Acidobacteriota; class Terriglobia; order Terriglobales; family Acidobacteriaceae; genus JAKAAZ01. The sequence continues at coordinate 809,412 of CAVUUE010000003.1, forward strand.
ACGCCTAGCCTACATATCGAGAGAATTGCAGACAAGTTCCTGAACGGATGGCAGGCCACTGGAATAGTGAACTGGTATCCCACCGGGAATCCATTCACGATAGTGAGCGGTGTTGATAACTCCTTCAGCGCGATCGGGGCTGATCGGCCCGATTTAATTAATGTGTCGAATATCAACCAGACCAAGCTCGGCCACCGGCCACACCCGGGGGTTATCGGTCAGTGGATCAATCCTGCGGACTTTGCGCCGAATGCGATTGGCACCTACGGCAACATCGGAAAGAATGGACTGCGCGGCCCTGGATTCTTTGATACTGACCTGTCCGCCATCAAAAACACGACTTTCAAACGGGTTTCTCTCCAGCTTCGCGCGGATATTTTCAATGTCACCAACCATCCTAACTTCGGGGCGCCCAACAACAACGAGAGCAGCCCCGGGTTTGGTCAAATTGGGGGAACACTGGGATCGAACGCATACGGCGGTCCAACGTCATATGGAACCTCTCAGCCCAGGATTATGCAGTTGGGCGTGAAGACTACATTTTGATTTTCTCCGGGGAGATTGTTAGGGTTCCTAGATCAGCCATGAAGTATTATGGCCCCAACTTCAAAGCCGGGGCGATCTTCTCCTGGATCTGGGAATTTTCTCCTCCACCCTTGGCTCACCCAAACCGGCCTGATGGGATAGTCAGAAAGCGTGTATGTGGTAGGCGCCTTGTCACCGCCGATGCCGATGGCGATAAAGCGCCTGCGGAAGGGAATAACCCGGGCGGTTGTTCGCGCGGACTGGCCGTTGGTCTAACTCATTAGGGGAGCGTCGCACCGATACGTATGGATTCCATTCGGAGAGAACTTCTAAGATCGATAGGTGCAAGCGTAGCCGGGGCCGCTGCAGTGTCCGTTTCGGTTTCAGCCACTCGTGCGGAAGCGGCTGTGGTGTCCGGCAAGCAAAGCGGCGAGATATTCGACGTAAAGATCTACGGCGCAATCGGCGATGGCCATACTATCGATACCCCAGCTATTAACAGGGCAATCGAATCTGCAAACGCGGCAGGCGGCGGAACGGTACGATTCCCGGCAGGCATCTATGCTAGCTATTCGATCCGGCTGAAGAGTAACGTTGCGCTTTTTCTTGAGCCCGGCGCAACCATCCTGGCAGCGGCTGTTTCCGCAGGAGGCGCAAGCGGTAACTCCCACTACGATCCAGCAGAGTCGAACAAACCTTGGGAGAACTACCAGGACTACGGCCACAATCACTGGCACAACAGCTTGATCTGGGGAGAAGATATCCACGATTTCGCCATTCTTGGCACCGGTCTTATCTGGGGCAAGGGTCTAAGCCGTGGCGCGAGTGACCTGCCGCTGGCGGAAACACCGGGCATGGGGAACAAGGCCATCGGCCTGAAAAACTGCCGTAACGTGGTGTTGCGCGACTTCTCGATCCTTCAAGGCGGCCACTTCGCCATCCTCGCAACAGGCGTTGATAACCTGACGATCGATAATCTCCTCATCGACACCAATCGCGATGGCATCGATATCGACTGCTGTAAGAATGTCCGCGTCTCGAATTGCAGCGTTAATTCGCCTTGGGACGATGCTATTTGTCCGAAAAGCTCCTTTGCCCTCGGCTATGCACGCACGACCGAAAACGTCACCATCGCCAATTGCTACGTTACTGGCGCATATCAACTGGGAACGATGCTGGATGGTACCTGGAAGAGATGGCCCACCGACAAGGCTGAACAGGCCAAAGTGCTGCCGTACTTCCCCGAGGAATTCAATGGAAGCATTAAGCTCGGAACCGAATCGAACGGAGGTTTCAAGAACATTGCTATCTCAAATTGCATCTTCGATGGCAGCAAAGGCTTTGCCCTTGAAAGCTCCGATGGCGCGCTGATCGAAGGAGTTACATTTTCCGGCATTACGATGCGGGACTGCACCAACACGCCGATCTTTCTGCGTTTAGGCAACCGCATGCGGGGACCGGCCGGTACTCCCGTGGGCAAGATACGAGGAGTCATTATCAGCGATGTTGTCAGCTACAATTCGGCCTCGCGACTCGGCGGTGGAGGTATCATCAGCGGCATTCCCGGTCACGCGATCGAAGACATAAAAATCCACGATGTGTATGTGGAGCACCGTGGCGGCGGTACAAAGCAAATGGCTGCGCTAAGTCCCACTGAGGCTACGGGCGACGATCCATATCCTGACCCAGATATGTTCGGCGACATTCCAGCGAGTGGTTTTTTTCTTCGTCATCTCAACAACGTTGAGTTTACAAATGTCGAGATCGCGTTCAAGCAGCCCGAGGCCCGGCCGGTCTTCTGGATGGATCATGTGGACGGCGCCGATTTTTTTCATGTCAAAACACCCAAGGTGCTTAGCGCACCGACATTCCAGCTTAACGATGTGAAGGACTTTCGCGTGGCAGCTTCTCGCAACATCAAAGATATCTATCTGGACGAGGTCCAGCGGAAGCAGCTTTGAAGCGTACCGGGCATGATCGACTTACCGCACCAGCAAGCCAGATTATTAAATGGAGACCGGGAGAGAAGGACTCAGCATGAAGAAAATGGCAGTCTTGGTCATTCTGTCGTGTATAGGATGTATTTGCTTCATTGCGAATGATTACTGCTATGCCCAGACTACGATGCTTTCCTCGGTAGAGGAGACACTCCAGGCGCCTCCTGTTCAGTTGCCGGCGATTACCGAATTTCAGCTACAGACATTTCTAATGCAACGCCTACCGCCGCTGCCCCGTCCGGCCTCGGCCGAGCAGTGGACTACAGAAGAGAAGCGGCTGCGCGCATAACCTCCTCCAAGAGGTGGCGTTCCACGGTTGGCCGCGCGAGTGGGTTGAGTCTGCGCCGCGTTTCGAGCAGGTGGGTGTGATCGAGACTACCCATGGCTACAGAATTCGCAAATTGCGTTATGAAATAGTCCCCGGCTTCATGTCAACCGCGTTGTTGTATGAGCCGGACAAGATTACCGGGCGCGCTCCTGCCATAGTGAATCTGATCGGGCATGAGCCCGAGGGGATTGCGGTGGAATATGAACAGAAGCGGTGCATTAACTTCGCCAAACGCGGAATCGTTGCACTTAATCTCGGATGGATGGAATTCGGAGAATTGTCCCAGCCGGGGAATGATCATGATTATGGAGCACACCTTGATCTGGTCGGATCAAATGCGTTCGGCCTATTCTATCTGGCGATGCGGCGAGGGTTGGATTATCTGGCGTCGCTACCGCAGGTTGACCCCACGCGTTTGGGGGCCACTGGGCTTTCCGGAGGTGGCTGGCAGACTGTGATGTTGGGAGCGATGGATCCCCGCGTTGCTGTTTCCGTAGAGGTGGCCGGCCTTGGATCGCGCGAATCCAACCTGACCACCCCGCGAGACACCTATGAGATCGAAGAGGACGCTCCGGATCTTATGCAGGGAATAGATTACCCGGAATTTATTGCCATGCGCGCACCCCGACCTACACTTCTGATCCACAATGCTGTGGATAGCTGCTGTTTTCGGGCTCCGCTGGTCAGGCCTTATATATATGACAACGTAAAGCCGTTTTTTCAGATGTATGGAGTGCCGAACAATCTTGGCTGGCACGAGAACTTCGATCCGGGAGTACATAATTACCAGTTAGACAATCGTACCCAGGCGTATCGGTTCTTCACTGAACATTTTCATCTGCCTGTCGCTGAAAACGAGATATTCAGCGACAGCGAGATTCGCGATGCCCAGGAACTTGCCATCGGAGTCCCGGCCGACAATTTAACTATCCTCAGCTTAGCGAAGAAGCTCGCCGGGAAAATTGATCGTGAGCCGATGCCAGCCCCAGGCACCGGGCGCGACGTTTGGACCCAATCCAAGCGGAAAAAATTGCAATCGGTAGTCCGCTATAAGCCTGCTTCCATATCGCAAGCATTTAGAATGACCAATTCCAAAGGACAGGATTTCGAAACTTTATCCTATCGCTTCGATCTTTCGAATGGACTTAGCACTACGGGGATGTGGTTCAAACAAGACAATTCTCCCCAAGTTGAGCCCGTAACAATTGTGCTGAATGACAAAGGTTATAAAGCGGCCGGTCAGGATGTCTTCGATCAACTTAGCAGCGGGCATGAAGTACTCGCGCTGGATCTTCTCTTCATTGGCGCCGATATGCCCGAGGTGCCGGATTCCAGCGACTGGGAGTTGCTCGTCGATAGCAGTGGAGAGCGCTCATTGGGGTTGCAAGTGGCCCAACTGCTGGCAGTGGCGCATTGGCTTCGCGCAACCAACGGAACGACAAACATCCAGGTGGAGACCGATGGCATTCGCAATCAGGTCATAGCTTTGGTCGCCGCCGCCATCGAACCCGACACATTTACACAGGTCACGAGCCGGAATGCGATGAAGAGCCTTTCCTACCTTCTCGAGAAGCCGGTCACGCTACGATCTGCACCGGAACTCTTCTGTCTTGACCTTTATAAATACTTCGATGTTGACTCGTTCAGCGCAATCGCATCGCCTGCGATAATCACCCAGAAAAGTTTTGTCGGCCAGTAGAGCCTCAGGAGGAAAGTTCTCCAGGTGCTGACTTCTTTGGAAGCCCCGCATCCCGTCTGCCCGGACCGGAAAGTGCACGAAAGTTGCGCGACGGGACTACCGCTCGAGCGGAACTCGCCCTAATTTCTGGAGCGAGTGGTTTTTGATATTCACTTTTCCTGAACGCGATCTATACTTTACGGGCTACCCAACTTCAAGCAAATTAGATTCCCAAACTGACTGGGGTCACAGGATTCTAGAATGACAGGTCAATATTTCCTGCGCCTTGTTTCTGCCGCGAATCACGCAGCAAAGGAGCCGAAGACCACGTTCTTCCGCCGCCAATGTTTAGAAAAATGGACGATATCCCGTACGCTGGGGATCGCCGGCATGCTGATGCTTGTGGCGCTAACGGGTTGCGGCAGCCAGCTTCTGAACTGGGATGGAGGTGATCATGGCAGGCCGACACACGCGGCGACGCCAACCTTCAGTCCTGCAGCCGGAACCTATGCTTCGGCGCAAACCGTGACCATCAGCGATATCACTCCTGGAGCGGTGATCTACTACACAACCGACGGAACGACGCCAACAGCGGGCTCATCCTACGACACAACTGACTCGGCAAGGCCAAAAGAATACTCGGCTGAGGGCTCGATCTCTTCTTCGACTCAGATCCAGGTTTCCGCCAACGAGACGGTACAGGCGCTGGCGGTGGTGCCGGGCGGTCCTGACAGCCCGGTCGCCTCGGCGGTCTACACCATCGCGGGCACCATCCCTCCAACAGTTGAACAATGCGCCGCCGGCATTCTTCCCCAGGGAAACATCGATACAGATCTGCAGATTAATGGCACTTCCTGCCTGGTGGATGGTTCGGTAAACGGTGGTACCTATGTTTATCGGAACGTAAATATCTGGGGCGGCGGGAGTCTCAACTTCGCCGATGCAAAGATTAACTTTCACGCGCACTCGATCTTGGTAGAAAATGGCGGCTCGCTGATAGCAGGAGGTGCTGCTCCCGAAGTCAACCCCATTACGATCTGGCTCTATGGAACCGCAGACGATGGCATCCCCCCGATTACCTGTAAGAGTGGTCCAACCTGCGGCGTGCCGGATGGCATCTGGACATCAAATCCCAGTTTGGCTATGAAGATGCGGCCGACCAAGAAATGTACGCCGGCTTCCGAATATGGACCCTCTCCGGTCGGAAGCGGTTGCTTCTATCGGTATGATGCCCTGGACCCGGGCGCTCCCGACGATGCATACTTCAGCAGAAAATCTCTTGCGCTTTCTTATGGCGGCACAATCTATCTTCGAGGAGCAAAAGGCATTCGTCCCGGACCGATTGACGCCACGCCTTCGGATTCCGGAACCAGCTGGGTACGACTTACGGACACATTAAAAGGAGGCGAGACGTCCTTCCACGTAGATCGCCCGGTGCCGAGCTGGAGCTATGGCGACCACATTGTTCTGACCAGCACCGACTATCTTCCCAGCCACTCTGAAGAAGTTGTCATCGACAGCGTAACCAGCGATGCCAATGGAACAAAGATTGCCCTGCAAGGTAAGGTTCAATTCCCGCACAATGGCACGGCGTATGACTTCAGCAGTTTGCCGGCAACCAGCGGCCCGCGGGATGACCTCAGTGGTCCGGCAACGCTGGCTTCTCGCCACCTCGAAACCCGCGCAGCGGTCGCGCTGTTGACGCGCACCATCATGATTGCCTCTGAAGGCTTATCTCCTGTGCTCTCGGATCGCAACGTGGATCATTTTCCGACAGACAGCTTCTATGGCGGCCAGACGATTATGCGGGATGGTTTCGCGAGCTATCAGGTGCAGGGTGTCGAGTTCTACCACTTGGGGCAAGGCGGAGTTATCGGCCGCTACCCGGTGCACTTCCACATGGATCGCCAGGTTCCCCAGCCCACCATCGATCCTCCTTTTGCCGGGACTTACATTGCCGATAGTTCGATTCACGACTCCATGACTCGCTTCATCACCGTACATGCGACGCAAGGACTGCTGGTCTCTCGCAACGTCGGCTACCTGTCGGTTGGCCATGGCTTTTATTTGGAAGACTCGACGGAGATCAACAACCGGCTCTACTCGAACATCGGTATCGAATCGCGGGCCGCAGTCGACGATGCGTTGAATCCGAGAAAGGTGCCGGGCATCCTGGCCAAGGCGGGGCAATCGGGCGCTGACGTGTTTCCGTTCCACTCCGATTACGATCACCCATCGATCTTCTGGCTTACAAATGGCTGGAACGACCTTCGGTATAACGTAGCGGTGGGCGCGGGCACCTGTGGAGCGTGCTACTGGATGCCGCCTTCAGTCAACAGCGGGTCATCCGTTTACGAACGCTGGGACTCCTACGCCTCGATGCAGACCAACGGCCGGGGCGGTCTAGCGCCGGTCGAGAACTTCGTTGGGAACTCCTGCAGCACGGCGATGAATTCAATCGAGACTGTGGCGAGAACAGGCCAATGTCTGGGTGTGACTGCAGCCGATGACACAACCCCCAACAAACTGCACGCCATCGCAAATACAAATCCATTACCAGACGATCGATATCCGGCGATGGATGGAGATTTGCGTCAACATGCCACCGTCTGCCCCGCTGCCAATCAGAGTGATTGCAGCACCGTTCCCATCTGTACTGGCACCGGACCGAATGAAGCCGGCTGCGCCGTAACCACGATCGACCACTACACAACATCCTTCAATTGGGCCGCGAAAAACTTCGCAGCCGTATGGCTGCGCGGGTGGTGGTATCTGCTGCGAGACGGCGCAATCACGGATGCGCAGGGCGGCGGACTCACCTTTGTTACCGGCGGTGGCTATACCCGCTCCGATGCAGCCCAGGGATTCTGGAATCTATCGCAGCGAAATCTCTTCGTGGGCAACACGCAACCCATCAATACGATGACCGGGGTCCCGGATAATCCGGCGGCATCGAACGCGGGGCCGTTCAATCCTTTTGCATTGACGTGTCCAGATCCGAACCAGCCCTACTGCATCTCCGCCGCCGATGACGCTACCTACGAAACCGACTCGTTCGCCGGCGCGCAGAGAATGATCAGCATTTATGACGGGCCATCGTTTGAAGATTCTGATGCCTTCATGGATGTGCATACGACGGACATTGGAACGTTGAGTCAGTGCAAACAGGGAGCGCCAGGAAACCCCGCCGGCAGTTGTAGGTCGCTGGGGTGGATGAACGGCTACCAGTCGGGAGCCATGCAAGTGCCTCCGGGCGGTCTGTCAACAAATCACTGCGTGTTGCCCAACGCCGCCATCGCATGGAAGCAGCCAAATGGCTTTTATTACCCTCCGGCTTTTCACTCGGTGAATCTTGCATTCCAGAATGTCGACATTCGGCATTTTGTCGTCCAGCCACTCTGGCTGCAGGGCAGTTTTGCACCAGACTTGAATGCGATCGCGAATACCTATTGCGCCTGGGAGCCGGCGGACTTCACTCAATTCACCGATGTCGACCGCCAGACGGAACTGAGCGATGACGATGGCGCACTTACCGGCCTGGTGTCGGGCACTCCACCGAACAATGAGCCTTCTATTTCCGTCACGAAGGACACCTTCTACAACGCACCGCTGGTTACGCCGGAATGCGCCAGCTCCGCTCCCACTCCCGCTCCCGGCGCAGCTCCGACCGTGGACACCAGCGCATACCAGTACGTCACGACTGCGATTTATCCGAAATGCTCCGGCGATCGCGGGAGCTGCCTCTCGAGCTGGGCACAGAACTGCACCAACCAACAGTGCTATGGGGTGCCGCTCTATCGCCAATATCTAACCAACGCGGAATACACGGCCTGGCAAACGGCTCCCACGAATCGCCCCTCGATCCGCATGATGGGTCAAGCTACCGGCCAGCGCAGCACCATGACGGTCAACCACGGCAGCTACTACATCGACACGACGCTGAGCGCGAACGATCAAAGCTCCGCGCCGGACAAAAATGTTTTTCTGGCCAGTCAGCCCTATTATGTATATCTACTGTTTGCCACGCCCCATACCAAACAGACATACAGCATGTACATTGGCGCTGAGCTCTCAACCGGCAGTGCTTTGGCCACCGTAGTTCCGGGCATGGTCGATGTCGAAACGGCCAAGTATCAGTTCAAGCCGAACCCGGCCGGCGGCTGGATTACCAAGACTTACAACCCCATCAACGGGGTTCTCACGGTTGTCATCGATCTGAGCGGGCAAACCGAGACTTTCGAGAATGACCGGCCAAAATTCTGTCAGCCGCAAACCTATTGCAGCATTCACGGAGATGGTTCATGCGGATGCGCGTCAGGCACCAGTTGCACAGACGATTCCGTTTGCGCCTGGAGCAATAAAGAGATCGATTGCCCGATCGCCGGCTGCTTTGGATTCTCGATCACCATGCCTGCCGGTTTCCAAGCCACCAAACAGTCAGATCTGCCACCAGCCCCGATCCACTTTGTCGGTGATCCCGGCAGCGATCCATACTTTGGTGCTGGGACGGTACGGTTTTTTAATGTAAATCAATTAATTTCCGGCGCGCAGTGTTATTACGACTCACCGCCGGGGCAACAGAACTAATGCCGTGCAAAGGATATGTTCCACGTGGAACATAAAAGCAATTGACGGTCCAAACGCATGTTGATTGCCAAACCTCAGCAATCTGGCCTGAAACTATAGACTTGCAAAAGTGCAAATAAAGGCGATTTTGTGGCCGTTTTTTCAGCCAACTCAGGGCCGTGCAAAATCGGCTTTCTTTCGAGGCCTTTTTTATGTAACCGGAGACTCTGTAGTTATCTGGTTACAATTTTCGTGCTGCCGGATTGTAAGCCACTGATACGGCGAGACTTACATTTTTCGACTTTCCAATTCTTGTGAGGTGAATCGTATGCGCCATTTTGCTCGATGTTTTACGCTGCTGTTTGCGTCGATGATTGCTTTCTATCCCTTGCATGCTGCCGGGCAGCAGATAGCTGCCACGCCTCCAATGGGGTGGAACAGCTGGGACTCGTATGGTCTCACGATTACTCAGAGTGAGTTCAAGCAGAATGTAGATTGGCTCAACACTCATCTGAAGTCGCATGGCTGGCAGTATGTGGTGGTCGATGAAGGATGGTATTTGCAGCATCCGGAGAACGCCGCCAAGAAGGGTGCTGACCAGGGCTATACCATGGACGCAAATGGCAGGTATCAGCCTGCCCCCAACCGTTTTCCATCTGCCGTAAACGGTGCGGGAATGAAAGCGTTAGCCGACTATGCGCATTCCCGGGGTCTGAAGTTTGGAATCCACATAATTCGCGGCATTCCTCGAGAGGCGGTGGAGAAGAACCTGCCGATCGCCGGGACGAGTTATCACGCTGCCGACGCAGCGGATAGGTCCGACACATGTAGATGGAATCCCGATAACTATGGGCTGAAAGCAAATGCAGCGGGTCAGGCCTACTACAATTCGATTGCCCAGCTTTACGCGAGCTGGGGTGTAGATTTCCTGAAGGTCGATTGTATCTCCGAGCCATATAAAGCCAATGCAATTCACATGGTGAGCGTCGCGCTGGCAAGGTCCGGAAGGCCAATCGTTCTAAGTCTGTCTCCGGGGCCAACTTCGCTGGGTGAGGCCAATGATGTGCGCAAGTACGCGCAGATGTGGCGAATTTCCGCTGACATGTGGGACGTCTGGAGCAAACATGGCGATCCCGCCGAAGACTTTCTGTCGAGCCTGAAAGGACAGTTTGGTCGAGTTGCCGCATGGTCACCCTACCGACAGGACGGACACTGGCCCGACGCTGACATGCTGCCAATCGGCACTCTCGGACCACGACCGGGGTGGGGTACTGCGCGCAGGTCGCACTTTACTCCCGATGAGGCACGCACGTTGATAACGCTGTGGTCCATTGGGCGATCGCCGCTGATGCTAGGCGCAAATATGACGCAGATGGATCCGCTAACAGAGTCTCTGCTGACCAACAACGAAATACTTGCTGTCGATCAGCACTCTACAGGAAATAAACCGGTAATCCAGACGCCGGGGACGGTAGTGTGGACGGCGAAGGCTGCAGATGGCGGCGACTATGTGGCGATTTTCAATTTAGACGATAGCCCCCATGCAGTGACTTATCGCTGGGAGCAGCTTGGTTTCCATGCTGGGAATCGTCGGGTGCGTGATCTATGGAAAGAGAAAGACCTGGGCGGGGAAGGTGCTCTCAAAGCTATGCTAGCGCCGCACGCTTCCGCGATCTATAAAGTGCGATAGCACAAAAAGCGGTGTGTTTTGAGTCAGGTATTTGTTATTGGCGTCCCGACGGGATCTGAACCCGTGTTATCGATTTGGGAGGACTTACTGCTACCCCGGAGCGATTGCAAGATAATTAGGGACCTTCAAGAACGACGGCGGCGGAGCCGGGAGCTAATTCCAACTTGCCGGGCCACGGGGTTGGCTCGGGTTGTTCGGGTGAAATGCAATGCAGGTTCGCTGAGTTTGAATCGTCCAGGTGAACTTCACAAACGATCGGATCCGTGTCGCTCATGTTGGCGAAGGCAACGGCGCGACGTCCGTCTTTGCGCTGGAAGACGCTGTAGGTGTCGATTGGCATTCCGCTCGAGGTAACGCGGGCACCGAGGGTATCGCGAAACTCCGCGTCCCAGATCCAATCGCGATGGCGGCGTCGAAAGTCGTCGACCGTGCGTCCGTATGCCATGGTGACGGGAAACTCGTCGAGCTTTCCGTGGAAGTCGCGCGGCTCATAACTCATGACAAAGCGGTAGAGCAGGCAGGCATTGATCATCTGACGATCATTCCATCCGGTGATCGCGACTGACATGGGCGCGAAGGGGTCGATGTACCGGCCAAAGGGCACAAAACCGGCGTTGATGCGGAAGTAGGACATGTCGTAGGTTTGCAGCTCTATATCGTAGGGCGACTCGCCGGCGAACAAAAACTTTTCCGGGTCGATGATGGTGCGAAATCCATCGATGAGCGGTACATCTCCAGAGAAGACTGCCCCGGGAACAGGATGGCCGTGATGGGTCGAGAAGCAGTAGGGGCTCATGTGCCACTGGCATTCGTCGAACAGGATGCCGCTGGCGCCTAGCTCGACACTCTTGCGAAACTCCTCGAGGGCTCGCGCTCTCCACGCAGGACTGGCCATGCACATGCCGACGCCGTGTCTGGCGTTGATACCGGCGATTTGTGTGGGAGTGTCGTAGTTATATCCGTTGAAGGTGTAGGGAACGCCGTAGGGGTCCTCGATGGCAAATTTGCGAAATTCGCTGGCGTAGTGGGGAGCGGTAACGTCCGCCCATGCGTACTTGTTGAAAAGGATGATTTCAACGCCCATCTTTTTTGAAGCGGCGATTGCATCCTTGAATTCCTGGGCAGTCCCGAGGCGGGGATCGATGTCATGCAGGGGAAAATTACGGTCCTGGCCACCGTTTTGCCATCCGGTCAATTGAATGGCTTTCACTCCCCAGCGCTTGCAAGCTGCGGCGTATTCCGTCAGGTCTTTATAGGGAAAGGACAGCCGGTCTTCGGCAGAATTAATCTGAATCTGTTGCCAGGAGTGGACGTCTCGCACCCAGGCGGGAGAGATGGGGGCCTTGTACCAGGTGCTGCGCCACTGCTTATAGATGTCGGCTCCGGAGTGCCAGTCGCCCGTGAAAGGCTGCAGCACCAGTGGCTCGGATTGTTGGCGGAAGCCGGGTTGCACGAAGCACAAATGATTGGGATCAATGCCGATCGTCGAATCGCCGACTTTGCCGGAAGGATCGAGATCGCTGCCGTTGTAGGAATCGACCCAGGCGGGAGATAAAGAGAAGCAGACCTGGAGCTCTTGTTTCTGATGCTGATCGTGGTAGCCGACATAGATTCCGCAAGATTCACTGAGGACCAGACAAAACTGGTTGTCGGTGCCCAGAGGCCGCAGCTGAGCCGGAGTGTCGTAGCCGTAGTAGCCAACCTGATTTCCGAATGAAGGCCACAGGCTTTGGGAGCTCATCCCGCTATAGCTCCACGCAACCTGGGACATTCGCTTCTTCGCAGGCGGGGGGCGAAGCCCTTTCAGACGGGGATAGGTGTAGCTTTCAATCGTGGCCTGACTTCCATTACGAATCTGATAGCTGAAGTGCACGCTGCTTCCGACCAGCTGAATGGACTGTTTCACCTCAATGTCCAATTTTCCCAAGCGATCGCTTTCAAAGCCGGACCAGGTGATCAGCGCTTGACGGCCGTCTGCCTCGATCCGCGGTTTGCCTGTGCTGCTGCGTTCAGTGAGGTAGTGAAAGCGATGATCGGGTGCAGGAACATGCAAACGCATTCCGGCACCCTGGAACTTCCACGCCCCATCCTTTGTGGCCAACTCCTGCACACAACCGCTTTCGCGAAAAATTGCGACGCGGATCTGATCGCTTTCGAGCACCACCGTTTCTCCAGCGGCGCGCACAGACTCGGGCGATGCGATATTTGGGAACAGTCCCGCTGCGCCGGCAGTCAACGACGTTCCGAGAAATTTGCGGCGTGAGAATTTGGACAACGGAATCTCCTTAGGTGGCAAAGGTGTGCTGGGACTTCATGACCCGCCCGCGCCCATCAGGATTAACGAGCGCTGAGCAAACGGTGAATAGACAAGAATCGCCATGCAGGATAGTGCCAGGCCAAAACTGATGTGGTGCAATAGCAGGAACGGCGAGAGTGACCACAGCACGTCGAGCGGCAACAGAAGCGGCCAGATTTTGAAGAATTTTTTGCGGACTCCAGGCGCGTGAAAGAGCGCCATGGAGAGCACGAAGATGCGGACAGGAATCAGAAGCGCGGCTGTCACGATCAACACAATAAATATCTGAGTTCCTCTTGGCAGGTTTGAGAGAAGGCCGTCGATTTCCCCCAGATTTGCCAGCGCACCGATATAAAAGCTCAGGTATAAGAGCTGCAATCCGACGAAAAGTGTCTGCACAATCGGAAACACAGTCTTAGGAAGCTCCTCCGAGTGGGACAAAATCCGGTCGAAAAACTGTGTCTCCGGCTCTGTCCCAACCGCAGTCTGCTCGCTGAAAGGTAAGGACTCGGGCGCTGGAGACGCGGGCGGGGGCGCTAAAGGCGGCGGAATTTTTTCGATCCGTTCTACTGGAGCCACGAAGCGATAGCCCCGGCGGGCCATGGTCTCGACGAACCTCGGATTACTTGCCGTATCTCCCAGCGCTTCACGGATGCGATTGACCGCTGAGTTCACGCCGTGTTCGTAATCGACGAAGGTTCCGTCGGGCCACAGCTCTCGTGAAATTTCCTCTCGAGTCAGCAGTACGCCCGGCCGCTCCAAGAGCAAGGCTAGTACCTGGAAGGGTTGCGCGTTTAACTTGATGCGGACACCCTGCCTGCGAAGTTCTCCAGTGGTAGCGTCCGCTTCGAACACTCCGAAGCGATAACGTCGATCTGGCTGTGAATCCGTCATAACTGATGTCCAGTGTATTCGACCGCACCTTGTCGGGAAAAGTACAACTCGCCGTAACTATGTTCATTGCAATCAGTTGGCGAGTGAGAAATCGATGATCTACATGTGAGCTTCCATCCATTGCTTCCGCGCCCAGGCGGGGGCAAAGTGCGGTCATGACGCAACGTCGATTCTCCAATTCCCGAATACTTTCCGTCATGATCTATGGGCTGTTGATCTTTGTGGTGGCTCCCGGCTGCGCTCCGGCAGAACCCGGGGCTGCAGCTAGTTCAGCATTCAATTCCTACATCGGAGCGGTTGAGTCGCGTCTTGCTCAGCAGCATCGGTCACAGGATACATTTCTCATGCCGATAGCTCCGCCGCAGCAAAGCGAAGCCCGCCTGCTCCTGGGGGAATTGATCATCCAGGAACTTACGCCTTCCGGCGGTACTGCTCTGCCGGGAGCGCTGCTGCACCACTGGCGCGGTACCGCGTTTATCCCCGGGGGCAAAGTTACGGATCTCGAGCAGCTGATGAGGAATTTCAATGCCTATCCTGAACACTTTTCCCCGCAGGTGCTGGAGGCAAACGTGCTCGCCAGCCATGGTGATCGTCTCCAGGCATGGATGAGGGTGCGCCAGCGGCACGTGATTACGGTGGTGATGGATACGACCTACGACGTCTACTTTGGACGGCTCGATGCGCATCACGGATACAGTAGCTCACGGAGCACACGGATTTCCGAGATTGACTCGTCGGGCACGGGTGCGGCGCGCACGCTTCCTGCCGGCGAGGAGCACGGCTTCCTATGGCGGTTGAATACCTACTGGAGCTACGAGGAGCGAGATGGCGGACTGTACGTGCAGGTCGAGTCGGTCTCGCTGTCCCGTTCCATTCCATCCGGCCTTGGGTGGGCGGTTCGACCCTTTGTGGAGAGCGTTCCACGCGAATCGTTGGAATTCACCTTGCGCTCGGTATGCAACGCGCTTCCAAAACCGTCGAGCCATGCACCAGATTACAGCGCCAGAAATCACTAGGAGGGGTACGAGGATGGATGCAACATCAGCCACAATCAACAATAAGGTGAGATTTACAACGGCGCGCCGGACAAACCAGGCACTGACAGCCTCCACAGAAAAGCGTGTTTTGCAATGGATGGCCGAGCGTGCGCCGAGCTGGCTCACCTCGGACCAGCTGACCCTACTGGGACTGACTGCGCAGGTTGGAGCTGGAATCTTCTACGCTTTATCACGGTACAACCGCTACGCTCTTCTTCTGGTGATTGTCTGCATAGTGCTCAACTGGCTCGGAGACAGCATGGATGGAACCCTGGCCCGTGTGCGCCGGCAACTACGTCCCCGCTATGGTTTCTACGTGGATCATATGGTGGACATATTCGGGTCCGTGGCGCTGATGTGCGGGCTCGGCTATTCCGGTCTGCTGCATTGGCAGACGGCGATCGCGATGCTCGTCGCGTTTCTCATCCTGTCGAGCGAGAGCTATCTCGCTACCTACACTTTGTCCTGTTTTCAGCTTTCGCAAGGCATCTTTGGGCCGACGGAGATTCGTATACTGCTGATTGCCGGCAACCTGGCACTGCTGTACAGTCCGTACGCGATATTGTTCGGGCATAAGATGCTGCTGTTCGATTTGGGAGGAACGATCGCGGCAACCAGCATGTTCGCAATGGCGATTTTTATCACCTTGCGCAATACCGTGGAACTTTACCGGCAAGAGCCGTTGCCGTGAATACATTTATCCGCTGGTGCAAGTTCAACGTCGTGGGAGCGATGGGTATGGTTCTGCAGCTTGCAGCACTGGCTCTCATAAACCGGTGGGCTGGGGGCCACTACCTGTATGCTTCAGCTGCGGCCGTGGAGCTGACGCTGCTACACAATTTTGTGTGGCACCTTCACTACACATGGCGCGACCGCCGCGATGACTCCGCACTGCTCTCTCAACTCATCCGATTTCACATTTCCAACGGGTTGGTTTCTATGTTGGGCAACCTTGTGCTGATGCGAATACTGGTCCATGACGCGCACCTACACTTACTCGTCGCGGACAGTATCGCGATTCTGTGCTGTTCCATTGTCAACTTCTGTCTGGGAAATAACTGGGCGTTCGCGGAAAGGGCGCACGCAATTCAGGTCTAGACGTCGGTGGTCTGCAGATCCTGATCCAGCCTGTCTGGTAATCCAGCTTGGGACTATTTTCCTGGGACATTGTCGGTGGTCATCACAGCGCCTGCATCGCAATCTGCGCGCTGCGGTCAGTACTCTACAGGAAATAAACCGGTAATCCAGACGTCGGGGACGGTAATGGACGGCGAAGGCTGCAGATGGTGGCCACTCTGTGGAGGTTTTCAATTTAGACAATATCCCGCATGCAGTTACTTATAGCTGGGAGCAGCTTGGTTTCAAAGCAGGGAATCGTCAGGTACGTGATCTATGGAAAGAGAAAAACCTGGGCGGGGAAGGTGCTCTCAAAGCTATGCTAGCGCCGCACGCTTCTTCAATCTATGAAGTGCGATAGCTACCAAAAACAGCGTGTGTCACTCGACGGGCGGAGGGCGCTGTGGGACCATTGTTTCGTGAACCGTTGCCCTAAATCTCAATTTACTGCAATCGGCAGCTTACCAACCCTATCAAGATGCTTTGGCGGTGAGGTTTACCCTACCCTCGCTGCCAAAGCCTCTTATCTGTTTGTCCATATCGCGACGGGCCATATCTTCACAAACGGAAATAAGCGAACTGCGGCACTATGCTTGGATATATTCCTTCTCGTCAATGCCCACTACCTAAGTCTTTCCAACAAAGAGGTAGAGGATCTCTGTGAATTTGATCGCTTCATATCGAGAAAACGGTGAATCATTCTCCGAGGCACTGGCCCGCGCTCAAACGGCCATCCGTGAGAACATGATTCCTTTCAAGATATTCCGGAAGATCGATATGAAGCTTTATCGTTCTCTGCACAAGAGAAAGCTATGGTTCAGGAACTACGAAACTAACCAGTTGGACGCTCCCCTACGGCAGAAGAGATTTCCAATCGGAAATTGAGTAAAACAAAAAGTGTTCAATCACAGCAGTTGCGGATGAGCAGCTACGGCAAACTTGACCACGTTGTTGTTTGCGCTACGAAAACACTCTTGACTGAATCAATTGCGCTCGCGACTTTGTGAACTGTGTTCGCTACAACTTTAGGCACTGCGGTTGAAGAACCGTAATAGAGACCTGTGGGTAGACTGACGGTGATCAGAGTTTCCGGCACCATCGACCCGCAGGGAACATCAGTACGGCACATAGCCTAATGACCGGCCATTGCGATTGTATGGAGTTTCTCCGATATGTTCAATCTACTCAGTTGGATTGCACTACGAGTTCAAATGCTTAAGAGTTAACAAATCGAAAGTGGCGAAACAGCGAGCATATTTAAAAGCTTTTCTGCAACGAAAATCTTTGAGAACTCAATTACAGCCGTCGCCAATTCGAAACTCGAGCATACAATTGTTTCATTTGTTGGCGTCCCCGACGGGATTTGAACCCGTGTTATCGCCGTGAAAGGGCGGTGTCCTAGGCCGGGCTAGACGACGGGGACGCGAGAGGTGCTGTTGTGATCCGGGGAACGAATTCCTCCGGGTCGCGGGAAGGCGGTGGCAGGCTTCGAGCCGTGCAGCCCGAAAGGTTCCGGGAGACTGCCTGGTTGGGATTCCCAATTTGAGGGTACCAACGGCGCCGAGAGGTGTCAAAGCAGCAAAGCGCGGGGCAAAAGACTGCGCGGATAGGCCAAACGCGCGATCAACTGCTAACTTTAACTGCACATGCCCAGGCCAGCGATTCGACACTATAAGCATCTGGAGACGCTCACAATCGTCTTTGTCGTGGTTCTGCTGGTTTCGAACCTTGTGGCGCAGAAGATCTGCCAGATTGGGCCGCTGACGTTGAGCGGCGCTGAGTTGCTTTTCCCGATCACTTACATTTTCGGCGACATTTTTACGGAGGTCTACGGCTACGCGGCTTCGCGGCGGGCCATCTGGATGGGTTTTTTCGCCTCCGCGCTGCTGTCGGTAATGGGAGCGATTGCGGTCGCGCTTCCGTCCGCCGCGGGATGGCAGAACCAGGCGGCGTTTGCCACGGTGTTTGGATTTATTCCGCGGCTGGTGGCCGGCAGCCTGGTTGCGTACTGGGCGGGGGAATTCACCAACTCCTATGTAATGGCGAAGATGAAAATCCTGACGCGCGGACGCTGGCTGTGGACGCGGACTGTGGGTTCGACGGTTACCGGGCAAGCTGTGGATACCACAATTGTGGTGCTGATCGCTTTCTGGGGCCGCGCGCCGGGAAGGACGCTTGCAGCCCTGATTTTTTCCGCTTACATTGGCAAGGTTGTATATGAGGTGGTGGCCACTCCACTGACCTACGCGGTGGTGGGATGGCTGAAGAGGAGCGAGCAGGTTGACGTGTTCGACCAGGATGTCAGCTTCAATCCGTTTACCTTGTCTTCACATTGAGCAGGAAAGTTCCACATCGGTCACCATCAAATTGAATCCCGGTGAGTTGCGCCGCCATCTTTGGATGGAAGCGATATTTCCCGGATAGAATGAAGTTCTCCGCGCAGAGGTGATCGACGGAACTGACGCAGGCCGCTGAACGTACCTGGGAGAACTGGTGAGCGGTTGCAGGATGATTTTATATATGGGGCGATGAGTTGAAATTGATCGGGACGAAAGAGTCGTTTGCAGTAGCATCGATAGCACTCGCAGTCTGCATTGCGGGATGCAAGGGAGCTCCGGCGAAACCGGCGAATCAGGCGCCTCCGGCCATGCCGGTCAAGGTTCAGACGGTAGCGTTGAGGCCGGTGCCGGTCAGCGACAGCTATGTTGCCACCATTAAATCGCGCCGTTCCGCGACGATCCAGCCGCAGGTGAGCGGCAACATTACGCAGATATTCGTTCACTCCGGGGACCAGGTTCGCGCGGGACAGCGGCTGATGGAGATCGATCCGCGCCAGCAACAGGCGATGGTTGCCCAGGCGCAAGCGACCGAGCAGCAGGCGCTGGCCATCTACCAGTACAACCAGAAAGACATTGTTCGCCAGAAGTCCCTGTTCTCTTCCGGTATTACCAGCAAGCAGGCTTTCCAGCAGGCGAACCAGACATTTGAGAGTTCCAAGGCAACATACGAATCGGACGTAGCGGCACGCGAGTCTGCCCAGCAGCAGCTGGCGTATTTCCATATCAGCGCGCCATTCAGCGGGGTGGTTGGAGATGTTCCCGTGCACATCGGGGATTATGTTTCGCCGACGACGGTGCTGACCACGGTGGACGACAACACGCAGCTTGAGGCCTACATCTATATTCCTGCAGATCGGGCGGCACAGGTGCGAGCAGGGCTGCCGGTCGACATCACGGACGCGAGCGGCAATGTGCTCGACCGAACGAAGATCTACTTCGTCTCGCCGCAGGTTGATAACGGACTCCAGGCCATTCTGGCGAAAGCCAAGATTCATACCAAGCCGGATGTTCTGCGCAATCTGCAACTGGTACGGGCGCTCGTAATCTGGAGCACGGCTCCGGCGCCGACGATTCCAGTGCTGGCGGTGACGCAAATCGGCGGACAGCCGTTTGTCTACGTTGCCAAGCAGGAAAACGGACACTATACCGCGCAGCAGACATCGATCACACTGGGAGACACAGTCGGAAATGATTACGAGGTAAAGTCGGGATTGCAGCTGGGAGACAAGGTGATTGTTTCCGGGATGCAATTTCTGGTCAGCGGCGCTCCCGTGCAACCGATGTCCTGATTCCGGGTGCATCGACCCGGGAATTCTGTAACGAACGCACAAACTCAGTTTGAAAAGTTTACGAGGCAGGTAGCCCAAAGTGTTTGTAGATTTTTTTATCCGGCGTCCGGTCTTTGCTACCGTCTGCGCGCTGCTGATCATTCTCGCCGGGCTGGTCGTGATTCCGACTCTGCCCATCTCCCTGTATCCCCAGCTGGCGCCGCCGCAGGTTACGGTTTCGGCCACCTATATCGGCGCGAGCGCGCAAGGTGTGGAATCCGCGGTAACGATTCCGCTGGAGGAGGCAATCAACGGCGTTGAGGGAATGGACTACATCTCCTCGAGCAGCGGCAACGACGGAAGCAGTGAGATCACGATCACTTTCAAGACCGGATACGATCTGAACATTGCCGCCGTAGACGTGCAAAATCGCGTATCGAGCGCCCAGGGGCAACTGCCGGCGACCGTCAACAGCTTCGGCATCACCATCAACAAGGCGAGCAGCAACTTCGTGTTCGGCGCAGGCTTCTATGCCGACCACGGACAGTATTCGAATTTGTTCATCAGCAATTATGTGAATGTGTACGTTTCTGACGCACTGAAGCGGGTTCCCGGGGTGGGGAACACGAACATTTTCGGTGAGCGCCAGTACGCCATGCGCCTGTGGCTGGATCCGCAGAAGATGGCCGCTCGAGGCCTGACCGCAACCGACGTGGTGACTGCGCTGCAGCAGCAGAATGTGGAGATACCTGCGGGTCAGCTGGGCCAGCCTCCGATTGAAAGCACGCAGCAATATCAGATCGCCATCAATGTGATCGGCCGTCTGACAAGCGCGAATCAGTTCAACAACATCGTGGTCAAGAACTCGGCCAATGGAATTGTTCTCCTGAAGGATGTCGGGTATGCGCAGCTTGGGGCCCAAACCTACGCCACCGATTTGAAATATAACGGCATGAGCGCCGTCGGCGTCGGCGTGCAGCAGTTGAGCAACGCGAATGCGCTGGCGGTCGATCGCGACGCCAAGGCCGAGTTGGCCAAGCTGTCAAAATCCTTCCCACCGGGTCTGAAGTACGCGATCGCCTTCGATACGACAACCGTGGTCGGAGACTCGATTCGAGAGGTGCTGAAGACTCTCGCCGAAGCGATCGTTATCGTCATCGTCGTCATCTTCTTCTTCCTGCAGGACTGGCGCGCAACCATCATTCCCGCCGTTACCATTCCGGTATCGCTGATCGGGACTTTTGCGTTCATCAAAGCGTTCGGTTTCTCGATCAATTCACTTACGCTGTTTGGGATCACGCTGGCCACTGGACTGGTCGTCGATGATGCCATTGTTGTCATCGAGAATGTTCAGCGACATATCACCGAAGAGTCGGTTGATCCACACGTGGCCACTTCGGACGCGATGAAAGAGGTGACCAGCGCTGTAATCGCGACGTCCCTGGTGTTGATCGCTGTTTTCGTCCCGGTATCCTTTTTCCCCGGAACGACAGGAATCCTGTACCGTCAATTCGCCCTGACGATCGCGTTCTCAATTGCAATTTCAGCCTTCAACGCGCTGACGCTTTCTCCAGCACTCTCCGCCATCCTGCTGCGGCGGGAGAGGGTACATCATGGATTGCTGGGAGCGGTCGAGCGCGGCATCAAGGCAATGAATAACGGATACGCGCGCAGCATCCATGGCGTCCTACGGCTCCGATATCTGATGATCGTCTTGTTTGTGGCCGGGCTGGCCGCTACGGTATTCATGTACCTGCATGTGCCTACGGCATTCGTCCCGCAGGAAGATCAGGGCTACATCATTCTGCAGGTGCAGGCGCCGCCGGGCGCATCGCTTTCATACACCGATGGTCTGGCAGACCAAGCGGTCGCGATTCTTAAGAGGCAGCCGGAGGTACAAGGAGCGCTCGCAATTACGGGGTTCAGCTTTTCCGGCACAGCATCGAACTTCGGCATCATTTTCGCGCCTCTACAGCCGTTCAATCAGCGCAAAAGCGCAGACCACTCGGCGGCGGCACTGGTCGGGCGTCTGCGGCAGCAGCTCTTCGCCATCCAGGGCGGCCTGGTCGTTGCCTTCGAGCCTCCGGCGATTCAGGGACTGGGCAGCTTCGGCGGTTTCCAGTTTGAGCTGCAGGACACGGGTTCGAATACCCTTACCGACCTTGCCAATGTGGCGAATCAGATCGTCGCCGGGAGCCAACAGGACAAGCAACTGACGGGGTTATTCACGCCTTTCACGGCGAACAATCCGTTGGTTCAGGTCGACATCGATCGGGAAAAGGCCCAGGTGCTCAACGTGCCGTTAAGCCAGATCAGCGACGCCCTACAGGTTTATATGGGTTCGGAGTACGTCAACAACTTCATCTATGGCAACCGTTCCTACCAGGTTTACTTGCAGGCCGAGCAAAACTTCCGCCGCAATCAGCAGGACCTGCAATCCTTCTATGTGCGGTCGGGCAGCGGACAGATGGTTCCGCTCGGCAACCTCATCACCGTTACCCGCACTTCCGGTCCGCAGGTCATCAGCCATTACGATCTTGTTCCGCTCGGCGGAGATCGATGGGTCCGCCGCACCTGGAATCAGCTCCAGCCAGGGCCTGACCGCGATGCAGAATCTTGCGCAAAAGTACATGATCCACGGAATGCAATATTCCTGGACGGGACTTGCCCTGCAGGAGCTCGAATCGAGCGGCAAGGCGGCGAGCATCTTCGGCCTGGGAATCCTAGTGGTCTATCTGACGTTGTCTGCGCTTTACGAGAGTTTCGTGCTGCCGTTCATCATTCTGCTCTCTGTTCCGATGGCGGTCCTGGGAGCACTGGCGGCGGTGTCGATGCGTGGACTCGCGGACGACGTTTACTGCCAGATCGGCCTCGTCATGCTGATCGGACTGGCGGCGAAGAACGCGATTCTCATCGTCGAATTCGCTGAGCAGTTGCGTCTGCAGGGACGCTCGATCATGGATGCCGCCATCGAAGCCGCGGAACTCCGCTTGCGCCCGATTCTGATGACCTCGTTCGCGTTCATCCTCGGCGTGTTGCCATTGGCCTTTGCCAGCGGCGCCGGGCAGCTGGGCCGCCATTCCATCGGCACTACCATCATCGGCGGAATGCTGGTGTCAACCATTCTGAACCTCTTCTTCATCCCCGTGCTCTACGTAATTACAAAGACCTTGACGGAGAAGGTTTCCGGCCCGCGCCGCACGGAGAAGCTTCCAGCGGAGACCGTGCCGACCGCGTAGCGTGAAGCCCAGGCAACCGGAGTTCCTGCAGTGCGCATCTAACGGCCTCCAGACGGCCCGATGGAATTATTTTTTTTCATAGCCGAAAGCAATTCCGCGGTTGTACACTCTCCTGTTTTCAATCTTCGCCAATCGTCCGTCGCCCAATAGCTTGGGGGCTGCTGCAAGCGTCGGATTTTCCATCCATGTATCGCGCACTGTAGAGGAGTTTTCTATGCATCTCCCGAAGTTATTGTGTCTAGCACTGCCAACTGCTCTGGTGCTCACGCCAGCGCTTCACGCAACACAACAGAAAAAGATTGAGGTCCGCAAGATCGCAACCAGCACGATGGCGGCTGCGAGCGCGCGTCAATCGTTGGCTGCATACAAGGTTGTGCCCAGAGCCACTCTAAGGCAGATGCCCAGGCCAGCTTCGAAGCAGGCCGCAGTGCAAGCGAACCAGAGTTTGGCTACCGATCTCGTGTTCGGTGGATTTCCCATTGTCGCGCCGGATGCAACCTTCGTCGGCTTCGATGGTCTTAACACCACCGATTCCGCGGATGTGACTGGATTCGTCGTCGAGCCTCCCGACCAGGGCTTGGCGACCAACGGAACGCTGGTGGCTGAACTGATCAACAATGCGCTGCGAATTTTCACAGCGACCGGAACACCGCTCACCCCGCCCATTTCCGACTTCGCACTCTTCGGCGTATCCACTGCGCCCAACCCGGATGGCACCAGCAACACGCTGAGCGATCCGCGCGTATTTTACGACTGGGAGAGCGGCCGCTGGTTTGTGAGCGAGCTTGAATACACGCTTTCGCCCGCAGGCGCATTGACGGGCGGTTCCGAAGTCCTGATTGCGGTCACGAATAGCAGCCTGACAAGTTACTCGGTCTACTCGATCGATGTATCCGACGCAACGTTTGGTGCATGCCCCTGCCTTGGCGATCAGCCGCTGCTGGGACTGAATCAGGACGGCGTCTACCTCAACACCAATGAGTATTCGACCACAACCGGCTTCTTCCAGACTGCTCTTGTCACGGCGATCAACAAGCGCGACCTTATCGAGGACTCGTCCACAGTGATCGCGGTTGGGTTCGATGGAATGTCTTCGGGCGGTGGACCGGGATTCTCCATTCAGCCGGCGTTTCCCGCTCCAGGCCAGGCCACCAGCGCCAGCAATGGAACGGAATTCTTTACCATGTCGATGAACGCAGTCTCCAGGGTGGATAACCGCGTCGCGGTCTGGTCATTGACAAACACGAGGACGCTGATCGACAACGTTCCCAATCTGAATTTTCAGCAGACGATCATTCCAACCGAGACCTATAGCGAGCCCGTTCCGGTCGTGCAGAAAGTCGGTCCTTATCCTCTCGGCATGTCGCTGGGCGACCCGGAAGAGACACTCGACCCTGGTGATGACCGAATGCAGCAGCTGTTTTATTCGGGCGGCAAACTGTACTGCGCTCTGAATAC
This sequence comes from uncultured Acidobacteriota bacterium, assembly GCA_963744615.1. Taxonomy (GTDB): domain Bacteria; phylum Acidobacteriota; class Terriglobia; order Terriglobales; family Acidobacteriaceae; genus JAKAAZ01. Next base: position 833,843 of record CAVUUE010000003.1, read on the forward strand.
CTCGCTGCTGGATCCGAGTGGACAAAGCGGTCCAAGGACTGGCGGAGCATGGTTTGCAATCACGCCCACTTCCACCTTGACGACGCTCTCAGCGAAGATTGCCAGCCAGGGATATGTGGGGATCGCAAACGGATCCGTGCTGTATCCAGCATTTGCGGTCAGCAATTCTGGAAAGGGCATCATCAGCTTCACCCTGTCTGGCGAGAATTATTTCCCGTCGACAGGTTACGTTGACTTCAGCGGTGGTGCAGTGACGCCCAAGGTTCATCTCGCCGGTATCGGGCAGGTTCCGGAAGATGGATTCTCCGGGTATCCGCAGTTTGGCGGCGACGGAATAGCTCGCTGGGGCGACTACGGTGCTGCCATGGTGGCGCCGAACGGGACTCTCTTCGGAGCCGCAGAATACATTCCGAATCCTACCGTACGTCCGCGTACGCCCTACACGAACTTCGGAACGTATATTTTCCAGGTTCACTAAACCAATCCGCGCGGAGAGAGAAGGCAGACGCCTTTCCTTTCCGCGCGGAATTTCATTCCTAGCCGTGCAGTTCCGATGCGGCCGCAGCTACCGAAAACAGCCTACCAGCGCAGCAGCACCAGTTCCGAGCAGAACCCTGGTCCCATCGCCGCCAGAATGCTGTAGGTACCCGGTTCGGGCCGGCGGTTCAACATGACGTCTTCCAGCACCAGCAGGACGGAAGCCGACGACATGTTGCCGGAGCGGCGCAAGCAATCCCAGGAAGGCGCGAATGCTTCTCGCGTGAGCCCGAGCGCCTGGGCGGAAGCATCGAGTACTTTGGGGCCGCCGGTGTGCATGATCCAGGTGCCGATATCGTCGCGTTTCATCCCGTGGTTCTCAAGGAAAGAGTCAACGTCATTCGGGAAGTTCTTCTGAATCGCCTCCGGGACCTCTGGCGACAAAACGATCTGAAATCCTTCTTCGGAAATGTCCCAGCCCATCAGGTGCTCGGTGTTGCGATAGAAGCTCGATTTGTAGCCGAGAATCTCCGGGCCGTCCGCTTTGACATTGTTGCCCGCGATCACCACGGCTGCCGATCCATCGGCAAACAATCCGGAGGCGATCATGTTGGCTACGGATAAGTCCGCGCGCCGCCAGGTGAGCGAGCACAGCTCAACCGAGAGCAGCACGGCGATGCGGTCCGGGTAGGCTCGAACATAGTCGGCCGCCTGTCCGATGCCGGCCGCCCCGGCCACGCATCCCAGGCCGAAGATCGGAGTACGGCGCATGCCGCCGGGCAGGTCCATCACATTGCTAAGCTTTGCATCGAGCGAAGGGGCGGCGATGCCGGTGACGGAAACCGTAATCATCGCGCCAATCTCTTCTTTTTTGCGCCCCGCCCGCTCCAGAGCGCCAGTTACAGCACGTTCGCCGAGGTCAACGGCCGCCGAAATCCAGCGGTCGTTTGCGTCTCCCCAGGTGGTGATCGTCGCGTACTCTTCAATCGGAAAGGCAAGATGACGGCCCTCGACGCCGACCCTTTGATGCAGGCGCTCCAGAACGTCCGGTTTGTCCAGCTTGTCTTTCCAGTGCTCGCACAATGTTTCAAAAATCTTCTGCTGGCTGTAATACCATTTCGGCATTGCGCTTGCGACGCTTGCAATTCTCATTCGGTTTGCTTCGCTTTCCCGCATTTCGTTAGCTGGAGAGAAATTTCCTTGAGACTATCAGCACGCTTGTTTGGTTTGCCATCTGTTTTATGCTTATAGAGCGAGCGAAGGCAAGAGCCCGATGCATAAACAGGTGCATCACACTTCGGGCGCGGGGGCGAACCGCTGTCCATAGCTGCCGGGCGAGGTGAGAGGCCCGGCGTTCCGGTATGTGATTGGCGCATGGATTCTTTATTTATAACGTATCCGAGAACTCTCCAGTGGCGCGTCCGGATTTTGATACCGGCAAAGGTTAGAGCAACTTTTCTTCGCGGTCCGCGTCTTCAGTAAAGTGGGCCAGCTTTTCTCATAGGGATGGTGTCGTGAATCGAGGACCGTTCGTTTCTTCGCAACAGTTTCGACGCACTGCTCGGCGCACGCTTCGCGAGCTTCTGATTTGTGTGGTGTTGCCTTCCGCTCTGATGGTAAGCGCGGAGGTGATCGCCCAGCAGACGGCGGAATCGCAGCAGCAACAGCAGACCGATAACCAGATATCGGTTGCGATCAACAATAAGCTTCAGGGATCGAGCGAGTTGCGCCCCCTGGACCTGGGTGTGTGGGTGCACGACGGCACCGCAACTCTCAGCGGGGCAGTGCCCACTCCCGCACTGCGCGAACATGCCGATGCTCTTGTGCAGACTGTGCCCGGTGTGAAGTCTGTCGATGATCGCCTGACTATCGGGACTGAATCTGCTGACCGCCAGACTAGCGACACGGGGCAATCGCCTGAGATGGCTCCGCCTCCTCCGCCCCAGCAGGAGCAAGGCGCGTATGAAGCTGGCCCGGAGCAGCAAGGTCCGGAACAGCAAGGTCCGGAGCAGGCGGGTCCGGAACAGCCAGGGCCGGAAAACGGCAACATGGCTCCCGTGCCTCCCGGGTACACTCCGCAAAACAACGATCAGAATGGCCCTCCCCCGCTTCCCCCGCCGCCTCCTCCTCCGCAGGAAGGCCAGGATCTACGGAACGCGCCTATGGTCACAGTTGCGGCCGGTACCCCGGTTACGATCATGATGCTCGATGGGGTCGACAGCAAGCATACCCACCCCGGTGATCATTTTCGCGGAGTGCTGGTGCGTGACGTGGTTCTACAGGATGGCATTATCGCAATTCCTCGGGGAGCTTACGTTCACGGCGACGTTATCGATGCCCGCGGGCCCGGGCACTTGAAAGGGCACCCCAAGCTTGCACTTCAGTTGTCGAACCTGGAAATGGCGGACATGCATTATCCGTTGACCAGCTATGTGTGGGATCGGCGCGGACCCGGCAAAGGCGCCCAGACGACGAACAATGTAGTCGGCGGCGCTGTGGTCGGTACTGCGATCGGCGGGTTCAGTGGTGGAGGAGCCGGCGCTCTTCTGGGTGCTACGCTCGGTGGCCTGGGGGGCGCGGGGCTCTCCAGCCTCTCCTCCGGCGCTCGTGTTGTGGTGCCGCCTGAATCGGTCCTGACGTTTTATCTGAATGCGCCTCTGACGGTCCGCGAGCTGAACATGAACCAGATTCGCTCCCTTGCCGGCAATGTTCCCGCCACGGGGTACGGGAACGGACCGGGTCCAGGCTACCCGCCGCCGGGTTATCCGCCGCCCCCGGGCTATGCGCCGCCACCGCCACCGCCGGGAGGCCCTCCGGGAGGGTATCCCTACTGATTTAGAACGCCTGAAGCAGTCTGTTGGTCCAGGCGGAGGGAAGCGCGTGCAGGCAGCTGTGCCTCATCTCGCTTTCCGCTCCGCAGCGCGGCAATCGATTTATACTAGTTGGAACTACGCCGCATGCTCATTGAAGAGCCGCGCAGTCAATTTCCCCTCGGCGGCTTGCACGCCGGGATCTAAGGTCGTCGCCCGCAAATGATCCGTTTTCTTCAGCAGGACAGCCGTATTGTTAAAGGCATTTTCATCGGCCTGATCTCGATTGTCGCCATCCTCATGGTCATCACTTTGGTCCCCGGCATTTTTCAGGATGCGGCGGCCAGCGGCGGCAATTTTGCCACGGTACACAGCGACAACATGTTCGGGCGTTTTCTCGGTGGCTCGACGGAAGTTCCGATTGCCCAGGTGCAGCAGGTCGCACAGCGGATGCAGCAACAGCAGCACTATCCGGACTTCGTGATGCCCTTCCTGATGCAGCGCGCCGGCCAGGCCCTGGTGCAGCGCGCCGTCCTGATGGAAGAAGCGAACCGCCTGGGAATGACAGTGACAGACAGCGACGTGCGCAATGAGCTGATGCACGGCCCCTTCGCTCCTGTGCTGTTCCCGGACGGCAAATTTGTGGGCGAAGATCGCTATGAGGATTTCGTTCAGAACAACTTCAACATGTCGCGAGCGGATTTCGAAAAACAGTTGAAGGAAGAAATCCTGATCAACCGCCTGGAGGCGATGATCACGGGTGGCCTGACCGTTTCGCCCCAGCAGGTGCGCGATGCGTACCTGAAGCAGGCGACCAAAGTTAAGTTTCAATATGCCGTGCTGTCCGCGGTCGATCTGCGCAAGCAGATCAATCCTTCCGATGCCGAGCTGAAAGCCTTCTTCCAGCAAAACTCCGCGCGGTATGCCCATGCCATTCCGGAAACGCGCAAGGTGCAGTACATTGCGTTTGCGTTCAACCAGGTTCCCGGTGGCCCGCCCCAGGTTTCCGGCGCCGACATCCAGCGGTATTACAACCAGCATCAACAGCAGTTTCAGGTGCCGGAGCAGGTTCGCGTACGGCACATCCTGATAAAAGTGCCGGCCAAAGCAGATGCGAAGACCGTCTCTGCTGCCCAGGCCAAAGCGCAGGACATCCTGAAGCAGTTGAAGGGCGGCGCCAATTTCAGTGAGCTTGCCAAAAAATATTCGGACGATCCCGGCAGCAAGGAACAGGGTGGGGAACTGGGCTTTGTCCAGCATGGCGCGACTGTGCCGGAGTTCGACCGTACCGCCTTCTCGCTGCAGCCCGGCCAGCTTTCCGGTGTCATCCGTACCCAGTTCGGCTTTCACATTCTTCAGGTGGAAGAGAAGCAGCCCGCGCATGTTAAGCCGGTGGACGAAGTCCACGACCTGATCATGGCCAACCTGATGCAGCAGGCCCAGTCCGAAGGTGCGCAGAAATATGTGGCCAAGCTGCAGGCCGAGGCGCAGCAGAGCGGCCTGGCGAAGACTGCGGACCAGAACCACCTGCAGCTGGTTACGACTGAGCCGTTGCAGCAGGGTGGCGTGGTGCCGGGCCTGCCCGACAGTACGCAGTTGCTGACGCGCGCTTTCGCCACCAAACCTGGCGCGCCGCCACAAACGGCTTCCACTGGAGAAGGCTACGCGGTGTTCACAGTGTTGAATGTTGTGCCCGCGCATGCTCCGACTTTCGATGCCTACAAGTCTCATCTGCTGGAGGATTTCCGCAACCAGCAGATTGCAGGATTGCTGCGCAGCCGCACCCAGCAGCTTGCTATCAAGGCCAAAGAAGAAGGGCTGGAGAAAGCCGCGAAGGAAGTCGGCGCGACTGTGAAAACCAGTGACCTGGTGGACAGCACCGCTCAGGTTCCCGATCTCGGCGCGATGGCTGACAATGGTTCAGTGGCTTTCACGCTGCAGCCGGGACAGATCAGCGGACCGATCGTTTCCGAGCGCAATGGCATCGTGCTGAAGGTTCTCGATAAGCAGGCGCCTACGGACGCACAGATAAAGCAGAACATGGACGCGACGCGCGACACCCTGGTACAGCAGCGGCGCGATGCTGCCTTCGGTGTGTTCGTGACTACGCTCCAGCAGCATTATCTGCAGCGTGGACTGATTCGTTACAACAAGAAGGCGCTCTCCACCACCCAGTCGGGTATCTAAACCCCGGCTTTGATGTGGAGAGTTGTATAGCCTCGCCGTAACGTTTCGTTTCACGGAAGGCAAGTAGTTTGGCTGGCAGGAGTCTGCATCCCGACTATCTGGTTCAGCCGCATCTAACCGGTAAGCAAGTTCCAGTTCGACCCGTGGAGAACCGATGCTTACCGAACGCGCCTCCGGCGTCCTGCTGCATGTGTCTTCTCTTCCTTCCCGCGGCGGCATAGGCGACCTTGGACCAGCCGCCTATGCCTTCGCAGATTTTCTTGCCGCTGCCAAACAGCAATTCTGGCAGGTGCTTCCGCTGACCCCCACCGGCTACGGAAATTCACCGTATTCGGCACTCTCCGCCTTCGCAGGCAACGCACTTTTCATCAGCATTGAAATTCTCATCTCGCAAGGATGGCTCGATGGCAATTGCCTCGATCTGCTACCTGCGAGCGAAGGGCCGGCCGATTTCGAAGGCGCGGAGCGATCCAAGCGGCCATTGCTGGAACAGGCCGCGCATCGATTCGCTGAGCAGGCCGACGCCGGACTGAAACAACGCTTCGAAGCTTTCTGCCGCGATAACGCAAACTGGCTGGATGACTACGCCCGTTTCAGCCTGCTGCGAAGGATGTTTTCCGGCAGCACATGGCCGGAGTGGCCCGAAGAGTACGTCCACCGGGATCCGGATGCCATGTCGCGCCTGCGCATCGAACATGCGGACGACCTGATGGTCGAGAAAACGATCCAGTTCTTTTTCCAGCAGCAATGGCAGGCGCTGCGCGATTACTGCTGCGAGCGCAAGATTCGCTTCATCGGCGACATGGCGATCTTCGTCAACTACGATAGCGCCGACGTGTGGGTGCATCCTGAAATTTTCGAGCTGGACGACAAGAAGCGCGCCCTCCACGTCTCCGGCGTGCCTCCGGACTATTTCAGCCCCACCGGCCAGAAATGGGGAAATCCTCTATATCGATGGGATGTGCTGGCGAGCCGGAACTTCGATTGGTGGGACTCGCGTGTTCGTCGCGCACTCGCACTTTGCGATCTGCTGCGGCTCGATCATTTCCGCGGCTTTGAATCGTACTGGTCGATTCCCGCCGAAGATGAAACTGCCATCCGCGGCAAGTGGATGAAGGCCATGGGTACGGAGTTTTTCGCGCACCTGCATCGCGAACTGGGCGGCCTGCCGCTGATCGCTGAAGACCTTGGCCTGATCACGCCGGAGGTGGAGCAGATGCGCAAGAGCTTCGGGCTTCCGGGAATGCGTGTCATGCAGTTCGGCTACGGCGATCGCGGAGCGCATATCCATCTGCCGCATCGCTGCGACGAAAACATGGTCATCTACACCGGCACCCACGATAACAACACCACGCTCGGCTGGTGGCATACGACGACTTGCGGGGAGCGCGAAGCGATCGCCGCCTATCTGCATCCCGGCGATGATGGCATTGTCTGGTCGATGATGCGCGGCGCGGCCACTTCAGTTGCGCGGCTTTGCCTGTTCCCCATGCAGGACGTGCTGGGGCTCGACAGCGATGCGCGGATGAACACGCCGGCGCAATCGCATGGCAACTGGGGCTGGCGGTATCATGCTGATGCGTTGCAGCCCTGGATCACGGAGAAGCTCGCCGCGCTGACCGAAGTGACCGACCGCGATGGCTGGATTGAGCCGCCGGGCGGTCCCGCGCAATCCGAATAGCACGAAAACGCGGCCGCGCTTTACGAATAGCCCCGCGACACCGCAGAATGGTAGAAACATTCCAAGAGATCCAAGGAGAAACGATGCCGCTAACTGGAGAAGCCATTCGTATGATGAACTACGCCGATGACATCGGCACCACGCTGCGTCGCTTGCTGGTGGTCCTGCCGTCGCTTCCGCCGGAAGAACGCAAGCGGGTTCGCGACTACATGCTGCACGTCGAGCCGACCATCGAAGACGTGCTGGCGGCGCTTGACGATAAAAAATAGTTGCCGATAAGGAGTCGCAAAGGAGTCGCACGCCCGGTCTCGCCTGAGACCGGGGATTTCATAGGTCGAAAGCTCCCTTTGCACGTCATGCGCCGCGTTCAGCGGGCAAGATATCCCAGCACCCATTCCGCCGCGCGATCGCTCGTAGTTGCGGTTTTGCCGTTGCCGGGAACATGAAGAGCATTTCGCACCGCACCGAGCTCCTCGATCATTCGTGCGCGCGGCTCACCCTCGTTCAACAGCGGCTCCAGCGCCCGGACAACATTCTCCGGCGTGAATTCGTTCTGGATCAGCTCCGGCACGATGCGGCGGCCCGCGATCAGGTTCACCATGGCCACATGCGGCAATCGAACCAGCCGGCTGGCCACGGCGTAGCTGACAGTTGATAGGCGATAGACTGAGATGAACGGATTGCCGATCAGAGCCGCTTCCACGGTGGCTGTTCCGCTGGCGACAATGCTGCCGCGTGCATGCTGCAGCACGGCGGGTGCATCGTCAACAACGTGAATCGGAACCTGGATCCCAGGCAGGGAAGTCACCACCTGCCGCACCCATTCCGGGTCAAGCGTGGCGGCTACTGGCAACAGAAATTCGTAGCCCGCTCCCAATTGACTTGCCGCGGCGGCCATCGCGGGAAGATTGAGACGCAGCTCTTTCGCGCGACTGCCGGGCAGCAAGCCGATCCACTCTTTCGACGCATCCAGCGCGTATTTTGCGGCAAGCTGCTGCCGGGTGATTGTGGTTCGGGGAACATCGGCGAGAGGATGGCCGACGAATTCGGCATCGACACCGCGTTCGCGGTAATACTGCTCTTCGAAGGGGAAAATCACCAGCATCTTCGTCACTCGCTCGCGCACCCAGCGGATGCGGCGCTTCTTCCACGCCCACAACTGCGGACTTACAAAGTAGAGGACAGGAATGCCCAGCTTCTTCAGCTCCCGCGCCAACCGAAAGTTTACGTCGGGAAAATCAATCAGTACGGCGACATCCGGTTTCCTGGCGCGGATGCAGCGCACCAGCCGGCGATACTCACCGTATATGCGAGGCATGTGGCGCAGGACTTCGGTTATGCCCATGACGGCGATGTCCTCCGCACGCACGATGCGCTCGCAGCCGGCGGCCTCCATCGCTATCCCGCCCAGGCCGAAGAATTGCGCTTCAGGCACCTGAGCGCGGATTGATTCCATCAGCATCGCGCCGTAGCGCTCGCCGCTTGCTTCCCCTGCGGAAATGAATATTTTCGGAGTGGACATAGGCTGCGTGGCGCTTGGAACAGTTCTCCCGTCAGGTGCAGATCGAAAACGTCTTCGTTTTGCTGAGCGCATTCAGGAAGTTGTCATCCCGGCCGCGGCGAAGCCGAACCAATGCGCCTGCAATCAGGAACCTCACATCGCACGAATCCGAACTGTCAATCCACCTAATCGCCGGTGACGGCGAGCTGGCCGTTGCTTGGCACTGAGTCCGGCAATTCCTGATCCCGATATTGCAGCCGATAGAGCTTCCAGTAGAGTCCATGCTGTGCCAGCAGTTGCTGGTGCGTGCCCATTTCGCGAAGCCGGCCTTTGTGCATCACCAGAATATGGTTCGCGCTCTGAATCGTCGAAAGCCGATGTGCCACCACTACCGATGTGCGGCCGGTCACCAGCCGCGCCAGCGCCGATCGCACGCGTAGCTCCGTATCCGTATCGACGCTTGACGTCGCCTCATCGAGGATCAGGATCCGCGGGTTGTGCGCCAGGGCGCGCGCGAAATTTATGAGCTGCTTTTGTCCCGTCGAAAGCGTGCTGCCGCGCTCGCGCACCGGCTCCTGAAAGCCGCCCGGCAACGAGCGGATATAGTCGCCGACATTCACCTGGTCGGCGGCACGCTCCACATCTTCTTCAGTGATCCAGTCGGAGCCGAGCCGGATATTGCTGGCAATGGTCCCGGTAAACAGAACCGGGTCCTGCAACACCACGGCAAACCGGCGGCGCAGCGCCTGAAGGTCCCATTCGCGCACGTCGAGACCCTCGATCAGAATCGCACCGTGCTGCACATCGTAAAAGCGCATCATCAGGCTGCTGAGCGTGGTTTTGCCGGCGCCCGTGTGCCCGACGATGGCTGCCGTCTCTCCCGGCTCGATCGTGAAGCTGACATCGCGCAGCACCCATTCGATGCCTTCCTCCTCGGACGGCAGTTCATGATGCAGGCGCTCGAGGGTTGCCTCTTCCAGTCGTTGATAGGTGAACCACACGTGCCGAAATTCAATCCGTCCCGACCCGTCCCCGGTACGCGCATTTATCGGAGAGACCACTTCCGGTGCCGTGTCGAGCAGCCGGAACACGCGTTCGCTTGCAGCCATCGCTGCTTGCAGGATGTTGTATTTATCGCTCAAGTCCTGAATAGGACGGAAGAACCGCTGCGAGTATTGAATGAACGCCACCAGCACGCCCAGCGTCACCGCACCCCGCAGTACGCCACGTCCGCCGATCCAGATAATGATCGCGACCGCAATCGAGCTGAGAATTTCGACCACCGGATAATACAGCGCGTACGCCAGGATTGCGTCCTTGAAGGCCTTCATGTGCTGGCGGTTGACTGTCTCGAAATCCTGGAAGGCGCGATCCTCGCGATTGAAGAGCTGCACCACGCTCATTCCGCTGACATGCTCCTGCAGGTGCGAATTGATTCGGGCGATGGCGGTGCGGATGCGGCGATAAGATTCACGAACATATTTGCGGAAAACCTGCGTGGCCAGAAAGATGAAGGGAAGAACGCTGAACGCCAGCAGCGCCAGCCACCAGTTCATTCGCAGCATCACGACGACGATGCCGACCAGCACCAGCACATCCTCAAAAATCGAGACGACGCCGGAGGTGAACATTTCATTCAGCGCGTCCACGTCGCTGGTTACGCGCGTCACCAGGCGACCCGTGGGGTTGTGATCGAAAAATGCAACATGCATTTGCTGGATGTGACGAAAAATCTGGCTGCGAAGGTCGTACATGACCTTCTGCCCGGTCCACTGCATCAGGTAGGTCTGCACGAATTCCAGAAAATAGCTGAAGACCAGCGAAGCGAGATAGAGTCCGGCAACCTGAGTGATGCCGGTGAATGCATCCCTGCTAAGGTGCCGGGCCAGCAGAGAGGGATGCGCGCCGGAGCGTTCCGTGATGCCGGGCGTCATATACAGGTCGACCGCAACCTTGGTCAGATATGGACCGAGTATGTCCGATCCGGCCTTCAGCAGGATCGCGATCAGCGAAATCGCCACCTGCAACCGGTAAGGCCGCAGATAGGTAAGCAGACGCCGCATCAGCCGGCCGTCATAGGCCTTTCCGATGATGTCATCTTCGTGTTGTTGTGGGGTCTGCTTTGCGTCTGCCATGCGACACTGCTATTGTACGAAGTTTCCTGGAACTGCTCTGCAATGCGCCCGCGTATGCCAACGAACGCGTCCAATACGCTTGGAATTTATGTTTCCATCCCTTTCTGTCGCGCCAAGTGCAGCTATTGCAATTTCGCTTCGGACGTTTTCGGCAGCAAACGGATGGACGCGTACATCGAACGGCTGACAGAAGAGATTCACGCCACACGGCGCCGGGTTCAAAAATGGGCGGCAATCCTGCCGGCGGAAGTCGATAGTATTTACTTCGGCGGTGGAACTCCCAGCCTTCTTTCCAGTCACCAGATGCAGAAAATCGTCAAAGCTCTTCGAGATGTATTTGTGATCGCGGCGAACGCTGAGATGACTCTGGAGTCCGCGCCCGGCCAACTGAACGATGGGCTGCTTGAGGTTCTGCCCGATCTTGGGTTTAATCGCGTCAGCCTTGGCGTGCAATCGTTTGTCGATAGGGAAGCAGCCGCCGTGGGTCGCCTGCACACGCGCGCAATTACGACTGCGGAGATCGCCCGCTTGCGACGATTCGGCATCGACAATATCAATGTCGATCTTATCGCCGGCCTTCCCCATCAGACGCCGGAGAGCTGGCAGGAGTCGATCGATGTGGCGATTGGCACTGGTGTGCCACATTTGAGTGTTTACATGTTGGATGTCGATGAGGATTCCCGGCTGGGCCGCGAAATGCTGACGCAGGGCACGCGGTATGGCGCGAGCCATGTTCCCGGGGAGCAGGCGATTGCGGCAATGTACGAGCAAGCGTGCGAGCAGTTCGCTGCAGCGGGCGTTTCACAGTATGAAATTTCGAACTTTGCGCGGCCGGGCTTCGAGTCCAGCCACAATTTGAAATACTGGACACGCCAACCCTACCTGGGATTCGGTCTGGACGCTCATTCCTTTTTGCAGAGGAATGATGGCCGCGGCGTACGCCTCGGCTCGCATGACGACCTAACCCGCTATCTGGATGACAGCGCTCCCGCATCCGTAACTCCCCTTACAGATAGCGAGGCCGTCGAGGAGGCATGGTTCCTTGGGCTTCGTTTGAATTCCGGCATATCGCTGCAGACGTTGGAACTGGAGATTGGCTTGTCGGCGCTGCATGCGTTTCATCCCGTGCTGGAGCAGTGCGAGTGTGAAGGGCTGCTCGAGCGCAGCGCCGACCGGGTGCGGCTGACTCCTCACGGCCGGCTTTTCGCGAATGAAGTCTTCACTCGGTTTCTCGGTGTGCTGTCCGTGGAACAAGCTACGCCGCAAATCGAACTACAAGGAGTATCGGCGTGAGTACGCAAACGGCTCCATCGGAATCCGCGGTTCGCCAGGAAACAGCCGGCATCATCGACCTGCGCAGCGATACCGTCACCAAACCCACGCCTGCGATGCGCGCTGCCATGGCCTCGGCGGAAGTTGGAGACGATGTGTATGGCGAAGATCCGACCGTCAATCTTCTGGAGCAGCGGGCGGCGGAAATCTTTCAGCGTGAGGCCGCTATTTTTGTTCCCACCGGCACCATGGGCAACCAGATCGCGATTCGCCTGCATACGCAGCACGGCCAGGAGGTCATCTGCGAGACAGGCTCCCACATCGTTGAGTGGGAGATGGCCATGCTGTCCGCATTTTCCGGATGCATGCCGCGGACCGTCGCCGGGGAACGCGGCGTGCTTACCTGGCGGCAGATCGAGGCGGCAATTTCGCCGCGCCTCTATTACCGTGCCCAGACGGGCTTGATCTCGCTCGAGAATTCGCACAACATGGCCGGCGGCACAGTGACGCCGCTCGAAGTACTCAAGGAAATTTGGGCTGGAGCAAATAACGCCGGCCTGCCGGTTCACCTGGATGGGGCGCGTATTTTCAATGCCGCCACCCATCTCGGGATTGGAGTTGCGGAGTTGACGTCGCGGCTTCGATACGGTCATGTTCTGCCTGTCGAAGGGGCTGTGCGCGCCGGTCGGTTCCATGCTGGTGGGAACGCGTGAACATATGGAGAGGGCACGGATTTTCCGTAAGGCGCTGGGTGGCGGAATGCGCCAGGTCGGCGTTCTTGCGGCCGCGGGTCTGATCGCGCTTAACTCGATGACCGAGCGCCTTGCTGAGGACCATGCGAATGCCCGCATGATGGCCGAATCCTTAGCAGAAATGCCTGGTGTAGAGATCGATTTGAACGGAGTGCAGACCAACATCGTCCGGTTCCGTCTTACGGATGGAAAAAGCGCGATTGAAGTGGTGGCTGGACTGAAGCGGCGCGGGGTGATGGCTGGGAATTTGGGACCGCACGCCATTCGCCTGGTCACGCATAATGATGTCAGTCGCGCGCAGTGCCAGGATGCAACCGCCCGAATTCGGGAAGCGCTAACCGGCGTTTGAGCCGCGATTTGCGAAATGCAACGCGATGCTGTCACATTGACAGACTCTGGTTGAAAACCATCCAGGCGTTCGCGTTCACGCGATTGTGACGGGGCATTCACCATTCATTTACCGGAAATTCGCCTCATTGCGATACTCTGGCCTCGGGCGGAGACGCGGGTCCAGGCTGCGTCGCCCGCTGACCGTAGCAGGACGAGAGGGAACAAGAGGCTTGAATCAGACGATTTTTGTTCTGGAGGATGACCAGGATATTTCCAGACTTGTACAGCACAACCTGGAAGCAGCAGGTTTTGCGGTGCGCACGTTCGTCAGCCCAGCGGCGGTGCTGGCCGACGCCGAACGTAGAACTCCCGATTTATTTCTGCTCGACATCATGGTTCCAGGCGGGGATGGTCTCGATCTGTGCCGCCGTATCCGCAAAAATCCGGTTCTGGCTGTGACGCCGGTGATCTTTCTCACGGCTCGAACCAGCGAAAGTGACCGCGTGCTGGGTCTTGAGCTGGGCGCGGACGATTACATTACCAAGCCTTTTTCCCCGCGCGAACTGATCGCTCGCGTAAAGGCCGTCCTGCGACGCTTTGAGCGCCCCACCACTCCCACCGCACTCCATTTCGACCAAGTGGAGATTGATGCGAGCGCGATGCAGCTGACAGTGCGCGGGGAACTGAAGGCGACCACGGCCACCGAATTCCGCCTGCTCGAATATCTGGCCCGGCACCCGGGCCGGGTGTTCAGCCGCGATCATCTGCTGGATGCGGTCTGGGGCGACGCGCGCTTCGTCACTCCACGCTCGGTGGATGTATACGTGCGCCGAATACGGGAAAAGATTGAGTCGGATCCCGAAAATCCGCAGTATCTTAAAACCGTGCGCGGAGCCGGCTACCGATTCGAGATACCGAAGGAGATTTAAAGCCGCTTCGCCCCCGCGAAGAGACCCCATGAGGCAAAGAGTATTTTTCAAGCTGCTGGTGGCGATGGTGCTGGTGCTGCTGGTAGCGGCCGGTATGCTGGATGTTTCGCAGCAGAATTTTCTAGAGCGAACTCTCCAGAACCGGCTGGCGCAGAGTCTTGAGATCAAAGCGCAATCTCTCGCGCTGCGCGTCTCAAGCGCAGATCCATCCAGCCTTCCATCGATTGCGCAGTATGAAGCCGGGGCGGCCGGCGAGCGCGTCTCGATTGTGAGCCGGGACGGGAAAGTCTTTGCCGATTCCGACGGAACCCAGAACAGCGCGGCTTCGGCCTCTTCCTCTTCGGTTTTGAATTCTCCCGAAGTCCGCGCAATTACCGAGCGCAATCGTGAATCCGGTCACCACGCCGCCAGGGGCGTCCTCTACGTCGCCGTGCCGGCGGGCGCCTATATCGTGCGCCTGGGCGCTTCCCTGGGAGACATCACGGACTCCTTGCGGGTGGTGCGGACAAGCCTTCTGTGGGCGACTTTGCTGGCGCTGCTGCTGGCGACGCTGATGTCTGCGCTCCTGGCACACGGGGTTGCTCGGCGGCTGGCTCGCATTGTGGAGTTTGCTCATCGGCTATCGGAAGGAGATTTTTCCGCGCGAATCCACGAAACCGGGCACGATGAAATTACCGACGTAGCCGATGCTCTCGATGCGACCGCCGTTCGGGTGGAGGCCGTATTTCGTGAACTGCAAGACAGCCGCAAAGAAATGGAGACGGTACTCGACAGCATGGAGGAGGCAGTGATCGCCGTCGACGCGCAAGGCCGCATCCACTGGACCAACCGGGTGATGGTGCGGCTGATGGGTGCGCCTATCCATGCCGGCACCGGACTGGTGCAGACGGTGCGCGATCCCGACCTGCTGGCATGTGTCGAGCAGGCGCTGCGGCTGCGGGTGGTAGCCAATGCGCGCGCGAAAGCCGTGGTCTCCGGACGAATCTTCGATGTGAGTGCAGCGCCCATGCTGGGCGGCAGCGCCGTAGTCGTGCTGCATGATGTGACGGAGATCGATCGTGTCGAAAAGACTCGCCGGGACTTCATCGCGAACGTCTCCCACGAACTGCGGACGCCGCTCACCTCCATTTCCGGTTACGCCGAGACGATGCTCGAAGGCGACGCTGAACTCGCCTCCCAGACGCGCGAATTTCTCGCGATTATCTGCCGCAATGCCGCCCGCATGACGCGGTTGACCGAAGGACTGCTGGCGTTGGCGCGAATTGAATCGGGCGAGTACAAGCTGAATCGCAAGCCGGTCGCCGCCAGCGTGCTGATCGAAGAAGCGGCGGCGATTATGGCTGGCGGCCTGCTGATGGACGGCGATGTGGTCCTGGAAAGAAGAGAAGTGGCGCACGCGACCGTCATGGCGGACACGGATGCGATTCTGCAGGTGTTGTCGAACCTGCTGGAAAACGCCGTGAAATACGGCGGAGCGCGGCGCATCGTGATCGGCTCGAGGATTGTTGGCGATGCCGTGGAATTCTTTGTGCAGGACTTCGGCGCGGGCATCGCGTCGGAACACCTCGCGCGGATCTTCGAACGCTTCTATCGTGTGGACAAGGGCCGCTCGCTTGAATCGGGAGGTACGGGACTGGGCTTGTCAATCGCCAAGCACATCATTCTGGCGCATGGTGGAACGATTCGCGCCGAGAGCGATCTGAACCGGGGAAGCACATTCTTTTTCACCTTGCCAAAAGAATCGAATATGGTTACACCGCTGTAGTGATGCCCTCGTAGGCTGGAGCAGAACACGTCATCCGGTCGATAGGAAAGACTAAAATGAGTGCATTATGGGAAACACTGTCAAGACCGCGTTTCTTCTCACTCTGCTCACTTTGCTGTTGATGTGGATCGGCGGCCACTTCGGCGGCCGCAACGGCCTGATCGTCGGATTTCTGTTTGCCGCTGGAATGAATTTCTTCAGCTACTTCTACTCCGACAAGCTGGCGCTGAAGATGTATCGCGCGCAGCCGGTGACGCGCGAACAGTTACCGCGCGCCTACGCAGTGGTTGAACGGATGACGCAGCGGATGGGCATCCCCATGCCGAAGATGTACGTGATCCCGAATGATTCTCCGAATGCGTTCGCTACGGGAAGGAATCCAAAGCACGCGTCGGTCGCGATGACCGAGGGGATTCTGCGGCTGCTGAACGACGAGGAGCTGGAAGGCGTGCTGGCCCACGAGCTGGGGCACGTGCAGAATCGCGATATCTTGACCAGCTCGATCGCTGCGACCCTTGCGGGCGCGATCACGCTGGTCGCGCGCATGGGCTATTGGGCTTCGCTGTTCGGCGGATATGGCGGAGGAGGAAATCGCAGCGAACGCGAGGGAGGCGGCATCGGCGGGCTGATCATGCTCATTGTCGCTCCGATCGCGGCCATGCTGATCCAACTGGCCGTTTCGCGTGCGCGCGAGTACGAAGCGGACGCAACCGGGGCACGGACGACGGGCAATCCATATGCGCTGGCCAGCGCGCTTGAAAAGATCGATGCGTATTCCAGGCGCTTGCCCATGGCGGCGTCCCCTTCGACCGCGCATCTCTTCATCGCGCAGCCGTTCGTCGGCGGCGGTATGTTCACGAATCTTTTTTCAACTCACCCGCCCATGGCAAAACGTATCGAGCGGCTCATCGGACGAAAGTCCGTGAGTGGGATCGAATAGTCTTCGATCCAGGGGTTAGACGAACTAAATTTCACGGAGCCGTGCAGCGGCGAGGAGAGTCATGCGGACGCTGGTGCGCAGTCTGATTCTGATTGGCCTGGTTGTCTGGGTTGGCGGCTTGCTATTCTTCGGGGCTGTGGTTGCGCCCGTGGCATTCGGGTCCGTCATGCCGATGCTGGGCGATCCTGCTGTGGGCCTGCAGGTCGCGGGCACGATGGTGAGAATTTCGCTTATGCGTCTGCACGATATCGGGCTGATCTGCGGCGTGATTCTGCTGCTGTTGGTGGTGGTGGAAAAGGCTGGCCGAATGTCGCGCCGGTCCATCCGGCCGCAACTGCTGCTATTGGCGTTGATGCTGGGGCTGACGGCGTATTCGCAATTCTCCGTAATTCCTCGAATGGATTCGCTGCGCATTCAAGCTGGACCCGCGATGGATAATCCGGACGCCACCGACCCGGCCAAGGTGGACTTCAATCGACTGCACACCTTGTCGACTCGCCTGGAGGGAGTGGTGCTGTTGTGCGGTCTAGGTTTGATCGTCCTCTACGCGCGGCCCGAACCGGTTGACGAGCGACTTGCAATCCCTGTGGCGTAAACTCTTCTAGCAAACCGCAAAATCTTTTCCATACAGGACAAGCATGAAGACTGGAATCATCGGCCTGCCGCAGGTGGGCAAAACCTCGCTGTTTAAAATTCTTACCAAGGCAAAGCTGGAAGACCGCGGCTATTCGAACCCGAAGGAGGTCCATCTGGGCATGGCGCGGGTGCCGGATGAGCGGCTGGAAAAATTGGCCGCGCTCTACAAGCCGAAGAAGACCGTCTTCGCAACCGTTGAATACGCCGATGTGGGTGCGATCGGACAGGAGGCATTGAAGGAAGCGAGCCTGCTCGCGAGTCTGCGCAACGTGGACGCACTGATCCATGTGCTGCGCGTGTTCGACGATCCTTCTGTTCCGCTGACCGCGCCGATCGATCCGCTCAAGGAGATTCAGGACGTCGAGTTCGATCTGATGCTCAGCGATCTGACGCAGATTGAAAAACGCATGGAGCGTCTGGAGAAGGACCTGAAGAAAATGCGCTCCCCGGAGCTTGAAGCCGAGCACGCGCTTCTGCTGCGCGCCAAGCCGCAGCTGGAATCGGAGCAGCCGCTGCGAGCGATGGAAATGACCGCGGACGAGAAGAAGCTGATTCGCGGCTTCATGTTCCTCAGCCAGAAACCCGTGCTTTACGTGCTGAACATTTCCGAGAGCACGACGCTCGGGGTGGACCTGGAAGCGGCGGTTGAAAAATACGGCCTGGCGAAAATCGCTTCGCGCCCCGGTACGGGAGCGACCGCCATTTGCGGCAAAGTCGAAGCGGAACTCGCAGAGATGCCGGACGAGGAAGCGGAAGAATTCCTCTCAAGCTATGGGCTGGTCGAAAGCGGGCTGCGGCGGCTGATCCGCAAAAGTTATGAACTGCTGGGGCTCATCGCATTCTTCACCGTCGGAGAAGATGAATGCCGCGCCTGGACGATTCCGGTGAATTCGCGCGCGCAGCAGGCCGCCGGGGCGATCCACTCCGACCTCGAAAAGCATTTCATCCGAGCGGAAACAATCCATTGGGACACGTTGCTCGCGGCCGGTTCAGAAGCCGCGGCGCGGTCGCAAGGCACGCTGCGCCTCGAAGGCAAGGACTATATTGTGCAGGACGGCGACGTGATGCACATCCGTCACAGCGGGTAGGTAGAGACCATGCCGCATGTTTCCACACCGTTCGGTGTCGTGCTGCTGCTGGGCCTGGTGGCAGGGCTGGCGAATGTTGCCGGTGGCCTGCTGCTGCTGCGCGTGCGCGCCGAGCGCTTTCTGCACGGCTTCGTGGCTTTCGGTGCGGGCTTTCTGATCGCCGTGGCGATCGTTGAAATGGTGCCGGAGAGCCTGCACGCGTCTCCCATCGCGGCGCCGCTGTGGATTCTCGCCGGGTTCTGCGGGGTGCATCTGCTGGAGCACACGTTGGTCGCGCATTTCCATTTCGGCGAGGAGACGCATGCCGAAGAATTTCTTCATCGCTCGACGGCTTATTCCGTGACCTGTGGGCTGGCGGCGCATACGTTCTTCGACGGAATCGCGATCGCCAGCGGATTTGCTTTTTCAAACGCGCTGGGCTGGCTGATTTTTACCGGAATGCTGCTGCACAAACTGCCGGAAGGATTTACCGTCGCGAGCGTGATGCTGGCCAGCGGACGCAGCGCACGGGTTGCCTTTACGGCGGCTTGCGCGCTCGGCGCGGCGACTGTCGCGGGCGTGGCCGCCATCCACTTCCTTCCCGGGCTTGCTGCGGTTGGCCTGCCGCTTTCAGCGGGCGTAGCTTTATACGTGGCGGGTACCGATCTGCTGCCGGAAGTGAATCGAGCACACGGGGTTCGATATCGGCTGCTTTTTTTTCTTGGCGTCGGAGCGTTTTTGCTGGCCCGGACGATTTCATAGCTTTATCGGCTGACGTATCCCGTCCGTCCGGGCGCAAATGAAAGGAAGCCGTGGGTCGACCGGATCAATACGCGGGCAGGCGCTACGCGCTGATTACCGGCGCAAGCTCCGGGATCGGGGCCGAGTTTGCCCGGCAACTGGCTGTGCAGAGCTGGTCGCTGGTCCTGGTGGCAAGATCAGCGGGAGCGGCTGGCGCTGCTTCGCGAAGAACTGGTGGCTGCAAGCCCCGGTATCGATGTTCGTTGCGTTCCGCTCGATCTGACCGCTCCCGACGCGCCTTTCAAGCTGTTCCAGCAGACCCAGGCGGACGGTCTGGACATTGCGCTGCTGATCAACAACGCAGGTTTCGGCGCATTCGGCGGATTTCTGGAGACGGATCGGGAACGGTTGCGCCGGATGCTCGATCTGAATATCGCCGCGGTGGTCGAGCTGGCGCATCTTTATCTGCAACCGATGTGCCGGCAGTCTGCGTCGCAGCGGAGCGGCGGCGGGATCATCAATATAGCGTCCGTTGCAGGGTTCCTGCCGCTGCCGTATTCCGCTGTGTATGCGGCAACTAAGGCCTTCGTGCTTAGTTTTTCGTACGCTCTGTTTGAGGAGGCGCGTCAGCACGGCGTGCATGTGATGGTGGTAAATCCGGGCAGTACTGCGACCAGCTTCTTCGAAGTGGCCGGCGAGAGCCCTTACAGCGACCCTTCACGGATGCAAACGGCCGGGGAGGTGGTCGGCGAGTCGCTGCGGGCGTTCGCCCGGGGCAGGCGTTCTGTGACCACTGGCGCATTGAACCGGGCCATGGTGCTAGTTACTGGCTTGATTCCACGCTCCTGGATCACCGCCGTGGTTGGACGCGGGATACGCCGGCTGAGAGCCAGGGAAAAGACCGCAACATCTTCGGCTAGATGAATGGAAGGCCTTTGGATCGGACGTTCCGGCGCGCGGGGACAAACGATGGAGACAGATCTGTTCCTGATTGCAGGGGAGCCCCTGCTTTCGATCCCTGCCGATTTCGAGCGTCCGTTAAGCCTTTTGAGTGCTTTCACCGCGCATTTTAGGCTTGACGCAGACAACTTTTAGGTCCGAAATAACATCTGTCAGCCTATAAGCGAGAGATCCTCCCCGTGATACTTGTGGTCGATGACAACCCGGTGCAAGCGCTTACCAGAAAGGCAATCCTGGCGGGCGCCGGACTGGAAGCCCAAACTGCGTATTCTGCCGATGCGGCTTTTGCAGCCATCTCGGAAGACCAGGCTCGCGCAATCAACCTCGTCATTACCGACCACATCATGCCGGGCGAATCCGGGTCTTGTTTTGTGAAGCGTTTGTGGGAACTTCGCGCCGAATTGATGGTCATGGTGTTGAGCGGGCTGGCGGAAGCGGAAGAGGATTACGAAGGGCTTGACGTCACCTTTCGTGCCAAGCCGATCCGGCCAACCGAGTTGATCGCACTGGCCACGAAATTGAGCCTCACGAAGCCCTACCTCGCATAACACCCTCGCTTCCCCATACCCAGGCTGAATTCCGCACTCCTCATCGCCGGCTCCGCAATTGCGATTGATCTTCCGCTCTGCGACAATCGTTAGTTACGCAGACGATATGGCAGCATTCGGTAGTTTCGCAATTCTTCTCGGCTTGGTGCTGTGCAGCTACACCCTGGTCACGGGTGCCTACGCCCTGCGGCAGATCGCAGTTCATCCGCAGGCCAGCTCTGTTCCGCAACGCCTGGCCGAATCCGCCCGGCGCGCCGGGATTGGCAGCTTTGTTGCTCTGACCGCAGCCGCTTTCGCCCTGGTCTACTGCTCGTTTGCGAATGACTTTTCTGTTTCCTACATCCTGCACCATTCCAATCGCGCGTTGCCGCTGCCCTACAAATTTGCGGCTTTGTGGTCCGGGCAGGAAGGTTCGTTGCTGCTGTGGGCGTGGCTGCTGGCGACCTATGGTTTTGTGCTGCGGGTGCGGCACCGGGTTGACGTCAAACTGACGGCCTACGCTTCCACCATTCTGGCAGGAATCCAGGTTTTCTTTACGCTGCTTCTGGTCTTCGCAGCTCCCCCGTTCGCAATGGTGCAGGGGGCGGTCCCGGCCGATGGCTTCGGCCTGAATCCGCTGCTGCAATATCCGGAGATGGTGATCCATCCCCCGATGCTGTATCTCGGCTATGTCGGGTTCAGCGTGCCTTTTGCCTTTGCGCTGGGCGCGTTGATGATGCGCTACCCCGGCGAAAAGTGGATCCACATCACCCGCCGCTGGACCATGGTCACCTGGCTGTTTTTGACCTGCGGGATTTTTCTGGGCGCGCACTGGGCCTACTCCGTGCTGGGCTGGGGCGGGTACTGGGGGTGGGACCCGGTCGAGAACGCCTCGCTGATGCCCTGGCTTACCGGCACGGCGTTCCTGCATTCCGTGATGATGCAGGAGAAGCGCGGCATGATGAAGGCCTGGAATGTGTGGCTCATCTTCACCACGTTCATGCTGTCGATCCTGGGCACGTTGCTGACCCGCAGCGGCCTGGTCAGCTCCGTGCACGCGTTTGCCGAGTCGTCGATCGGGTCATGGTTCTGGACATTCCTCGTCATTGTTTTCAGCGTCTGCATATTTACTTACCTGCGTCAGCGGAGCCATCTCAGGTCGGAGCATCAGATTGAGTCGCTGGTTTCGCGCGAATCGAGTTTTCTGTTCAACAACCTGGTGCTGCTGGCCGCGTGCTTCACCATTCTGTGGGGAACGCTGTTCCCAATCATCTCGGAATATATCGAGGGCTCGAAAGTCACGGTGGGGCCGCCGTTCTATAACCGCGTGGCGGTGCCGATTGGGATTTTCCTGTTGTTTCTCACCGGCATTGGGCCTGTACTGGCATGGCGCAGCACTTCATTCAAGAGCGTCCGGCGCAATTTCATCTGGCCGACGATTGCCGGGGTGGGGACAGCGATTGTTTTGATGGCAGCGGGCATGCGTCCATGGAAGGATGCCGGAACGCTCTATTCCTTGATGGCATTTTCTTTGGCGGCGCTGGTTACGACTGCGATTGCCAGTGAGTTCTGGCGCGGCGCGCGCGTCATCCAACGGCACACGGGCAAGAACATTCTGTCCTCAATGGTGCGGTTGACGCGGCGCAACACGCGACGCTATGGCGGATACATCGTCCACATTGGAGTGGTAATTGTATTTATCGGGCTCGCAGGCTCGGCGTTCAATCAGTCGAAAGAGCAGGAAATGGGCTTTCATGATTCGATGAGCCTGGGCCCGTACCGGCTGGTCTGCCAGAGCTACACGCAGGATTCGAACGCCAATTACGACAGCGAATACGAACTGCTGAACGTCTATAAGAATGGGAAATTCCTGCTCCAGATGGCGCCTGAGCGCCGGTTCTACCACGCCAGCCAGCAGACCGAAACGATGGTCGCCGACCACTCTACCCTGCAGCGCGATTTGTACGTGGTGTATGAGGGTAAAAATCCCGCTACCAACCAGCCGATTATCAAGGTCTTCATCAACCCGCTGGTTGCGTGGATATGGATCGGGGTTCTGGTGATGGCGTTCGGAACGTTGCTTGCGCTGGTGCCGAACATGAGCCCCGAGCAAGCGGCTGTACGCAAGGTTTCGGCGCGGGAAGAACGAATTGCCGAGCCCGCGGCGGCGGGAGATTAACGCCGTGCGTAAGTTCGCGGTCGGCTGCTTCGACCGGCCCACGCTGCGTGTGTGGCTGCAGCTTTCCGCAGTGTGTCTACTGTTGGTCTTCGCGGTTGGAGCAGGCGATAACGACGCTCGGTACAACAGCCTAGGTCACCAGATGATCTGCACCTGCGGCTGCAACCAGGTGCTGTTGGAATGCAATCACGTGGGCTGCACCGTCTCGACGCAAATGGAAGGCGAGCTGCGGAACGCACTCGACCGTGGCGATGGCAGCAGTCTGATTCTGCAGAATTTTGTTCAGAAATATGGGCCGACGGTTTTGGCGGCTCCCCCGCAAAGAGGATTCAATCTGGTCGCGTGGCTCGCGCCCGGCGTGGTCTTCCTGCTGATGACGCTGGGAACCGCGCTGCTGATCCGCAAATGGAAGCTGCACACAGTTTCAATGCCGCAAGAGACGGCGCCGAATCCGCGGATGGACGCGATTCGCAATAAAGTTCGGCGGGAGACGGAAATATGACATGGCTCGCTTGCGCGGTACTTTTGATTGGGATTTTTGTTTACGTTTTTTATCCCCAGCGCAGAACGGCACTGCAGACGCAGAAGACTCGCCTCGAGTTTCTGCGGGAGCGCAAGGAAGTTGTCTATGAGAATCTGCGTGACCTGAATTTCGAATACCGGGCGGGGAAATATCCGGAAGAAGATTATCAGGCGCAGCGTGCGGCGCTCGAGAATGAGGCAACCCAGATCGTGGCGGAGATCGAGTTTTTGGAAAGCGATTTCCATCCCGCCTGATTCTCTTTGCCCACCGAGATGTCGGCCTTCAGTTCAGGATCGGAATATTTTTAATTGTTAATAGAAAGAAGCTCGATGAAACTTTTGTCACACTCTGTCTGTAACTGTCTTCGGAAATCCGTCAGCGCTTCGGCCATTCAGCTCGTTATCGCTGTTCTCCTGACGGGCGCTCCGGTCGCTTTCGCAGCTCCCATCAGCGGCGCTGTTACGAATATGACAACGAACAAACCTGCTGCCGGGGATACTGTGGCATTGATACGGCTGCAGCAGGGAATGCAGATTGCCGCCCACACCACCACCGACGCCACGGGTAGATACACGCTCGACATTACGGACGCCGATCCGATGCACCTGGTGCGCGTGACGCATCAGGGCGCGAACTACTTCCAGGCTGCGCCTCCCGGCAAGCAGACGGTGAACGTCGATGTTTACGATGCCGCCGAAAAGGTGGAGGGAGTTTCGACCGAAGCCGATGTTCAACGGATGGAGTCGGACCAGAGCGGGCTTCGGGTTACGGAGAATTACTTCGTGAAGAACGCCTCCTCGCCGCCGCGAACGCAGTTCGGTCCCAGGGCGTACGAGATATATTTGCCGAAAGGCGCGCAAATCGTCTCCGCGGCGGCACTGGGGCCGGGGAGTATGCCCGTGCAGTCCTCTCCAGTTCCACTGGGGCCAGCGGGCGATTATGCGTTTGTCTTTCCTGTGCGTCCCGGAGAGACCCGCTTTCAGGTGAGCTATCGGCTGCCGTATGCGGGCAGCTTTCAGTTCCAGCCGCGTGTGGCCGCGCCGGTGGATAACTTCGCGTTGATTCTGCCCAAGAGCATGCAATTCACCGGATCGCCCGCGGCGGCATTTCAGCCGATCGATGAGGACGTGAATGTCCAGACGTATCTGGCGAAGAATGTGACGCCGGGCGCGAAGCTGTCATTCCGCGTTTCCGGCACCGGTCAACTTCCGCAGGAAACGGCGCGGGCAGGGCACCGCTAATGGGGCGGGGAATGGCGGTCCTGGGGCTGGCGGATCGGCTGCTCCACCAATCCAGAGGCGGCGGCGCAAGCCGCCGCGGTCAACAATACACGACCTGGCATCGGCCTTGGAGTACCGCTGGACACGCCCGATCCGCTGCACAAATACAAGTGGTGGATCATCTCGGTCGCCGCAATTCTGTTGGCGATCGGGGCCGGCGTATCAATGAAGCAGCCCGGCGCGCCTGCGAATGCAGAGTTTGCGACTGCTGCGACTTACCCGGCAACCGCTGCGACTCATCCAGGCCAGCGCGTCGACGCAGCATCCGCCGTTGCGAACGGTCCCGCGATCCGGAGCAATCGGGCAGACCACCGGACGATTTTGCTTGAAGCGCTAAAGGAAGAACTGTTCGCGCTGGAATCCGACCGGCTTGCCGGCCGGATTTCGCCAGAGGAATACGAGCGGCAAAAGGGCGCGTTGCAGATTGTATTGAAGCGCGCTCTGGAGCGTGAAACGGTCAACGCGGCCGGCACAGCGGTGTAGTTCAGGCGCGCGTTTCCTTGCCGGCCAGAGTCGGCCTGAAGCTGATCTTCACTGCTCGAGGAGCAGTCGGCCGCTGCGTAATCTGGACGGGCTTTTCATGCAGCAGAAGCTCCGTGGCCCGGACGCGCGGGTCGCTGTGGAACCAGCGCTGAAAAGGTTTATCGGCTAGAAGATTTGTGATGGCCAGCAGGGACATTCCCTGATGGTGAGCCATCCAGGATCGCACCAGCACATATTGCGAGCCGTTCCTTTCTGAACCGTGCCCGGGCTGTTCGGAATCGGGCAGGGGCTGGCGGTTTGCGGAATAATCCGCCGACTCATAGAAGCCGAACTCGCCGAGCCAACCCATCTTCTCCATCGTTCGCAGATTTTCCAGCGCATGGACCGGGTCCGCTTCCAACGCAAGCACGCTGGCATAGGGCGCGATCACAAGCGCTCCCTCCGGCGGAGGATTGAGCGCAAGCGCGGGCACGCCGAAGGCGTGATATTGATAGTTTCCCTCCGCATCGCGCTGGCTGTAGCCGGCTTCCGAGATTCCCCACGGCATCCGATCGCGCGCCACGTATTCCCGCTGCGCTCGCACTGCCATCGGCAGCGACTGGGCCAGCAATGTGTCCGGCGAGGTCTGCATCCATAGAGTCGGCATCAGGTATTCGAACATCGTTCCTGTCCATGAGAGCAGAACCGGATTTCCATCGATGAGTGTGGTCTTGCGTCCCGCTTTGAACCATGTTTCCTGCAGCACATCTCCTTTGGCGATGGCGAGGAACATCGCGATCCGCGCTTCGGATGCGAGCAGATCGTAACAGGAATCGAGCGGACGGTCTATTGCCGGTGTCGTAGCCGATGGTGAGCAGGCGCCGGTAGGGATCGAGCAGCACGCCGGTGTCCGTCGCTTGAAACATGCGCTCGCTGATATTCGCGATGGCCTGCAGGTCGGAAATCAAACCGGTCAGCCGTTCTTCCGCGGAGCCGAGCACCGCCGCCAGCTCGCCGGCCAAGTCGGCATTTGGCTCCCGAGCCGGCTGGGTGACGCTCGCGAGCGTTTCGCGCAGGTGCCGGCACATCTTCAGCGAGCTCTCCGGCGTGTACAGCTCGAGCGGGTCATCCGATGCGATTCCAGCCTGCCCGGCTACCGCTGCGAACCTTGGCTGCAGCCAGGGCAAGTAGAGGCGCACCAGTGTTGTGATGCCTCGCAGGCGAGCTTCTGCCGCGTTTTCGCTGTCTGAACGGGCGGCAGGTTCCACGGCCAATATCGAATTGAGCCACGCACCCCGTTTACCTTTTTCCTTCGCATCCAGCGCGGACTTTATTCTTGTCGCGAAGGCGGATGGCGCTTCGAAATCGTCCACGATGTCGAGCAGGCCCTCTCTCAAGGCGGGCAGCATCGGGGCCTTCAAAAAATCCAGCGTGCCCATGCGGAGACTGCATAACGACGCCAGGAAATTTCCGCTATCCACGGTTGAAGCGATGTAGGGCGCAATGCTTTGGAGTGTGTCGGTCTTCGTACCAGTTGAGCAGATGACCTTTCCACTTGGGTATATGGTCCAGTGTGCGAAGATTCACCAGCGTTTGCTCTGCATACTCCGGCAAGTGTCAGATAGCCGAGAACGACCGCCGCCTGTCTCGCGTTCAGTTGCAGCCCGGCATTGGTTGGAGAAAAGCGCCGGGCTTCCCGATAACCCTCGCCGTCTACCAACTGCTGGACGTTGTCCGGCGTTAGTCCGTGATTCTGATCGCTCGAGAAGTGGGCGAAATACAGCCAGGTTCGCCAGGCAGTCTTTCGCAACAGACGTATATCCCCGTGGGAAAGATTTAGATCGAGATCGTGAGGAGAACGATTGAGCCACAGAGTGATCGGTTTCGCCAGGGCCCAAAGTAAAAGGATGGGGAGCGCCCATAAAAGCGCCTCCGGCCGAGTTCTCCATACGAGAAGCGCGAGCGCCAACGACAGGAACGGTACCAGGCGCATCGTGATCTCGACGGGAGTTTTCTTATTCCCGCCAAGTTCCGCTTCCGCCGCCGTCTCCCACTCCAACAGACGGTTGCCCGTCACGAAGCTTCGAACCAGCGAGCGGAGAATCGCGTCGAACATCAGCAGCGTCTGATGGGCGAGAAAAGCAAAATTCAGTGCGGTAGAGAAGAGCAGACCTAGAGAGTCTCGGATGGCTTGTGGAACATATCCCTTCTGCTCCGCGAAGCTGGCGCGCACGAAAGAGAAGAGAAACTGCACAAGCACGGGCACGAACACGATCAGCAATGTGGCAATCGTCCAATACCGCGGTGTTCCCGGCAGCCACAGCCAGCCTGCGACGAGCAGAAGAAGTGTGGCGGGCTCGACCAGGCTGCGACGTAGATTATCGAAAATCTTCCAGCGCGAAATTGTCGAGATCGGGTTCTCTACGGACTGGCCGGCGTCATTGGGAACACGGTCCAGAAGCCAGCGCATGATCTGCCAGTCGCCGCGCACCCAGCGATGCTTGCGGCGGTTCTGTGCGCTGTAGTGCGAAGGATAATCATCCATCACTTCAACATCGGTCAGCAGGCCGACGCGACCGTATGCGCCTTCGATAAGGTCATGGCTCAGGAGAGAATTCTGCGGAAAGCGGCGATCCAGCACCTCGTGCAGTATTTGAATCTCATACAGTCCTTTGCCGGTGAAAATGCCTTCGCCGTAGAGGTCCTGGTAAACGTCGGATACAGCGCGCGTGTAAATATCGAACCCGGTCTGGCCGGAGTAGATGGCGGCGAGACGGGATCGCGCCACGGAATGCACGGTGATGCCGACGCGAGGCTGCAGCAGGCCGTAACCTTGGGTCACGATCCGTCGGCGCGGATCGAGAATCGCGCGGTTCAGCGGGTGGGCAATGGCGCCCACCATGCGGCGTACGGAATCGCGGGGCAATTTCGTATCGGAATCCAGCGTCAGAACATAACGCATCCCGTCCAGTACCGACCTGTTTCCGGCCTTGTATGGAAAGCAATCGAGGCCTCCCATTACCAGCCGGTTCAGATCCAGCAATTTCCCGCGCTTGCGTTCCCAGCCCATCCAGACGCCCTGGCGCGGGTTAAAGATGCGATGCCGATGCAGCATCAGAAAGCCTCCGCCCGGTGCGCCGCGATAGCGCTCATTGAGACCATCGATCAACTCTCCCGCCAGCAGCACGAGCGGGTGGGTATCTCGATCCTGCGGCTTCTCCACGGAGTCCGGCAGGTCGGTGAGCAGCGCGAAGTGGACATTGCGGTCCTGGTTGGCCAGGCTGCGAACCTCCAGCTCTTCGACAAGGTCGCGCACCTGCTGTTCGTTCAGCAACAGCGTCGGAACAACCACCAGGGTTTTACAATCGGCGGGAATGCCCTTGGAAAAATCGAGCTTCGGGAGTGCCTGCGGTTTCAGAATGGCGCTGATCGTGTGGTTCATCAGCTCCACTGCAAACTGGGAAACCGGCAGCAGAAGAAACAGAAATGCAAGCGCCAGCATTGCCAGCGGGTTGTAAAGAGGTACCAGCGGAAGGATGAACGCCGCCATTGCGAGCAGAGCGATCGTCTGGATTCCGCCCAGATAAAAATCGTCGGGGTATTTATGCAGCAGCGAGCGCACACGATCGAGCGGGCCAGGACGAAAGCCGCAGCGCACGCGCAATTCGTTCAGTCCGCCATCCACCAGGTAATAGCCGACGTGCCCGCATCGGGCGGTGATCCGGGGATTCAGGTGGGGCTGCTGGCCGGCTTCCCGCGCCATCGCCAGAGCTGTCTCGGCCACTTCGACTTCGCTCATCTGCGATTTGATCGCGATCTTCTCGATGACTGTGCGATACATGTCGCGGCTCTCGAAGTCCATATTCCGGTAGGTGTCAGCCGGGTCCTGGCAAAGAACAGGTTCGAACGGCACGAGAGGCTCCAGAATGTTTGACCAGACAGGCATGCTCACCTGCTGCAAGCACTGGACAGATGCATCGACGGCGGCGTCGCTGGCAGGCAGGTTGCTGAATGCTCCGGGCGCCTGCGCTAAAATTTCTTCCAGCAACACCTGGTTAAGCGCGATTGGGAGCGCCCATAGTTCCCGCACGGTCAGAGGCTCCTCGGCCTGAAAGCCGTGAAGAAAACTGGAAAGAGCGGGAATGCTCCACCGGTATTTCGACGAGTTCAACAGAGCATGCGCAACGCCGACGATCCGCGGCATCTCGCGTCCGGTGACACCGCGTGCAAATGGCAACCTGACAAATTTTGGCAGCGCGTTTTGAATCTCCATAGCGGCGGCCCGCAAAAGTCTGGTATTTCCTTCCAGCCGCTGAAGTCCGGCAAGCATGGCTGGCGGCTGATGCCGCGTACGCGCCTGTTCCTCGGTGTAGGCAGCCAGAGCAAATGCCTGGCCGGCGATCAACAGAGTGTGCCGGCGAAACTCCCTCACGTTGCTCGATTGTGCAAGCAGCGTCTGACGCGCCGCAAAAGACCGGCCTTCGGCGCTCAATTCCAGCTCGGTTGTATCCATGGGATTCATCGGTAGCTAGCCGCCTGCATCTCGAACATCTCCGCGTATAAGCCGCCGCGCCGGATCAATTCGTCATGGGTTCCTTCTTCGGTCAGAACTCCATGCGAGAGGACGACAATTCGGTCCGTCATTTTTACTGTCGAAAAACGATGTGAAATCAGCAATGACATTTTTCCCTGCGTCAGTTCCGCGAATCGCTGGAAAACTTCCTGCTCGCTGCGTGCGTCGAGTGCCGCTGTAGGTTCGTCGAGCACCAACAATTGCGCATCTCGAAGGTAGGCGCGCGCAAGCGCCATGCGCTGCCATTCCCCTCCGGAAAGATCGACGCCACCTTCGAAGCGGCGTCCGAGCTGCTGCTCGATCCCTCCGGGCATGCGCGCAATCACCTCATCGGCAAGGCTCATTCGGGCGGCTTCCTGGATGCGATCCAGGCGATCGCGCTGCTCGATTCGACCCACCGCGATGTTGTCACGGGCTGTCATTTCATATCGCATGAAGTCCTGGAAAATTACGCCGATCTCGTGGCAAAGATCCTCCATGTCGTATTCGCGCAGGTCGACTCCGTCGATCAGAATCTGTCCCTCGGTGGGGTCGTAGAGCCGAGTGATCAGCTTGACGATCGTTGTTTTGCCCTGGCCATTTTCGCCGATCAATGCCACGCGCTCGCCGGGACGTAGATGAAAGTTGAAATCCTTCAGCACCAGCCGGGTTGTTCCGGGATAGGCGAACGATACGTTGCGGAATTCGATGCCCTGGCGGATCGGCCGCGGAATCCTGATGGCGCCGGGTTTGGATCGGACGGTCGGTTGCATCGCGAAAAATCCGAGAAGATCGGTCAGAAACAATGCCTGGTCGGCCACCCCGGAGGCATTTACAAAGATCTGCTGCAGGTTCGCGCTTACCTGCAGGATGGCTGGAATCAAAACTGCGGTAAGGCCGGCGATGCTGAATTTACCGTGGATCGTGTCCCACAAAGCCAGCGCATATGCGCTGTAGTAACCGGCAGCCGCCAACATGGAAAGCAGCACTCCGGCGATTAGACGGCGTTTTGACAGATCGACGTTCTGCTCGAAGATTGTGTCTGCCATTCCGCTGAAACTACCGACGAGAAAATCACGCAGACCAAAGAGCTTCAATTCTTTGGCTGCTTCCTTACTGCCGCCTACATCGCGCAGGTAGTCCATTTTCCGGCGCAGCGGCGTCTGCATAAAGTTCTTCGCATACCCAAGGAAAGCGAAATGACTCTCCCCCAGTAGCGCGGGGATCGTTCCAGCAATCAGCAGCAGCAGCAGCCAGGGGGAGTACAAGGCAATGTATACCGCCAAAACAACAGTCGTCAGTACCTGCTGTATCAGCGTGCCCATCATCTGGATCATGGCGATGCGGTCCGTAGCCTGCGCTTTGGCGCGCTCCAGGCGATCGTAATAATCGGGATTTTCAAAGGCAGTAATGTCGAGCTCCGATGCATGCTCGATGACGCGAACGCTGATGTGCTGCATGTACAGATCGCCCAGCAGACTGTCGCAAAAACCGATCGCGCGGCTCAAAAGAGCGGCCACGCAGGCCAGGGCGAATTCCAGTCCGACGACCCACCAGAAATGAGGCGGCAAAGGGGTGGCTGGATGATGGCTCAGGCTGACGACAACAGCATTGATCAGCCAGTTTGAAACTTTCAAAATTGCCGCAGGCAGCAGTGCCAGTGCGATGCGAAGAATCGCCGACCACACCACCGTCTTCGGCCCGCATTCCCATACCATCCGCATGACGGGAGGTATGTTGCGTAAGGCGTTCAAGCGCGAACGCCATGTGTCTCCATACGATTTGATTGGGGTGGAATTTGTCACAGTTACAGGACACCGCATCTAAGAAAAGTTGAAAGCAATCATGAAACAAAGCGAACGAACGGGAATGCCGGACACTGCTCTTGTCCGACGCAGGGATGTGCCGAGCCAGATACTAGTATGGTAGATGAACCAGTCAACGCTTGCGTTTGCTCGAGTTGGACTCTAATTCTTGGCCACTCCAAAGTTTGCGATATAAGCCTGCAATGACCCAAAGACCGATTGAATCCTGTGGTGTGATTGGCGACCTGCACACGGTCGCCCTGGTAGCGATGGACGGCACGATTGACTGGTGCTGCCTGCCGCAGTTCGATTCTCCCAGCGTTTTTGCGGCCCTTTTGGATGAAACCAAGGGCGGCCATTTCAGGCTTGCTCCTGAGCAGTCTGGGACGAATCGGCAAATGTACATGCCGGAGACCAACGTATTGCTGACCCGCTTTCTGCGCCCGGAAGGTGTGGGAGAGATCATAGATTTCATGCCGGTGCAGAATGACCGCGAGATGGGCAGCGATTCCGTGATGCATGAGATTGTGCGAATTGCGCGCGCCGTTCGGGGCGCGGTCCGTTTTCGCCTGGAATGCGCTCCGGCCTTTAACTACGCACGCACCCCACACCGGACTGAGGCGGTCGACGGGGGCGTCCTGTTCGATGCAGGGAAAGATCGCATCCTCCTGCTCGGCCCGGGGCCGTGGAAGATCGAAGATGGAAAAGCGGTTGTGCAATTCACTCTTCAACCCGGCGAGACGGCGGAATTCACGTTGCGATACGTAGTAAAACACGACGATCCCGGTCTCAAGAATCCCGTCGAAGGCAATCGATTGATGAAGGAGACCCTCGCCTTCTGGCGCACGTGGCTGTCGTGTTGCAAGTACCAGGGTCGCTGGAGAGAGAACGTTCTTCGCTCCGCGCTCGCACTGAAGCTGCTGACACACCATCCTACGGGCGCAATCGTCGCGTCGCCGACCTGCAGCCTGCCGGAGGAGATTGGCGGCGAGCGGAACTGGGATTATCGATACACCTGGGTGCGCGATGCTGCTTTCACCGTGTACTCGCTAATCCGTCTTGGATTTACGGAAGAGGCAAATGCTTTTATCGAGTGGCTCGCCAAGCGGATCAAGGATGAGGCAGGTTCACAAGGACCGCTGAATACGATGTATCGCATCGACGGCAGCAGCGACCTGACGGAGTGCACACTTGACAATCTCTCCGGGTACAAGAATTCTCGCCCGGTTCGGATCGGCAACGCCGCTTCCAATCAATTGCAGCTCGATATCTATGGCGAGATGATGGACGCGATTTATCTCTACGATAAACACGTCTCGCCGATTTCCTATGAGCTGTGGATGCGAATCCACGGGGTGTTGCTGTGGGTGACGGAAAACTGGAGCCAGCCTGACGACGGCCTTTGGGAGGTTCGCAGCGAGCGCCAGCATTTTGTCTATTCGCGGTTGCAATGCTGGGTGGCGTTGGATCGCGGCCTGCGTCTTGCGCTCGCGCGCAGCTTGCCTATTGATCGCGTGCGGCTGGAAACAGAACGGGATCGCATCTTCGCTTCCATCATGAAAGATGGGTGGGATCCGGAGCAGCAGAGCTTCATCCAGTCGTATGAATCAAAGGCGCTCGATGCAAGCAATCTGATGATGCCGATTGTGATGTTCATCGCGCCAAAAGATCCGCGCATGTTGAGCACATTGAAACGCACAATGGAGACGCTGGTCTCCGACAGCCTGGTGTATCGATACTCGCTAGATGGCGAGCTGGCTACAAAGGACGGGCTGACCGGTCACGAGGGCACGTTCAGCATGTGCACGTTCTGGCTTGTGGATGCGCTGGCGCGTGCGGAACGGTTGCAGGAGTCGCGGTTTATTTTCGAAAAAATGTTGACCTATGGAAATCATCTGGGCTTGTATTCCGAGGAGATCAGCTCCACGGGCGGCGCGCTCGGCAACTTTCCCCAGGCATTCACGCATCTGGGACTGATAAGCGCCGCTCTGCATCTCGACCAAAAACTGGGATGAAATGCTGCGGGGGTAAAACCATTTCAAACCAAATTCAAACCCAAAAACCTGGACTATGGACCGGAATGTTCGGTCCGTTACTGAAAGAGAACGGCTGTACGTTTCGCCTCTGGGCACGGTCCGGAGCGAAGATCGAGCTGGTTCTGGAAGACCACGTGTCTCCGCGCACGATCCCCATGCGATGCCAACAGAGCGGAATGTATGAAACGTTCGTCGAAGGCGCAGGCCCGGGCACGCGCTACTGGTTCAAAATCGACGGAAAAGGGCCATATCCCGACCCCGCTTCGCGATATCAACCTCTCGGCGTTCACGGTCCTTCGCAGGTACTCGGACCGAGCGAGTTCTCGTGGGAAGGGGACGAGTTCAAGCTGCCAGCGTTGCGGGAAGTAGTCATTTACGAGCTGCACGTCGGGACGTTTACGCCAGAGGGAACATTTCTCGCCATCGTCGATAAGCTCGATGCCTTACGTCAGCTTGGCATCAATGTGATCGAGCTGATGCCGATTGCCGAATTCGCCGGCGATTACAACTGGGGCTATGACGGAGTATCGCTCTACGCTCCTGCGCACAGCTACGGGACGCCGGATGATTTGCGCGCTCTGGTGCTCGAAGCGCATCGGCGGGGAATTGGCGTCTGTCTGGATGTGGTCTACAACCATCTCGGTCCAGATGGCGCGTATCACTCCACGTTTGCACCCAGGTTCTATTCCGGCAAGCACCACACTCCCTGGGGAGATGGCCTGAACTTCGACGGTGAAGGCGGAGAGAAAGTGCGCGGCCTACTTCATTGAGAGCGCCCTGGCCTGGATCTACGACTATCATGTGGACGCGCTGCGCGCCGACGCTACCGACACAATCCAGGACGACAGCGAGCCACATTTTCTAACTGAGTTGGCGGAGCGCGCACATACCGCCGCCGGTGAACTCGGCAGACAGGTCTTTCTTATCGCGGAAGATGCGCGGAACGAGCGAAAAGTAGTGCTGCCGCCGGAACAAGGCGGTCACGGGTTTGACGCGTTATGGTCGGACGATTTTCATCACCACATGCGGCATCGACTGGCCGGAGATGCCGACGGCTATTATCGGGACTTCGACGGTACCGCGCCCCACATTGCCGAAACCATCCAGGATGGCTGGTTCTTTACAGGTCAATACTCTCAACACAGAGAGCGCTTCCGCGGCACCAGCACGGAGGGATTGAGCCGGGAATCGCGGGTCTTTTGTATTCAAAATCACGACCAGATCGGTAACCGTGCATTCGGCGAGCGATTGTCCACCCAGGTTTCCCGGGCTGCTGTCTATGCCGCGAGTGCTCTTCTGTTGCTTGCCCCGGAGATTCCTCTGATTTTTATGGGGCAAGAGTGGGCAGCCCCCGAACCGTTCTTATTCTTCACAAACCACAACGAAGATCTAGGCAAGTTGATTACTGAAGGCCGTCGCAAAGAGTTTGCACATTTTGCCGCTTTCAATGATGAGGCGCGTCGTGACAGCATTCCCGATCCGCAGGCAAAGGAAACATTTTTACAAAGCAAACTGGACTGGAACCTACGGAACGCTCCAGAACACGCCGCCTGCCTGCGTTGGTATCAGAAACTGTTACATGTCCGGAAACTCCTGCTCAGGAAAGCGCAATTTCAGTCCAGTCATGCGCTGAATGACGATGTGATTCGTCTGGAATGGAAGTCGGAGCGCGGAAGCCTGCGTGCCGTGGTCGCTCTTGAGGGCCCGACCATCAGCCATGATCCTCCTTCTGGAGAGAGAAAGCTGGTTCTCAGCAGCGAAGACCAGCTTTATACGAACGATCCTCAATTGATCTCCTGGGACGCCCGCGCCGGCGAGTTGCGATTCTCAACGTCCTGGTGCGGCACTGTTCGCCAGCGGCGATTTACTACCTGACGCGGAAAGTGAAGCGGCATGACGAACCGACGCAAGATTAGCGCCACCTACCGGATGCAATTTACAAGGAACTTCCGCTTCGGGGATGCGGAGGCGCTGGTGCCCTATCTGCACGATCTCGGAGTCAGTCATCTCTACGCGTCGCCGGTGTTTGAGGCTCGGCCGGGCAGTTTGAGTGGATACGACACGTGCGATTTTTCCAGGATCAGCGAGGAGTTTGGGGGCGAGCAAGCGTTCGATTCGCTGGTGCGAGCGCTGCATCAGCGTGACATGGGGCTGATCGTAGATTTCGTTCCCAATCACATGAGCGCACATCCGCAATGGAACAAGTGGTGGCGCAATGTTCTGGCCAACGGCCCTTCGTCTCCCGTGTCAGAGTATTTCGACATCGACTGGTACCCGGTAAATTCCAACCTGCACGGCAAGGTATTGCTGGCGATTCTCGGGCAGCAATATGGAGACGCGCTGGAATCCGGGGACCTGAGGATCGAATATCGTGACGGCGAATTCTGCCTGCTGTACGCGGATTTCAATCTGCCGCTGAATCCGCGCCAGATGAAATTTCTTCTTCGTCATCGATGGGAGGAATCCGCAGATCGCGCCGGCATTGAGGCCGCCGTACGGCAGGAATTCGAAAGCATCTTGTTTCATCTTGACCATATTCCCGGCTACCGGCAGGCTGGTACGGACGCGCGTATCGATCGCGAGCGCGAGACAGCTGTTGCGATCCGTCGCCTTGTCAAAGTGATCGAAGGCAGCCCGGAGTTGCGGCGTCATCTGGACAGCGTGGTGGCAGAGTTCAATGGACAGCCTGGAAATCCGCAATCGTTCGATCTGTTGCATACGCTTCTCGAGCAGCAGCCGTACCGCTTGTCCTACTGGCGCACAGCCATGCAGGAGATCAATTACCGCCGCTTCTTCGACATCAACGAGCTGATCGGGTTGCGCATGGAGTATGAGCCGCTGTTTCAGGCCGCGCACGTCAAGCTATTCGAGCTTGTGGAGCGGGGTGTGATCGACGGCGTTCGTCTGGACCACATCGACGGATTGCTCGATCCGCAGCAGTATTTGACGCAATTCAGGGCGGCAACTGCGCACGTCCAGCGACGGCTCTACCTCGTCGTCGAAAAAATACTCGCTCGCCAGGAATGGCTGAGCGCGGAGTGGCCGGTGGACGGTGCAACGGGCTATGAATTTCTCGCGCTTCTAAACGGTTTGTGGGTAGATCAAGATCGTATGTCCGAAATCGATTCGATCTATCGCAACTTCTGTGAACGGATGCAGCCGGAAGTCGACGCGGTGTACAAAGCCAAGCGGTTGATTACGGCGACTTCAATGGCGAGCGAATTGAATGTGCTGGGGCATGAACTGAATCGCTTGTCAGAACGCAACCGGCGCAGCCGCGATTTCACTCTCGAGGGATTGCGGGAGGCTTTGCGGGAGGTGGTGGCATGCTTTCCGGTATATCGCACGTATATTTCGGAACGGGGCTTCAGCGCCACCGATGAGATGGCCATCAACGAGGCGATCGGCCAGGCGCGGCGTCGCAACCCGACACTTGAACCGTCCATTTTTGAATTTATCCGGAGCCATATCTGTCCAGTGCGGAAACCAGGCGAGGCTGGCGACGCATTCGCGGAGCGACTGCGCTTCGCGATGAAATTCCAGCAGTACACCAGCCCTGTGCAGGCGAAAGGCATGGAGGACACTGTCTTTTACCGCTACAACCCGCTGACTTCGCTCAATGAGGTTGGCAGCGGATCGGGCCGCAGGACCACCACCCCGCAGGAACTCCATGACGCGAATATGCAGCGCATGGAACGCTGGCCCGACGCAATGTTGACGACTTCAACGCACGACACCAAACACGGCGAAGATGCCCGCATGCGGATTCATGTCTTGACCGAGATTCCAGAGGAGTGGAAAGCGAAGCTGCTCGACTGGTCCGCAATGAATGAAAGTGTAAAAACGGAAGTGAACGGTAAACCAGCGCCCGACCGGGCCGATGAATATCTGTACTATCAGAACCTGCTTGGAACCTGGCCGCCGCGTCAGACTGCGGTTGACGACGATCTCGTGCATCGGATGAAGGAGTTCATGAACAAGGCACTGAAGGAGGCGAAGATCCACACCAGCTGGATCAATCCTTCGAATGAGTATGACGCCGCGGTCGAAAAATTTGTGGAGCTTACATTGCGCGGGTCCTCCGCTGCCGCGTTCCTGCCCTCTTTCGTGCCGTTTGCGGAACGAGTGGCGGCGCTCGGCGCTTGGGGATCGATTTCCCAGATCGCCGTGAAGCTCATGAGCCCTGGCGTGGTGGACACTTATCAGGGTGGGGAACTGTGGGACCTGAGCCTCGTCGACCCGGACAACCGGCGGCCCGTGGATTACGCGACCAGGCAGCAACGCTTGCGGGCAATAAGGGAGCAATTCGCTGCTCCTGGGGTAACGGTCGAGCGGCGGACCGATGCTGTCGCCGAACTAAGCCGGCGCTGGTGGACCGGAGACCTGAAGTTGCTGTACGTCGCACTTGGACTTGGGTTGCGTGTACGTGAGCCGGAGCTTTTTGCCAGGGCCAGTTACCGACCGCTGAAGGTGGAGGGACCTTGTGAGAAACACTTGGTGGCGTTCGCGCGCGAACACGACGGTAAAGTGCTTCTCACGATTGCGGTGCGGTGGTTCGCATCGTTACTGTCTGCGCCCGATGCTCTCGAGGATCTTACAGAGAGATTGCAAGATACATTCGTGGAAGTTTTTCCCGCCGGGAAGAAGTCGAACGTCCAGGATATCGAGTTCACGAATGTGCTTACCGGTGCGGCGGTACGGGCCGAGAATGACAGCCGAGCCGTGCGGGTGCGCGCCGGCGAAGTGCTGACCGGTTTGCCGGCCATGTGGCTGACCGGGATTGGTAGCGCGGATTAGAACGCGTACGATGGATTTGTGTCGGGCTCGAATCCAACCATCTGCATGGCATTGGTTATTTCCGTGTTGCGCATGAAGTAGTTCCATGCAAAACCGGTTCGAAGATTTTCCGCCATCATGATGGTGATGCCCAGGTCGATGCCAAGCTGGTCTTCTGAATACCAATCCGCTTGCGGCTGAAAGGCGTCGATAAATCCGTAACGAGTCCAGGCCTTCTCGCCATATTTCTGCCGGATTGAGAGCAGCACGTGGGCGCATTCCGCGGGAAGAAAAACCAGCGAGCCGCCAGTGGCACACGGAACGATCGTACCGTCGACGTTGCCGAATTCCGGCGGACCGCCCCAGACCCGATATCCTGTCGGCGATTCGGACGCGGTGATGCCCCAAATGTCTTGATCAATCCAGGGAAACTGACGACCCAGCGTGAGGCAGAAGAGCTGGTGCGCTCGCGTGGCGGCGATTGAGTTGACAAAATAATTTGCATGTTGATCGCGCATATTGCGGAAGTCGCACCACGCATGCGCGTACTGGTGGATGAAGAGCGGCGCGACGCCGCTTATATAGTCGATGCCGCCAAATTCGATGATGGGGCGATGCACCGCGTTCCATGCGCTTGCCGGAATTGCATTGCGAGGCGCCCCGATCGCCATCAGCAGCATGGTCAGCATCTCTGCATAGACGTCCCAGCGATATTTGATGAATCCAGATTCCGGCAGCCAGCCCATGGCCAGCGTATCGCTGCCGTTCAACATCCACTGCCAATCGACGCGTTCGTAGAGCGTGGTCGCCAGCGCTTTTATGCGGAGATTTCCGGAAAAATACTGGCGGCACAGCAGAATCCCTGAGAGCAGCAGGGAAGTATCGATCGAGGAGAGTTCCGAGCCAAAAAGCCGCTCACCACTTTCTATGTCCAGAAAGTGGTAGAGGAATCCGTGCACATGCGGGCATTGCTCCAGCAGAAAAGCCAGCGTCGTCTCCACCCGCTGTTCGCACAGGGAGGCGGGCATGTAGTGACGATGCGCCGCGATGCAAAGCGCGCTCAGTCCAAAACCTGTAGCCGCGATGCTTGCGACGCGGCTATCGGAGAGCCCTACCGCGGGCGCATGATCGCGAACCAGGCCGGTCGTAGGCAGGGCCTGCTCGTAAAAGTACGTGACGCCACGGCTTTCCATATCATCCAGCAGCGCATCCATCACCGTGGATATCTGGGTCAGCGGACGATTGATGAATTTCCCGGGCGGGTGAGGATATTTCTTGGCGACTTCGCCTTCGGGTTTGGGAGTTTTTTCTTCCGGCGGTGGGGTGACAGGATGTTGCGTCGATGACGGGTTTTGCGCCGGAGCCTGGGTCGGCGCGTCGGACGAAGTCTGCGCTATGCCCGGCAATCCCATAGCAAGACCGGCAGCAGCGGATGCTCCGACTCGGCGTATCAGGTCCCGGCGTGTGACGCGTGGATCTTTCAAATCGGGCGACGATCCTTGCTGCGGAGTTGCGGTACGGTTGACATCCTCGCTACAGCTGATGATGTCATGCTGACCGAAACGAAGATCCTCGCGTAGTTTCCGTAAATCGCAAGATTCTTCGCTTCTTTGGGAGTGACAGCTCGTTCAATTCGACGCCAGGAATTCAAGAAAGCTGGACGCTAATACTGCAGCACACGATGCAATGCGTCTACAATCTTGCCGAGATTTGGCATATAGAACTGCTCCAATGGCTCAGCCGCCGGAATCGCGGGAATGTCCGGCGCGGAGACCCGTACGATGGGCGCATCCAGACAATCGAAAGCCCGCTCCGCGACGGTCGCGGAAATCTCTGATCCGATGCCCAGCGTGCGGTGGTCCTCCTGCACAATGCACAGGCGTCCGGTCCGTGATACGGACTCGAGAATCGTGTCGTGGTCCAGCGGATTTAATACACGCAAATCGATCACCTCGACACTCGCGCCGCTCTCCTCTGCAATCTTTTCCGCAGCCTGCAAAGCCAGTTGCAGCATGTAGCCGTAGGTCACTACCGTCGCGTCTTTGCCGGGCCGGCGCACCGCGCAGTGGAACAGATCGGCAAGTAGATCGTCGCCGTCCGGCAGGTCCTCTTTAACTGCGGGCAGGCGGTATAGCTTCTTGTGTTCGAAGTAAATGACTGGATCGTCCTGTCGAATACTGGCCTTCAGCATTCCCTTCGCATCACTCGCGGTTGCGGGCGCGACTACGATGAGCCCCGGTTCATGCGCGAACCAGGTCGTGTTGGTCTGGCTATGATATAAGCCGCCCCCAGTGCCACCGCCATAGCAGACGCGCAAGGTCAAAGGACAGGTCTGCGAACCGCCGGAACGGTACCGCAGCTTGGCTGCCTGCTGGGTGATCGCATCCATCGCGGGGGTGATGAAATCGACGAACTGGATCTCCGGAACCGGCCGCAATCCCGCCATCGCCGCGCCAATGGCGGCGCTGACGATGATGCCTTCGGCGAGCGGCGAATCGATCACGCGATCGCCGCCGAATTCCTCAAATAGTCCTTTTGTAACGCCGAACGCTCCGCCCATTACGCCGACGTCTTCGCCAATAATAAAAACGTTGGGATCGCGCCGCATTTCTTCATTTAGCGCAGAATTAATTGCGTCCAGGTAGCTGACCGACATATTTTTTATCGTCTCGAGGGATTAAATTGTTTAGAACTGCGGTGAGTAGCTTTTCTGGTTCAGCTCTCGGTCGCGGATGTCGAAAGAGTAGAGATAATCGAGGCAGTCGATGGGCTCCGGTTGCGGGGATTTCTCCGCGACATCGATGGCTGCATCCAGCTCTTTCGCGAATTCATCGCTGATCTGCTGCTTCCACTCCGCGGAGAAAAGATTCTTACCGGTTAGGTAGCGTTCCATCGCGGCGATCGGATCCTTCGCTTTCCACTCCTCTACTTCTTCCGCGGTGCGATACTTGGCCGGATCAATTTCCGAATGGCCATACCAGCGATACGTCTTGGCCTCGATCAACGTGGGGCCCCCGCCGGAGCGGGCCCGCCCGATCGCCTCCTGGGCAACGCGGTACATCGCGACTGCGTCGTTTCCGTCGACCGTGATGCCGGGAAACCCATAGCCGATTGCCTTCAGGCTGATGTCTTCCACTTTGGTCTGCAGTTTTACTGAAACCGATTCCGCCCACAAGTTGTTCTGGCAGACATAGACAATGGGAAGATTGCGAACGCCGGCAAAGTTCAGCGCCTCATGCCAGAATCCAAGCGAGGTGGACCCCTCGCCGGAAAAGGCAACGACCACGTTGTCGTTTTTCTTCATCTGGTTTGCCAGCGCGATCCCCGTGCCAATGTTCAGCTGGGCGGCAATGGTAGAGGCTGGGGTGATGATGTTCAGCGGTGCATATCCACCATGGGCCGGAGCGGAGCGGCCTTTGTCCGGGCTTGTGCTGCGTCCGTAAAGCTGCGCGAACATAGCGGTCAGCGGCACGCCCTTGATAAGGTTCAGAATGAAATCGCGATGCGAGGGGGCTACCGTGTCTTCGGGTCTCAGGTCGATGCCGGCGCCGACTGCCGCGGCTTCCTGTCCGACCGCCGCATAATAATTGCCCTTGAATCTGGCCTGCTTTTTCAGGATGCGCGCCCGCTCTTCGAAAAGGCGGCATTTCAGCATGGTGCTGTAGATTTGCTTCAGCTTTTCATTGCTGATGAGCGGGTTGCCGCCGTTCCGCGGTGCCATTGCTCGCGCTCGTTGCATCTGCCGCTGCAGCGGCGGGTTCCTTTACCTTGGTTGCCATTTTCAGGTCCGTCCTCGCATAGACATTGTATCGTAGTGAATCGCTGGTTTGCCCGTTGTGGCAGCGCCCCGGCGGCCCTCCTCTCGCGCCTTTAGGTGAACGCACCCATCCAGCATTTCACGTGGAATATTCCGCGTTGACCCGCACATATTCCGCAGTCAAATCGCAGGTGAGAAACTGGCAGCTTGCGCCGCCCATCCCGAGGTCGACCCTGACCTTGACCGTTCGTTCGAGCATAGCGGCGTGGACCATGTCCTTGTGAAATTCGGGTGCGACCTGCCCGTGACGGCAGACTGCCAGACCTCCTATGGAAACGGAGACCCGGGTCGGATCGATCGCGACTCCGGAATATCCGGCCGCCGCAAGAATGCGGCCCCAGTTCGGATCGCATCCGGCAAACGCCGTCTTCACCAACGGAGAATTCGCGATGCTGCGGGCGACTCGCCGAGCATCCGCAGCGTTTGCCG
Organism: uncultured Acidobacteriota bacterium; assembly: GCA_963744615.1. GTDB lineage: Bacteria > Acidobacteriota > Terriglobia > Terriglobales > Acidobacteriaceae > JAKAAZ01. Next base: position 876,412 of record CAVUUE010000003.1, read on the forward strand.
CGCCCTCGACGTTGAGCTCAATGACATGTCCGGCACCCTCACCATCGTCGATGATCTGCAGAGCGAGGGAGGCACATACTTCGTGGAGCGCCTCTGCAAAAGCGGGCGCTTCGGCCTCTCGTATGGAGCCGGAGAGCACTACGCCGCTGGCTCCGCTTGCCACCAGCAACACGGTGTCGTTCGTCGAAGTGTCGCCGTCGATTGATATGCAGTTGAACGTCGGCTCGACGGCGCGATGGAGAAAGTTCTGTAGATCGCCCGCTGGAACCTTCGCGTCCGTGAATATGTAGACGAGCATGGTTGCATGGGCGACGAGTTGCGGCGCAATCATTCCCGCTCCCTTGGCCACGCCGAGGATGTTCACCTGTTTGCCGTCGGTTTCGAAAGCAGCGCTGGCCATCTTGGCGCGCGTGTCGGTGGTCAGGATAGCTTCGGCGAACTGTTGCAGGTGCGCGGAGGTTTTCCCCAGCGCAGCCGCGATCTTCGGCAAGCCGGCCACCAGCTTCTCCGCGGCCAGTGGGACGCCGATGATGCCGGTGGAAGAAGGAAAGACCTGCTCCTCCCCGCAGTCGAATTGCAATGCGGCCGCCGCGCAGACACGCCTGCAGGCCTCGACGCCTGGTTCCCCGGTCGCGCAGTTCGCGTTGCCCGCGTTTACCGCTATGAAGCGTACATGGCCACCGGAACGGCGCAGATGCTCACGGCCTACGATGATCGGCGCAGCCGCCAGCCGGTTGCTGGTGAACATGGCTGCGGCTGTGGCCCCTTCGGCGGCCAGTGCACAGGCAAAGTCCGGATTGCCGCTAGGCTTGATCCCGGCGCGGATGGCACCGAACTCGAAGCCCGCGGGCAGGTGGGAGAAAGAGAAAGGTTGCGGCTGAGAGGGTTCAGAACACATTGCAATTATCCTTTTGTAAATGGAGAAGCCGTAAATGGGGATCGTTTAAATGGAGAAGCCAGTGGATTCACCGGCGTTTATCGAAATGAGAAATATCTTTGTCGCGCGTGGTGAATGCGATCGTGCTGCATGATATTTCGCTGCGTATCGGCCCGCAGGAACATATCGCAATTCTGGGGCCTAACGGCTGCGGAAAATCCACGCTGATTCAAACTCTCACCTGTCAGCGCTATCCGGTGGTTCGGGAGGGATCGCACCTCGAAATCTTTGGCCGTGAACGGTGGGACCTGACCGAATTGCGCCGTCATCTCGGCGTGGTGGCCTCCGAGCTTCCAGGCGAGCGGACGCCGCACACCTCCGGCCGCGATGCTGTGATCTCGGGATTTTTTTCGAGTTCCACTTTGTGGCCGAATCTTCACGTGACTCCGCAAATGATCGAGCGCGCCGATGAAGTTCTTCACCTGCTCGACGTCGAGCACCTCCGCAATAAACCTGTCGGGCAGATGTCCGCCGGGGAAACAAAACGCATTCTGATCGGCCGCGCGCTGGTGCATCGGCCGCAGATTCTTCTGCTCGACGAGCCCAGCAATACGCTCGACCTGGCCGCGCAATGGGAGCTTCGGCACACGCTGCGACTGCTGGCGCAGCAGGGAGTGGGCATTCTGCTGGTGACGCATCACCTGTCCGACATTCTTCCGGAGATTGAACGAGTCGTAATGATGCGTCAGGGTCGCATCGTCGCCAACGGACCGAAGAGTGAGTTGCTGACCGCGGACCGATTGCGCGAATTGTTTGCTGTCGATGTGGAGCTGGTTGAACGAGATGGTTTTTTCCATGCGTGGTGAACGAGGGCTGAATGAGTTAGAGCTGCAGGGGCACGAGGTGCTCATCGACCCGCGCGGGACCGAGAATTGCGGTGTCCGGCAGCACGCCCCGAGCCATGGCAAATTCATCGCACGCATAAAGCCTGGGGCAATTGGCGCAGTCTTTATAAATTTTGTCTGGCAGCGCGGTACGCCCCACCTCAACAAACCCGAAGCGCAGAAAAAATCCAGGAATGCGCGTAAACAGGCACACGCAGGGCACATTGTGACTCTCCGCTTCGGCCACTAGCGCTTCCACCAGGCGTCCGCCCGCACCCTGTTTCTTGGACTTGGGATCTACGGCGATCGAGCGGATCTCCGCCAGGTGCGGACCGTAAAGATGCAGCGCTCCGCAGCCGAGGAACCCCCCTTCGTCGCTCTCGGCAATCGTGAAATCGCGCACGTTTTCAAAAATCTCCGCCGGGCTGCGCGGCAATAGCGTCCCGTCGTATGAAAGGCTGCGGATCAGCGCGTGGATTGCCTCGGCATCAGGCAGGCGGGCCTTACGCACTCGCATAATCGAACTCCTGCGCCTTTCCACCAGCGTCGCGCTGCGCCAGGCGCAGTTCAGCCTCGGACAGGCTTTGCCGTACGCGTTCGCGCGCTGTTCCGCCGGGCACATCGTGACAATCAAGCGTCGCCTCGAGTGTGATGGCAGCGAAAAAATCCTGTTCGAAGGCTGGGCTGAACTCGCGTAGTTCGGCAAGCGTTAATCCATCCAGCTCGCAATTCTTGCCGAGGCAGTGGCGCACGGCGTTGCCGATAATCTCATGTGCGGTGCGAAACGCCACACCCTTGTGGACAAGATAAGTAGCCGCCGCCATCGCATTTAGAAAGCCGCTGCTGCTTGCCGCCCGCATACGATCTTTGCGAAACTCGAGTGCGCCGGTAAACCGTCCCAGCAAAGAGAGCAGAGCGTGCGCTTCCTCCGCGGCCAGGAATACTGCCTCCTGCGTCTCCTGCAGGTCCTTGTTATAGGCCAGCGGCAGTCCCTTCAACTGCAGTTCGACGGTATGGGAAGCGGCAATGATGCGGCCAGACTTTGAGCGTGCCAGCTCCGTTAGATCGGGATTTTTTTTCTGCGGCATGGCGCTCGATCCTGTCGAGAAGGCCTCCGGCAGATCGACGAAACCGAACTCCGCGGTCGCGTACAGCGTGATCTCCTCCGCAAAGCGGCTGACATGCAGCGCGATCTGCGCCAGCGCCTGCAGAAGCTCCAACACAAAGTCACGATCACTGGTGGCGTCCATGCTGTTCGCTGTCGGCGCCGTAAACCCCAGCTCCCGTGCAATCAAGTCGCGGTCCAGGGGCAGCGTCGCTCCCGCCACCGCGCCGGAGCCGAGTGGGCAAAAGTTTGCCCGTCGAGCGCAATCTTCCAACCGGGTGCCATCGCGCTCCAGCATGGAAACATAGGCCAGCAGCCAATGTGCGACCAGTACCGGCTCCGCACGTTGCAAGTGCGTGTAGGCCGGCATGGCTGCGTCTCCGGCGCTACGGGCCTGCGCAAGAAAAGCTTGCGTCCACAGTCTCAGGTCGCCCTGCAGGGTAGCGATCGCATCTCGCACATAGAGCCGGAGATCGGTCGCAATCTGCTCGTTGCGGCTGCGTCCAGTGTGAAGCTTCAGAGCTGTGTTTCCGATCAGTGCTTTCAGTTCGAGTTCAACGAAGTGATGAATATCCTCAGCATCCGGGTGGCTGGCCATGGGATGCTGGCGCATGTTCGGGGTGGACGTAGCCGCGAACTGTGCCAGAATGCGATCCAAGCCGGTGCGAATGGATTCCAGTTCTTCCGGCGTCAGGACGCCCAGATGCGACAGCGCGAGCGCATGCGCTTTGCTGGCCGCCGCTTCGTACGGAAGCAGTCGCCAGTCAAACCGCAACGAACGTTGCCAGCCGTCGAACACCTCATCGAGCGGCTCGCGAAATCTGCCGGACCACATCTTCACCGAACTGTCTCCTGCTGCTTTTTCACGCGTGCTTCTTTCAAGTGGAACAGCGTGCGCGCGGGCAGTCCAAGTATCTGGATGAATCCCGCCGCATCTTTTTGGTCGTAGCTGGCGCCCATGGTGAAGGAGGACAACTCAGCCGAGTACAGTGCGAACTCGCTCTCCCGGCCGGCGACGCTGACGTTTCCTTTGTAGAGAGCCAGCTTCACGCTGCCGGTTACGTTCTTTTGCGTATTTTCAACGAAGCTGTCCAGCGCTTCCCGCAGAGGCGTAAACCACAATCCGTAATACACCAGTTCCGCATATTTCAATGCGATCTGCTGTTTGTAGTGCTTCACTTCGCGTTCCAGAGTCATCGCTTCCAGCTCGCGATGCGCAGCCACGATCAGTGTTCCGCCGGGCGTTTCATAAATGCCGCGGCTCTTGATGCCGACGAATCGATTTTCTACCAGGTCGATGCGGCCCACTGCATTGCGAGCGGCGATTTCGTTCAGCAACTCGACCAGCTGCACGGCGTCAAGCCTCTGCCCGTTCACGGAGACGGGCGTGCCCTTTTCGAACCCGATCTCAACGGTCTCCGAGCGGTCGGGCGCTTGCTGCGGAGAGCGCGTCCAGGTCCAGGTGCTGTCGAGCGGCGCATTACCTGCGTCTTCAAGCTCACCGCCCTCATGGCTGATGTGCCACAAGTTGCGGTCGCGCGAATGAATCTTGGTGCGGCTCGCCTCAACTTGGATTCCATGCGCCTCTGCGTAGTCCAGGCAATCCTCACGCGACTTTAAATTCCACTCGCGCCAGGGTGCGATGATCTCGAGCTGAGGCGCGATCGCCTGATAGGCATGTTCGAAACGCACCTGATCGTTTCCCTTGCCCGTGCAGCCGTGCGCGACCGCTTCGGCGCCTTCGGCCAGCGCCAATTCCGCCTGATGTCTGGCGATGACGGGCCGCGCCATCGACGTTCCCAGCAGATATTTGTCTTCATAAACGGCGCCCGCGCGCACAGTAGGGAATACGTAATCGCACAGGAATTCCTCGCGAAGATCGAGCACCACGGCCTTTTTCGCGCCTGTGGCGTAGGCTTTCTTCACCACCGCATCCAGATCTTCTCCCTGGCCGACGTCCGCGATCATGGCGATTACATCCATGCCGTAATTTTCATTAAGCCATGGAATGATAATGGAGGTGTCGAGACCGCCCGAATATGCCAGAACAACTTTCTTTGCCATAAAAACTCCCTGAAATGTTTTTGCGTTCAATAGGTCGGTAGCGTGGAAGGTTTCTGCGCGCCTGCGGGAAACGAACGGAGCCGCCGCCGCGATTCCGCCACAGGCGCAGGTTGAGCGGCATCGAGCAACAGCAGCAAAATCGCCTTCTGCACATGCATCCGGTTCTCCGCCTGATCGAAGACGATCGACTGCGTACTGTCGATTACGTCATCCGTTACTTCTTCTCCGCGATGCGCCGGCAGGCAATGCATGAAGACGGCGTGAGGCGCAGCCAGTGACATCAGTTCGCGATTCACCTGATACGGCTGAAATATGGATTGCCGAATCTCCGCCTCATTCTCCTGCCCCATGCTGGTCCACGCGTCCGTGTAGACGGCATCTGCCCCGGCAACAGCATGGCGCGGATGGTTGACACACTTCACTGTTCCCAGCACCGCGGCATCGGCAACTTTCTCTGCCGCTCTAAGGAACTCCGGCTTCGGGCCATAACCTTTCGGGGATGCCAGAGTGATGTTCGCACCCATCAACACTGCCGCGAGCAACAAGGAATGCGCCACGTTGTTGCCATCGCCCACATACGCGATATTCAGTCCGCGAAGATCGCCGAAGCGCTCTTCCATGGTAAAGATATCGGTCAGCGCCTGACAGGGATGCTCGACATCGCTCAATGCATTCACCACCGGGACGCGCGCATACTCAGCCATACCGGTGATGGTTGCGTGATCAAACGTGCGCAGCACGACTACATTTACCCAGCGTTCCAGGTTGTGGGCAACATCGGCAAGAGTTTCGCGCGCGCCAAGGCGGGACGCAGTCTGGTCGATAAAGATAGCCGAGCCGCCGAGCGTGTTGATACCGGTTTCGAACGTGAGCCGCGTGCGCAGCGAATCCTTTTCGAAAAACATCACCAGCTGCTTGGCATCGAGCGCGTGTCGATACAGATTCGGCTGCGCCTTTACCGCGTACGCCGTGTCGAGTATCAGGCGTACATCCGCCGCGCTGAGATCGCGAATCGAGCATAGATCGCGTCCCGCCAAGGTGTTGACTGCGTCGGACGCCGCGGAGGGAAGAGAAGCATTGTGCCTGGAAGCCGGCGGTTCGAGCGGGTAAGTTTTGGTTGTCATCCACGTGCTCCTTGGGCAACGGTCGACGCCATCGTGGCGGCAGGATCGGAGAGCAGTTCATCGAGCATCTGTATTGCCTGGTCAACATCCCGGGGCTCAACAATGTAGGGCGGCAGAAATCGCAGAACTGTCTCACTGGTGCGATTGATCAGGATGCGGCGATTCATCATTTCCGCGGCCACATGTTTCGCAGTCTCCGCGCTCGAGAGTTCGATGCCGAGCATCAGCCCCAGTCCACGCACGTCAACAATCTCTGGATGGCGGCTGGCCAGGTTCTTCAACTGCCCCAAAAAATATTCTCCTGTTTGTTGGACGTGCGTCAGCAGATTGTCGCGACGCATGGTGTCGATGACCGCAATGGCGACGGCGCACGCCAGCGGCCCCCCGCCAAAGGTGGTTCCATGCATCCCGGGAGTAAACGCACGCGCCGCCTCATCCGTGCACAGCATTGCGCCAATCGGAATCCCGCCGCCCAAAGGCTTTGCCAGCGTGGTCACATCCGGCAGAATGTTGTAGTGCTGATACGCACACCATTTGCCGGTGCGGCCCATACCGCACTGGATCTCATCTGCCAGCAGCAGCGCTCCTGTCGCGCGGGTCAAACGGCGCGCGGCAGCAAAAAATTCCTGCGACACGGGACGGATGCCGCCTTCGCCCTGCACCGGTTCGAGACAGACGGCGCATACATCGTCGGAGAACTTAGCCTCCAGATCGGCAACATCGTCAAAGCGGACGAAGTCCACCCCGGGCACCAGCGGATCGAACGGCTCGCGATATTTCTGCTTATGTGTGGTCGAGACCGCGCCCATGGTGCGGCCGTGAAAGCTATGTTCCATTGCCAGAATTTTTGTCCCGACATAATGGCCTTCAGACCGGCGCAGGGTTGCATGGGCGCGCGCGAGTTTCAGCGCCGCCTCCCACGCCTCTGTACCGCTGTTGCAGAAAAATGCGCGGTCCAGCCCCGTCATTTCCGTCAGCCGCAGCGCAAGTTCCGCCTGGCCCTGGTGAAAAAATAGATTCGAAATGTGCAGCAGACTCCGGCTTTGCGCGTCGATGGCCTCCTGGATAGCGGGATGGCCATAGCCCAGCGCACTAACCCCGATCCCGCTCAACAGATCGAGATACGCCGCACCGTTCTCGTCGTACAGGTGCACGCCTTCACCGCGAACAAAACAAATCGGATTGCGCTCGTAGGTCTGAATCAACAACTCAGCCTCGGCAGTTCGAATGTCCTGTAACTTCATGCCACCATTACCTCCGTGCCTTCCGGTGTCCTCGCCGAGCATATGTCGGGCAACTGCGACGCTGCATCCGCCGGAAGGATGCGCACGCGCTGCACGCCGCCCATCAAAGCTTCGCGACAGGCGCTCAGCTTCGGCAGCATGCCCCCGCTAACTACGGCACTGCGGGTCAATTCCGGGATTTGCTTGAGCGTCAGCCAGCGGATCACCTCGCCGTCCGCCCCGCGGACGCCGGCAACATCGGTCAGAAAAACGAGAACGTCGGCGCGACAGGTCATCGCGCAGGCGGCAGCCATTTCGTCAGCGTTAATGTTGTAATACTGCCCGTCGAAGCCGAGTGCCATGCTTGAAATTACCGGCACGGCTCCCATCTGCCAGACTGCCAGCAGCCAGCGCGGATCCGAGGATGCAATCTCCCCAACAAAGCCAAGATCGGGCGCGGTGCGTTTCTTGCGCGCGCGAAACACAAGTCCATCCCCGCCGGAAAGCCCGACCGCGGCTTGTCCATGCCTGCCAAGTGCGGCCACCAGTTCCTTGTTGAGCCGTCCTGCGAGGACCATCAGAGCCGTGTCCCGGGTCTCCGCATCGGTGATCCGCAAGCCCGCGATAAATTCGCTTTGTTTGCCAAGCTGCGCCAGCGTACGTGTCAGAGCCGCGCCGCCGCCATGCACCAGCGCGACCTGATGGCCGTCGCGAACCAGATCCACAATCGCCTGCGTCGTGCCACGCAATGTCACAGGATTCTCCAGCGCCACGCCTCCGAGTTTGACCACAAATTTCATGCGAGTCCCTCCTGCTCCGGCCATCCAAAAAGCAGATTCATATTCTGTACCGCCTGGCCGGATGCGCCTTTCAACAGGTTGTCCAGGCAGGAAACGACGATCAGGCGTTGCTTGTCCGGCGCCAGCGCGAAGCCGATATCGCAATAGCTGGTGCGCACAGAGTGCTGAATCTCCGGAAGCCGCGCGCCCGACCAGCGCACCATCGGAGAGCCGGAATAAAAATTTCGATAACAGGCATCGATCGAGTCCGATTCAGTCGGCGATTTCAGATTCAAATAGACCGTCGAAAAAATTCCGCGAGGAATGGGCAACAGGTGCGGAGTAAAAATAATGTCGCGCGCTTTCAAGCCAAGCTGCTCCAGCAGTTCGCCCGTGTGACGATGCCCGAAGACCGAATAGGCCGAGAGATTATCCGCCGCATACATGAAATGTGTCTTCGCGCTGGGAGCTTTGCCCGCGCCGGAAACGCCCGACTTCGCATCGCAAACAATCCCGCGTTGCAGGTCAATCCACCCTTCGCGCACCAGGGGAGCCAGCGCCAGAATGACTGAAGTCGCATAGCAGCCGGGATTGGCGACCAGCTTCGCCGAAGCGATCTCGTTGCGGTGCAGCTCCGGCAGCCCGTAGACGGCCTTGCGCTGGATCGAATCGGCAGCCGCCGGATCGGCATCGGTCAACTTATAGATCGCACGGTTTGTTTCTTCATCCAGGCGCCAAGCGCCGCTTAAATCGATCACGCGCACGCCAGCTTCCAGCAGTTGCGGCACCCATGCACGCGATTGCTCATGCGGAGTGGCCAGGAATACCACGTCGATCTTGCGCTGCTTAAGTGCGCTCCAGTGAAACGGTTCGACGGTTAGATTGCCGGCGCCATTGTTGTCGGCGAGCTGCGGATGCAGGTCCGTCAATGGAACGCTGGCACCCTTCTCTGTCCCGGCAGCGTTGTCTTCCATACGCCCGAAGAAAATCGGCGCGCAGCCGCGCAGGCGGGGATGATGCAGCAGCAGACGCGCAAGCTCCGCTCCCGCGTAGCCGCTGACTCCAACGACGGCCGTCTGCACTGGCTCGGAATGGGGTGTGTTGCTCATGCTTCCAGCAGGCCCTCCAGACGTTGCCGCAGGCGGCTGGCATGTTTCTGGTCCTGGCAAATAATCAAAATCGTGTCATCCCCCGCGATCGTGCCCAGCACCTCAGGCAAATGTTCATGGTCAAGCGACGCGGCTACCGGCTGCGCCCCCCCAGTCGTCGTCCGCACCACAAGCTGATTCATCGCCTGCCGCACGGACAATCCAAAGTCCGCGAACACGGTGTCCATCGAGGGCATGTCGTCGTCATCCGCGGCTGCGCCGTTCGGCGGCGCATACCCATTCGGCCCCTTGAACAGCCGCAGGTCATGAATGTCCCGCGAAAGCGTGGCCTGGGTCACATCAAACCCGCGCCGCACAAGCTTCCGCCGCAACTCATCCTGGCTCAACACAGGCCCATCGCTCAGCAGGGTCCGAATCGCATTGTGCCGCGCGGTCTTCATCTATGTATAACCATACATATGGATGTATAAATATGCAATCGTTCTATTTCATCGCTAGAAAACGGAATTCCGAAATGTAAAATTGGGAGATGATGTGGAAGCCGCTGTTATGGGTCGCTCACCACCTGTTGTTAATAGCTATTCTTGCGGCGTTTGCAGTTCTCATAGGGGCCCGCAACCGGCAATCCGCCAGAGCTCTCACCGATGGGCGGATTGAATTTGCTGTAAGCCGGACCTTCCTGGGTGCATGGGTCGTGATAGCGATTGCCGCTGTATACCTGACAATCGATCTTTTCAAGCGTAGCTCGGGAAACGTTTTCACCCTCGTCGAAGCGGCGTGTGTCGGATTGATAGCGGCGGGTTTTCTCTTCGAATTTCCAGGAACACTGCTCATCAGCTCGGAGGGTCTGCAACAGGTGCGTTGGCCCTGGAGGAACAAGCGTATTCGATGGCAAGACATCGTCGAGATCAACACCGGAAAGAAGGACCCTACAGTGACGGTCACGGGCGCGGACGGCACGAAGATCGCTCACGCAGGGCAACTGCCGGATCGTCCGCGCTTTCTTCTGGAACTCAAGCAACATTGCGGCGAAAATCTCCCGGCAGATTTTCCACGCGAACCTATCATTCCTCTAAAGAACAACCCTCCGCTCTGATATAAGAGCAGGGAATGAAATTCGACCTGAAAACTGTGAATGACGTATTCTTCCGCGCCTCCACTGCCGGTCCCGAGCGCGTCATGCAATCGCGCGACCCCGCCGGCATTTGGCAGCCCATCACCGGCGATCAGTTGTACGCCCGCGTCCGCGCCTTCGCCGGCGCCCTCTCGCAATGGGGAATCAACAAGGGCGACCGCGTCGCGATCCTCGCCGAAAATCGCTGGGAGTGGGCCGTCGCCGACTTCGCCATCCTCGCCCTCGGTGCCGTCGATGTCCCCCTCTACTCCACCCTCACCGCCCAGCAGGTCGCCGGAATGCTGGCCGATTCCGGCGCGCGCGTCATCATCGTCTCGACCGCCCGCCAGTACGAGAAAGTCGCTGCCATCCGCGATCAAACCGCCATTGAAAAAATTGTCCTCATGGATCGCGTCCCGGAAACTACCCAGGCCATTTGGTTCGGCGATCTCATGCCCGCGGAAGAGAAACCAGACCGCGACCCCGCATTCGACCGCCGCGCCTATGACGTCCAGCCCAAGGACCTGGCCACCATCATCTATACCTCCGGCACCACCGGGGAATCGAAAGGCGTCATGCTGACGCATGGCAACCTCGCCGCCAATCTGAATGTTTCCACGCGGGCATTCTCCTGGGGGAGAGCGGACTCGGTCATTTCCTTTCTGCCGCTCTCGCATATCACCGCGCGGCATGTGGACTATGCCCTGTTCTGCCACGGCGCAACCGTCGCCTACTGTCCACAGTTCGACTTGCTGCCGCAGGCCATGCGTGAAGTCAAGCCGACAATCTTTGTCGGCGTTCCGCGCGTCTATGAAAAGATTCGGCAGGAGGTTCTGCGCCGCGCCGGAAAGTCTTCCACGCGTGCCTCGCTGCTGCAATGGGCGCTTCAGCGCGGTTCCAAACAACGCGGAATTCTGCTGGGCGGCCGCAAGCCGCGAAGTACCGCCTGGAAGGTCGCCAACAAACTAGTGCTACAAAAAATTCAACAGGGCTTCGGCGGCCGAGTCGGCACCTTTATCTCCGGTGGCGCCCCCCTTGGAATTGACACGGCGGCGTGGTTCCTGGACGCGGGCATTCTCATTCAGGAGGGCTACGGGCTGACCGAAACTTCTCCCGTCATTTCTCTCAACTGTGACCCCCCGGTCCGCATCGGCAGCGTGGGACGGAAGCTCGAAAACGTGGAAGTGAAACTCGAATTGGACGGAGAACTGCTGGTCCGCGGGCCTTCGATTTTCAAGGCCTATTGGAACAAACCCGAAGCAAGCGCAGAGAGCTTCGATGCAGAGGGTTGGTTCCGTACCGGAGATGTCGCGCGGATTGACGGGGACGGTTTTCTGTTCATCACCGATCGCAAGAAAGATTTGCTGAAAACCTCCGGCGGCAAATTGATCGCCCCGCAAGCAATCGAGAACCAGCTAAAAGCGGATGCGCTCGTGGGCAATGCGGCGGTGGTCGGCGACCGGCATAAATTTGCCGCGGTGCTCATCTCGCCCGATTTCGCGGCACTCGAAACCTGGGCGCGAGCGAAGGGAATTGCCGTCCAGGATCGCACGCAATTGGCGGCTGACGCGGCAGTTCAATCCGCGTATTCGCAAGTTGTGGACCGAGTCAACGGCACGCTCGCGAACTTCGAGACACTCAAGCGTTTCTGTATCGTCGCCGAGGAGTGGACGATCGATTCCGGCGAGTTGACGCCCAGTATGAAACTGAAACGCCGTGTCGTCGAGCAGCGTTATGCGGCGGAGATCGCCCGCTTTTATGAGGATGAGGCGACTTCGAGCCGCTAGAAACTGCTGTGAGACAACAGCTGGAAACGTGGAGCAAGACTGCCGTATGGCAGCTTCTCAAGCTGACACACTTTAAATTTCAGCGCGCTTACCTTCGGGCGCAGTTGCGACCTGTGCGCTTCTCGACCCGCTGCCGGTTTATGATCGGGAGAGAATATCGGGAATCTCAAAAAAAGCATTTTATCTTCTAAGGAGAAAGCAATATGCGGGTTGGGATTTTAACGGGGGGCGGGGATTGCCCCGGTTTGAACGCGGTCATTCGCGCGGCGGTGCGCAAGGGAATTTTTCATCACGGAGATGAGTTTGTCGGGTTTCTCGAAGGCTGGCGCGGCGTGCTGGAAGACAAGACCATGCCGCTGACCATCGACTCGGTCTCCGGCATTCTGCAGCTCGGTGGGACGATTCTGCGCACATCGCGCACCAACGCGCGCAAGAAAGAGGGCGGCATCGAGCAGTGCATCGCCACCATTCAGCGCAACAAACTGGACGCGATGATTACGATTGGCGGAGATGATACGCAGGGAGTGGCCAACGCGCTGATCCAGAAAGGAGTGAAGTGCGTCGGAGTGCCGAAGACGATCGACAACGATCTGAGCGGCACGGACGCCTGCTTCGGCTTCGATACGGCAGTCAGCATCGCTACGGAAGCAGTCGATCGGCTGCATTCGACCGCGGAAGCCCACAGCCGCGTGATCGTTTGCGAAGTGATGGGGCGCGATGCGGGGTGGATCGCTGTGTACAGCGGGATTGCCGGCGGTGCGGACGCGATCCTGGTGCCGGAGAAGCCGATTGATCTGGATATGGTGATCGCCAGCATCAAGGAACGGCGTGCTCGCGGAAAAGATTTCAGCATCATTGTAGTGGCGGAAGGCGCCAAGATGCCGGCCACGGATGCCAAAGCGACGCACGGCACCGCGGTCGATGAATTTGGCCACGAAAGACTGCTGGGGATTGGCCAGTTTGTGGCCGACGAGATCGAAAAGCGCACCGGGTTCGAAACACGCGCAGTAAACCTCGGCCACACGCAGCGGGGCGGCACCCCGACTGCGTATGACAGAATGCTTGCAACCCGCTACGGCGCGGCGGCCATCGACCTGGTGCATCAGGGCAAGTTCGGACGGCTGGTGGTGCTGCGAGGTACAGAGATCACGGATATCCCTCTCGCGGATGCGATCGCCAAAACGCGCACGGTCGATGAAAAGCTTCTGGAATTGGCCAAAGGGATTCAGCCGGTGTTGAGGAAATAGAGGGCGGGGGGTGGCTGGTTTGGGGCGTTTTGGGGGGAAAGCCGGAGAAACCGGTTGAAATCCGGGGAAAGGCGGCTTATAAGAGACGCTGGAGCGAATGATGGCCGGATTGAACCGAAGCAGGATTGCTGAGACGCGCCCGGCGACCTGGGCAGTGCGCGAGGTTATGGATATTCGCCAGGCTGCGGATTATCTTGGGATCAGCGCTGACAGCCTTTATAAATACGCGGCGGAGAACATTATTCCTGCGTTTAAGCTGGGGAATCGCTGGCGTTTCAAGCGCTCTCTGCTTGAACGCTGGATCGAAGAGCAGAGCTCGCGGAACCTGGGTCCGGGGGCGCTCAAGGCCGTGAAGCCGAAGCAGAAGAAGCCGGTGGCGCGGGCTCGGTAGGGAACCCCGCCGGCTCGGTGGGTAACCGGAATCCGGTCTGTTTGCCGGTTACTCAAGCAGGATTTTCCGCGCAATCAGACGTTTCACGCGATCAGACCTTGCACGCAAGCAGGACTTACTACGCAATCAGACTTCCCGCGCAATCAGGGATTTCCACGGAATCAGGATCTTGCGCTTAGGGACCGGCGCAGGCGGCGGTCTCGAAACGCCGCTACCTTCTCGCGATTGCCGCAGGTGGCCATGTTGCACCATCTTCGATGATGGGAGCGGGTGCGGTCGTAGAACCAGAGGACGCATTCGGGGTTTTCGCAGCGCCGGACCAGGCGGAAATCGCCTTCGGCGAGCAGTTCGGCTGCGGCTTCGGTCAATGGACCCAGGACCTGTTCGGCGGTGCGCTGCTCCCAGTTGCGGAGGGAAATGAGGGTTCGATCCGGGCCGGGCTCGAGATGCAGGAAGCTTTGCGACCTTTCGAGGTACGCATTCAGGGATTTGGGATCGAGCCGTTTTCCGGCTTTTCGATTTTCCACCAGGGTGCGGATTTCGCTGCGCAGGGCGCGCGCGGTTTTGACCAGGCGCGGCGGCAGCGCAGGCCGGGAGTCCTCCATCATCGGCCATCCGGCGCGGTCGATCCAGTCGAGGACGTCCCTGCCGGTCTTCAGGGAGTCCACCGATTTTCCATTTATGGGCGCGATGGTGTTCAGGAAATCCAGGACCGGATGGCCGCCGAGCATCTGGAACCGATTTCCCGTTGTAACTTGTTCATCCTCAAGGTTTTGTTCCATCCGCACCTCGGAAATTGGGTTCGATTGTAACCGATGAAGATGGGCTTCAGTAGTTACAAAAAATGCTGGTAACTGCTGAATACATACTTGTCCGGTTACGCACTGCTTCCGGCGCCGTCATCGGAAGACTCTTTTCCTGTTCCGCTCGATAGGTCGCGATTGATTTTTGCCACTCCGTGAGTTGTCCGATCACTCATCCATCGCTAGCGGGAAGAGCGTTTCTTGATACCAAAGGGGAGTTGTCCCGTCTTCCATAAAGAATATTAGTAAGCTTTCCTAAGGCGGTGTGATGAACGTACTTGTTTTCAATGGCGGATCGTCATCGATCAAATTCTCATTCTTCGCTACTGCCGGAGAAGTTCGTGAGCCGAGCCTTCTTCTCGATGGCGAGTTGAGTGGGACCGGAACGCCGCAAGCAACGCTTGCCATCACTCAGGGAGAGCGGGCACGGGAACAGCGAGCAGTCAAAGGTGCCGATAGCCCCGCTGCGGTAATCAGCATTGTGCTGGATGCTGTTCGCAGCGCAAATGCGGGTACAGTAGGCGCAGTCGGATACAGGGTGGTCCATCCCGGAGCCGAGATTCAGGACCATGTACGCATTACGGACGAAATTTTAAAGCAGCTCGACGCGGCAACCAGCTTTGCGCCGCTGCATGATCCGGAAGCGGTTGTGATCATTCGAGAAACAATGCAGCGGATACCGGATGTTCCGCACTTTGCCTGCTTCGACACGGTATTTCATCGAACGATGCCGGAAGAGGCGAGCACGTATGCGATTCCGAAGAAGTATCGCGAGCATGGCGTGAAGCGGTATGGGTTCCATGGGTTGAGTTGCGAGTCGATCGTTCGCCAGATGCGGAACGTGGGCGCGCTACCTGCACGCATGGTAATTGCGCACCTGGGCAGTGGGTGCAGCGTGACGGCTGTGCTGGACGGTATGTCAGTGGATACGACCATGGGACTCACGCCGATGGGTGGTGTGGTGATGGGGACTCGGCCCGGGGACTTTGACCCCGGATTGATGCTTTATTTGCTCCGGCAGGAGCGAGGCGAGCATCCGGCGAACGATATGGAGGAGATGCTGAACCATGATGCAGGTATGGTTGCACTCACTGGGCTTCCGAATGATATGAAAGGCGTGCGTAAGGCGGCGGTTGAGGGAAACGGCGCGGCAATTCTGGCGCTCAAGGTGTTTACCCGCAGCGTGCGGAAGGCCATCGGCGGATTCGCATGGTTGATGGGTGGCTTGGACACGATTGTGTTTACAGGTGGCATTGGGGAACACGACTCGACCACGCGCGCGGAGGTGCTGTCCGGGAGTGAGGTTTCGATCAATTCTTTGCTCAATGAGACAGCAGCTGACGGGGTTCGCCGGGTTAATGCATCTGACTCAAAGACGGCGGTCTTCGCCGCTCCCTCCCAGGAAGATCTTGTAATCGCCCTGCATGTCCAGCGCATGGTTCAGGCAGACGCATAGAACCACAACCGAATGCCGAGGTTTGGCGTTGCACGAGGTCCAATCATGAGTACCGCTGCATCCATCTCTTCTACTGTCATTCTTTCCGTTGATGAACAACGCAAGTTGGATGCATATTGGCGGGCGTGCAATTACTTGTGTGTCGGCATGCTTTATCTGCGCGAGAACCCTCTGCTGCGCGAACCGTTGAAGCCGGAACACATCAAAAACAGATTGCTGGGGCATTGGGGTTCGGACCCGGGACAGACCTTTGTCTGGGTGCACCTGAACCGGTTGATCAAGAAGTATGACCTGGATCTGATTTACATCTCCGGGCCGGGACACGGGGCTCCGGCGACGCTTTCGAATAGCTATCTGGAAGGCGTGTACTCCGAGGTGTATCCCGACAAGAGCGAGAACGTTGAAGGAATGCAGAAGTTCTTCAAGCAGTTTTCGTTTCCCGGTGGGATTGGAAGTCATTGCACGCCGGAGACGCCAGGATCGATTCATGAAGGTGGGGAGCTTGGGTATAGCCTGTCGCATGGCTTTGGAGCCGTGTTCGACAATCCTGACCTGATTGCAACCGTAGTCGTGGGCGATGGCGAGGCGGAGACAGGACCGATGGCGACATCGTGGCACTCCAACAAGTTCCTGAATCCGGTGCGGGACGGCGCGGTGCTGCCCATTCTGCACTTGAACGGATACAAGATTGCGAATCCGACGATCCTCGCCCGGATTACGCCGCATGAGTTGGAGAATCTGTTTCTCGGGTGTGGGTGGCAGCCCTATGTCGTGGAAGGCGATGACCCGGCGGTGATGCATCCGAAGATGGCCGCGGTAATGGAGCATTGCGTGACCCAGATTCGCGCGATTCAAGAGAAGGCGCGGAGTGCTGCTCCGGGGACGCCGGTGGAGCGGCCGCACTGGCCGATGATCATTCTGCGGACTCCGAAGGGTTGGACGTGCCCGAAGGAGATCGACGGGCACAAGCTTGAGGGATCATGGCGTGCGCACCAGATGCCGATCCTTGATCCGGTGACGAATCCAGCGCATCTGAAACTCGTCGAAAATTGGATGCGAAGCTACAAGCCTGAAGAGTTATTCGATGAAACCGGCGCATTGATTGCGGAATTGAAGGAGATGGCGCCAAAGGGCGACCGGCGCATTACAGCAAATCCGCATGCGAACGGCGGCAAGTTGCGCAAACCGCTGAATCTGCCGGAATTTCGCGATTATGCGGTCAAAGTAAAACAGCCTGGAAACATGCTGTCGTCGTCGACCGATACACTGGCGCATTTTCTGCGCGATGTCATGCGCAAGAACATGACCAGCTTTCGGGTGTTCGGTCCGGATGAGACCGCGTCGAACAAGCTGCAGGCAATCTACGAAGGCAGCCACGGAAAGACATGGATGGCAAAGATGCTGCCGGAAGACGCGGACGGCGGCGACCTTTCTCCCGAAGGCCGCGTGATGGAGATGCTTAGCGAGCACACGCTGGAAGGCTGGTTTGAAGGCTACGTGCTTACCGGGCGGCACGGGTTCTTTTCCAGCTACGAGGCGTTCGTGCACATCATCGACTCTATGTTCAACCAGCATGCAAAGTGGCTGGAGAAATCGAAGCTGGAATTGCGATGGAGAATGCCGATCTCTTCGATCAACCTGCTGATCACTTCGCTGGTGTGGCGGCAGGACCACAATGGGTTCACGCATCAGGACCCTGGATTTCTTGACATCGTGACCAATAAGAGCCCTGAAGTAACTCGGATTTATCTCCCACCGGATGCAAATTGCTTGCTAAGTGTGGCCGACCACTGTCTGCGTAGCGTCGACTATGTGAACGTCATCGTCGCGGATAAGGCGGAGCATCTGCAGTACCTGACGATGCAGCAGGCCATCGATCATTGCACCAAGGGCATCGGGATATGGGACTTTGCCAGCAATGATGACGGCGTGGAACCGGATGCGGTGATTGCGTGTGCAGGCGACATCCCGACCTCGGAGGCGCTCGCCGCGGTAGCGATTCTGCGCGAGCGGTGTCCCGAAGTCAAGATACGATTTGTGAATGTCGTCGACTTGTTCCGGTTGATGCCGGAGCGGGAGCATCCGCACGGATTATCGGAGCGAGAGTTTGACAGCTTGTTTACGACAGATAAGCCGGTGATCTTCAACTTTCATGCGTATGCCTCACTGATTCACAAATTCACCTACAAGCGAAAGAACCACGACAATTTCCATGTGCGCGGATACAAGGAAAAGGGCAATATCAATACCCCGCTCGAACTGGCCATCTTGAATCAGGTGGACCGCTTCAATCTAGCGATCGATGTGATCGATCGCGTGCCGAAGTTGCAGGCTGCGGCTGCCCATACCAAGCAGTGGTTGCAGGACCAGATCATCGAGTGCGTGAACTACGCGCATGCCAATGGGATCGATTCGCCCGAGTTGCGGAACTGGACCTGGCCCACAAAGTTCTGACTGTGAGAAGCGAAAGGGCCCTTTTGGTCAATAAGACGCTGGATTCCTCGCCTCGGTCGGCATGACGGCAGCGGGAGGTGTGCGGTTCCTTTAGCGGCGAGGGTAGCATCCCATGTTTTATGAGATCTCGGAAGCATGCGCAGACTCGACCTTCGCCGGTGCCGGTTGCGCTGTTGCTGATCGATGTGCTGACGACCTTTCAGTTTCCAGATGGAGATGCGATTCTGCGCGGTGCGCTGGGAATGCGGGATGCATTGGTGAAACTGAAGGCGCGGACGCGTGCGGCCGGCATTCCTACGCTGTATGTCAACGATAATTTTGGCGACTGGCGCAGCGAAAAAGAGGTGCTGATGGGCCGCTGCCTGGAGGCGCCGGGGGCGGAATTTGTGCGGCCGCTGCTGCCGGACAGTGAAGATTATTTTGTACTGAAGCCGATGCATTCCGCGTTTTACATGACGCCGTTGGAGGTCCTGCTGCAGCACCTTGAGGTGGAGACGCTGATAGTGACGGGGCTGACGTCGAACAGCTGCATTACGGTGACTGCGCATGATGCGAATATGCGCGGGTTCGACATTTATATTCCACCGGATTGCTCGTGTGCGCGGAGCCAGAAGGAGCACACGCAGGCGCTGGCGCAGCTGGAGGCGATGGCGGGAGCAAACCTTAGCGCTTCGGCGGTGCTGAAGCTGCCGAATCTGATTCGTGCGGCGAAGGCGGCTGCGGCGGGCCGACCGGGCGAGTGAGATGGGCTGAGGGGCGTCGCGTCCTGTTATCCACACTTCCATCTGCAAATCCTTTGAAACTGCACAAGGGTTGCGCCTTGTGGGGGTGGTGGGGAAAACCTACACTGGGCGGGTTGGCGGTGGGGGCTTAATTCGGGGTGCGAGCTTTTTGGGGTTGCGGAGCGGGGCGGGGAATTTGGTTACCCTGCCAAGTCCTGATTTCTGAACGATTTCCATTGGTAATACAATAGGTAGTAGGAAGTGCTTGACAGGCACTACTAACAGCGGTACTTTCCCTCTACGGGCATTAAGGGGCTGGAACGCGATGAGGGTGAAAGTACCCGGCGAACAGACTCCGCACACCCCCATAAATTTGATTGACAGGACGTTTTCGCAGAGCGATTTATGCGAGGTTTCGCAGGCAGTGTTGATGCGATGTTTCGCAGGATTATTCCAGAACTTTGCCGGATTTTATTTTCTAGACCTTTTGCCGAACGATTTTATCGATGATTTTTTGACCACTGCGGCTTAGCTTTCGTCAGGATCGGAACCATCGTAATCAGACACTTCAGCACTAACTTTTACCGGGTAACGGGGAGACATTTCAGATGGCCGAAATCAGCAGGACACAGACAAAATCCGCAGTTGGAAATGCCGTGGCAACGGGTTCGAGCGCGGGAAAAACCGGGACGCATGCCGGGTTGAAGTTCGAACGCATTTTCAGCGATGCACACGTTTCCCCGTACGACGAAATCCAGTGGGAGCGGCGGACGGCGTCGATTGTCGACTCGAAGGGCAACTCCATATTTGAGCAGAAGGATGTGGAGACGCCTTCGGACTGGTCGATGACGGCGACCAATATTGTGGCCAGCAAATATCTGCATGGACAGATCGGCACGCCGGAGCGCGAGACGGGGGTGCGCCAGTTGATCGGGCGGGTGGCGGAGACGATTCGCGACTGGGGCATGGCGGACGGCTACTTCCGCACGCCGGAAGATGCGGCGATTTTTCATGACGAGCTGGCGCATATGCTGCTGCACCAGAAGGTGGCGTTCAATTCGCCGGTGTGGTTCAACGTGGGCTGCGACCGGCTGGAGCCGGACTCCGACGCGCAGAACTGGCACTGGAATCCGCATACCTGCGCGGTGGAATTTTCCGTGACCGGCTACCGGAATCCGCAGTGCTCGGCTTGCTTTATTAATTCTGTGAAGGACTCGCTGGATTCGATTCTGACGCTGGCGAAGACCGAGGGGATGCTGTTCAAGTGGGGCTCGGGGACGGGGACGAATCTGTCGACCATTCGCGGATCGACGGAGGTGCTTGTCGGGCGGGGGGACGGCTTCGGGTCCGCTGAGCTTTATGCGCGGCTTCGATGCGTTTGCAGGCGTGATCAAGTCCGGGGGCAAGACGCGGCGGGCGGCGAAGATGGTGATTTTGGACATTAACCATCCGGACATTGTGGACTTTATCGAGTGCAAATCGAAGGAAGAGGCGAAGGCCTGGACGCTGATGCGGGCGGGGTATGACGGCACGGGGCCGGACTCGGAGGCGTTCACTTCGATCTTCTTTCAGAACGCGAACAATTCCGTGCGCGTGAACGATGAATTTATGCGGGCGGTGGAGAATGACGGGGACTTCTCGACGCGTTCGGTGAAGGACGGCGCGCCGTTTGCGACCTATAAAGCGCGCGACCTGATGCACAAGATCGCCGAGAATACGTGGCATTGCGGCGACCCGGGAATGCAGTACGACACGACGATCAACCGCTGGCATACGTCGAAGAACACGGGGCGGATCAATGCTTCGAACCCGTGTTCGGAGTATATGTTCCTGGACGATTCGGCATGTAACCTTGCCAGTTTCAATTTGCTGAAATTTGTAACACCGGCAGGCACATTTGATATCGCAGCGTATCGCCATGCGGTGGATGTGCTGATTACGGCAATGGATATTCTGGTGGATAACTCCGGGTATCCGACGGAAGCGATCAGCCGCAATTCGCATGATTATCGGCCGCTGGGGCTGGGGTATGCGAACCTGGGCGCGCTGCTGATGGCCTGCGGGCTGCCGTATGATTCCGACGCCGGGCGCGATTTTGCGGGGTGCCTGACGGCGATCATGTGCGGACAGGCGTATCTGCAGTCTTCGCGGCTGGCGGAGCAGTGCGCGCCGCTGGCGGCTGCGACGCCGCTGACGCAGTCGAGCGACCGGACGGGCGGGGCATGCCCGGGATTCTATGTGAACCGCGAGCCGTTTCTGGACGTGATCCGCATGCATCGCGCGGAGGTGAACAAGATTGGACGGTCGCGCGCGAGCGATGAGCCGTTTGTCGTTCCGCAACTGGATGAGCTGATCGAAGCGAGCCGCGATAGCTGGGACCAGGCGCTGGCATATGGGGAGAAGCATGGCTATCGCAATTCGCAGGTGACGGTGCTGGCGCCGACGGGGACGATCGGCTTCATGATGGATTGCGACACTACCGGCGTCGAGCCGGATCTGGCGCTGGTCAAGTACAAGAAGCTGGTGGGCGGCGGCATGATCAAGATCGTGAACAACACGGTTCCGGAGGCGCTGTTCAAGCTGGGTTACGGCAATGAGGCGGTGGACGCGATCGTCAGCTACATCGACGCGACCGGGACGATTGAAGGCGCGCCGGGGCTGAAGCCGGAGCATCTGCCGGTGTTCGATTGCAGCTTCAAGGCGTCGAAGGGAACGCGGAGTATCCATTACATGGGGCACATCCGGATGATGTCGGCGACGCAGCCGTTTCTTTCCGGGGCGATCTCGAAGACGGTGAACCTGCCGAACAATGCCTCGGTGGATGATATTGCCGAGGCCTACATGGAGTCGTGGCGGCAGGGGCTGAAAGCGGTGGCGGTCTATCGCGACGGCTCGAAAGGCACGCAGCCGCTAAATGTAACCGACTCGGAGGCAAATGGCGGCAACTCCGCGCTGGATGCGGTGGCGGAGCAGCTTTTGCGGACGATTGCACATTTGCCGGTCGATGCGGCGGCGGTCGAAGCGCTGGCGGCGCAGCTTGCGGCCAAGCCGACGGAGAAGGTGCATCTGCCGGCGTCGAGCCTGGAAACGCTGGCGCGCGCGAGCATGCAGAATGCGGCGGCGGTGGTGTTGACGCAGCAGAATCCGAGCGCGCCTCCGCGCACTGTGCGCCATCGCCTGCCGGAGGAGCGGCCATCGCTGACGCACAAATTCTCGATCGCCGGACACGAGGGCTACATTACGGTGGGGCTCTACCCGAACGGACAGCCGGGAGAGATTTTCATCAAGATGGCGAAGGAAGGATCGACGGTGAGCGGATTGATGGATGCGTTCGCCACGGCGATTTCACTCTCCCTGCAGCATGGAGTGCCGCTGAAGGTGCTGTGCGAGAAGTTTGCGCACCTGCGCTTTGAGCCCTCCGGCTGGACGGGCAATGAGCAGATCGGATTTGCCAAGTCGATCATGGATTACATTTTCCGCTGGCTGCAGTTGCGCTTCCTTTCCGGAACGCAGCTGCCGCTGTTCGCGGGGCTGGCGGCCCAGGCGGCGGCTTCGGAGTCCGCGGGAATGCGGGGGGCTCTCGCGCCGGAGCAGCACCAGCCGACGCGCGGAATGGGCGCGACTTCAGCGCCGCTGGGGGGAATTCTGCCGGAGTTGAACGCGGGGTATGCAGGGGGGGAATCGAGCCTGCGGATGGAAGACCGCAGCCTGGTTCATACGGCGGACGCCATGCGGGAATTCGTCGATATGGGAGATGCGCCGAGCTGCCATACCTGCGGGGCCATTATGATTCGTAACGGCAGCTGTTACAAATGCGTGGAATGCGGCTCGACGAGCGGGTGCAGCTAGACGAAACGGTCTTATCAATGCGCGTTTTGGCCTACGTCGCCGTGTCGTGGAAAGCGACGATGCTCGCGTATTTACGAATGATTCTGCGGGGATGAGGAAGATGCTTTCGCAAGATTCTGGTAAGTCGTCCGCATTGGAACTGCCCCTGTCGAATGCTAAGCAGACCTTAACCGCACCTGGAATTGCGCCGTCGTTTTAAGAACTCAATCTAAAAAACAAGTACCAGTTCACCTAGGGCCCGGAATCGAAACATTGGGATTTCCAGCCAACGTCTTTCCGGGCTACTTCTGCGGGCCAAGTTTTTCTCCGGATGCGAGGAGCTGCTGGCAGTTTCTCGCCGAAATGCCGCCGCGATCAGGATTGTATGCTTGGTCCACAACTACACACGTCAGGTTTGTTCGGCCTCCGAAAGTGGTCTCGACCAAGAGCCTGTCCGGGATGAATCGGCGTCAAGCGAGCCAGTCTGCTCGTCCAAACGGACAGGAGATGTCCGGTCCACGGTTGTTATTCTGAAAGTGGGCAAAGGACGGATCGATCAAGACCGACGTGCCGAGCTTTTCATATTTCGCGTATACATTCAGCGCCTTCGGGTTCCAATGGTGCCGGTCAACCCAACAACAATTGTGCGTCAGCGTTTCGCTTAAGGCAGCCAAGTTGTCCAACGAGTCAACTTGTCGGCCGCTTTGCGAAGACTCAACATCAACCATGATGTTCTTAAGAACTGCGCCTCCGTCCGGAAATAGTCCGTCCAGCGTCAGTTGAAGTTTTCCGAGGCGCATCGGCACGATGTTGATGTATTGGCTTCCGTCTGGATGGCGTAGAATTTGCGCCGACTGCTGGCTCCCATAGACAAAATCGGGCATTTCCGGGTTTTCCCGAGAGAATTGGGTTTGCACCGTGCCGAGCGTGGTCAATCCCGTGCCATGGATGCGCAGTGAAATCTCGTTTTCCTCCGCCAGTTTGAGTGGACGTTCCGGGGAGAGGATTTCGAGCCGGTCATAGGCTGGAAACGCCCTATTTGGTGCCTTTGCTGGCGCAGATCGTTCGTTCCCTGGCGAAGGGGTCTCGCTCGGCAAACAGTTCGAAGAACTCTCAGCGTTTGGTTCGCCACTTGATTTGTTCGATGAACCCCCTGAAGGTCTCATAATAGTGACTCGGGGTGAGACTCTACATGGTGATTCCCCTTCCGAAGTCGAAGACTGCACCTCTGCTGCTATAGCTGAATTACTTGGGCAAGAAGAGGTGCCCCTCGAAACGAGGTGACATAACACCATCTGATTCACCTCCGTAGAGTTCATGACATTTGTATCCGAAAGGCCGATTAGGTTCAACGTCGATTCCAAAGAGGATGACAAAGAAAATGTGCTTGTGTGTTCTAAAGTTTGAAATGCGTTTTGAAGTGGGGCACCGCTCGAAACTCCATATTGGCTATTGAGTGTCACAACTACATCATCCGACTGGTTGCCAAGAATAACGATCCTACTGCGCCGCTATTGGCAGCGCTTCCCGGAAAGGCAAGAGGATCCCCAAATTTGATGAAGCATGACTCCAATGTGTCAGTGGGAACACACTGTGAAGTCCATAGCAGGTTTGGTAAGTTCGTCGGCACGGCTGCGGTGTTGGGATTCTTTTATGCGAGGATGCAGTCGACGTCGTTGGCTTTCAGCATTTGCTGGAATTCGGGGGCGAGGTCCTTGTCGGAGACGATCTGATCGATTTCGGTCAGGGGGGCGACGTGGATCATTGAATTCCGTCCGAACTTCGATCGATCGGCTACGATGACGACCTTGCGGGCGGCGCGGATCATGGCGCGAATGGACTCGACGTTGAGGCTGTTGGAGTCACTGATGCCTGCGGCGGTTACGCCGCCGATGCCCATGATGAGAATGTCGGCGGAGACGCTGTTGAGCATTCCCTCGCAGATGGGGCCAATCTGAACGCCGAGCCGCGGATACAGGTAGCCGCCGGTGAGCGTCACTTCCGCCTGTTTGCTGTCCCAGAAGATCTGCGCGACGGGTATGGAGTTGGTGACGATCTGAATGAGCCGGTTGCTGAGATTGTTGGCTACTTCGGCGACGGTCGAACCGCCGCCGAGGATGACGGTGTCTCCTTCCTTAATGAGGGCGGCGGCGGCTTTGCCGATCCGCACTTTTTCATCATGGCTGGTGACGGAGAGGCGGGTGAAGTCCAGCTGCTCGTCGCGGGTTTGGAGCGAAATTGCACCGCCGTGAACCCTTCGCAGAACACCTTTCCGTTCGAGTTCAATCAGATCGCGGCGGATGCTGGATTTGGAGGCGTGGAAGCGCTCGCAGAGATCTTCAAAACTGACGAATTCCTCGCCTGCGAACAGCTCCTGGACCTTCAATTGGCGTTGAGCCTGCCTCATTGGCACGATGATACAGACGAACATAAAACAGTTCAATAATGATTTATTGTGGTTGATTGTGAAACGAATTGGATTTATACTGACTCTTGGTTTCACAGAGTCCCATGGAAAAGATCGATCAAAACCTCATTTCAGCCATCGTCCGCCGCGCCGTATTAGAGAGCCTCAACCTGAACGGATTCAACCAGAAGGGTCTGGAAGAGCCGCTGGAAATCTTCACTTCTCCAGAAGCCAATGCTCTGAAAGAAGAGATCATACGGGTGGGGAGAAAGCTGTGGGAGCGGCAGTATGTGGATGGAAACGGCGGCAACATTTCCGTCCGGCTGTCTCCACATTATGTGCTCTGCACTCCTACGTTATGCAGCAAGGGCGATCTGACGATGGAGGATATGTCGCTGGTCGATCTGGACAATTACCAGATTTGCGGCGATCGCCCGCAGACGAGCGAGATTCTGCTGCATCTGGAAATTTATAAAGCTGTTCCGAAGGCGAAGGCGGTGATCCATTGTCATCCTCCTTACGCGACGGCGCACGCGGTGGCCGGGGTGATTCCGCCGGGAAACCTGATCCCGGAGCAGGAGGTGTTCGTGGGGCCGGTTGCGTTGGCGCCGTATGAAACGCCGGGCACGATGGCGTTCGCGAAGACTGTGCTTCCATTTGTGAAGAATCACAATACGATTCTGCTGGCGAATCATGGCATCGTGTGCTGGGCGGACACGGTGACGCATGCGGAGTGGTATGTCGAAGTGGTGGACACGTATTGCAAGACGGTGATGATCGCGTCGCAGCTGGGGCGGAAGCTGAACGAGATTCCCGCGGACAAGGTTGAGGATTTGCTTGCGATAAAGAAGAAGATGGGTTTGCCGGATGCGAGGCTGCCGGACGGTTCTGATTCCGGTGAGGCGGTCGCTGCGCGCGGCGTGAAGGGATCGCAGGAGAACAACGGCGGTGGAAAGCGGCCCGGGAAGTACGAAATCGATGAGCTTGTTGCGCAGGTGACTTCGCAGATTTCGGCGTTTCTGAACGGGGCGACATGACCCACGCGGTACATTTCGCGGCGGTCGATCTAGGCGCGTCGAACGGGCGATTCATGCTGGGGCGGTGGAACGGCCGCACTCTCGCGTTGGAAGAGCTGCATCGGTTTCCGAATGGCGGAGTGCTGGTGGGCGGCAATCTGCATTGGAATGTTCTCGGCCTGTGGTCGGAGATCCAGAACGGTTTGATGAAGTACAGCGCGGGCTCCAGGGAGAAGCTTTCCGGCATCGGCGTGGATGCATGGGGAGTGGATTTTGCGTTGCTGGATGGGCGCGGGAGCCTGGTGGGAAATCCGTATCACTATCGCGATGCGAGAACGGACGGGGTTCCCGAGCTTGTATTCGAGCAGGTGGATGAGCGTGCGTTGTTTTCGGAAACAGGCGTGCAGACGATGCAGATCAACACGCTGTTTCAGTTGTACTCGATGATCGAAGCCGGCGATCCGCAGATGGAAACGGCGGCTACGCTGTTGATGATTCCGGATCTGTTCCACTATTTTCTTTGCGGCGAGAAGTGCGTGGAATTCACCGAAGCGACGACGACGCAGATGTATGCGACGACGGGGGAGTGGGCGCGAAATACATTGGAGCGGCTGCAGATTCCGGTGCAGATTTTGCCGCGCGTCGTGGCTCCAGGAACGGTGCTCGGGTCGATTCGACCGGAGGTGCTGCGCAATGCGGGTTTAAACGGGGATATTCCCGTGGCCGCCACCGCTTCGCACGACACAGCGAATGCGGTGGCGGCAATTCCGAACATGGACGAGCACAGCGCTTTTATCAGCAGCGGGACATGGAGCCTGATGGGCGCGGAGCTGAAGCAGCCGGTCACGAGCGACCGGGCGTTCGGCTTGAAGTTTACGAATGAGGGCGGAGCCGACGGGTCGACGCTGCTGTTGAAGAACTTGACGGGATTGTGGATTTTGCAGGAGTGCATGCGTCAATGGGCGAGCGAGGGCCATGGATACAGCTGGGCGGAGGTTACGTCGATGGCGTCTTCGGCGGCGGCGTTCCAATGCGTGATCGATGTGGACGCGAGTGATTTCCGGACGCCGAAAAATATGTCGGAAGCGATTGCGGCCTATTGCCGGCGGACGGGACAATCCCTGCCGCTGACGACCGGCGCGGTGGCGCGGTGTTGCCTGGAAAGTTTGAGCCTGAAATATCGATCGGTGCTGGAATCGCTGGAGACTTTGACGGAGCGGCCGCTGACCACGGTACGGGTGGTGGGCGGGGGCTGCCTGAACGCGCTGCTGTGCCAGATGACGGCGGATGCGTGCAATCGCCTGGTGATCAGCGGGCCGGTGGAAGCATCGGCGTATGGAAATGTGATGCTGCAGGCGATCGCCACCGGGCATTTGCCGAATGTGAAAGCGGGGCGGGCGGCGATGGCGGAGTCGGTCGAGTGCGTCTCGTATTTTCCGCAGAGAACAGCGGTGCTCGATGCAGCGTATGCGCGGCTGGAGCAGATGCAGTCCGTTGCCTGCGCAGCGAGTTAAGAAATCAGGAGAGCCGATGGCAACGTATGCAATGCCAACCGTAGAGAAGCCGAAAGCTGTTGCGGCAAATGAAGTACTGCTGATTGCGAGCGGCGACCTGCGGCAGTCCGCGAATAAAGTTTGCTGGCCGGCGCAGGCGGAAGTGGAAAAGAAGCTGGCGGATGCGTTCCAGGCGGAAGGGTTTCATCTGCGCCGGGCGCACCCGTACCGGGAGGACCTGGGGCATGGGTTTATCTACGGCCAGCGGATGGGGATGGATGTATTCACCGATATCGATCCGGAAGCGCCGCTGGTGATTGCGGAGGCGGTGTGGCAATACAGCAACCATGTGCTGGCCGGGTTGATCAGCCATCGCGGGCCGATCCTGACGGTGGCGAACTGGTCGGGGCAGTGGCCGGGGCTGGTCGGCATGTTGAATCTGAATGGATCGCTGCGCAAGGCCGGGGTGAACTTCAGCACGATCTGGAGCAAGGACTTTGACGATGAGTTTTTCCGGCGGGGCCTGCGGCAATGGCTGAAGGAAAAGAAGATCGATCACGATCAGAGCCACGTACGCGCACTGGAGCTGCCAAAGCTGCCGAAGATGGAGAGGGAACTTGGAACCGCGCTTGCCCGGCAGATGCAAAGGCACAAAGCGATTCTGGGCGTGTTCGACGAAGGCTGCATGGGAATGTACAACGCCATCATCGAAGACAATCTTCTGAACCCGACCGGGATTTACAAGGAGCGCCTGAGCCAGTCCGCACTGGTCGCGGCGATGCGCGAGGTTTCCGATGCGGAGGCGCGGGCGGTGCGGGCGTGGCTCGATGAGCGCGGCGTAACATTCCGCACCGGGCCGAACGAAGAGACCGATCTGACGGACAGGCAGATTCTTGAGCAGTGCAGGATGTATATCGCGGCGGTGCGGATCGCGAGCGAGTTTGGATGCGACGCGATCGGCATCCAGTACCAGCAGGGGTTGAAGGACCTGGCTCCGGCATCTGACCTGGTGGAAGGGCTGCTGAACAATGTGGAGCGGCCGCCGGTTTTCGATAAGCAAGGCAACGAGCTGTATGCGGGCAAGCCGCTGCCGCACTTCAACGAAGTGGATGAGTGCGCGGGCGTGGATGCGCTGGTGACGAATCGCGTGTGGACGGCGATGCATCTCGATCCGGCGACGACGCTGCACGATGTGCGCTGGGGAGAGCACTACACGGGCGAAGGCATCGACGAGTTCGTGTGGCTGTTTCAGATTTCGGGCGCGGCGCCGGCTTCGCACTTCACCGGGGGCTATGGAAAAGCAGTGAGCGAACGCCAGCCGCCGATGTATTTTCGGCTGGGGGGCGGGACGTTGAAGGGAATTTCAAAGCCGGGGCACCTGGTGTGGAGCCGGGTGTTCGTGGAAGGCGGAAAGCTGCACGCCGATCTGGGCCGTGCGACGGCGATTGAACTTCCGGCGGAGGAGACGGAGCGCCGCTGGAAAGCGGTGACGCCGCAGTGGCCGATTCTGCATGCCCTGCTACCCGGCATTACGCGCGATCAATTCATGGCGAGGCACAGGGCCAACCACCTGAACGTTGCGTATGCGCCGACGAGCGAGGTTGCGGATCGGGCGCTTGCCGCGAAGGCCGCGATGATGTCGGAGATGGGAATCGAAGTGCATCTTTGCGGGGATTGAAATGGAAATCGATGGAGATGGATTGGCCTAGCACGAGGCGTTTGAAAAAGGACTGATGGAAGACGACGTGAACATTGCGCCTTCCATGATCTATGCGTACGCGGCATTGATGGAGGGCGTTCCGTTTGCAAATGGTGCGCCGAATCTGACGGTCGACCTGCCGGTGATGCAGGCGCGCTGCGGCATATTCAGGGCGAAGAACTGATCACGCATCTTGGGCTGGAGTACTACGACTAAGCAGGGCCGCTGTGTTCTCGCGGAAAAAGGGGGAGTTATGGGAACGGTGCAGACATCGACAAAGCGGTACGAGATGCTGATCGACGGTGAATTCGTTACGAACTCGCGAATGATTCCGGTGATCAATCCGGCGACCGAGGAAGTAATTTCCGAGGTGCCCGATGCGACAGAACAGGACGTGGATGCGGCGGTTGCAGCGGCGGATCGAGCGCAGATTGCCTGGAGCAGGCTGCCGGCAATCCGGCGGGCAGGGTATCTGCATGAGATTGCCGATGCGATTCGCGCGAAGAAGGATTTTCTGGCCCATGTGATTACGGAGGAGCAGGGCAAGGTTCTATCGCTGGCGGAGGTGGAGGTCGATTTTTCCGCGGACTACCTGGATTACATGGCGGGTTTCGCGAGGCGGTATGAAGGCGAGATTATTCAAAGCGATCGAGTGGGAGAAAACATTCTTCTGTTCAAAGCGCCGATCGGAGTTGTTGCGGGGATCCTGCCGTGGAATTTTCCGTTTTTCCTGATTGTGCGCAAGGTGGCGCCAGCGCTGGTGACGGGCAATACGATCGTCATCAAGCCGAGCGAGGAGACGCCAAACAATGCGTGTGAGTTTGCGAAGATTGTTGCTGAATCGTCGCTGCCGAAGGGAGTCTTCAATCTGATTACGGGTTCCGGCCCGGGCGCGGGCACGGCGCTTGCGAGCCATCCTCGCGTGGGGATGGTGAGTTTGACTGGGAGCGTGCGGGCGGGAACATCGGTCATGCGTGCTGCTGCGGCGAATATCACCAAGGTGTCGCTCGAGCTTGGCGGAAAGGCGCCGGCGATCGTGATGCAGGATGCTGATCTTGACCTGACGGTGAAAGCGATTCGGGATTCGCGCATTTTGAATAGCGGCCAGGTCTGCAATTGCGCGGAGCGAGTTTACGTTCAGGAATCGATCGCGGATGAATTTATCTCGCGAGTTACAAAAGCGATGGAGCAGACGAAGATCGGAAATCCTTTCGAGGCGGGTGTGGAAATGGGGCCGCTGGTGAACCGCGCGCAGCTTGAGCGGGTGGACACCGCGGTGAGGCAAGCGATCGCAGATGGAGCCGAGCTTGCGCTGGGTGGGGAGCGGGTCGGGTCTGGCTCGGGCTACTATTACCAGCCGACGGTGTTGACGAAGTGCTGCCAGACGGCGGACATCATGCGGAACGAGATTTTTGGCCCGGTGCTGCCGATTATGACGTTTGCGAAGCTCGACGACGCGATTGAGATGGCCAATGATTGCGAGTATGGGCTGACATCCTCGATTTTTACGCAGAGCCTGGATGCGGCGATGCGGGCCTCAAACGAATTGAAGTTCGGAGAGACCTATGTGAACCGCGAGCATTTTGAAGCGATGCAGGGCTTCCATGCCGGGTGGCGGAAATCCGGCATCGGCGGAGCGGATGGAAAGCATGGGGTGGAGGAATTTCTGCAGACGCATGTCGTTTATATGAACCACAAGCCGAGCTACCAAGGGTCCTCGAAGCCGGTTTAGGCGGCGAGCAGCGGGCATGGACTTCGAGAATTTTTTTTCGAACGTATGAGAAGAGGATTTCGTCCAGAATGCTGGGGACTTCTTTAACAAGCGGGAAGACGACGAACAGCGCAGGATCGCAGGAGCTCATTCCGCATGGGTTGGGCCTGCAGTTCTTCCTGGTGACGGGGCTGTTTTTCCTGTGGGGAATTCCAAACAACCTGAATGACGTTTTGATACGTCAGTTCATGACTTCGTTTGCAATTTCACGGTTCCAGGCCGGCCTGGTGCAGTCGGCTTTCTACCTGGGTTATTTTCTGCTGGCCACACCGGCGGCGCTGCTGATGCGCAGGTATGGATACAAGCTGGGATTCATCACCGGGCTAATTCTATTTGGTACAGGAGCATTTCTTTTCTGGCCGGCGGCGCTGATTGGCCGCTATTGGTTTTTTCTGTTGGCGCTGTTTGTGATTGCGAGCGGACTGTCGTTTCTGGAGACGGCATCGAATCCGTTTGCCGCGCAGTTGGGCTCCCCGGAGAGCGCTGCCCGTCGACTGAATTTCGCGCAGGCGTTCAATCCGCTGGGATCGATCTGCGGCGTGCTGATCGGGACGGTGTTTATTTTTTCCGGGATTGAACTGGAGCCGCGGCAGATCGCGCAGATGCAGGCTGCTCACACGTACCAGGCGTATCTGCGATACGAAACCATGCGGGTGGTGACGCCCTACCTGGTAATTGGCGCGATTGCATTTGTTTGGGCAATTTTGATCGCACGCACCCGGTTTCCCCACATTGCCAATGAGCATGAGAGCGCCAATGAGAACCACGGGAGTTTCAAGGAGCTATTGCGCTATCCACATTTTCTGCTGGCGATCGTGGCGCAGTTTCTTTATGTCGGAGCGCAGGTGGGCACCTGGAGCTACTTTATTCAATACGTCCAGAATTCCACCCATGAGTCGGAGAAAATTGCAGGCTACCTGCTGACGGGGACTTTGATTGCGTTCGCCGTGGGGAGGTTTGTCTCCGCCGAACTGATGCGATATTTCAAGCCGCATGTTTTGATGGGCGTTTACGGCCTGCTGAACATCGTGCTGCTTGCGGTTGGGATTAAGTTCCCGGGGTGGGTGGGGCTGTGGGCGATTTTTGCCACGAGCTTTTTTATGTCGGTGATGTACCCAACGATTTTTGCGCTGGGGCTTCGCGGGCTGGGGCGCAATACCAAGATTGGCGGATCGTTGATTGTGATGGGGATTGTTGGCGGCGCTGTGCTGACACCGATCATGGGGTTGGTTTCGGAGGGGTCGGGAAGCATTGCTATTGCGTACCTTGTTCCGCTTGCCGGGTATGTGGGCGTCGCGCTGTATTCGTTTTTCGGTTCTGAAATTCGTCGAAGACCGCTGGCGTCTGTCGGGGATGCCGCGTGAGTTGCGACGTTCGAGCGCTATCGGGCGGATGTTCCAGATCCGTGACGCTGGTTCGGGTCTGGAAGCAAATCAGAAAGTAACTTCTTGCGGATGTGTGGCCGGCTGCGGACACCTGCTGAAGCTCATTCCTGTTGTAACCGTTGCTCGTTTTTCCCCTTCCTAACAATTTGGCTGTCGTACCGGAGGAACGATGAAATCGGAGATCAACAGACGCGATTTTGTACGCCTTCTCTCCGCGGGAGGCGTGGGCGTGAGCTGTCTGCCTTTGACCGAGGCTAGCGCGGCGAAAACTGTTTACGGACGTGGGGCAGCGGAGCCTGACCTGAACTCTACAACTGCCGTCTCCGCAAGACCGTACTATCGTTTCGCTGAGCAGGGAAACGAATGCATTATCCAGCGGCCGGATACGCCTGCTCCCTGGATGAACCTGCTCGCGAACGACACGTTTTTAACATGGATTACTCAGCGGGGCTATATCGAATGCGCCTTGCTGGACCGCAGTCACAATGGGCTGACAAATCCACAGGAGACCTCGGGTTTGATCTATGTGCGCGATCGTAAAAGCGGCGAGTACTTTTGCGTTAATTCTCCCGGAAGCGGAGTTGAATGGCAATGCCGCCATGGTCTGGGCTATACAACGATCCGAGCATCTGCCCTGGACGGCTTGACAGTGGAGGTCACTTACTTTGTGCCGCGAAAGGACAATCTAGTTGTCTGGTTGATAAATGGTCAGCGCGCAGGGACCTGCAAGTCGTGATGTGGATGTATTCAGCACCGTGGAGTGGAACCTGGGAGATCAAAATAAGGTTCTTCTATTCAAGGATCACGGCGGGGGAGGGGACGCGTACACGGGAGGCAGTCAATTCAACCTATTCAAGAAAGTTTCTTACCGCGACGGGATACTATACGCCAAGCAACCCATCTGGCTTTCACTCGCTGCGACGGCGGGGCCATGGCCGTATATCGGATATATGGCCAGCAGCCTTCCACCGGTGAGCTATGAATGTGTCAAACAAAACTTCCTTGGATGTTGGGCGCACTTATGAAAACCCAATCCAGGTGGAAAACGGGCACTGTAATAATGACCAACTCTGGTCGGACAACGAGTTTCCGTTGGGAGCGTTTCATCACCAGCTTCATCTGGAGGAGAGCGCTCCTAAGTCGATCGTAATTGTGACAGGAATGGCGCGCGATGAGTCAACGGTTGCTCATGATGTCCATCGCTACGCGAACCTAGGAGCAGCTCGGCAGAATCTTTTAAACGTTCAGGGATTCTGGACGGATTTCCAGAAGAAGACCATCAACATTCAAGAGTCCCGAGCCGGAGATCGACCGCAACCTGAATATCTGGACGCAGTATATGTGGCGTAACAACATGCTGCGGAATATGACCACGGGTCGATTTGGCCTTGGGTTCTGGAGTTATGGGTTGCTCTCGACGACCTCCGGCGGCGGCTTGACGGAAGTGCTGGCGCAGCCGCTCGACCTGGCAATTATTCGGGACGCAGTTATCCAGTTTATGGGTCTGCAGTACCAGGACACGCAGCTTGGAAAGATGTACGAAGAGGCGCCCTTGATGGCTGCCTCCGATCTGCGGCAGTCGTGGCCGCCGGCCAAAGTGCGCGGACCGTTTCAGTATCCTCACTCTCACGAGACTGACAATATTTATCCCATTGCGCACTACGTGCTGGAATCTGGCGATTTCGGCTTTCTAAGCGAGAAAGTACCTTACCTGGATGGCGGCGAGGGTACCGTTTTCGAACACATTGCGAATGCGCTGAAATACGGGGTGCAGGGACTGAGCGATCGCGGCTTGCCCAGATTGTGCGTTGGCCTTGGGGATTGGAATGACGAATTGAATGGGCCCAGCCAGGAAGGCAGGGCCGAGAGCGTGATGATGGGGATGGAGCTTTGCTATCACCTGCGCGAATGCGCCGATATTGCGAGGCGATATGGGCGCACGAAGGAAGCTGCGGAGTGGATGGAAATTTATGAGCGTATTAAGGACGCCTGCAATCGCTATGCATGGGATGGAGAATGGTATGTGCGAGCTTTTGCGGATGGAGGGCCGACGCTGACGCCGATCGGCACATCCAAGGACAAGGAAGGAAGGATCTTCCTGAACACGCAATCATGGGCTGTGATCAGCGGGGTAGCTGAGGGCCCACGTGCTCGCCAGTGCATGGAATCTGTGGGCAAGCATCTTGTGAGTCAATATGGTCCGTTACTCTACGCGCCAGCCTACACACATTTTATTCGTGAGATCGGCATACAGTCCGCCTATGCACCGGGCTGGCGGAATGCGAATGTGTATTTCCGTCCGACTGGTTGGGCGATCATTGCCGCGTGTCTCGCCGATCTTCCGGAACTGGCATTCGATATGTATAAGAAGGCCTGCATCTGCGAGCAGAGCAAAGATAGTTTGAGGTTTGTCTGTGAACCCTATGCGTATCCGGAAAACGTGAATGGCCCGGACCATCCTATGGCGGGACGAGGCGAATACCAGTGGAATTTAGGAGAAGGAGCCAATTGGATGTGGCGCAGCTATGTCTACTACATTCTTGGTGTGCGCCCCGTTATGGATGGGCTGCTTGTGGATCCGCGCATTCCTTCGAATTGGCCGGAATTTTCTGTATCGCGTGAGTTCCGAAATGCAAGATACGAAATTCAGGTGAAGAACCCGAATAACCTGAATAAAGGTGTACGGCGGATGAAGGTTGACGGTCGCGGGATGGCAGGGAATGTTGTTCCAGCATTTGCTGACGGAAAGGAACATCGGATAGAGGTCACACTAGAAGTGTGAACGGCGTGCTGAATGGGATCGATGAATCGTCTTATAACCAAAGCGAGCTTGCTATGAAGAGAACACTAAGTCCCCGCGCCCAATTATCGATAAGGATGCTCGGCCTGTGCTGCGCTGCTTGCCTGCTGATCGTTTTACTATTGATTCCGTGTGTTTGTTCGGCGCAACTTGCAACTACCCCGCCGATGGGCTGGAATAGCTGGGATTCGTATGGATTGACGATTACTGAATCCGAGTTTAAGCAGAACGTGAACTGGTTCAACACATACCTGAAGCCGTATGGCTGGCGATACGTCGTGATCGATGAAGGCTGGTATCTGGCGCATCCGAAAAACGCAGGCGTCAAAGGCGCCGATCAAGGTTATACGATGGATGCGTTCGGACGGTACACCCCCGCTCTGGACCGTTTTCCCTCAGCCGCAAATGGCGAAGGGTTTCGATCGATCGCCGATACTGTGCATTCGCTCGGACTTAAGTTCGGCATTCATATTATCCGCGGAATTCCGAGAGAGGCGGTCGAACGCAACCTGCCTATCACGGGCTCATCGTTTCGTGCAGCGGATGCAGCCGATCGATCTGACGTTTGCTACTGGAGGGCGAAAGGTTCAGCAACGCAGCCTGGGAAGGCGTACTACTGGAACTCAGACAATTACGGAGTCAGGAATAATGCGGCAGGACAGGCATATTACGATTCAGTGGCAAAACTCTATGCCAGTTGGGGTGTGGATTTTATCAAGGTGGACTGTATCGCCAGCCCATACAAGGCCGAAGAGATCCGCATGATCAGTCAAGCACTTAGGGAGACAGCGCGGCCCATCGTGTTAAGCCTCTCCCCCGGACCTACTCCGATAGGTGAAGCTTACGAGGTGCGCAAGTACGCGCAGATGTGGCGCATCTCAAATGACTTGTGGGATCTTTGGAAGCCAGGGGAATTGTCTCCGGGGCTGCAAGGGCAGTTCGCCGCGCTGGCAGAATGGGCACCGTACGTCGAAGTTGGCCACTGGCCGGATGCGGACATGCTTCCGCTTGGATATTTATTTCCGCCGGACAAGCCGAAACAAACTCGGCTTACAGCGGATGAGCAGCGGACGATGATGACCTTGTGGTCAATCGCGCGCGCGCCGCTGATGCTGGGAGCGAACCTGACCGTAATTGATCCGCAGATGAAGGCGTTGCTCACGAATCGCGAACTGATCGCTGTCGACCAACATTCCACGAATAACAGAGCAGTGCTCCATACATCACAGAGCTGGGTGTGGACGGCTCACCCCACCGCGGGAAAAGGTGAGTATGTTGCATTGTTTAACGTGAGCGATGCTCCACTTACCCTGGAGTACACATGGAGTGCCCTAGGGCTGGCGGGTAAACAACATCCTGTGCGCGACCTGTGGCTGCATAAGAATATGGGCAATGTAAGTGGATTGAAGGTTACGCTGAGACCGCACGCATCGGTGATCTATCGGATTAAATAAGCAGCGCGGCTTCTGGCCGAGCTGCGAGCGGGGCAACTCCTGATTTCGCGAGGAACCGGGGGAAGTTACCCGTTCTTACTGCGGCCACCGCCTGGATAAGGCCGGGAATGGCGGGAAAGCTGCATGTGGCTCCTTTTGATACCAGTATGCGACGGAGGCGATGTTATCTCCCTCGGGTTGATAGGTTGCGTTCGGGTACCAGCCTAGATCCTGGATCGTGACCTTCAAATTGTTGTGGAAACTAATGGGATCCATAATATGCCAGCGGTATAAGCTGTGCTGCGGCGGTCCACCGTCTGGATCGACGCTCTTTGGGTCTAGCACGTTACCGACATAGGCGGTGGAGTAGAGGGCGGGAAAATCATAGTCGGCCCCGAAATAATCCTCCGTGCCTGTTCCTGCAATGGTTGGAAATTTCGTATCGCCATCGATGTAGAATTTGACTTCCCCTTCGCCAAACCAGCCGGTCGACATTTGCGTCCAGGCGAGAAATGTTCCGACGTAGCGGCCCTCCCCCTTTACTCCGTCAAGAATGGTATAGACAGGATTCGAGGGATTTACGGTGGCGCGCCGCCACTGCGCGTGAAAATATCCGGCATCAGCCGGCACGGGGCTTACGCGATAGTCTATTTGATAGGTGAAAAGCGGGAGCGTCTTATCCGCGTCATTGGTTACGGTAATTTTTGCGTGCTTGCGGAATGGCATTGGCCAGTAGCAGTTCATGGAAGCCGTTGGAACATCGACTACAGCCAATGAATTTACCGGCGCGAACCTATCGTTGCCGATAGCAAAGAAATCTGTGAGCGGGACTTCAATCGACGGCGTCTGTTCGCCATCCCAGTAGAAACGAAGCACGGTGGGGCGGCCATTGCCATGGAAGTTCGGACTGGAGGCCATCCAGATATGCTCGATGGTGCCGGGTCCGT
Source organism: uncultured Acidobacteriota bacterium (assembly GCA_963744615.1). Lineage (GTDB taxonomy): Bacteria > Acidobacteriota > Terriglobia > Terriglobales > Acidobacteriaceae > JAKAAZ01. The sequence continues at coordinate 914,330 of CAVUUE010000003.1, forward strand.
CCACGTCCATGATGGTGACCGTGCTATGCGCCGGAACATCGATAAAAGGGTTAACCTTCCATCCTTGTCCAAGATGGGCCGCGGGTCTGGAGAATGGGTTGGAGGGGCTAGGAACAGCCATCGCACCCTGGCCCTTTGCTCCGGTAGGGTTCTCGGGTGAAACCATGCGCGACTCCGCATCCGGGGTGAGATTCGGCAATGATCCCAGGCTGGGGCCAATGCCGGCGCCGTTACTTGTCTGTGCGCGGAGCAGAATAGTAGATAGCATCAATAGGCCCATGACGGCGGAGGTACGGAGCATCCAGTGGACAGTTCTTTTATTCAGACTTGAAGAAGGCATTCTTTCCCTCACAATCATTAAATCTAACTCGAAAACTAAATCCCATTTTTATTCATGCGGCAGGGCATTGCGAATTGTGTCCAGACCTACACCGAGCGTTTCGTGCGCCAATTTGTCCAGTTCGATCCTGCTGCCTTCGAAATGGAAGGTTCTATGGACATGTTCGATGGACTGGCCGGGATCGAGCGCGGCGGCGGGAGAGGATGTTTCCATTTCATAGAAGTTTCCTAACTGGGGCTTACCGGGGGATGGAGGACCATCGTTGTAGGCATTTTCAGCATCTCCGTTATACGGGTGCTCCTGGATCTTCCATGCAGAGTTGACGTATTCCATCTTTCCTTTCGGGAGTATGTATTGGATGAGCGTCAGGACGTGGTGTTGAGCGTCATAGCTGCCGAACAGGCCCGTCGCCCGCAAAGGATTGATGCCCAGCTTGCTTCGATAATGCGCGTCTGCCTTGAGATAGACGATGCCTGGCTTGATTGAGAGACGATCGGGCGGGACCGGTCCGAAATAATCTGTGTTCACCTGTTCGCCCAGTTTCGATACCGGGCCTTGATGGATCGGGATCGCGATGGTTGTAGATGGGGACGCTTCGAACTGTCCCAGGACCCAGAGGGATAGCAGACCCGTCTGTTTCCTCCAGGGCTGGCTTCCTGCATTTGTAAGCTGATTGATCGACTCGAAACCGACGACCTTGAGACCGGATAGATTGGGTAGGTTGAGATCTTTCTCTATCTCGTTGCCGGAAAGAAGCCGCACCGTCCGGTCGATTCGAACGCTGAATTCCGTCCCGGAATAATTTGTCAGAGAGCAGTTCCTGCGAAACTCGACCGACTCCTGAGATTTATGCACGACCTGGAACGGCTCCGTATCCAAAGGCGCAGGCGTAAACCAATGGGCGAGATCGAATGGCTGGTGCGCAGCGAAGAACACGGAGAACTGTCCACCTTCCGGGCCAATCCAGAGGCGGTCCTCGCCGCCAAAGGCGTTGATATGCTGCTGAAGTTTTCTGGATGCGATCAATTCGCGGTTCACCCACCCGAAGCTGCGTCCGTTCCGTCCAGAAGCGGAACTGGTGAGCACGCGGCCCTGCATGGCGGGCGACACAGCAACCATGGCTTCGCCGGAGGGTTGAGAAAGCACAATCAACGGGCTGAATGCGCCGACAAACCGGACGTCGTCATCAAAGCTTCCCGCAGCGGTTGAGGTTTTAGAGCTTGTATTGGCACTCATGGAATTCATTATGAACAGTGTGCAGACGAAAAAGCAGATCAAGATAAGTTTCATGTACTGATCGAAGCGAGCCCGTTCTGAGCGTGTTAGTCCAGTTCAATCGAGATTTGCCTTTTTTCTTTCGGGCCAAATCTGAGAGGTATGCCATGTTCGATCTCCTCACGGTCGTAACTCTGTCCGTCGATGCGAACCGCTGCTCCTTGATACTCAAGTAATCTCAATGGATATACCTCATCCGAACGTACCATATTATGTGCCGATATCAGTAGGTGATGGCCCTGCTCTGTGATCTGCACATCATCTAAAGTGTCAAGCGCCCCGCCCTGTTTCCACTTGAAGCTATAGGTAAGACTGCCAAAGTTATTCCTGATTTCGTCCCAGTCAAAGCTTTCGGCGAACATGTACATGCTGATGAAGGGGTGTGGCTTCGTCGTCCAGTTGCCTTTGAAATAGGGCCACGCCGTGAGAACGTCTTCTGTTCCGCCGCCATAGGAATGTACGTCAAAATGTGCAAGCGGATTAAAAGGTATGATCTTCAGATTTGCGGGACCCTGGTAATGGGCGTTGAGCCATTCGCGCTTTTGCTCATCGAGGGAACTCTCGGTACCCTGGTGTAACAGCGTGCGGGCGCGCTGAAACCAAATCTGATTCCCGGTCCGGTTCCATAGGCGAATAAACTCGGTGGCACCCTGATCGAAGACCAGATTATTACTAGTTACTGAGACATCGACCGGGGTACCGCCGATTGTGCGGTAGTCGAAATGGCCTGCGGGCAAATCGTCAAATCCCTGGAAATTGACGTTGTATGCATATTGCCAACTAGCAAACGAGTTACCGCACAAAATGGCTGCGCTTCGCCATTTCTCTTCTCCGGTGGAAGCATACAGATCGTTGAATGCCGCGAGAGCGGCATGACTCATCCTTTTATCGATGTTGAAGATGTCCTCTTCAGCGCCGGCGAGGACACCATCCTTGCTTAGGATGGTGAGGAGCTGATTTCCCAGTAGTTCTGCATACCGCAGATATTTCGGATCGTGCGAATACGAGTAGAAGGAGTTATAGGCCCAGATGAGATAGACAAACCCATCGGCTCCGCCCTGGCTCGGCCTGCGGTACATGATCTGTCCGTCATGCGGCCAATCGATCAATGGAATTGCCCGGTCGGCAGCTTTGCCTGTGGTGCCATCAATTCGGCCGGGAACATCGCCTTCCGGGTAGAGAGTCATCAGCTTGTCGAGCGAGGAATGGGCGATATTAATCCAATTGCGCTTGTCGGCGATACCGTGCGACTTGAGTAACTCATAGGACCGAATGTACCAATATAGCTCCTCTCCGAGTGGACCCATGTCGAGTACGCCGAGCTGGCCGTAGGTGCCGAATTCGCGGTCCGCACATTGAAGGCAGGGAAGCGGTTGTTTGTCCATCGCAGTTGTTACATTGGGGTCGGTTTTGGGATAGAAGGCTTGGTAGATAATTCCCAGCGGGGACACGCCCCGATCCGCAAACAAATCCAGGGTGTCGGTGGCGACGCGTAGTGCGTTCGGGTCGCGAGTAGTTACGTAGTTTTCAAGAGCGGTATACGAGACGCGACCTAACATGCCGGACCAGGAAAAGCCCGTGTAGCCCTCGAGGCCAGGCAGATGATGAAAGTACTCCATGGGAACGAAAGGATGGGCTTTGAAGTCGAAGTCATCCGGCAATTCCCACCGGGCGATATACCAGATGCGGTACGTCCTTCCGTTCCGCGTCACTTCCTGCATGAGCGTGTAAGGATCGAGCAGGCTATGTACCCGCATCTGATAATCGTCGGTAAGGGAGCGAGGAGGGTTAGTTGGCGATTCGGGATATAGAAGCTGCCATGCGGCCTGCAGTACCTGGCCGTAGCCTTGCTTATCACTTGAGACACCTGGCAGGCGGAGCTTCGAGCCATGATAAAAGTAGAACGATTTTGTCATGTGGAAGCCATCGTGAACTGTGAACCGCGCATCTTTATCCAGGTCTGTGGAACCGAGCTGTAGCGAGGGGGGCATGCGGTAGACTGCTTCAAGGTTGCCTGCAGCAGCTGTCTGCAAACGGACGCTTACCCTGGCGCCGTCTTCGCTGTTCTGCGGACTTACCCACTCACCAAGCACGCGCTGGTCATCTTCGACGGAATATCCGCCGGGGATGGTTGTGGCATCTTCGGGGAAGTCCTCGCCGAAGTAGTGGGTCGCCATACCAATTTGATTTCCGTTGTAGAGCAGTCCGGGAAAAATATAGTATTGACAGCTCTTACTCGTCATCGGAAGTTCAGTAACCAGGCCGAGCTTTACACCGTTAAGGGTGGGGCCGTGATAGGTCCATGTTGTATCCAGTTTGACGACGGACGGATTGACTTCGGTGCGTTCCATGGACCAGTGGAAGCGGCCGGCGTTTCCGACGGCGAAGTCTTGCGTGAAGTGGCTGGGATTGTCGTGCTTGCCTGGTGCGGGCGATGCGCTGACTGGATACTCCGCCGATTGCAACTGCTCGAAGTCGAAGTTGTGCCGACTGTCCTCTGACTCGGAGACTCGATTGCCATTGCGATCGAGCTGCCGTATATCGTCGACAACTATAAAACCGAACTTTCGATCGGGATCAAGAACATCGCTGTTCAGCCACGGCGCAATGGGAGCGTTGTCGAGGATGTCCAGGTAGGCGTGGGAGCCCTTGAATTCGGAGACATTCCATTGCTTGCGCTCGAGATGGAGATTGTTGTCGCCGGTCGATGAGCGTACCTGATTGAACTTTCCGTTCTGTTCGACAAAAAGGCTGAGGCAGGTACGATCTTTGTACTTGCCTCCGCCGATGAGGAAGTCGATGGTATCGCCGCGGATGGTGAAGGTCGAGGATTTCAACTCTCCGGTGAAGGCTCCTAGCGCCCGTCGATCGGAGCTGGCGTAATGCCGGCCGTTAAATCCGGTTACGGAATCTTTTCGCGGCGAACCGTCGGTCGATGGTTCTTGATCGAATGCATTTCCCGAGGTGACCGATTCGGAATCCGGTACGCCGGGTATGGGAGGCGCGGAGTGATGGATAACTGTCCAATCCTTGTAGAGTGATTGTCCCACCTTTATAGTCGGGCGCAATTGCAGGGCATCGCGCCCAACCAGAATTGTAATTACCCCCGAGGCCACCGGAGATACGGGGGTAGTTTGCGATTGAGCTGATCTGCAATTGCACAGTATTGCAAATGTCAAAACAGAGACAGCAAGAGATGCAGCGCGATGCGTGGTTCGTTGCGTGTTGAGTGGTTGAGCGATCCTCCGTGTATTTGGCCACCTGGGGCGGCATCCGGATTGCAGGCGCTTCCTATCCATTTTCCGTAGATCCCATCCGGGAGCCGCACCCTGGTTTTAGAAAGTTACCTTCAATGCAAGCTGGAGTTGCCTCGGCGCATTCTGTTGTGATGACACAATGCCCGTGGTGCCATCTCCGAGGTAGAAGTCTGGGAAGCCAAATTGCGGGTGGTTGAAGACATTGAAAGCTTCCGCGCGGAACTGAGCGTTGATGCGGCCGTATAGTTTGAATGATTTGATGCCCGACAAATCTGTGTTGAATACTCCGGGCGCACGAAGAGTTCCCAGGATGCGCGGCATGTTACCGAATTTGAATGGACCAGGTGCGCTGAAGCTGCTGACATCGAAATACTCATTGAGTTTGTTTTTAGTTGGGCCGGGAAGGACGGTGCGGCCGCCATTGTAATTGGCATATTGCTGACCGCCGTTGTTGAAGAGCTCGTTGTTCGCCATGAGAATGCCGAAGGGAGATCCGCTGGATGCACTTATGATGGTGTTCAATTGCCAGCCACCGAGCACCTGGTTGGCTATTGAGTTCTGGTTGAGGAATGCCTTGTTGTGTCCAAACGGAAGATCATACGTAGCAGCTACGGAGAGGATTTGTGGAATGTCAAAGTCCGATAGCGACCAGTTGCGCTTAGGGTCGTACCAGCTCTGCGGAGCGGGTTCGTAGAAGTTCGCTCCTGGAAAGCCGCTTTCGGTCGACGGGAGGTTATCCATGAGTTTCGACCAGGTATAGGCTGCGAGCAGCGAGAACCCGGAAGAGTAGCGTTTCTCGAGTTTCACCTGAAGGGCGTTATAGGAAGAAGCACCCCAGAAGGTGTCGCCGCCGAAATCGGCATAGGTGAACTGCGGATAGGGAAGGAGGAGCTGTTCCTGAGAAATGGTGGGAGCGCCTAACGGACTACTTGCCGGAAGGATTCCATAGAACGGATTAGGCACCTGGTTCAGCAACTGCTCTCCCAGTGCCAGGTCCTGGTCGGGTAAGGTGTTGGCTGCGTAGTCGTATACGAGATGCACGCCGTGGCTGCCGGCGTAGGCAATATCTAATACAACGTTGTGGCGGAATTCCTGCTGAAGATCCAGGTTCCACTGCTCGGTGTAGGGAGTTGGGCGGCTGCGATCGAAGCCCGAAACACCTTCGCCGAGGTTGGTAGAAAGCCCTTGAGAGCTTCCGGTGGGAAATATAAATCCATTGGGAAATGGATTCGATAGAAGATTCGTCGGATTTACACCGTTTATAGTTCCGACCCACGGTGTTGAGGCAAGAAAGCCGGTATTCGGAACGGCAAGTCCGTTGAAACCTCCGCCGGTAATAGGTCCGTAGAAGATTCCGTAGCCGCCGCGGAGTACGACATTGGGCGATGCCGCGTATGCGAAGCCCAGGCGCGGTGCGAAGTCTCTCTTTTCCATGTTGAATGCGGTTCTGGGTACACCATTCGTGCCTGGAAATTCGAGACCGCCGATCAGAGGTTTCAGCCCGGGGACCTGAAGCGGCGACGGCACTGAGGGGTTGAAGTCCGTGATGCGATTGAAGCGCTCGGTGAACGGAAGATTGAGGTCATAACGTAAGCCGAGGTTGAGCGTGAGTTGTGGAGTTACCTTCCAGTCATCTTCAAAGAAGCCGCCGACGTACTGATAGTGGAGGATCTGATCGGGACCGCCGCTGCCGGTGCTACCGCCGCCAGTGCCCAGCAGGAATGAAGCAAAGCCGTAGCCGGTTCCAACGTCGTAAATCGGATCAGGCCCCTGGGTAAAGCCTTCGGTAAAGTTCAGCCCCAATCCGGCGGGGGTATAGCGCGCGGTTCCCAATGTGCCGAAGCCAACGTTCACACCGAAGGTATAGGTCTGCGCACCATGTATTTTCGTCACGTTGCCATAGTCGTTGTAGATCTGATAGGCGTCGCGCAGGATGTAACAGCCACCGCCCATGCCGCCCATGGATTGGATTGACAGGGTCGGAAAGCACGATGGATATTTCGCGCTTAACTGATCGAAATAGGATGGGAAGCCTAACGTGGTTGGGTTGAAACCTGAACCGGGAAGCGTGCGGTTGATGGTGTAGCGAATGAAGCTGGTGTTCAGGTCGAGAAACGTGGTGGGATTGATAGCGTCCGTGAAGTCGATAGTTACCTGCGCCTGATCGTAGATGTCAAGCTTTGCATTGGGATTGGAAAGTAGTTCGTTGGGAGAGTTTCCATAGAGGTTGGCGTAGTTCTGTTCGGTTCTGTTGAAGGAAAAGCGTCCAAAGAGCTTCATTGCCTCGGACAGAGACTGGTCGACTCTGAGCGAACCGTCATTTTTAGAGATGGTGTTTATATTTTTGCTGTTGTAGTTGTTGACGCCGGTGGGAGCAATTCCGGGTGCATTTGGAAGCGGCCAGTAGTCGAGGAATGCCTTGGCGACAGGGTCAATGAGGTTGGGCGGGATTATGTTACCGGGGAAGGGATCCCGGATGTAGTGGCCGGGGTTCGCGGGATCGGGCCGGGTGCTAAACGGGTTGTAGATAGGATAGAGCTTTCCACTCTGATCGTAAGTCTGGGAGAAATTACCCTCACGCTGCAGCTCGGTCGGGACCGTGGTGGTGAAGAGTCCGCTGGTGGTCTGGCGGAAACCTTCATAGCTGCCGAAGAAGAAGGTCTTGTTTCTCACGATCGGGCCGCCGACGGTGCCGCCGAACTGGTTGAATTTGAATGCGCCGCGGGACAGTCCGGCGCGGTTGGAGAAAAAGTCGTTGGCGTCGAGAATGTCGTTGCGGTAGAACTCATACGCTGAGCCGTGGAAGGTATTGGTTCCCGACTTGGTGATCACGTTGATAATGCCGCCGGCGGTGTTGGAGAATTCCGCGCCGAAGTTGTTCGTCTGCACTTTATATTGCTGCACCATATCGATGCTGGGGAAGTAGCCGGGACCGTTGAACGCGGATTCGGAATTGATTCCGCCATCCAGGAGGAAGAGATTCTGGTTTGGGCGCGATCCGTTGATGGAGACAAATTGATCTCCGTATTCGTCGAGCGGCGTCGAGCGGAATCCCGAGCCTGCCAGCACGCCGGGAACAAGCGTGGCGAAGCTATAGCTGTTTCTACCGTTGGTGGGCAGGTCGACGATCTGCTGGTTGTCAATCACCTGTCCGAGCGAGGAGGTCTGAGTATCGAGAGCAGGCGGCGCATTGGTGACTACGACCTGTTGTGAGGTTCCTGAGATGGACAGTAGAGCGTTCAGTTTGAGTGCCTGGCCGACGTCGAGGCGAATATTCTCCTGGGTGAACGTGGCAAAGTTTGGCGCCTGGACTGTAACGCGATAGGTCGGGGCCGGCGGCAATAAGGGGAACGAATAATATCCATCGCTGTTCGAGGTGGCGGTGCGGGTTTGATTGGTAGCTGTATTCGTGAGATTTATTTTTGCGTTGGGAATGACGGCACCGGATGGATCAGTGACCTGCCCGGTGATCGACGCGGTGGCATTTTGTGCCATCGATGGGCGGCCGCTGAGGAGCAGGGCGACGGTGGATGTGAACAGCAGGAGACGAAGAGCGGTACGGAAGTTCTGAGTTGCGTTACTGGCGATCCAACGAATTGACATACATCCTCCAGGAAGGTCGAGCTGTTCCCGAATTTCTCGCTGCAAATTTGAATCGTTTTGCCGACCCAAGTACTTGTATTATGATGCACCGTGAACTGTCAAGGGTAGTACGTGAATTGTAATGAATTCAAGGGGAATCGGTGGAATTCTTTTCACAGGAGCGCCCGCAGGGGCGGTTGGGGCGGGTCGGCAGGTGCGGGCGTGGGTGTTCCCGGCAGGGCTGGACTGGGCAGTCGAGCGGGTTCATGGAAGAATTCGGCGGGGAAAGTTTGCCTGTTGAGGTTCGCGCTTTGAACTATTGTGAATATATAATCCAAGGCGAATTGCTTTGTTGCACGGTATTCCTTCGCTTGCTATGTAAGGAGTACAAATAGAAGTTCCGCCGAGGAATCCTGATGAAGAAGTTTTTGGCTGCGATGACACTGCTGCTGATGTGCTGTTTGCCCGTGATTGGCGCGGCCCAAATGACCTGGCAGGCGAAGGTCGAGCAGGACTTGCCGCTGCTGGGGCACCGCAACTGGATCATGATCGTGGATTCGGCGTATCCATGGCAGACGTCGCCGGGCCTGGAGACGGTTGAAACGGGCTCGGACCAGATCACGGTGGTGCGCGAGGTGCTGGCTGCGATTTCCCGCTCCATGCACGTGCGGCCGGTGGTGTTCATGGACGCTGAGCTTCCGTTTCTTACGGAGCAGGAAGCTCCAGGAGTGACGGAGTATCGCAAACAGATCCAGGGCGTGCTTGGGAACCTGCCGGTGCAGTCTGCGCTGCATGAACAGCTGATCCAGGAGATGAACCAGACGGGAAGCACCTTTCACATTCTTGTGTTGAAGACGACCCTGACAGTGCCGTATACATCTGTTTTTCTGCGGCTGGATTGCAAGTACTGGAGCGATGCTGCGGAGAAGCAGTTGCGGGAGGCGATGAAAGGCCGCGTGTCTGCCACTCCAAATTTTGCGCCTCAATAAAGAGCCGTCGCTTGCCTACGATTGCTGGAGACGGCGATTGAAGCGAGCGGAGTCGAATCCATTTGAACCCTGGGAGCGGGAGATTTTATGCGTGAACCGAAACGGTTGCCGAGACGCGACTTTCTAAAGCAGGGCGCCGCTGTGATCGGCGCTGCGACACAGATGGGTCCGATGGCCGGCGCGCTGCATGGGGCCACGGTGGATGAAGCTGCGCGGGATGAATCGGCGCTGCCGGCGGGTGCGGATCAGGTCCATGCGACAGAGATTGCGAATCCGATTGCTTACCCGCGCGTTTTTGAAGGGCGGCGGCTGAAGATGATCTCATTCCCGCTGGGGGGAGTGGCGGCGGGGAGCCTGGGACTTGGCGGGCGGGGCCAGCTTCGCGACTGGGAGATTTTCAATCGTCCGAACCAGGGAGGTTCGCCGGCGTATGCATTTCCGGCGATCTGGGTGCAGTCCGGCGGCGCTAAGCCGATTGCGCATGTGCTGGAGTCGCGGATTCTTCCGCCTTACCAGGGAGAGAGCGGGCTGGGGTCGAACAATGCTCCTGGATTAAGCCGGCTGGAGGGGGCGAAGTTCACGGGCGAGTATCCGCTGGCGCACATCGATTTTGAGGACCGCAGGCTTCCGGTGAAAGTTGCGCTGGAGGCATTCACGCCATTTATTCCTCATAACGCGGACGACTCCGGATTGCCGGTGGCGATCCTGCGGTATCGGGTCAGCAACCCGGGCCGGGCGACGGCCAAGGTCGGGATCGCGTTCTCGATCGACAACCCGGTCACGTCCGGACCTGCTGTCCCGATCCCGGCGCTGAACAAGGACAAGAGGTTGAACGAATATCGAACCGGGCGGCAACTGGAAGGCCTGCTGATGAGCAATCCGGAACTGGCCTCCGACGACCCCATGCGCGGGAGTTTTGTATTGGCGGCGTTGCCCGAGCAGCGTGTGCAGGTGACGCACTGGCGCGGCTGGGCAAAAGAGGCGTGGTGGACCGCGCCGTTGTTGTTCTGGGACGCCTTCTCCGCGACCGGGCAACTGGGGGCGGAACCGGACCCGTACAACACGGTGGGCACGGTTTGCCAGCACAGGACGATTGCGCCGGGCGAGTCGGGCAGCTTCACGTTTGTGCTGGCGTGGCACTTTCCGAACCGCACGCCGGACTGGTGCGGATGGGCCGCTCCTCCGGGCAAGGGGAAGACGATTATCGGAAATTATTACTCCTCCCGTTTCAAAGACGCGTGGGATGCGGCAGAGTATACGGCGGAACATCTGGAAGACCTGGAGAGCCGCACGCGGGCGTTTGCAAACGCTGTGCGCGAAAGCACGGTGCCGGACGTGGTGAAGGAGGCTGCGAGCGCCAACCTTTCGACGCTGGCTTCGACGACCTGCTTTCGCACGGCAGATGGGGAATTCCACGGCTTCGAGGGCAGCAGCGACGCGCTTGGATGCTGCTTTGGAAACTGCACGCACGTGTGGAATTACGAGACTGCGACGGACTTTCTATTTCCGTCGTTTGCGCGGTCGCTGCGCAATGTGTCGTTCGGGTATTCCGAGGATGATGCGGGAGGGATCCGTGCGCGGCAACTGCTGCCGGAAGGACATCCGCGCTTTCCGCTGGTGGCGGCGGACGGGCAGATGGGCCAGATTATGCATGCGTACCTGGACTGGCAATTGTCCGGGGACAATGCGTGGCTGCGGGAGAAGTGGCCACAGATCAAGAAGGCGATTGCGTTTGCCTGGGAGCCGCGAGGGTGGGATCCCGACAAGACGGGGGTGTTGAGCGGGGTGCAGCATAATACCTACGACGTCGAGTTCTACGGGCCGAATCCCCTGTGCGGAATTTATTACCTGGGAGCGCTGCGCGCCGGAGAAGAGATGGCGCGGGCGCTGGGAGACAGCTCCTCGGCAACGGAGTACCGCAGGCTGTTCGATCGGGGCAGCCATTGGATCGACGCCAACCTTTTCAACGACCAATTTTATATTCAGGAGATTCGGGGATATCCGGCGAGTGAGATTGCGGAGCATCTGCGCGGCGGGATGGGCACGCAGGGCACGGAACAGCCGCAGTACCAGGTGGGAAAAGGATGCCTTATCGATCAACTGCTGGGCCAGTATCTTGCGCATGTGACGAACTTAGGTCCGCTGGTGTCGACGGCGAATGTGGAGACAACTTTACGATCTATCTACAAGTACAACTACAAGCGGACGCTGGTTGACCATGACAATGTGGAGCGTACGTTTGCCTTGAACGATGAGGCGGCGATGGTGATCTGCGATTATGGCGATGCTCCGCGGCCCCGCATACCTTTTCCATACTTCGCGGAAGTGATGACCGGATTCGAACACGCGACCGCCGCGCTGATGATTTATTCCGGGATGGTGAACGAGGGCATTGAATGCATCCACAACATTCGCGCCCGGTATGACGGGGAAAAGCGCAGTCCCTGGGATGAGGCCGAGTGCGGCCACCATTATGCGCGGGCGATGGCTTCATGGACGAGCTTCGTGGCTCTCAGCGGATTTCACTACGACGGAGCGGAAGCGTCCGTGACTGCGCTGCCGAGAGTATCCGATAGAAACTTCCGCTGCTTCTGGTCAACGGCGACGGGCTGGGGAACGTTTTCGTATCGGCCGGTTGCGGGAAACGGGACTCGTTTCGCGATCCAGGTTTTGGCAGGCAAGCTGCGATGCGGGTCGTGCAGCATTCGAGGGGCGGGCTCCTCCGCCACGGTTCGAGGGAATGGCACAGCGTACTCCCACACGGTGAAACGGCAGGCAGACCATACCGTGGTGCAGTTTGAGCAGCCTGTTTTGCTGGCAGAAGGACATGAGCTTCAGATTGAGTTGAAGGCATGACGACGCATGCTGCGAAGCCGTGGGTCGTGATGGTCGGCGGATTTCTTGGCGCGGGGAAAACCACTTTGATTCTGGCGGCGGCGGAGGAGCTGGAGCGCCGCGGCATCCGCAGCGCAATCATCATGAACGACCAGGGAGACGCGCTGGTCGATACGCACTATGCGGCATTGCAGGGGAAGCAGTCCGGGGAAGTTACCGGCGGATGTTTCTGCTGCAGGCTTTCCGAGTTGATGCGCGTGATGGGGGAACTTCGCGCCCACTCGCCGGAGGTAATTTTTGCCGAACCGGTCGGCAGTTGCACGGATATTTCCGCGACGATATTGCATCCGCTTCTTGAGTATCGCGATGAATACCGGCTCGCTCCCTTCACGGTACTGGTGGACCCGGAGCGAGCGAAGACATTGCTTCGCGCGGATGCGGATGCGAACCTGCGCTTCCTGTTCGAGAAGCAGTTGGAGGAAGCGGACCTGGTTTGCTTCACCAAATCTGATTTGTATTCGGAATATCCAGAGATAGGCGCGCGGCACCTGCGGCAGGTAAGCGCGCGGACCGGAGAGGGCGTCGCGGCGTGGCTGGATGAAGTGTTGTCTGGACGGCTGAGGACAGGAAGCCGGATTCTGGATATCGATTATGCGCAGTATGCGCGCGCGGAGGCGGCTTTGGCGTGGCTGAATCTTCAGGTAACGATTGAACCGCTGGTTCCATCTTCGCCGGCGATGATCCTGGGGCCTTTGCTGGACGGCGTGGATCGGGGATTTACGGCCGATGGCATTTCGATTGTGCATCTGAAGGCGATTGTTGACGCGCCGACAGGATTTCTGAAGGCAGCGATGTGCGCCAATGGCGAGCAGCCTGCGGTCGAGGGAGACCTGGCTGCTTCTCCGGCGCGGAGGCTCGATCTGCTGCTGAATCTGCGAGCGCTGGGTGCGGCGGCGCGGGTGCGGCAGATTGTGGAACGGGAGCTGAATGGGATCGACGGCAAGCTGATTGATTTGCGCGTGGATAGTTTTCATCCGGCGGAGCCGAAACCGGAGCGTCGTGTGGCGAGGGCTGTGGAGTATCTGGCGGGGTAATGGTTTCGATTTGAATCAGAGCTTTCGTGATCGTCTGTCTGACGTGCGGCGTTATGGTGGGCTGCAAACACACCGTGGATGATCCTCTTGCCCATGGCTCGAAAAATCCGGATGAAACGCCAGCAGAAAACGCGCCGATTCTTCAAGAGGCGGCAGAGTCGCCTTGTGTTTGGGTGATGGCGAACGGCTGTTTGCGGTAGGCCACGGTGTTGAGGTTTCCTTCCAAACGCCACAAGAGTATTTCGCGGTGGCTCCTTTCTGAGATGTGTTGAGCGAGGAGAAAAAACAGCGACCGTGGGAAGTTCTGTCGGTTGATGAATTGTTTCAATGGAAATTTTTAGTTGAAATCCACAGGTCGGCGGAGAAATGTTTGTTCGGCTTGGCGCGGGGGTAACTAACTCAAACGGAACCAGTTATGTCGGCGACGTGGGCGGAGGTAGAAGGCTGATTTTTGGGTAATATTTCTTGGCCGACAGAAAAATTGCCTTGACACTTGTCTGATTCTGGGTCGATAGTTGCTCCCATCTCAATTTGATCCTTTCCTGCCGAGTTCAAGGATTCAAGAGGATGACGCGGCGGAGGGAATCGGAACGGTCGCGTCCCATGAGTCGGAATTCCGCGTCGAATCAAGTCTCGTTGATGTTTGCCATGTTGGCGATTGTCTGGATGTTCACCGCGGGTGTTCCCCAGGCGGCGGGGCAGGCATGCGCCGGGCAGAACTGGGCGGCGAGCACGCCGAACGTGTGGGCGGCCGGCGAGAGCGTCAAGGTGATGCTGAACAATGACGCGTCGACGAATGAGCCGACGATTCCGATCTACGAGTTTGACGGCAACTTCAATCCATGGGGATTTCAGCAGCATCCGCAGACGATCACAGAGCTGAATTCTGTGTGGTCGTGCCCTTCCGGGTCGCCGGTGATTGCGGTGGCCGGTGCGGGGCGGGAGACGGTTTCGTTCCAGCTTTTCATCAGCGCGAGCGCGAGCGCGGGGCTGAGCGATGTGTCGGTGGCGGTGAGCCCGTTGACGGGCGCCGGGACGCTGACGTCGGACAATACGGGGAGCTCGAATGTCACGCGGTACCTGGAGGGCTACGTTCCCTACAGCGGCTCCAATCCAAATGCGCCGACCCAAGTACAGGCCAACGGGCAGATGCCGGATCCGCTGATTCCGTTTTACGATCCGTTTGATTCCGGGAATCCGGCGGTGGCGACACCGTTCAACGTGCAGGCGGGAACAACGCAGGGCGTGTGGGTGAATGTTTCCATTCCTGCGAGCCAGGCGGCGGGAACCTATACCGGAACCGTGACCGTGACCGGCAACGGAATCGGCAGCGTGTCAATTCCGGTGAGCATGACGGTGTGGAACGGAAATCTGCCGACCTTCGATGCCGGTTCGGTGAACCCCACGTATGCGGACATGTTGAAGTCGTGGCTGCCGTTCTACCGGGGCAACTTCGACTACGGCGAGGGCATGACATGCGGCGGGCCGGGATGCACGACGGAGCAGGCGCTGCTGGCGAAGTACCAGATCATGGGCCACGCCTATGACATGGACGTGCAGATGGATGTCGATGGTCCTGGGATTGGGAATGACTATCCGGCGTACGGGAGCACAACGAGTTTTACGACGGACGGCCATACCAGCTCGCTCGACTGGACGGCGTATGACGCGTATGTGGGACCTTCGTTAACTCCGGGCGGACTGTTCTCCGACGGCACGTATATGCGGGTGTTCGATTCGCCGTTGTCTACGGCGGGCGCGGGGGCCTGGGTAGGAGGAGGGTGGAACTGGTCGGAACAAAACGGCAATGCGCCGGTGCCGCCTTCCGGGCTGATGCAGCTGGTGACCAACTACTCGACGCAGATCTCGCAGCATTTTGCGGCGAACCACGCCAATAAAGGCTGGGGGCAGCCGGAACTGATTTCCTACACATTTGACGAGACGTACAACAACGGCCACTCGAAGGATGTGGGCGGCAATCCGCTGATCTACCAGATTATTTCGTCCTACAACGAGGCGATCAACTCGTCGGATTCGGCGTTGTCCCCGACGTGGGCGGCTTCGACTTCTCCGATTCACAATTTTCTGACGGACGAGCCGGCCTGCCAGGAGGATGGCGATAATCCGCAATACACCGCCTCGGTGTGCGCGGACCACATTAATCTTTCCTATCCTGGAGGGACGAACGCGACGGCGGGTTACACGAATTCCTGGGTGAATATCTGGTCTCCGAATCCGTCGGTGTTCATGCCCGGCCGGCCGGGACCCCCGCTGAGTTATGGCACGAACCCGACGATCATCGCCGGCACGGGGTATCAGTACACGATGGACTTGACGAACGGTGTTCCGGCGCTGTCGACGGCGCCGCTGCCGATCGAGCGGTGGTTCTACCAGGGCGGCGATCCGTTCAGCATCGGGGATGGCATCAGTGCGACAGGGGTGGGCCAGCGGATCAATTACTGGATCGCGTACAAGTATGGATTGGATGAGACGGTTCCGAGCGCTGGGGATCCGAGTCCGGCGGCACCGGCTCCTGGTGGAGTCTGGATCTGGGTGGGGAACTTCTGGGGCGGCTATGGCGGCGCATCGACGCCGGCGAACTGCGGCAGCAGCAATGCGCCTTCTCCTTTCGTGAGCGCGGCGACGGGCGGCGATGGGGTGCTGTTCTATCCGGGCAATGAAGTCGGCTGCTATTACTCCGCGAACCCGGTGGGCCAGGCGGTGCTGACGGCGAATCCGGCGGTGAACACAAGCTGCACATCGAACGGCTATAACACCTGCAACGGGATCAGCGGTCCGGTGGCTTCGATACGCATGGAAGCGATGCGGCGGGGCTATGAAGATTACGAATACATGTACCTGCTGGGGAAACAGAGCGGCCGGTCGGCGCCGATGGCCATCATCAATTCCCTAGGCGTGGCGGGGATGACGCAGGGCGGACAGGGAACAACTTCGTGGCAAGCGCTGGACTGGGAAAACACGGACGGGCCGTGGTATGCGATGGGCGTCGAGCCGGAAAGCTCCGCCTATAGCGGCTACTGCACGGACAGCACGCCGGGGCTGGGAGGACTGGCGAACGGGCTGCCCAAAGGCTCGACCGGAGCCGCCTCGACCGGATCGAATTTCGGCTACGGTTCTTGCCCGGGAGAGTGGACGAATAACCCATACCGGATTGAAGCTGCGCGGGTGCAGCTGGCGCAGGCGCTCGGCTTTGCGCCGGCGGGCACGGCTCCAACGATTACAGCGGTGAGTCCGTCGAGCGGAGTGAACTCCGGCGGGACATCGGTTGTGGTTACCGGAACGAACTTCACGGGCGCTACCCAGGTACAGTTCGGCGGAGTGGAAGCGGCCAGCTTTACGGTTAACTCCTCGACGCAGATTACAGCGGTGACGCCGGCAGGCAGCGGCACGGTGGATGTGCAGGTCTTCGGCCCAGGCGGCGGCAGCCAGCCGGGCAACAACGATCAATATACGTTCGTGTCGCCGGTCACGGTGACCAGCCTGAGCCCGTCGCAGGGTGTGGCTGCGGGTGGAAATTCAGTCAACATTACCGGAACGGATTTTGCGGCGGGTGCGACGGTGCTGTTCGGTAACAAGGCAGCGACCGGTGTGGTGGTGAACTCGGCAAGCAGCATTACGGCGACGGCGCCTTCGGGATCGAACTCCGTATACGTGACGGTGACGACATCGCAGGGCACGAGTGCGACCAACAGCTCCAATCTTTATACGTATGAGGCGCCGCCGACGGTCTCCGGTTTGAGCCCGAACAGCGGGCCGATCGCGGGCGGGACCTCGGTGACGATCAGCGGGTCCGGGTTTGTGAGCGGGATGACGGTGCACTTCGGCGGCAACGCGGCGACTGGTGTCACGGTGAACTCCTCGAGCAGCGCGACGGTGACTTCACCGCATGGCTCCTCGCAGAGCGGCGGCGTGGTCGACGTGACGGTATCGACGACCAACGGGACCAGCACCATCAACGGCCAGGACCAATACAACTACACTTCGCCGGTTACGGTGACGGGGTTGAGCGTGCGCAGCGGACCTCCGGGCGGCGGCACCTCGGTGGTGATCACGGGAACGGACTTCAGCGGAGCGACTTCGGTGAAGTTCGGCGGCAACTCGGCGAGCTTTACGGTGAACTCCGCAACGCAGATTACGGCGACTTCGCCGGCGGGCGGCGGCACGGTGGACGTTACCGTGACGATCCCGAGCTATAGCAGCGAGGCAACTCTGGCGGACCAGTTCTCCTATACGTCGGCGGTAGCGAAGGGGACGTTCGCAACTCTGCCGACGACCAATGTGGGATCTGCGTCAGCTTCGCAAAATGTGTCGGTGACCTTGCAGTCGGCGACAGCGATCAGCAGCATCACGGTACCGAAGGCGCAGAACGGGGTGCAGGAATTCGCGGTTGGAACCGTGAGCGGCTGCAGCGTGGGTGGCACTGTCAATGCAGCAAACACGGTCTGCACTGTGGCGATCACGTTCCATCCGCAGTACCCGGGTGTTCGCATGGGCACGTTGACGGTGAATAATGCCGGGACAGTGGTTGGAACGGCGGGTCTGGCAGGTATCGGCCAGGGACCGGAGATAGCGGTGAGGCCGGGAGCGCTGGCGATGGCAATCGGAGGCGGTGTGTCGGGTGTAACGGCTACGCCGCAATCGGTAACAACGGCGGCACTCAGTGACCAGAAGAATGGGAACAATGGCGCCTCGCTGGCGATGGATGGAGCGGGGAACCTGTACATCGCGGATCTTACGAACTGCATGGCGTACAAGGTAACGGCGGCGACGAACCAGATCGTGGCGATCGCCGGAGATTACACATTCTCCGGACACGCCCCGGCGGTAACGACGACGCCGGAGCCGGCGCTCGGCTCAAACACCTGCCCGCAAGGGATCGGAGTGGATGGGGCGGGGAACGTCTACATCATCGATGCCAATGCCGTGAACAGCAACGGGTATCCGAACGTGGTCGAGGAAGTTTCGGCAGCAACCGGGCAGATTTTTGTGATGGCCGGCGGCGGCGCTGCGGCTCCGAGCACCACTCCGCAGGCGGCTACGAATGTTGCCTTGAACGCGATCAACAGCCTGGCGACGGATGGAGCGGGGAACCTTTACATCGCTGACTTCTACAACAACCTGGTGGAGAAAGTGACTCCCGCAGGACAGTTGGCGATCTTCGCGGGCGGCGGCAGCACGCCGGTCAGCACGACTCCGCAGGCGGCCACCAGCGCACAGCTGAATGGGCCGACGGGCATGGTGATGGATGCATCGGGGAACTTCTTCATCTCCGACCAGAACATTGGCGTGATCGAGAGGGTGAACTCCTCGGGCCAGATCGTGTCTGTTGCTGGTGGCGGCGGCAGCGCTCCAAGCACCACTCCGCAGGCGGCGCTCAGCGTGGCGATCAGCAATCCAGCGGGGCTGGCGGTCGATGGAGCCGGCGATCTTTACATCGCCGACTACTCGAACCAAGTGGTCGACCAGGTGAATCTTGCCGGACAGCTTGTGGTTGTGGCGGGCGGCGGCGGCACGGTTCCGTCCTCGACTGTGCAATCCTCAACGAGCGCGCGGCTGGGACTGATCGAAGGCGTGGAGGTGGATGGGGCAGGAAATATCTACATCGCCGACGGCCAGGATATCGGCGGCGGCGACAACATGATCGAGAAGGTGAGCGCGACTTCGGCTCCGCTGAATTTCCCGTATACCAACGTGGGATCGACCAGCGTACCGCAGTCGGTCAAGCTGGTGAACATCGGCAACCAGTCGCTCAGCCTTGCGAGCGTGAGTGCGGCGACGGACTTCCCGCTGCAGTCCGGAGGCACCTGCACGGTGACACCGACCAGCGGACAGAGCCTGGCGGTGAGCAACAACTGCAGCCTGTCGTATGCGTTCCATCCGACAACGGGCGGAGTGCTGAACGAGGCGGCAAATCTGAATGACAACAACCTGAACGCGAGCGGCTCAACCCAGCCCATCGCGTTCACCGGAACAGGCGTGGGAGGAACCAACCCGCAACTGACGTCGATCAGCCCATCGAGCGGCGCCAGCGGAACATCCGTGACGGTGACGGGAACCAACCTGAGCGGCGCGACGACAATGACGTTCGGCTCGACTCCGGTGACACCGAGCTCCAGCACTTCGACCACGGCGACAGCGGTCGCGCCCTCCGGCAGCGGCACGGTGAGCGTTACCGTGACGACGGCGAACGGCACCAGCAATGGCGAGTCGTTTACCTACAGTGCGTCGGCTGCCGCAACACCGACGTTCAGCCCGGCGGCGGGAACGTATAGCTCCGCGCAAACCGTGACGATCAGCGACTCGACTTCCGGGGCGACGATCTATTACACGACGAACGGCACAACGCCCACCACGTCGTCGGCTGTCTACTCCGGCCCAATCAGTGTGTCCGCGAGCGAGACGGTGGAAGCGATCGCTACCGCCTCCGGCTATACCACCAGCGCGGTCGGTTCGGCGGCTTACACGATCTCCGCGGGTGGGATCGCGACACCAACCTTCAGCCCTGCGGGGGGAACGTACAGCTCCGCCCAAAACGTAACCATCAGCGACGCGACCGGCGGAACGACGATCCACTACACGACCGACGGCACGACGCCAACCGGTTCTTCGCCGGTCTACTCGGGGCCCATCACCGTCTCCGCTACGGAGACGATTGAGGCGATCGCCAGTTCCGGGGGCGGGAGCGGGGCACAACTCGCAACGAACAGCGATTTCGCCACGACGCCGCCCATGACGCCGGGTGCTGGAACCTACACCTACAATCCCACGAACGTTTCCGGCTGGACTTTCAGTTCCGGTTCGGGAGTTGCTGAATATGGCTCGGCGTGGAACTTTACGGCGGCGACCGATGGCGCGAACCAGGTCGCATTCCTGCAAAACACTTCCACGATCACACAGACGATCAGCGGGCTGACGACCGGCCAACAGTACACCGTGTCGTTCTACCTGGAGGATCGGCCTGGGTATACATCGAATCCGATCGTGGTTTCGATGGGAGGGACGACGCTGCTTTCGACGACGCCGGGAAGCGGCTGGACGCTCTATACCGAGACGTTCACTGCGAGCTCCAACAGCGCGGTGCTTAGCTTCTCGACAAGCGCCAACAGCGGTGACAACGATACGGGTCTCTCTGACGTGTCGGTGACCGCGCCACTGGGGGCGAATAGTGATTTCGCTACGACGCCGCCGATGACGCCGGGCGCTGGAATCTATACCTACGATCCTACGAACGTTGCCGGCTGGACGTTCAGCGGACCGACGCAGAATGCCTCGAGCGGTTCCTACGGTTCCGGAGTTGCTGAAAACGGCTCTGCATGGGGCTTTACAGCGCCGCCGGATGGTGCGAATCAGGTGGCATTCCTGCAAGGCACTTCCACCCTGACCCAGACGATCAACGGGCTGGCGAGCGGGCAACAGTACACCGTCTCGTTCTACCTGGAAGCTCGTCCGAATTATCCAGGGGATCCGATCGTGGTTTCGGTGGGAGGGACGACCCTGCTTTCGACCACGCCGGGAAGCGGTTGGACCCTGTATACCGAGACGTTCACTGCGAACGCCAGCAGCGAGGTGCTCAGCTTCTCGACCAGCGCCAACGGTGGAGACTACGATACCGGTCTCTCCGACGTGACGTTGTCCGGGGCAGGCAGCATGACCAGCGCAGTGGGTTCGGCGACTTATACGATCTCCGGCGCAGGTTTGCCGGTAACGGACTCGTTCAACGGATCGGGAGCGTTGTCGTCGAACTGGACCAATACGACGGCCAATCAGGGCCTGTCGTATCCTTTCGTACCACTAACCCAGGCCAACGGGGTGGTGGTGCCGATCACTTCGACCCAGGGCAAGCGCGGACTGGAGCTCTATACCGGAGCTACTTTCCCCAACGACCAGTATTCCCAGGTGAAATTTGTGTATGAGAGCGCGGGCAGCTACTCCGGTACCGGCCCATGCGTTCGGATGGGCCTGAACGCGAACGGCGTCTGCTGGCTGGTGGACAGTAATGTGGTGTACACGATTTCCAGCGGCGCATGGTACGGTGCAACCATCATTACGGGCTGCCCTATTCCTACAGCCGGCGACACGGTGAAGCTGTCGGTTGCCGGAACAACGTACACCTGCACAGATGTAACCACCGGTGCCCATGCGTCGGGGACAAACACGGACTTCTCCACGGGGGTCCCGGCCATCCTTGTCGATCAGAGCCAATCCACCAGCTATGCCCTGGATAATTTCCAGGCGGACTGATTCACATTCTGAAAGATGCGACACCGAAAGCGGCCCCCACCCTGGGGGCCGTTTCCGGTGATTGCCACGTCGCCCACGCTGTCGCTGCTCGGCAATGGCGATCTTGTCGGCTATCACCCTTCTTTTACGTCTGGGGCATTTTGCCGAGTATTGCCGAGCCCATCGATGAAAACGGCGTGCGCTACTCTTAGCGAGAGGTGATTCTCTATTTTTCTTCGTGATCTGTATGTAATGTCCGCGCAGCGGAAGCGGACTATGGCGGCGGCGTTCATCGTGTTTTTGTTTCTTCTGCCGGGCTGGGTTTTCGCGCAGAGCGCATCGGCTGCGGGGGCTGAGCTGGCGCCGACGCCGCCGATGGGCTGGGCGAACTGGAACCATTATTTCTGCGATTACAACGCGCAGACGATTCGCAATCAGGCCGATGCGCTGGTGTCTACGGGGATGCGGGGCCTGGGATACAAATACGTGATCATCCAGGAATGCATTGCGCCGGAGCGGGACAGGTCGGGAAATCTGATCGTCGATGCGGGCCGCTTTCCCGAGGGCATGAAGCGGCTGGTGGACTATATCCATGCGCGCGGGCTGAAGGCGGGAATCTACACGGATGTGGGGCCGTATACCTGCAATCCAAAACCGCGATACCAGGGCAGTTTCGGGCATGAATCGCAGGATGCGCAGACGTTTGCCGCCTGGGGCATGGACCTGGTGGAAATGGATTACTGCAACAAGCCGGCGAACCATACGGGGCGCGAACTGTATGAGCGCATGGGAAGGGCGATCCGAGCGACCGGACGGCCGATGGTGTTTTACATCTGCTCCTGGGGAGAGGAGCGGCCGTGGGAGTGGGCGCAGGGAACGGCGGAGTTGTGGCGGACCGACTCCGACATAAGCCAGGAAAAGAACCATGCGGAATGGAAGAACGTGCTGCGCAATTTCGAGTCAAATGCGCAGCACTCCGCGTTCAGCGCTCCGGGGAGCTGGAACGATGCGGACATGCTGGAGGTCGGCAATCCGGGCTTGACGGCGCGCGAGGGGCGCAGCCATTTTTCGATGTGGGCGATTTCCGCGGCGCCTTTGCTGGCGGGAACGGACCTGACGCAGATGGATGCGGCGACGCGAGGGACGCTTACGAACGCGGAGGTGATCGCGGTCGACCAGGATGCGCTGGGCGCGGGGCCGATGCGGATCGCGGGCAGTGCGGATGGGGTGCAGGTGTGGGTGAAGCCGCTGGGCGCGAAGACCAGTGGACGGCAGGCGGTGCTGCTGCTGAATCCGACAGCCGCGCCTGCGAAGGTTTCTGTGCGTTGGAGCGATATGGCTTTGCTGCCGGGGGTCGAGGTGCGGGATCTTTGGGCGCACAAGAATCTTGGGCGATTTCCGGATGGGTATTCGGCGGTGATTCCTTCGCATGGATCGGAGATGTTGAAGGTGGCGGGGGAATTCAACTGGAAAAATGGAGCGATGTTCGAAGCGGAGTGGCCGGGAAATCTGAGGCAAGGCGGGGCACGGCTACTGACCTGCGGAGAGTGTTCGCAGGGATTTGGTGTGAGCATCGGGCATGTTGATGGGAAGGTCGCGGGGTCGCTGACTTTTCGCGATTTGCGTGTCGCGCAGGCGGGCCGATACCAGGTGGAGCTTACGTATGTGCGGAGTGGTGCCGAAGATAAGACGATCGGCGTGCGGGTTGACGATGCTCCGTCCTTTGAGAAGCGATTGCTGCGCACAGGGAACCGGGTGGTGATTCCGGTCGAGCTCGCTGCCGGGGAGAACAGTCTTACAGTGACGTATGCAGGCGACGGCACAGTGAACGTGGACGGGATGCGATTGTTCCGTTGAAGGGGTAATCCGCCGGGCTCCGGGTGGCAACGGGATTCGTTCGGCGTGCGTCAAAGGAGGGGAACAGCCCCCCACTGTTGACTCTTCTTGATGAAAGTGCGGAGACCGTGCCCATTTCAGTGTTGAAGATGAAAGTATGCGGGGTGATTTTTTGCGCCGGGATTGCGTTGCTCGGATGTGGGGCCAAGCAGGACAAACCGGTGGCTCCGCCGAAGCCGGAGACGAAGCCGGTTCCGGCCACTCCCATCGACAAGAAGAAGGCGGAGCTGGGCCAGAACACCTGGAACCCGCAGTGGGACCAGATTGTGGAGCAGGCGATACCGCCTGAGCTGCTGTCGGCGCGGGTGGCGCGGGATGTGCGCGGATTTTGTCCGCGCTTCGCGGTGATGAGCGACGCGGACAAAAAAGTTTTCTGGGCATATTTTTTTCAGGCACTGGCGGGCGCAGAGGCTGGGCTGAATCCCAAGGCGACGGTGCGGCATACCGAGCCCGAACTGGCGAAGCGCGAAGAGGTGGCGGTGACGCGGGTGCGCACGGAGGGTCTGTTGCAGTTGACCTATGCGGACCAGCAGCGATATGGCTGCGACTTCGACCAGGAGGCGGACCGGAAGCTGAGGGTCGCCGATCCGGAGCGCACGATTCTGCAACCGCAGAGAAACCTTACGTGCGGGGTGAAGATCCTGACGAACCAGTTGATCGATCAGGGGAAGCCGCTATTGACGCGCACGTCCTATTGGGCGACGCTGCGGCCGGGAACGTTCAGCTACAGGATTTTCGCCAAGCAGATGACGAATCCCCCGGCGGCGTGCGGCCTGCATGCCGCGCGTGCGCATCGGCGAATGCGGCGGGCAGAGTGATCTATGTTCCGCGCGCGTCGATCATCTGGGCCAACCTGGTCCAGACCAGCGCCACGGCAAGCGATACTGCGATGCCGAAAGAGACTTCCAGAAATCTCTCGATAGCGTTATGCAGGACAGGTTGGGTGGAGGGAATCAGAACGATGATGGCGACGGTGACGCCGCCGAGGCGGCCGGAGTTCTGAAAGCGGAGCGCGGTGCAAAGCACCATGACCACCAGCACCGCCAACGCGAATAGGAAGATGGAGTGGTGCCAGATCAGGCGCAGTCAGCCATCCGACGATTGCTCCAATGGCGGTTCCGGCGATGCGGTCGCGGGAGGCGACAACGGTAGCGCCGACCTCCGATTGCATGACGACGATGGCGCTGATGGCCGCCCAATAGCCGCCGGGAAGCCGGAATAACTCGGTGAGCCAATAGGCCAGCGCCGCGGCCACTGCGGTGCGAACGCCCTGGTGGAAGCTGAGCCGATCGCAGCGCGGCTGCGGGTGCTGATGCGGTTTCCGCCATGCCTGCATTTTTACGATGCAGCGGCAACAGGTGACGGAAGGTGATTCGATACGGGGCGCTATTTGCGTTCCGTGCCGAGGGCCTTCTGCACCTTGCTGTGGCGGACGCTGTAGGTGAAGTAAATTCCCAGGCCGACGATCAGCCACGCGACGACGACTTCCTTGGTGAGAGCGGGAAGGGTCCACACGAGATAAAGCGCGGTGAAGATGCCGAGGATTGGCACAACCGGTACCCAGGGGGTTTTGAAGGGGCGGCGCAGGTCCGGCATGCGGCGGCGCAGAATCCAGACGCCGGCGCACACGATGGCGAAGGCCAGCAGGGTGCCCATGTTGACCAGCTCCGCCAGGCGGTTGATGGGGAGCACGGCGGGAAAGAAAGCAACGACGACGCCGACGACAATGTTGGACATGTACGGGGTGCGAAAGCGGGGGTGAATTTTGCCGGCCCACTTCCACAGCAGGCCATCGCGCGACATGGAGAAAAAGATGCGGCTCTGCGCGAGCAGCATGACGAGCATGACCGTGGCCAGGCCAAAGACGGCGCCCACCTTGACGAGAATGCTGCCCCAGGCGATGCCGGTGGCATCGATGGCGACGGCCATGGGATCGGCGACGTCGAGGGTTCGATAGCTGACCATTCCGGTCATGACCGCGGAAACCATGATGTAGAGAATGGTGCAGATGACCAGCGTGCCGAGGATGCCGATGGGCATATCGCGCTGCGGATTCTTGGCTTCCTGCGCGGCGGTCGAGACGGCGTCGAAGCCGATGTAGGCGAAAAAGATGGAGGCTGCGCCGGCGGTGATTCCTCCCCAGCCGAAGCGCCCGGGGCCTTCGGACGGCGGGATGAAGGGATGCCAGTTGATGCGGGGAATTTCCGGATGATGCAGGAGAAAGCCGATGCCGATGACGAGGAAGATTCCGACCGCGGCGAGTTTGATGAGCACCATGACGGTGTTGAGATTGGCCGATTCCTCAATGCCGATGACCAAGACAACGGTGACGAGCAGGATGGCGATAAAGGCTACGAGATTGAAAACTCCTGTGACATGGGGCAGGCCGGCGACACTGGTTCCCATGGAGAGGGAGCTGGTGGGCAGCCAGTGGCCGTGGTAGAGGTAGAGGATATCGCCGGGAGTTGTGGTGAGCTGCGGCGGGATGTAAATGTGAAAATCCTGCAGCAGGCTGACGAAGTATCCGCTCCAACCGGAGGCGACGGTGGCTGCGCCGAAGGCGTATTCGAGCACGAGATCCCAGCCGATCATCCAAGCCACAAATTCGCCGAGGGTGGCATAGCCGTAGGTGTAGGCGGAGCCGGCGATGGGGATGAGGGCAGCGAATTCCGCGTAGCAAAGTCCGGCGAAGGCGCAGGTGATGCCGGCGACGACGAAGCTGAGGGCGACGGCGGGACCGGCATGAATGGCGGCGGCCTGGCCGGTGAGGACGAAGATGCCGGCGCCGATGACGGCGCCAATGCCGAGGGTGATGAGGTTGACAGGGCCGAGCGCGCGTTTTAATTCATGCTCGCCTTCAGTCCGCGCTTCACTCAGTAAGACGGACATGGGCTTGATCGCGCCGAGTTTCGCCATGTACAAGAATTCTCCTGCAGGATGTTGGGCTTTCGGTTACGGCTTTCGGTGTCGCGTCGGCGTGCGGTTTCTGCCTGTGTCCACCGATCGAGTCACCGGATAGCGTATCGCATTGGGCGCATGTTTGGGGCGAAGATTTTTTCGTGGGATGGTCGTGGTGGTGGGTGATTCTTCGGGGTACCCCTTTGATAAAAAGGCCCAGGTGAGATTCCCACGCCAGCGACGAAGACCTGTCGCTGGGGACCCCGGTTACGCGCACCTGGGGCACCCGGATTTTTTGGGCTACTGGTTTAGTAGTTTGAGGAATTCTTCGGCGATGTGCCGGGTGGCGGATGACTGGCCGTTTGCGGGGAGCACTCCGGAGATTACGGCGACGGAGTTAGCTCCGGCTTCGAGGACGGCGCGGCAATTGTGGTGCGTGATTCCGCCGATGGCGATCAGCGGCTTGCGGGTGAGGCTTCGTGCGGTGCGCAGGCCGGCGAGGCCGACCAGGGGATCGGGATTATTTTTGCTTGCGGTTGAGAAGATGGGGCCGTAGGCGATGTAGTCGCAGCTCGTCTGGTTGGCCTCGATGACCTGCTGGGCGGAATGGGTGGAGACGCCGATCCATGCATCGTTGCCGAGAATGCCGCGGGCGTCTTCTGGGGAGAGATCTTCCTGGCCTACGTGGACTCCGTTGAAACCGGCGAGGAGTGCGAGGTCTGCGCGGTCGTTCATGATGAGCGTGGTGTTGCTTGCCGCGAAGATTTTTTTCAGCAGGGCTGCATCGTTCAGCATGGCGCGGGCGGTGCCTTGCTTGTTGCGATACTGCACGAGCTTTACGCCGGCGGCGCGCAGTGCGGTGGCGACGGATGCGAGGTCGAGTGCGCGAGCGGTGAGCAGATCGATATCGAGGATGGCATAGAGGCGCGGAAGAGTCATACGTTTACTTCAGTCCGAAGGCCGGATCAGCTTGAGAAACTGTGCTTCCAGTTCCGCTGAAGTGCGAAAAGTGGTGCGGGATACTAATTTCCGGTAGGCCATTTCGGGATCAACCAGGTTCAGTCTGCCTGCGCTCAGCAAAACTCCCAACGTGCCGGTAGTGCTGAGGCCGCGCTGCTTTGCTCGCCGACGTCCCCTGCGTTCGTCGATGAGTAGCAAATCCGCGTGTTGCTCTTCGGCAAGCTGAATCGCCTCTTGTTCCCCCAGATCCAGATCCGCCAACTCCGCATCCGGGGTTCCGGTGGTCAGACGTATTTCGATCCAGGCGGGAACGTGAGCCAACCATGCGCGTACCGAGTTCGGCGCAGCGGTGTGGTTCAATTCGTGCATCACGCCTGCAGGGACCAGAATGTGTTTGTAAAGTTTGGGAAGCAGATCATCGCAATCGATTTCGATGAGGTAATTGAGCGGAGCGGTATCCGCTACAACGATCATGCGCGGAGAAGGCCCTTTGCCTGGAGTTGCTGAAACGTGTTGCGGTCTTCCTCCAGGTCTTCCAGGTCATAGGCGTGATCGTAAATTTGCCGCTCCTTTAGAAAGCCATCGAACTCGAAGCGGGATAGTCCCAGCAGTTGGCTGGCCTGGAAATGAGAGAGCTTCCCGGTCCGATACCCTTCAATGGCCAGAGCTTCTAACGCCTCGCGTCCCGGGTTGGGATGCTGGGCCAGATCGTCGGGCAGCTGGACGGTGATCTCCATAGACTCCAGCGTACCAAACTGGTTGTTTCGGCACTACGGCCCCACAATTACTGGGTGGATTCGCGGTGGAGTTTTTCTCTTTCGAAGAAGCGCTCCATGAACTTGGTGTCGAAGGCGCCGATGCGGAAATCTTCATCCTGCAGGATTCGCTGGTGGAGGGGGATCGTCGTGTGGATACCTTCGACGACGAACATGCCGAGGGCGCGTTCCATGCGGGCGACGGCCTCGGCGCGGTCTTTGCCGTGGACGACGAGCTTGGCGATCAGCGAGTCGTAATAGGGCGGGACGACGCCTTCAGCATATTGCGCGGTGTCGACGCGGACGCCGTTGCCGCCGGGAAGATTGTAGGCGGTGATTTTGCCGGCGGAGGGAGTGAATTTGTCCGGGTGCTCGGCATTGACGCGACACTCGATGGCATGGCCGCGAATCTCAATGGGGCGGGGAAGAATGTCGGAGAGTCTCTCTCCGGCGGCGATGCGGAACTGCGCCTTGACGAGATCGATGCCGGTGACCATTTCCGTGACAGGATGTTCGACCTGGATGCGGGTGTTCATTTCGATGAAGTAGAGCTTGCCGTCTTCATCCATTAGAAACTCGACGGTGCCGGCGTTCTGGTAACCGATGGCTTCGAGGGATCTTTTGAGGGTGGCGCCAATCTCCTCTCGCATCTTCGGTGTGACCTGGAGGGAGGGGGCCTCTTCAATCATTTTCTGATGGCGGCGCTGGATGGAGCATTCGCGCTCGCCGAGCGAGACGACGTTGCCGTGTTCGTCGGCGAGAATTTGAAATTCAATATGGCGTGGCCGCTCAATGAATTTTTCCATGTAGAGGTCGCCGTTGCCGAAGGCGTTCTGCGCTTCCGTGCGTGCGGCGCGAAAGGCATTCGGCAGCTCCTCGGCGCTGCGGACGATGCGCATGCCGCGGCCGCCACCACCGGCGGAAGCTTTGAGGATGACGGGATAGCCGATGCGGCGGGCCCAGTCGAGCGCTTCTTCCTCGCTTTGAATGACGCCGTCGGAGCCGGGAAGGATGGGCACCTTGGCCTTCTTCATGGCCATGCGCGCTTTTTCTTTTTCGCCCATGATGCGGGTGACTTCCGGCGGCGGCCCGATGAATTTGATGTTGGAGGCGCGGCAGACTTCGGCGAAGTTGGCGTTCTCACTGAGCAGGCCGTAGCCGGGATGGATGGCGTCGACGTCGGCGATTTCGGCGGCGCTGATGACGGCGGGAACGTTGAGGTAGCTGTCGGCGGAGCGCGGCGGGCCGATGCAGATGGCTTCATCCGCGAACTTAACGTGCAGGGAATTACGGTCGGCCTCGCTATAGACGGCGACGGTGCGAATGCCCATTTCCTTGCAGGCGCTAATGATGCGGAGAGCGATTTCACCGCGATTGGCTATGAGAACTTTTCGGAACATAAACCTCTTGCTGGATCGATCTTGAAAATCTTTTAAGGATGTTGTCCTATGCGTTGATTGTCGTATCCCACCCTAGCCGCAAAGAACGCGGCAAGGATGGGGCACCCGTTTTTCATGTTCGTCTTTGATGTTCGTCGGAGAAACTACACATTGAAGGTAAAAATTGAGCGAACAGATTAACGGGGGCGGATGGCGAACAGGGGCTGGCCGTATTCGACGGGCTGACCGCTGGCTGCCAGGCGCTTTACAATCTCGCCGGAGACATCGCTTTCGATTTCATTCATGAGCTTCATGGCTTCGACGATGCAGAGGATCTGGCCCGACTCCACCTGATCGCCGACCTTGACGAATGGGTCGGCACCGGGAGCGGAGGCCTCATAAAAAGTGCCGACGATGGGAGATTTTACGATGTGCAGGCCGGCTTCTTCGCCGGCGGACGGAGCGGCGGCAGGGGCGGCAGCATGCGCCGGATGACTGGATGCGGCGATGTTAGCGATCGGTGAGGGAGCCGGCTTCGGCGATTGCTGCAGTAGTTGAGCGAGCTGGCCGAGGTCCACGTTGCCGGCTGCGGCGCCTTGTCCGATGAAACTGAGGCGGACTTTCAGGTCTTCCTGTTCGAGCTCGAACTCGCCGACTTCCTGCTGCTTGAGAAATTCGATGAGATCTTTCAGTGATTGCAACTGTCCAGCATTCATATCGCGACTTGCTCCTTGCCGTTGCGGAAGCCGATCTGTTCTGTCCTGATAAGTATAGTGGCGCGGGCGGATTGTGTTTGGCCCGGGGACTCGATCGAAAGATAACTTTATAGCTCGAGCCATGCTTTTGTCGTCGGGGTGAGGACTTCGGATCCGCGGCGGGTGACCAGGACCATGTCTTCAATGCGGATGCCGAAGCGGCCGGGGAGGTAGACACCGGGCTCGATGGTGATGACCATACCGGGCTGGAGCTGGGCGGGCTGGCGGGCGGCGATGCGGGGGCCCTCGTGGATTTCGAGGCCGACGCCGTGTCCGGTGGAATGGGTGAAGTAGTCGGCGAGTCCGGCGCGTCGTAAAACATTGCGGGCGGCTTCGTCGATCTCTCCGCAGGTGACGCCGGGACGAACGGCGGCGACGGCTGCCATCTGGGCTTCGAGCACCGCTTCATAAGCGTGGCGTTCGGAGGCGGTCGCGGGTCCGAGGCGGAGGGTGCGTGTCATATCGGAACAATAGCCGTTGAGCAGGACGCCGAAGTCGAGGACGACAAATCCTCGGCGGGGGAGGCGCCGGGTGGTGGCGTGGCCGTGCGGCAGGGCGGAGCGCGGGCCGCCGGCGACGATGGTCTCAAATGACATGGCCTCGGCACCGGCGATGCGCGCGGCGAATTCCAGGTGCGCGGCGACTTCAACCTCCGGCATGCCGGGTTCGATGCGGGTCAACAATTCTTCGAAGAGAGAGCAGCCGAGCGTGGCGGCGGCGCGCAGCAGGAGGATTTCTTCGGGGTCCTTGATCTCGCGCAGCTCCGCGGTGAGGGATGGGATGGGTTTGAAAAAGGCGCGGCGATATTTCGAGGCGATCGAGCGGCGGATGGAATCGAGGGTGGCTACGGTGGTGTGTTCGGCGTCGAAGGCGCAATGCTTGATGCCGTGGGTCTGCATCCAGGCGCAGGCTTCCCGCAGGACCGGACCCTGGGCGATGACCACGCCGGCGTGCCGGGTCTGGCGGCGGGCCTGTTCGATGTAGCGGCCGTCGGTGAAGAGCATGGCCTGGGCGGGGGATTTGCCCGCGGGCACGACGAGGGCGGCATTCGAGCCGGTGAATCCGGTGAGATAGCGGACGTCCTGGGGGTGGGTGATGAGGAGGGCGTCGGCGGGATCGGGGATGGAGTTTAGGGCGGCGATGAGCCGGCGGAGGCGGAGCATATCTGGGTTATAGCATTCGGCGGTTGTGTGACGAAAAGACACAGGTGAGCTTCGTCACCCCAGCGACGAAGACCTGTCGCCGGGGACCCCGGCTACGCGCACCTGGGGCACCCGCCATCATGCCGCTGCGGGTGCGCGATTGCGAGTTGGAGATTCGCGCGAGAATTAGATATCGAGGTTCTTTACATCCAGCGCGTTGTCTTCGATGAATTTGCGGCGGGCTTCCACATCCTCGCCCATCAGCGTCGAGAATATCTGCTCCGACTCGGCCAGATCCTCAAGCTTCACCTGCAGCAGCGTGCGGCGCTCGGGGTCCATGGTCGTTTCCCATAGCTGAGCGTCGCTCATCTCGCCCAGACCCTTATAGCGCTGGACCTGGTAGTCCTTGCGCCCCTGCTCGATGACGTACTCGAACAGCTCGCGGGGCGACTGCTTCTCGACGGGGTCCTGCGGACCTTTGGCGGAACGCTTCGCCGCCGGCTTATTGGCCGTCGGAGCCGCGATGGCTTCATCCGCCGCTTCGCCGATCGTCTCCTCAGCATCTTCAGCTGCCGCCGTCTTCTTCGCGTACTCGATCAGAAACGGCCCTTCGAGCTGATCCTTGATCTGGGTATATTTCGACATCATCTGGCGGTATTCCGGAGAGGTGGCCAGCGTCCAGTCGATGCGGCGCTCCGCTCCCTGGGCATCGGTAAAGCGCAGGGAAAAATTCTGGTGCTCTTCGTCGTAAACCGGCTCGCCGACTGCCTTGAACTGATGCTTCGCCGCCAGCTTCTTCAGCGCGGCGTGCAGCTTGACGATCTTCGGCGGCGCAGAGTCGGGTGTGCCTTCGAAGTCCGTGCGCTTCAGCAACTCGAGCTTCGCGAGCAGGGTCGTTACCTCTTCGTTGCGGAGCCGCTTGTCGACCTTTTCGAAGAAGCCCAGATACTCGTTGAGATGGCCCATGAAACGGGTGAGAGCCGCGCCTTCGAGTTTGTCCGCGCCCGCGCCGTAGCGAACGACCATACCGTCGGAGGCGCGCTTCACCATTACGTTCACAAACTCGCGATCATCTTTAATGTATTGTTCGAACTTGCCCTTCTTAATGCGATAGAGCGGCGGCTGCGCAATGTAAACGTGGCCGCGCTTGATCAACTCCATCATGTGGCGGAAGAAGAAAGTGAGCAGCAGAGTGCGGATGTGCGAGCCGTCCACGTCGGCATCGGTCATCAGAATGAGCTTGCCGTAGCGCAGCTTGCTGGCGTCGAAATCGTCCTTGCCGATGCCGCAGCCGAGCGCCGTGATCATGGCGCGGATTTCCTCGTGGCCCAGCATTTTGTCGTAGCGGGCCTTTTCGACGTTCAGGATCTTGCCTTTGAGGGGGAGGATGGCCTGGTAGCGGCGGTCGCGGCCCTGCTTGGCGGTTCCACCGGCGGATTCGCCCTCGACCAGATAGAGCTCGCAGCGCTCCGGCCGGCGTTCACTGCAGTCGGCAAGTTTTCCCGGCAATCCTCCGCCATCGAGAGCGCCCTTGCGGCGGGTGAGATCGCGGGCCTTGCGGGCCGCTTCCCGGGCGCGGGCAGCTTCAATCGCCTTGTTGATGATGCGCCGGGTGATCGGCGGATTCTGCTCCAGGAACATTCCGAGCCGCTCGTTCAAAAACTGCTGCACCGTTCCGCTGATGTCGGAATTCAGCTTGCCCTTGGTCTGGCCTTCAAACTGCGGCTGCGGCAGCTTCACGCTGATCACCGCGACCAGACCTTCGCGGACATCGTCGCCGGAAAGGTTCTCCTTCAGATCCTTGAACAGTCCCATCTGCTGGCCGGCGGCGTTGATGGTGCGTGTCAGGGCAGTGCGAAACCCGGAGAGATGGGTTCCGCCGTCGACGGTGTTGATGTTGTTCGCGAACGTGAACACCGTCTCCGAATAGCCGTCGTTGTATTGCAGCGCGATCTCCATCACGACATTGTCGCGCTCGGCTTCCATGTAGATCGGCTTGTCATGCAGAACCTGCTTGCCGCGGTTCAGATGCTTGATGAACTCCGCGATTCCGCCGGTGTATTTGAAGTCCGTACGCTTGGCTTCGCCTGTTTTCGGATCGGTGGTGCGTTCATCGGTTAGCGAAATCTCCAGGCCCTTGTTGAGAAAGGCCAGTTCGCGCAGGCGCTGCGCGAGGGTGTCGTAGTTGAATTCGGTGACAGTAAAGATGGTCTTGTCGGGAAGAAAGTGGATCTTGGTGCCGCGTTTTTTGCTGGTGCCCGTCGTTTGCAGCCTGGTGGTCGGCAGCCCGCGCGCGTATTCCTGCTCATAGGTGTGGCCGTCGCGCCAGATTTCGACTTCAAACTCCTCGCTCAATCCATTGACGCACGATACGCCGACGCCATGCAGCCCGCCTGACACCTTATATGTAGAAGCGTCGAATTTTCCGCCAGCGTGCAGTTTGGTCAGAACGACCTGGACGGCGGGGAGGCGATCGCCGTTCGGCAGGGCCATCTCATCGACGGGAATTCCGCGGCCATCGTCCACCACGGTGATGGAATTGTCCACGTGGATCGTGACATCGACGCGGGTAGCATGGCCGTCCATCGCCTCATCGACGGAATTGTCGACGACCTCATAGACCAGGTGGTGCAGACCCATCTCCCCGGTGGAGCCGATGTACATGGCCGGGCGAAGGCGCACAGCCTCGAGCCCTTCGAGCACCTTGATGTTCTCGCCGGTGTAATTGTCGCTGGCGCGCTGCCGGCTGGCAGCCTGCGCGGCGGAACCGGCAGCCTCGTTCGCGAGAGTTGCCGCGGTGGCAAGATCGGTGCCTGGGATGGTTCCCAACGTATCGGGGGTAGCAATCGCTTTTTCTGCCATAGGACTCCGGGAAATCTCGATAAAAACGGCCTGAATGCCGGCGCCACCCTTCAGAATCCAGGCTTGCCAAAATCAAGGCCCAAAGGCAAGGCAAAGGACTGATTAGCAAAGGACTTATCCGGGGAGGAACTCATAGCTATTTTACCACGCAGGCGAGTCGGAATTCGAGGTTTTCAGATGTGGAAACCGCGGTCCTTAATTGCGGGATTGCGACGGCTCCAGAGGGTTTGGGGACTCAAAGGAAACGGAGCGGGAGAACCTGGAAGGGAAACTACTTGCGATTGCGTCAAAGCGAGGGAGCGATCGAAAGACGAGGGGCGGCAGGGAGAGGGCAGGCGCCCAGGGAGGCGCACGGCGCGATTTGGCAGCCCACGGTGGTTACCGGCGAGGAGGGCGAGAACCAAGCTGTTGATTTCGAACGGCGGAGGAGGGGTGGGGGAGCAGAAAGTGGAAAGCGGGTGGTGAGGTGTCGAGTCCGTGCAGATGGATGTAGTTACCAACTCGATATAGGTTACTTCGGTAATTCACATGTATAATATGACGGTATATTGTTGAGAACGTTGGACTTAGCTGTTTTGTTCACTATACTCGAAATTGCTGAGAGCACCAAGCAGAAAATTTAAAAATTTTGGTTACCAAAGGATCATTACCATGAAAATCGCCGTCCGCGCCCTCGTCCTCGGAATGTTGATCACCGGTTTCGCCGCCGACCACATGTTGGCCACCAAGACCGCGCCGACGAGCACCACAGCGATGATTTCTAGCAGCAGCGCAGTGCCGGCCCCTTCTTGCAAGTGGGGTTCTTCCTGCGGATTAGATTTCTAGTCCAGGTAACCTCCCAGCCCATTTCTGCATCAAAGCCGCCGATTAAGACCAAATTTTGTCTTGCCAGCGCAACTCCAGTGGGGTATCTTGAGGTGTCCTCAAGAACCACTGGAGTTCGCCCATGCCTAGATGGCTACATTTTGCCTTGCCGTTCTTCCTCGAGATATCGGCGCTTTTGGCCGTTATTTACAGCGTGCATCGCGCCCAGAAGAACAGGATTTATCCAGCCCTTTGGCAGTTGCTGATCTTTTGGGTTGCGTCCGATGCGCTCCTGCTGATTGAAGTCTTGTCTCACCATCTCCACATCTCCAGCAGTGTTTTTGCCTACAAGCTGTATGTCGTTACCTACGGCCCCGCCTTCTTCATCAACGCAGTTTTAATGCTCCGCGTGCTGCACGAGATGTTCCGGCATGCGGTTCGCTCCATTCCCGGAGTGCAACAGCTCGGACGCCCCATCTTCTTCTGGGCCATCGTGGTATCAGCAATCATGGCAACTGCCGCCGGAACCAACACGAATTTGAATGGGATGGACTTTCTGCAGGGGATAGCGCAGGTGTTCATGCGTTCGGAGGCGGTGCTCGCACTCTGCATGCTAGCTTTCCTTGCGTTCGCCTCAAACCACCTGGGAGTTTCCTTCGGCAGCCGCATCTTCGGTGTCATATTCGGCTTTGGGTTGATGGCGACAGTCAATCTTGTAAATGCGGCTTTCCTGAAGCACATCACGAGTCTCGGCAGCGGAACCAATATGGCTCTGGAAATTCCCACTATTGCCGCCATGCTGATCTGGATGGCTTACTTCCTGAAGCCGGAGCCGGCGCGGCGCCTGGTCGCGCTACCGACCGCCTCTCCGCTGATGCGCTGGAACGACATCGCGCAGACCCTGGGCAATCCGGCAGGGCAGGTTGCAATCAGCTATCCTCCTTCCTTTATGAAGGATGTGGTCGAGCTGGTGGATAGCGTAATGGGACCGGCGGGCTGGCCGGCCGCGGCAAACGCGAGCCGTCCCCCGGGTCCAATTGCAAGCTAGCTTCCTTCCACGAAAAGCAAAATCGGCTGACCCCATGGGGTCAGCCGATTGTTTTTGATGCGGCGGCCGGATCGCGTCCAGTCCGCGTTTGATCTTGCCTGCTTACGCTTCCGTCAGAATAGGGTCGACGGCAACGAACCGTCCCGTGCGTCCGCGGTCAACGAAGCGCACGCGGCCATCGATCTTCGCGTACAGCGTGTCGTCGCTGCCGAGGCCCACGTTGATACCGGGCTTCAGCTTGGTCCCGCGCTGACGAACGATGATCGATCCTCCGGTGACGGTCTGCCCACCGAATGCCTTCACTCCCAGCCGCTGCGAATTCGAATCGCGTCCATTCCGGGAACTGCCGAGTCCTTTTTTATGTGCCATATCTCAATCCCTCTTATGCTGCTCTAGTTGGCTGCCGTAAAGCTCTGGCCATCCACCTGGATCTCATGAATCCGGATCTGGGTGTACGCCTGGCGGTGGCCCTGAAGCTTCTTATATTGCTTTTTGCGTTTGAAATGGAAGACAAGGACCTTCTTGGCGCGTCCTTCGTTGACGATCGAGGCCAGCACCTTCGCGGAGCCGGGCTTTGCTAATCCATTGCCCTGGTCGCCGCCCGACGATGCGGCAAGAACTTCGGTAAACTCGACGTTTCCATCTTCCTGCGAAAGCTTTTCGACCTTCAGCACATCTCCCGGCGCGACGCGATACTGCTTGCCCCCGGTACGAATCACTGCGTACATACATCCTCCAGCACCATTGGCCACAGGCCGGTGCGAAACACTCAAAATTCTCAGGCGTTTGTGTCGAAGTTAGCGCTTACCTGGAACGGTTTCCGGCTTACTGTGACTACAGAGTAAGTTAGAAATGTTCGACGCGCGCTGTCTCAGGGGCGGGTTCTGCCTGGATCGCCTAACCTCCTAAGGATACTGGCGTCGCCCCGAATGCGTCAACCGTTTTGCCGCCGAATCGGCAAGAACGCCTCTCTTCTGCGCCGATTGAAACAGATATACAGCGAGGATGACAATCAGCGGCTCGAGGGGATTGCGGAACCGTGCCGCGGCGCTGACGAAATAATAGAGAAACGGGACGAGCAGAAAAGCCCAGGCAAACAGCCACGCTCCAGCGACGCGGCGCTTGAGGGAGAGCGCCAGGCCCAGCAAACCGGCGACGCTGGCGAAAGAAAAGTTGGCTACGCGACCCACTTCCACATACCAGGCATGGCCGGAGGGGTGGGGCACGCTGATCCAAAAGAAATAAACGCGCTTAATCGAATTCCGCACAAATAGAAGCGGATCGGCGGAGATGAAATTGAGCGCCTCGCGGCCTCGCATGTGCGAATACGCGATCTCCCCCATCTTCTTCAGGAGTTGAAGCTGTTCGGGCGCCTGGAAGGGATGGTCATACTCCATCAGAAAGCCCTGCGCTCCGGGCCCGTTCCCCATATAAAACTCCGCGCCAAAGTTGGCCCGCATGGGCACGAAGCGATGGAAGACGATCGCGTTCCGCGCGATCCATGGCGAGATGCACAGCAGGAAAACGACGGCGGCCAGAGCCGCAAAGCCGGACTGGGTCCGCAAACGATGCGAACCCCGAAGCACCCAGATACCCGCGGCGGGCAGGAATAACAGCAGGGAAGGATTGGTTAGAGCGAGCACTCCCCAGAGAAACCCAAACAGCAGCCAGCGCGGCAGGGTGCGCGGATCGTCTACTCCGCCTGCACCGGCGTGCTTGACTTCGCCAATGCCCCGCATGCGCAGGGCCAGCACCAGGATGCAGCTGAAAAGCCAGGTGCTCAGCGTCATTTCCCAGACCCAGCGAACGGCATATTGCATGGCAGCCGGATAGAGCGCCCAAATCCACGCCGACCAAACTGCGACGCGCCGGTTGTAGCAGCGTGCGGCGATCTCATAGGTGGTGAGCGCCGTAAGGGCCGAAAAGAAGCTATTGATGGTCAGAATGACCCAGGCGGAACGCAGGGTGTACACGCCGAATACTTTGAAAACCGCAGCCAGCAGCAGCGGATAAAGCGGAGCGACCCAGGCGGTGGGTCCGCTGTGGCCGGAAAACGGGTCCGCGTATCCGTAGCCGGTGACCAGTGCGCGCGCAATGCGGGCCATTTCCCAGCCAAACTGGAAATGATCGCCCTCCAGCCGAAAGCGATAGGTGTGGGCCAGCGTCATATATAGGACGCGCACCAGAAATGCCGCCCAGAACACGGTAAGGTTCGTGTGGAATGGCCGAAGCGGTGAGCTGCGATCTGCGTTCGGTTTACCTTCCGCCACGGTTACGATTGCCGCCTTCTCAGGAATTCGATACACTTAGGGTTCGGGTCGAAGCAGAGATGGCTACAGGATGCCGTCGCTACAACGCTTCGATCTCATTCACATTCGCACAAATTTGCAGGATCAGGATACGAATCATGGCACAAGTCTGTGAAATCTGCGGCAAGAAGCCGCAATTCGGCAACAACATCTCGCACGCCCACAATGTGACCCGCCGCCGCTGGAACGTGAATCTCCAGACGGTGAAGGCGAAGGTCAATACGGCGAACAAGCGGATTCGCGTGTGCACCGGGTGCATCAAATCGGGCAAGGTCGTCAAAGTATAGAGGCCGGCCGGCTACCTGTCGGTTTTGTCCGGCGCGTTTCCACTCATCCAGAAAAATTCCATTCGCTTTTAGCTCGGGAAAAATATTGCGGCCTAAGAAAATTTGGTCGCGTTCCATCCCGCTTCAGTGTAGGCTGGCCACGTCCACACAGTCCTGCCAAGGAGCATGCAATGAACGACCTGCCCGCATCCCGTAGCCACTCGCCAATGTTCCAGACAGCGCGTTCCCGCAGAAACTTCCTGCGGGCCGGCGTGTCCGGTGTCGCCGCCACGATGGCCGCTTCCGCGGGGCTGCGCCTGCTGGAGCCACACTCCGTCCTGGCGCAAACCGGTCCGACTCCAGAGCAAGCGCTGAAAGATTTGATGGAGGGCAACCGGCGTTTCGTCGACGGCAAGACGACGGCGCACGAACACGACCTTGAAATTCTGCGGAAACATCAGGCGGGAGGCCAGGAGCCGTTTGCCGCAGTGCTCTCCTGCGCGGACTCGCGGGTCCCGGTCGAGATTATCTTCGACCAGACCATCGGCCACATTTTTGTCACTCGCGTCGCCGGCAATATGATCACACCCGAGATCATCGCCACGCTGGAGTACGGAGCGGCAGTGCTCGGCACGAAGGTGATCATGGTGCTTGGGCACAGCGACTGCGGAGCGGTGAAGGCCGCGATCGCGGGCAAGTCCGTTCCGGGCCAGATCAGCGCGCTGTACCCGCACCTGCGCCCGGCCGTCAATCAAGCCGGTCCAGACCCGAAGGCCGTTACCGAAGCAAATGCCAAACTGCAGGCTCATCTCCTGAGCCAGGCTTCCACGGTGGTCGCGGGCAAAATCAGCGAAGGGCAGATGAAAGTGGTCGCGGGCTATTTCGACATTGGAAGCGGCGCGGTGACACTCCTGGATTGAGCCTGCCGATTGCGGAAGCGGTTGCGGGTCACTTCTCCCGGGGGCGTGACCCTCAGGTGGTCAGCCGATCGGTCGAGACGGGCGTCAACTGCCACACGGACAGGCTGGAGAGATTTGCGGTTTTTCCGGCAATCCGCACACCCACCCGCGGCGCAGCCGAACCCGGATAGTAAAAGCGCTTGGTGTAGGCAGCCTGTCTGTTGAGGAAGACTTCTGCAACGGAACCGTCCACGTAGATGTTGATTTCCAATCCACGCTGATTTCCTCCACGCCCATTTGCGAGGTCGAGCGGGACGGATTGATCGTCGATCATCACACGATTCGGCAAGCGCGGATCGTAGTGGACGGCGACGCAGTGAAACTCCGCTCCGGTTTTCGGGTGCGTTCCAAAAAGCGTCAGGGAGCAGGGTTCATCGCCGGCGCGAGTGGTGCATAGGATTTGGCCGCAACAATTCTCGATGTACATTCTGCTGATCTGGCGTTTGTTCTCTTCTTCATCCGCGGTGAGGTTCGCGGACTGTTGCTTTCGCCGCAAGCTGTCCACGACCGGCGCCACAGCAATTCGGAGGCGCCCATCGTCGCCCACCGTCAGGACGCGGGGCAAAGACATCATGCCCGCCCAGCCCGCAGCGCTATACTCCTTTTCCGGACGGGTCTCGAGAATCCATCCCCAGATCACGCGATGACCGGACTTGTCGCGCTGCGTTTTTGGAGCATAGTAGGCGCCGTTATCGAGAATGCCCTGTTGCTGGGAGTGGAACCGCATTTCCGTTTTGTCGAGTGTGCCGACCTCCCAATGCGCTTTTCCATTTGAGGAGTGGATCAGGACGTGCTTGTCTCCGAGTGGAAACAGTTCGGGGCACTCCCACATGTCGCCGGCCCGTTCGGCCTCCGGTTCCGTCGAGCCCTCGGCGGCGGCGTGTAGATATTCCCAATGGCGCAAATCTCGAGATTTATAGAGAAGAACTTCGCCGCTCTGATGCGGAGTTCCCGAACCTACGATGGTGTACCACTCGTCTCCCTCGCGCCATGGAGAAGGGTCGCGGAATCCGGAAACTTTCATTCCGGGTGGCGGTGCTGCGATGACTGGAGCCGGCAGCTTGGTCCACGTTTTCAGGTCGGGATCTTTCGAGTAGGCGAGGCATTGACTCTCGTGCAGGCTGGTGGCGCCATTGTGCACGGTCGACTCCGCTTCGCGAGCACGAGCTACGCCG
Organism: uncultured Acidobacteriota bacterium; assembly: GCA_963744615.1. Classification (GTDB taxonomy): domain Bacteria; phylum Acidobacteriota; class Terriglobia; order Terriglobales; family Acidobacteriaceae; genus JAKAAZ01. The sequence goes on from CAVUUE010000003.1 coordinate 955,151, forward strand.
GTGTAGAGAACCGTTACTACGCCATTATCGACGACTGCCGTTCCGGTCCAGCAACCATCGGCATCGGGGCCGCCCGGAGTCGAGATGAGCGCCGTCGGCATGTGCTTCCAATGCAGCATGTCGGGGCTTACGGCATGGCCCCATTGCATATTCCCGATGAAGGTTCCAGTGGGATTTGACTGGTAAAACATGTGATACATCCCATTCCAGTAAATTGGACCGTTCGGATCATTGATCCAGTTCGATGGGGGAACCAGATGAAACTGAGGGCGACGAGGATCGCCGGCCAGATCGGGCGGAGTGATTCCGAGGGATGTTGCAGCGGAGAGAACGTTCCGGTTGAGGCCGACAGCAGCCCCGGCAGCAATTGCGCTCGACAACAGCCTGCGCCTGGTTAGATTCATCTGCACTCTCCGCACGGGGTAGGAATGTGACCGAAGCGAAACCAGTATAAGCTGGCGCTCCTGTATCGAGAGCGGTCCGGGCTCAAGCCATGCGATCATTTGCTCTCGCGCCGTCAGTGTTCTATGCTGAGCAGTCTTCCACTTCTTACCCTGCCTATGAATGTGAACAGCGCGCCCAGCCCGCTTCCGGACCAGCTTCGAAATATTCTGCCCTCATCGCTCGACACGACAAGCGAGCGTTTTCGATTGAACGCGGAAGCCATGCGCGGCCTGCTGGCTGCTTTCGAGACAGAGCAGGCGGTGATCCGGGAGGGAGGCGGCGCGAAGGCCATCGAGGCGCAACACAAAAAAAATCGGCTCACCGTGCGGGAACGTCTCAATCTGCTGCTTGACCCGGGCGCAGAATTTTACGAGCTCAGCATCTACGCGGCACACGGCATGTATGCAGATTACGGCGGCGCGCCGGCTGCCGGAACGGTGACGGGATTGGGCCGCGTGGCGGGCCGACTTGTGATGATCATCGCCAACGATGCGACGGTGAAGGCGGGCGCATTTTTCCCCATGACCGCCAAGAAGGTGCTGCGCGCGCAGCACATCGCGCTGGAAAATCACGTTCCTACTCTTTATCTGGTGGACTCGTCGGGCATTTTTCTTCCACTGCAGGAAGACGTGTTTCCCGATCAGGACGATTTCGGCCGCGTCTTCCGCAACAATGCCGTAATGTCCGCCCGCGGCATTCCGCAGATGACGGCGATCATGGGCATGTGCGTTGCGGGCGGCGCCTACTTGCCGGTGATGACAGACCAGGTGCTGATGACGGAAGGCAGCGGACTCTTCCTGGCCGGACCTGCGCTGGTGCAGGCGGCAATTGGGCAGCAGGTTTCCGCCGAGCAGCTGGGCGGCGCGACGATGCATTCGGAGATTTCAGGCACGGTGGATTTCAAAGAGCCGAACGATCACCTCTGCATCGCGCGGCTGCGTTCGCTGGTATCGCGGCTGGGACGTCGTCCTGGCGCGCCGTTCGATCGCATTGCGTACGACGCGGCGACGGACGGGCCGAAATATCCAGCGGAAGATTTGCAGGGCATTCTGAATCTCGACCCCGCCAGGGCGGCTACGCACAGCTACGATATGCATGCCGTCATCGCGCGCATTGTGGATGGTTCGCGATTCGATGAGTACAGGCCCGATTACGGACAAACGCTGCTCTGCGGATATGGCCGCATCGGCGGCCATGCAGTGGGCATTGTGGCAAACCAGAAGATGCACCAGATGCAGACCAGCCAGACCGGCGACAAGCACATGGAGTTCGGAGGCGTCATCTATCCGGAGTCCGCGGACAAGGCAGCGCGCTTCATCATGGATTGCAATCAGAATCTGATTCCGCTGATTTTTCTGCACGATGTGAACGGGTTCATGGTGGGCCGCGATGCGGAATGGAGCGGCATCATCCGCTCGGGCGCGAAGATGGTCTCCGCCGTCTCCAACAGCGTGGTGCCGAAGATCTCCGTCATCATTGGCGGTTCTTTTGGCGCAGGAAATTACGCGATGTGCGGCAAGGCTTACGATCCGCGATTCATTTTCGCGTGGCCTACTGCGAAGTATGCGGTGATGAGCGGAGCCTCCGCGGCGAACACGCTGGTGGAAGTCAGGATCAAGCAGCTCGAGCGCGGGGGACATAAGCTTAGCGCGGAAGAAAGGAAGGAGCTCTTCGACTCCACCAAAGCCACGTACGACGAACAGACCGACCCACGCTATGCGGCGGCGCGGCTGTGGGTGGATGCAATCATCGACCCGGCAAAGACCCGTGACGTGCTGATGATGGCGCTCGAAGCCGCTTCACTCAACCCTGATGTCCCGCGCTTTAACCCAGGCATTTTGCAGACGTAATTCCCGGATGTGTGCAGGAGTTGACGTACATGCGGCGTCGAGAATTTCTTGAAGCTTCATCAGGCGCATTGGCGGCGGCAGTCGTAGCGTCGAACCGATCTGTATTCGCGAGTGCAGCAGGGCCCGATTCCACGCGGCGCATCCTTTATATCCTTGGGCAGTTTGCCGACGCAACGCCGGAGTCGATGCGAACCGTTGTTGAAACGGTGGGCCAGAGCGGCTTCAATGTACTCGTTCTTTCGTTTCTACAAGCCGGCTTCGCCCGGAACAAGTTGACTCTCAGTTACAACGGCAACGAATTTTCTTCGCTATCGCCGCAGGTTCCGGCCCTGCTCCGGCAGCTCCGTTCCGGTTTCAACGAGCGGAAGAAAATTATGCTGTCGATCGGCGGATGGCAACATTTGCCGACCTTTCAAGCCATCCGCAGCATGGGTGTGCCGGCATTTGTGCGCCAACTTACAACTGAGGTCATCGCGCCGCTGGGTTTGGATGGCATCGATCTCGATCTTGAGCCGCAGGCCGGCGGGCTCGATCATTGGATGGCGGTGCATGATGAATACGGCAAAATTCTGGCCGATGTGACGAACGAGTACAAGCGTATGCACCCGACGCACTTCGTGACGCACGCGCCGCTCTCGAGTATCGCCGCCGAGCTTTACGTGAAGCCCGCGCCGATTGCGGGGCTGAACGGTGGCTTACTCGCCGCCACCAAAACAAAATATGGAAATACCATCGACTGGTTGAACGTGCAGTTTTATGAGGGCGGTCTCGTCGAGGGGGTCGGGATCGCGGAGTATTATCGCAACTCTCTGGCCGCTCCTCTGCTCGGGTTGGGGAAGCAGGCCGGCATACTATCTCCGCTGCACTTCCTGGTTCCATTGTTTCAACCTGAAGCGAAACAGCCGCTCACCTTTTGTCAGCAGACCATCGCGGCCATCGATGCCCGCTGCGCTGACCTGCACGCCGGGAAACTGAATGGCGTTGCGCTGTGGGATTATCGCCAGGTTGCGCCGTCGATTGGCGACTGGTCCACGGGACTCAAGGGATCTCTTCAGTCATAATTAAAAGTTATGTTGCGCGACGAAGTAAAGATCATCGAGTGTCCTCGAGACGCCTGGCAGGGCCTGCCCAAACCGATGCCCGCCGAAACCAAGGCCGAGTATCTGCGGGGTTTGATTGCTGCCGGCTTCCAACACATCGATGCTGTGTCCTTCGTGTCCCCGAAAGCCGTTCCGCAAATGGCGGATTCCGAACAGGTTCTGCTGCTTTTGCAGCCGCCGCCGGAGATCGAAATTATCGGCATCGTCGTCAATGAAAAGGGCGCGGAGCGCGCCATTGCTACCGAATCCGTACGCACGCTTGGCTTCCCATACTCCATCTCGCCGACCTTTCTTGCGCGCAATCAGCACCAAACGCCGGAAGAGTCTCTCGATGCTCTAGATAATATTGCCGAACTGGCGTATCGATCCGGCCTCGATCTTGTCGTTTATATTTCGATGGCGTTCGGCAATTTCTATGGTGATGCATGGAGCATGGACGAAGTGCTCGAAGCATGCAGTCTGCTTACAGAGATGGGCGTCACCCAGATCTCGCTCGCAGATACGGTGGGCGTGGCTGACGTGGAGAAGGTAAGCGCGATTGTTTCCGCCGTGGCTGCCGCGGATTTGCGCGGGGAGTTCGGCGTTCATCTCCACGCCCGGCCGGATGAGGTCGAAGGCAGAATTCTTGCCGCCTATCGCGCGGGTTGCCGCCGGTTCGATATGACGATCGGCGGGCTGGGCGGATGTCCGTTCGCGCAGGACGCACTGGTGGGCAACATTGCCACGGAACGCGCACTCGCAGCTCTCCGCACCGTCGATGCGCCGTTGCCGGAACTGGGTCCGCTGACTGGGCTTCTCGCACAAACCCGCGAGATATCCATCGAATTCGGTCCGACAGTGCAGTAACAAATTTGATACAGCGGAAAATGACACGAGGCGCAGCGCAGGTGGACGAAAGGCGAGGCAGTTATATCGCATTACGATATAATAATCCTGATGAAATCGAGCCCCGCAATTCAGGATTCGAATCAGCGCCTTCATCACGCTCTTGCGGAGTTTCGCCATCAACTGCGCACTTTTCTTCTGGTAAGCGAGGACGCGGCGCACCGGGCTGGACTTCACCCGCAGCAGCATCAATTGCTATTGGCGGTCGCAGGCGCATCAATGGAAGTATGCCCCTCAATCGCCTACGCGGCGGAGGTGCTGGGGCTGAAGCACAACAGCGTAGTTGAGCTGGCGGACCGCTGCGAAAAGGAAGGACTGCTGCGACGTGCGGCCGACCCGGCGGATGGCAGGCGAGTGTGTCTGCAGGTTACGGCTCGAGGGCGGAGAGTGCTCGACCGGCTGTCGCAGGTTCACCTGCGGGAGCTATATTCCCTGGCGCCGCATTTGATTGAAGCTCTGCAGAAGGTTTTAGAAAACGAGACGAAGGCGGCACGCATTCAATAGCCGCAAGAAAGTTTGGAAAGTTTTTCGATGGCCGAGACGACAGGAACCAGACCGAAGACGAAGATCGCGGCAAAATTGCTGGAGCACCCGCTCCTGACGAAATACTTTCCGATGATCCACGAAGACCTGGCCGCTACCTACGCGCGCGACTTGTCCAAGTGGCTTTTGATTGCGCCGGTCATCGGTCTGACGACGGGGCTTGCCGTCACAGCGATCGCGATCATCATCCTGAAAAAAATATGGCCGCCGCTGCTCCATTATTTCCTGGGCCACCTCTGGGCAATTGTGCCGGTACTCACTGTATCGTTCGCGGTTACCGGGCTTATCATGCAGTTCCTCACGCCCGACCCCGACGAGCACTCCACGGAAGAGATCATCCGGTCGTATCACGAGCACCAGGGCGACATCGATATTCGCTCCTTCTTCCCGAAGATACTTGCCGCCATCACGACGGTGGGCTTCGGCGGCAGCGCGGCGCTCGAAGGCCCCAGCATCTATGGCGGCGGCGCGATCGGCTCCTGGCTGTGGGTCAGGCTGCGCCGCTTCCGGCTTCAGCCGCGCGACCGCCGCATCATGCTGATCAGCGGCGCCGCGGCGGGCATGGCAGCGGTGTTCCGCGCGCCGATGACCGGCCTTGTCTTCGCGCTGGAAATGCCATACAAGGACGATCTGGCTCACGAGGCGCTTCTGCCTTCGCTGATCGCCTCGGTGGTTTCCTACGTTACGCTGGCATTTTTTCTCGGTGCAACTCCACTGTTCAACTTCGCAAGTGCTACATCGTTCACCGGGCGAGACCTGCTATGGTGCGCTTTTCTAGGGGTCCTGATCGGACTGGCGGCGATGGCGTTCACCATAACGTTTCGCCGCGCGCGGGTATTCATGGTGAAGTGGGCGATCCCCCACTGGATGAAGCTCACGCTGGGTGGATTTCTTACTGGGCTTTGCGGGCTCGTCTTCCTGCTGATCTATCACGGCTCACTCGTTCCTCTGGGACCGAATTACGAAGCAGTGGGAGAGATACTGAGCCATCATCACAATTCGCTGGAGCTGATACTGTTTGGAATATTTAAACTGGCTGCTACGCTGTTTACCCTTGCCAGTGGCGGCGTAAGCGCAATGTTCGTCCCGCTGTTCTTAACGGGCGGCAGCTTCGGAACTGCTTTCGCGCAGCTGATCCATGCCAATTCTGTCGAGCTTTACGCCGCGGTCGGCATGGCATCCTTTATCGCGGCGGGCTACAAAACGCCGCTGGCTGCAGTTGTGTTCGTGGCCGAGGCAACGGGCGGCCATGCCTTTATCGTTCCTTCGCTCATCGGCGCCGCGGTGGCATACGCTATCTCCGGACAGGCTTCGGCTTCTGGAGATCAGCGCGAGCACGAGGGCGTCCGTATTCAGGAGTTGCGGAATATTTCCGTCGCGGAAGTCATGCAGCCCCACGTCGTGACGGTGCGTGGCTCCGTCAGCCTGCGCGAATTTGCGGACCATGTCTGCCAGCATCATCGGCACGTCGCATTTCCCGTGGTGACAGAGGATGATTCGGCAGTGCTTGGAGTGATCTCGGTGTCGGCGCTCGGTCTCGTCGATCCTGAACAGTGGCCGTTGCAAACTGTTGCCGAGCGCTCCGACCGGACGGTGAGGAAGATCGCGCCGGACACAGATGTGATGGAAGCTCTGCGGCTGCTGCTCGCCCAAGAAGGCCAGCACATGCTGATGGTGACCTCCTCGACCGGCGAGCTGCGAGGCATTCTGACCAAGACCGATATTTTGACAGCTTTGAAGTCTCGCGGGGGCCCTTCGCAAGCACCCGTTGTGAGAGAGCAGATGTTTGCATCCGTTCCGGCCGGCGATTCGCGACACTCTTAGCGCACCCGCGCGTGTCTCCGGCAGGCTGCCTGATCATTCAGCAAGTTGGATATGTCGAGATGCAGGAGGAGATTCGATGGCCGATTCGCCGCATACCGATCGCGCCTCCGCCGCTCAATCGAAGCTTCCGAAAAAGGGGCAGTTCGGCATCGCAATGGAGCCGGAGGTGGTCAAGATATGCCTCTTTGCTCTTTTGATCGGGTTTATCGGGGGCCTTGTTGCCCAGGGCCTGCTGGAGCTGATCAACCTGTTTACGAACATTTTCTTCTTCGGAAAATTCTCATTTGCCGGAACCAGTCCGGTCGGCAATCATCTCGGTCTGTGGGTCATCCTGATTCCGCCGATTGGCGGATTGGTTGTCGGACTGATGGTGCATTACTGGGAGCCCACGCTGAAGGGCCACGGCATCCCGGAAGCGATGGAGGCTGTGTTGTTCGGCCACAGCCGCATGCGACTGCGGGTGGCCATTTTGAAGCCTCTGGCTACGGCGTTCGCCATCGGCACCGGCGGTCCGTTTGGCGCCGAAGGCCCGATCATCCAGACGGGCGCCGCGATTGGATCGCTGTTTGGCCAGGCGGTCGGCCTGACGCCGTATTATCGTCGCGTTCTACTGGCTGCGGGTGCGGCTGCCGGCATGGCGGCCACTTTTACTGCGCCACTGGCCGGCATTCTGGTGGCTATCGAGCTTTTGCTGTTTGAGTTTCGCGCGCGCTCCTTTATCCCCGTTGCCTTTGCGGCGGCGGTAGCCACGGGCGTTCGCATTTATTTTGTCGGATGGGAGCCGCTCTTCGCCACCCCGGCGTTCAAGCTGGCCAACATGAATGAGCTCTGGCTTTTTGCGCTGATGGGCATTCTGATGGGGGTGGTCGGCATCGCCATGATCCGCGTGCTGTTCTGGCTGGAGGATTTCTTCGACAATCTGCCGGTGAAGCGCGCGCTCATCTGGTCGCCTGTCATCGGCGCATTTGCTCTCGGCATTATCGGATACTTTTATCCCCAGGTATTCGGCACCAGTTACGGCACTATCCGCGACATGCTGAACGACAAGTTAAGCGTGACGCAACTGCTGGGCATCTCGATGGCGAAGTTCTGGGCACTGACGATTTCTCTCGGCTCCGGAACCACGGGCGGCGTCTTTGCTCCATCGCTGGTAGTTGGCGGCGGACTGGGAGCGGTCTACGCGATGGCCTGGCATCATTTCTTTCCTCACTTCGTCAGCGACCCCGCGTTCTACTCGCTGGTTGCGATGGCGGCGGTATTCGGCGGCATCGCCCGCGCTCCATTTACCAGCATTGTTTTCCTGTTTGAGCTGAGCCACAATCCAAACTCCCTGCTGCCGCTGATCGTCTGCGTGATGGTGGCGGATGGGTTCGTGCGCTTGTTCAGCACAGATTCCATCATGACGGGGAAGCTGGTGAAACGCGGGTTTATCGTACTCCAGGATTATTCCGTGCCGGTGCTGATGCGGTCGCGGATCGATCAGGTGATGCGGAAAAAATTCGACGTGATCGCGGCCGACGCCGAGCTGCGGACGGTGCTGCGGGAATTTTCCCATGAAGGCTCCGAACTGTTTCCTGTTGTGGAAACCGACGGTTCGCTGGTCGGCATCGTCGAGGCCCGTGATCTGCTGCGGACTGAGCCTCCAGATCATCACTTCAAGATGCGGGAGCTTGCGCGGCAGGATTACGTGATTGCCTATCCTGGCGAACTGGTCGATCGCGTGAGCCGGGACATGATGCTGCAGGATGTGGAAAATATCATCGTTGTCGAGCCGGACGGGCTTGGAAAGCCGATCGGCATCGCGCGCGCGAACGACATCCTGCAACTGCGGCGATGGCTTATGGATGAAGAGAGCCATGAGACGAATGTTCCCAAAAACTCCGGTCCCGCGGGAGAAGACGTCGGCTGATGTCCATTGTGGCTGAAGCGCCGCATCCTTCCCAGCCTGACGGCTAACGGCGAGATAACCGGAATCGCGGACGCAGATATTTTCGCAGGAAAACATTGGCGCAATCGGCATCTTCCCGATACCATGATGGGTCATTCTGGAGTTGTGATGTCCTATCAAGCGTTGTATGTCAACGAGACCGACAGAGTCGTTACCGTCACGCTGAATCGTCCCGACCGCCGGAACGCTCTCAATCCGCAGCTGATCGATGAACTGATCGGCGTGATCGAGGCTATGGCCCGGCGCAGCTCTGGTGTCTTGATTCTGACCGGACGCGGCGCTGCATTTTGTGCGGGGCTGGATCTTGAGCATCTCAAGTCGCTCGCGAACAAATCGCCGGCGGAACATCGCAAAGACTCAGAGCACCTGGCGAAGCTGTTCCGCAGCCTGTATGACCTGCCGCTTCCGACGATCGCGGCGGTAAACGGGCATGCCATCGCGGGTGGCATGGGACTGGCCACGATCTGCGATTTCACCATTTCGGTTCCTGAAGCCAAGTTTGGATATACCGAGGCGCGCATCGGATTTATTCCCGCGCTGGTTGCTTCCTTTCTATCGCTCCAGGTTGGAGAGAAAAAGTCGAGAGACCTTTTACTGACCGCTCGATTGATTTCTGCGGAAGAGGCGCGCCAGATGGGATTGGTGAATGAAGTCGTCACCGACTCGGTCCTGATCGCGCGGTCAAGACAATTGGCACATCAACTGTTACAGAACAGCCCTGAATCGTTGCGTGCGACAAAGATGCTGCTCTCCGCACATGCGAAAGAGCAGCTCGACCGGGAATTGCAGGCGTCCATTGATTCCAACGCCACGGCGCGCAGCACCGCGGATTTCCAGGAAGGCATCTCCTCGTTTCTTGAAAAACGCACGCCAAATTGGCACGCTCGCAAGTAGGGAAAATAACAATAGATGACGAAGCAACGCTTACCGGAAGCACCTGTCACGCCTCCATCGATAGGGGAGACGCGGCTCCGCGTGCGTTATGCGGAAACGGACCAGATGGGGGTGGTCTACTACGCAAATCATCTGGTCTGGTTTGAACTGGGCCGGGTGGAACTGCTGCGCCAGCTTGGCTTCGATTACAAGCACATGGAAGTCGACGACGACTGCTGGATTCCTGTCGTTGAGGCGACTTGCCGCTACAAGTCCCCGGCGCGCTACGATGACGAACTCACCGTACAGACCGAGGTGGCATCGATTCGCGGATCAGTCCTGAAATTCCGCTATCGTATTGTGCGAATTTCCGATCGGCACCTGCTGGCAGAGGGCGAAACCACGCACGTTGTGACCGACAGCAAAATGCGGAAGCGGCTGCTCCCGGAAAAGTATTCGAATGAGCTGGTTCGATTTATGAACGCGGATGCGCCGGGCGTGCAAAGCTAGCCGCGTGCGCGTTCAATGCTGCTAGACTGCGACGCCGCGCGGCTTTACATTTTTCCGGATAAAGTCGACGGTGGTTTCAAGGGCGGTGCCCGGGCCGAAGATGGCGGCCACACCTTGTTCTTTGAGGAACGCAATATCCTGCGCCGGAATTGTACCGCCGAGCACCACGAGAATGTCGTCTGCGCCGCGCTCCTTCAGCAGCGTCATGAGGCGCGGCACGATCGCGTTGTGCGCGCCGGAAAGAATGCTGAGGCCGATGCATTGCACATCTTCCTGGATTGAGGCATTCACGATCATCTCCGGCGTCTGGCGCAGGCCTGTATAGATGACCTCCATTCCCGCATCACGCAGCGCGCGCGCAATCACCTTTGCGCCGCGATCATGGCCGTCGAGGCCCGGCTTCGCAACCAGAACACGAATCGGGAAATCGTTTTGCTGCTTGTCTCGGGGTTCCGTCGTCACAGTGTTCCTCGCGGCCGCGCCGCTTTACGTCCAGCTGGCTTCTTCGTACGTTCCATACACATCGCGCAGGGCTTCGCAGATTTCTCCAACGGTAGCATAGGCGCGCACGCAATCCAGAATATATGGCATCGTGTTGGCTTCGGAGATTTTTCCCGGCGTCGCGCGCGGTTCCTGTGCGGCCGCGCGGCGCAGGGCGGAGAGGAGCCGTTGGACATCTTGATTCGAACGCCGTTCGCGCAACCGCGTCAGCTTGGCGGTTTGAGATTCGCGAACACTTTCCCCGATGTACAAAATCTCCGGCGCCGTCTCTTCGACGACAAAATCGTTGACGCCGACGATAATTTTTTCGCCGGCTTCGACGGCCCGCTGATACTGGTAACTTGATTCAGCCAGCTCCTTCTGCGGAAAGCCCTGTTCGATGGCGCGCACCATGCCGCCCATCGCATCCAGTTTGTCGAAATAGTCGAATGCGCCCTGCTCCATTTTCAGCGTAAGGTTTTCGACAAAATACGAGCCGCCGAGCGGATCGACGGTCTGCGCCACGCCGGACTCATACGCCAGAATCTGCTGCGTGCGCAACGCGATCCGCGCCGCCTCTTCCGTCGGCAGGGCAAGCGCTTCGTCGTAGGAGTCAGTATGCAGCGATTGCGTTCCGCCCAGCACCGCGGCCAATGCCTGGATGGCGACGCGGGCGATATTGTTCATCGGCTGCTGTGCGGTGAGTGAAACGCCTGCGGTCTGCGTGTGGAACCGCATCAATTGGGAGCGCGCCTGCTTGGCATGGAAGCGCTCCGTCATCAGCCGGTACCAGATCTTGCGCGATGCGCGAAACTTCGCGATCTCTTCAAAGAAGTCGTTATGCGAATTGAAAAAGAAACTCAGGCGAGGCGCAAATTCATCGATGTCGAGCCCGCGGCGCAAGGCCCACTCAACGTACTCCACGCCGTCATAGATGGTGAATGCCAACTCCTGCAGCGCCGTCGATCCCGCTTCGCGGATGTGATAGCCGGAGATGGAAATCGGATTGAACCTTGGAGTGTAGATCGCGCCGAATTCAAATGTGTCGATGACCAGGCGCATCGAAGGCGCGGGTGGATAGATATATTCCTTCTGCGCGATGTACTCCTTCAGGATGTCATTCTGCAGTGTGCCGGAGATCTTCTTCCAGTCCGCGCCCTGCTGTTCGGCAACGACAAGGTACATGGCCCAAAGCACGCTCGCAGGCGAGTTGATCGTCATCGATACGGTGGTTTTTTCCAGGTCGATTCCGGAAAAAAGAATCTCCATGTCCTCCAGAGAATCAATGGCGACGCCGCACTTGCCCACCTCTCCCTCGCTGTTGGCGTGGTCGGAGTCGTAGCCCATTAGAGTCGGCAGATCAAAGGCGACGGACAAGCCGCTGCCGCCGTTCTCCAGAAGATACTTATATCGCTGGTTGGTTTCCTCCGGCGTGGCGAAGCCGGAGAACTGGCGCATTGTCCATAGCTTGCCGCGATAGCCGGTGGCATGTATGCCGCGCGTATATGGCGGCTGGCCAGGGTGACCCACGTAGCGCGCGGAGTTCTGTTCCCAGTCGGCGGGCAGGTCCGCCGGCGTGTACAACCGCTCGACCGGAACGCCGGAAATGGTGGTGAAGCGAGCCGAACCATCTTCGTTTCGGTTCGTTCCAGTGTTCGCGCCGATCGGTTGCTCGGGCGACCTCGCGAGCGCCGGCGTTAGGGTATGGTCAATCCACTGCTGCTCGGCGGCAGAGACGTGCCGCTGCGGATTCGCGGCGGTCTTCACGCTGCTGGGAACATCTTCTGCGGCACTTCGCGGCATAACCGGACCCCTCAAAGAAACGGCGAGCGATCAGAAACCTTTCAGCATAGGGTATTGGAGCCATGATCGGCAACAGAAGTCTGCGGTCGAATTGCTGCTGGACAGCAGATGCGGACACGGATACTTACTCCTTCCAGGCTCCAAGCTGCTTCCGTAACATGATCAACTGGCCTACGTGATAGCTGGTGTGATCGCCCGCGAGCAGAATCTCTCGCAGAATCGTCTGGCCCTCTCCCCATGGGATTTTTGCATACAGATCCACGTCGGGATCTTCGATCAATCTTTCGAAATTCTGGGAGTCGTTCTTCAAAGCATTTACCGAAGCATTCCAGGCGTGACTTGAAACGGGCGCGTCGGTTTGTGGCCAATATCCGTCGGGCCACTTCGGCGCTTTGTATTCCGGATTCGTGCAAAACTCCAGCAGGTCATGCAGCGCGATTCGAATATGTTCGAGCAGTTGCCATGCGTTGTGCGGTGCGCCTTCGGGCTTCTCTGCATACAGTCGCGAAGGGAAGTCCTTCACCGCGTCATCGAGGCTTGCGTGAGCATTGCCGCCTCTCATGAATTCCGACAGCTGCTTGCGAATTGCACGATCCTGATCCGGCATAATCCCTCTTCCATTCCTACGTTTCGTTAGATGCCCGTAACGAATGGCTTCTCCGGGCGGGGCCAGGATTTTCGTACAATAAGAAATCGATGAGTACACGAGTGACTATGAAGCAATCAGATGGAAGCGTGCGGCGGCGCGATCCAGCACCAACAAAGGTGCGTGCAACTCCGACCCACTGGCTCGCCTGTTTGCTCATCCTGCTGACGGTGTTCGCGAGCCTTCCGCAGCCGTCGGAGGCGTATTCTTTTTTGACCCACGATGACATGGTCGATGTTGCGTGGGTGGGTTCGATCCGCCCGTTGTTGCTGGCGCGTTTTCCGACCGCGACCGAGGCCCAGTTGCGCGCGGCACGCTCCTATGTCTATGGCGGCGCGACCATCCAGGACATGGGGTACTATCCATTCGGTAATCAGTTTTTCAGCAACCTTACGCACTATGTCCGCTCGGGCGAGTTTGTGAATAATCTTTTTCGCGACGCGGCGACGGTGAATGAATATGCTTTTGCGATCGGCGCGCTTTCGCATTATGTCGGCGACAATGACGGCCATCGCTACGCAACCAATCCTTCGACGGCGATAGAGTTTCCTTCCCTGCGAAAAAAGTATGGTCCCATCGTGACATACGATCAGTCGCCGCATGGGCATGTGCGCACGGAATTTGCTTACGATGTGGAGCAACTGACGCAGGAACAGTTTGCGCCTGCGGGGTACATGAAGCTGGTGGGTTTCAATGTGCCGCGCCACTTGCTGGAGCGTGCATTTTTTCAGACATACGGTCTTCAGCTGCGCAACGTGCTGGGGCGGCCGCGGCCTGCGATCCAGAGCTATCGTTCAGCGGTGAGGGCTTGGTTGCCGAAATTTGCGCAGGCGGAGGTGTTGATTCACACGAATGATTTTCCGCGGGAGGATGACACTCCGGCGTTTCATAAATTCATCACACGACAGGCCAGGGCGGCGGCGGATGACCGGTGGAACAGGTTCAGTCGCAAGCCGGGTTTCGAGGTGCACGTGATCGCGATTGTTATTCGCATTTTGCCGAAAATTGGGCCGATCTCGAACCTCGCGATTCGCGGTCCGAATACGGAAACGAACCGCTGGTATATCGAGAGCATGAATCGATCGACCGACGACTATGAGCGGTTATTGGGTGAATTGACGAAGGATCCGAGGAAAACGCTTGAGCTGCCGGACCGCGATCTGGACACGGGGAATCTGATTACGCCGGGCTCGTATCCGTTGACGGACAAGACGTATGCTCAACTACTGGGCAGGTTGACGGCTCAGCCGAACCGTGCGGTTCCTGCTGGATTGCGGGAGAATATTCTGGCGTTTTATTCGGATCCGAATGCGCCGATTACCACGAAGAAAAATTCGGCGGCGTGGAAGCGGGTGCAGGCGGAGCTGCCGGTTTTGCGCGGGATGAAGGTGATTGGGCAGCCGATGGAGGTTGCATCTGGGGGAACACAGGCGGGCAATCCCGTTGACGGGATTGGGGATTAGGCCGAAGAATAATCGCATGGCACAAAGTTCTTCAGGATCGAGCGGCGATTTTGGATTGCTGCTGTTGCGCGTTTTTCTAGGCGTGAATCTTTTCCTTCGGCATGGGCTGGAAAAGATCACGCATTTCTCGCAGATGTCGCGGGGATTTCCCAATCCGATTCATATTGGGTCGCATTGGAGTCTGGTTTTCGCTTTGATTTCAGACGGGATATGTTCATTGCTGGTGGTGTTCGGATTGGGGACGCGGGTGGCGGCGGCGATCTGTGCGATCAACATCAGCGTGGCCTTTTGTTTGGTTCATCATTATCCCTTTTCGAGCGGGCGTGGGGAACTTTTGCTGCTTTATATTGGGGGATTTCTGGCGTTGATTTTTCTGGGTGGAGGGCGATTCAGCCTGGATGGGAGATTCTGGGGCAGGAGTTAAAAGTGGTATCGGAGTACCACTTTTTTGTTTTTTTAAACTAAAAAAACAAAAAACATTTTTCGCTTCGGAAAGCGTCTGAAATGGCTTTTGGAGATGGAGTGTCTCAACTCTGATTGTAGCGGTTTGAGGTGAAATGGAGCGCCACGTGGGAGTCACGGGGCGCTCCATTTTCTTGCTAGAAGGGGATGTCGTCGTCGGTGATTTCGGTGGACTGGGCGTAGTCCTCGGGACCGCCGCGCTGGTCGAAAGAGGCGGTGTTCGACTTGTTGTAACTGCTGCCGCCGCTCTCGCCGCCTTCGCCTCGTCCGGAGAGCAGGGAGAGATCGTTGACGATGATTTCGGTTTTGTATTTCTTCTGGCCGGTGGTCTTGTCGTCCCACGATGAGGTGCGGAGACTGCCTTCAACGTAGAGTTTATTGCCTTTTTTCACATAATCGCGGACGATCTCCGCGGTGCGCTGGAAGGCGACGAGGTTGTGCCATTCGGTGCGATCCTGCCATTGGCCGGCGTGATCCTTGAAACGGTCGCTGGTGGCGATGGAAAAATTGGCGACGACCACGCCGCTGCCGGTGGCTTTGATCTCGGGATCTTTGCCGACATTTCCGAGAAGAATTACCTTGTTTACGCTCTTAGCCATGACCGACGAACTCCCTTGAAAAATAAATATTTTTTAACGATAGCAGACCGGTCGAAATGCCCGATTTTCGAGGAATGCAGAGGTTGCAATTTTCGTGTGTCCGAAAACGGACACCGCTGTATGTGTCTCATTCCGCGGTAGATGCGGGCGTTTCGAAATTACGCGTTTTCGCGAAAAAACGGTAACGTGTTTTGTTACCTAGTTGGTTATCGTCCGATAACGGACACCCAGGCGTCCGTGTCCGCCCAGCGGATATGGAGCTGGGTGTGGGTGCCGTGGGTGTTCTCAAAGCTGATGGTCATCTGTTCCTGCGGCGTGGGCAATTTGCTGGTCTGCATGTCGACGCGGGCGAGGTCCTGGGACTGGTCGTATTTTGTGCCCCACTGGCCGGTCTGCTTATTGATGATGAGCTTCCAGGTGCTCTCCGACGGGAGGGTGTAGAGGGTGTAGGTTCCGGCGGGGACGGTGGCGGTTCCGATGGTGAGGTCGGCGGCGGTTTTGAGGGTGGTGGCGGGGTTGGCGCCGGTGCGCCAGACTTTGCCGTAGGGAACGAGGCCGCCGAAGATTTTGCGTCCGCGCATGGAGGGCATGTTGTAGTCGATGGTGACGGCTTTTCCGTTGAGCTCGACGTGGGCCTTGGCGGGTGGGCTGGCGAGCGGCTTGCCGTTGTTGTTGCCGGACATTTGTGCGGATGCGGTGGGCAGGATTGCCAGGGTTGCGACGATTGCGGCTGCGGCGAACATGGATTTTATGCGGGCGTGTGGTTTCATTTGGAGCCTCCCCGGGTGGGTGATTCTCTTAGCGAGGCAATTATAGTTCTTGGGTGTGTTGCAGTTAAGATCTTGCACAGTTCGCGAGTTTGAATCCGGTTCGGCGGAAGTCCGGCCCTAGTTGTCAGAATCGAACGGAAATCCTTGCGGGTCACCGCACCGAAACCAACAGACTAGGGACGCAAACGCTGGCATCATCCCGCGACCTGGTCTGGTGCTATCGGGAGTGCGGTGGCGGCTCCGTTACTGAACTGCTGGTCGAAATGGGCCAGCATCATTTCAATGAATCGACCGTGATAAACCGCATACACCTCGGAGTTGATACTGAGGTTCTTCGGCCTGATTATTGCGAATCGGAGTTTGCTTTCCTTGATGCTAGGGCGAAGCCACGCCTTGTGTACCCATTGACCGGGCTTGTGGGTGAAATCGCCGTTTTGGTCTGACCAGGTTTCAATTCGGCCGTTACTGATGGCCTCCTTGAGCGAAGCAAGGAGTTGCTGCGGATTGGCTGTATCAAAGGTGATCATTGGGTCTCCTTGGCCGCTGAGGTTCTCCTTAGAGGCCGGGTTGGGGCTGCCATTCGGGCGGGGCTGGATGGCGACATATCACAATACACATCATTGGGGCGGCTTAATCAGCTGCAAGGTGAATAGCGGCGAGCGACGGTCGCCACGAACCGACTGTGGCAGGCACCACCACGGCGACCCCCTTGCTCGGACTCTGGAATCCGTCACCATCCCTCCCTCGATTCATTGGACCAGACAGCGGGCGTAGAACTAACCCCCATGTGATACTATATATAGTATCAGAAAGGGCCAATTTAGAGCACTTCTATCTTATGTGTGGACAGGTGATATCACATGTAGTACTGTTGACCTGGTCTGGCGACGCGATTCCGCGTGCAATCTGGAGGGAGACAGCATGGAAAATATGATCAAACTTCGAAAGCGGGACGGACGCGCGCATCGCGGCTACTGCAAAGATTCCAGGAAAAGATCGCTGACATAATCGGTCGACCTAACAGTGTCAGGTTTGATGAAATCAAGTGGGTCATGAACCAACTGGGTGCTTCAGAGCGCCCGGCCAAGCATGCCTGGCTGTTTAAGCTGGGTAGCCGCAGGCTGATGGTCAACGAACACAACAACGGAAAAAATACAGTTCCCAAATACTCGGTCGATGATTTTCAGAGATCTGATGATTGAGTTAGGACTGTATTGAAAGGATTGGGTTTGCCATGTCGAAGAGTCTTGAAGAGTATCTGGCTCTCCCCTACACGATCATATTGCGTAGGGACATTGGAGACGAGATATTCGTTGCGCGTGTTGAGCATTTCCTGGGTGTTCAGCCCACGGGGATACTGAACCGAGCAGGCGCTCTCAAACCTGCGCGAGAACATGCAATTGTGGATTAGCGATTGCCTTGAATCCGGCGCGCAATTCCCGAACCGGCCGACGAGGTCGAACTTCCGAGCGGCAAATGGCTTCAGCGGGTACCGCATCCCTGCATGCGAAGACTGATCCGCTTGGCGAAAGATGACGGCGTAAGCCTGAATCAATTCATTTCGGCAGTACTAGCCGAGGCTGCTGGCGAGAAAGCTACACTGTCCAGCCAAAGGGCCGCTGCTCCTGTAGTTGCAATTTTGGACGTCGATCGATGGTCCATCGGCTCGCGGAGCGACCAAGTAACGTGGGAAACGCGTGCCCAGTGGACACTCGATCGCAGAAAGCGCGACCATGGCATCCGTTCCCTGGTGAGGAAGATTCCTGCACGAGACGTTAACTTAATTGGAAGAGGACTCAAAAGTGGCGACGAAGAAACTCACGAAAATTGGAGCACCCAGTCCCCCGAAGTCGCTAGTCGATAAGTTAGATCTGTTCGCTATAGGGCTGGATTTTCTGAGTGCAATTCTTGACCGATCCAACTATGCGAGTTCATACGCTGCCGATAAAAAGCGAATCAAACGCAGCGTCGAGACCACCTACAAGGTGACTGATTACAGTAAAGAACACTTTGACGTTACGGCAACGCTCAGTTTACGCGTCGAAGCGGCTGGACTTAGAATTCGATCCTCGCCTTAGATATTGTTGTTTCCGGTCATTTCCATCCGAAAGAAAAAATTTCTAGAGAGGAGACCGACGAATTTGCGGGGGCGGAGGCAAGACTAATCTTCTGGCCGTATTTTCGACAGATCGTATCCGACACGACAGGGAGGATGCATATAGGAATAATTACCTTGCCGCTTGCAGTTACGTAAGCTGGTTTCGGTCAATGTAAGAAAAATTGGATCTATCGATGCGTGGGGTGAGGGGTAAGATTCCCGCCCCAATTCAAGCCGCACTGGGCGCGGCTTCGATGGCCAGCCGGGTTCCTCCGCAAGTCGGGAAAGGCGGGTTTCTCGGTTACGCTGCGCTGCGCTCGGAACGACAATTTGTGGGTGGCGGGCGCGCCGCCGTGGGGGCGGGGTTCTCGATTTGTCACAGGGACTCGATGCAGAGGGATGGATCGTTGTTTCTTACGTTGCCTACGGCGGTGTTTACTTTCCAGGACTTCATGGCGTCGGGGTCGTAGGGGCGCAGTAGATCGATGGGTGGTTGCTCCTCGTCGGCGCGGGTGAGCCAGCGCGTGTAGTCTCTGGGCTCAATAATTACCGGCATTCGATTGTGGACGGTGGCTGCCAGCTCGTTGGGGTCGGTGGTGATGATGGCGTAGGTGTCGACTGGTTTTTTGTCCGGGGCGAGCCATCGTTCCCACACGCCGGCGAAGGCGAAGGGTGCGTCGTCTTTCATGCCGAATGCGTAGGGCTGTTTGGTTTTCGCGTCGATCTTTCGCCACTCATAAAAGGCATCGGCGGGGACGAGGCAGCGACGCTTCTGGAATGGCTTTTTCCAGATAGGTTTCTGCATGAGTGATTCGGCCTTGGCGTTGATCGTCGATATGCCGAGTTGCTTTGGGTCTTTGGTCCAGCCGGGGATGAGACCCCAGCGCATCATTGCGATCTCGCGCTCGCCGGTGTCGCGGTCGAGGCGGATGACGGGTTGGAACGATGTGGGCGCGACGTTGTAATCCGGCGGGAGATCGAAGACGTTTCTGCTGGTGCGGAAGTATTCTTCGATGCGCTGTTTGTCGGAGCGTCGGACGTAGCGGCCACACATGAAGCAAGTTTATCGCCTAGCTTCCCACGACTCGTTTCAGGATGGTGCGGGCGAGACGTACGCTATCTGCTACGGCACATAGCAGACGCGGACTGTTCGTGCTGATGTCGTCCCGGGCCAGGCGCACGGCTGCGATGATTGCGGCGGCGATGACTACCGTCGAGGCGAAGCGGTTCTGGATTGCGCGATCCTTATCTTCCTGAGCGATTGCGCGTCTCATCTCTCCCATGGCTACCACCGCCCGACGGAACGTACAGGCTTCCGCAGAAGCTCGTAGCGGATGATCCCCTGAAAGATTTCAGCGGGGAGGTAACGGCGCATCTCTCCGCAGCGCGGACAGGAGGCGATGATCCAGTCGTCGGGGAGGGTTTCGACGGGGGCGGGGATGTGGGTTTGACAGCCTTTGCAGGCGACGACGAAGGGATGACGGGTGAACGAGGGGCCCTGGAACATGACCACTCCAGAGTAGGCGAATAAAAGGCGAATATCAAGACGCATCCATTGGGGCGGCGGAGAGAAACACCACCATGAATCGACCCGGGTTGAGTGGGGCGCCCCGGCATTTCTGGCGGGGTTGGCGGTGGTAGGATTCTCTGATGGAATTTTCACGTCGTGATCTTTGTGCTCTGTTTCCGGCGGCGGCGCTGCTGGCGGCTTTGCCGCTGGAAGGCGAGGCGCAGGGGACGCTTTCGAATTCTGAGGCGTTTGCGTTTGACAAGCTGCCGGTGGATCGTTCGGCGAATGGCGTCGAGTCGCGGGCTGTGCTGCGAGGCAAGCTGCCGACGGGCGAATTGCTGGAGGTGCATGAGACGCTGTTGCCCGCCGGGGCGATGCCGCATGCGCCGCACCACCATCTGCATAGCGAGTTGTGGCTGATCCGCGAGGGGACGGTGGAGTTTACGGTGAATGGGGCGCGGCATCGCGTGGGGCCGGGGGGTGTCGGGTTTGCTGCGTCGAACCAGGAGCACGGCATCCGGAACGTTGGGGATGGGCCGGCACAGTATTTTGTGGTGGCTGTGGGTTCGGGCGCGGCTTAGATCTTTTCTAAATTGCCGTTGGATGACGGGGCTCGCCTGTCCAGGCGAGCGGCGTGGGGCGCGGCTTGCGTGGGGCACCTTCCTAATTAGAATGTCAGGCGGCCGGTTACGACCAGGACGCGGCCGGAGCCGGGAGAGCCGAAGGATCCGTAGGGGCTGGTGGGGGCGACGACGTCGCTGCTGATGATGCCGAGGGTCTGGCCGGCGAGCGAGGCGTCATTCTGCGGGGCGGCGAAGTTGGGATGGTTGAACAGGTTAAAAGCCTGGGCGCCGACTTTGAACTGCGTGCTTCCTTTCTGGAACAGGTTTTTGTAGAGGCTGAGGTCGACGTCGGCGTAGTGCGGACCGTAGAAGGCGTTGCGGGGCACATTGCCGAAGTTGGTTTGCGGCGCCTGATCGGGGGCGTTGGGCGGGGGCGCGGGAACGATTGTTGTGATTCCTGAGACAGGATCGGTGACTGTGGTGAGGCCGGTTCCGTTGAAGAGGCCCGGGGTTTGAAAACACGGGTTGGAGTAGGAATTACAAAAATGATTGAAGTTGTTGTTGAGCACGTCGGCGAGCACGGTGCCGTTAAGGTTTTACTTATGATCTATATGCCATTTTCTAAAACTCTCTTTGAGAGGTTTCCCATGCGTCATCGCATCTTCGCACTGGCATTTTGTCTTTGGTTATCCGTAAATACATCCCATGGACAAAAAGTTTTCTCGCAGAGCAGAGGCCATGGAGAGTTCCCGTGTCAGCTGTCTCGCGCATCTTCATTGCAATCTATTCTGGGCGTCCTGAATGGGGCTAAACTCTCTGGCTCGCTAGTAGTTACAGAATTTTCGAAACCTTCGAATTATCGCAATATTCCCGACGTTCCACCACTGTGTGTTGCAGCAATAAATCCAGGCTCACCTTTGCAGACATTGCGTACGATGTTTGACGATGAATCCACGATGCGCGTAACCCAGGATGCAAACGGAATTATCCGAATGGTTGAGCACGGCACTCAGACCGATATTTTAAATGCCAAGATCGCTCATCTTTCATTCGACAATCGGAACGGAGGGATCGACAACCCAAATGCCGCACTTGGGATTATCAAAGCATCGCCGGAGCTTCAACATTTCTTGAAAATTCATGACAGTAATTGGCCATTTGCTGGTAACGGAGAAGCAATTTCAATTCTTGCGGACAACAATATGAAGCCGGTTCGGCTCCCCTCCTGGGTACCACACATTTCAGGATCAATGAATAAAGTAACCGTCAGAGAAGCGATGGATCGTATTCTCAAGACGTTTCCTGGCATCTGGATATACGAGAACTATCCAAGCAGCGGCACGCAAAAGAGGATCATTTACCTCCACTTCTATCGTTTACAGGCTTCTGTTAACGGAACAATTGTCGAATAAATATTGGCGGGTGACCTATGCGCCTATGGTGGGCACGAAAGCAGCGTCGGAAGACCTCGCCAATGCCGGGGCTGGTGTCGTAGAGCCCTTGAGTAATCCTTGTTGTATCGATAATTTTCAGTGATTGCGAGTTTTTGCGACCTAGAGTTTTGAAGGAACAGATGCTCGATAATCGTCGGAAGAATATCCTATTTCTAGTACGGAAAATTCTTTCTTTCTAATGGGATCTTCCCCCACTCAAGCCAACAGAGGGCTTGAATGGAACACCGTTGAGCTTGAATGGGGCACCCGGGGTTTTTTACTGCGGGGTCTGGGCGGTGGCGGTGGCGAGGACCATGGCGGATGTTTGGGCGGCTTGTTCGTAGTAGCGGACCATGCGTTGCGGCTCGGGGGCGTGGTAGGGCTCGAGGTTGTGGGCCCAGCGGAAGCCTATGGGCTGATACCAGAGCTCGGCTTTGACGTGGAAGGGGCCGGGGGCGTTGCCGGTTGAGACGATGTAGCGGACGGAGCTGCCCTTGTCGGTGAAGTTGGGATCGTCGGCGGCGTTGCCGATTACGGCGATGTCGGGCTCGGCGGTGCGCTTGTCGAAGCCGCTGGGCAGCAGGCGATTGTCTTTGAGATAGCCGACGGCGTGCAGCAGGCCGGTGGTCACGCGACCGTAAGAATCCTTGAGAATGGGCTCGTAGATTTCTACCTGCTGCGGGCTGGTGATTTCGCTGAAGTGCGGCTCGAATTTCTGCGGGTCCAGATCGTTGGCGTTGCCGACGATGGAGCCGTCGGGATTGAGCGCGCCGGATTCGAAGACGACCTGACCGTTGTTGTCGCGCACCATGACGTGCAGCCAGGCGCGACGCGAGGGGTAGGCGGTGGGGAGCTTGTGGCCGGTTAGGTTTTCGACGTGCACATCGACGGCGAGCTTGCCGGGTGTGGCGTTGGCGCTGCGGATGGTGAGCTTGGCGGCCCGGGTCTGGAGGAATTCCTGGGTGCGCCGGATCTGTGCGTCGAGCTCCTCTGGGATGGCTTCGACGGCGAGGTCCTTGCGGTGGGATTGGAGCATCTGCTCCATGATGAAGTCTCCACCGACGAAGACGTGGCGATGCATGCCGACGCGAGGCTGGCCGTATAGGGCGGTGATGGCGACGGGCTCATCGACGACCGGCATGTGGCAGGACTGGCAGGTCTGTTTGTTGACGTAGTCGCTGTGCTGCCACTCCTGAAACGGCACCTGCTCGGGGAAGCGGCCGAGTTTTTCGCCGTGCGGGCCGAGGGCTTCGGTGTAGAGGGTGTGGCAACTGCCGCAGAGGCCGGCGTCGCGGATGTGGTCGCCGCGCTGCGGAAGAAAGTCTTTTGTGGAGGAGCGCATGATGAGCTGGTGGCCGGTGTCGACATCGAAGGGGCCGTACTCGGGGCGAAGTTGGTTTTTGACGGGCTTCTGGATGACGACGTTGCCGACGAAGGTGGCGGGAGTGCCGAGGCCGGTTTTTTCGATCTGATGGCAGACGGAGCAGGAGACGCCATCGGCGGCGGCGCGATCTTTTTCTGTGTGCAGCGGAAGGTGGGAGAAGACTTCGGTTTTGCGTCCTGTGTCGCGATCGGCGAGGTGGAGGACGGGCATGTGGCAGATGGAGCATTCATCCTGAATGCCGGCGGTGGACTGGGGATGATCCATGGTTTCGCGGCGCACGCTGGCCTGCCAGTAGGGGTCGCGGGAGGAGTTGGCCATGATGGTGGCGCTCCACTGAAGGCCGATCGAGATATCTTCCCCGGAGCTGGTTTTAAGGCCGTTGTGGCAGGCGACGCAGCGGTCGGAGGTGCGGAACTCGGCATGCACGGCGGCTTTTTCTTTTTTGGATTGGGCGCGGGCCGCAATGGGGAACACTGCGAGCAGAGCTACGGCGGCGATCTGGATGGACGTAATTTTCATCGCCAGCCCTGCCAGAATTTTCCGTCGGCCCAGTCCCACAGAATGTAGTAGACGACTTGCGGGGAGCGGTCGCGGGTGTTGGTGAAGGGAGCGCGGACGCCGACGTCGGCGCGGATGTGCTGGCGGCGGCTGATGGTGACCTGCATCTGCGGCAGAGCGTCCCAGTCGGTGGCGGAATTTTTCTGGAAGTCGTGCACGGCCAGCAGCTCCACCATGGGGGAGAAGAGGCGGCCGAGGCCGTGATCGGGAGCGAGCGCCTGACCGACGGCGGTGCGCCAGAACATGCTGCGCGGGGTCTTCGAGGTGTCGGCGGTAATGTCGGCGCCGGCCTGGAACTGGATGAAGGTGTTCTGCTTGAAGAGCTGATCGAAGGCGGCGAAGGGCTCGAAGGTGGTGGTTCCGGCGCCGAAGCTTCGGTTTTTGTCGCCGGTGGGCAGGAGGACGCCGGCCTGCAGGCTGAGGATGGAGCCGGTGCGGAGGCTCGAAAACATTTCGCGCTTGAGGCCGAGGGTGATGTCGCCGACGCCGCTGGTCCAGTTGTGATTCTGGTCGGCGTAGTTGACGGGGACATCGACTTCAATCTGATTTCTGCCGGCGAAGGTCTGCTCGTGGATGACGTCGGTGGTGTAGGTGGGCGCGCCGGTTGCGTTCATGGCGGTGGAGATGACGAGCTCATCTTCTGGAAATGCCTTTTCGGTGACGAGGGCGCGGGGCAGGTTGAACTCGCCTCTTGGATATTGGTTTTGACTTTTGGTGCAGAACTGGCGCATGTAGGCGATGACGTCGTCGATCTGTTCGTTCGAAAGCTGATCGGAGAATGCGGGCATGATCTGGGAGAAGCCGCGCGAGGGTCCGCCGTGGAGGATGACGGCTTTCCAGGCGGAGTTGGCCTCGGGGGTGGTCTGGTCGCAGCGGGTGAAGTCGGGGAAGGTGTCGGGGCGGAGGAAGACGGTCAAAGACTGGGGCGCGCCTTTGCCTTCGCTGCCGTGGCAGGCGATGCATCCGCCGTTGTAGATCAGCTTTCCGTTTTTCGGGTCAGGGCGGTGCGAGTAGTGGATGGTTTGGGCGTGCGTGCGGGTCGCGGCGATCAGCGCTAGGAGGCAGAGGATGAACGGTGCCGCTTTGCGGGTTCGCGAGATGAAACTGTGACGCAATGCTGGACCTCTTGCTGGGTATTCTATTGCCGGACACACTGGGCATTGCTGAGTGAGATGCGGGGAGTTTGGGTGGGTGGTCTTGAGGAGTGGTGAGAAGGGCAAACCCCAGGCGCGAAAGCGCATTGGGTCCTTTGGGTGGATGTACGGGGTGCCTGTACCTTCCTAGGCCAAGGGCTGGGAGGTTTGTTACAAAATCGGTGGAATTGTCGAGCGTATGAATATGGATTGCATCTAACTCGGCTTGTGGGCGTGATCCATTCCAAAGCGCCTGCCCAAGGAGCGTGTATGAAGAATGTATTGAGAATGGCTGCGTGCGGAGCGGTATTGGCGGTGGCAGCGTCTACGGTGCCGTGCATGGCTTCGGCGATTGGCTTTACGGGAGTGCAGGACCAGGAGCACCACGACCAGGGCCAGGAGCACCACGACCAGGGCCAGGAGCATCGCGACTACTCCAACAACACGCACTACCAGCAGGGCAACAACGAAGGGTACAACGACTACACCAACAAGTCTCACAGGAAGCATCATCACAAATTCAAGAATAATGATGACCGCGATGCCTATAATTCCGGCTACCAGCAGGGATACCAGGGTCAGCGCGGCGATCACCACGACGAAAACCCGCACTAGAAATCGGCGCTAGACAGCAGTGATGAACGCCGCTTGCGAGCAGCGTCGGCAGGGCAGGCCTTCAACGGCTGTGCGAACTGCCGGCGCTGCTCGGCTGTGCTTAGAGGCGAGTGCGGCCTCTGCCGAAGATGAGGTAGATGATTACGATCGCCACGATGAGGGCGAGCCCGCCGCCGCCGTAGTAGCCCACGCCGGGGCCCATGTAGTAGCCGCCGCCGCCGAAGATCAACAAAAGAATAATGAGAATGATGATGAGCATGCCGGGCAGTCTACCATGTGCCGCGCTTCGAATTGGCTCCGATTAAGACCGGACGAATGCAGCCGGTTACCATTGCACGCCGGGGTAGAGGCTGGGGATGCGATTTGCGCGGTAGAGATTCGCGCCTGTCTCTTTCAAAGACCAGACGGTTTGCGGCGTGGGTGCGGTTGTGACCTCATTGACTAAAGAGCCGATCCCGGTTGGCTGGGCGCAGAGGTCGTATTCGAGATCTCCATTGGCGAGCAGGTTGGCGCTGCCGCCCCACACGGAAAACTGCGCGGCGGGAAGGGTTTGCCGGAAGGTGATGGTCGCGGTTTTTGCGGCCTCATCGATGGCGACGATGGGAGCGGTGGTGTAGCAGGGCGCGGCGGCATCGATGCCGCAGACGGCACCGGTGGATGAGACGCGGCCGTAGCCGTTGTCCATCATCGCAAGCGAGAACTGGCCGGAGGTCGCGGGCCCGGCGAAAGATGGTTGGTGCTGACCGTAGAACCAGTCTTGCGGCGTGACGCCGTTGGTGAGCGTGAAGTCTCCACCGTTTCCGAGACGCCAGAGAATGTCGCCGCTTCCCTGACCGTTGTTGTAATCGACTTTGACGATCCAGCTCTGATGGCGCATGGAGACGAGGAGGTCTCCGTCATCGGGCGAATAGATGACGGCGTTGGTGTGCGTCCAGTCGGGAAAGCCGATGGGGTGGCGGTTGACGTCGAGGTGATCGAACTCATTCCAAAGCCAGGCAATGTTGAGGTTGGTGTCGAGGTCGATCAGTACATCTCCCAGGACGTTGGTCGTTCCGCTGATGCCCTGGAGATTGGAATAGGGCTTGAGCATGTTGGCGATGACGATGATGTGACCGTTGGGCAGCATGGTGACGTCGTGGTGAAGATCGGTGAGCTGAATGTTCCCGTAGCCGGCTGCCGCGAGCTTTCTGTTGAGGGTGTGGAGCGTGATCTGGGCAACGGGGTCGCCGGCGAGGTTGATCTCGCGAATGAGATCCACGCTGCGATCAGCGGGGGTGAGCGTCACTCCCGGATTGGGCAGCACGTACTGGGAGGCGAAGGAGAGGACGAGGAGAAAGTTGCCATTGGGGAGCAGCTTGATGGGCTGGATGATGGTGTTCGCGGTGGGACGATCGGCGAAATTGTAACCCCAGATGATGTGGCCGGAGAGGTCGGTGGCATAGGCCTCGAGATAATTGGTGCTGGTGGTGCTGGCGGAGGCGTTTGCCAGCTCGATGCCAGGCTGGGGCGTCTGGCCGGGAGTTGTCGTCGCGACGAGAGTCGGCAGAATGTCGGCGGGGAAGCTTGCAGTGGTGAAGGTGTGATCCTGATCGTTGGTCACTGTGCCATCGGTGGCGGTGACGATGGCTCGCATATGGTAGGTGGTGTTCTGCAGCATGCCGGCGACGAGGATTGAAACCGGAGCTCCGTCCGATGGCGTGGCGATGGGAGCGGTGCGGCGGCCGTAGGATGTGTCGGTTCCGAATTCGACGGCGACCGTGCCTTGCTCTTGCGGTTGGAAGCTGTAGCGCGCGACGAGCGGATTGTCGGTGGCGGTGAGGAGGGAGTCGCCCGCGGACAATTGCACTCCTGTGCCGGTCATCTGGACTGTTTTTTGTGCGAAGCCGATGGCGCTGGAGAGCGTGAGTGCGAGCGATCCGATTACGGCGGCGGCCTGGGTGGGCGCGAAGCTTACGGTGATCGAGCAGGTGGCTTTCGGTGCGAGCCGGGCTCCGCAGGAAGATTCGCGGAGAAGGGTGAGGCTTTGATCTCCGGTGAGTTTCTTGGTCAGGCGGCCCGGTGCGGCTGTGGTATTGGTGACAGTGACGACGGTTCGCGCGGCGGTTTGCGACACTGCCGTGGGTCCGAAGTCGTAGGACGTGCCGCTTAATGCGAGTGAGTTTGGATTCGGCGGGGTGGCCATCGACGCGCAGCCCGATAGAAGCAAGGTGATCAAAAGATTGATCGCAAGAGGATATCTGCGCGAGGGATTTCCCATGTCCTTTGGATAGACGAGGACAACTTGCGATGAGTTGTTCAATGGTGGCGTAGCCGATTTGGTGGCAGCGAGACGAGTGCGTTGGCGCGGATTCAGGATTGCAGCTGTGGCGGCATCCAATGATTGCGGAATGTTATCGAGGAAATGTTATGGCGTGGCTTTTTTATTTGATTACGCTGGGCGCGGGTGCGGCGAACCCGTTTCAGTCCGGGACCAATGCCGAGTTGAACAAGCAAATGGGGCAGCCGCTGTGGGCGGGCATGGTGGTGTACGCGAGCGGGCTTGCGGGGCTGTTGCTGCTGCAGGCAATTTTCGGACATGCGTTTCCGAATGCGGCGAAGATCAAAGAGATTCACTGGTGGGCGTGGATGGGCGGGCTGATCAGTATTGCTTCGACAATGGCGGGGCTGATGCTGGCGCAGAAGCTGGGGTCAGGCGTGTTTACGGGGTTGAGTATTACGGCGGCGGTTGTTACTTCCGTGGTGGTCGATCAGTTTGGGTTGATTGGATTTCGACAGCACTCCCTTTCGCCGGGGCGAATGCTGGGGTGCGGGTTGATGATTGTTGGGATTTGGCTGGTGGCGCGCTTTTAGCGGAATTTCTTCTTACCGCGAGGTCCTTCGCTTCGCTCACCCAGCGACGAAGACCTGTCGCTGGGGACCCCGGTGCGCTCAGGATGACAGAATCTCCTATCCCCGTACTGAAGTCCGGGGCTACCCTTCTTGTCCCCCGGGTCGAAGTTCGGGGTCTAGCTTCTTATCCTCGGACTGGAGTTTGGGGTCAGCTGTTGCGGGAGTGACTGCGGTTGCGCAGCCATTTGGCGCTGCCGAGGGTGAGCAATAGCAGGCCGAAGGGGATTCCCATGAGCGCGAACATGAAGGCGATCCAGCCTGCGTTGGTGTGTGGGCCGTCGATGCCGATGCCGCCGAGGAATGTTTTGGTGGCAACGAGCGATAACGCACCGAAGAGAGTGATCCAGAAGCCGGCCTGGAGCAGCGCGTGCGTGCCGCCGTCGTTGCGTTCCGGGCGCAGTTTCGCCGGCTGCGGGACGGATGTTTCTGGCGGGATGTTTGCGGTGATGGGCATTGGAAGCTGATTCATCTGCGTGGAAATGCAGAGCCCTCGACGGCGGTGCGCTCCGCTTGGGTGACAAGAATATTTTAAGCTACCGCTTTCTATGCGGTTCTATGCTTGAGCGATTCAATGCTTGAGCGATTCAATGGGAATTGGCCAGCATGGCGTAGACGACTACTCCTGTGACCGAGACATAGAGCCAGATGGGGAAGGTGAAGCGCGCGATTTTTCGGTGCTGGGGGAAGCGGCCGCTGAGGGAGAAGAAGAAGGTGATGAGGATCATCGGGAGGGCGACGATCGAGAGAAAGATGTGGCTGGCGAGGATGGTGAGATAGACGGTGCGCGTGGTGCTGTGGCCGGGGTAGAGGATGTCTCCGTGCAGGGCGTGGCTGATGAGGTAGCTGATGAGAAACAGGGAGGAGAAGACGAAGGCGGTGATCATGGCGGCGCGGTGGCGCGGGATTTCGCGGCGCTGGATGAAGATGAATCCTGTGACGAGGGCGATGGCGCTGAGACCGTTGAGCAGGGCGTTGAGCGCGGGGAGAAAGAGCAGGCGATTGGCGAACTGCTGCGGTGGCGGGTGGATGTAGATGAGCCAGAGCAGGAAGAGGACGGCGGCGGCGCTGACCAGCAGGATTCCGGCTATGGGAGCGCGGGTGCCGGACGATGCTGGGATTGTGGCTGGCATAAAGTTTTGTTTTACTTCGGGACTCATTTGCCCCCCAACTCAAGCCAGGTGCGACTTGAATGGGGCACCCCTCGTACCCTGAATTTTTTCGCTGCGATTTATGCGGCGGGTTTGTTGGTGCGGCGGTTGACCACGGCCCAGGAGCCGGCGAAGACTACGGCGCAGAATCCTAACGTTACGATGAGGTTGATTTCCGGGGAGAAGGTTGTGATTTCGGTTGGGAAGAGGCCGTTGCGGAGGGCGTCTACGCCATAGGTGAGCGGGTTGAGGAGCATGACCCAGCGCAGCCATCCGGAGGCTCCGGCGGCGGGGAAGAGGGCACCGGAGAGCAGCCAGAGGGGCAGCAGGATGAGATTGATGACGGCGTGGAAGGCCTGGGTGGAGTCCATGGGCCAGGCGATGATGAAGCCGAGGGCGGTGATGGCGAACGATGCCAGCGCGATGATGAGCATGCTGTAGAGGATGTCGAGCGGGCCGGCGTGGACGCCGGCAAGCGGCGAGAAGACGAGGAACATCCAGCCCTGAATGGCGGCGAGGGTTGCGCCTCCCATGACCTTGCCGAGCACGATGGCGGAGCGGTGGATGGGGGCGGCGAGGACGGAGAGCAGGAAGCCTTCGTTGCGGTCCTGGATAAGGGACATCATGCTGAAGATGGCGGTGAAGAGCACGATGAGGATGATGGAGCCGGGGAAGAAAAAGCTGAGGTAGTGGGAGGACATCGCTCCCGAAGCGCCGGTCGAGCGGAAGGTGTTGGAGAAGCCGGAGCCGAGCAGCAGCCAGAAGAGCAGCGGGGAAGCGATGACGCCGACGACGCGTGCTTTCTGGCGATAGAAGCGGACGAGTTCGCGCCGCCAGAGGGAGTAGGCGGGGGTCCAGAGGGTGGCTGCGGCGGATTGCGGGCGAATTGTAACTGTGGCGGTTGCCATTAAATTTTCTCCTGCAGCGTAGGAAAAGACACAGGCGAGCTACCCACCCCAGCGACGAGGACCTGTCGCCGGGGACCTCGGTTTGGCGCACCTGGGGCACCCGGATTATCTATTGAAACAGTTACGGTTGCCATCAGGATTGCTCCTTATTCTGGTCGAGCCAGAAGCGGTGGCCGGTGCGCTGGATGAAGACATCCTCGAGACTCGGTTTGGAGACGGAGACGGATTCGATTGCGCCGGGGAAGGCTTCGACGACTTCGGTGAGGAAGCGGTGGCCGTGTTCGCGTTCGACGCGGACGGTGTAGTCCACGATTACCGGGGTGATGGCGAAACGGTCCTGAATGCGCTGGCCGAGGGTGGCGGCGGCTTCGGGGCTGAGGGTTTCAAACTGGACGATGTCGCCGCCGATTTCGGATTTCAATTCCGCGGGGCTGCCGAGGGCGACCAATTTTCCGGCGTTGAGGAAGGCGAGGCGGTCGCAGTGCTCGGCCTCTTCCATTAAGTGCGTCGTGACTAAGATGGTGACGCCCTGCTCGTCGCGGAGGATGCGGAGGTAGTGCCAGAGATCGAGGCGCGCGCCGGGATCGAGGCCGGTCGAAGGCTCGTCGAGCAGAAGGACCGAGGGGGAATGGATGAGGCCCTTGGCGAGCTCGATGCGGCGCTTCTGGCCGCCGGAAAGAGTTTCGACCATGTCTTTGGCGCGGTCGGAAAGGCCGACGCGGGAGAGGACTTCTTTCGAGCGGGCCTGGAGGTGGGCTCCGCGGAGTCCGTAGAGATGGCCCTGATGCATGAGATTTTCGGCGACGGTTAGTTTGAGATCGAGGCTGGTGGCCTGGAAGACGATGCCGGTCTGCTGGCGGACACGGTTGGGTTCGCGGGCGACGTCGAAGCCGGCGATGCGGGCGCGGCCGCCGGTGGGGATCATGAGCGTTGAGAGAATTCGGAAGAGGGTGGTCTTGCCGCTGCCGTTGGGGCCGAGCAGGCCGAAGATTTCCGCCGGGCGGACGTCGAAGCTGAGGTGGTCGAGGGCGAGGCGGGAGCCGTAGTCGTGGGTGAGCGCGTCGAGCTCGATGGGCGCGGATTGAATGCGCTCTATGTTGGGGGGTTGCGCGATCTGTTCCATCGTGGCCAAGAGTTAGCTCCTTTTTGCATTCAGCATCAACATTGCGAGCAGCAGCGGCAGGTAGATCACGCTTGCCTTCAGGAGGGCGCGGGCGTACTGGCGCGACTCGGCAGGCGAGCAGCGGGTGATGCGGGTGAATCGGACGGTGTACGCGAGGTAGACGATGCCGAGCACGACGGCGGCGATCGCGTAGAGGGGTCCGGCGATGTGCAGGTACCAGGGGACCAGGCTGACGGGAATCATTAGAACCGCGTAGACGAGGGCTTCGGCGGCGGTCGACCAGCCGTCGGGCTGGACGACGGGCAGCATGCGGATGCCGGCGCGGCCGTAGTCTTCGCGATAGAGCCAGGCAATCGCCATGAAATGGGGGAACTGCCAGACGAAGAGAATTGCGAACAGGGCGACGGCCGGCCATTCGATGCTGCCGCGGGCGGCGGTCCAGCCGATGAGCGGCGGCAGGGCGCCGGGAAATGCGCCGATGAACGTCGCGAGTGTGGTGTAGCGCTTGAGCGGCGTGTAGATGCCGACGTACATGACGGCGGTGAGCAGGGTGAGGGTGCCGGTGATGGGATTGGTGTGGACGACCAACCAGAGAGAGCCGGCGATGATGGTGCCCATGCCGAGGAGCACGCCGTAGCCGAGGCCGAGGCGGTGGGCGGCGAGGGGGCGCTGCGCGGTGCGGAGCATGAGGGCGTCGGTGCGGCGCTCAAAGACCTGGTTGAGCACGCTGGCGCCGCAGGAGACGAGGGCGACGCCGACCAGGGTGTTCCACAGAGTGAGGTTGAAGGAGCTGATGCGGGATTCGACGGCGCCGAGATAGTAGCCGGCCCAGGCGGTCATCACAACCAGCGCGGTGACGCGCAGCTTGAAGATTGCGATGGTGTCGAGCAGGAAGATTTTTGCTGACTGGGCGAAGGTTTTTTCCGGCAGCGATGTTGGCTCCGCGAGCGGAACGGGATGCAGCTCGGCAGATTTTATTTTTGGAGACGCCTGTGCGGCGGAACTCATGGTGTGGCCTCAGTCCATTCGGCGGGTAGGGCGGGGAGAAGAGCCGGAATGGGGAGGAGGGGCATAGTCAGTGGGATGCGGGAAATCCGTTGAGCTTGGACGCAGGGCCTGGTGGGAAGGTGCGGCCTGCGAAGGGAACGGATTCTCGCCACATCTCAGGATAGCAAAGAGGTGGGTGGGGGTTTGCGGTTGAAGAAAGTGGATCGACGTGGGGCGAGTTATGGACCGCCCTCTCCTCCACCTCCGCCGCCTGCACCTCCGCCACTGTTGAGATTCCATGAGGCGGAGAAGAGGCTCTGGTCGCCGGAGGGCAAGATGTTGAGCAGCGGCTCGACGCCGGCGAGCAGGGTGACGGCGGTGACGGCACCGGGGGACCCCTGGGTGGCGACGATGAGGACGTCGTCGCCTTTATGGAGATCGGAGAGCGCGACGGTGGGAGTGCGCTCGAGCATCTGGGCTATGTCTTCGCGGCGCGCCGGGGCGGGCGAGGTTTCGCTTGCTGCTACGCGCGCTGCCGGCCTGGTTTGCGCTGCCGGCCTAGTTTGCGCGCCGCCCGTGCGCTGGAGGCGATGGGCGAGTTCCTCGGCCATGGTCGCGGGCAGTTTGTGGAGCTGGGATTCTGCGGTGACGTGGATGAGGATCGGTTCGTGGGTGGCGCGGTCGCTGACGGTGAGGGTGTTCTGCGCCTGGTTGGTGGCCACGATGGGCCCGGCGATATTGCGAAAGGTGCCGGCGACGATATCCTCGGCGGTAATTTCGGAGCGGTCGGGGTTGCGGTCTCCGCGCACGCGAAGCTCATCTCCAACATGAATTTCACTCAGGGTGGAGGGTTTGGCTTTGGCGAACTGGGCGGAGTCCGGGCTGTAGCGGCGGACGATGGTTGTGGGCGTGGTGTGGATGGTGAGGGTGCGCGGGCCGGAGGCGATGGTGAGGGTTCCGGCGGCGGGATCGACGGTCTTGACCACTCCGCCGGTTCCGCGCTGGGTCCAATCGGCGGCGTCGGCCTGCTGCTTTTGCGCGATGTCGGCCTGCTTCATGGCGATGACGGTGGAGGCGGTGCCGGCGTTGGCGATGGCGAGGACGCGATCTCCGATGGCGAGATCGCCGAATGCGATGGGAGTGGCGTCGGACAATTTCTTTGCGCCGGGCTGGGTGCGGAGGATGCGCGCGGTGTCTGCGACGGAGAGGCTGGAGGGCGGGCCGTTGTCGGGCTGAATGGTTAGAGTGTGGGCGGAGATGGCGGTGATCGAGCCGACGACGCGGGTGGGGGATTGCGCGGCGAGTGAGAGGGCGGTGACAAAAGCGAGTGCGATGGCTGCTTGCCTGAGTTTCATAACCAACTCCACGCCCCCGATGATTCATGGGGTGGAAACATTATGCTCCTCTGGCTAGGCTTCGGTGGAGATAACGACTCTGTTGGTCTCGGTTTGGGGGTCGGGAACTTCGGGGACGTCGGCGGGGCGGATTACGTATTCTTCGACGAGCACGGCTACGAGCACGGCGGAGGGAACGGCGACGAGAACGCCGGCGACTCCGGCGAGGCCGCCGCCGAGGAGCAATGCGATGAAGACGGCGGTTCCGGCTAGATCGACGCTGGTCTTCATGATTCTTGGAGTGAGATAGGCGTTTTCAATCTGCACGTAGACGAGCTCGAAGATCATAACGCCGAGAACTTTTCCCCAGGAGTCGCTGGCGGCTACGAGCATGGCGATGGAGGTGGAGACGAGCGCTCCTACAACCGGAACGATGTTGAAGCAGCCCATGAGGACGGCGAGGGCGAAGGCGTAGCGCAGGTGCATGGCTCCGAAGACGATGGCGCTGAGCACTCCCAGGATGAGCATGAGGGAGGCCTGGCCGAGCAGCCAGCGGCCCATGCGGGCAGCGGCGCGCTGCAGGGTTTCGTCGAGCCGGTCGCGGCGGGTGATGGGGATGAGCGAGAGAAACCATTTGTAGACGTGGTCGCCTTCCGCGAGGAAATAGACGGTGAGGATGACTCCGGTGATGATGCCGAAGAATTTTCCCGCCCAGTTGCTGACGGAGGTGATGAAGGTGCCGACGTGCTGGGCTGTCTCCTGCTTGAGCTTCGCCTGGACGGAGGAGAAATCCATATTGCGCAGGATGGGCAGCCGTTGCAGTTTGTCGAGGACGGCGGGACTGCGGCCGGGCAACGCCTGGACGAAAGTCTTGACCTCGCGGATGACCGGCGGCAGGGTGAGGATGAGGAAGCCGGTGATGGCGCCGATCAAGGCGACGGTGATGATGAGGATGGCGACGCCGTGGCTGGGGTGCCATCTTCCGATGCGAATGCGTTGCACGCCGCGCACCACCGGCACGAGGACGACGGCGAACAGGGCGCTGACGTAGAGCAGGACCAGGACGTCTCGCACGAGCCAGGCGAGATAGAGTGCGATGGCGATGGCGAAGGCGAACAGAATATCGGCGCGCACATTGCGGCGATGGGGCGGCGATGCAACGGGGAATGGATTCATGTTCATGAGGGCTGACCCACGGCTTGATTTTTCCAGCGAGCGAGAATTGCGTCGACGATTGCTTCCGGAGTGCGGCCCGATGTTTGGATGGTCCAGTGAGCGGACTGGTAGAAGGGCTGGCGGCGCAGGAAGCGTCCGGTGAGCTCGGAGCGCCGCTCGAGGATGGGGCGGCGGGCTGCGCCGGGTTGCTGTTCGCAGCGCTCGATGAGCAGGTCGAGCGGGGCTTCGAGATAGATGAGCAGGGTGTGCGGGTCGGAGGCGAGCAGTTGCCGGTTGGCGGCGGATTCGAGCGCGCCGCCTCCGAGGGCGACGACAATGTTGGCGCGGTCGAGCGCGTCGGCGAGGGCGCGATGTTCGAGCTCGCGGAAGGCGGGCTCACCTGCTGTTTCGAAGATAGCGGCGATGCTTTTTTGATGGGCGCGGACGATTTCTTCATCGAGGTCGAGGAAGGGCCAGCCGAGTTCGGCGGCGAGGCGCAGGCCGGCCGTGGTTTTGCCCGCGCCCATGAATCCGGTGAGGACGATGCGCTGGGGAGTCTCGGTCTGATCTTGCGAGGGAACGGGGAAACCTCCGGCGAGCTTGGCTGGATTCTAACTGAGATGTGGTTCGCGCGTTGATCGGGTTTCGGTGAGTTGGGGCGAATCCTTCAGTGCCGGTGCGGTTACAATTCGGCGTGATGAAATGTGTGGTTTTGAGCGTCATTGTGATTCTTCTTACGGGTGCTGCGCGGCCGCAGGATGCGCGCTATGCGCCGCAATCGCAGCAGATCCCGAGTCCTGATTGCGCGCGGCAGGAGTGGAACCAGGCGTACAGTCCCTGCACGGCGGAGCTGCACCGGGAGTGGCTGGCTGATATTACGCACTGGCGGGATGAGCGGCGGATTCGCGTTGGCTATAGCGGCGCGAGGTATGATCTGCCGGCATTGCGGTGGACCGAATCGAGCTTTATTCAGCCGCAGATGATGGTGCATGACCGCTATTTTTATGATCCCGTAGCGGGGCGGTATACGGTGGGGCGGTACCTGGACGATGTGACCCGGAGGTATGGCGGGATCGACGCGGTGCTGATCTGGGCGACGTATCCGAACATGGGGATCGACGATCGGAACCAGCTGGATATGGTTCGCTCCATGCCGGGCGGGGTTGCCGGGGTGCGGGCGATGGTGGAGGAGTTTCACCGGCGCGGGGTGCGGGTGCTGTTTCCGATGATGATGTGGGATCAGGGGACGCGGAGGCCGGATGCACCGTGGCCGCAGGCGATCGCGGAGATGATGAAGTCTATCGATGCGGATGGGGTGAACGGGGATACGCAGGATGGGGTGCCGCTGGCGTTTTCGCAGGCTGCCGATGAGGCCGGGCATCCGCTGGCGTTTGAGCCTGAGGGGAGTCCTTCGGACGAAGCGGTGGCGTGGAACGTGATGACCTGGGGGCAGTACAAGTTTCCGTTTACGCCCGAGGTGGACCGGTTCAAATGGCTGGAGAGCCGGCATATGGTGAACATCTCCGACAGGTGGAATCGAGAGAAAAAAGATGATCTGCAGTTTGCGTTTTTCAATGGGGTGGGATGGGAGAGCTGGGAGAACATCTGGGGCATCTGGAACGGGATCACGCCGCGGGATGCGGAGGCGGTGCGGCGGATGGCGGCGATGGAGCGGGGGCTGGCGCAATTCCTGGTGAGCCCGGGGTGGGAGCCTCTGTACCCGATGGAACGGGAGGGCGTGTTCTCGAGCCGGTGGCCGCTGGGTGGGCAGACGGCGTGGACGATCGTAAATCGAAATGAGTACGGGGTGGAGGGGCGGCAGATTTCAATTCCGGCGCGGGCGGGGATGCGGTACTTCGATCTGTACCACGGCAGGGAGCTTACGCCGGAGCGGGAGGGCGCGGAGGATGTGCTTTCGTTTGCGCTGGAGGCGCATGGATACGGCGCGGTGCTTGCGCTAGACGGCGAGCCCGATGAGAAGATTCGCGGGCTGATGGCGGGGATGAAGGCGATGACGGCGAAGCCGCTGGCGAGCTTCGACGATGTGTGGAAGCCGCTGCCGCAGACCATGGTCGCGATTGCCGCGACCAAGCCGGCGAAGGCGACGCCCGCGGGGATGGTGGAGATTCCGGCGGAGGATTTTCTATTCAAGGTGCGCGGCATTGAGATTGAAGGCAGCGACCAGGTGGGAGTGGATGTTCAATATCCCTGGGAATCGAGCGCGCGGAGATTTCATGAGCACCGGATGCATGTGGGGCATTTTTATATCGACCGCACTCCGGTGACGAATGGGCAGTATCGCGCATTTGTTATGGCGAGCGGGTATCGCCCGGCGGACACGCTGAATTATTTGAAGGACTGGAAGGATGGGATGTATCCGGCGGGATGGGAGAACAGGCCGGTGACCTGGGTATCGCTCGAAGATGCGCGCGCGTATGCGCGCTGGGCGGGCAAGCGGCTGCCGCATGAGTGGGAGTGGCAGGTTGCGGCAGAGGGAAAGGCTGGACGCGCATATCCTCTCGCGTATCCGTGGGGCGATACGTGGGTGGCGGGGAATGTGCCGGCGCCGGATACGGGGCGGAGTTTACGCGGGCCGGATGCGGTGGATGCGCATGCGGGTGGGGCGAGTTCGTGGGGCGTGCTGGATTTGACGGGGAACGTGTGGCAGTGGACCGATGAGTTCCGCGACGAGCATACGCGGGCGGCGATTCTGCGCGGCGGCAGTTATTACCAGCCGCAGGGCTCGCGGTGGTATTTTCCGCAGGCGTACCGCAATGATGAGCATGGGAAATATTTGTTGATGGCTCCGGGGATAGACCGGTCGGGGACGATTGGATTTCGGTGCGTGGTGGATGGGGACTGAGGCCGGCTGATCCTTTTTGCGACGTGCGAGGGACTTCTTAACGCGATTGAAGCCGCGGAGAACGCGGCTTCAATCGGGCATGGTCCGGGGATGATAACTTCTCGCGAGCCGATGTCAGGAATTCTTGTTGCCGTGGGGTTCTTTGGCGAGGGCGCTGTGGATATTTTGCCAGACCGCGGGGCTGGGATCGTGAATCGGCAGCAGGAGCTTGGCCTGGGCGGCGATGTATTCGAGGTCGCGCACCAGCGCGGCGCAGGTTTCGCAGTTATCCAGATGAGGATGTTCGATGGAATCGGCGCCGGAGTCGAAAAACTCCGGAAGCTGCTGCTGAAACTCGTTGCATTCCTCGGGGGTGTGATTGGGCTTCGACGTCATGCTTCTGATCTCCCTTCCGGAGACTGACGCAGCAGGCTGCGCAGGCGCATGCGCGCCTTGTGCAGTTGAGACTTGCTGTTACCGATCGAGCATTGCAGCATGCCCGCGATTTCATTGTGTTCGTAGCCTTCAACGTCGTGCAGGACGAAGACCATGCGATAGCCGGGCGGCAGTTCTTCGACGGCCCGCTCCAGGGTGACGCGATCGATGGAGCCGGAAAGCGTGAGGTCGCGGGTGCCGAAGTCCTTGCGCGGGCCATCTTCCTGGCTGGGCTCGAGAGTTTCTTCCAGCGAGACCAGCGGCAGGCCTTTTTTGCGCAGATGCATGAGGACGACGTTGACGGCCATGCGATGCAGCCAGGTGGAAAACGCGGAGTCGCCGCGGAAGGTGCTGATCTTGCGATGGAGCTGGAGGAAGGCTTCCTGGGTGAGATCTTCAGCTTCGGCGACGTTGCCGAGCATGCGCAGGCAGAGGGAATAGACCCGGCGCTTATGCATGTTGTAAAGGATCTCGAAGGCCGCGCCGTCGCCCTGCTGGGCGGAGGCGATGGCGGTGAGCTCGCCGGCGATCGGCGGATTGCGCCGCTGCTGCTGCTGCATCGGTCTTGCTTCTGTTGTAAGCGGTAAAGCGGGAGCGGTGGGCGCGATCGTATCGGTAGTTCGCAGAGTGTTTTTCATGCTGGACTGAGTACGCGTTCCGCCCTTCTTTGAGAGTTTCTTCAGATCTTCCATAGATAAAAGGCTGTAAGCTCCGTGGTTAGACGGCGATGGCCGCGTGAAGGTTGTCCCGGGCGTGAAACCTGAATGCGTGCGATTCAACTGCCGAGAAAGCGGGCGTAGAGGCTGCGGGCTAGGCCGACGTCGGTGGTGCCCTGGACGATGGCGCGGCCATCGGCGAAGACGGTGATGCGGTGATCGCCGCGTTCAAAGCGCAGCAGCATGCGATTGCGGCGCACGGTGCCGTGAGGCGTGAGGCGGCGCTCGAGCTCGGCGAAGTCGATGGGGCGGTGATGCTCGTGAATCTGGACGGAGTTTCTTCCGCAGAGGGTGATCTGCGGGCGGGCGAGGCCGGCGAGGTGGGAGAATTCGCGGCGGCCACAGACTTTGCAGGTTTCGCGCGGGCGGGCGGTGGCGATCTCGGAATGCTCGTTGGTCCAGACGTCGTAGGAGAGAAGGGTTCGGCGCATGCGGTCGCGTGCTCCGACAATCCACTTGATGGCTTCGATGGCTTCGAGCGAGGCGGCGAAATTGACGGCGGGGTTGAGGATGCCTCCGGTGTCGCAGGTTTCGACGGCGCCGGTTGGCGGCTCGGGAAAGATGCAGGCGAGGCACGCGGTTTCGCCGGGGATGATGTTCATGGTTGCGGCGTAGGAGCCGATGGCGGCGGCGTAGATCCAGGGCTTGTTCTGCTCGACGGCGTAGTCGTTGAGGAGATAGCGGGTTTCGAAGTTGTCGGTGGCGTCGAGGATGAGCTGGGCGTCTGCGAGCAGGGGGTGGATGTTCGCGGGAATGAGATCGGCGACGTGGGAGTGGACGCGGATGTCGGAGTTCGAGCGAGCGATGCCGCGGCGCGCGGCCTCGGCCTTGGGGAGGGCCTCGATGGCGTCCTGTTCCTCGAACAAAACCTGGCGCTGGAGATTGCTCCATTCCACGTAATCGCGGTCAATGAGGGTGAGTGTGCCGACTCCGGCGCGCGCGAGCAGGGCGGCAACGGCGGCTCCGGTCGCTCCGCAGCCGACGATGGCGACGTGGGCGGCGAGGAGGCGGGCCTGGCCTTGTTCGCCGATCGCGGGGAAGAGGATCTGGCGGGAGTAGCGGTCGTTGGCGGCATCGAGCGGCATGCAGTTTCAGTATAGGGAATTTGTGCGGTCGTACTTCGGTGGGACGAGGCCGTTCGGCTTGAGTATTCTAGGCATAGGTACCGACGTAACAATCGAGCGCACTGGCTGTTCACATTCAAAACACGCGCGGCGGGTCCCGGGTTTGAAATTTCCGGGCTGCCGATGAGCACAATTTTTGCGAAAAATGGATCTACAGAGAGCGCTCGGGATTTGCCGGCAGGCGGCGTGGGTGGCGGTGGTGGCGCTGCTTCCGGTGCAGGCATTCTGTGCCTCTGCTGGGGGCCCGGGGCTGCGGGCGCGGGAGAGTGCGCCGTCGACACGGGCGAGCGCGTCCTCACAAAAAGCCACTTTATCGGGAGATCGCTCTTCAGCGGAAGAGAACGCTTCATCGCGAGAGGGTGCGGCGGGGGCGGTGCTGCGGTATCGCGATCTGGCGAGCTGGTATGGGCTGCCGGTGGAGGCGATCCGTTTTGAGGGCGTGCTGACGGAGGACATTGGCGGCTTTGAAGCTGCGCTGGCGCTGAAGCCCGGGGACAAACTGAGCGCGCAGAACGTGAAGCAGAGCCTGCATGAGCTGTATGCGACGGGGCTCTATCGCGACATTCTGGCCGAGGGTATCGAGAAAAACGGCGCGGTGACGGTGATCTTCCGCGGGGTGCCGCAGCTGTTTTTGCGCCGACTGTATGTTCGCGGCATGAAGCAGGAGCTGCTGGCGGCACAGATTGAGCGGGCGACGCGGCTGGAAATCGGCGCGCCGTTTACGGCGAAGGAGCTGGACGAGGCCACGGCGAACCTGAAGGAGTCGCTGGAGCGGAACGGGTTTTACCAACCGGCGGTCGCGGTGAAGACGGTGGATGCGGGGCCGCGGCATCTGGTCGATGTGATTTATACCGTGTCGGCGGGAAAACAGGCGACGGTGGGGACGGTCACGCTGACGGGCAGTCCGGGGATTACGGTTCCTCAATTTCGGCGTGCGGCCAAACTGAAGGAGGGTTCGAAGGTGACTTCGAACACGGTGCCGCGGGCGCTGAGCCGGCTGCGAAAGAGCTATCAAAAACAGAACCGGCTGGAGGCGACGGTGCGCGCCGATGGCCAGACGTTTGAGCCCGCGTATACGCAGGTTGATTATGCTTTCGACGTGGTGCGGGGGCCGGCGGTGCGGGTGCGGGTGACCGGGGCGAAGATTTCGCGAGGGGATATCCGGCGGCTGATTCCTGTGTATGAAGAGGGAGCGGTCGATCCTGACCTGCTGGATGAAGGCGGCGATAACCTGCGGAACCATTTCCAGAAGCAGGGTTATTTCGATGCGCGTGTGACGCATACGATGGAGCAACTGGCGACGGAGGAAGTGGTCACGTATCGCGTGGTGACGGGCGCGCCGCACAAGGTGGTTTCAGTCGCGATCAGCGGCAATCGCTATTTCGACAAGGACATAATCCGCGAGCGATTGAATGTTACGAAGGCCGATCCTATGAACCGGCACGGGATGTTCAGCCAGTTTTTGCTGGACAGCGATGTGGCGGCGATCCAGGCGCTCTACAGGAGCAACGGCTTCGGGAATGTGCGGGTGAGGCCGGTGGTGGTGGATACGGATAAGACCGGCGCGGGCCTGAAGGAAAAGCTGGCGCTGGTCCGGGTGACGTATGAGATTGACGAGGGGGCGCAGCAGCGGATCGGCACGGTGAAACTGGTCGGCGCTGAACAACTTCCGCAGGCCACGCTGCTCGAGGGGATGAATACACGCCCGGGCGAACCTTACTCGCTGGCGAGCCTGGCGGGGGATCGGCTGCAATTGTTCGACGACTATTACCGGCATGGATTTTCGCAGGCGGATGTGACGTTCGAGCAGCATCCGGCGGCGAACGATGCGAATTTGATCGACATTGTGGTGCGGATTCATGAGGGCAGTCCTTTCTATGTGAACCGGGTGCTGATCAGCGGATTGCATTACACGAAGCCGCAGGTGGTGGACCGGCTGCTGGAGGTTCATCCGGGCGATCCGCTGAACCGCAATGCGATTTCGGACACGCAGCGGCGGCTGTATAACCTGGCGCTGTTCAACGAGGTGGAGACGGGCATCGTGAACCCGCGCGGGGAGCAGTCGCGGAAAGATGTGCTGCTGAACCTGACGGAGGCGCGGCGGTGGAACTATGACTATGGGTTTGGATTCGAGGTGCAGACGGGGACGCCGCAGCGGAACTGTCCATCGGCGGCGTCGCTGATCCAGCTGGGGATTAATCCGGCGACGTTTCCGTGCAGCCCGAATGGGAAGTTTGGAGTGAGCCCGCGTATTTCGTTTGACGTGAGCCGGATCAACCTGGGGGGGAGAAACCGGACGCTGACATTGCAGACGGCATACGGCACGCTGGAGCAGCAGGCGATTATGACGTTTAATGTGCCGAAGTTTTACGGGCATAAGACGATTGATTTTTCGCTTGCCGGAGGATTCGTCAGCAACCAGGACATTACGACGTACCAGGCGTCGAGCATCAGCGGGTCAATCCTTTTCACGCAGCGGCCGAACAAGGCGAACACGCTGATTTATTCGATGACCTACCGGTATGTTTATGTGAATCCGAACAGCCTGCAGGTGAGCGCGGAGCTGATTCCACTGCTGTCGCAGCCGACGCGGGTGAGCGGGCCGGGGATGACGTGGGTGCACGACACGCGCAACAATCCGCTGGACGCGACGAGCGGATGGTATGTTTCCGCGCAGGATTTTTTTGCCTGGTCGGGACTGGCTTCGCAGGCGAACTTCAATCGGGCGGACACGCAGGAGTCGAATTATTTTCGACTGAACAAGCGAGGCTGGATCCTGGCGCGCAGCACACGGATTGGAGTGGAGAATACGTATGGCAACCCGACGTACAATCTAATTCCTTTGCCGGAGCGGCTGTATGCGGGGGGCGCGACTTCGCATCGCGGATTTTCGGTGAACGCGGCGGGACCGCGCGATCTGCAGACGGGGTTTCCGGTGGGCGGATCGGGGGCGTTTGTGAACTCGACGGAGCTGCGGATTCCGCCGGTGCCGCTGCCGTTGATCGGCAACAATCTTGGGTTCGCGATCTTCGAGGATTTTGGAAATGTCTTTCAGAATGCTTCGGACATGTTTCCGGGACTGTTCCGGTTTTATCAGCCGAACGTGAAGACCTGTTACAACGTGACTCCTCCGAGCGGCACGGGGACTTGTGATTTCAATTACGATTCGCAGGCGGCGGGGCTGGGGTTGCGTTATAAGACGCCGGTGGGGCCGATTCGCGCCGACTTCAGCTACAACATGAACCCGACGGTGTATCCGGTGGTGGCGGATCCGGCGTTGCTGCCGGAGGTGCTGAACTACAGCGGAC
The DNA here is from genome assembly GCA_963744615.1 of uncultured Acidobacteriota bacterium. GTDB lineage: Bacteria > Acidobacteriota > Terriglobia > Terriglobales > Acidobacteriaceae > JAKAAZ01. The sequence continues at coordinate 998,614 of CAVUUE010000003.1, forward strand.
AGCGGCCGTATGTGGGCAACTCCGGGCACTTCAATTTCTTCTTCAGCATTGGGCAATCGTTTTGATGGGCGCCGGGAACATCTCGCGAAGTCGGAGGCGCTGGCTGCGGCTTGTGTTGGCGACGGTCTGTCTGGTTCCGCTGGGTTTGCGGGCGCAGTCGAACGGGCAGCGCGCTGCGGTGCTCGATCGCGTGGTGGCGGTGGTAGGGGACCAGGCGATTCTGGCGAGCGATGTGGACGCGGAGATGCGCTTCGCGGCGTTCCAGCCGGAGCCGGAGCCGGCGGCGGACAACACTCCCGCGCGCGCGCTGGAACGGGTGCTGGAGCGGACGTTGATCGAGGAGCAGCGGGCGCTGCAGCCGGGGCTGGCGGGAGTTTCGCAGAAAGAGGTCGAGCAGGCGATTGAGAATTTGCGGGCAACGATTCCGGCGTGCGCGAAATACGATTGCAGGACGGATGCCGGGTGGAAGGCGTTTGTTGAGGCGCACGGATTTACGGAGCCGGAAGTAGCGGACCGGGTTCGCGAGCGGCTGGAGATTTTGAAATTTATCAATCTGCGCTTCGGGGTTGCGGCGCGGGTTTCGAATGCGGAGGTGCGGAAATATTACGACGAGGTACTGCGGCCGAAGCTGGAAGCGGGGCACGCGGCGGTGCCGGAGTATGACGCGGTCGCTCCGCAGATCCGCGAAATTCTTCGCCAGCAGCAGGTGAGCGGGATGCTGGATCAGTGGCTGCAGAGCTTGCGCGGCGAGGAGCATGTGCGGATTCTGGACGGCGCTTACGGCACTGTGGAGAGCGGGCAATGACGCAGTCCGAGACGACTCCCACGAACCGGCGCGGCCTGCGCGGGCGGCATGTTGCGTATTCCGCCGCGGTTGTGGTGGCGATTGCGGTGGTGCTGTTGGGTGGCTTGGTCTGGTATGCGTCGACGCCGCAATTTGCTGCGCGTGTCAACAAGACGCTGGTGGAGACGCTGGAGCGGACGACGGGCGGGAGAGTGGAGATTCGCTCGTTCCAGTGGAGCGTGCGGCGGCTAGCGATTGATGTCGATGGGCTGACGATCCACGGTAAGGAAGCGGCGGACCAGGCGCCGTATTTTCATGTCGATCATCTGCGGCTGAACGCGAAGATCATTTCTTTTTTTACTCCCAAGATTGCGCTGGCCGCGCTGGATGCGGATCGTCCGACGATTCATCTGATTTTTTATCCGGACGGAACTACGAACCAGCCGCAGCCGCACACGGCTAGCAAGGAACCGCTGCCGGAGTCTTTGCTGCGGCTTGCCATCGACAGGACGCGGGTGCGGGATGGGCTGGTTCTGTTGAATGACCGCAAGGTTCCGTGGGAGATGGCGGCGGGGCCGCTGCAGCTCGAGATGCGGTACATGGGGCCGAGCGCGGAGTATGTGGCGGAGGTCGAAACCAGAGATATTACGTTCCGGTTGAAGAATGCGGCGGAAGCGCATTCGCAACTGAAGGCGAGGGTTCGACTGGGGCGGGACAATGCCAGCGTTGAGAGCTTCGATCTGACGACCGGCGGGTCGCATTTGACGATGACGGGGGAGCTTAAGAATTTTGGGAATCCCAGCTGGCGGATGCATGTGCATGGTGCGGTGGATGCGCGGCAGGTGGGTGCGATTGCCGGTGAGAACGAGTTGCGCGACGGCGCGTTGAAGCTGAACGTCGAGGCGCATGGGAAGCCGGGCGAGGCGGAGAGCGAAGATTTTCAGGTGAGCGGGCATGTGGACCTGCGTTCCGGAGAGTGGGAGTCGGACTGGCTGCGGCTGCGCAATGTGGAGCTGCATACGAATCTGCTGGTCGATAACGATCAGTGTTCGCTGACAGGGTTTTCTACCGTGCTCGACGATGGTGGACGAATCGCGGGAAGCCTGGTGATGAAGCATTGTATTGGGCCTTCGGCGCCGGTGTTTTCGCCTGCAGTAGCGACGAGGCCGGTGGGTGACGGAGGGAAGCAGGATTGGGTGCGGCGGCATGTGCGACTGAGTACGCGGGCGCTGCTGGACCGGCTGCATAGGAAGCACAAGCCGGCGGCGAAGATTGCGGCGCGGGTGTATCAGCCGCTCGATGCGCGGATGGAGGCGCAGGTTTCCGGGGTCACGCTGCCGCTGGTGCTGGCGGCGACTGCGCCTAAGGAATATTGGAACATCGGATTTACCACGGCGACTTATGGCGAGGTGACGGCGCACTGGACGGGAGATGGAAACGGGCTGGACGTGCATGGAAATCTAACGATGCGCGCGCCGCGGCGGCTGATGGGGCTGATCCCGGTGACGGGGAGCGCGCATGCGGATTATCTGGGCGACCATCATCATCTGGTGATCGAGCAGGCGGACGAGAACACGCCGGCAACGAAGGTGCATGGCGCGGGCCTGCTGACGTTGTATACACGGGATTTGAACAGCGCATTGCACCTGGATGTTGTGGGCCACGATCTGGGGGAGTTCGACCGGCTGCTGACGGTGCTCGATCTGCACGAGACTCCGAAGGGGGAGGCGCATGCGCTGCCGCTGAAGCTGCTGGGGAATGCGAGCTTCCATGGGGATGTTCACGGATCATTTTTTGCGCTGGAGGCGGTGGGGCATCTGGATTCAGAGCGCTTTGAGATGGTGGTGGAAAAGGCGGCGCCGGCTCCGGTTCATCTGCTGACGTGGGATGGGTTTCATAGCGATCTTTCATATACTCCGTCACGGCTGACGGTGCGGAATGCGGAGCTGCTGCGGGGGACGAGTGCGATCCATACCAGCTTTGAATTGCTGCCGGATCGAACGGGACGCGACGATTACAAATATGACCGGCGGACGCATATTGCGGGGACGATGCAGACTAACGATGCGTCGATTGCGGATTTGCAGGCGGTGGCGGGGACGGGATTTCCGGCATCGGGGGAGCTGACGGCGAGCGCGCATGCTGCGGGGACGTTTGACGCTCTCGAAGGCGCCGGGCATGTGATGCTGTCGCATGGTGTGGTCGATGGGCAGAAGATTCCGAGCGCGTCGTTGGAACTGGTTGCGCAGGGACATACGCTGGAAGCGACGCGGATGCGGCTGGTGGCTGCTGGCGGCGCGGCGGCGGGGAGTCTTCGCTACGATTACGAATCCGGCGCGCTCGCTGGCGAGCTGACGGGGCAGCATTTTCTGCTGGAGCAGGTGGGCGCGTTGCAGAGGGAACGGATGAGCGTGGGCGGCACGATGGGATTCCACGTGCAGGCGGCGGGGACTGCGAGCGCGCCGATTGCGACCGGCGCAATGCAGGTTGAGAACGTGATGCTCGATGGCCAGGCGATGGGCCGCGTGCATGCGGAGGCGCGTCTGCAAGATGGAAATTTAACGCTGACGTCGCGGGCGGAACTGCTGGCGACGCATGTGGACGCGGCCGGGCATGTCGAGCTGCGGGGCAACTATCCGGCGCAGGCGCAGCTTACGTTTGTGGGATTCAACATCGAGCCGATGCTGAAGATTTTGACGCCTTCCGGGGTGGGTGGGGCGTCTTCGCTGGACGGAAAAATTACCATGGCGGGGCCGCTGAAGGAGCTTGCGAAGATTCGCGCGGATGCGGACCTGAAGGCGTTTACGGCGACAATCGGCGGGCGTTCGATACGTTCCGAAGGGCCGGTGGAAGTGTCGCTGCGGGATGGGAAGGTGATGCTGGAACCGGTGCATCTGCTGGGCGAGGATGTGGACCTGCGCGCGGAGGGGACGGTGGATCTTCTGAGCGGGTATCGTCTTCGTCTGCGGTCGGAAGGCTCGATTGACGCGGGTCTGGCGTCGGCGATGTATCCGAATGTTCAGTCCTCGGGGCAGCTGCATTTTGTGCTGAACGCGCGGGGCACGGCCGGCCAGCCGAACCTGCGGGGCACGGCGCAGGTTACACACGTGAATCTGCACATGGCGAACGTGACCAACGGACTGACGGACCTGAACGGCGAGATGGCCTTCGATCAGGACCGGCTGGTGGTGCAGCAGTTGAAGGGCTCCTCCGGCGGCGGGACGGTCGCGATGAACGGCTTTGTGGGATACCGGCATGGGCTGTTCGTCGATGTGACGGCGACTACGAAAGATGTGCGCATTCGCTATCCCAAGGGCGTGTCGAGCTCGATCGATTCGAAACTGCGATTGCTTGGCACCTCCGACAGCCTGCTGTTGAGCGGCAATGTGCAGATGGTGCGATTCGGAATCGGAAGCAGCGTGGACGTGGCTTCGCTGGCGGGCGCGGGGGGCGTGTCGGCTCCTGTCGATCCGTCGTCGCCGCTGAATCGAGTGCGGCTGGATGTTCATGTGACCTCGGCCCCGGAGCTTGGATTTCAGAACTCGTTCGCGTCGCTGGCGGGGGATGTGAATTTGCGGATTCGGGGGACGCTCGAAAATCCGTCGGTGCTGGGGCGCATTGATATTTCGCAGGGCTCGGCGTCGTTCGCGGGGACGACGTACCACCTGCAGCAGGGGGACATTGTGTTCGCGAACCCGGTGACGATTTCTCCGCAGATCGATCTGGAGGCTTCGGCGCGGGTGCAGAATTACGACATCATCATCAGCCTGCATGGGCCGCCGAGCAAGCTGGACATTTCGTATCGTTCGGAGCCGCCGCTGACGCAGGCCGACGTGCTGGCGCTGCTGGCGCTGGGACGGACGAACGAACAGGCGACGATGTATGGGGAGCAGCAGCAGGCGGGGGCGAATTTGACCTCCGAAGCGCTGCTGGGCGGGGCGCTGAATGCGGCGGTGAGCAGCCGGGTGCAGAAGCTGTTCGGGGTGGGCAGTGTGCGCGTCGATCCGAATTTTGTGGGGACGCTGGGCGAGTCGACGGCGCGGGTTACGGTGGAGGAGCAGGTGGGGCGGAAGCTGACGTTGACCTTCGCGACGAATGTGAATACTACGGCGCAGCAGTTGATCCAGGGGCAGTTTGATTTGACGCGGAATGTGTCGATTATTGCGGTGCGCGATGAGGCGGATGTGTTCAGCATGTACTTGCAGATTCGGGGCAAGCACAAGTGATGCCTGTTTACAGGTATTGCAGTGCGGCAGAATCGCGTCCCACTCTAGCCGCGAAGTACGCGACCAGAATGGGGCACCCGGCTTCAGAATGACTCCTATTAATTCCGTTACACCATCTTCGGGCAAAGCAGATTTATCTTGACCGGGCTGGGCGGCTGCCTGATAGTGCTTGGGAGGTGGAGGGCTCCGGATGATTGAGTCGGACCGCGGCACATTTGCCGGCAACGCATTTTTGGCGATCGGGATTCTTCTGGGGCTGGTTCTGGGGGGATGGGTTCTTGGGAGCCAGATCAAGGATGTTCGGCTGGCGGATCGCTATGTATCGGTGCGCGGGCTGGCGGAGCGGACGGTGAAGGCGGATCTGGCGATCTGGCCGCTGTCGTTTCGCGAGGCAGGGAACGATTTAAAAGCCACCTACGCGAAGAGCGAAGCAGGACAGCCAGGCGGTGCTGCAGTTTCTGGCGGGGCAGGGAATTCCGCAGGCGGACATTACGCTGGGGCAGCCGAGCGTGACCGACACGCAGGCGAACGAATACGGCGGAAACAAGGCGCCGAACCGGTACATTGTGCAGCAGTCGATTACGGTGCGCTCCGAAAATGTGAACCAGGTGGCGGCGGCGGTGCAGAAGACCAGCACGCTGATCGCGAGCGGCGTGGTGCTGGGCGGCGGCGCGCAGTATGGACAACAGAACAGCGTGAGTTACGTATATACCGGGCTGAATTCGATCAAGCCGGAGATGATTACGGAGGCGACGCGAAGCGCGCGCGCGGCGGCGGAGCGGTTCGCGGCGGATTCGGGAAGCAAGGTGGGAACGATTCGCCAGGCGTCGCAGGGATTGTTTTCGATATCGTCAGCAGACGCGGCCTCGGGGGAGGGAATGCCGGGCGGCGGAGGACCGTCGAACACCAGCATTCTGCAGAAAGTGCGGGTGGTGACGACGATTCAGTACTATCTGCAGCAGTGAGGAAAGCGGCGGCCTTTGCAGTCGCGTGCGGTTGTCGTATGATTCCGGCGAAGGCATACGATGGATTTCCGCGGTGCTAAAGGCCGCGGAGTGCATGAGGAGAGACGACGATGCAAGGGAAAAAAGCAATACCGGGATTGTTGATTGCGCTGTTGGTTGGCGGGGCGGGATGGGTGGCAGCGCCCGTTCTGCTGGGGCCTTCTGCTTGTGTGTTCGCAGCCGACAACGGCGGCTCGGATGCGCAACTTACCGCTGAGGTTCAGAAGCAGCTTCGAAATAAGAACTACTCCGGCATTCATGTGATGGTGTCCAACGGAACGGTTACGCTGTCGGGCCAGGTGGATCGCTTCGCATATAAAGCGGACGCGATCAAGAAGGCGAAGAAGGTTCGCGGAGTAAGCGATGTGCGGGACAATATCGCGGTCGGCGGACCGACGCTGCCGGATGATGTTCTGCAGAGGAAGCTGTTGAGCAGGATTGAGGTCGATCGAGTGGGTTTCGGCCAGGTGTTCGATGCCATCTCCGTACACGTGCAGAATGGCGTGGTGACGCTGGGCGGCCACGCTGTCGGGCCGGTTGCGAAAAGCTCCGCGCTTTCGCTGGCAGCGTATACGCCGGGGGTGAAGGGCTGATCGATCACATCAGCGTCGATCCGGTATCGCCAATGGACGACGGTATCCGCATCCAGGTGTACCGCGCGATCTACGGGTTCCCGGCATTGCGGCGGTATGCGATTGTTCCGTCAAAGCCGATTCGGATTTCTGTGCAGAATGGTCGGGTGACGCTGTACGGGATCGTCGACAGCCAGATGGATAAGCAGCTGGCGTACACGCGGGCCATGCAGGTGCCGAATGTATTCCAGGTGACGAATGATCTGGTGGTTGGGAATCAGGGGAACGAACAGAAATAAGCACGAACAGAAGTAAGCAGGGCTGGCGGGCGAAGGGCGGGGGCGGCGATTTTATGCTGGCCTCGCCCTTTGCTGCGCTTGCGGGATTTTCCGGCGGGGGCAGTCAGGCCGCATTGCGCTGCCTTTATATCGGCCTGTTGTCGCTTCTTCGAGCCGCCGCCGAGCAACACAATTCACTGTTCGCCATGTTTTCCGAAATATGCCCTGTATCCAGGTCCAAAATCCATGTTCCTACCCTTCACGCCGGAACCCCTCAGATCGAAACTGAAGGTCGTACCCGTTCACATCCGGGCTGATTTTGCTAGTGGGCGGCGGAGATGGCGCCTTTGCGGGCTACGGTCTTCTTGAGGGCAAAGGCTACGGGGAGGCAGCAAAAGGAGGCCAGGGCCAGGTAGCGGAAATCGTCCATGTAGGAGAGCAGCGCGGCCTGCTGGCCGAGGGCCATGTAGAGGCGGCCGAGGGCGCCGGGCTCGGACATGGCGGAGCCGATTCTGGGGGCGAGGGCGGCGGCGCTGTGGCTGAGCTGCTGCTGATAGACGCGGCCGCCGGGCGACAGGTTCTGCACCAGGTTGGCCTGGTGTACCTGCTCGTGGCGCGTCAGAAGCGTGTTGGTGATGGAGATGCCGAGGCTGCCGCCGACGTTGCGCAATAGGTTGTAGAGGCCGGAGGCGTTGCCGATTTCCTGATTCGTCAGGCCAGCCATGGTCGTGGTGGAGAGGGGGACGAAGACCATGCCGGAGCCGAAGCCGCTGAGGATGATGGCCCAGATGAATGTCCATGGCGAGATGGCGAGGGTGACTTCACCAAACCAGAGTCCGCAGATGCCGAAGATGAGAAATCCTCCGCCGATGAGCCAGCGGTTGTCGAGCTTTGAGGTGAGGATGCCGATGATGGGCATGGCGACGACAGCACCGAGGCCGCGCGGACTGACGGCGATGCCGGCGTTGTAGGCGGTGTAACCGAGCATCTCCTGGTAGAAGAGCGGGAGCAGGGTGACGAGGCCGTAGATGCAGGCGCCGAACAGGGCGATGAGAATACATCCCAGGGTAAAGTTTCGATGTCGAAAGACGCGCAGATCGACCAGAGGACGATTCTTGATGAGCATGCGGGCGATGAAGGCGATGAAGCTGATGACGAGAATGGCGGTGGCCCATCGAATCCACGTGGCGCCGAACCAGTCGTCTTCCTGACCCTTGTCGAGGATGATCTGGAGGCAGCCTAGCCAGACGGCGAGCAGGCCGAGACCGATGCCGTCCAGTTTCCCGGGCTTTGCGTTGCGGATGTAGTCCGGGTCGAAGACGATAGCGGGTGATCATGATGAAGGCCAGGATTCCCACGGGGATGTTGATGTAGAACGCCCAGCGCCAGGTGTAGGTGTCGGTGAGATAGCCGCCGAGGGTGGGGCCGAGAATGGGGGCGACGACGACGCCGAGGCCAAACAGGGCCATGGCCTGACCGCGTTTTTCCTCGGGGAAGGTTTCGAGCAGGATCGACTGCGACATGGGCTGGAGGGCGCCGCCGCCGGCGCCCTGAACGGCGCGGGCGACGAGGATCATGCCCAGGCTGGTGGCAGCGCCGCACATGAAGGAGCTGGCGGTGAAGATGACGATGCAGGTGAGCAGGAATTTTTTGCGGCCGAAGCGCTGCGCGCACCATCCGCTGACCGGCAGGACGATGGCGTTGCAGACCAGATAGCTGGTGAGCACCCAGGTGGCTTCATCGGTGCTGGCGCCGAGGCTTCCGGCGATGTAGGGCAGGGCGACGGAGGCGATCGAGGTGTCGATGACCTCCATGAACGTGGGCAGGATGACGGCCAGCGCGACCATCCACGGATTGACGTGGTGTGGATTGCCTGCGGGAAGACTCTGCTGTCGGGTGGCCATGAAATTGAAGTTCCTTGCGGCGTTCTTTCCTGACTATGCGGCGGAGGTTCTTTTCATCCTACTTCGAGAATTGAGTGTGTAGACACCGTCGAGAATCGCGGCGTGATTTGTCTGGCTTCAAGTGCCGATGAAAGCTCATTGGCCTTAGATGCAGCAGCTTACCGGATCGGACCATGGAAAAAATCTGGCGGGCGTTCCATCTACACTGGATAGGATGAGCATCGTGATGAGAACGGAAGCCGGGGGCGAGGGGCTGCAGGCGCGGCGGCCGGTGGCGGCGCGGCTGCGCACTACGCTGGAGATGATCAAGTGGGAGCACTCCATATTTGCGCTGCCGTTTGCGCTGACGGGCGCGATGCTGGCCGCGCGCGGGCTGCCGCCGTGGCGCGTCTTGTTCTGGATTGTGGTGTGCATGGTTGCGGCGCGTTCGGCGGCGATGGCGTTCAATCGCTGGGCGGATGCGGAGATTGATCTCAGCCAATCCCCGGACGAGGTCGCGGGCGATTCCGGCGGGTTTATTGAGCCGCCGGTTTACGGCCGGATTTACGATTGTGTCGGCGGCGATTTTTATAATGGCGGCGAGCCGTCTCAATCGGCTGACGCTGATTCTTTCTCCGGTGGCGCTGGCGGTGGTGTTTTTTTATTCCTACGCGAAGCGGTTCACGCGGTGGTCGCACCTGGTGCTTGGGCTGGCGCTGGGAATTGCTCCGTCGGCGGCGTGGATCGCGGTGCGGGGCTCGCTCGATCCGCGCATTCTGATTTTGACCGGGGCGGTGCTTTTCTGGGTGGCGGGATTCGACGTTCTGTATGCCTGCCAGGATTACGAGCACGACGTGCAGGTGGGATTGCACAGCGTTCCGCAGGCATTCGGGCTGGAGGCGGCGTTCTGGATCGCGCGGGCGATGCATTTGGGGATGCTGGCTTTGCTGGTTGGGCTGGTGCCGGTGTTCCACCTGGGCGTGCTTACGGTGCTGGGAGTGGTGGCGGTGGCCGCGATGCTGCTGTATGAGCACATGCTGGTTTCTCCGCGGAATTTGACGCGGCTGAATGCGGCTTTTTTTACTATGAATGGGATTATTTCTTTTGTCTTTTTTGCGGCGGTTGCGGTGGATTTGTTGCGGCGGTAAGGCGGTTACCTCAGCGCCTGAAGGCGCATTCTGGAAGTTTCTTATCCCGGAGTGAAGTTCGGGGTCTACCCTTGGCTGGCTATGCTCGGAGTGAGGTTCGGGGTCCTACCTACGGGGCACCCTCATTGCCGGGATGCGGAAATGCCCCGGAAATTGCCCGGGGCATTTCGGCGCAACGTGCGGAGGCGCGTCCTGCGTTCTGGCGCGGCGATTTAGCTATGCGGTGCGATTCTTTTCGTTCATGCGGTGCTGGTCTTTGACCGAGTCGATCTTTTCGTTCGCGCGCTCCTTCATGTTTTCGACCTTGTCGGAGATGTTCTGGCGGGTGTTGTGGGCCTGGTCTTCCGTGTTTTTGTTGGCGGCGTCCTTCACATTGCCCCACGTTTCCTTGGCTGCGCCCTTGACCTGGTCGGCGGTGCCACTATTGGCCATGTCCTGGTTGCCGACGGCTTCGCCGATGCCTTGTTTGACCTTGCCTTTTGCCTGATCGAATTTTCCGGAAACCTGATCGTTGTTCATGGGGTGCTCCTTTTCTGCAAAAGATCGGTTCCGGCGTGGGGCCGGGGCCGATATGTGAGTGTTTGCAGCGGGATGCCGGACGGTGGTCGGTTCCGGCATCCCGCTGTTCGAAGCGGCGATGGTATCGCGCAGATCGCCTGAAAGGGTTAAAGCGCCGATCGCCTTCCGCCGATGACGGCGAAGATGAGGATGATGACCGCAATAACCAGCAGGATATGAATGTACGCGCCCAGCACGTGGAAGCCGATAAATCCGAGCAGCCACAGGATCAGAAGAATTACGAAAATGGTCCACAACATTGTTTTAGTCTCCTTACGATCGAAGCTTTGTTTTGTACCTGTGATAAGTTGCGTTTAACGACCAAGAAGTTGCCGCGTTGCGCGATTAAATTTGAGAATTCCGGTTGCATGTGAGGTACCGATGAGGGTTGCAATCCAGGGAGAGCTGGGATCATTCAGTCACGAAGCGGCGCTGGCGATGGTTCCAGCGGCCACCGTGGCGCCCTGCGTGACAGCGACAGAGGTTTTGCGGGAGCTCGACTGCGCCGAGGTGGAAGCGGCGGTGATCCCGGTTGAGAACAGCCTGGCAGGATCGGTGATCGACTTCTACGATCTTTTCTTCGAGCATGAGTTCGGGATTGAGCGGGAGCTGCAGATGCGGATCCGGCACAACCTGATCGTCGCGCCGGGAACGACCCAGGAAACGGTGCGGCATGTGATGTCGCATCCGGTGGCGCTGGCGCAGTGCAAGGAGTTTTTTGCCGCGCATCCGCGCCTGAAGGCGACCAGCTATTACGACACGGCGGGCAGCGTGAAGCACGTGATGCGGGAGAAGAAGCCGGAGATCGCGGCCATTGCCAGCAAACAGGCAGCGGCGCACTATGGGGCGGAGATTCTGCAGGCGGGAATCGAAGACCATGCGGAGAGCTATACGCGGTTCTGGCTGATTCGCCGGAAGAACTGCGTGCCCGAGGAAGAATCCCCGGCAAAGCTGTCGCTGGTGTTTTCGCTCGAAAACCGTCCGGGGGCGCTGCTGGAGGCGCTGGGAACCTTCGCCAGCCGGTACCTGAACCTGACGAAGATTGAATCGCGTCCCATTACGGGGCGGCCCTGGGAGTACATGTTCTACGCCGATGTGACGCTGCCTGGGAATGCACAGGCGGACGAGGTGCTTCGCGAGCTGAACAAGCTATGTCCGGTGGTGAAGGAACTGGGCCGCTACTCGGCGAGCAAACATGCATCGAACTGAGTATCGGGTGAGTATTGGCCCGAGTATCGGCGCGATTGATCCCGGTTCCAGGCAGGCGGCCGGGAAGGGAACGATCGAGGAGCCATTGCGGCGAGCCCCCAACTCGACGCGTGAATTTTGATTGGTCCGAACGGGTGAATCGGGCAGTTCTGCACATTTTGCAACTTCGGTCGAAAAGCAGCGTCTATATAAGCACAAAGTTTGATAGAAGGTGACTCATGTCTAGTGATTTTCTGAGTGTTATTCACCCCGGAGAACGCAAAGGCCGGGAAAAAGGTGATTCAAAGCAGACCTATCCCGTGCTTCCGGTCCGGGACACTGTCTTGTTTCCACACGCCGTGCTCCCGTTGACGGTTGGACGGGAAAGCTCCATCCAGCTGGTTCAGTCGTTGGGGGAAGAGAAGACGATCATCGTGGTCGCGCAGCGGGACGCGCGCATGGACGCTCCTCAGCCGACGGATTTGTATGGGGTGGGGACGCTGGCGACGGTGCATAAAGTGGTGAAGATGCCGAACCAGAGCCTGTTCGTGTTCACGGAGGGGACGGAGCGGGTCAAGATCTCCGAGTTCGACCAGTCGGCGCCGTATATGACGGCGGAAGTGGAAGTAATCGAAGATACGGAGCCGGCAAAGAGCGCCGAAACCGAAGCGCTGCAGCGGAACATTCTTTCGCAGTTTCAACAGATTGTGACGGTCTCGCCGACGTTGTCGGACGAGTTGCAGACGATTGCCTTGAATATCGACGAGCCGGGGCGGCTGGTGGATTTTATTGCGTCTTCGCTGCCGATTCTGACGACCGTGGACAAGCAGGAGCTGCTCGAAACGCCGGACGTACTGGCGCGCATGGGGCGGATCAACCGGCACCTGGCGAAGGAACTGGAAGTGCAGCAGCTGCGCAACAAGATCCAGACGGAGGTGCAGGACCAGGTGCAGCAGTCGCAGCGGGATTATTACCTGCGCGAGCAGTTGAAGGCCATCCAAAAAGAACTGGGCGAGATGGACGAAGGCGCGAAGGATACCGAAGAGCTGCGCGAGAAACTGGAAGCGGCCGGTATGCCGGAGGCGGTGAAAAAGGAAGCGCTGAAGGAGTTGAACCGGCTCACGCGCATGTCGCCGATGGCGGCGGATTATTCCATCACGCGCAACTACGTGGAGTGGCTGGCGGTGCTGCCGTGGGCGAAGTCCTCGGGAAACGAGGTGGACATCACCAATGCCAAGGAGATTCTGGACGAGGACCACTACGACCTGAAGAAGGTGAAGGAGCGCATTCTGGACTATTTGGCGGTGCGCCGCCTGAAGCCGGATATGAAGGGGCCGATCCTGTGCTTTGTCGGGCCTCCGGGTGTGGGGAAAACTTCCCTGGGCCGCAGTATTGCGCGGGCGCTGGGGCGGAAGTTTCAGCGGATATCGCTGGGCGGCATGCATGACGAGGCGGAGATTCGCGGCCATCGCCGGACGTATATCGGAGCGATGCCGGGCCAGATTATGCAGTCGCTGCGGCGCGCAGAGACCAACGATCCTGTGTTCATGCTGGATGAGGTGGACAAGCTGGGCCGGGATTTCCGCGGCGATCCTTCCTCCGCGCTGCTGGAGACGCTGGACCCGGAGCAGAACAATACCTTCCGGGATAATTACCTGGATGTGCCGTTCGACCTGTCGAAGGTGCTGTTCATCTGCACGGCCAACCAGCTGGATCCGATTCCGGAGCCGCTGCGCGATCGCATGGAGATCATCGAGCTGACCGGGTACACGGAAGACGAGAAGGTGCATATTGCGTTCCGCTATCTGATTCCGCGCCAGATCAAGGAGAACGGTATTGATGCGGCGGACATTGAATTTCCAGAGGACAGCGTGCGCAGCATCGTGCGGCACTATACGCGCGAGGCGGGCGTTCGCAAGCTGGAGCAGTGGATCGGGACGGTGTGCCGCAAGCAGGCGCGCCGCAAGGCCGAGGGCAAGACGGACAAGCTGGTGGTGACGCCGGAGGTTGTGCAGGAGTTTCTGGGCGGGATTAAAGTGCGGGTGGAGACCGAGATCGCCGAACGCACGCAGCGGCCAGGAGTTGCCGTGGGCCTGGCGTGGACGCCTGCTGGCGGGGAAATCCTGTTCATTGAAGCCAACCGGATGAAGGGCAAGGGCGGGTTCACGATGACGGGGCAGATCGGCGAGGTGATGCAGGAGTCGATGCAGGCGGCGCTGACCTGGGTACGGTCGAACGCGAAGATCCTGAGCCTGAAGGAAGACTTCAACACGGAAGTGGATCTGCATGTGCATATTCCGGCGGGGGCGATTCCCAAGGATGGACCTTCCGCGGGGGTGACGCTGGCGACGACGCTGGTTTCGCTGATGACGGACACGCAGGTGCGTCCGCTGACGGCGATGACGGGCGAGATTACGCTGAGTGGGAATGTGCTGCCGGTGGGCGGGATCAAGGAGAAGTTCCTTGCGGCGCGCCGTGCCGGGGTTCGCGACATTATTCTGCCGGAGGAAAACCGGCTGAATGTGGAAGAGGACCTGCTGCCGGAGCAGCTTGCGGGAGTGACGATCCACTATGCGCGTCGGATTGAAGATGTGCTGGCGATTGCGCTGCCGGAAGCGCTGAAGCCGCGAGTGCTGGAAGAGGTGCTGCAGCAGGAGCCGGAGCCGACGCAGGTGCTGGCGGGAGCGCAGGCTTAATTAATTGAAACTGATCGAGCGCGGGATTCCCGCGCTCGAATTTGTTTTTTCGGAGATTTATTGAACGCGCCAAATTTAGTTGCGCTATGTGTCTGATAGAGGACAGCCCTGTGTTGCTGTCCCGGAGACACTTTCGGCATGGAAAACGATTCGGAACCAAGGGTGATCGAAGCAGAGATTATCGGTGGTAGCGTACTGGTCACGTTTAACGACGGCAAGGCCGCGGTGTACTCCGCTTCACTGCTGAAATCGAAATTCTCAGAGGCCGTGGCAGTGGTTGCTACGAACGAAGACAGGGCGGAGTAAACCTAGATACCGCCGAGCTCCAAATTTCAGGTTGATGAGCCAGGCAAGCGTTCGTGTTGACCATTGGACATTCCACTCTGCCGATCGATGTTTTTCTCCATGCTCTTGATGAGAATGGGGTCAAGCTGCTGATCGATGTGCGGACGATTCCGAAGTCGCGCCACAATCCGCAGTTTGGCGGGGAAGAACTGGCGGCCTCGCTCGCAGCGAGCGGAATTGAATACCGCTGGATGCCGAGCCTGGGCGGGCTGCGCCGCGCGCGCAAGGATTCGATCAACATGGGCTGGCGCAACTCGAGTTTTCGCGGCTATGCCGACTACATGCAGACGGCGGAGTTTGCGGAAGCGCTGCGGGAGTTGATGGAGCTGGACGAGGGGAGGCCGGCGGCAGTGATGTGCTCGGAAGCAGTGCCGTGGCGGTGCCATCGATCGCTGATCGGAGATGCGCTGCTGGTGCATGGGCGAGCGGTGGAAGACATTTTTGTCACGGCCGCGGGTGAGAGCCGCCGGAAGCCGCATGTGCTGAATTCTTTTGCGCGGGTGGAAGGCACGCGGATCTGGTATCCGGCGAATCCGGAGCAGGGGGAGCTGGGGCTCTCGGAGGACGCGCTGCCGGGTTCACCTGGGTGATGCGTCGGGGCCGGCTGGTTCCCACAATTCAATGGGATTTCCTTCCGGGTCGTGGGTTCGAGCGAAGCGGCCGATGGGATAGTGCACGGGATCGACAGTGACTGCTATGCCTGCGGAGCGGAGCTGTGCGGCCATTTTCTCGATGTCGCGGACGCGGAAATTCACCATCCACATCTGGTGCTGGTCACCGAAATATTTCGTGGTTTCAGGGAAGGGCGCGAAGACGGTGGTGCCCGCCTGCGTGTGCCAGGACGGGTCTCCCTCGCGGGTTGGACTGGGAGTGACGCCGAGGTGGATGCGATACCAGTCGGCGAGAGCTTTCGGGTCTCGAGCACGAAAGAACAGGCCTCCTATGCCGAGGACTCGCTCGGCGGGAAGGCTTGTGTCAGGGGACGGCGCTTTCTGGGTCGCTGGATTCATAGCCTGGGCGGGCTTATTTTGCGCTGCCAGGCTGGAGGCGGCAGTCCACCCCAGAGCGGGCCATGCGGTGGCACAGGCCAAAATGTAGAGCAGGTTGCGTCGGTTCAGAGCGATCATGCGGTAATAGTACTGCGTGGAATGCGGCGCGTACTCCTGTCTGGGCTTGGTGAGGACGCGTTACCTCAGCGCCTAAAGGCGCATTCTGGGAGTCTTTTATCCCCGGTCTGAAGTCCCGGGGTCTATCTGGGTTGCGATGGACTTTTTTCCGGACTTGAGTCAGGGCTTGCGTGGCATCGATGCATTTATACCCGGGCTGATTCCCGTACTCTTCGGAGGAAAAGTTACGCACTACACTGGAGCCATGCGGGTGCGGGTGTTGTTGTTTGGCGGGTTGAAGGAATCGATGGCGCTGCCGGGGGGAACTGTCGAACTCGCGGACGGGGCGACCGTCGGGGAATGCGTTGAGCGTTGCCTGGAGAATGCTCCTCCCGAGGCACGGAAGTTTGCGGGCTCGCTGGCGGTGGCGGTGAATCGCGAATATGCGCAGGCGACGCGGGTGCTGGAAGATGGGGATGAAGTTGCGCTGCTGCCGCCGGTGAGTGGAGGATGCGCGGCGCAGGAGCCGATGGTCTGGTTGCAGCGCGAGGCGATCGATCTCCATGATTTGCTGCCGCTGTTGAAGGACGGCGAAGATGGCGCGGTGGTGGTCTTCGATGGGATTGTGCGCAACAACACGCGTGGCCGGCGGACGCTGTATCTGGATTACGAAGCGTATGAGGAGATGGCGCTCGACCAGATGAGGGCTTTGGCCGGGGAGGCGAAGACCCGTTTCGGCGTACGCTGGGTTGTTTTGGCGCATCGGTTGGGGCGATTGCAGGTTGGGGAGACGAGTGTGTGGATCGCGGTGGGTTCGGCGCATCGTGCGCAGGCTTTCGACGCCTGCCGGTGGATGATCGACACGCTGAAAAAAACCGTGCCCATCTGGAAGAAAGAATATTTTGAGGACGGCGCGATGTGGGCGGATGGGGAGCCGTTTCCTGCTGGGATTGGCGCTGAAATACAGAAGGCAGATTCCTCGACTTCGCTGCGCTTCGCTGAAGATGACGATTGATCGGCGCTGCTGATAAGTGAAGTGGGACGCTATACTGGCCGTGTGAACCCTACTGGAACTGGCCGCCGCAAGCAGAAATCTCATCAGCCACAAACGGAAACCGGGCAGGAAGCGATTTACCTGCGCACTTTGAGTGAACGGCAGACTCCGGTAACGATTCAATTGCGTGACGGCGAGTCGCTGCATGGATGGATCGAGTACTTTGACGATCGCATGATCCGGCTGACGCGCGAGGACAAGCCGAATCTATTCATCTACAAGCGACAAATATTGACGATTACGGAAAAGACGCGCCGTCCCGCGCCTCGCAAGGAGTCGCCGCAGAAGGAGAAGGACGCGCCGGAATGAGTGGGATCGATTTAGACCAGTTTCCGTACGCGGGTCCGGCATCGGAGATGGCGCGGGCCGCGGGGGCGTTGCTGCGTGGACACTACCAGCGCGGTGTGGTGACGGAATACAAGGGCGAAGTGGACCTGGTGACGGTGGCCGACCGCGAGAGCGAGAAGCTGCTGGTCGAGCGGCTGCATGCGCAATGGCCCGAGCATGGCATCGTCGGGGAAGAGGGAACGCGGGCGCGGATGGACTGCGAATATCGCTGGTACATCGATCCGCTGGACGGCACGACGAATTTTGCGCATGGATTTCCGGCATTCTGCGTGTCGATGGGGCTGGAGCGCCGGCCGGCGGGTACGGCTGCGGATGCAGATGGGGAAATGATTGCGGGTGTAATTTATGATCCGTTGCGCGACGAAATGTTTCTGGCGGAAAAAGACCGGGGAGCTTTTTTGAACGGTCGGCGGATACAGGTTTCGTCAAACGCGGTGATGGCGGAATCTCTGATTGCGACTGGATTTCCGAGCCGCAAACGCCATGGAAATCCCAACGTGCATTTTTATCATGAGGTGACGCTGCGCTCGCACGGTGTGCGGAGGGCGGGTTCGGCGGCGCTGGACCTGGCATACACGGCGTGCGGGCGGCTGGATGGATATTGGGAGTTCAAGCTGAATTCCTGGGACACGGCGGCGGGTGTGTTGCTGGTGCGGGAAGCGGGCGGGCGGGTGACGTACATCGACGGCAGCGCGTTTCACCTGGCGAGCGTGGAAGTGCTGGCGACGAATGGGAAGATCCATGCGGAGCTGGTGAATCTATTCCGCGACATGTTTGCGGGGAAGAATCTGGAGCCGATTCCTACGCCCGGCGAGTTTGCTGCGATGCTTGGGAAGCGGTAGACGCTGAGGGGTTAGGTCGGGATCGAGCAGCCTATCTCATCCTGGACGCAAGAACGCGGCTGGAATGGGCACCTGGCGCTTCGTGCGCGGTAATTGCGCGGTCTGGGTTTGTTACAATCGAAGTGTCTGGTTGATCCCTTTCGAGGAGAACGGAACGGCTTATGGCTTATGTAATTGCAGAACCCTGCATCGGCACCAAGGATGCTGCGTGCGTGGATGCGTGTCCGGTGGATTGCATTCATCCCAAGAAGGATGAGCCCCAGTTTACGGAGCTGGAGCAGATTTTTATCGATCCGGTTGAGTGCATCGATTGCGGCGCGTGCGTTCCGGTGTGTCCGGTTTCGGCGATCTTTGCCGGTGATGATCTTCCGGAGAAGTGGAAGAATTACGAGCAGACGAACGCGCAGTATTTCGGCCGCTAGGTTTAAGTTTCAGGTTGTGAAGCGCGCAGCGATTTCGCTGCGCGCTTTTTATTTTGCGATGAATTTTGATTTTGTGATCCTGGGTGTTGGAACCGAGACCTGGGGCAGCGATGGATTCGGCAGGGTTGGACGATGATTCCGCACAAGTCTGAGGCGATCGTGTTGCGCACCTGGCCGTTTCAGGAATCGGACCTGCTGGTTTCGTTGTTTACGCGGGACCTGGGAAAAGTGCGCGGGGTGGCCAAGGCGGCGCTGAAATCGCGCAAGCGGTTTGGGGGAACGCTGGAGCCGATGACGTACGTGCGGGCGGCGTACGCGGAGCGGCCGCGGCAGGAGCTGGTGCGGCTGGAACAGTTTGAGGCGATCGCTTCGCCGCTGGGGCGGCCGGTGGATTATCTTCGAGCGGCCACGCTGGCGTTGTATGGCGAGGTGCTGGAGAGCGTGCTGCCGGACCATGATCCGCAGGACGCGATTTTTCGCTTGACGCTGGCGGCGCTGGAGCAGACGCGGGTGGATGCGTGCTGGATGCCGCTGACATATTTTTCTTTGTGGATCACGCGGCTGATCGGGTGGCTGCCGGAGATGGATCGCTGCACGGATTGCGGCGAGCGGTTCGGGGAGGCGGCGTATTTTCATCCGCTGAGCGATGGCCTGAGTTGCGCGCGGCACAGGAAGCCGAGCAGCAGCAAGCTGAGCGCGGAGGCATTGGCGCTGGCCGAGCGCATGTTGCGGGAGCCGATGCGGGCGATGGCGGAGGAGGAATGGCCGCGCCAGCGGGGGCAGGATCTGCGGAGGTTTTTATTCCGCACGCTGGAGCGGCACATTGAGCGGCGGTTGAATGCGGCGGCGGCAATTGCGCGGCTGGGCGGGTGAGGGGAATGCGCGCGACTCCGTTACAATCAGCATCAACGCAGCGGGATTTTTTTGTGAGGGAGTGAAGCTTTCGTGGCAGCAGAGGGTTCGAGTATGGCTACGGGTGCGGCGAAGACTCCGCTGACGTTTCAGGATGTGCTGTTCACGCTGCAGCAGTTCTGGGCGAGCCGCGGATGCGTTCTGCAGCAGGCGTATGACGTGGAAGTGGGCGCGGGCACGATGTCGCCGGAGACGTTTTTGCGGGTGCTGGGGCCGAAGCCGTTTCGCGTGGCGTATGCGCAGCCGTCGCGGCGGCCGGCGGATGGGCGGTATGGGGAAAATCCCAATCGACTGTTCAAGCACACGCAGCTGCAGGTGATTTTGAAGCCGCCGCCGGATGATATTCAGGCGCTGTATCTGGAATCGCTGGCGGCGATCGGGATCGATCTGCGGCAGCATGATGTGAAATTTGAAGAGGACAACTGGGAGTCGCCGACCCTGGGGGCGTGGGGTATCGGGTGGCAGGTGATGCTGGATGGGTTGGAGATTACGCAGTTCACGTATTTTCAGCAGTGCGGCGGGATCGATCTCGATCCGATCGCGGGCGAGATTACGTATGGGCTGGAGCGGATTGCGGCGTTTCTGCAGGATGTGGATTCGATCTATGACATTGTGTGGGCGCGCGATCCCTTGACGGGAAAAGCTGTGACGTATGGGGACGTGCGGTTTGCGGACGAGCTGCAATTTTCTGTCTACAACTTTGAGAAGGCCGATGTGGAAAAGCTGTGGCAGCATTTCAGGCTGTATGAGGAAGAATGCCAGGCGCTGCTGGCGGAAGCGCGAGCGTTGCCGGAGGATGCGGATGCGGTAACGCGCAGCCGGGTGCCACTGCTGGCGGCGTTCGATCTTTGCCTGAAATGCTCGCATCTTTTTAATTTGCTGGATGCGCGCGGGGCGATTTCTGTTACGGAGCGCGTCGGCGTGATCGCGCGGATTCGTGCACTGGCGGTGGGTGTGGCGAAGGCGTATGCGGCGCAGCAACAGGGGCAGTTTGTGCCTGCGTGACGCTAAATTTTGAGGAATATTCTTTATCCCACTCAGGCCAGAAGAGGGCTTGAATGGGGCACCCAGAATCAATCTCCATTTACGAAAAGAACAACCTCTATTTACGAAAAGAAGACGATGCCTGCATTTCTGTTTGAGATTGGATTGGAAGAGATCCCCGCCAGCATGATTGCTGCCGCAGAGCTGGAGCTGGCGCGGCGGGTGCGGGGCCTCGTCGAACGGGAGCGGTTGGCGGGGGATGGATTCCTGGTGCGGAGTTTTTCTACGCCCCGGCGGCTGGCGGTTGTGGCGGAGGGCTTGTTGGCCAGGCAGGCCGACATGGAAGAGCAGGTGATCGGGCCGTCGGTGGCGGTGGCTTACAAGGACGGCGCGGCGACGCCTGCGGCAATGGCATTTGCGAAAAAGTCCGGCGTGGATGTGGGTGCGCTGCAGACGATTCAAAATGCCAAGGGGGAATATGTAACTGCTACGGTTCGCCGAGCCGGGCAGAGTGCCGGGGCAGTGTTGACGGCGATGCTGCCGGCGGAGATTGGCGGGATTTATTGGCCGAAGAACATGTACTGGCGGTCGGGGAAGCCGGAGCGATTTGTGCGTCCGGTGCGCTGGATGGTGGCGCTGCTGGATGAGGAAATTCTTCGGGTGGAGTTTGCGGGGGTGGTTGCCGATGCGCAGAGTTATGGCCATCGCGTGCTCTATGGCGACGCGCCGGTTCTGATTCGCAGGCCGCAGGAGTATGTGGAGAAACTTGCGGCGGCTTATGTTGAGGTCGATCCGGAGGCGCGGCGGCAGCGGATTCGCAAGGCGCTCGACGCGGAGACGCGGAAGATTCCGGGGGCGCGCTGGCGCGAGGATGAGGCGCTGGTTGAGGTCGTCACGCATTTGACGGAGTGGCCGAGTGTGATCGCGGGCGGATTCGATGCGAGCTATCTCGATCTGCCGGAAGAAGTGCTGGTGACGGTGATGCGGGATCATCAGAAATATTTTGCGCTCGAAGATGCGGATGGAAAGCTACTGCCGAATTTTCTGGCGGTGCTGAATATCGCCGTGGATGCGGCGGGCGCGACTGTGATTCGGCACGGGAATGAGCGGGTGCTGCGGGCGCGGTTTAACGATGCGCGATTTTTCTGGGATGTGGATCAGCAGATTCCGCTGGTGGACCGGGTGGAGAGGCTGAAGAACGTTACGTTCCAGAAAGAGATTGGGAGTTATTGGGACAAGACGCAGCTGAACCAGGGCGCTGCGAAATCGCTTGCGGAAGGAATTTTCGAGCGCGCTCGATCTGTCGCACGTCGAGTTGGCGGTGCGGCTGGCGAAGACGGACCTGACGACGGAGATGGTGAAGGAGTTCACGGAGCTGCAGGGGATCGTCGGCGGATTGTATGCGCGGGCGCAGGGATTTCCGAGAGAAGTTGCCGATGCTATTTATGAGCAGTATCGTCCGCAAGGGACTGGCGATGCGATTCCTGTGAGCAGGCTGGGCGCGGTGTTGGCGCTGGCGGATAAGATCACGACGATTGCGGCGATGTTCGAAAAGGGAATGGTGCCGACGGGATCGAAAGATCCGTTTGCGCTGCGGCGCGCGGGGGCGGGCGTGATCCGTATCCTTGCGGAGAACGAAGCGGTGCGCAATCAGTTGCATCTGGCGAGCGTGTTGAAAGCTGCAGTCGCTGGTCGGGAGGGAGACGGTGAGCTGCCATGGCAGCTGAAGGAATTTATGTTGGACCGGCTGGAATTTTATTTGCAGGAGAGCTGCGGGGTCCGGTTGCATGTTGCGAGAGCGGTTCGGAATTCCCGCGCTGCCGAACGGGATACGGAAAAGGGCGAGCGGATTGGGTACGGTTCGATCGCTGGTTTTGCGAAGGCGCTGGAACAGCAGGTTGGTTCGGGCCATGTAATCGCGGTGGCGGAGTTGTTGAAGAGGACTTCGAATATTTTGCGGCAGGCTCGGGAGAAGAAGATTTCTTATGCGGCTGCGGAGTCAGGCGGGCTGCTGAAAGAGCCGGCGGAGATTGAGCTGGCGCGGAGGGTTTCGGCGGCGGATGCGGAGATTCAGAAGAACTATCGTGCCGGGGAGTATGCGGCGGTGATTGCGGCGATTGCCGGGTTGCAGCTGCCGCTGAATGCATTCTTCGATTCTGTGATGGTGATGGTGGAGGATTCGCGGCTGCGGGACAATCGTCTGGCTTTGCTGGCTCGCACAGAGGCTACGGTGCGATGGGCGGCGGATTTTTCTGAGCTGGCTTCGATTTAGGAAGCTTTCCTTCAGATCGAGGGTGGAGATTCTCTGGATCCTTCACTTCGTTCAGAATGACTTGTCCTGAGAATTTCCTTTTTTCGATTCGCGTATGGGCGGAATCCCAGGTCTCAGAAGCGAGACGTGGGGCACCCATGTTGATCCCACTCAAGCCAGATGCGGCTTGAATGGGGCACCGGCAGTTTTCTAATTCAACTTCTGCAATCTGGCGATTAGTTTTTGGGCCAGGGTTTCTTCGCTTTCGGTCCAGAGGAGGCGGGTTTCTACGCCGCAGTTTTGTTCGATGGCTAGTGTGAAGGCTACGAGCAGGGCTACGTTTTGCTTTACGTGGAGCTGGCCCTGCTCGTCGAGGTCTACATCTTCCCACAGGAAGGGCGCGTCGGGGCCTAGCTCGATGCGGATGTGGCCGTTCTGCTCGAACGCTCCTTCATCGAAGAGCGGGCCGAAGCCGACGATGCGCAGCAGTCGCATCTCCTCGCGCCAGATGGGATCGAGGAGGCCATCGGTCTCGGGATACCAGAGCTTCCATGGAACTTCGAACTCATACGCGCAGTCTTCATGGAGCATTTCCGTGGCTTCTTCGACGGCCTGTTCGGGGCTGACGGCGTCGGCGGGATAGGTGTCCGGAGTGCTGAAGATGCGCTGGAAGGTGGAGGGCTGCTGCCAGTCGATGGGATAGACGGAGGCGGCGGTGACGAGGGCGTCGGGCAGCTGGTGCATGACTTGCGCGAGCTTTTCCGGCAGCGAGGCGAAGCGGAAATTCGGGAACCACAGGCTGTAATACAACGGGTCGGCCATAGCTCCATTGTAGTGATGCGGCGCGCTAGTGTTCTGGGGCGGGCGGCGCGAAGTGAGAAGATGAAGCCATGCCGTTGACGATTGAGAGGCTGCGCGCTGCGATTGTGGCGCTGGCGGTATTACTGCTGATTTCGATTGCGGGCGCGTTTTTTTATGGGCGCTGGCGGATGCGGCGTATTGCGCAGGACCTTCCGGCGCGTCTTGGCTTGCAGATTCAGCAATCCACAAAAGGCTTTACGCTTTCGCAAAGCAACGGGCAGGGGCGGACGCTGTTCACGCTGCATGCGGCGCGGGCGGTGGAGTTTAAATCCGGCGGGCGGGTTGCGCTGCATGATGTCGAGATCGATCTGTACAGCCCGCAGGGCGGGGCGGCGGACACGATCGCGGGGAACGATTTTCAATACGATCCGCACGGGCAGATTGTGCGGTCGGACGGGGAGGCGCACCTTGTGCTGCATGCTCCGGCGGCGGGGAACAATGCGGGGCAGGTCGTTCGCGTGACCACCCATGGATTGATTTTCAATCAGAAAACAGGCGTGGCGAGCTGCAGCGGCGAGGTGGATTTCGCGCTTGCCGATTCGAGCGGCCAGGCGGTGGGTGCGGAATACGATTCGAAGCAGGGGCGGCTGCTGCTCGAATCGAAGATCGTATTGACGACGCAGATGCAAACGGGTCCGGCGGTGCTGCATGCGGCGCGGGCGGTGTATGACCGGAACGAGGAGCAGGTTCATCTTTCTGGGCCCAGGTATTCCTCCGGCCCGCAGAGGGCGATGGCGGACGCGGCGATTGTGTTTCTGCGCGGGGACGGTTCGGCGGAGCGAGTGGATGCGCAGGGTGGAGTGAGGCTGGCTTCAACGGAGGGCGGGGAGGTACGCGCGCAAAGACTGCAGGTTGCGCTGGATACACGCAGCCAGCCGCGGCAGGCGCATTTTTCCGGCGGGGTCGAGTTTACGGGGAACCAGCCGAGGGAGAAAGTCTCCGGAAAGGCGCAGCAGGCTGAGGTTGATTTTGACACCCAGGGGCGCGCGGAACGCGTTCTTCTGGATCGCGCTGTCGAGTGCCGGCAGGAGGTGGCGGCCGGCAAAAGTTTGCTGCGGCGCGCGCTGGTTGGGGACCGCGTGGTGTTGGCGTTGCAGCCATCGAAGAGCGGCAACGTGCAATTGAAATCCGCAGACGCGACGGGGAATGCGGTTTTTACTGCAGAGTCGAAGAGTCCGGGAAGTGCGCCGCAGCAGACAAATGTCGCGGGGCAAATGTTGCGGGCGAATTTTGCGATCGGGAACCAGATCGAGGAGCTGCAGGGAACGGGCGAGACGCGGTTGAAGACGGTTGGGGCGAACGGTGATGTTGACACGAGCGCGGGGGACACGTTGCTGGTTGAGTTCGCGCCGGGCGCGGCATCGCAGGGTGCGGGTTCGCCGGGCGATCGCGTAAGCGGCAGGAATGCGGGGGCGGCACAGTCGATACGGACGGCGGTGCAGACGGGGCATGTGACTCTGCAGCAGACTGTAAACGAGAAGCCGCAGGCGCTAAACAAAAAGAGGACAGGGCAGGCGGGGCCGCAGATTTCTACGGCGACGGCGGAGCGCGCTTCCTATGTGGCCGCGGACGATACGCTGACGCTGACGGGGAAGCCGATGTTCCGCGACGCTCAACTGGAGATGACGGCTAGCCGCATGGAGATGGAGCGGACGGCGGGGAAGATGGCGGCGACGGGCCCGGTGCAGACGACGTTGCGGCCGGGAAGTCAGGGGGCGTTAGCGCAGGCGAGGCGCGGTGCGGGCGGGCTGCTGGATGGTGGGCAGCCGGTGCATATTATTTCGGAGCGGGCGACGGTGGTTCGGGAGACGCAGACAGCGGTATTTTCCGGGCGGGCGCGGCTTTGGCAGGGCGGCGATACGATCGAAGCTCCCGTGATCGAGCTGTCGCAGAAGGTGGGGACGTTGACAGCGTACGGCGCTCCATCCTGCACGGAATGCGTGATTGGGAATTTCGTGGGCGCGGTTGCGGCTTCTGGCAAAGCTGGGAAAAAGGAGGCCGGGACGCAGGCGCCATCCACGTTTCGTGTGGTAAGCGAGCGGCTGCTGTATTCCGATGCGGAGCGGAAGGCGAGCTTTCTCAATGATGTTCAGGTGACGAGTTCGAATGGAGTGTTGAAGGCGGACAGTGCGGAAGTATTTCTTGCGCCCGCGGGCGGGAAAAACATTTCCGCAAACCGCGGCGGGATGGCGCAGCCTGCGGTCGAGAGCATTATCGCGAGCGGGGACGTGAGATTGCTGCAGCCGGGGAGGAGCGCGACGGGTGGCCGACTGGTGTACACGGCAGCCGACGGGCATTTTGTTCTGACCGGGGACGCGGCGCGGCCGCCGACGGTGGTCGATGCAGATCGAGGAACGGTGAGCGGGCAGGTTTTGACCTTTGCCTCCAAAGAGCAGGCGATAATGGTAAGTGGCACGCCGGGCCACCAGACTACGACGACGACAAGGGTTAGAAAGTAATGCAGCATCTGAGGACGGACCTGCTCACAAAGGACTACCGTGGAAGACAGGTGGTGCGCGGCGTGAGCCTGGAGATTGGCCAGGGCGAAGTGGTCGGGCTGCTGGGCCCGAACGGGGCGGGGAAGACGACGAGTTTTTACATGATCGTCGGGCTGGTGCAGCCGGATTCGGGCCGCGTGCTGGTGGGCGACAAGGATATAACGCGGCTGCCGATGTATCTGCGGGCGCGGAATTTCGGAATCAGTTACCTGCCGCAGGAGCCGTCGGTTTTCCGCAAACTGACGGTGGAGGAAAACATTCTGGCGGTGCTGGAAACGCAGCCGGGCGGGTGGGAAAAACGCCGGGCGCGGATGGAGCGGCTGGTCGAGCAGCTAAGCCTGGGTCATGTGAGACAGACGCGGGGCTATGCGCTTTCCGGCGGGGAGCGGCGGCGGGTGGAGATTGCGCGCTGCCTGTGCATCGAGCCGCATTTTATTCTTCTCGACGAGCCGTTTTCCGGCATCGACCCGATCGCTGTGCACGATTTGCAGGACATCATCTTCGACCTGAAAGCAAGCGGTTACGGCGTGTTGATCACCGATCATAATGTGAGAGAAACCCTTGCCGTCACCGACAGGGCGTACATCATAAACGAAGGGAAGATTTTTCGCACCGGCACGCCGGCGGAACTGGGGCGCGATCCGGAGGTGCGGCGGGTGTACCTGGGGGAGGGTTTCAGCCTGGGGTAACTGCAAATATCTCAGCAAGCATTAAATATCCGGCACAACTCTCCCCCAATGTAAACTGGGACTACCCAATCAAGCACTACTGAGATTTCTGCCATGGCACTGCTTCAACCCAGGCTTAATTTGAAGGTCGCACAGAGACAGGTGCTGACGCCGGGCCTCGTCCAAATGGTCAGCCTGCTGGCGCTTGAATAAGCAGGAATTGAAGGAAATGATCGACGCGGAGATTCTGGAGAATCCCGTGTTGGAGGAACTGGAAGAAACGGTTCCGATGATCGACGATGTGCGCACTCCGGAAGATGCGCCTCCGGCGGGCGAGGAAAAAAAAGAAACCGATCCGTTCGATGAGATCGACTTCGGCTCCTACTTCCAGGATTATCTCGATCCGGGGTATCGCACGCCGAATAGCAGCGAGATTAACGAGAAGCCTTCGTTCGAGAATTTTCTTTCCAAGGCTACAACTCTTACCGACCACATGATGTGGCAGCTGGGCTCGCTGCATTTGACGCCGGGCGTGCGCGAAGCCGCGGAGCTGGTGATCGGGAACCTGGATGAAGATGGATATCTGACGGCGAGCGATGAAGAGCTGCTGGCGGCGCTCACGAAAGAGCAGGCCTTTCATGCTCCGGCGGCGCAGCGGCCGCGGCGCCTCGGCGAAAAGCGGAACGGCAGCGCTGAACGGGCATGGTTCCGTTGTTGCAGGTTTGGACGGGTTTGCGTCTTCGATTGCGCCAGAAATTTTTAATGGTTCGAACGGCGTGGCGGATCTCAATGGCGTGGTGGACATTGAGGGCGTGGCGGATGTTGCGGCTGCGGCGCTGCCGCCGGCTCCGATTGAATATCCAGCGGCGTTGCGGCGTGATCTTGCGGAGGCGCTGCAGGTTGTGCGCAGGCTGGACCCGGTGGGGATTGCGGCGCGCGATCTTCGCGAGTGCCTGCTGACGCAGCTGGACGTTCGTCTGCAGGAGGCCGAAGCGCTGGCTACAACAATACAGATTGCGGCGGCTGCGGCTGCGGCAGAGGCGCCGGACCGGGAGGTGGTTACTGCCGATGGGGCGGTGCCGGATTATGTGCTGGCCGAGGCCGACGCGATCATGGCGCTGGCGCGGAGGATCATCGACGAGTTTCTGCCGCACCTGCTGAAGCGCGACATTCGCGAGCTGGCGAAGTTGACGGGCAGCCGTCCGCCGCGGGTGCAGTGTGCGATCGAGGCGATTCGCGGGCTCGATCCGAAACCTGGACAGCGCTACAACCGCGAGCAGGCGCGACTGATCGAGCCGGATGTGGCGTTTGCCAAGCGCGACGACGAATACGTGATTCTGATCAACGATGAAGAGATGCCGACGCTGCGCCTGAACCAGGGCTATCGCCGCATGTTGACGCAGGAGGGCACGGATCGCGAGGTCAAGGATTATGTGAAGGAGCGCTATCGCTCCGCGATTCAGTTGATGCGCAATATCGAGCAGCGCAAGAACACTATTCTGCGCACGTGCGAAGTGATCGTTCGCCGCCAGCGGGAATTTCTGGAAGAAGGCGTGGATGCGTTGAAGCCGATGATGATCAAGGATGTCGCCGAGGAGATTGGCGTGCATGCATCGACGGTGAGCCGGGCGGTGGCGAACAAATATGCTCATACCCCGCAGGGCGTCTACGAGCTGCGCTTCTTTTTCACCGAAGGGGTGAACGGGCCGGAGGGAGCGGACACTCCTTTGCTGCTGTTGAAGCGCAAGGTGAAAAAAATGATCGAGGAAGAAGATTCACACAAGCCGCTGACCGATGATGCGCTGGCAGCGATTTTGCAGTCGCAGGGTATTGCGGTAAACCGGCGAACGGTGGCAAAGTATCGGGAGGACATGGGGATCCCGAGCACGCATCAGCGACGCATACGCATCTGAGAGATTAGAACGACATCCAAAACGAGAAGGAGTAGAAGATGGATTCCGAACTCACCGGGCGAAAAGTGAAAGTGACGAAAGAACTGCGCACAATGGCGGACGAAGGGCTTGCCCGTATTGAGAAGATTGTCGGTAAGGGAGCGAGCGCCCACGTAATTTTCAGTTCGCAAAAACATGCCGAGATTGCGGAAGTCACGGTGAAAGCGCGTCACCACACGGTGGTGGGGCTGTCGGAAGCTTCGGAGCTGACGATTGCGTTGCGGACGGCGCTCGAAAAAGCGGAGAAGCAGGCAATCCGGCGGAAGGAAAGCCGGCACGAGAAGAAGCGGAAGGGAACGCCGATCAGTGCGGTGCTTCCGGCGCTGGCGACGGGAGAGGAATTGCCCGCAGGAAGCTTGAAAGCGGCGGCAAAAAAAGCAGCGGCGAAGAAGGCCGCGGGCAGCAATGGAAAAGCTTTCGGGCTGCATGTGGTTCCGGCGCCGGAGTCGATGGCACAGCGTGCGATGACGATTGACGAAGCGGTGAAGGAGGCGGAGTCCCGCGATCAGGAAGTATTTGTGTTTCGCGACCTCACCGGTGATGTGAAAGTGCTGCACTGCGCGGGGGATGGAATTGTGCGGCTGATCGAGGTTTTGTAGGAGGGCGATGGCGGTGGAGCGGATCGAATGGATAAACTGATTACCTGAACGAACTTGCAAATACTATTCTGCCGAATGGAAGAAGCCATGAAGGGAACTGGGCACTCCGAGGGATCGAAAGCAGCGGCCGGAAAAAGCGATTCAGCAAAGCGTGGACCGAAAAAGAGCCGGGTGGCGAAGAGTGGGTCGGCTACGAGCGTGTCGGGCCAGGATGGAAAGGCCGGAGTTGCCGCATCTTCCGCTGAGAGGAAATCGACGGCCGATCCCAAGCGCCCGCTGGCGGACAATGAGCTGGTGATTCTGACGGGGATGTCAGGCTCCGGGAAATTGTCGGCGCTGAAAGCGTTTGAGGATCTGGGATATTATTCGGTCGACAATTTGCCGATCGATTTGATTCCGCGGTTCGCAGACCTGGTTCGTCAGTCGACGGAGATCAATCGCGCGGCGTTGGTGATCGATGTGCGCGAAGGCGCGCAACTGGACCGGTTCCCGAAGATTCTGCGCCGGGTTCGACAAACGACTTCGACGAAGCTGTTGTTTCTGGAGGCTTCCGATGAGGCCCTGTTGCGGCGTTTCTCGGAGACGCGGAGGCCGCATCCGCTGAGCCGCATCGATACGATTCGGCGATCGATTCACTCTGAGCGTGATTTGCTGGAGCCTCTGCGGAACATCGCGGACGTGTGTATCGATACGACCAACTTCAATGTGCATGAGTTGCGGGCGCACATCAACGGATTGTTTCAGCCGGAGAGCGAAGACAAAAACCTGCTGATTTCCACGATCAGCTTCGGCTACAAGAATGGCGTGCCGCAGGAAGCGGACCTGGTTTTCGATGTGCGGTTCCTGCCGAATCCTCACTTTATTGCGGAATTCCGGCCGCTGACGGGGCAGGATCAAAAGGTCGTGCGTTACATTAACAAGTTCCCGGAAACTAAAGAATTCATTCGCAAGGTGCACGATCTCCTTGTGTTTCTGCTGCCGCATTACGTCCACGAAGGCAAGAGCTACCTGAGCGTGGCTTTTGGCTGTACGGGGGGCCAGCATCGCTCGGTAATGATTGCCGAGCAGATGCAGAAGCTGCTGCAGGAGGATGGCTACAAGGTGAAGTGCATTCACCGGGATATGCCGCGATAGGGCTTTACCTCAGCGCCTGAAGGCGTCTTTCAGTGGCGTCAAAACCCCGGACTAAAGGCCGGGGTCTACCTAAGCACTGATCTCCGAAGTGAAGTTGGTCGTCTACCGGAGCATTCATCCCGGGTGGCGCCCATACCCTTCAAATCCTGAGCTCCGTTCTGACGCAAGGACTGAAGCCCGGTTCCCGTCACATCCTGAGCGCCGCTACATTAGCTGGACGGCGTCGACGTCCACGGTAATGTGGCGGCGGGGGATTTCGGCGGAGTCTGCGAACGCCAGCATGCCGCGGACGGCTGCGGATAGTTGCCTGCGATCCGCCGCCTTCAAAATTAGATGGAAGCGATGGATGCGCTTGATGCGCGCAATGGGGGAAGCGGCGGGCCCGAGCACGCGCACGCCGGGCAGTGTCTGATGCTGAAACCACTGGCCTAGCTGGCTGGCCCAATGCGAAGCTTTCGTCGGGTCGCTGTGTTCGATGAGCACGTTGGTGAGCACGGCGGCCGGGGGATAGTGGAGCAGGCGGCGATATCGCAGTTCCTGCTCGACAAACGCAGCGTAGTTATGTTCGGCGGCGAAGCGGATCGCGTAGTGGTCGAGATGATGCGTCTGGACGAGGACGCGGCCTGGCAGCTCGCCGCGTCCGGCACGTCCGGCGACCTGGGTGAGCAGTTGAAATACGCGCTCGGCGGAACGGAAATCGGGCAGGCTGAGGGCGTGATCGACTCCGATGACTCCGACGAGCGTGACGTTGTGAATGTCGTGGCCTTTGGCGATCATCTGGGTGCCGACGAGCAGATTGATTTCGCCGCTGTTGAGGCGTGCCGAGGATGCGCTCATAGTCACGATGGCTGCGCATGGTGTCGCGGTCCATGCGGGCGATGCGAGCGTGTGGGAACATCTCCTGCAGACGTTCTTCGCCTTGCTGGGAGCCGACGCCGAAGAAGTAGATATGCTCGCTTTCGCATTTGGGGCAATGTTTCGGGACGGTGCGGCGGAAGCCGCAGTAGTGGCACTCCATGCGCTGATGGACGGGGCTGCCGGGATCGTTTCCGGGTGTCGATTTGTGATGCGTGAGCGCGATGGCGCAATTTTCGCACTCGAGCTTTTCGCCGCAGGCGCGGCACATGACGACGAAGGAATAGCCGCGGCGATTCAAGAGCAGCATGGCCTGTTCGCCGCGGCCGAGGGTCGATTCGATTTCTTCGACGAGGGCGCGGGAGAGCAGGTCATCCTTGCCGGTCTCGGCGAATTCCTGGCGCATGTCGATGAGAGAAACTTCTGGGAGCGGCCGCTTGCCGACGCGCTGCTTGATAGTGAGCAGGGAATATTTTCCGCGTTGGGCGTTCGCCCATGATTCGAGCGAGGGGGTTGCGGAGCCGAGGACGATGGTCGCGCCCGCGGATTTCGCGCGCATGACGGCGACGTCTCGGGCGTGATAGCGGGGGAGATCGGCCTGCTTGTAGGAGGTGTCATGTTCCTCATCGACGACGACAAGGGCGAGATCGGCGATGGGCGCAAAAACTGCGGAGCGGGTGCCGACGATGACGCGCGCTTCGCCGCGGCGAATCCTATGCCATTGCGCGGTGCGTTCCGTGGCGGTCAGCGCGGAATGGAGCAGGGCCACCTGCGTGCCGAAGCTGGAGCGGAGCTGCGCGACCATGGCGGGAGTGAGGCCAATTTCCGGGACCAGAAGGAGACTGGACAGTCCTGCGTCGAGCACGCGCCGCATGGCCGCGATGTAGACGGCGGTTTTGCCGGAGCCGGTGATGCCGTGCAGGAGGAAGGGCTGGAATTTTCGAGTGTGGACAGCGGCCGCGATCTGCAGCAGGGTTTCTCTCTGGGCATCGTTCAGCATCGCTTCAACGGGGACGGAGGAGCCGGGCAAGTCTGCTGAAAAGTTGAAAGCGTCGAGGACGCTGTCGGCGGAAATTTCTTCAATGCGCACGAGCTGGCGGCGAACGAGCGTGGCCAGGGTGGAGTCGGGAATGCCGAGCGCGCGAATTTCGCTGACGGGGAGACGGCCACGGGCGCCGGCGAGCTGCGAGAGCAGGCGCTGCTGATTGTCATTCAGCTTGGGCAGGCGCGCTTCGGGAACGAGCACGGCGATGCGAAGGGTGCGGCGCGCATCCTGGGGAACGGCGGTCGATTCGCGTTCGACCCAGCGGCGGGCGACGAGCTGGTTGAGCGATGCGGCGGACGCGGAGGCTTTGGTGCGCAGGGTGGCGGCGCGCGATTCTCCGTGCTCGGACAGGAAGCTGAGGATGGTGTGATCGGGATCTTGCGGCGGGCGCGTCGAGAACGGCTTGCAGCGGTGCGGCCAGGCGGGCGCGGCCACGGTCGGTGATGCGGAACAGAGTTTCGCGGCGTAGCTCCGCGCCGAGCGGAAGCATGGTGCGCAGGACTTCGCCGAGCGGCGCGAGGTAGTAGGCGGCGATCCAGGCGCCGAGCTGTAACATTTCTTCCGAGAGCACCGGGGCCTGGTCGAGCACGCGGAGGATGGGGCGGGTTTCTGCTGTGGGTGCGCGATCGTGCAGGGCGACTACGATGCCCTGGAGTTGTTCGCGGCGAAATTGCACGAGGACGCGCCCGCCGATGACGGGGAGCGGAGCCGCGATGGAGTAGGTGAAGGTGCGATCGATGGGAACGGGGAGTGCGACATCACAGTAGAGCGGCATGGCGATTCAAGAATTCGTGGACAGACATTTCATTCCCGGGAGCGGCGGAGCAATTCGTCGCGAGCGAAACGCGAGGTCCTGCGCTTCCCACCCAGCGGGCAAATAATCGCCCGCTGGGGACCCCGGTTCGCTCAGGATGACACGCTGGTGCAGGAAACAGAGGAACAGGCGATCAATGCGACTTGCTCACCAGAAATTCATCGAGATGGGCGAGGGTGCGCTGGCGGGCGAGCTTCGCGGCCTTTTCGTTATAGGTGGAGCCGAGGTCGTTGTTAAACGCATGGTCGGCTTCGTAGGTGAATATTGGGATCTCCGGATGCGCCTGCCGCACCTTTTCGACGTCGCTTTGGGGAATGTGTTTATCGAGGAGGCCGAAATGGAGAATCGCGGGGGCGGTTAATTTTTCATTTGCATACTCCGCGATCGATCCGCCGTAGTAAGAAACAGTTGCGTCGGGATGAAGGCGCGCGTTGCTGAGCCAGGCATTGCTTCCTCCCCAGCAGTAACCGACGATGCCGACCTTGCGGGCGCCGTGTTCGCGGAGGTAGTCGATGGCGGCGCTGATGTCGGCGAGAGTCTGATCGACAGGAATGCGCTGCCGGAGGCTCATGCCTTTTTTCTTGTCGTCGGGAGTGTAGCCCAGCTCGGCGTTTCGTTCGGCGCGGTCAAAGAGGGCGGGCGCGATGGTGAGATATCCGGCGCGGGCGAAGTCGTCGGCGACGGAGCGGATGTGCGCGTTGACTCCGGCAATTTCCTGCAATACGACAATGCCGGCCTTGGGTTCGCCGGTCGGCTGCGCGATGTAGGCATCGAACTTGTGGCCATCGGCGGCCTGGAGTTGGGTGTGCTGTGCCATTTATTTCCTCGCAATCGTGAGTATCGATTCTTTGATGCTACATGGCGCGACGGCTTGCTGGTTTTGGCGAGTGTCGCTAGCCCTGCGGGCGCTGTGGCGGGGAAAGATTCAAAAACTTCATGGCGAGTTGCAGATCTTTCCATGCCTCGGCCTTCTGGCGCGGGTCGCGGAGCAGGTAGGCGGGATGGTAGGTGACGAGGAGCTTCGTGCCCATGCAGTCGTGCATGCGGCCGCGCAGGATGGAGAGCGCGGCTTTCGAGCCGAGCATGTAGGTGGCGGCGGTGGCGCCGAGCGCGACGATCAACTTCGGGCGGACGACGCCGATCTGCTCGAAGAGAAAAGGGGAGCATGTGAGGGCTTCGATGGGTTCGGGAACGCGGTTTTTTGGCGGGCGGCACTTGACGATGTTGGCGACGTAGACCTGTTCACGGCCGAGGCCCATGGCGGTGATCATGTTGTTGAGTAGCTGGCCGCCGCGGCCTACGAAGGGAAGGCCCTGCTGGTCTTCATCCGCGCCTGGACCTTCTCCGACGAAAAGCAGCTCGGCATTGGGATCGCCGTTGCCGAAGACAATCTTGTTGCGGCCTTCAAAGGCGAGCGGGCAGCGGGTGCAGTCGCCGATCTGTTCGCGGATGGCTTCGAGAGCGGCGGCGCGTTGGTTGGGAGCGATGGGTGAGGAGGAGAAGTCGATGACTGGGGGCGGGGTTAGGACACTCGATGGGCGTGGCATGGGGGAGAGCGTTTCAGAATTCAAAACTGTGGGAGTGACGGGGGCTTCGGTTGCGATGCTTGGTTGAGGCGGCGCGGAGATTGCGGAGGCGGCATCTTCGACGCCGCGATAGAAATCGACGGCGCCCATTTCGCGGCAGTAGGCGAGCAGGGTGGCGAGTTGCCGGCGTTGTTCTTGATCGAGAGGCGTGGTCATGGAAGAGTCGGGTGTCAGCGTGCGTGCGCGGAAACCGTGCTGGTTTCCGCATGAACTCGAACGGGCCGGCGCAGCATGAGCACCTGATCCAGAATACAGTCGGCGAGGGCGCGCTTGTGCATCTCTGGCAGCTCGTGAGACGCGTTGGCGGTGAGGAAGGTGACGGCATTACGATCGGAGTCGAAGCCAATGCCGGGGCGGCTTACATTGTTGAGGACGATGGCGTCGGCGCCCTTGCGTTCGAGCTTGCCGCGGGCATGTTCGAGCGGACGCTCAGTCTCCGCGGCAAATCCGATGACCAGCGTTCCCGGCTTACGGGCGCGGACGACTTCGGCGAGGATGTCTTCTGTGGGTTCGAGCTCGATGGTGATGGGGCCGGTGCGCTTGATTTTTTGTTCCGCGAGCAGGCGCGGGCGATAGTCGGCGACGGCGGCGGCCTTGATGACCAAAGTGGCCTGGGGAAGGCGATCGAGAACGGCGCGACGCATTTCATCCGCGGTGGTGACCCCGATAAATTCGCAGCCGGGCGGCGGGTTCAGATGCGTTGGCGCGCTGATTAGAACGACACGCGCACCTCGAGCGAGCGCGGCGTCCGCGAGCGCATATCCCATTTTGCCGCTGGAGCGGTTGCCGAGGTAGCGCACAGGGTCGAGCGCTTCGCGGGTGCCTCCGGCGGTGACGAGAACGGTTTCATTGCCGAGGTCGTGGCGGCGATTGAGGGCGTCGAGAACGGCGGCGGCAATGGTTTCGATTTTGGCCAGGCGGCCATCTCCAACCATGCCGCAGGCGAGATAGCCGCTTTCCGGAGCGACGATGCGGGCGCCGCGCTGCGGTGAGGGTGGCGATGTTGGCCTGGGTGGCGGGATGATTCCACATCTGGACGTTCATGGCGGGGGCGAGAATGAGCGGCGCGGGCGTGGCGAGCGCCATGGTGGTGAGAAAATCGTCGGCCATGCCATGGGCCAGCTTGGCAAGAATGTCGGCGGTGGCCGGCGCGATGACCAGGGCTTCGGCGGACTGGGCTTCGGCGATGTGCTCTATGGCGGAGTTCGCGTTGGGGACGTGACCATCGCTGTCCCACAGGCCGGTGATGACGCGGTGGCCGGTGATGCTGGCAAACGTCAGGGGAGTGATGAAATGCTGCGCGGCTGCGGTCATCGCGACGTGAACGTCGAGCGCTTGCTGTTGCAGAGCGCGCACCAGTTCCGCTGCCTTGTACGCGGCGATGCCGCCGGAAACGCCAACCATGACTTTCATGCGTCTGATTGTACGCTCGCAGTTCGGCCCGCTGTCCGCTTCAAGAGAAAGCGGACAGCGGGCCATTGGGGCGCTGCTTTTAGGTGTGCAAAATGGGTGTGTAACCGGTGGGCAGACCCAGCTCTTTGCGGGAGGGCCCCTCGGGAACGATGTAGTTGATCAATCCCGCGAGCATCTCATCCTGCGCGATGCGAACTGCCTTGGTGGAGCGGGTGGGAATGATGGGACTCGAACCGGACTGCAGCTGGCGAGCGCGACGAGCAGCTACGTGAACGGCGCGGTATTTGCTTTCTCTTACGGCTAATTCTTCCATAGTACGGCCTCCGTGATACGGGTGGACCTGCGGGGGATGGATCTGGTGCCCATAAAAGTGGTGCGGTGGAGTGAAACAAGCTTACATGGATATGCCGAATGACGCCAGAACTGGTTTCAGCCTTTGTGAAGAATTTTCAAGCAGGCATTGATCAGCTAGATTCTGCGACCGTTCGAGCTCGGCGCCTGTCAGGGCGCTGCCATGCGCTTTGTGCCGTTCGGCGATCACGATTGCGGTCAACTCTTCGACGGCACGATCCAGAACGTCGTTGATAAGGACATAACGGTATTCGCGATAGTTTTCGATCTCCTGCCTGGCGGTGTTGAGGCGTTTTTCGACGACGGATTGTGGAACTCCACCTTCGGCGCGGCTGCGGTTCGTAAGGCGGAGAGCCAGTACTTCGGGATTGGGTGGAAGGATAAAAATGCTGATGGCCTGGGGCATGTTGCGCCTGACCTGGGCCGCGCCCTGAACGTCGATGTCGAGCAGCAGGTCGCGTCCGTGGGCGGCAGCGTCGGCGAGGCTTTTTCGGGCGGTGCCGTAGTGGTTTCCGAAAACGTCGGCATGTTCGAGAAATTCATCCGCGATGATCATATGCTCAAAAGTTTGACGTGATGTGAAATGGTACTCGCGGTCCTGCTGCTCGGAGCCGCGCGGAGGACGGGTGGTCCAGGAAACGGAAAACTCGAGATCAGTGACCAGGGACCGAAGCTGGGTCACGAGGGTCGATTTTCCGGAACCGGAGGGCGCGGAAAGAATAAATAAAAGACCTGCCACTTGCAGGGATCTCCCAGGGTGCGAGGAATGTGTGAGTAGATGACTTGATTTCTAGCTTACTCGAGGTTCTGTACCTGCTCGCGGGCTTTTTCGATTTCGGATTTCATGGCGAGGCCCAACTCGGTGATGCGCAGGGTGCGAGTGGCGATGCCGCCGGTTTTTGAAAGCGTGGTGTTGGCCTCGCGGGTCATCTCCTGCAGGAGGAAGTCGAGTTTCTTGCCGAGCTCGCCGCCTTTGGCGAGAAGATCCTGAAAGTGGTCGATGTGGGCGCGCATTCTTGCCATCTCTTCCTCGACATCGCTGCGTTCGGCGAGTAGAGCGGCTTCCTGCAGGATGCGATCGCGATCGAGGGACAGCGAGTCACCGAGCAGCTCTTGCATTTTCTGTTCGAATGCGCTCGGCATGGGCCTGCTGCATTCCGGCGCGGAGGGATGAAAGCTCGTCCACGTGAGCGCGCAATCGCTCGAGGGTGAGGCGGAGTTCTTCGGCGAGCGCGGCGCCTTCCTGCTCGCGCATCGTGTTCAGATTTTCCAGGGCGGGCAAAATGCATGCGGCGGCGGCGATGGCAATTTCGGCCTGGTCGTCTTCCGTGCCGTTGCTTTCTGTCAACCAGGCGCCGGGCAGGCGGAAGGCGACATTGAGGTCCGGGTGGCCGCCGAGACCATGTTCGTCGGCAGCGGAGCGGAAGGCGTGAATGTAGGCGCGGACGGCGGCGGGATTGTAGCGCGCGGTGGACTCGCCGGTGTCGCGATGGATAGCGAGGCGGACCTCGACGTGGCCGCGGACCAGGTGCTCCTTGAGAAGCTTGCGGCATTGCATCTCGAGCGCGTCCATGTTGCTGGGGAGATGGAATTGGAGATCGAGGAAGCGGTGGTTGACGCTTTTGAGGCTTAGGACGAAGGAGAGGTTCGTCGGGGTGGCACCGGAGATGCGGGCGAAGCCGGTCATCGAGCGGATGGGAAGAGAGGACATCACGATTTTTGTATCACGGCGGTGAAGGGGGTGGTTGCCGGTTCGCTTGAGATGGGCTGGCAAGAAACACAGGTCTCTCCACTTCGCTGCGCTTCCGCCGGGATGACAGCTCCACGAGAAGGCTATGGTTCTCTTCAACGGCAGCTATCTCAGGAGTGGTTGCGGGCTGCGGCGGCGGCTTCAGAGATGTCGAAGAACTGCAGTTGGTGGAGGCGCTGGAAGGTGGGGGAATTTGTTAGCAGCTCCTCGTAGGTGCCGATGGCGGTGATGCGGCCTTCTTCGAGGACGCAGATGCGATGGGCGCGGCGCACGGTGGAAAGCCGGTGGGCGATCACGAATACGGTGCGGCGCTCCATGAGATTGCCGAGCGCGATCTGGACCAGCGATTCACTCTGCGCGTCGAGCGCGGAGGTGGCTTCGTCGAGGATTAAGATCGGCGCATCTTTGAGGAGAGCGCGGGCGATGGCGAGCCGCTGGCGTTCACCGCCCGAGAGGCGGAACCCTTTTTCTCCGATGATGGTGTCGTAGCCTTCCGGCATTTGCTGAATGAAGTCGTGCGCCAGTGCGGCTTTGGCGGCTTCGACGATTCGGTGACGCGGCACGTCCGGCTCGCCGTAGGCGATGTTGTTGCGGACGGTGTCGTTGAAGAGAATTGTTTCCTGGGTCACCTTGGCGATTTGCGTGCGCAGGGAGTGGAGGCTGAGGTCGCGCAGGTCGTGGCCGTCGATGGTGATACTGCCGTCGGTCACGTCGAAGAAGCGGGGAATGAGATTGACCAGCGTGGTTTTTCCGGCGCCGCTGGGCCCGACGATGGCGATGACCTCTCCGCGCCAGACGGTGAGGTCGATGTCTTCAAGAACCTGCTTCTGGCCTTCTTCGTCATGATAAGAAAAGTTGACGTGATTGAAGCAGAAGGCTTCCTGGAAGCTTTTGAGGTGGATGGGATGCGGTTTCTCGCGGACTTCATCGACGGCGTCCATGAAGTTGAAGATGGAGGAGGACGCTCCGAAGGCCTGCTGAAAGCCGTTGTAGAAGAGGGCGAATTTGCGAACCGGATCGTAGAGCTTGAAGACGGCGATGATGAAGGCGATGAACGCGCCTTCGGTCATGGCGTGCTGCTGGATGCGGATGCGGCCGAGCAGCAGCAGGAGGGCGATGGCGACGGCGCCGATGGCGTCCATCAAAGGCGAGCTGATGGCCTGCGCGCTGACGGAGCGGAGATTGGCGCGGAACAGCCGCATGGCCGCGTTGCGGAAGCGGACCATCTCCCAGCGCTCCATATTGAAGGCTTTGACGATGCGGTTGCCGGTGACGGTTTCGTGCAGGATGTTCTGAATTTCGGCGAGCTGGTCCTGGCCGGTGCGGGTGGTGGTGCGGACGCTGCGTCCGATGCGCCGGGCGGAGGAGATGACGACGGGAACAAACAGCAGCAACACCCAAGCGAGCCTGCCGCCGTAGAGGACGACGACGGCGATGAGGAAGAGGAAGGTGAAGAGCTGCTGGAGAAAATCCGACATGACCGAGGACATGGCGAACTGCACTCGCTCGACATCGTTGATGAGGGTGGAGAGGATGGTGCCGGTGGAGTGCTTCTGGAAGAAGGAGACGGAGCGGCGCAGGATGCTTTCGTAGAGATCGTTGCGCAGGTCGGTGATCATTCCGTAGCCGGTGTAGTTCGAGAGATACGTGCCGAGGTAGTCGCAGAGGCTCTTGATGACGGTCGAGACGACGAGCGCGAAGGCGACCATGGTCCAGGCGTTATGAAAATGGCTGGGGACGAGTTGTTCGAGGTTCAGCTGGAAATGGAAGTTTCCGACGGCGAAGTTGACCAACTGGAGGTGCCGGGCGGTGTCGGCAGGTTTGAGGACCTGATCGAAGATGGGCTTGATCAGCAGGACGCGGAAGGCGTCCATGAGACCGACGGTCGCCATAAGGAGGACGGAAGCGAGGGCCTGGAATGTGTAGGGGCGGACGTAGGCGAGGAGTCGGAGGAGCAGTTTCATCGGGGCGCTCCGCGTGGGGCGAAGCTTTGGACTGCAACTGCGAAGGGCACTGGAATCATTGTAGTGGGAAGGGGGAACGGGCGTTTTCACCCTGTGTTTAGAGACGGGGGAGGGGGCGGTTAGGTCGCATGGAGGCGGGGCGGTTTTTGTCTCTTGGGTTCTTCTATCGAAAAGACCCAGGTGAGCTTCCCACCCCAGCGACGAAGACCTGTCGCCGGGGACCCCGGCTCCGCGCACCTGGGGCACCCGGATTTGGTCGGCACCCATTGCTCAGAATGACAGGGTGATCAGGACAGGTTAGTCGAGGAGGTGGAGTTCTTTTCCGGGCTTGAAGCGGACGGCGCGGCCGGGGGCGATGGGAACTTCTGCGCCGGTGCGGGGATTGCGGCCGATGCCGGTTTTGCGGGGGCGCACGCTAAAGACGCCGAAGCCGCGCAGCTCTATTCTGTCGCCGGAGGCGAGGGCGTTCTTCATGCTCTCGAAAACGGTGTCGACGGCTGCCTCCGCCTTGACCCGCGGCAGACCGGTACGATCGGCAACCTTATGAACGACGTCCTGTTTGATCAAGGGAATCTCTCCGGTAGTAGGTTCGCAAACGCATTCTCATGCTAGGGCTGCTGTTTCCGGATTGTCAATGGTACGCCACTCTCGTACACTCGCCCTAAAGCACACGAATGCAAGGGTTGGATGCGCGCTGTGGTGAGCGTGCTGCCCGGCCCGAATGGGGAGACGGATGTCGATCAAGAGTGACCGCTGGATACGCGAAAAGGCGCTCCAGGAGAAGATGATTCAACCTTTCAGCGAGAAACAGGTTCGGGAGGGAGTGATCTCCTACGGGCTTTCGTCGTATGGATACGACCTGCGGGTATCGGACGAATTCAAGATTTTTACAAACGTGAACAGTACGGTGATCGATCCGAAGAACTTCGACGAGCGCTCATTTGTGACCACGCATGCCGACTCGGTTGTGATTCCTCCTAACTCGTTTGCGTTGGCGCGCTCGGTGGAGTACTTCAAAATACCGCGCAATGTGCTGACGATCTGCGTGGGGAAGTCGACGTATGCGCGCTGCGGGATCATCGTGAACGTGACTCCTTTCGAGCCGGAGTGGGAGGGTTTCGTCACGCTTGAAATTTCAAACACGACGCCCTTGCCGGCGCGGATCTATGCCAACGAGGGA
The DNA here is from genome assembly GCA_963744615.1 of uncultured Acidobacteriota bacterium. GTDB lineage: Bacteria > Acidobacteriota > Terriglobia > Terriglobales > Acidobacteriaceae > JAKAAZ01. The sequence goes on from CAVUUE010000003.1 coordinate 1,039,885, forward strand.
CTGTGCCAGATATTGTTTTTCGAATCCGATGAGGTCTGCGAAATAAGCTATGCGGACCGCAAGGGGAAATACCAGAACCAGCAAGGGATTGTGCTGCCGAAGCTGTGATGGGATTGGCGGGCGCGACGGCCCAGGTGCGACGAAGGACGGTTGAACTTGTCTCAGGCGGATAATTCCGTACTTAAGGTCGTGACGCCGACTCCGCGCCAGCGGCAGCGTGTGCCTGGAAACCGGGAAGGCAAGGCGGTTCCCCAGCTGCCGGATACGACGATTCGCGTGTATGTGCTGCAACTGGATCCGCTGCGTGCGGCGGGTCTTGCGGCGCTGTTTGAAGGCAACGCGGGAATCGAGATTGTCGTTGAAAAACCCGAGGGGCAGGAGGGGAGCGGGTGGCTCGATCCAGCCGTACAGGTGGTATTGGTGGGCGCGCAGCTGGGAGCGGGAACGCTGAATCTGATTGCGTCGATTCGTTCGAGGCGGCCACAAGTCGCGATTCTGGTGATGTCTCCTACGGCAGGGGATGAGGCGGTGCTGCGGGTGCTGAACCTGGGCGCCAAGGGTTTTCTGCATGAGGCGATCACGGCGGCGCAGTTTGAGGAAGCGGTGCGATGCGTTGTCGGCGGTTCGTTGTGGGCGCCGCGGCGGCTGCTCTCGGTGTTGATCGACCGGCTGCTGTCTTCGCGCGCTCCGAGTGTGGGAACAGCCAACGTCACGTTTACCGCGCGGGAGCGGCAGGTGCTGAATCTGCTGCTCGACGGACAATCGAACCGGGAGATCGGGGAATCTTTGAAGATTGAGGAGCGGACAGTGAAGTCGTATGTGACGCGACTGCTGAGAAAGATGAGCGTCACGAACCGCACGGCTCTTTCGATGCTGGCGCTATCGAAGGAAGGTCACACGAAGTAGGGTTTGTGGGCTTCACTACGCCAGATGGTGTCGTTACTTAAGGGGTGTCCCTCCGTACTCTTTTCGAAAGCTGCGGGAGGGGTTGTAATGAACCCATCGATCATGGATTTGGGAGATCAGGGTTGCAAGCGGTGGAAATTGCCGCTTGCAACCCACTTTTTTTGTGCGGCGTGCCATTCAACCATTTGAGCAGCATCGGCATCTGAATGAAACAGCAGGAGACTAGCGTCCGGGCATAGTGCGCGGATGCCTGCGCGCGTTCCGTCTACACAAACTCAAGGCGAAGGAAAGGTCTTATTTTCTATGAAGAAATTTATCTTGGTGGCATGTGCCTGCGCTGTAACTATGCTGGGCTCCCAAAGCTTCGCGTCCAGCCATGAGGACATTGTGCATCGGCTGGATTCGGCCGGCGCGGTGATCGACCAGATTCAGTCAATTCCGGCCAAGGCGATTCCCGACTGGCTATTGTCGAAGGCCACATGCGTGGCCGTGGTGCCGGGCTATAAGAAGGCGGCGTTCATTGTCGGGGGCAGCTACGGGCAGGGCGTGGTGACCTGCAGAACGGGTCGCGGCTGGAGCGCACCGGCGTTCATCCAGTTGACGGGCGGAAGCTGGGGACTACAGGCTGGCGGTCAATCGACCGACCTGGTGTTGGTTGCGGTCAATCAACGCGGCTTGCAAGATCTTTTGAAGAGCAAGTTCAAAATCGGCGGCGATGCGGCGGCATCGGCCGGCCCGGTGGGACGGAACGCGGCGGCGGACACGAACCTGACTCTGCACTCCGAACTGCTGACGTATTCGCGCAGCCGGGGACTTTTTGCCGGTATCGATCTGACGGGAACGGTTGTTCATCAGAACGGCGACGATACGCGCCTGTTCTACGGGCACGACGTGCCGTTTAACAGCATTCTCGATGGGCATGTGGCGACACCCCCTTCCGCGCGCCACTTTGTGCGCACGGTGGCGAAGTATTTCCACAGTGTGCAGTAGGCTCGGGAACCAGCAGAAAGAAAAGGGCGGCCCCTTCGGGGGCTGCCTTTTTTTTGCTGTTGAGGGGCGGATGTGATTATTTTTATGCAGTTTCGGGTTGTTGGCTTGATAATGGAGCGTAGGCAAAAAACGTCTGAGAACCTGCGCGAATGATGCGCAGATTTTGGACGTCAATCTTAAGGCGAGTGAAAGGTTTGACATATATATGAGGAAATTTATTGTGGCGGTTTGTGCGTGTGCGGTAACGATGACGGCTGCGCAAGGATTTGCCGGCACCAGCAAAGAAAAGCTGGTGAATCGCCTGGACGCTGCGAGCCGGGTTATCAACGAGATTGAAGCGACCCCGGACAAATCAATTCCATTGAGCATTCTGTCGAATGCGACCTGCGTGGCGGTAGTGCCTGCGTACAAGAAGGCGGCGTTTGTGGTCGGCGGTAGCTACGGTCAGGGAGTGGTCACGTGCAAAACGGGCGGGCGCTGGAGCGCACCGGCTTTCATCCAACTGGCCGGCGGGAGCTTCGGTTTCCAGATTGGCGGACAATCGACGGACCTGGTGCTGATCGCTGTAAACAATCGCGGTATGCAGGACCTGTTGAGGAGCAAATTCAAGATCGGCGGCGATGCGGCAGCGGCAGCGGGCCCGGTGGGACGCAACGCATCGGCGGCGACGAACCTGACGCTGAAGTCTGAGTTGCTGACGTATTCGCGCAGCCAGGGACTGTTTGCGGGCATCGATCTGAACGGAACGGTTGTGAACCAGAACACGGAAGATACCCGTACGTTCTACGGTTCCGACGTGCCGTTTGCGACGATTCTGGGAGGCAGCAAAGCGACTCCGGCGGCGGCGCGGCCGTTTGTCAGGACGGTGGCGAAGTATTTCCGCAGAGCGGAGTAAGGCTTTCAAGATGGAAAAAAGGCGAGCCCGAAAGGGCTCGCCTTTTCTGTTTGGGGGACAGATCAGCGGGCTTATCCGCCGACTGAGGTCGGGGGTCGACCTAACGCTCCAGCAGCGCAGTCAATTTTCTTCCGCGAGCACGCATGGCCGGGGTTCCGGTGCGGGTGTGTTGACGGAGAAATTCCAATACGGATTCGCGCAGTTTCGGGTCTTGTTGGGCGAGATCGGAGAGGGCCTGCATGGCGAATGTTTTGACGATCGAGCTCCGGTCCTCGAGGTAGGAATAGAGGACGCCTACCGCGGATTGCCGTTCGGTGGGGGTGAGCTGCAGGCGAGGGATCATCGCCGCGAGATGCCATCGAAGCTCTTTCTGAACGGCCTCTGCAAACAGCCCCAGCAGTTCGGCCTTGTATGGATGCAGAAGTTGCGGCCGTTGGCGGGAGGCTTTCTCCGCCGCATCCGCGGCTCGCATGGAGACTACGGGGTCCGCGTCCCAGAGACATCGAATGAGGGCGTGGAATTTTGTAGGTTGGCGAACGACGAGCGTGGCCACGCGATCTGCTTGTCCGATGGATCGGAGATCGCCGCCGGCGAGCAGGGAGCGAATTGAATTTCCGGCGGACAGATTGATTTCCTTTCCCGTGGATGGAGGCGATCAGCGCATGGACTGTTCGACTTCCTGCAGCCAGCCGGCAGGCTTGAGAATCTCGCGCGGGCGGGAACCGTCGGCGGGGCCGACGATGCCGTCGCGCTCCATCAGATCGATGAGATGGGCGGCGCGGCCGTAGCCGATACGCATGCGGCGTTGCAGCAGGGAAGTTGAAGCCTTGCCGAATTCGAGCACGAGGCGAATCGCGTCTTCAAACAGCTCGTCATTGGCCTCGCCGTCTTCGGCAGAATCGACGCCATCCTTGGATTTGTCTTCGTGCGGCGCTTCGAGGAAGCCTTGCACGTATTCGGCGGAGCCCTGGGCTTTCCAGAAATCGACGACGGCGGAGATTTCCTTTTCTGTCACGAAGGGAGCGTGGACGCGCTGCACGCGCGCGGTGCCGGGCGGCAGGAAGAGCATGTCGCCGCGTCCGAGGAGGGACTCGGCGCCGTTCGAGTCGAGAATGGTGCGCGAGTCAACCTTGGTGGCGAGGCGGAAGGAGATGCGGGTGGGCACGTTGGCTTTGATGAGGCCGGTGATGACATCGACCGAAGGGCGCTGGGTGGCGAGCACGAGGTGAATGCCGACGGCGCGGGCCATCTGCGCGAGCCGGGTGATCGACTCTTCGACGTTGGCGCGATCGAGCATCATTAGATCGGCGAGCTCATCGATGATGATTACGATCTGCGGCAGCGGTTTTTCATCTTCCATGCCGCCGGTTTCGTCGAACAGGTTGGGCGTGTTTTCAAAGAGGCGATTGTATTGTTCGAGGTTGCGGACGCTGCGCGAGGCCAGCAGCTTGAGCCTGCGCTCCATCTCCCGGACGGCGTTGCGCAGGGCGTTGGCGGCCAGCTTCGGCTCGGTGATGATCGGCGTGAAGAGATGCGGCACGCCCTCATACATGCCCAGTTCCACGCGCTTCGGATCGACCAGGATGAGCCGGACCTGATCGGGGGTCGACTTGAAGAGAACGGACATGATCATGGCGTTGATGGCGACGGATTTTCCGCTGCCGGTGGAACCGGCGATAAGCACGTGCGGCATGGTGGCGAGGTCGGCATGCACGATGCGGCCATTGATGTCTTTGCCCATGGCGAGGGTGAGCTTGGATTTGCTGTGGATGAAGCTCTCGTCTTCAATCATGTCGCGCAGCCAGATGGTCTCGCGCTCGGCGTTCGGGACCTGGAGGCCGACGGTGCTCTTGCCGGCCATGCGTTCGATGAGGATGCTTTCAGCGCGCATGGCGAGGCATAGATCATCCTGCAGGCCGACGACGCGGCTGTATTTGACGCCGGCGTCGGGACGAAATTCAAAGGTGGTGACGACGGGGCCGGGATTGATCTGGACGACCTGACCGTGGACGTCGAACTCGGCGTATTTTTCGACGAGAACGCGGGCCTCTTCGCGCAGCACATCCTCGCGGATGACCTGCTTTTCTTCGCTGCGATGGAGCAGGGTGCTGGGAGGCAGGCGGAAGCCTTCGACGGATTTGGCGGTGAGGGTGACGGGCTTGATGGATGCGTCGGCGCGGGTGCCGATCTGGACATGCAATTCCGCGGGGGCTGCGGCGCGGGCAGCGGATGCGAAGGGGGCAGGTTCGGGGCGGACGGCGGCGACTTCCAGGGGCTTGAGGTCGGCGCTGGGGAACCATTGGCGCTGGGGAAATCTTCGTCTTCGGGCTGGCGGATGGACCCGCTTAGAAACTCCTGTGCGGGCGGGGCGGGAACGGGCTCCTGCCAGAAGTCGGGCCGCTTGCGCACGCGGGTCTGGATGGCGTCGGTGCGGGCGTCTTCGAAAATATTCGGATCGTTTTCCGGAGCGTGGGCGAGAGCGGCTTCTTCTTTGGCGAGTGCGCGGGCGACGCGGCGGGATTCTCTGCGCTCGGCACGTGCGGTGCGCCAGTTGCGCCAGCGGTCGCGGCCGGCGGCGAAGAAGGCGAAGTGAACCGCGCACCATTGGCGCAGGCCTGCGACGCTGAAGGTGGTGGTGAGATAGAGAGCCGCGGCGAGGATCGCGATGGCGAGAACGAGCGCGCCGGGATAATTCAGATAGCGCACCAGCAGGTCGGAGATCATGCGACCGAGCATGCCCTCAATGGGGATGCTGTGGGCCCACATGAGGTGGCCGGGCAGCAGACCGATGAGCGCAGGAGCGAACAGGAGGCACAGGAGGCCGCCGAGCAATTTCGAAACCGGAGAGCCCGCGGGCCGCGAACGCAGCCAGCTCCAGCCGAGAGCGCCAATCAGCAGCGGTACCAGGAGCGCGGCCAGGCCTTCGGTCTGGAGCATGAGGTCGCTGAGGCCGGCGCCGAACAGGCCGATCCAGTTGTGCGCGGGACGCCCGGACAGGTAGCCGCCGGCGGTGTCGAGCGATGGATCGAGTGGAGTATAGGAGACGAGAGAAAGGAGCAGGAGGAGGCCAAAGGCCAGCAGAAGCAGGCCGACCAGCTCATTCAACCGACGGTTCTTCGTCGGCGAAAAGACTCGTTGAATGACTTTCATAGGGGCGCTTGAACACGAGGAGGAAGGCGGCCGGTTGACCGTCGTCGATTCGTGCCAGAGACACCAGAGCAATTCGATTATCCCAGAATCGGCTGCAGATGACAGCAAAAAGTTTTTGCGGCTGGAATGGTGTTGGGATGCGAGTGAGTTCTAGTTCCAATGTGGAATCGGAGGAGCGCCCGCGGCTTGCTCTGAGTTTGTCGAAGGGAATGGTCGCAGCATTGCACTTTCTTGCGCGCGCCTTGAGAGTGTAGGAAGAGAAAAAGACAGAACCCGAGGGAAACCGCGCATGATTCACAGTATGTTTCACATGGAAGCTCCGCTGGTGGAGAAGATCGTTCGTCCGGTGATTATTTATTTTTTCCTGATATTTCTGCTGCGCATTTTTGGCAAACGGGAACTTGCGCAGCTGAATCCATTCGACCTGGTGGTTCTGCTGTCGCTGTCGAATGTGGTGCAGAATGCGCTGATCGGCAATGACAACTCTGTGTCGGGCGGGATTATCGGGGCCTTGTCGCTGCTGACGATTAACTGGGTGGTGGTGCGGTTTCTGTATAGCTCGCCGAAGGTGAACCGGGTGGTGGGGGGCACGGAACGGGTGCTGGTGCTGGACGGGACGCTGGACCGGGAGGCGCTGCGCAAGGAACTGCTGACGGAGGAAGAGCTGCTGACGGTCCTGCACCGGCAGGGATTTGAAACGATCGAAGAGATCAAGAGATGCGTGCTGGAGCCGAATGGGACGTTCTACATTGAAGGTAGAAAGCCGACGGAGACGCAGACGCAGCATGGGGATGTGGTCGCTCGGCTGGAGCAGATTCAGCGCGAGATGGAGGGGCTGCGGAAACAACTGGCCGCGGGATGAGGTATAGAAATATAGAGAGTGTCTATATTGAGAACACCGTTTGTAGTGATGGAGTGAAATTTTAACGATGCCTGAACAGCCTGACACAAGTTTTCAATCTCTTCTGCACGAACTTCGCGTCATTCCTCCGCCGGAAGAGTTTCGCTCGCAGGCGCACATCCGCACGCTGGAAGACTATGAGGCGCTGTATAAGCGCTCGATCGAAGACCCGGAAGAGTTCTGGGCGGCGGCGGCGAACGAGCTGCACTGGTTCGAGCCGTGGACGAAGGTGCTCGAATGGAATGAGCCGTGGGCGAAGTGGTTCGCGGGCGGGAAGATGAACCTTTCCTACAACTGCCTGGACCTGCAGGTGGAGCGTGGACGCGGCGGGAAGACGGCGATTTTGTGGGAAGGCGAGTCGGGAGAGGTTCGTAAATTTACCTTCAGCGAATTGCTCGACCAGGTTCAGCGGTTCGCCAATGTGCTGCTTGGAATGGGAGTGAAGAAGGGCGATTGCGTCGCCATTTACATGGGGATGGTTCCGGAGTTGGCGATCGCGCTGCTGGGATGCGCGCGCATCGGGGCGGTGCATTCGGTGATCTTCGGCGGGTTCGCATCGCACGCGCTGGTCGACCGCATCAACGACGCGCAATCAGTAGCGGTGATCACACAGGATGCCGCCTGGCGGCGCGGCAACCAGGTGCCGCTGAAGGCGACGGTGGATGAAGCGCTGGCGAAATGCCCTTCCGTGCGAAAGGCCGTGGTGCTGCGGCGAACCGGGTGCGAGACCAGAATGCAGCCGGGACGGGACCTCTGGTGGCATGAGGAGATGGAGCAGGCCGGGGCGGTGTGCGCGGCGGAGCCGCTCGATGCCGAGCATCCGCTCTACATCCTGTACACGTCGGGGACGACGGGCAAGCCGAAGGGAATTGTGCATACGACGGGCGGCTATGCGGTCCATACGTATCTGACGAGCAAGCTGGTTTTCGATTTGAAGGACGACGATATCTACTGGTGTACGGCGGATATTGGGTGGGTCACAGGCCACTCCTATGTGGTGTACGGGATTCTGCAGAATGGCGTGACCACTGTGATGTATGAAGGCGCGCCGAATCATCCCGAGAACGACCGGTTCTGGAAGATTATCGACGACCATCGGGTGACGATCTTTTACACTGCGCCGACGGCGATTCGCGCGTTTATCAAGTGGGGGGATGAATTTCCCAATCGCCATAAGCTGGACAGCCTGCGGCTGCTGGGCAGTGTGGGCGAGCCGATCAACCCGAAGACGTGGATGTGGTATTCGGCGGTGATCGGGAAGAATCGCTGCCCGGTTGTCGATACCTGGTGGCAGACGGAGACGGGCGGGATCATGATTTCGACGATACCGGGAGCGGTTGCGGGGAAGCCGGGTTCGGCGGGCAGGCCGTTTTTCGGGATTGTGGCGGATATCGTGCGGCAGGATGGCGAGCCGGTTTCAGAGGGCAATGGCGGGTTGCTGATTATCCGGAAACCGTGGCCGGGAATGGCGCGGACGATTTACAACGATCCGGAACGCTATGTGAAGCAGTACTGGTCGATGGTTCCGGGGGCGTATTTTACGGGCGACGGCGCTCGCCGCGATGCAGACGGATATTACTGGCTGATGGGCCGCGTGGATGACGTGATCAATGTGTCCGGACATCGGCTGGGGACGATGGAGATCGAGTCCGCGCTCGTCGCGCACGAGAAGGTGGCGGAGGCTGCGGTGGTGGGGCGGCCGGATGCGTTGAAGGGACAGGCGATTTCCGCGTTCGTCACGCTGGAGTCGCAGCACAAGCCTTCGGCGGCGCTGAAGGAAGAACTGCGCGCGTGGGTAGCGACGCAGATCGGCGCGCTGGCGCGTCCGGACGATCTGCGGTTTACCGAGAGCCTGCCGAAGACGCGTTCGGGAAAGATCATGCGACGGCTGCTGCGGGAGCTGGCGGAGACGGGCGAAGTGAAGGGCGATACGACGACGCTGGAAGATCTGAATGTGATTGCGCGGCTGCGGCAGGAAGACGAGTAGCGGGAAAATGGATTGCTGATGTTGTGTGTGCCCCACGTCTTAGTAGTGAGACGTGGGGCACACTGCTTTGCGGAGTGGGCAGTTTGCTAATCGTCCCAGAACATGCGTTCGTCCTGCGTCGCGGCGAGGTTGACCTTTACGGGTGCGGCAATTGCGGCCAGCGTATTGAAGTCGAAATCCTTAAAGAGGTCGAGACACATCAACTCCGGCGCTTCGTTATAGGTGAGCGGATGTGTGAAGGCATAGGACAGGCTGGGGATGGATTTCTGCGCATCGAAGGCGGAGAACAGTTCCGGTTCGAGGGCAACGGCTGTCATCGCGACGGTCTGCGAACGCAGTCCGGAGGTGATGATTCGTACGGGCGGAACGGCAGAGTCTGGTTGTACTGCGGGCGAGCCGGGAGTCGGCGTGCCGTGATCGAGGTTGCGGCTGATCCAGCGAACGACTCCGGTAATCTGCGCTGCTTCAAGGCCGAGCGAACGCTGGCCAACGCTGTTGAGCAGCTGCGCGAATTGCGGAAGCGTGAGTCCTGTACCGGGTGAGTTCTGGTCGAAGAATAAAGGGCTGAACACGAGCACGCGGCGGCCGCGGTTTATCTGATTGCAGAGATCGATCATGGTGGAAGGCATTCCGTCATCCGCGATCAGAATGGTCACCGGTGCGTTGTCGGGTGCGGTTGCAGAGCGGAACAGCACGCCGGTCGCGCTGAGGCCGTTGCTGAACTCGAAGCGATAGGCCATGCTCTCGACATCTTTTTCATGGGTCGCGTTGATGGGCCATGCGTGGGCGACGGTGACGGGCTTGTAGCGGACGACGTTCCGTAGAAGCGCGCGTTGCGATTGCGTCCATTCCGCGCCATGGCCGGATGGGATGTCGTGGTGAATCGTCCTCGCGAACGACTGCGCCAGGCTGAGGATGGTGAGGTTGTCCTGGGGCAGGCCGCCGACCACGGTTTCTGAATAGGGCAGCATCTCGGCATCGGTGTCTGCGTCTTCAACTGGCGAGTTGTCGAGGTGAAATGCGGAGTTGAAAAATTTGTAGGCAACCTGGCGACTATCGATGCCGTAATTGTGCGTGCCAGGAATAAGATTCACGTGCCACTGCAAATTGTCCGGTTTGTCGTAGAGAGAGTAGAAGGGCTTGATGTCGAGATAGACGCCCTGCTTGACGATGTCAGCGCGGAAGCAGCAGTCGTCCATGGCGTTGTACATCAGCAGCGTGGGGCGGGGCGCGCGCGCTGCGTCCAGTTGCGCATAGTCAACCACCTGCCGCACATCGGCGGCGTTCTGTTCGATGTCGTGATATTCGGGATGTTCGATGGAGGTGGTCAGGCTACTGAAGCCGGCGACTGCGGCGGCGGGTCCGATGCGGGTGTCGAGTGAGCTGAGCACGATGGTCTGCCATCCGCCGCCCGAGAGGCCGGTGATGCCGATGCGGGAGCGATCAACGTGGGGATCGTTGTATAGATAATCCAGGCCGCGGCGCATGGCGAGATAGAAAAGCCCCATGCCGTTTTTCCCCGCCAGCTCCAGCAGGCCCATGTTGTTGTGATCATCGCCGAGCGTGTTCAGCTCGCCGAAGTCCATGAACTCAATGCTGAGGGCGAGAATGCCGCGGCGTGCCTGGTTAATGCAGCGCTTCTGTTTCTGTTCGACGGCTTTGCCGCCATCGCCGTGCCCGTTGACGTTGAGGATTGCGGGCATGTTTGCGGTCATACGCTCGGGTTCATAGAGCAGGGCGACGGATTCGAAGCCGGGAACAATCTGATAACGCAGCTTGACGATGCGGTAGCCCTTGCGTTCGATGATTCCGGCCTGCTCGAACTTTGGCGTCGCGTCGATCCATTCCTGCGGCCATCCGTGATAGATGACGGAAAGCTCATGCGTCCGAATTTTTGCTTCTTCGGAGTTCCACTGTTTTGGGTCGGCAGGGAGTGTGAGCGGTGGGACGCGCTGCAACAAAAAATGGCGCAGCTGATCGGCTACAAGGGAAGGGGACTGGAGGTGCTGGGTGAGCAGCGGATTTACGATGCTGCTGGTGGCCTGCGCGTGCAGCGGGCCGGCGGTGCAGAGGATGAGGGCGAGGGTGAAAAGCGAACGAGACATAGAAGAAATATTCGAGCGAATGGGCATAGTCACCGATTTGAAAATTTAGCTAGGTTGCAGTCTGCATTTCTGTTGGAGTGTGCTCTGGGGATTCCGCGATCGGTTCGCCTTCCAGCTTTAGCACCAGCATGGTCATGTCGTCGTACTGCGGGGCTTTGCCGGTAAAGCGATCTGCTTCGGCGAAGAGGCATTCAAGCACCTTCTGCGCGGTTCCGTGGTGCTGTGCCTGGGCTGCGGCGAGCATTCTTTCTTCGCCCCATTCTTCGTCCTGTTCGGTCATGGCTTCGCTGATGCCGTCGGTATAGGTGAGGAGCAGATCGCCGGGGGCGAGGATCAGGCGCTGCTCCTGATATGTGGCGAAGGACAGGAGGCCGACGACGGGGCCGCCGGCTTCCAGGCGCTCGACTCGAAAATTTCCATCCTGGTGGCGAACGAGGAAGGGCGCGTTGTGGCCGGCGTTCACATAAACGAGCTCGCGGGTGGCGGGATTGTAGGTGGCGAAGAAGAAGGTCGCATAGCGGTTGCTGGCAGAGGCTTCGTAGACGAGGCGGTTTACTTTTTCCATCATCAACGCGAGATCGCGCGGAGCATCGAGGGTCATACCGCGGAGAGAGGCACGCAGGCTGGCCATGAGCAGGGCGGCGGAGATGCCTTTGCCGCTGACGTCGCCGATGGCGAGACCCATGCGGCCGTCGCCGAGAAGAAATAAATCGTAGTAGTCGCCGCCGACCCCTTGGGCGGGGCGGCAGTGGCCGGCGAGGCTGACGCCGTCAATGGAGGGGAGCTCCTGGGGGAACAGCCGTTCCTGTACCTCGCGGGCGACTTCAATTTCGCGATCGATGCGGTCGCGCTGGGCGGCCGCGGTGGCAAGGGAACGAGCCAAGTCGCCGATCTCAAGCGCCAGGCCGGTTTGCGCGGCGACGGACTCGAGCAGGCGAAGATCGGAGGGCGTGTAGGGCTCTTCGGATCGCTTGGGGCCGAGGGTGATGAGGCCCATCAATTGTTCGCGGCCGGGGAGCGGAAGCAGCAGCTCCGTGGACATGGCGTCGAGCAGGTTGCGCTCCGAGGCGCTTGCCAGCAGCAGCCAGCCGTCTGGATTTTCGCGGTAGAGAGTGACCGGGCTATTGATGCGCATGAGATTCCGCACGGTGGTGGAGTTCAAGGGCAGCTGGACGGAGTGGCCGCCGTTCGAGGAATCGAAATTCACGCCGACGGCCTGCTGCAGTTGAAACGCATTTCCGCGGCGCAGCAAGACGGCGATCTTATCGATGTGGAGCGTCTGCGCCAGGCTTCTCGAGACCATTTCCAGCATCGGTCCGCTCTCGTTGAATTTGCGCACGCGCTGGGAAAGCTCGGCAAGGAGCTGTTCGGCATTGTAGGCTTCGCGAAAAAATCTGCGATCGAGGGAAGCGGACAGGTTCCGCGTAAATCGCGATTGCAGGAGCAGAAACAGCGCCGCAAGAACGGCGAGCATGACGATGGCGTGCGGCGTTACAGACGGAGCGCGAAGAATGAGAATGAGCGAAACGATGACGCCAATCAAGAGGCCTGTGCGAATTACGGAGAGAGTCGCGCGCGCGAGGGCGTACTTGGTTCCCATGCGCAGCAGAAGCCGGACATCCATGGCGCGCTGCACCACGACAACGTAAGCCAGCGTGAAGGGGAAGACCAGGAAGAGGACGGTGCCGATGCCTCCAATCCATCGCCCCTGGACGTTGACATGCGCGAGCGGAAGCAGGACGAAGAAGAACAGCAGCGAACCGAGACCAATTACGGAGCCAGCGGTGAGGACCTGAAGCCTTCGACGAGCGTCGGCTGAGGAGGCGGAGCGGGACTTGTCCGCGAGCGCGCAGCAATACATGGCGATGCAGGCGACGGCGAAGCCGAATATGGTTGAGTTCATCCATTGGATGCCCGCAGTGTTTCCTACGACCCATGCAGGATGAAATTCCTCGCCGAGCAATGTCCAGTTCGACAACACAACGGCAGCGAGGATGGGCAAGACGAGCACGAACTTCAGCCAGGGAAGTTTGCGGTCGAGGCGCCATTGCTCCGGGAAATAAAATCCGAAAAGCAGCAGGGCGACCGGGGACAGGAGCTGTTGGAGCTGCAACCATCCCAGCGACCAGGCGTCCCAATCGCCAGGCCACCAGTGCTCACTGATAGTGAAGAGTGTTTCTGGAAATGTGAGGATGAAGAGAATCAGCCATGCGTTGAAATCGCGGGGTCTGGCGGCGACCACCCAATAGCCGATCAACAGGCAGATTAACGGCGGCAGACCGTACAGAAGGAGGAGCCCGCCCCACTGGCTGAAGTGGGCCCTTTGGCCGGAGCTTCGACCGACGAGTGTGATGTTGGCTTGCTGGTCGGCTCCGGCGGGTTTGCGTACGGTCACGCGCAGGTCGTCTCCGGGGCGGGTGTTGCGAATGACTGTGAGCCAAGGCGCGAAGCCGGCATACGGTGCGCCATCAATTTTTTCGACGACATCGCCAACCGCGAGACCTGCCTGTTTCGCCGGCGGCGTGACGGAGGTGATGTGCAATGTGTCCGCATCGAAATTGAACGGCGTGGTGGCGCGATGGTGCAGATCGAAATAATTGTCGATGAAGCCGGAGATGTTCGCGAGATAGTACGTCAGGCTCACCACAATATAGAGGGCAAGCAGGCAGTAGAGCGCGCGAGAGTTCTTCTGATGGATGGGCCGGGCCATGAAGCTGTCGAGACAATGGTAGCGGAAACGGGAGCGCTGTGACTCTGCGTTCTCCTGGGATACGCAAGGGCGAGCCGGGCGGTTCCGCGTGCGAAGGCGATTTTGTTGAGCCGTTATACTGCGAGTACCGGAGTCGAGCGTGACCGAAGGATCATCGGTAGAAGTCGCAGGACCGTCGCATGCGCATCTGCCTGCGCTGGACGGGGTGCGCGGGCTGGCCATTCTGCTGGTGCTGATTGTCCATCTGATGTTGTTCAACAATGACACCGGCAGGTTCTGGCTGGACAGTTTTGGGCAGATCCGGAGCCTGGGATTTCTTGGGGTCGATCTTTTCTTTGTGCTTTCCGGCTTCCTGATTACCGGCATTCTGTATGACACGCTGCACGACCCGCATTATTTTCGCAAGTTCTACATGCGGCGATTTCTGCGCATCTTTCCTCTCTATTACGGCTTTCTGTTTCTACTGATCGTTCTGACTCCTTGGCTGCATGGCCACTGGGGAGGGCGGCAGTTCGTGCTGCTGGGATACATGCAGAACACGGGGATATGGTTTCCGACGGACGGTTTTCATCCATCGCCTTTGATCGATTTGAATCACTTCTGGTCGCTGGCGGTGGAGGAGCAGTTCTATCTTGTGTGGCCGATGCTGGTGTTCCTGATCAAGGACCGGCGGCGGCTGATCGGGCTGGGGCTGTTGCTGTCGGGGGTCGCGCTGGGAATTCGAATTTGGCTTTGCGTGCATGCGACTCCCTTCAGAATTGGATTGGTGCACGAATGGACGCCGTGCCGGATGGATACGCTGATGATCGGCGGCTGCCTGGCGCTGGCGCTACGCGGTGAGTGGCGGCTGTCGCGCCGGTGGGCGTCGGCGTGGTTCTGGATTTCCATGGTGGTGATGGTGGTGTATGCGGTGACGCATCCGCTGGCGTATTTAAGCTCGACGACGTTTGTGGGAACGTTCGGTTACACGATGTGCGCAATCGCATTTGCGGCGCTGATTTTTCTGGCGCTCGATCCGGCGTCGGGATGGAACAGGTTTTTTCGCATGGGGTGGCTGCGCAGCCTGGGCAAGTACAGCTACGGCATGTACGTGCTGCATATCCTGGTGGGATATCTGATCGCGGTGGAGTGGAACGCGTTGCTGGGTATGAGCCTGCGGAATTTCCTGACTCCCCGTCTGCATTCAAGAGTGCTTGCGGTGATCGTGGAATTTCTTTTCGCCTCGGTCGCGGTCTATTTGGCGGCCTATGTGAGCTACAACCTGTATGAGGTGCGGTTTCTGCGGCTCAAGCGGTATTTCGGATATCGCAAGACACCTGCCGCTCCGGTAATTGCGGTGCAGCCGGTCGGGGCGGAATGATGGCGCGAGGCTAGGGCGCGGGGTCAGGGCTTTCCGGGGACGGAGCATTTGCAATCCGCTTCGGGCGGATCTTCATTGCTGGTGTCCATGACGATCTTCCATGTGCCGTCCGGTTCTTTTTTCCAGACTGTGGCATAGCGTCCGTGCTCGACTGTTGCACTGGCGGCGCTGCCGATCGAGCGGCCTTCGTAGTGTCCCCAGGTATAGCCCATGTCGCCGGCGGGGGAGAGCTCGCCGCCTTCCGGGGTCCACGTCAATTGATAGGCAGTGGGGGACCAGGTTGCGTGGGCGGCGATGGCGGATTGTCCGATGAGTGGAGCCTGGCGGTTGGCCATGGTCATGCCATTCTTATCGAAGAAGGAAGCGAAGGTTGCGCCTCCGCCTTCGGCTACGGCGGCGGCGAATTTGCGCTCCAGATCGAACAGGAATGCAGTGCCGGGCTGGATGGTTGAGGTGAGCAGCGGAGTGGAGGAAGCTGGTTGCGAGAGTGGGTCGAGTCCTGATTGCTGTGCAGGGGCGGGACTGCCCACGGATAGCAGGCAGGCGATTACAGTGGGGAGAAAAAACATGCGGGAGTGCCTGCGCAGACTGCATGCGGATGTAGCAGATCGTAATGCCATATTAGATTTCTTCTCGCCCGTAGGATCGACTGCTGCGTGATCCTCCTTATGATATCGACTGGAGTGCCCCGCTGGACATAGAGGGGAACTCCTCGACATAAGTCGTGATGCTGAGCGAGGATGGAGTTGCGAAACCAAGGAGATCGAATGAATCGCAGAGGATTTTTGAAAGCCGCCGGAGTGGCGACCGCGGAAACGTTGCTGGCGACGAAGCTGTACGGGATGACGGAGGGCCAAAGTGAAACGGCAGCGCCGGTTGCGGCGAACGATCATATCCAGATTGCGTTGATTGGCGCCGGCGGCCGCGGACAGCAGGATACAAAGGCCGCGGTGCAGGTGCCGGGTGTGAAGCTGGTTGCGGTTGCGGATTGCTACGACGGGCGGCTTGCGCATAGCAAGGAGCTATGGGGCAGCGACATTTTTACCACGCGCGATTACAACGAGATCCTGGCCCGCAAGGATATCGACGCGGTGATCATCGGCACGCCGGATCATTGGCACAAGAAGGCCGCGATCGACAGCCATGAAGGCCGGTAAGGATGTTTACTGCGAGAAGCCGATGATCCATCTTTACTCCGATGGACCGGAGATGATTGAGACCGCGCGCGACACAAAACGCATCCTGCAGATTGGAAGTCAGCGCGTCAGCTCCGTGGTGTATGCGAAGGCGAAGGAACTGCTCGCCGCGGGGAGTATTGGCCAACTGAATATGGTGAGCGCGCATTGGGACCGCAACTCCGCTCAGGGCGCGTGGGACTACACGGTTCCGCTCGACGCCTCCACCGGGACCTGCGACTGGCCGCGGTTTCTGGGCACCGCGCCGAAGATTCCGTGGAGCCCCGAGCAGTTTTTCCAGTGGCGGAAGTGGAAGGCGTATGGCAGCGGGGTGGCTGGCGACCTGTTCGTGCATCTGTTCAGTGGAACGCACTTCATCACGGGCACACATGGACCGACGCGAGCGATGGCGACCGGTGGACTGCGCTACTGGAAAGATGGCCGGAATGTGCCAGACGTGATGCTGGGTCTGTTCGACTATCCGGAGGGATTCAATCTGAGCCTGCGCGTGAACTTTGTGGACGGCGGGCAGGAGAGCGAGGGACTGACCTTTACCGGTTCGGAAGGCACGATGCAGATTTCCGGCGACAGCGTCAGCGTCAGCCGCACACCACGTGAGAAAGGCCCTGGCTATAGCGTGGGTAGTTTTACGGAGGCCATGCAGAAGCAGCTCATCAGCGACTACGACCAAAAGTATCCGGCTGGGCACCCGACCGGAGCGCCGCCGATGGGATATGAGAAGTTTGTGGCTGCGGACGGCTACGACGACACTTACGATCACTGCAAGAATTTTTTCCATGCCGTTCGAACGCGGCAGCCGGTTGTGGAAGATGCGGTGTTCGGCTACCGCGCGGCCGGGGCTGCGCTGCTGAGCAATCTAAGCATGGAGCAGGGGAAGGTGGTTCACTGGGACCCCGAGGCGATGAAGATCGTGTAGAGCTGTGCGTTCGGGATCGGGAAATCGACCGATTTCAGTGAACGGGACGGAGCCATGCCCAAACGAAAAAAGGAAGTTGTGAAGCAGGTGAAAGGAAACAGCCGGGATCGCATCGGCAGGGTTCCCGCGACCAGGCTGATTCCGAATAAGAAAAAGAACTATGTTCCGCCGAAGGAGGACTGAGGCTGATTTGGCGAATCTGCTCGCCATGCATGACAATGTTGGAATGGTTTCTAAACATTTGCTGCGGCGCGCTCCCTGGAGCCTGGCGCTATTGGCAGCGGGATTTTTGCTTACGGTTTCTTCTTCGTTCGGTCAGAAGACCGACGTCAACATCAATCTTTACGGAACGATTCCGACGAGCGCGAGCGGCACGGCCATCGACGGCAACACGGGGGCGCCCATCCCCGGCGCTCCACCGATTCATCAGACCGCTGACCCATCGCTGGGATTTCGGATTGGCGCCCGGCACATCTTCAGCCCGATCCTCGGCTTTGAGGTGAACTTCGGCTACAGCCGCGCGACGCAGCACTGGACGAATGTGCCATTCATTCTGAATGGGGTGGGGGTTGTTTACTCGCATGCCAAGCCGCTGACCTTCGATTATGTCGCGAGCGTGCCGCTGACGTTCCGGGGCATTCGGCCGTTCGTGCTGGCGGGCGCTGGATTGATCTCCTACAACATTTCCAGCTACACCGCGAATCCACCCGGTGTGCCCAGCCTGCCGGCCCGGGCGGAAAAAATTCCGGTGTTTGAGTATGGCGCGGGTGCTGACTTTCATCCCGGACTGCTTCCGCCGTTCATGGCGATGCGTTTGCAGTACCGCGGGCTGATCGGCCACGCTCCGGATTACCGGCTTCCATATCTTGCGACGAGTAATCTGATCAACATCGCGGAGCCGCAGATAGGCCTCGTGTTTAAGTTCTAGCCGAGCCCTCGACGGAACGCCGGCGGCGACTTGCAACGCTCGAGGAAATGGTCCCGTGAAAGCCAAGCCTACAGGAGATGCCGCAGCACGGAGCGAGCGGCATCGCTGGCTCGAACTGATCGGCTTTCTGAAATTATTGAAGGGCGCGTTCTTCGTTGGGCTGGGGTTCGCGCTGCTGCAGATGCTGCATCATGACCTCTACATGATGTCGCTGTGGGCGGTCGAGGTGCTGCATCTTGATCCGGACCGGCTGCTGATCGCGAAGATGCTGGGGAAGATTTCGCTGATTACGAACCATCGGCTGAAGCAGCTGGGCGCGCTGGTGTTTCTTTACGCGGCGCTAGATTTTGTCGAGGGGATCGGCCTAATTCTTGAAAAGCGGTGGGCGGAGTATTTCACGCTGGGCATCACCATCGCGCTGCTGCCGCTTGAAGTGATCAAGCTGATCCAACATCCTAATCATTGGACAGTATTGGTTCTGCTGGTCAATATATTGATCGTGATCTACCTGGCCTGGCTGGTGCGGCCGCTTAACTACTTAAAGGCGAGGGAAGCGAACTGAAGGTACGATAGCGGCTGGACGAGCCCATATGGGTGGGCGGAACCCGCGAAGCTAACACTACCCGAAGGGCTGATCCCAAGCTTTCCACACCATTTCCTGAGATTTCTTCCGGCTTTCCAAAAATAAACCTTGATTTACGAAATTTTGTATTGGACAACGGGCGGCTTTGCGATACAGTTGTGGACG
The DNA here is from genome assembly GCA_963744615.1 of uncultured Acidobacteriota bacterium. Classification (GTDB taxonomy): domain Bacteria; phylum Acidobacteriota; class Terriglobia; order Terriglobales; family Acidobacteriaceae; genus JAKAAZ01. Next base: position 1,058,677 of record CAVUUE010000003.1, read on the forward strand.
AAAGTGGTCTAAAGTGGCGAGTCGGGGCAGAAAGCAAGGCGACTCTGGCCGGTTTCGAAAGCCAGAGCGAATTTTGAACCGAACCGCTACGCGAAGGCAAGGAAAGACGGCATGTTTCGCGGCAACCATCCAACCCGGGTCGATGAAAAGGGCCGGCTAAAGGTGCCTGCAGAGTTCAAGCGCGAAATTGAAGAAAAGTACGGGACGAAGTTTTACATCACCAGCGAAGACGGCGAGACGGCCAAGATTTACCCGATCGAAGAGTGGGAAAAGGTTGAACAGAAGATTTTGCAGATGCCCAACTCCGTTCCGGCGAAGAAGAGATTGTTGAACTGGACCAGTTATTACGGGCAGAACGCGGAGATGGATGCGCAGGGGCGGGTGCTGTTGCCGCAGATATTGCGGGAGAAGGCGAATGTGATGGGGGATGTGGCGGTGTTCGGCAAGCTGACATTTCTCGAAGTCACGAACATGGATGCCTTCCGCCACAAGCTGGATACGAGCCCGCTGACGGATGCCGATGCTGACGTGCTGGCGAGTTACGGATTGTAGCAATGAACGAAGAGGCTCCCCAGGGGGCGCGCAGGGCAAGACGCCATGTGCCGGTTCTTTTAGAAGAAGCAATTGAGTATTTACGAATCCTGCCGGGCGGCACGTATGTGGATGCGACGCTCGGGTTGGGCGGGCATAGCACAGCAATTGCCCGCCGGCTGGGTCCGGAAGGCCACCTGATCGCATTCGACCGCGATCCGGAGGCGATTGAAAGTGCGAGAAGCCAGGTTCGCGGCGTTGCGGGAAGAACTGGAGGAAACGATGCCGCGCATCACGATCCACGCGGCGGCATTCGCCGAGATGGCGAGCCGGGTGGAGCCGAAGAGTGTGGACGGAATATTGGCCGACTTCGGGGTGAGCTCCTTGCAACTGGACACGGCCGAGAGAGGATTTAGTTTTCAGGCAGACGCGCCGCTCGACATGCGGATGGATACGCGCAGCGGAGCGACTGCCGAACAAGTGGTAAATCAGCTAAACGAAGAAGATCTCGCGAACCTGATTTACGAATTCGGAGAGGAAAGGAGGTCGCGGAGAATCGCCAGAGCAATTGTCCGGGCGCGACCGCTGACGACCACGGCACAACTGGCCAGAGTCGTTACAGCGAGCGCCCCGACAATAAAAAGCGATCGGATTCATCCGGCGACACGGGTATTTCAAGCTCTTCGAATTTATGTAAATGGGGAACTGGAGCAGATTGCTTCACTCCTGCAACAAGCGCCTGAAATTCTGCGAGTTGGGAGGAAGAATGGTGACCATCAGTTTTCATTCGTTAGAAGACCGCATCGTGAAGGACGCGTTTCGAGCAGGAAAGACGGAAAACATCTGGCAGGTGTTGACGCCGAAGCCAGTGACGGCGAGCGAAGTTGAGATTGAGAACAATCCGCGATCGCGCAGCGCGAAGTTACGCGCGGCGGAGCGAATCGAAAAGCCGGACGGGAGGTCCGGAGTGAAGCAGGAAAAATTTTTGCGGCGCAGCTGGTAGGTGCCGCAGCAAGTTCGGGCCGGGTTCGTCCCACCCTTCTTTCAGGCGAAAGAACAGCATGCATGAACGTCCCCAATCCCTCCAAGCTCACCGAGCCTGGCCCGAGAATCACCACGAGGGATGCCTGAGAAGCGGAGACGAACGAGAAAGTGGAAACAAAAAAGATTGAGGCCAGTGCAACGGCACGCGGCTAGTCCGAAGCGGCAGAGGGGCGCAGTGAATAGGTCCCGACGTTCAACATCTCCCCCCCACCTATGTTCAGGAGGAAGTCATGTCGCACATTTATAACTTTTTTGATAATCACGGAGAAATCTGGGGTGCGGTCGTCTTTGGAGTGCTCGCAGTCGCAGCCTGTGTAGCGATGGCAGCGGCACTCAACGGAGCGATGTAGGCTCCGAACGGCATTGGCGGCTGAGCGGAAAACCCTCGGCGGCTGAACAGGGGAGTAGAACCCCCGCAGTAAAGGAAACGATATGGCAGCGGCACGGGTTGTAATCGATACGTTTCGGGAGAAGGGCCAGAGGACCGCGGAAACAGTGGCGGACCACAACAGGTGGCTGTTCGCGGCGCAGCAGCGTGCGCGCCGCGGACCCACTCCCGAGGTATTTTTTGACAAGCGGCTGGATAACTCCCGTCTGGTGAAGGCGGAGGATCCGGTGCGCAACCGGGAGATGCGCAGCTTCGCGGTTGCGGCGGTGTTCTTCTTCGCGCTGCTGATGGTTTATAGCTGGCAACACTTCAGCTCGATCGAATACGGCTACCATATTGAAGCGCAGAAGGCGCAGTTGCAGCATCTTCAGGATGACAACCGTCAACTGGGCCTGACGGAGGCGCAGTTGAGCGGCTCGGAGCGTATCGATCGTATGGCGCACCAGATCGGGATGCAGTCGCCGCAGCCGGGACAGATCATTTCTCCGGCGATGATGGATACGAATCCGAATACGCCGGTACTGGCTTCAGTGACATTACCCGCGGCTCCGTAGGCGGTCGAGCGTAGTTTCCGCGCTCTGCCGGCGCATCCGGCTTTGCGCGATGTGCTGGAGAACGATAGCCCGGCCCGCGATCGGAATTACAGTTGCAGAAGATATTTCAACAAGCGACCTCCGCTCTACACTGTATGTAGCTTCCTTTTCAGCAGGACTCGATACGGGCATGAGCCGAAAACTAAAACAGCCGCTCTCCGCGCCCATTCCAAGACTACGATTTGTAATTTTGATCGCCATCCTCCTAGTGTGGGTGGCGATTATTGCTGCGCGCTTGTTGTGGCTGCAGGTGTTTCGCCACTCAGAATATGCGGAGCGGGAACTTCGTCAGCAGCAGCGCACATTCCAGATTGCTCCGCGACGTGGGGTTCTTTACGATCGCGATCTGCAGCCGCTGGCGATGACGGTGCTGGTGGATTCCGTGTTTGCAGTTCCGGGTGAGATTGCCGATAAGGAAGCCACGGCGCGGCAGCTGGCGAAGATTGTCCATCAGGCCGCGGGCGATCGCTACACCACGGCGGCGGATATCGATGCGCGCCTGCATCGCTCAAGCGAGTTTGCCTGGGTGGCTCGCAAGGTGGATGCGGACGTGGGGGCGCGGGTTCGGGCGCTGAACCTGAAGGGCATTTATTTTCAGAAGGAATTCAAGCGGTTTTATCCGGACAATCAACTGGCGGCGCAGGTGCTGGGCTATGTGAGCCTGGATGACAGCGGGCTGGGCGGCGTTGAGCATCGGTTCGATGGACCGCTGCATGGAACACCTGGCCGCGTGCTGATGACGGTGGATGCGCGGCGGAGAAGCTACTCAAGCGTCGAGCGCGATCCCGAGCCCGGGAAAAATCTTGTTCTGTCGATCGACGATCACATACAGTTCATGGCCGAACAGGCGCTGGACCGCAACATGGCGCGAACCAAGGCGCAGAGTGGCACCGTGGTGGTCGAAGACCCGAACACGGGACAGATTCTGGCGCTGGCGATTCGTCCGACGTTCAATCCGAATGATGTCCATAACATTCGCTCGTCGATGCTACGCGATCCGGCGGTGAGCGATATTTATGAACCGGGATCGGTGTTTAAGCTGGTCACCTATTCGGCGGCGCTGGAAGAGCATGTCACCACGCCGGACTCGATGATTCCAACGCTCGGCGGACAGATTAATGTTGCCGGGCGGATTGTGCATGACGATCGCGACGCAATTCGTTATGAGAGCCAGTATCACAATGTGCTGACGACGACGCAGGCGCTGCAGGAGTCGAGCGATGTCGCGGCGATCGAGCTGGCGGAGCGAATGGGGAAGGACCGCTTCTATCGCTACATACACGGCTTCGGGTTCGGGCAGCGCACGGGGATTGAACTGCCCGCGGAGACGCGTGGGCTGCTGAAGCCGCCGGGCCGGTGGACTCCGACGACGATCGGTTCGATACCGATGGGCCAGGAGATTGGAGTGACGCCGGTGCAGATCGTGAACATGGTTTCGACGATTGCGAATGGCGGCGAGTATCTGCCGCCGACGATCGTGCTGAAGAAAACGCCGGACGCCGCAGGGAGTCCTCAGTTGAAGGCGGCGGCGTATCATCCCGAGCATGAAGTTACGGCTTCGCTGCCGGAGGGATCGCATCGCGTGATCTCGACGATGACGGCGGCCGAAATGCGGAAGATGATGGAAAACGTGGTGCTGCACGGGACCGGAATTCCGGCGCAGCTGAACGGCTATAGCGCGGGGGGCAAGACGGGGACGGCGCAGAAGATCGATCCGCGCACGCATACGTACTCGAAGACTAAATACATTGCGTCGTTCGCGGGTTTCGCGCCGGTGAACGATCCGGCAATCGCGATTGTGGTGGTAATGGATTCGCCGCAGTACTCGATGCACTATGGCACGCAGGCGAGCGCGCCGGTGTTTCATGAGCTGGCGCAGGAGATTCTGGAATATTTGCGGGTGCCGCACGATGAGCCGCTGAAGTCGACACAAGAGGTGGCGGCGATTGAGAAAGCGCCGGTGGCCGACGATGCGCCGGAGGAGCACCTGGGTGACCTGAGCGAGATGTTCGCGGAGATTAATCAACTACCGGCTGACGATCCGCTGCGCGCGCCTGTGAAGGCCGTGCAGGCAAGCGCGGATGCGGATGAGGCGCGGGCCTATCGGGAGACGATTTCCGGGGCAGCGATGAAACAGGTATCGGCGGCCGAGAGTGATGCGGGGGAGAATGTTGCCTCCGCGGAGACTACATCGCGGAGGCGAGCCGGCGCGAACGATGACGAGGAAAGCGGACGAGCCGGGACCTCGCAAACTGGAGGTTGCTGCTGCGGGTGCGCCGGTCACGGTGCCGGGCTTTGTTGGGCAGCCAATGCGCAACGTGGTGGTGAGCGCTGCTAATCTCGGTTTAAATGTTCAGGTATACGGCGATGGAATTGCGGCGGAGCAGGCTCCTGCCGCAGGGACGCGGGTTCCGCAGGGTACTACGGTTGTGGTGCGTTTCCATCCGTAAACAGTTGTGCGGATCGGATGCGAAATATGCTCCAATGCAGGTGAATCATTTTGCGTCGGACCATGACCAACAAACGATCCATGCACTTTGCTGAGCTTCTTCGAGGCGTTGACACGCTCGAACGCACAGCATCGAATCCGCTTGTGACTGAGATTGTGTATGACTCACGCCGAGTGGTTCCAGGCTCATTGTTCATCGCGATGAGAGGCGGCACGACCGATGGCAATGGCTATTTAGAGACTGCGCTCGAACAGGGTGCGGCTGCGATCGTCACCGATTCGGAAGCGAGCTGGAAGAATTTGCGCGAGAGGCATCCAGACGTTGCCGCGGCGAAGGTGGAGCATGGACGCCGGGCGCTGGCGGGGATCAGCGCAAATTTTTTTATGCATCCGGAACGCAAACTGCATTTGACCGGCGTTACGGGAACGAACGGGAAGACGACTACCACCTACCTGCTGGAGTCGATGCTGCGCACGTCGGGACGAAGTTGCGTGCTGGTGGGCACGATTGAATATCGAGTCGGCGAACGGGTTTGGTCCTCTCCACATACAACGCCTGAATCCCGCGACTTGTTTGAATTATTTGCCGAAGGCGTGGAAGCGGGCGCGACCGAAGCGGTGATGGAGGTGTCCTCGCACGCACTGGACCAGGGGCGTGTGTGGGGGATTGATTGGGACACGGCGGTGTTTACCAATCTGACGCAGGATCATCTCGATTACCACGGCAGCATGGAAGCGTATTTCGAAGCCAAGGCGAAAATGTTTACGGGAGTTGGCGCTGCTCCGCCGCGCGTGGCTGTGATCCATGCCGCAGACGAGTATGGGCAGCGATTGGTCGTGCGGGCGCGCGACGCAGGTTGCGAGATTGTGAGGTATGGCCTGGAGAGCGGCGATTTTCGCGCTGCCGAGATTGAACTCGCCGCGAGTGAAATGCGATTCCGAATGATTACGCCGAAGGGCAAGACCGATGTGCGCACGCGGCTTGTGGGCCCGGTGAATGTATTGAACCTGCTGGCGGCGTCGGCGGCGGGGATGGCGCGTGGTCTGACGCTCGATGAGATTGCGGACGGCATCGAAAACATCGACGCTGTACCGGGGCGATTTCAGACGGCGGATTGCGGGCAGCCGTTCACCGTGGCTGTCGATTACGCGCACACCGATGATGCGTTGCGCAATGTGACGCGGCTGGCGCGTATGCTGGCGGATGCGCGCGGTGGCCGTGTGATTACGGTTTTCGGATGCGGCGGAGACCGCGACCGCAGCAAGCGTCCAAAGATGGGCCGCGCTGCCGGGGAGGGGAGCGACTTTGTTGTCGCGACCAGCGATAACCCGCGATCGGAAGATCCGGCAGAGATTCTCCTGGAGATTGTTCCGGGTCTGGTTGCCAGCGGAGTACGATTTGCCGTGGAGCCGGAGAGAACAGAGGCGATCCGACTGGCGATTGCGGAAGCGCGCGAGAACGATGTGGTGGTGATCGCAGGCAAGGGACACGAAAAAGTGCAGGTGCTGCGGGACCGCGACGATTCCGTTCGATGATGTTGAAGTGGCGCGGCAGGTTTTGCGGGAGACACTTGGAGAGTGTTCCTCGGGGAAGGTTGAGGAAACCCGATGCAGCTAAGCCTGGAGCAGATTCGGATGTGGATGGCAGCGGAGTTCGCGTTGCCGCAGGACAGCGGCGGCGCTCGTGCGCGGCTATTCGATCGACTCTCGGACCGTTCATGCCGGCGATCTTTTCTTCGCCGTTCGAGGGGACCGGTTCGATGGCCATGACTTTGTTGAGGCGGCGCTCGGTGCGGGCGCAGTGGCCGCCGTGGTCTCGGCTGCGCGAAGTCTGCGTTACGCGGATGAGGGAATCCGCGAGCGGCTTTTTTTGGTGGATGAACCGCTGGCGGCGATGCAGCGGCTGGCCTCTTCGGTGCGACGCCATTGGGGCAAGCGGGTGATCGGCATTACGGGCACGGCGGGGAAGACCACCACGAAGGAAGCCGTCGCGCAGGTGCTGGGGAGCCGGTTTCGTGTGCATAAGTCGCAGGGAAATTTGAATAATCATTTCGGGCTTCCGCTGGAGCTGCTGAAACTTGAGCCGGAGCATGAAGTCGCGATCCTCGAGATGGGCATGTCGCACGCGGGAGAGATCGCGGCGTTGTGCCGGATCGCAGCGCCGGATTGGGCGGTGGTGACCAATGTTGGAACTGCGCATGCGGAAAACTTCAGCGATGGACAGGCGGGTATCGCGCGGGCGAAGTATGAGCTGGTCGCTTCGCTGCCGCGCCAGGGCACAGCGATCCTGAATTGCGATGATGCGTATGTGCAGCAGTTCGGGCGCGATTTTTCAGGCAAGGCGATTTACTTCGGGATGGGGGCGTGCGCGGATCCGCGCGTGGAGTCGATCTTTCCGCTAGGCGCCGAGGGAACCCGTTTCACTGTGCTTGCGGGGGAGGAGCGCGCGGAGGTGCATCTTCGGCTGCTGGGTGAGCATAACGTGCGCAATGCGCTGGCGGCGATCGCGGTGGGGATCGCCAGCGGGATTCCGCTCAAGGTGTGTGCCGCGGCGCTGGGGGAGATGACGGCACCGGATAAACGCGGGCAGACGCTTGAGGTGCGCGGCGCGACGTTGCTGAACGATTGCTACAATTCGAATCCGCTGGCGCTGCGGGCGATGGTGGATACGCTGCTGACCGTGCCTGCGGGGCGAAGGATCGCGGTCGCCGGAGAGATGCTGGAGTTGGGGCCGACTGCGCCGCAACTGCATTATGAATGCGGCGAGTACATGGGGCAGCGCGGCGTGGATATTGTGATCGGCGTGCGCGGCGAGGCGGCTTCCATTGTGCGCGGAGCGAAAGCGGCAGGCGCGGAGGCGATCTTTGTGGCAGCGCCGGAAGATGCCGGGCTGTGGCTGCGCGAGAATCTGCGAGCTGAGGATGCGGTGCTGCTGAAGGCCTCGCGCGGCGTGCGGCTGGAGCGGGCGCTCGAGGTGCTCGAGCGCGAGAATTGAGGTCTGGGATTCACTACTCGGCGGCGTTGGCCATCCAGCCGTGCAGGTGCAGCCAGTTCTGCAGCAATATCGGCCACATGCTTAGTTGTGGATTGTTCTGACCGAGTCCGGAGCCGTGGTGGCCCTGTTCGAAGATGTGGATTTCAGCGGGGACGCCTGCGCGCACCAGGCCTTCGTAGAACAGCACGCTGTTCATGATGGGGACGGCGGAATCGTTGGTGGTGCTGAAGAGAAATGTGGGCGGCGTTTGCGCGGTGATCTGGGTCTCATTCGAGAGCTCATTCTGCAACGCGGGGTTCGGCTGCTCGCCAAGCAGGTTGTGCATGGTGGGGGCATTGGTAATTCCAGGCTCCATGCTGATGACCGGATAGGCGAGGATCATGAAGTCGGGTCGGCTGCCGGCGCGCTCGATGGGGTCGTCGGCTTTGGGATTGCCGTCGTCGAAGTGTGTGCCCGCAGTTGAAGCAAGGTGGCCGCCGGCGGAGAATCCCCAGATGCCGATGCGTGTTGGGTCGAGTCCATCGTCGGCTGCGTGAGAGCGCGCATAGCGGATGGCCCGCTGGGCATCGAGCAGCTCGACTGGATGATGGTAGCGCGGACCCAGGCGATAGGTGACAACGAAAGCCGCAACGCCGCGCGCGTTGAGCCATTGCGCGATCTTTGTGCCTTCGCCGTTAATCGCGAGCATTCCGTAGCCGCCGCCGGGAAATATGACGATGCCGGTGTGGGTTGGATTTTGCGCGGGCAGATATATCGTGATACTCGGTTTGTCGAGGGCACCGGTTCCGAGGGCTCCGGGAGAGCCGTTCGGCCACAGGAGCACGGTGTTCGGCGCGAGGTTGCGGCTGCGTGGACTGCGCCGAGACGGCGATCGCGCAGCCTAGAATTGCGGCAAGAACGAAGCTGGATTTTGGAATCATTTTCGCTTTCATTTTTTCTCCGAGAGAACGGATACGCCGTATTGCGGCAGGGAAACGGATTGGACGGATTCGCCGTGGAGTACGTCCTGCATCGCGGCGGGGAGTTTCACGGTTTGCTCGCCGGGTGCGAGATTGACGAGAACGAAGATGGTGTGATCGCTGCCGTAGCGCGCATTCACGTCGATGCCCGCGGGCACGGGGCCGAATGCCGGTTCGACGCCGCTCATGGTTGTCATCCATTGCGCGAGTTTGGCCATGCCGGCTTCATCCATCCAGACACCTACATAGGTGATGCTGCCCTTGCCCACCTTGCGGGTGAGGATGGCCGGTTTGCCGTCGAGCCAACCGTTGCTCTTTCCGTAGGTCTCAAGCACCTGTGTATCGGGGGAATTGGGGGCCAGGACTTCCGCCCAAAGCTGGCTGGTGTTTTCGCCGAACTGGCCGGAGATGGGAACGGGATTAATCAACGCGTAGTAGGCTTCCACGCGTCCGCCGAGCAGCGAGGCGAGAGGGCCGGGCTGGCGCTGCGGCTGCAAGGCGTTGTCGCTCGTCTTCATTCCCGAGCGCTGTCCTAGAACAAGATGCCCGCCATTTTTCATGTAGGAGATCAGGTTTTCGGCTGCTGCTTCCGAGAGCACGTTTAAGCCTGGAGCGACGACGAGTTTGTACTGATCGAGGGAGACGGTGGGCTGCACAATGTCAACGGACTGGGCGATGTCGCGGAGGGGCTTGTAGTAGCTGAGGAGTTCGGCCTTGGGATCGTAGTTCTTGTTGTGACGCTGCCAGTCGATGGACCAGAAACTTGGGTAGGTGTGGAGGATTGCGACCTGGGACCTGGGCGATGTTCCGGCGAGCGCGGGACCGGCTTTCAGAAACTCGCGGCCCACTTGTGCGATTTCCGGATAGAGCGGAGTTGGCGTGCCGTCAGCGCCCAGGAGGGTGCCGTGATATTCCTCCTGCCCGTTCATGGCGCTGCGCCACTGCCAGTAGCTGACGGCATCGGCGCCGTGGCCGATGTTCTCCCACGCCATGGCGCGAACTTCACCTTTGTCGAGATCGTTATTGATGCCGGCCCAGTTGACATGACCGGGCTGGGTCTCCATGATCCAGAAATTCTTCTGTTTGAATCCGCGGGTCAGATCGTCGGCCGAGCCATTGCTATAGGGGTTCAGGTGACCCTCGCCGACATAGTCGTCCCAGGCCGCCAGGTCGAGGTCCTTCGAGACGACGTAGTGATCGTAGCCGGCGAACCAGCCCATCATATTGGTGGTGATGAACTGCCGCGGGGCTGCGTATTGGCGGATGGCGTCGATCTGATTTTTTTGATAGCTGCGCCAGGTGTCGCTAACGAATCGGTTCCAGCTCAACAGGAGGCCGGGATTTCCGGGCTCGGTCTCGATGGGGATCTGATTCCAGTTGCTGTAGGTCTGGCTCCAGTAGTTCGTAGTCCAGCGGGTATTGAGATTGTCGAGTGTGCCGTAGCGATGTTTTAGCCAGCTTTGGAAGTCTGCCCGGGTATGCGGGTCGAAGGATGTTTCGAGGTATTCGTTATCGATCTGCCATCCGATGACGTAGGGGTTGTGGCCGAAGCGCTGGGCAAGGCGGCTGGCGATGTCGTGCGCCAGTTCGCGATATTTCGGATCATCCCAGTTGAACTGCTGGCGGTTGCCATGCTCTTCCCTGCGGCCATTTTCGTTCACGCGTAATGTTTCAGGGTATTTCTGCGTCAACCATGCCGGGGGCGCGGCGGTGGGGGTGCCGATCACGGTGTAGATTCCGTGCCGGCCGGCTTCATCGATGGCATGTTCGAGCCAGTCGAGCTGGTAGTCGCCTTCGGCGGGCTCCATTGTGCTCCAGGCAAATTCGCCGACGCGCACGAAGTGGATGTGGGCTTTCTGCATCAGGTCCGTGTCGGTCTTCCAGCGTGACTCGGTCCAGCGCTCGGGATACCACGCGACGCCGAGCAGAATGGGCGGAGGCGCGGTGATTGCTTTGTCGGGAGGCGGGGACTGCGCATGCGCGCTGTGAGCGCCGGTGAGCAGCAGCAGGCATATGAACAGCGCACCGGGAACTAACCGCGGAATTCGATTCATCGCAATCTTCCTTTTTCGGACGCGAGCAATTTTGAGGTAAGTGTATCCCATGATTTTCCTGACTATGGAAGACGTGAATGCGTTGACCGGAAGAAAGGAAGTCGCGCTGTTTTGTTATGGTACGCACATTCGGCTGCAAGCTGGTTTGCACATGGCCTTGCGCGAGAGCGGGCGCATCTACACAGACAAGCTGTCCGTTTATTTGACGCCGCGGAGCGGCGATGCCGGCGGACAGAATAGACAGATTTTCTAGACTTATCTATAGAGGAGATGCACATGGATTTTCGAGTTCGTCCTGGAGAAATACAGGAAGACCAACTGACTGCGATGCTGGAAAGCTGGTCTTCGAAGTGGCCTACCAGCCTGTTTATGGGAGCCGCAATCGCGTCAATGGCTGGTTCGCTGATTTTGAAGACGCAGGGCAAGAATCATGAAGCGCTGTTCATCGGGCAGTGGGCGGCGCCGTTCCTGATTCTTGGTTTGTATAACAAGAACGTGAAGCAGCATGGATCGGACGCGAGCCGTTCTCATGGTCCGGAGCACGATGGACCTCGGCAGGGGGATCACCAGACGCATTGATTTGAGGCGCGTCGTTATCGAGCGACCTCTGGCGCGGCACCGTTGTGGAGAGGCCGCTTTCGGTTTGAAGTTCGAACGGCGGGGATGGGACTGGAGCAACACTAGTTCGGCCCGCCCGCGGCCTTCAGCAGGGCTTCGGTATCCGTCATCCAGACAAGGTTCTGCTGCTTAAGATTGTCGAGAACACGACGGAGCGCAGCCGCACCGGCCGGCGTGCCAACGATGAAGGGATGGATGCCGATGGCGACAACCGTTGCTTCGCGGGTTGGGTCAGCGGCGGCTTCGCGCGCCAGCTCCGTGACGTAGTCGATCCATGTGCGTTCGAGATCGGCAGGGTCTTTGTCGCGCGAGAGATATTGGCCCATGTCGACAGTGACCGGCGGATAGGGAATCAACGTCAGCGGGCCCGACTTCGTGATGAGGCGAGAAAGCGTATCGCTATCCATGCCGTCGAGCGAATAGGTGATGCCCTCGGCCGTGGTAGCGGGGAAGGTGTCGCGGTTGGGATAGACGGCGGGGCTCGACCAACCCGTTGAACGTACGCCGGTGTCTTTCTGAATCATGTCGAGCGTCTGGCGAATGTATATCTCCTGCGCGTCGAGCCCATTCCCGATGGGAAGAAGTTGGTTGGAGTTGTTGATGCCGTGGGCGATGATGGGCGCAGCGGGCGCGAGCGAGCGCAATTGCTTCCAGACCTCCGGGCGCTGTAGCGGGAACTGTGCACTGAGTGCGATGCTCAGGGGAATTCCTTCGTCGCGGAACAAACGGCCGAGGCGCGGGAGGCCCCAGTCAATCCCATATTGCCGGAATGCCTCATCGACTAGATCGGGATTGCGTCCCTTCATCTGAGTGAGCAAGTCCGGCCCCTGGCCGAAGCCCCACACTTCCACATTGAGCACGAAGCAGACGGCGACCTTTTTTCCTCCTGGCCACGCTGCGACGTGAATGGGTTCTCGCGGTAGACCGGTGATCCAGTCGTTTGCCGAAGCTGATGATCTGTTTAGGGAGGGCTGTGTTTTGCCTGCAGCGGATTGAGCCAATGCGGATGGGGCGGAGGCCAGACAGGTTGCGGCGAGTGGGATGGCCAACGAGCGAACGAGGGAGCGATCCAGCAGGCGAAGAGTTTTCATAGGACCAATCGAAGGCTCAACAATGGGTAGGTCGACTCGCAGGCGTATGGTTGCGAGTCGACCTATGACCTATGTAGTGACTTGAGCAATTTGGAGATCAGTGTATCCCACAAGTTTCTTCCCCCATCGCGATTCCTGATCACGGGGCAACATAAGAAGCCGGTGAAGCAGCATGGATAGGATACGCACCATGGGCCACTCGCATTGACGGGAGAATCACGAACGAGGTCAGTCGCACTAGCCCGTGATTCGAAGTGATGCAGCGTTTCGTAGCCGCCAGACGAGGTATGGAAGCAGGGCAAGCGAGAGGATCACCAAGGCATGAACCAGGCCGAAGGGACCGATTTGAAATAGACGGGCGGTTGCGAGGCTCATGCCGACATGGCGAACTCCGCCGGGAACGGTCGGCGGATGAACCTGAACCTGGCCCATGATGCCGAGGAATGCGATCAGGTTTAGACCAATGATCGGCCAGATCGCGCGCAACCTTTGACGAGCGGCCAGAAGCATAATTCCCCAACCGACGAAAACAGGCGCGCCGAAATAGATCATCCTGCCTACGCCGAAATAGAGGATTGCAGGCCCACTGATTCGGACGAAAGGCGTTTCGGCTCCCGGCAAAAATATATTCCAGCCAGACCATAGGATGAACAGAGCCAGAAACCAGGCGCCGGCCAGAAGCAAGAGAGGAGCGAGACCGAACATTACCCAGGGTGCTCGAGCGCACCAGGATTGGAACCGGCGCTGCTCGATCATCGCACTGGCAAGATCGTCTGTGTTTCCGAGCCGGGCAATTGCGGCAGATTCCGCATCCGCCCGGTTGCGGCCAGCGCGTTCTTCTTCCGCCGTCAGGTCGGCCAGATGTTCGGCGAGTTCGGCCACATAGCGCCGCACATGCCTCGGCGCGACGCCGCCCCGCAGCAGACGTTCGCTAATTTGGTGAAATGGCTTGGACATGTTCCCCCCTCACACAAGCACGGTTTGGATTGCATCTGCCAGATTGATCCAGGTCTGCGATAGATTCGCCAATCTGCGCGCGCCGACAGCAGTAAGGGAATAATAAATACGACTGCGGCCATTGATCGTTTTACGCCGCGACTTCAGCGCACCATCCTTTTCAAGGCCGTGCAGGACCGGATAGACGACGCCTTCGCCCACCGCAATCACTGCGTTGGTGCGGTTACGGATTGCCTGAACGATTTCATAGCCATACATTTCCTGTTCCTGCAGCAGTCGAAGGATGAGGAGCTCGGGAACGCCATTCATAAAATTCGGATTGGTCTCGCGCGCCGGCATGGAGTCACTATACATCGAGGTTCGATGTATAGCAAGGATGTCCGATCTACGTCTGGAATTTTGGAGATCTGATTTCCTCGACGCCTGCGCGGGCGCCGTGATATTCTCGGTAGTTTTCTTCATGGGGAAGCAATGACCGCAGAGATACTCGAACAGACCGGCGTGCAGCATGCGCAGTTCCATCAATTTACTGACGAGCAGCAGCAATTGCGGAAAGAAATCCGCGACTTCGCCGCGCGAGAGATTGCGCCCAACGTGATGCGCTGGGATGAGGCCAGCGAATTTCCGGCGGAGCTGGTGAAGGAACTGGGCCGCATGGGGCTGATGGGAATTATTTTTCCGGCGGAGTATGGCGGCTCCGGACTTGGCTACGTGGAGTATGTGATCGCGGTCGAGGAATTGTCGCGGGTGGATGGTTCGGTTGGCATTATCGTGGCGTCGCATAATTCACTAGCGACGAACCATATTTATCTTGCCGGGACGGAAGAACAGCGGCAGAAATACGTGACCAAACTGGCGAGCGGGGAGTGGCTGGGTGCGTGGGGATTGACGGAGGCCGGCTCGGGCTCCGATGCCGGCGGCGCACGGACGACGGCGGTCAAGAAGGGCGATGGCTGGGTGTTGAATGGCAATAAGACATTCATCACTAACGGCCATTATGCGGATGTGGCTGTGGTGATTGCGGTGACGGATAAATCGCAGGGAACGCGTGGGCTTTCGGCGTTTGTCGTCGAGAAAGGCACGCCCGGATTTCGTCCCGGCAAGAAGGAGAACAAGCTGGGGTTGCGCGCCAGCGACACGTCGGAGCTGATCTTTGAAGACTGCGAAATTCCGGCGGAAAATCTGCTGGGCAAGCAGGGCGAAGGATTTATCGATTCGATGCGGGTGCTTGATGGAGGGCGGATTTCGATTGCGGCGCTGTCGCTGGGAATGGCGCAGGGCGCGTTCGATGCGGCGCTGAAATATACGAAAGAGCGCAGGCAGTTCGGGAAAGCGATCAGCGAATTTCAGGGCATCCAGTGGAAGATCGCCGATATGGCGACGCAGCTCGATGCGGCGAAGCTGTTGACGTTCCGCGCGGCGCAGATGAAGGATGCGGGGATGAAGACGACACTGGAGTCGGCGATGGCGAAGCTTTATGCGAGCGAAGTTGCGGTGAAGATTTGCGATGAGGGCGTGCAGTTGCACGGCGGGTACGGGTTCATCAAGGATTATCCGGCGGAGAAGTTCTATCGCGATGTGAAGCTGTGCACGATTGGCGAGGGGACGAGCGAAATCCAGCGGCTGGTGATCGCTCGGGAAGTTTTGAAGCGGTAGAGGGGTTCTGTCGATTGCAGCCGGTCATTCAACTGCCGTCGGGGAAACCTCCGCGATGGAGCACCATAGGATGGTGCGGCAGGGTTCTGGGTCGGGGGAGCGATGCCCGCCATCCGTCAGGGTAGGGATTGAGCCCGAGGAGCAAAGGCGACGGTAGACCCGGTTCGCCTGTCCACGCCTGGAGCAAACTCCGAGCGGATTGAATTGTCCCGGTTCCAAAGCGTTCGCTCCATCGCTCCTCGATGAAGCGAAGTCGAACACGATTCAGTTCGACATTATTCCATCGGCTCCACTTGCTTGGAGCGGAAGCGGGGCTTCTTCATGAGGTAGCCGATGGGAATGAGGCAGGCGGTCAGAATGACGAGAACGTGCACCGTGTCGACATAGGCGAGTACGGCGGCCTGTTGGCGCATCATGTCGTAGATACGAGCGGCTGCGTGTGTGGCTGCATCGGCGGAGGAGTAGCCACGCGCCTGCATTGCGCCCGCGAGCCCCTGGTGTAAGGACCGATACGCGGGGGAGCCCTCGTACACATGTTGCGAGAGAACGTTCTGGTGCGTCTGCGCGCGCCGCAACAACATGGTGCTGATGAAGGACACGCCGATGCTTCCGCCGACATTGCGGGCGAAGGCGGTGAGGCCGGAAACCTCGTTGTTGTTCTCCTGCGGAACGCCCACATAGGACATGACGCTGATGGGAATGAAGAGAAACGGCATGCCGAGGACCATCACGACACGCCAGCTGGCGGCGTCCCAGAAAGTGATACCGGGGTAGAGGTCGCCGATTCTCCAGATGCCGAACGTGAGCAGGGCGAACCCGAAGGTGATCATCAGGCGAGGATCGAGCTTTTGTCCGAGAAAGCCGACGATGGGCAAAAGCACAATCAAAACGAGTCCGCCGAGTGAAAGCGCGAGTCCGGCTTCTGTAGCGGTGTAGCCCATCACTTCCTGCAGAAACTGCGGGATCATGACGGTGGTGGCATAAAGGGCCGCGCCCACGGCGAGCATGACGATCTGGCTCATCGCGAAGTTGCGCCTGCGGTAAAGCGACAGATTGATGATCGGATGCTTGCTGTTCCGTTCCCGATAGAGGAAGGCGATGAGGCCGAAACCGGCGACAAGGGCGCAGGTCACGATGAAATGCGAGCCGAACCAGTCGTCCTCCTGGCCTTTGTCGAGCATGATCTGGAGGGCTCCGATGGTGAGTGCCAACAGGCCCAGCCCGATGCCATCGACACCGCCGGCGCGTTTGCGGATCCTTTTCAGGTAGGGCGGGTCTTCGACGATCCGGTGGGTGAGCAGCAAGGAGATGATGCCGATTGGAATATTCAGGAAGAAAATCCAACGCCAGTCGTAATTATCCGTGATCCAGCCGCCGATGGTGGGGCCGATGGCGGGAGCGACGACGACAGCCATTCCATACATAGCGAAGGCCATGCTGCGCTTCTCGGGCGCGAAGGTATCGGCCAGGATGGCGCGTTCGCTGGGTTGCAGGCCGCCGCCGCCGACGCCTTGAACCACGCGAAAGAAAATCAGCATGGGCAGGGAAGTCGCGAGGCCGCAAAGAAACGAAGATACGGTGAACAGGGCGACGCACATCATGTAAAAGCGCTTGCGTCCGATGCGATTGGAGATCCATCCGCTGATGGGCAGGACGATGGCGTTAGAGACCAGGTAGGAGGTCAGGATCCAGGTGGCCTGATCGTAGCTGGCGCCGAGGGAGCCGGCGATGTGGGGAAGGGCGACGTTGGCGATACTGGAGTCCAGCGATTCCATGAAGGTGGCCAGCGTCACCGTGAAGGTGATGACCCAGGGGTTGAATCGCGGAGTCCAATGCTCGTAGTGAAACTCGCTGTCGTAGTCCCGCTGTTTGGCGGCAGGGACAACGGAAGACTGCGCCATGCGTGCTCCCAAATGCGTTCTGTTGCGTTTGAACTCGACGGCGCAACTTTTGCGTTGGCGCGCCGGGCTGGATGAACAAGCTCCCGAAACCTTTATGGAAACGGGAATGAGGGAGGGAAGTTGCTCATCCGAAGAAATGAATCTACAGAATAAAGCAGGCCGGGCCGAGAATGCGGCGGGGCTCCGTTGATGGGTTCCGCGGGTTTGAGTTTAGAGTTTGATTCGCCGAAAGATTGGAAGATTCAATGTGTTCGGCGGAGGATATCGCGCCCGATGCGAACGCGATATCATCCGAACGAGTATGGCTACTTCCACACCAATCGGCGCGGCGGATCTGAATGGCGTCGAAAGCCTGGTGGCGCGTTTGCGGGCGGGAGATGTTCGGGCGCTGGCGCGTGCAATTTCGCTGGTGGAAAACGACGCTCCCGGAGCGGCGGCGGTGTTGTCGGCCTGCTTTCCGCATACCGGCGGGGCGCTGCGCATCGGACTGACGGGCGCGCCGGGCTCGGGCAAGAGCACGCTGGTCGACCAGTTGGCGCGGCACTACCGAGGAGAAGCTGAGACGGTGGGCATCGTGGCCGTCGATCCGACGAGCCCGTTCACCGGCGGGGCAATTCTGGGCGATCGTATCCGGATGCAGAGTCATCACGCGGATCCTGGACTTTACATTCGCAGCATGGCGACGCGCGGTTTTCTGGGCGGGCTGGCATCGACCACGGCCGATGTTGCGTCGATTGTTGAAGCCAGCGGCAAAGCGCGGTTGATGATTGAGACGGTAGGGGTGGGGCAGGATGAAGTGGACATCGTGCGGCTGGCCGACGTGACGGTGGTCGTACTGGTGCCGGGTTTGGGAGATGATGTGCAGAGCATCAAGGCGGGCATTCTCGAGATCGCCGATATTTTTGTGGTGAACAAGAGCGATCGCGAGGGAGCGGACAGGGTGGAGCGCGAAATCCGCACCATGCAATCCCTCGGGGGCCACGCGGAAGGCTGGGTTCCTCCAGTGGTGCGGACGGTGGCCAGCACGGGAGAGGGAACTGCGGCGCTGGCCGAAGCGATCGAGCGTTGCGTGAGATGGCTGCGACAGAATGGGAAGCTTGAGGAGAAACGCGCGGAGGCGTGGCAGCAGCGATTGCTGGAGATGATTCGTCAGCGATTGACGCACGAGCTGGTGCATCATCGCATCGGGACCTCCGAGCTGCGAGCGCACGCGCAGGCGGTTGCCGAACGCGAGGAAGATCCTTACGTTCTGGTGGAACGGCTGGTGCGCGGTCTGCTCGATTTGCAGCGCTAGATCGGCATCCCACGTACGGGAAAGGTTGGGAAGAAGTCATGGTTCGAATCGATCATCTTGGCGTGGCGGTGAGCGATCTGCGTCGCGCTCGCAACTTTTATGCGCTGCTTGGGGTGGACGCGGGTCCGGAGGAAGTTATCGAACATGAGCAGGTGCGGACCGTGATGATTCCGGCGGGGGAGAGCCGGATTGAACTGCTGGAGCCTACGTCTCCAGATTCCGTGATCGGGCGGTTCATCGATCGGCACGGCGAGGGGATGCATCACGTCGCACTGCATGTAGATGACATTGCCGAAGTGTTCGCCGAGATGAAATGCGCGGGGATGCGGCTGGTGGCGGATGAGTTGAAGATTGGCGCGGGCGGCCATCTGTATTTTTTTGTGCATCCTTCGAGCACCGGCGGGGTGCTGGTTGAAATCTGCCAGAATGCGGACATCGATGTTTCCGCGGACGTTTCCGCCTGATGCTGGTTCTGGTGATCGATACCGCCGGCTCCGACGGGGGCGTGCTGCTGGCGAGATTTGAAGGCTCGCCGGATTCCGGACTGGCGGACGTGCTGGGCGAGGGCCGCTTGGAGCCGCGAGAGTTTTCAAGGCAACTGATCCCTGCGATTGCGGAGTTGTTGCAGGCGAATCGATGTGATCTTGCCGATGTGGATGGGTTCGCCGTGGTCTCCGGCCCGGGATCGTTTACCGGGCTGCGGGTAGGCCTGAGTGCGGTGAAGGCGATGGCGGAAGTTATGTCGAAGCAGATCATCGCGCTGTCGCGACTCGCGGTGATGGCGTCGGCGGCGGATGAGGAGCAGGAGTGCGACGCCGCGGTGGTGCATGCGCTGCTAGATGCCGGGCGCGGCGAGTTCTATCACGGCATCTATCGCGACTGCGGCCGTACATGCATTGGAGAATCGCTCGACACAGCGGCGAGCCTGGCTGAAAGTATCGAGGGCATGCCGGGTGTGGTTGTGGCGTCTGAGGCAATTGTTGTCGATGCGATGAGCAGGTTGGGGAGCGTGAATTTGCGTCCGGTTCCGCCGGTATCGGTCCGGCAGATGCTGCCGCTGGTGTTGTGGGGGTGGCGGGCGCGCAGGTTCATCGATGTTGCCTTGCTGGATGCGAATTATCTTCGCCGCCTGGATGTTGAGGGTCCGCGGCGAGTGCCGGTAGAGGCGAAGTTTGCGGATGACTCAGCGAGCGGGTCGTGAGTTCTCCTCGGCAAGCGCCCGGTGATATGTGCCGCAGCGAAAAGCTGGTGCGGCGTGCCACGGCGGCGGATGTTGATGGCGTGATCCGTCTGGCGGAGAAGATACCTACTGTGGCGCAGTGGACTCGCGAGCAGTACGAGAGCTATTGCGGGGCTGGGCGGCCGACGGAAGGGCAGGCGAGAATCTTGTTGATTGCATGCGCGGTGGTGGGAGAACTGCTTGGCTTCGCGGCGTTCTCCGCTGTTCCCAAGGCGGGAGGCGGAGAATGCGAGCTTGAAAACATGGCGGTGGCAGAGGAATGGAGAAGGCGGGGAATTGCGGGGCGGCTGCTGGCGACGGGCATGCTGTGGTGCCGCGCGTGGTGCCCGGCGGCTGAGGGCGGTGGATCCGGTTCCAGACTTTCCCTTGAAGTGCGTGCGGCGAACCTGAGCGCGATCGCATTTTATGAGCGCGCTGGTTTTCGCACGAGCGGACGCAGACCGGGATATTACGCGCGGCCGGATGATGATGCGGTTCTGATGTGGAAATCTTTAGGTGCGGGGTTCGAAACGCGTTAAAAATCTTGTGCTTGCCAGCCGGTTAACTCCCATGCTAATTTTGCCGTCTATACAAGCAGGAGGTGCTTCTCCATGGAAATCTCCGTTGAGCAGAATCAGACGGGCGCGGCGCCGCTGGGGCGCCTGGTTGAGGAACACCGCAGATACTCCCGCAAACTGGAAAGCATTCTGGCGCAGCCGTACCTGAGTGAGAACGAGCAGATCGAAGCGGCACGGCTGAAGAAGCTGAAGTTGAAGCTGAAGGATGAGATGGAGCGGTACGCCCGGCCTTCGCGGTCCGGGCAGCTGAATGTGTGAGGGAGCGCTGAATCTGAGGCGTGAGAATCACGCGGCGAACCGTATAATCATCTCTACGAAATGGTTCGCGACGGGTACTTCTACGGATTAGGTTTTGGCCTGGTGGCTGCGCTGGTATGGGTGGCTACGCATGCGCTGTATCTGCTCTGGATTCCGCTGGTGCTGGCGGCTTTTTTTCTGTGGTTTTTTCGCGACCCCAATCGCGAGATTCCGGAAGCTCCGGGGCTGATCGTTTCGCCGGCGGACGGCAAAGTCACCTCCATCGAAACAGTGCGCACGGGCGCTGGGCGGCAGCGACGGATCAGCATCTTCCTGAACGTGTTCGACGTACACGTGAATCGCGCTCCCATTGCCGGGAATATTCAGGCGATCGACTACAAAAAAGGCAAATATCTGAATGCGATGAATCCGGAATCGGCCGTCCGGAATGAGCAGAACACGGTCGAGATCGCGGGCGAGCTGTGCACAGTTTCGTTCTCGCAGATCGCCGGCCTGCTGGCTCGGCGGATCGTTTTCAATCGTCGCGTGGGCGACTGGGTACATCGCGGCGAACGCGTCGGGCTGATCAAGTTCGGATCACGGGTCGACGTGTTGTTTCCGGATTCGTGCGAGGTCCAGGTAAATCTGGGCGATCATGTTCGCGGGGGCGCGTCGGTGCTGGCGATCATGTCGCCGCAGGAGGGTGAAGAACTGCTGGCGGCGGTTTCATCCGAGGCGGGATTTGGCGTGCCTGTGGCGGAGCCGATGCGATGAGCGAGGTCGAAGCAAGGAAGCGCCGACCTGCGCGGCGCGGAATGTATATTCTGCCGTCGCTGTTTACCGCGGGAACGATTGCGGCGGGCTTTTATGCGATCGTGCAAAGCCTGCAGGGTTCTCCGATTGAGCCGCATCACTTCGATTACGCGGCGCTCGCCATCGGTTTTGCAGTGCCGTTCGACGGGCTGGATGGCCGCATTGCGCGGATGACAAACACGGCGAGCGAATTCGGCCGCGAGCTGGATTCGCTGGCGGATGTGATCACGTTCGGCGTTGCGCCGTCGATTCTGGCGTATAGCTGGGGCTTTCGCATGCTGCCCTTCAGCATGGACCCGGTGCTGCGGCAGAAGCTGCTGCAGATTGGAGCGGTGGTTTGTTTTCTGTTTCTGATCTGCGGGGCCTGCCGCCTGGCGCGCTTCAATATCAGCTCCGACGCAAAGCCGAAGAATCCAGGCCGTCCAGACAGGAAATATTTCGTTGGAATGCCGATTCCCGCGGCTGCGGGCGTGGTGGCGGCGACAGTTCATTTCTTTGGCGGAACGCCGGTGTTCAACGGAATTGTCGCGGGAGTGTGGATACTGCTGGTCGGACTGGTCGGCTTTCTGATGGTGAGCACGTGGCGTTTCTGGAGCGGGAAAGAGATCAGCCTGACGGGGCGTCATCCCTTCCAACTACTGGTACTGATCGGCGCGGTGGTTTGCGTGGTTGTGCTTTTTCATCACGCAATTCTTTTTGTCCTGGCGCTGGGCTATATGTTTTCCGGGCTTCTGGCGCGGGCGGCGTATTCCTGGTCCTTGCGGCGCCGGCGGCACACGCATCCGGCGGTCGCCGTTGCCGCAGCCCCGAGATACACGATCGAAGAGCCTCAAGACAGGTAGAACGTAAATGCCAGAAAAGCCACTACGAATTGCGCTGGTCGGAGCGGGCACGCTGCTCGGCAAAGCGCTGAACGATGAACTGGCGGTTTCCGCATTCGCGTCCGCGGACCTGCACCTGATCGATGAGGATGAAGCGCTGGGCAAGCTGGCGGCGACGGCGGATGAAGTGACGTTTATCCAGCGCATCGAGCCGGACTCGTTCGATGGATGCGATTTCACATTTTTCGCGGGCACCCCGGAGCTTACCCGCGCACATTGGCGGCAGGCGTTCGCGGCGGGATCCAGCATCGTCGATCTCTCGGGAGAATTGGAGGACGCGCCGGGAATTCTCGTGCGCGCGCCATGGATCCAGGATGACCCAGCATCGACAACCGGGGCAGCGAACGGCGAAGCGCCGGCGAGTGCGTCGAAAGTGGCGGCGCCCGATCTCCATACCCGCGCGGTAGTAGCGGCGCATCCGGTGGCGGTGTTGCTGGCGCTGCTCGCCTCGCGCAGCCGCCGTGCCGGGGTGCTGCACGGCTTCTGGGCGACGCTGCTGCAACCGGCGTCGGAGTACGGCCATGCGGCGCTGGAAGAACTGCACCAGCAGACGACGAATTTGCTGTCATTTCAACCGCTTCCTACCGAGGTCTTCGGCGGCCAGACGGCGTTTGCGCTGGCGGTGTCGTTTGGGGAGGATGGACGCGTGGCTCTGGGGAGCGCGGGAGAGATGATTCGCAGGCATTACAGCAAAATCGCACCTGTCGAGCGGGAGGCGCTGGCGCTGCAGGTGATCCAGGCGCCGATTTTTCATGGCTATGTGTTGTCGATCGCACTGGAGTTCAGGGAGCCAGTAAGCGCGGAAGCTGTGACCCGGGCGCTGGCCAGTCCTCAACTTCACATTGTTTCCGAGGCGCGGGAATTTCCCGGAAATGTGCAGGCGGTCGAAGAAGACGAAGTGCAGGTGCTGGTGCAGCCGGTCTTCGGCAGTGCGGAACCCGCAGCCGGCGCGGGTACGGGCAAGCCGCCGGCAACGGGCAGGGCGGCGGGGAAACAGAAAACACAGCGCTTCTGGTTGTGGATCGTCGCCGACAATTTGAAGTTCGCAGCTCGCAATGCGATTGCGTGCGCGGTGGAGTTGAACCGCCTGCGGCCGCGTGGAAGTGTTCAGTAAGTCGACGGTCGGAGAGAGACATGGAATCCCGTAGAAGAGATTTGCTGAAACTGTCCGGGGGTGCGATTGCTGCTTCCGTGCTGGCCGCGCCGCGGTTGTATGCCGCCGATCGACCTTCCACTGATCGACCCGCGACGCCCGAGACCGGCACCGGCATCTTTGATGTGCGGGCTTTCGACGCGGTGGGGGATGGTCATACGATCGACACGCCGGCGGTGAATCAGGCGATCGAGGCGGCCGCATCCGCCGGCGGAGGTACGGTTCGATTTCCGTCTGGGACCTACGCCTGCTATTCGATCCATTTGAAAAGCCACGTCACGTTGTTTCTGGAGCAGGGCGCGACGATTCTTGCTGCGCCAACGCCGAGCCATGGGAGAGGCGGCTATGATGCGCCGGAAGCGAACGCGCCCTGGGCGGCGTACCAGGATTACGGCCATACCCATTGGCACAACAGCCTGATCTGGGGAGAGGACATCCACGATGTTGCGATCTGCGGGCCGGGGCTGATCTGGGGCAAGGGACTGGACAAGGGGTGGGGGCGCAGCACTCCAATGCTGGTGGAGACGCCGGGAGGCGCGAACAAATCGATCGCGCTGAAGAACTGCCACAACGTGCTGTTCAAGGATTTTTCAATTCTGCAGGGCGGCTGGTTTGGAATTCTGGCAACGGGAGTCGATAACCTGACAATCGACAACCTGAAGATCGACACGAATCGCGATGGAATGGATATCGATTGTTGCCGCAATGTGCGGGTGTCGAATTGCACGGTGAATTCTCCCTGGGACGATGCAATTGTGCCGAAGAGCTCATTTTCGCTGGGGTATGCGCGCTCGACGGAAAATGTTACGATCTCGAACTGCTATGTAACCGGCGCGTATGAGATGGGAACTCTGCTGGATGGAACGCTGAAGAAATTTGCCGCCGGGACTGACGTGCCGCGCATTGGGCGAATAAAATTCGGGACGGAATCGAACGGCGGCTTCAAGAATATCGCGATATCAAATTGCGTTTTCGAAGGGTGCCATGGGCTGGCGCTCGAAACCGTGGATGGGGCGCTGCTGGAAGATATTGCGATCACGAATATCACGATGCGCGATATTGTTACGGCTCCGATTTTTCTGCGCCTGGGAGCGCGGATGCGCGGGCCGAAGGGTGTGGCCGTGGGGCGTCTGCGGAGGGTGCTGATCAGCAATATTGTTGCTTCGAACGTCGACGCGCGGCAGTGCTCGATTTTCGCGGGTATTCCAGGGCACGCGATTGAGGACATAAAGATCAGCGATGTTTTCATACAGCATCGGGGCGGTGGAACGGCGGAGCAGGCGGCGGTTCGATTGCCCGAAGTGGAGAATGAATATCCCGAGCCGAACATGTTTGGCACGACGCCGGCGCAGGGTTTTTATCTGCGGCATGTGAAGGGAATCGAGATGAGCCATGTACAGATCGTTGCGTCGGCGCCGGATCATCGCCCGGGTTTTGTTCTGGACGATGTTCAGGATGCCGATTTTCTTGGCATCAAGACGGCGAGAGAGCCGGGAGTGCCTGTTTTTTCTCTGCACAACGTGGAGAGCTTCAGTTCGTATCTGACGCGGGGTGTTCCTGACACGACGCTTGAAACCGTCGCGGATAAGACTTTGTAGAACTGCTCTTCGAGTTGTAAAACTCTCTTGATCTGAGAAGAGATTGGTTACGAAAGGCAACATTGCCAATCTACTTGCTAGGAAAAATGACTTTGAGTCTTGACTCCGGCTTGCCTCAAGGTTACAGTCATATCAGTTATGAAGTCCCTTACTTTCCAGATGTCGATGTGTATGTGCATGTGTTGTATGCGGCACAGACGCGCGCCTTCTGGAGGGTTGGGTAGACGAAAAAGCTGAAAAGCTTACAAGTAACCCAAATTCAAAGCCCACCGACGGAAGAGCCGCTCAGGTGGGCTTTCCAGTTCCGGCGGAAAAGTTCACCTGGCAGAACTTCAGACAGGTGAACCAGGACTGCCGATGACACAACATCTATATGCGGAAAGCTGCGATGCAGCTCCCCCGATCAGCATGGAAGAGTTCAACAGAATCGCGCCGCAACCTACCCGGCGGCTGAGTCATCTGGAGACGCTGGAAGCAGAGAGCATCCACATTCTGCGCGAAGCGGTGGCGGCATTTGCCGCTCCGGTGATGCTCTATTCGATCGGCAAGGATTCCTCGGTGCTGCTGCGGCTGGCGCAGAAGGCATTTTATCCGGGGAAGATTCCGTTCCCGCTGCTGCATATCGACACGGGATACAAGTTTCCGGAGATGATCGAATTCCGCGACCGGTATGCGGAGGAGGTGGGCGCGCGGCTGATCGTGCACAAGAATCAGCAGGCGCTCGACGATGGGACAAATCCTTTCACGCTGGGCACGCAGAAGTGTTGCGGCCTTTTGAAGACGCGTTCGCTGCTGGACGCGCTGGGGGCGGGGGGATTCGATGCGGCATTTGGAGGGGCGCGGCGGGATGAGGAAAAGTCGCGAGCCAAGGAGCGGATCTATTCGTTTCGGGATGCGGCCGGGCAGTGGGACCCGCGCAACCAGCGGCCGGAGTTGTGGAACTACTACAACGGCAAGATCGACAAGGGCGAGAGCATCCGCATTTTCCCGCTTTCAAACTGGACTGAGCTCGATATCTGGCTCTACATCTACAAGGAAGATATTCCCATTGTGCCACTCTATTTTGCGAAGGAGCGGGAGGTGGTGGTGCGCGGGGGATCGCTGATTGTGACGCAGGGGCCCATACCGGTGCTGCCGGGAGAGAAGACGGAGCGCCGCATGGTGCGTATGCGCTCGCTGGGTTGCGTTCCATGCACGGGGGCGATTGAGTCGCAGGCGGATACGCTGCCGAAAATCATCGAGGAGATGTTCAGCTTCCATCGTTCCGAACGCGAGAATCGAGCCATCGATCACGACCAGGAAGGCTCGATGGAACTGAAGAAGCGGGAGGGATATTTCTAGTGACGCAGGCATTGCAGCAAGCTCGTTCCTCCTCCGAGTTCGATACGTTTCTGGCGCGGCATCTGGATCGCGACCTGTTGCGCTTTACTACCGCGGGAAGTGTGGACGACGGCAAGTCCACGCTGATCGGCAGGTTGCTTTACGACTCGAAAGCGGTGTACCAGGACCAGGTGCAGGCGGTGCAGCAGAGCAAGCTGAACCGTTCGACGGGCCCGATGGATTTTTCCCTGCTGACCGACGGGTTGCGGGCGGAACGCGAGCAGGGTATCACGATCGACGTGGCCTACCGGTACTTCACCACGTCGAAGCGCAAATTCATCATCGCCGACACGCCGGGGCACGAGCAGTACACGCGCAATATGGCCACCGGAGCTTCTACTGCGGATGCGGCGGTGGTGCTGGTCGATGCGCGCAAGGGGGTACTGCCGCAGTCGCGCCGCCACGCATCGATCGCGGCGCTGTTGGGAATTCCGAACATCATCGCTGCCGTCAACAAGATGGATCTGGTGGATTATTCGGAGGAGATTTTCCGGCAACTCGAAGAGGATCTGGAAGAGCTGGGGCAGCAGATCGGGCAGCTCGCCGGACAGGCTAGCCCTTCGGTTTCGATCCGGTGCATTCCACTCAGCGCGCTTGAGGGCGACAACGTGGTGAGCCGCAGCACAAAGACGCCATGGTACGGCGGCCCCAGCCTGCTCGAATACCTGGAGGAAATTCCCGTCGCCGAAACCAACAGCGCGGATCCATTGCGCTTCCCAGTGCAATATGTGATCCGGCCGGACGATAGTTTTCGCGGGTTCGCGGGGCAGATTGTCAGCGGCTCGGTGGAGCCGGGGGATCGGGTGGTGGCGCTGCCTTCGCACCAGTCGACGCGCGTGCGCTCGATCGTCACATTTGACGGCGACCTTTCGCAGGCGGTGACAGGCTCCTCGGTGACGCTGCAACTGGAAGATGAACTCGACCTGAGCCGCGGGGACGTGCTTGTGTCCGAACGCGACCAGCCGCATACGGCCCGGCGGTTTGTGGCGAACGTGGTGTGGCTTCATGCTACGCCGCTCGATCTGCGCAAGCGGTGGATTTTCCGCCAGTCGACCGATGAGGTCCGCGTGCATGCCCGGCGAATCCAGAGCCGGCTCGACGTGAACACGATGGAGCGACATCCGGCCGCTCAATTGGGTTTGAACGATATCGGCAGCGTCGAGTTTGAAGCGACGCGCAAGTTCTCTTTCGATCTGTATCGGCAGAACCGCAGCTTTGGCAGCTTCATCTTGATCGATCCGTTGACGAATGCCACGGTAGGCGCGGGCATGATTACGGAGAGCCTGGACGAGGCTCAAAAGGAACCAGGGACGGACCGGCACAGGAACGCGCTGACGCGGATCGCAGTCGCGAGTGTTTCGCGTGCGCTGCCTCCCGTAGAGGTGTCGGAGCGCTCGCGGCGCTTCGGGCATCGTCCGGCGGCTATCTGGCTGGGCACCTGGCATTCACTGGCGGCGCCGCTGGAACGCGCTTTATTTGAGGCGGGTTACCAGGTGATTGTGCTCGACGACGCAGACAGCAGCCGCGAGTGGAATGAGAGCCTGATCCGCGGATTGTATTCCGCCGGGCTTATCGCGTTGTACACAACCACGGCGATCAGCGACGAGAAGAAGAACCGCATTTATGCCGCGCTCCAGCATGACCACATTCTGGACGCCGATGCGCTGCATCACAATGGCGAAGATCCCTCGGTGGTGCAGGCGATTCTGGACTGGATTGGCGGGCTGCGAATTACTTCGTTGCGAGGGGATCGATGATTGACGTTGACGATAACGAAGCGATAGAACGTCTCTCGCCCGAGTTGCTGGTCGAGCAGGTGTTGCGTCTTGATGGGAAGGCCTGCATCACCAATAGCTTTCAGGTGGAAGACATGGTGGTGCTGCACCTTCTGCGCCAGATCGATCCGCAAATTCCGGTGTTGTTTCTTGATACGGGTTACCACTTCGCCGAGACGTACGCATACCGCGATCGTATGGCCGCGGAGTGGAATTTGAATCTGATTTCGCTCCAAGCGGCGCGGTCCGTGGCGGAGCAGGAATCCGCTTTCGGCATTCTGAACCGGACCGATCCCACGCGCTGCTGCGGACTGCGCAAGGTGGAACCTTTGATGCGCGGGCTAGAGAATTACGATATCTGGTTCACGGGACTGCGGCGCGATCAGTCGCCCACGCGAAAAAATCTGCGCAAGGTGGAACACCATACTTTGCCTAGCGGCAAAACGATTTTGAAAATCAGTCCGCTGGCGGCGTGGGATTCGAAGCAGGTGTGGAATTCCATCGTGCGCGACAAGATTGAATATCTCCCGCTCTATGACAAGGGATATCCCAGCATTGGCTGCGAGCCCTGCACGTCGATCCCGGATGACCTGAACAATCCGCGCTCGGGCCGCTGGTCGGGACAGAAGCTGGAATGCGGCATTCATACTTTTACAGAAAACAAATCTCCCCAGGAAAGCCAATGACAGAGACCACGACAGCCGCGGCGGCAGCCGCACCCGTGAAGGAAACAAAGGCGCAGCGCATGGAGCGCCTGAAGCGCGAGTTGAATCCCTGGGAGGCTTTCGAAGAGGTGCGGCGGTTCGCTCGCGAGGGCCGCGCAAGTGTTCTGCCGGAGTGGGCTTCGGCGTACTTCAAATGGTGGGGCATTTACACGCAGGGGGATGGGGTCGGCGCCGTGGGCGGTTCCGGCGGTGAAGGCAAAGCTTCGGAGTATTTTATGCTGCGGATCGGCGTGCCGAACGGAATTGTGAGTGCCTCGCAATTGCGCGGAATCGCTCGACTGACGCAGGAGCACGCGAGGAATCTTGCGGATATTACCACTCGCCAGAATATTCAACTGCACTGGCTGACGATCGAGTCAATCCCGGTGATGGTCGACGAACTGACGAAGATTGGGCTGTCTCCGAAGGGCGCGTGCGGAGATGTTTCCCGCAATGTGACCGGATGTCCGCTAGCAGGGATTGCCTCTGACGAGATTTCAGACGCGTCTCAGCTGGCGATCGACCTGGCGCACATGCTGACCGGCAACCCGGAGTTTTACAACCTGCCGAGAAAATTCAAAGTGTCGATCGCGGGCTGTCGCCAGTGGTGCTCGTATCCGGAGATCAACGAAGTTGGGCTGACTGCGGTTGAGAGGAAAACCGGCAGCGGGATCGAGAAGGGCTATTCCATACGGGTTGGAGGCGGGCTGTCGAAGGAGCCGCATCTGGGCGTTCGTCTGGATGCGTTTTTGCGTCCGGACCAGGTGGTGCCGGTGGTGCACGGAGTAGCGGCGCTGTTCCGGGATCAGGATGTGTTGCGGGAGAGCCGCGAGCGCGCGCGGATGAAATATCTTTTCCTGAAGCAGGGCTGGGATGCGGAGCGGTTTCTGACGGAGCTTGAATCGCGGTTGGGGTATCGCCTTGATCCGGGCGTGGAAGAAGATCGGCCGGACGATGTTTTTCGGGATCATATTGGCATCCACCGGCAGAAGCAGGAGGGCCTCAGCTTTGTGGGAGCGTCGGTGCTGCGCGGACGGCTAAGCGGAGACCAGCTGCAGGCGGTGGCGGAGTTGTCGGAGAAGTTCGGGACTGGGGAGTTGCGGGCGACGGTGATGCAGAATCTTCTGCTGATCAATATTCCAAACGCGAAGACCAATGAGCTGGCGAAAGAGCTGGAAGATATCGGCCTTCGCGTGGAGGGTTCGAATTTCTGGCGCGGCGCGATCGCCTGCACAGGGACGGAGTTCTGCAAGCTGGCGATTACGGAGACGAAAGGATTCACGAAGTGGCTGGTCGAGGATCTTGAGCAGCGTATTCCGGAATTCGATCAGCAGATCAAACTAAACGTGACCGGCTGCCCGAACAGCTGCGGTCAGCATTGGATTGCCGATGTAGGAATCGAGGGCAAGAAGATAAAGCAGGACGGCAAGATGGTGGACGCCTATTACTTCTGCGTGGGCGGCGCTGTGGGGCTGCATCAGCATATCGCGCGCCCGGTAGGATACCGGTGCACTGCGACGGAAGTTCCGGATGCAATGGAGAGACTGCTGCGGCGCTATCTGGCTGACCGATTTGCGGGAGAAAATCTGCGGGCGTATTTTGCGCGGCACAGCGATGCCGAGATTCGCGATCAACTTGCCGGGACGGCGATCGCGCCGGTGGAGCGGGATGTGTCGCCGGGACGCGTGCCGCACGCAGCGGAATGAACCAAGGGAGCAGAAAGGAGGCCGCATGAGTCTCTTTCCAATATTTGTGAAGCTGGATGGACGGTCTTGCCTGGTGGTAGGGGCGGGCAAGGTTGCGCTGGAGAAAGTTTCGAGCCTGCTGCAGGCCGGCGCCGATATTCTTGTTGTCGCGCCCGCGGTTTGCGAAGCGATCGAGGGGATGGCTGCTGAAGGACGCATCCATATTGAGCGCCGAGAGTTTGAGGAAGCGGATCTGGAAGGGCAGTCTCTGGTTGTTACGGCGACAAACTCCAGGCAAGTGAACAGGGCGGTATTCCTTGCGGCGCAGCGGCGCAACCTGCTCTGCAATTCGGTCGATGATCCGCCGAATTGCGATTACTATTTTGCCTCTATCGTTGAGCGTGGCCCACTGCAGATCGCGATTTCAACCGCCGGAGAAAGCCCTGCGCTGGCGCAGCGATTGCGGCGCGAGATCGACGGTCAACTACCGGCGGATGTTGGAACGTGGGTGGAAAACCTGGGCAGCTTGCGGCGCGAGATTCTAGCGTCGTACCCCGCGGGAGATGAGCGGAAGTTTTTGCTGCACAGGCTGGCACAGCTTCCGGTTTGCGCTTCGGAGCAATGTCCGTCGCGGCAGCTCGCGTTTCCTGTCCAGCCGGATCTGGAGGCCATCCGATGACGACCGCTCAAAAAGGTACGGTATACCTAGTCGGCGCTGGACCGGGCGATCCGGAACTGCTGACGTTGAAAGCCTCGGATCTACTGGCGACCGCGGATGTAGTTCTGCACGATGATCTGGTGCCGAAAGCAATTGTGGATCGCGCCGGTGCAGAGGCACGGATCCTGAGTGTCGGAAAGCGGTGCGGGGCGCGCGGTATTACGCAGGGACAGATTCATACGCTGATGATCGAGAACGCGCGGCGAGGGTTGAGCGTGGTCCGTCTGAAGAGCGGCGACCCTCTGATCTTCGGGCGTGCGGGCGAGGAGATTGACGCGCTGGAACAGGCGGGCATTCCCTGCGAAGTGGTTCCGGGCGTTACGGCGATGTTTGCCGCGGCTGCTGCAGTTCGCAAATCTCTGACGGATCGACGCAGCGCATCGAAGGTAATTCTGACGACGGCGCATCACGCCGCTACGCACAATGCTGCAGAACCGGCGGGCCGGGAGCGGCCTTCGTTCTGGCGCGGGCCATTGCCGAACGACGCTACGCTTGGAATCTATATGCCGGGCCGCGATCTTCGCGCGCTCGCATGGGATATGCTCGCGCAGGGCATGGCATCCGATTTGCCATGCGTCGTGGTGAGCCATATCTCTTTGCCGGATCAGCAGACGCAGACGACGACGTTAGCGCAGATGGCGGAATTGAAGCCGGGACCCGCTCCCTTGCTGGTTCTTGCGGGTTGGCCGCTGGGGAGTGGAGCGGAAAACGTGATCGCCGAAATTGTCCAGGCGGAGTCCCGGTGCGATGCGATGTTCGGAGCAAGCTGAAGCTGCCTGCACGCGCGCACGGGAAATCTAGTGGATGTTTACGTTCTGCACGACGCGGGTAATTACGCCGTTAGGGCTGGGCACATCCGGCTTGAGGTTGCAGCGTAGAGAGAAGAACAGGCCCAGCAACTGCCCGAAGATCACATCGAGCGGCGGCCTATAAGCGTCGGGAATAGGAAGGCGCAAACCGGCGGTGACGAAATATTCCGATGCCGCGGTCAGTTCTTCGTTGGCTTCAATCCCTATGGCGACGCGGACGGGGACCACGCCCTTGCTTCCGATTTCCTTGAGCAAATCGATTTCATAACGCTGCCGGCGGCTATCGCTGGAGACGAAGCAGACGAAGATCGTTTCCTCATTGAGCGCGGCCAGAGGTCCGTGACGGAGTCCGAGGGAGGACTCGGCCATGGTGCGGATTCGGCCCGCGGTCAACTCTGAAAGTTTCAGGGCAGATTCTTTTGCGACGGCCTTCAGTGACCCGGATCCGGTAAAGCATGCACTGGTGTATGGGCCCTGGGCGAGCAATGCGGCGCAGTCGGCGGCGGTGTCAACCAGCTTTTCGCCATTGGCAATGAGGGCGTGCAGAATCGGCTCGTATTCATCGATAGTCCAGATATTTGCCAGGCACTGGCCGCAGACGACCATGTTGGAGAAGGAACTGGTCATAGCCAATCCGCGATCGTTGCACGCGTCGTCGAGGAGCAGGCCAAATACCTGCCGGTTATTTTGATGGGCGCGGATCATTTTTCCGTCCGCGTTGCAGGAGACAACGAGATGAAAAACGCCCGGATACTCCTTCAACGCTTTTTCAATGACAGCGACTCCCTCAGCGCTGTCTCCTGATCTTGAAAATGAAATCCACAAGTATGGCCGCTCACGAAGCACATGGTCTTCCATGTTGGTGAGCAGATCGGTGCTGGCGACAGCCTCGACCTCGCATTGCCATTTCTGCTGGAATAGAGAGGCAAGTGCCTGTCCGATATAGTCTGAGGTGCCCGCTCCGATGAGCAATACGATGGGATGTTTGCTCGAACCGGGCTGAATACCGGCAGACTTGAGGAACGCTTCGATCTCCGTTTGCCGCTGCTGGAAATTGAGAAAGGTGGTGGCCCATGTATCGGGCTGCTGAAGGATTTCCCCCGGAGTATGGGTTAACCCGCGCTCGGCTTTTTCTTCTCTACTCAGATTGATCAGCTCTGACAGACGGGTCACTTGAGGCGCTCCTTTTTTGAGTGGTCATGTTCCCAGGCTCCTGAATCGGAACATGAAGGAATCGAGCAATGGGGCATTAAATCGTTCTACTATGATGATAAGATAACAAAACGAAATTTATCATAATCGATTGAATTCTGTTTAGCAATGTGTTTGTTTTAGGAAACTCAAGGCAAATTATGGCGCATTCCGGCAACAGGCTCGATGTCAGCATCGCTGGCGAGATCAATCTGGACTTGATCCTATATGGCCTGGCTGAAAATCTGGCTGTCGAGCGCGAGATTCTGGCGAGCGATTTTCAGATGACACTGGGAGGTTCCTCCGCTATCGTCGCGCACAATCTGGCAAGTTTGGGAGCGCGGGTCGGTTTCAGCACACGCGTCGGGCACGATGACCTGGGGCGAATCGCACTGGAGCGGATGGCGGAGAGCGGCGTTGATCTTTCTCATGTGGTGTATGCCGAAGACGCGACCAGCACAGGGGTGACTGTGTTGCTGCATCATGGCGACCGGCGTCGCATTCTGACGTATCCGGGAACGATGAGCGGAATGACGGGGGCGGACCTCAGCTTCGATTATCTCGCTTCGGCCAGGCATTTTCACCTGTCCTCGTTATTTCTGCAGCGGGCGCTGGCGCCGGATTTACCGAAGATTTTTCGCGATTTGAAAAACGCGGGGCTTACCATCTCGCTCGACACCAATGACGACCCGGAAGATCTTTGGGGCGGGGTGCTCGATGAACTTCTCGGCCACGTGGATGTGTTTCTGCCGAATGAGGACGAAGTCTGCCGGATCGCGCACAGGGGCACGGTCGAGGAAGCGTTGAAGGCCCTGGCGGATCGCGTGCCGTGTATCGCCGCGAAATGCGGATCGCGCGGCGCCATGGTTCAGGTGGGCGATCGCTTGACTCGGGTCGCACCACTCACCGTGAAACCTGTCGATACGATCGGTGCAGGGGACAGTTTTGACGCCGGATTTCTCTACGCCTATATGCAAGGCGCTGATCCAGTGGCGTGCGCAACTGCCGGGAACATTACCGGAGCGCTCTCGACACTGCGGGCGGGTGGCACCGAAGCATTTCGAGATGCACGGTTGCGCGATGGGTTCCTGAAGGAAAATGGCTTTCCGTTCAGCGCAGGCTGATGAGTATCAATGAGTAGAAACGGGGTCCGCGTCGAGAGTGCGAACCTCCCAGGGTTTGAGATTGATTTGAATTGCCTGACCGGCATGCAGTTGGACGGAAGCCGATGAAGCGGCGCGTTGCCATGGATCGCGGGCGACGTAGTCGCGCGGAGCATTGGCGGGCAACTGGAGCGCGGTCTGGATATCGAGTGAAAATGTCTGCGGCTTGTTGGACGGATTGCGCAGAACGATGATCGCTTTCTGTGGGCTCCACGATGCCCATCCATAGACTTCAAGCCGAGCCGGGTCGCCTCCGACCCAGTGCGTATCTTTCAGCGTCTCTGCATTTTTGAGAGACCACTTCGCACCTTGCGCCAGGGTGTCCCAGTCGCCGGCAGAAAGCAGGGAGGGAGTCACGTACATCTCCTGCACCTGGGTTCCGGAACCGAAGAAGGACTCTACTTCATCCTTAAAGTCATTATTGGGATCGGTGCTGAGGCCCTGGGCTTTCGCGGCGTAGATCATTCCGTGGAGCATCAGGGAGTTGAGGGGAAACAGCGGGCCTTCCTTAACTTCATTTTTGTATACCTGTGAGTCGCGATAGGTGATCCAGCGCTGGCGCGAACTACCGACCCCGCGCGAAATCATGGTCCTCGCCTCCGCGCCAAATGGCATCGGAATTGACGAGCCAAAAAGGCGAGGGATAGGTGCCGGTAGTTGCGTTGATAAAGATGTTGGGCTCGGCCTGACGGAGGCGCTGGATCAGGTGAATCATGGCATCGAAGTCACTGTCGAATCTGCTGCCTGGAAATACGCGATTGGCATTTCCCATTCCGTCGAATTTAAATTCATTGGCACCATAATTGTGGATCATGTCGAGACAGGTCTTTTCAAATTGCGCGTAATATTTTGGCGCCGACAAGGCGAAGCCGCCATGCACAATTTCGAAGCCATGCTGCCTGCCAAACGCGACGCGGTCCTCTTTCTGCTGCTGATACCCACCCCAGGGAGAAAGCCATACGCCGACGTGGCTGTTATATTGCGCAGCGGCCTTCGCGGCACGGCTGAACCCGTCTGGAAATCCTGAATCGAAGCCCCACAGGCTGTGGGGATTGTCCCATCCATCGTCGAAAACAAAAGAGCTGATGGGAGCGCCACGCCTGGCGGTGAGTTGGGAGCCGAAGGCGCGGATGCGATCGACCGCGCCGGTTTCGTCATATCGATTATTGTCGCCGAGATCGTACCAGCTGTTGTATTGCAGGAATGGGCGGTAGGGATGGGCGCGCTCCCGTTCAATGTATCGAAGGAAGGCGCGCCGCATTTGTCCGGGCGGGGCGACGCCGGCTACGGAGGAGTATGAGACGCTTTGGCCGGGCCGGATGGGCAGCTGACGGGACAGCGAAGCGATCGCCGCGCCATTGTTCACGCGGCTTGCGGAGAGCGGATATTCGAAACCGAAGAACATCGTCTGGTCGACGATGGGGGAGCCTTGAACGCTGCCAACAACATGCGCGTCCGCATCCTTGAACTGGAGGAGCCGGACTTCGCTGATGGGCACCGCCGCCGCACCCGCATGAATGGAAATCTGCTGGCGGAGATAGTTGGAGCCGTCGCGCAGGATCGCGCACCATTCCACCCGCAGGGTCGTTTTGCGATCGCTGAATTCGGCGCAGACCTGCTTGCCGGCCAACTGCTCTGCACGCCGAGGCGCGTCTGGTGCGGGGTCAAGCTCCTTGACCGCGAACGGCTGTGTGATTTCCATTGAGGATGCGCGCAGCGTGGAATGGTCCTGCAGGGTGAATGAAAATGCTTCGGGGAGTTCTATGGAGCGATGCGTGGCGCCATCCATAATCCGCATACCGCTCCAGTGGTTCGATCGGGCAGATCCGCTCGCCTGAATCCAGTTATTGCCAATCGTGAACTGTCCGTCGTGTGCGGATGCCTGGGCGTTCTGGGTGGCGGTGTGCGTCTGCGCCTGAACGAGTGAGGGTAGAAAGACCATTGCGCAAAGTGCAACGAAGGTCAGCTTGTTACGAAATGCATGCCCGGCGCGCTCTTGAGGCTTCATCTATTCACCCATTCTCTTTTTATTGACCGATCAATGGATCGGCCGGGAATTTCTATTGCTTGCTCCGACTAGAATATATCGTAAGTGAACGCTCGAATGAGAAGCTCGCCCGATCATGAGCGGATGATGGATGGATTCGAGCCCTAGCCCGGCGGTGCTTTCAGGAAGTCCTAAGGAGAACGAAATTGAAGGAACTGGATTCTCAGGATAAATTTGTGGCCATGGCGACGGCGACCGCCGAGACGGATCTGAAGCTGACAGATTTCGAGCCGGTTTCGATGTTGATTGCGCCGGTCCATTCGATCGAACGAGCCAAATTTCCCGTCATTGATTATCACAATCATCTGGATGCATTCGAACCGCGCGATGTATTGCGCATCATGGACGCGTGCAATGTAGAGCGCGTGGTGAACATAACCATGCGGCCCGGGCTGGGGGCGCTTGAGATCATCGAGAAGTTTGCTCCCTTTCCGGAAAGATTTTCGATTATGGCGTGGATGGATTGGGCCGGGGTGGAGAAGCCGGACTTTTTTCAGAAGTCTCTGGAGACGATGGAACTGCTGGCGGAGAAGGGAATCTGCGGCATGAAGTTCTGGAAGGACCTCGGGTTGAGCGTGCGCGATGCTTCGGGGCAGCTGCTGCGTATCGATGACGAGAGGCTGGCTCCGCATTTCGACAAGGCGGCGGAACTTGGAATTTCTGTGATGTTTCACACGGCGGATCCCGATGCATTTTTTCTGCCGATTGACCGGCACAATGAGCGGTACGAAGAGCTGGCCGCGCACCCGGACTGGGCGTTCTCCGGATCCCAATACACAAAAGACGAACTTCTCGAGCAGCGCGATCGCGTATTCGCGCGTCATCCTAAAACAAATTTTGTGGCGGCGCACGTGGCGGAATGCGGAGGAGATTTGCGCAAGGTGAGCGAGATGCTCGAGAAATACCCCAATGTGTCGGTAGATATGAGTGCGCGGGTTGCGGAGCTGGGCCGCCAGCCGTTTTCGGCGCGCAGATTTTTTCTGCAGTTTCAGGACCGGATTTTGTTCGGCACGGATCTCTTTCCGGAGGTCGAAACGTACCGTCTGCATTTCCGTTTTTTCGAAACGGAAGATGAATACTTTGACTATCCTTCCCATGCATCCCGCCAGGGCCGGTGGAAGGTTTACGGCATCAATCTACCTGCGGAAGTTTTGCGCAAGGTGTATCGCGAAAATGCGCTTCGGCTTCTGCCAAAGCAGTAGCGGATTGATTGGGGGAGCGGACAAGCTACACGGCGGCGATTGCCCGCTGCTTGCGCGGGTTCGTGAGAAGCTCGGGAACCACGGCCAGCGCGGCTGGAAGCTCTTCAGCGAATTCTGTCGTAGCTTCCTTGCGCACGATTGCCGAAGCCACCGATATTGCTTCCACCACTCCATAAGGAAGCAGACTTCGGCGCAGTCCTTCGATGTCCTGTAATGTTCCGACGATTTGGAACGCCACCCAGTCCGGACGGATGGAGACGACTTCAGCGCTGAGCGAGGAGATGACCTGCAGCAGCGGAAGACGGGACTCCTGATCGCAGAGCACTTTAATAAGCGCCACGGTCCGGCACAGCCCATCCTGGTGGGCGAAGGAATCCACGCAGCGGACATCCTGGAGCCTGCGGAGAAGATCGCTGATGCGCATAGCACTCCGCTGATCGACCTGGGCGGTGAAGCTGAC
The DNA here is from genome assembly GCA_963744615.1 of uncultured Acidobacteriota bacterium. Lineage (GTDB taxonomy): Bacteria > Acidobacteriota > Terriglobia > Terriglobales > Acidobacteriaceae > JAKAAZ01. Next base: position 1,096,820 of record CAVUUE010000003.1, read on the forward strand.
GCGGATTTCATCTTCAACCCGCATGCTGGCGAAAGACTGCACGGAGACCATCTGATGATCGAGAACCTGAAAGATTCTCGACTCGACTCTCGCACGGTTACATGCTGTGACCAGGAACATCGCTTCCATTGCAAAACCCTCCCGAGTTATCGAACGCAAACTAAAAAAGCCACCGGCCCGTTTGGGTGGTGGCTTGTAGAAGCTGAACCTTTTGCTGTCGCTTACACGCCCGCACCCTTTTTGAGCAGAATAATTCGAATAATAATGTTCGATGAGGTGCCGGCGGCAGCGGACGGAGCCAGCCCGGAAGGCTGAAAGCTATGGACCGAGTGATCGGAGCCGCTGCGCATGACGAGAGTAATAGTACCAGAACGAGTATTCGACCGAAAGGGCGAGCGAGTCGGGCACAGGTTCGCGACGGGCGACACAGCTACCGCGCCTCGCACCACTGGCAGGCGAAGACAAGCAGCACCTTCGCGGCTTCGATCAGCGTGTCGATCTCCACGTATTCATCCGCTGTGTGCGTGTTGCCGCCGCGCGCTCCCCATAGAACGGCGGGTGTGTGCTGAACCTGGTGAAATACGAACATGTCGCAGGGTCCTTCAATCCCGGCCACGACTGGCGGCTTTCCTGTAATTCGCCGCGCGCAGTCCGCGAGTTCAGTGACCAGTGGTTCCTCTTTTGCGATGGCCGAGCCGGGAAGCCACCTTCCGGGTAAGACCACATCCAGCGGCCGCACGAAGGGGCTGCCCGGCAGGTCCGGGAGCGATCGGATCCACTGTAGGAATTCGCGGTCGATGTCCTCGCCTTTTTCGCCAGGCATGGCCTGCCAGTAGATTTCAACTTTGCATTCCTCAGGGCTTGCGATTGGCTCCTTCGTTCCCCAGGGGGCGGTGAAGATTTTCGTAATGCCGACGGGCACAGGATCTGTTCCGGGATACATTGGATGACCGGTCGAGTTTGCGCGGCGTTGCGCGGCAAAGTCTTTGATGGCAGCGAGCAGAAATGCCAACTGCTCGATGACGCCGGGGGAAGCAGGTCCTGAATCGAGTATCCCGCCGGAGGATTTCAGCGTTACGTGAGCGATGCGTCCTCCTCTTTGCGCCGGGCAAATGCGCAGGAAGGAAGGCTCGGAAAGGACCACGGCGTCGGCGTTGAATCCCATAAGCCTTCCGGCAAGAGTTCCGTTCACGCCGCCGAATTCCTCGTCGATCACAGATTCGAAAAGCAAATCTCCCGCAAGCTGGACGTTCAGCTTGCGAAGACATTCGAGGACGAAGAGGTTGGTTGCCACGCCGCCCTTCATATCGTTTGCGCCGCGACCGTAGAGCAGGTTTCCTTCGATCGCTCCGCCGAACGGGTCGCGCTTCCAATTGGAGGAGCCGACAGGAACGGTGTCGATGTGGCCGGATAGAAGGAGGGAACGTCCGCCGCCGCTGCCTTTGAGGCGAGCACCTACGTTGGGTCGCCCTGTATAGTCCCGGCCTTTCAGGAAGAGAGGGTGCTCTGTAAGTCCGGCGACTTGATCCATGAAGTAAACCTGGGGTTGCCATCCCAGGTCCGACAAAAAGCCGGCGATATATTTCTGGCATTGTCCCTCGGTTCCGACGGGCGGAGTGTTCTCTGACGGGATGCGCAGTAGATCCTGAAGTATCTGAACGAGCCGAGCGGAGTTTTTGTCGACAAAACTGGATAGCTTTTCGTCCATCGCTGATAGGTTCACTTTGGTTCCTCGCCGCTCCACTGACTCGGCTTGTGTTTGAATCCGCGGGTGTGGAAGGCGAGATACAGGGCGCCAATTCCGAGCCACATAAATCCGACGATTTTGGCCTGAGTGCTTAGGTTCATCCACACATAGATACAGACTAGCGCTCCCGCGAGAGGGAAGAGCAGGTTGTGAAACAAGGCCGCGCCCGTGCGTTGCTTGCGACCGATGTAGAAGAATTGAATAACGGAGAGGTTCACCAGGATGAAGCCGACGAAGGCGCCGAAGTTCAGCAACTCCACGGCGATCTGGAAGCGCATGCAGAGAGCGCCGATCAGCGATGCGGCGGAGGTGATGTAGATGGCCCGTGTAGGGGTTCCGTAGCGGGGATGCAGGTGCCCGAAGAGCGCTCGCGGAATGACTCCATCGCGACCCATGGCGAATAACAGGCGGGAGGAGCCGGCCTGCCCGGTCAACGCGCTTGAAACTCCGGCGACCAGCAGAACGAGAGTCAATATCAGAAACATCGCGGGGCCGCCGACGCGGTGACCGATGTCGAGAATGGCGGTGTCTACGAGTGGGAAGCTTCGGTAGTTGTTCCAGGCAAGGGCCGCGAAATAAACGGTGGCAACGCAGATTGCGGTCTGTAGCAGACATACCAGGACGGTCGCGAAGCCGATGTCCTTTTCGGGATGGACGGAATCTTCTGCCAGCGTGGAGATGGCGTCGAATCCAATGTAGGACAGGGCGGCGATGGAGGCTCCCAGCATCATCGGCCTGAGGGAGAACTCGTGGCTAGGAAATATACCGACGGTCGAAACCAGCGCGCCGGCTCCAAAGTGCAGCTTGACGTAGTGGATGGCGAGAACAATAAAGAGGACCGCGCAGATGGTCATGATCGCCATCATGATGGTGTTTGCCTGCGCGAGAATTCGGATGCCGCGGACGTTGATGACTGTAACTCCCGCAGTGAAGACAATTACCCATACAAAGTACGGGACAGATGGAATCAAGCGTGCGGCAGTTAGAGCGGCGTAGATGATACTTTCGAGCGGGATGAGGAAGTAATCCAGGATCATGGCCCAGCCGGCCAGGAAACCAACGTAAGGATTGAACGTCTGCTGGACATATGTATAGGTGGATCCGGCGGAAGGATAGACGGTCGACATTCTGCCATAGCTGGCGGCGGTAAACAGCATGGCAACCATGGCGACCAGATAGCTTAGCGCGGCCTGGCCATGGGAAACAGACTGAATAATGCCGTAGACGGGATATACGGCGGTCGGACTAAGGATCACGAGTCCGAACAGTATCAAGTCCCAGCGAGTCAAGACTCGCCGGATGACATCCGGGCCGGCCTTGTCCTGTTGCGCCTCTTGCAAATCGGCCATCTAGATTTCCTCGGCGTGGTTGGTGAGTCAGCTATGGCATCGCATCCGAGCGAACTACGACCCGGCCATTGAACCCTTTTCGGTGAAACTTAGACAGGAGCAAAGAGATGGAGTAAGGTACGGCAAGGCCAGAATACAGGTATCCGGAGATATCCTAATATTTCGATGTGTTTCGTATTATTGGCGCCTCTGATTTTGAAAGTCAAGGTGCAAGTGGAAGCCTTGGGGCGGCCCGCCGTTCCGTTCCACCATTGTTGCGTTTGAACAGGGGGCAACTGCATTGTTTTTAATGTTGCGGCCGTAATTAGAAATGATGTTCGCCCCGTCTGCGAATAGTATGTGAGCAGTGTATGCAATCGAAATTTAATATCGAAACATAATATAAGGCGGTCGATCAGGAGGCCAGCTGATGAGCAACGCGCGACATAACGCCCAAACCACGAAAGCACATTTGCACAATTCTCCCGTCGGACTCGACAGCGATCCCATGCTGATTGAGGAGCGCAGGCAACACATTTTGTCGATCGCGCAAAACGAAGGCCGCGTCCGCGTGCGGGATTTGTCGAAAGCTCTGGGGATATCTCAGATCACAATTCGCAAAGATCTGGATCACCTGCAGGCGAAGGGGCTGCTGCAGCGGAGCCACGGTGGGGCGCTTCCAGCGCAGCCGGGCGCTCTGTTTGACCCTTCGCTGCAGGAAAAGGAAAAGAGTCATCATCACGAGAAAGAGCGGATTGGGGCGGCTGCGGCGGAACTGGTGAAGGAAGGCCAGTGCGTCATGCTCGATTCCGGCACGACGACGACGGCGGTGGCACACGCGCTGAAAAGATTTTCCCACCTGACGGTGATTACCAACGCGGTGAACATAGCGGCTGAGCTGACGGGGACCAATTTCGAAGTGATCCTTACCGGCGGCATCCTGCGAAAGAACTCTTTTTCGCTCGTCGGTCCGCTGGCGGAAGACATGCTTGCGGAGATGCATGCGGATATTCTTTTCCTGGGCGTGGACGGTTTCGATCTTGACATTGGGCTGACGACTCCGAACCTGCTGGAGTCCCGCGTGAACCGGGCGATGGCGAATGGGGCAACGAAGGTGGTGGTGGTTTGCGATTCGACGAAGTTCGATCGCCGCAGCCTATCCCGCATCGTTCCTATATCCGCGCTGCATCACGTGGTGACGGATGCGAATTTGCCGAAGCGTCTGGTTGAGGCGCTGCAGAGTCTGAACATTGAAGTGACTCTGGTCTGATGGATGTGCCGGGGCAGATCGCCGAGCGACTGCCCCGCGATGAATTACGCGGCGTTGGGCTGCGATCGATTTATATCCTGCAATGCAATCCGAGCCTCCCACAGAAGCGGATCGAGCTCGAGGGCATGGCGGAAGTCCTGCCGGGCCTGTTCGGCATGGCCGCTGTAATGCTCCGCAAGCCCGGCAACGAAATAGTCGGTGGCCGCAGCGTCGGGTTGTGCGGCTTGTTGAATGTAGCGATCCAATATCTGCTTCGCACGATCCTGCTGTCCGAGTTTCTGGTAGGCGGGCCCCGCAAAGACGGTGTGCTGCGCAGCGGCCTGCTGCCAGGCTGCGGTGGCTTCGGCAGTTTTGCCTTCGGCCTGGAGCGCATTCCCGAGCCAGTAGAGCTGCTCGGCAGTTTCGGGGTGAGGTGGTTCTCCTGTCCCCATATCTTCCGGGTACTCCATCGCTCTTCGGAAAGCCTCGGCGGCTTGCGCAGGATCGTGGTCGGCCAGCGCCTTTTTGCCCTTCTCCATATTGGCGAGCACGAACATGTTGTGGATCACGACCCCACCTTCCCACGGCTTGAAACGATGATTCACGAGCAGTGCCAACGCCTGATCGGGCTGCGACTGTTCCAGAAACAGAAGTGCGCGACGGGCGCGCACGGTGTCCTGGTCGAGTACCGCGTGGGGAGCGTTCTCGAAGAGTTTCTGGCGCGCGGCGGTATCGCCTTGCTGCTCGTAGATTTCATCGAGGTCGGTGTAGAGCCTGTAGTCGTCCGGACTTAACTGAATGGCGCGTGCATACGATTGAGCCGCGCGGGTTAGATTTTTCTTAATGTGCCACTGATAGACGCCGAGATTTCGCAGCAGCACGGGATTGTTGAATCCCTGATCGAGAGACTTCGTCCACAGGTCCGCCGCTTCATCGTAGCGGGCGTAAGCGAACAGGAAATTACCCAACGCATACTTGGCGCCGGCATCCGACGGATTGGTGCGAATCGCCTGCTGAAGGACGGCGACGTCGGTTAAGCGATTTGGAAAAACCTCGGCACTCGAAAGGGAAGAGGCGCGTTTGGCATATTGCTCGGCTTGCTGCGGCTTGCCTTCGTTCGCGGCGTTCGCGGCGAGATAGTAATAGAACATTGGCGATAGACGGTCAGCCCGTAGATTGCTGATTGCGGCATGCAGCACGGCGTCGGAAGAGGTCCACGCTCCTAGGGTGTGATACCAGGAGGCGACCGCCAGGTAATTTTGCGGATCGGAGCTGATGACTTTTGTCCAGCTTGTATCCGCCGTGGACGAGCTATCCTGCCAGCTCTCTGCCAGCGCATAGGGCAGCAGTGGCATTTTCTGAACGGCCTGGTCGGAGTGCTGCGCCGCGTCGTGAACACTGCCGGACAAGCGCTCCGCGACGGCAAGATCCGCCAGGGCAAAGGCGTCGTTCGGGTTGTAACGCACGGCATGGTCGAGAAGATCGACGGCTTGCGAGTAGTTTTGCTGTTGAAGTGCGATCTCACCGAGCTCAACATACGCAGGAGCGACCGTGGTACCTGCGGGTAAGTCTGAACCGTAATGGATTGAGTTCCAGAGGGCATCTTTGGCCTGCGACAAACGTCCGTCCGCGCGATCGATTACTCCCGAAGCATAGGAGATTGTCGAATTTTCGTTTAGGTCGTTGTCGCGTTCAATGGCGCGGGCGATCAGCGATTCAGCGGTTTTGAAATCCGCCGCGTGATAGTGAATCCAGGCCTGCTGGAGCAGCGCGGGAACATAGCCAGGGTCACGTTGCAGCACCTGATCGTAAATCTTTGAAGCGCCGAGCTCATTTTCAGTTTTTTGGAGAAACACGCCGTGCAGGTACAACTCCTCGATAGGCGTTTGCGGCGTGATGTCGATCTTTCTTTTAATGGCCTTGCCGACGGATGGAACCAGGTCCGGATTGCCGTCGATCGGCTCTGCCGCAGACCAGTGCAGGAGAACGTTGCCCTGCGCGGAGAGAATCTGCACATTCAGATCTTTCTTCGCCTGCTCCGGGTTTTGCACGGCAACACGGTAGTCCGTGGGGTTGAGTGGATCCAGGTTCAGGTGCGGAAACTGCTTGAGCACAGTCTCTCCTTGTTTGATCACCAGGGTGGCGTCATTCACCTTCGCGACCGGGCTGATGTTTACTTCGACCTGCGACTGGGCGTAGCGAACATTCACGGCCATCTGACTTGTGGCCTCTACGAAGCCGTCGTTCAGGCCGCGGACCGGATACCAGTATTCTGTCCACTTTTCGACCCGGCGCGGATTCATGAATTCGCGAGAGCCCTGGGTGTAGAAACGTCCGCTCTGAATTTCGTTATAGGACCCGTCGCTGTCGCTGAGAATTTTGTCCCAGATTTTGCCGCTTGGGGCGGTACCCCAGGTCCAGAATTTCTTTCCCGGGTCCTGGCGGAAGTTTGCCACGTGAACCACGCCGTAGTTTGAGTCGTGATAATAGACGCCGAAATAATTGCGATGAACATTGCGGCCGAAGATCGCCAGGGCACCCGGATTGTTCTTGTACCAGCTTCGGTCAACACCCTTCCAGACGGGCCAGCTTTGCACGATCGCGAAAGGATCGTCGAAGACGGTTTCGCGCATCGGGTAAATGTACTGTGCGTCGTCAGTCGCTTTTACAGCAGCGTTGGTCCAGAACAGATACAGATTATTCACTGGGGTGGAATTGAACAGCGTAACGCCTTCTTCGACACGCGCGGTATCGGGGCGCAGGGTGATCGCAATCTCCCAATGCATATTGGTAACCCAATCGATCGCACCTACCGTGGCGGTAGCACTGCCATCGGGATTCTGGTGGAGAACGGATTCCACGGCGGAGACTGTGTCGGTGGTATGCGCGTAGGGGAAACTGAATTCCATGCCACCGGCAATCCACGCGCCGCGAGGGCCGACCAATCCATACTTAATTACGTGGTCCCGATAGAAAACTTCGCGGTGATCGATCTTGTCATACACGGAGTAAACATGGCCGCCTAGTTCCGGCAGGATGGTGATTTTTAAATACTGATTCTCTAGATAGATGGCATGGTACTTCTGCATGACTCGATCGTCGGTCAGGTTGTCGATCATCGTATAGGGATAGACGGGTTGCGGCTGGACGAGTGGAAAGGGCGGATTGGGATCTTCCGGCCCCAGCTTGTAGGTGGGAATCGTGATCGAACCTTCCCAAGCATGAACTGCCTGCGCCTGCGCGACCAAGGGAGTGAGCAACAATGAAAGCAGAAAAGCGGCCAAGGCGATCGAGCGCTGTATTTTCATCAAGGATTAAAATCTCCGAATTTTGATTTTCAGAAGGTAAGTGACGTCACAAGCATGTTATCGGTTTGCCTCTGGCGTTTGTTGAACTTTGATAGTTCCAAGCGGGTACCAGCCATCCTGCGCCATTCCCTGAATGGCAAGTTTCACCTTTGGTTCGCGCGTAACTGGGTCCACAATGGCGACGCTTAATGTATAGTCTCCGTCCGGCAGATCCGCGGGTATGAAGACCGAATTGTTATATAAGTTATCTCCGGGCATCCACGTGCGGATGTCCGCGTCCGTGATCATCACCGCGGTTTGCTTTGGACTGCTGAGACGCAGCGCGAAGGGGAACCTGCGGTAAGAGGGAGCGTCGCCCTGATTCTCCCACCAGGATGTAAATTCAATTTTACGGTTTGGCCCGACTGTTGCGGGATAGGTAAATCTGCGCAGCGCGAAGCGATAGCCCATGTGTTCCAGCCAGCGATTTACTTCGGGCCACAGATCCTTGGGCACCGCAGAGGATTTCGCGTTGAACGAAGATACATGCCACTTGATCGCCTGATCGATAATGTAGTGAACGTCCCAGCCTCTGTTTTCCCATTCCTGCATAACCCAGCAGGCTTCCATGGTTACGGGGGCTTTTTTCCAGGCGTCGGCAAGGCCATCTTCAATGACGGCTTCCGGATAGTAATCCGTCATATGGTTCCACTTTTTGTTGAAGCCGCCCATGTCCCCGAGGCAGTCGGCGCGCCATCCTACATCCGATTTTGAGATCGCATAGCCATCGGTTTGCGGATCGGTAGGCTGCGCGACCAGCGGCGTCTTATGGAAAGAGTCGAGGTAGCTGTTCATCAGCTGGTGCATGACGCTTGTCGTCAGCAGCGGCGTGCCGGCTCCTTCTCCCCAGGGCCCGACGATGGAAATATCGACGACATTCAGATCCGGATCTCCGTCATATCTAGCGCCGAGTGCGCGCACCATATCGCCAAAGAAGTGCGCGTAGGCGGGATTCATCGGATCTACCATCCACTGCGCTTCATAGGGCGCCCAGTCAGGTTGGCTGCTGGGCAGTGGACGATACCAGGCGGAGTGGCGGCCATCGGACGGCGCCTTGCGGAGAACTTCTCCGGTAAGTTTGCGATACCAGGCGGGCACATCGCTCTTCTCATCCGTACCGTAGGGTGCGATGCGCAGCATAAGCGTCTGGTGCCTGGCATGCGCGGTTTGCAAAGCTTTGTCGATCAGCGCCCAGTTATACACACCTTGCTGCGGTTCGATGAATCTCCAGTACACGCGGAAGTACGCGATGGTCGTGTCGGGAAAATCCTTGTTGACGAGCGAGCCATGGAAGGGCTGGTATTCGATGGGAAAGCCCTCGGTCCATTTCGTGCCTGCGTTCAGCGCGTCGCCATTGAAACGCTGAAAGGTCGTGAAACCGATGTCTGGATTGACGAGCACGCCATCGTACGGTTTGGGTTTTACCACCGTGGGCGGCTCCTGCGCTAGAACGGTTCCGGTCGAGGCGAGACAGAGAAGCACCACCAATAATTTGAAGCTGGGCATACGTGTTCTCCTCCGTCGATCTATCAGTCGCTGTGTGCGGAAGCGGTCAGGCCGCAGCAGGAGCGAACTGTCGGCTGCTTTCGATTTGCATACCATTGTCGATTTCTGGTCCGACGCCGGTTACGAATTCTTCCGCTGAAGAGTATTCTATTCTTTAGAAATTAGTCTTCAGCCCGCCGGAATGCAATCGGGTCTGGAATTTCTGGACATACTCCTCGAACGCTGATGCGTTCGCCGGACGTATCAGCTTCTCAACCATCCTATAAAGTCCGACCACTCTATCAAGGAGATTCGCTTTGTCCGATATTCACGATCCAAGCCGCAGGGGTTTTCTCCGCAGTGCAATCGCGTCCGCAATGCTAGCTCCGGCACTGATGGGTGTTGGCCAGACTGCTGCAATACCAGAGAGGGAAACAGTGACAACCGGACCCGAGGCGATGGTGCTCGGGCGGATTGCGCTTGATCGCGAAGCGGCGGACCAGCAAGGCGTGTTGAGTGGGACGCTGCGCTTTCTGCGCGCCGTCTCCGGTACTGTGGAGGTTCGATGGGTGGACAGCTTTGGACGAGTAGCCGGTGAGCAGAAGCTGTCCGCTGCGGGATCTTCGGCTGTCGCGCTGCCGTTTTCATTCGATATGAGAGCGGGGCTGACGTATGTGAACTGGATCCGGGTGAGCTTGAATGGCGTGCCGCAGGTGGCGACCGCGAAATTCATGCTTTCTCCGGCGCCGCACCCGTGGGATGACTTTCACACGATAAGCTGGGCGCATTATCCGGATGGATTTTACGATCAGCTGCGTGCCGCGGGGATGGACGCGATCATCGCTTATACGAAGGAGAATAACGATCCGGTTCTCGACAATAATTTCAAATTTTATGTAGAGCAGATGGCGTGGGAGGTTTTCTCCATCTACCACAAGGACCAGACGGAATGGCGCACGCTGCTCACCAAAGTGAGCATGGACCGGCAGAACCTTGACCTATGGGTTCGCAGACCTTGCCTCAACGATCCTGAGACGATCGCGTATCTGCGCAGGAACCTGAAGCGCTATGTACGCGAACACCGAGCCTACCGTCCGCTGTTCTACCAGATCGCGGACGAACTGGGGCAGGGCGACCAGATTCGGCCGAACGATTTTTGCCACTCGGAATTCTGCACCGCGAAGTTCGCGGAATATCTTCGGCAGGAATATGGACAGCCATCGGGAGCCGCTCAGCAATGGGCTACCGGGCAGGAGTTGACGCACTGGGACGATGCCCATTTCCACGGCGTTCCAGACTGGTACAAATCGAATTCGATGATCGCCTATACGACAACGGACCGCGCCTTCGAATCGATTGCGCTGGCGGGCATCATCAGCAGGTATAAAACGATCGGTCAGTTCAATCAGGAGTGGGGCACCGGCTTTCCTGTACCCCGGGGCAACCCAACGCCGGCGAGGGACGGCTGGAATCCGATTCTTACCGTGGCGCGGGAATCGCTTTCGGTTGCAACGCTCGATGATGCCGCGCTGGAAAAGCAGATGGGGCCGCTCGACGAGGCAAATGCCCGCTGGGGCGGACTGGGATCGTGGGATGCTCCGAACAAGCCGACCACGTTTAAATCTTGGGGTCAGGTTGCAGCCTTCATCAAGCGCTACTACAAGGAGCTTGGCGAGATCACTTCAACCCGTCATTGGAATGTGAGCGCCTGGTGCGACTTTCGCAACTTTATGGACCAGACGTTTGCCGATGGCGTGAAGCGCGCAGGAGATATCTGCAAGGGAGAAGACCCGCACGCACTCTGCGGCACCGAAGGCGGCCAGTCTCCGTTCGCGTATGGCTGGTACAACTACGAGCAGGTGGTTCGCGCTGTAGATGTGATCGAGCCTTACAACATTGGCAACAATGTTGAAGTGATTCGCTCGCTGAAGCCATCGACGATCATGATGTCGACGCATGGCTTCGGCGGGTTTACATCGAAGCCCGGCGAGCAGCTGACCGCAAAAGAGCTTATCGAGCAAAAGCGTGCGGTTCGTCCCATCTGGTGGGGGCTTTTCCATTCCCACAACGCCGCGCTGATCTGGGATAACAATGAGGCCGCCAACACGTTTGTCGATATGAGCACGGGGAAGCTGACGACTTCGGCCGAAACCTTTTCTCCGATCTTTCACGAGTTGCGCGCCGGTATCGGCAAGCTGTTTATCAATGTTGAGCGCAAGCACGACGGGATTGCGATTCACTATTCGCAGCCTTCGATCCAGGTCCACTGGCTGCTGGACAACCTGAAACATGCGCGCGAATGGATGATCCAGAGCGGCGGGACCAGCGACAGCCTTTGCATTGCGGTGCGGAACAGCTGGACCAAGCTGATTGAAGATCTGGCGCTTCAATATAACTTTGTCGGACGTAAGACCCTCGAATCCGGCGGCCTGAATTCCGGGGAATACAAGGTATTTATCATGCCGGAATCGGTTGCGGTCAGCACGGAGGAGGCGGAGCAGATTCGTGCTTTTGTCGACGGCGGGGGAACGCTGATTGCCGATTGCCGCGCCGCCGACCTGAACGCGCGCGGGCGCGATCTGGGACGGGGTCAACTGGACGACGTTTTCGGCATCAGCCATGGGCCGGCACGGAAGACGGCGAATAGCATTCAGGGGACGGGCGATGATGGGGAACTGCGTTTCGCGGGCAGGCAACTGCGTGAGGTGCGGGTGGGAGATGCGACGGTTGTGACCGCTGCGGGCAAGGCCCTGGCCCGGTGCGGCGATGTACCGCTCGTGATCGTGAATCAGTTCGGATCGGGACGTGCTATTTTTCTGAATCTTGAAGTCGCCGACTATGCGTATCTACGTCTCAAGCCGGGATCCGATTCGAGCCTTCCGGAGATTGTCGAGAACGTTCTCGCATCCGCTCAGGTGAAGCCGCGCGTTCGAGTGCTGGGCGCGGATGGGAAGCGTCTGCCAGGAACTGAGATCGTGCGCTTCGCCAATGGTAATTGCGAGCAGGTGGCGATTTTTAGAAATCCTCAATTTGATAATGGCGGATGGGGAGCCTATCCGAAGCTGCTGGCGGACAGTTCTGCCCCGGTGCTCGATCCTGCGCTGATCCAAAATATCGACAATTCGTTGCTGGAAAAAGAAGCGCAGGTCTCGATCGAGTGGACGTCGGAGGACCAGACGTATGACATTCGTGGACTGAAGGATATTGGTAAGGTGCGCACGCAGAAAGCTGTTTTAAATCCATGGGAGCCGCTGGTCTACACGCGGTCTCAAGAACCGCTGTCTGGAGTGCGGGTGGCTGTGTCCCGAGCGCGAGCAGGAGATATGGTTGAGGTGATTCTGACGGATGATGGCCCGCTACCGGAAGGAGCATTCCGGTTAGTGCATCTGGAATTCAAAACGCCGGCGGGCGATTTGTACGAGTTATACAACCGCAACGTGATTGTAAGAACAACGCCGCACGTTGAACGGATTCCATTTGCTGTGAACGATCCCAAAGGTAACTGGAAAGTGGCTGCGCACGATCTTATAACCGGGCAGGTTATCGAGTCGCCGTTCAATCTAGAGTAGGGCACAATTTTTGGGCATCGTCATCTACATCCAAGAGGCGAAACGAGTATGAGAACACTATGGGGGCTGTTGGTTGTGGCGGCGTTCGCCGCTGCGGGAATGGCGCAAAGTGGAAACGTAAATTATTACTCCGCTTTCCAGTTACAGCAGATGGCACACAAGCTGGAGCAACAGGAAACCCTGCGGAGTGCTGGGACGGGCAGCAAGACGCTCGACAATTACACGAGCGATTACACGATGTTGATGGTTCGCACATCAAGCGGTGGGGCTGAGGTGCACGAGCATTATGCGGACATTTTCTTTGTGCTGGACGGGGAGGCCACGCTGAGAACAGGTGGGAAGGTGTTGAACCCGGCGAGCGCAGGCCCGGGCGAGACCCGCGGGACCGCCGTGCAAGGGGGAGCGCAGCAAAGACTGGCGAAGGGAGATGTCGTTCATATCTCACCCAAAACACCGCACCAGCTTTTAATTTCCAGCGGGCACAGCTTGAGCTACTTCGTCGTGAAGGTCAAAGAATAGTATCGCTCGAAAGATTTGGGCAGCGATGACGGATGGCGCAATGAGCTGCATAGGTCGGCCGGGATTGTGAACCGTTCCGAACGGGGAGAAAATATTGCGCTATAGAAGTTTTGCCGGCCTGCTATTGAGCTCGTTGATTGCAGCCACCCTGCCGGCTCAACAGTCGATGGTAGTTGTCAAGCCGCAGGAGATCCAGGACGTGCTGGTTAACCCCGGGATAGGGTTTACGACCTTCCAGCGCTTCAACGGCGACGCGCTCAACGCAGGAACTAAATGGACCGAAGGATTCCCGATCAACTATCAGCCGTTTCACGGGAAACTTACCACCAGCAATTTTCCGATGACCAGCATCGCGTATTTCCGCATCTACTGGAGATTTATCGAGCCGGAGAAAGGGGTATATCGCTGGGACATCATTGACAAGGCGTTGCTGACAGCGCACCAGCGACATCAAACCTTAATGCTGCGGATCGCGCCGCACGGTACGACAGCGGCTGGAGACGTTCCCGAATGGTACCGGCGGGAGACCGGGGAGAAGTTCCACCCTTTGCCCGGCGGATGGAAGGCGACGACGGGTAAGTGGCTGGTCGATCCGGAAAATCCCACCTATGCAAGGGAATTCGGTGCGCTGATCCGGGCGCTCGGCGCGCGCTACGACGGAAAGCCCGACCTGAACCTGGTGGACATTTCGATCCTAGCCGCGTGGGGCGAGGGCGCTGGGTCGGACCTGCTGACAGATACCACGCGTCGAGCGCTGCTCGATAGCTATCTCGACTCATTTCATAAGACGCCGCTGGTAACTCAGCTGGGCGACAAGAAGACGGTAGAATACACGCTTTCGCGCGCACGGGGCGGATCGGGCGATTCCATGGCATTGGAGCAGCGGGCCGCGAGCTTAGGCCTTGAGAGGCCCCGCGTCGGCTGGCGCGCGGACTGCCTGGGAGATATGGGCGACTTCAGCAAGACCGAGAACCTGATGACAGATTATTATCCGGAAGACATCGTCAGTCTCGGCCTTGCGGATGCATGGAAAACGGCGCCGGTAACAATGGAAGCCTGCGGGGTGATGCAGAGCTGGAAAGACCACGGATGGGATATCTCCTACATTATCGACCAGGCCGTGAAGTGGCATGTCTCGAGCTTCAATGCAAAATCATCAGCAGTTCCAGCCGCATGGCAATCTGAGGTAAATAGGTGGCTCAACCGAATGGGATACCGGTTCGCGCTGCGCAGGTTCACCTATCCGGGAACTATTGATGCCAGCCGCAAGCTAACTTTTACCTCCTGGTGGGAGAATAAGGGCGACGCGCCAGCCTATCGTCCCTACCCAGTGGCCCTGCGGCTGCGAGGCGATAAGGATTCAGTGATTCTAATTACCGGTGCGGATACCCGTACATGGCTTCCCGGTGACAACCTCTACAATAATTCCGTGTTCGTGCCGCGATCCATTCCAGATGGAACTTATGACCTGGAGATTGCGCTCGTCGATCCAGCGACAAGGCAGCCCAGGATCAATCTTGCGATTGCAGGAAGAGAGCCGGATGGATGGTATCGGCTGGGCTCCGTGGACGTGAAGACGAGGTTCTGACGGTTGTAGACGTTGAACATCTGAGCTTTGATATCGAACCTTTCCGCGATTACGAAGATCCTCGTTGCTCAGTCGAGAAACGCTGTAGATGGAAAGTTTCGTTTTCCATCTTTAGTTATATAATTTGGCGGTGCCCGGGTTTTGATTTGAGCTGGACGGCAAGCTCCAGCAGCTGCTTCTATGCATTATTCCGCGACGATCGCCCTCAAGTCTCGCATGTATCGACGAACACTCTGACGGAAAGAGAGACCTACATGAAGCTGTTGCTCCCCTTGCTTGCTCTGGTTCTCACGTTGTGGACACCACTATCGCATGCGGCTGACGATGCTGCGAGAACGCGAATTCCGATGCGGTCACCGTATCGGAAGGGTCTCTCACGATTCCCACCTACGAGCACGTGGGGCGGTATATGCAGCCGCCGCTGTTTCCCGACTCGACCCTGGCCGGCCTGTATCCGTTCACGACATATAAGAGGGCTTTCAAAAAAGGCGACCCGGAGCCGCAGAACTATCCGGCGGTCTACGTCGAGAATGAGTATCTGAAGCTGACGTACATTCCGGAGCTGGGAGGGCGGTTCTTCGCGTTGTATGACAAGCTGCACCATCGGGAAGTTTTTTACCGCAATGACGTCATCAAGCCGACGCAATTCAATCCGCGGTTCAGCTGGCCACAGTCCGGCATTGAACTGACGGGCCCGTACGACGCGCACACGCTTACCCTGCATAACGAGCCTTACTGGTCGCATGTCATCCTTCGCAATAAGGATGGCAGCGTGTCTGTGATGCTGGGGGAAATGGACCCGATTTATCACATGAACGTGACGTATACGGCGACGCTCTATCCCGGTGTGGACGCGATGAAGATCAGCACCTTCTGCTACAACGGGACGGACGGCCAGAAGCCGCAGATGTTCTGGTCGAATGCCGCCTTCCGCGTGACTCCCAAGCTGCGATTTATTTATCCCATGACGCAGACGGTCGGCCACACGACGGGCGTGGTCTCGCCGTGGCCGATCTATAACGGGGTGGATCTTAGCTGGGCGCACAACAACATGCACATGCTGGGGGTGTTCGGCATCGACAGCTATGGCAACTACGGCGGCTCGTACGAATTCGACCACAATTACGGAGTGTTTCGCTATGCGGACCGCCGCGACGTGCAGGGGATGAAGATGTGGACGTTCGGCTTCGGGCCGGGCTCTTCCGATGTTGAGCACAGTTACACCGATAAAGCCGGTCCGTATTTCGAAGCGCAGAGCGGGCGCATGGTGTGGGACGGCCACTATGAATGGGTCGATCCGCACAAGGTGGAGCAGTGGCACGAGTGGTGGATTCCAGTCGCGGGAATTGGAGGGCTGACCACATTGACGGGGGATGTGGGGATGAATCTCGAAGTCGAGTCCGGTTCCACGGAGAAAGCCGGCTCCGTTCGTGTGGCACTTTCCCCTGTGCGCACTTTTCACGATGCGAAGCTTGTGGTGAAAGCGAACAGCGGAGTTCTGCTGAACACGACGGTAAACCTGATGCCGGGCACGCCGGTCGATAAGACGATCGACGGCATTCACGCGGATAAAGCCGGTCTGGAAAATATGCAGGTCATCGTCACCGCCGCGGATGGAAAAGTTCTGATGGACTATCGGCGGCCCGATACCAACCCGGGCGGACACGTCACGCCGTTTGCCAAGGGCCTGCTGGACGCGCCCATTCCGCCGGAAAAAATGACGGCGGAGCAACTGGTGCTGGCGGCGGAATTCAAACAGAAGGATCTGAACGCATCCGACGCTGCAAAGCTTGCGAACATGGCTTTGAAGATTGATCCCGGCTATTCCACGGCGCATCAACTGCTGGGCATGCTGGCGTTCGACGCAGGACACTTCCGGCAGGCTGCGGCGGAATTTCAAAAAGCGGTTGACCGTGATCCTTATGCTTCGCAGTCCTGGTATTACCTGTCGATCTGCCAAATCCGGCTCGGCAGGCAGGATGAGGCGGAGCGCAATCTTTATTACATCTGGCCCGGAAGCTCCTACTACGGCCCACGTGAATATCAACTGGGACGTCTCGCTTTCCTGCGCCATGACAACAACGCTGCGGTGCAGCATCTTCTGGGCGCGGTCAATTCAAATGGCGAGGACCTGGATGCTCGGCTGCTGCTGGCGATGATTTACCGGGATAAGGGCAACAAGGATGCAGCGGTTGGCGAACTCGCAAAAGTGAGCGCGACTGATCCCACCGACCGCCTTGCGCTGGCGGAGAAGTTTTTCCTGACGGGAGATATGGAGGCGGAAGCTGAACTTCGCAAGCGGATGGGCGAGCAAAGCGAGGATGCCATTGAGGTCTCGATCTTCTATAGCTCGCTTGCGCGCTGGAAGGAAGCGGTGGCCGTGCTCAGAATGGTCGAGCCGCCCCACAATAAGGATCCGTGGGGAACTCCGCCGGTGTATTACTACACGCTGGCATACGATCTGAAGCAATCGGGCGACGCGAACGGAGCCGCGGCGGAACGCAAAAAAGCCGAGGCTGCTGCCGGAATCGTGGAACGTTTTCCGTATCGGCGCCAGACCATCGCGCCGCTTGAAGATGCAGTGAAGGAAAATCCAAACGACACGGTTGCGCGGTTCGATCTTGGCTGCCTGCTATATTTCCTCGACCACAAGGCCGAGGCCATCCGGCAGTGGGAGGCGATCAATCAGATCGATTCTTCTGATTACGGTGCGCGGCGTGCTCTTGGGTTGGCGTATGAAGAGCAGGGCGAATTGGACCAGGCCATCCCGCAGCTTGAGAAAGCTGTCGAGCTGCAAGCCGGAACAGATGGACACGCTGGACGATCTCGCCGATCTTTACGCGCGCACCGGGAAATTCGATGAGCAATTGGCACTGCTCCAGAGGGCGGTTGCGCGCACTCCCAACGATGATCATCTTGTCGAAGGCGTGTTGAATGCGGACCTGATTCAGGGGAAATTCCAGGCGGCGCAGAACATCATCGACCATCACACATTCCTTCCTGTTCACCGTACGTATTCGTTGCGAGATGCGTATCGCGAACTGGAATACGGCATGGGCGCAGAGGCCTTTAACAAGGGACAGTATGAACAGGCGCTGAAGTTGTTTGAGACTGCGCTGAAGCCGCCGGCGTCGCTTGGGATGGATGATTTCGAACTGCAAACCTCGCCCCGGATTCACTACTACATTGGCCGGACGCTGGAGGCGATGGACCGCAAGCAGGAAGCGAAGCAGGCGTATCTCGAGAGTATTCGTGGCATGGACCAGCTTACCGGCGGTGGCAGCGAAAGCTGGAGTCCTGACAATTTCTTCATGGTGTTTTCGCTCGAACGGCTTGGACGTCAGCAGGAAGCCGCTGATCTGGTGAAGCAATTCGAGACCGTCGCCGGATCCCGGTCGGAGTCGGAAGACCCGGAACGCAGCTCGCGCGCGCATTATCTGGACGGGCTGATTGACGAATACCAGAAACATCCGGAGCAGGCGAAAAAACAGATGCAGGAAGCAGTGCAGATTGAGCCCGACTACATCGGGCCACGATATGAACTGCGCGGCGACGCCATCGATCCGATGGCGGGAGCGGGCGGCAAGTAAAAGCAATTGGCGGGATCACGGAGCGCACGCTCTCTGGAGTTTTCGTTTCAGTGCGCTCCGTTCAGAATATTCCGCGGCTGATTGATAAAAAGCTTCGGCGCCAAGATGTTCCACGTGGAAGATAAGAAGCATTGGAAAACTTCGGTCTCAAGATGTTCCACGTGGAACATAAAAGCACGCAATGGGCCAATGGCCATGCACGTGCGCACATAGTCGGCCATATGCGGAGAACGGCGGGATCCTCCGATTTGCTTAGATGACAAAGGATGAGTTTAGGAAAATGACAGTGAATCGCATGAAAACCTGGATCGCATTTTTCGGCGCTGGTTTTGCGCTTATCTCCGTGGGCACGATGGCCGCGGCTGCTCACGATCACCCCGGACAGCTGGTCCTGCCTTCTTCGACGGTCGATCGCAGCGGGGACCTTCCTGTGGTGTACCGCCTGCCTGAGGGTTTTACCGGACACGCGGCGCTGCATGTTCAATGGGCTGACAGCCTGGGCCGCGTAGTCGAGGACCAGACCGTCCCCGCCGATCTGCTCGATGAAACCGACATTACGTTCCACATCGATACGTCGCGTTCGGTCGCGATGAAAAATCACCTGCATGTCGATGTCTCGCTCGATGGCAAAGGCCTGAACGGCGCGCCCGTTCATAGGCAGGCAAGCGGCGATGCTGATTTCGTTGCCCGTCCGCCGTATACCGGGTGGAAGGATTACGTCATCATGATGTGGCAGGACTACCCTGCGAATCTTTTACCCGATTTGAAGAAACTGGGTATCAACGGAGGTCAGTATTCAAGCCGCAGCACGGGGCCGCCGGATTTCTTGCTGGACAACAATATGCGCTGGTATGCGGAGAGCCTGGCTCCGGAATATTACTCCGCCTACCATCGCTGGCGTGCGGACCGCCCCGTGGGCTGGTCCTTCATCCACGCGAAAGAACTCTATAAGCAAGACCCGAACAGCCTGGCACCGTTCAAGCGGCACCCAAGCTTCGAGGACCCCTACTGGAGGAAGATCGTCCACGATCGCGGCGTGGCCGCGGCGGAACGGCTCGGACCGTATCGGCCGTATTTCTACAGCCTTTCTGATGAGTCCGGCATCGGCGAGCTGGAGGCGCAGTGGGACTTCGATTTCTCCGACGAATCGCTTGTGCCGATGCGACGCTGGCTGCGATCTGAGTACGGCAACCTGGGAGCGCTGAATCAGGAGTGGGGTACGAACTTCACCGACTGGAACCTGGTGATGCCGCTGACGACCAATCAGGCAATGGCGAAGCCCGGCGATAATTTCGCGCAATGGGCGGACTTCAAGGAGTGGATGGACATCTCCTACGCCGGCGCATTGAAGATGGGCGCGGACGCAATTCGCGAAGGCGACCCGGATGCGTATGTCGCGGTGGGTGGCGGGCAGATGCCCGGTTGGGGCGGCTACGACTATGCCCGCATTACAAAGGCGCTGACCGCGATCGAGCCTTACGACATTGGGCGCAGTGTCGATATTGTGCATTCGCTGAATCCGGCGATGCCGATCCTGAGCACCGGGTTCGCTTCGGGCGACTGGGAGAAGCACCGTGTCTGGTATGAACTGTTACATGGAAACACGGGACTGATTATCTGGAGTGAAAACCAGAACTATTTGCAGAAGGATGGCCAGCCCAGCGCGATTGGCAAACAGGCCGGCGAATATTACAACGAGATTCGCAACGGCGAAGGGGCGCTCATCATCAACAGTCACCTGGTGAACAACCGCATCGCCATTCATTACTCCCAGCCAAGCCTGCGAACGCAGTGGATGATCGAGCGGAGGCCGGATGGCGATGCTTGGATGAGCCGCAGCCCCAGCTATGAGCGCTCGAACAACAAGTTCATGCGCGTGCGCGAGTCCTGGTGCAATTTAATTGAGGACGAGGGCCTGCAGTACAACTTCGTTTCCTACGATCAGATTCCCAAAGGCGAGCTGCTCAAACGCGGATACCATGTGTTGATCCTTCCGCAGTCGAGTTCGCTGTCGAGCGCCGAGGCGGACGCGATTCGCCGGTTCGTCGCAGCGGGAGGAATTGCGATTGCCGATGGGGTGCCCGGTACCTATGACGAACACAGCCGCAAGCTGCCGCAGTCCTCGCTCGCCGATCTTTTCGGTGAAGCCGAGGCGCAGCAGGTGAACGTGCGCACGTTCGGAGCAGGGAAGGCGATTCTGCTGAACGCCGATATTGCGGGATATCTGCAGAGCCGGCTGGAAGGCAAGGAAGGCGCAGTCCACCAGTTGATTGAAAACCTGCTCAGCTCAAATGGTGTCCATCCGGAATTTTCCGTTGTAGATGCGGCGGGCCATAGCGTGGTCGGGATCGACATGCACGTATTTTCAAACGGCGGCGTGCGCATCGTTTCCCTGCAGTCGAACCCGCAGTTGCGCGTCAATGAACTTGGACCGCCTGACTTCCGCTCGAACGATAGATTCTCGAAGCCGGTGACGGTCCATCTGCATCTGCCCGGCCCGATGTATGTTTACGACACGCGAACACGCAAAGCGCTTGGCAGGATGCGGGAGCTGAGGCTGACGGTCGATCCTTACGAGCCCACGATTCTCGTGACGAGCGACGTACCTCTTCCGGAGATGCAGGTTTTTGTGCCTGCCAGTGCGCGGCGGGGTACGATCGTTAGCATTGCTGTGCATGCCGCGCCCGCGCAGGCGGACACGAGCGTTTTCCACGTGGACGTTCGCGATCCGCAGGGGAACAAGGTGTTGTATTACTCCGGCAACCTGATTTCCAAACAGGGCGGCGGAGTCAAAGCCATCCCGCTTGCGTCTAACGATGTGACCGGGAAATGGACGATTACGATCCAGGATATATTGAGCGGCAAGACTGTCACTCGCAACCTGGATGTTGAATAGCGCTGTTCACGAGCGAACGAGGATTCACGAACGAGGATTCAATCGATGTCAAAAAAGATAGCCTTTATTGTTTGTACCGTTGCGCTTCTTGCCGCATCGAACACACTGGACGCGCAGGTCTATTCGCCGGACATTGTCAAAGTTGGACAGGCGGACACGACGAACCTGAAGGCGCTTGTCGCCGATATTTACCAGCAGTACAACGCTCACACGGACCGCGAAAAAGCCGAGGCGATCTGGCGCTTCTATCTGACAGACGGGCGATTCGTGAAGCCCGGCATGTTCTACCATCTGGCGGGCTGGGCGTATGAAGAGCCGGTTGGGCAGGTGCTCGATCCAATAAAGCTGCTGAACAGCTATGGCTACGGACTGTGTTATCAGGACGGGCCGCTGATGGCTGCGACCTACAAGGCAGGAGGTTTTAAGGATGCGCGTGTCTGGTTTCTGACCGGCCATACTGTCGCCGAGGTTTTTTACGACGGCAAATATCACTACTACGACTCCGACATGCTGGGTTATAACCCGGTTGGCACTGGACCGGTGAAGCAGCGAAACGTGGCTTCGGTCTATCAGATTGAGCACGACGGGAACATCATGACGAAGAACGTCACCGGGCCCACAACTTCCAATCCGAAGTCGGTCGATTATCCGTGGTACCCGGCCGATGTTCGCGCGGGCGATATGGCGGACATCGCCTCTCTGTTCACGACGACCCAGGACAATTATCTGTACGCCTACACGCGCTACCCGCACGGGCACACCATGGATTTCGTGCTGCGTCCCGGGGAAAAGATGGTGCGCTATTTCAAACCTACGCCCGCCAGCCTCTTCTATCTTCCGTACACGTTCGACGGCCAGCAGTGGAAGGTGTTGCCGGACCTGGCGCAGTTTCATATCCCGATCGCAAAGGGTCCTCACAGCGAGAAAGATCCGCGCACGTGGGCCACGGGAAAGATTGAATATCGCCCCGCCGGAACCGGCGAGGCTGAGCTCGCCGGAAATGGCCGCGATAAGACATTTACTTTTTCGATGCCGTCTCCCTACGTGATCATTGATGCGGACTTCAGCGCGCAGGCTTCTCTGCCGGATGCGAAAAGCAAGCTGCTCGCGGAGACCTCCGTGGATGGGGGACGCACGTGGACGGAAAGCGCCACGCTCGCTGGGCCGTTTAATGGGCGGTGGGAGAGTCATGCGGCGCGCCTGCCCTCTGCGGATGGACACCTGAATGCAGTCTCCGGGAGCTACGGCTATCTGGTTCGCTTTTCGTTGCAGGGAGCGGGCGGACAGGCTTCCGCGCTCCATGATTTTTTGCTGACAACGCTTTTTCAGTTAAATCCCCGGACGCTTCCGGCCCTGACTCCGGGAAGAAACCAGTTCGACTATCACGCCGGAACCGATGTGCGGGCGGAGCTGCCGGTGCGGGCCTCTCGTCTGAATCAGTTCGCGTCGAAGGTAGAGAATGCCAGTTATCAATCGCAGGATGGACAGGGATTTCTGATCAATAAGAATTCCAGACCCGCTGATGTCGTTTTCATGCTGACAGCGAAACAAGGCACTGAGTTGAGCGGCTTCGATGCGGGCGGGAGATTTCTCGATCTGCGGCAGGGCATCGCTCCCAATAAATTTACAGCGGAAGTGCGGAAGGTGACGCCGTGGCCCGCCAACGGCAAGGGACCTGGGACCGCTTCAATTGCATGGTCGACCAGCGCGCGCGGGCCGTGGAAGACGATCTGGAGCTACGATCCGAAACTGACGTGGCTCGATGGCCAGCAGATTCCCCAGGTGCTGCGCTGGCCGGAAGTCGATCGGCGGGTGCGCGATCTGCCGGCGGGAACCCGGCGCGTTTACGTGCGTTACCGGATCGACGGGTTGGCAATCGACCATTTTCGCCTTGCCACCGTTCGCCCCGCGGATCCCTCCGCATCGCAGCACCTGAAGATCACTCAGATCTGGGAAGAAAATGGCGAGCAGCATGAGTTCCACAAAGACATTCAGCATGCCAACGATCCATTGCAGTATCAAATCACAATTCCCGGGCAGGCGAAGGTGGACAACGTTGCGCTGATCCTGGAGTGCCCGCCGAAGTAGCCGAACGCTTTACCATGGAAGAAGAATGAAGCGTTCCGGAACAGCCGAATTGCCGCTGCACGGAGGACGCGTTCCCAGTTGGCTTGCGGAGCGGATGACGAGGCTGGGCGCGGCCATTTCCGAGACGATCGTGCATCAATACGGCGCCTCGGAGTTGCTGACACGGCTGAGCGATCCGTTCTGGTTTCAGGCGCTCGGCTGTGTAATGGGAATGGATTGGCACTCCTCTGGCATCACGACCTCTGTGATGGGCGCGCTGAAACGCGGACTAAATCCACAATCGCGAGAACTTGGAATCGCAATTTGCGGCGGGAGAGGAAAGCAGTCCCGCAAAACCCCCGATGAGCTGCGGCTGTTCGCAAATGCCCGTGATCTTGAAGCAGATTCGCTGGTGCGCACCAGCCGCCTGACGGCGCGGGTGGACAACAATGCCATCGCAGATGGGTTTCAGCTTTACCTGCACAACATGATTGTGACAGCCGGCGGCGAGTGGGTGGTCGTGCAGCAGGGCATGAATGTCGAGAGTAAACTGGCGCGGCGCTACCATTGGCATTCGGCGACAGTTCGCAGCTTTGTCGCCGATCCCCACGCGGCGATTGTCGGCGAACATCAGGGGACGATCATGAACCTGGTCGATGCGCGTGCGGCCTCTGCGCAGAATGCGCTGCTCACGGTAGTGAAGCAACGGCCTCAAGCGACGCTGTCGGAGGCGCGCGGTCTTTGCCTTCCGATGCATCACGACGTGCGGGAAAAAGATATCGACCTGCGAAGGCTGGGCGCGGTGCTGGCGCTGGCGCATGAACGTGAGTTCCGGGATTTTGCATCTCTCCTGTTGCTGGAGACTCTGGGCCCGCGCACACTGCAGTCTCTGGCGCTGATCGCGGAAGTTGTGCATGGCGCACCCAGCCGCTTCGCCGACCCGGCGCGATTTTCCTTCGCGCATGGAGGAAAAGACGGGTATCCATTCCCCGTGCCGCTTGTGACCTACGACGAATCGATTGGGGTGCTTCGGCGCTCGCTGGACGCGGCCAAGTTGGGACATACAGAAAAGCTATATGGCTTTCGCCGATTGGATGAGTTCACGCGCTCGATTGAAAAGAACACGTCGCCAGAGGCGAATTTCCAGGACGCCATTGAGCGCGAGCGGGCGATCTCATCTTTGATCGGTGGTCGAACGGTTTTCGACGATGTTGGACTGCCGAAGCAGGCCCCGGGAGTTTCGAAAAAGAGCAAGCAGCTATCGCTGTTTGCAATATGAATGGCAGGAGTCGAGATTCTCATCAGGTAGAGGTCGGAAACGTTGCACTTGAGGGAATGGGCAATCGAATTTCCGCGCAACAGCCCGGCTCGCCGCTGCGGTTGGTCAGTGTCAACGTGCCGCCGTGTGCTTCGACAATCTGTGATGCAAGCAAGAGTCCAATCCCGGTGCCACCCGGCTTGGTTGTGTAGAAAGGAATAAATAGATTGGCCGGGTTCGCGAGTCCCGGGCCATTGTCTTGAATCGCAATGCGAATGGAATCGGGTTCGCGACGGCAGGAGACAAACACCTGCGCGGGTTCTCCTTCCTCGACTCGAGGCGAGTCCGGCTGCATGGCCGCGTCGGCGGCATTGCGCACCAGGTTGATGAGCGCCTGTTCGAGCTGAGAGGCGTCCGCATACAGTTCGGTCTCGCCGTCGACCGCAAGTTGCGTCTTCAGGCGTGTCTCCAGATGACAGACTCGCTCGAGCAGTGGCCGCACAGCGAAGCTCGATTTCATTGGCGGAGGCAGTTTCGCCAGCTGGCTGTAGGTTTGTAAGAAACGATTCAGCGACTCGGCGCGCTCCTCGATGATGGTGAGGCCATGTTCCATATCGACTGGGTTGATGCTTCGCTTGAGTGGTGCGTGCCAAACCGGTTCGGAGCCGCTGACGACATTTTCCAGGCTGTATCGAAGGCTGCCGGCGATCGACTTGATTGGTGTCAGAGAATTGTTCACCTCGTGCGCCAGCACGCGAATGAGGCGTTGCCAGGCGCGCCGCTCCTGCTCGCGTAGAACGTCGCTAACGTCGGAGAGCAGCAGGAGGGTGTGCGGCATTCCATTTTGATAGAACTTGCTGCGCCGCACCATCCATCGGCCTTCGCGCCCATGCAGATTCAACGCGATGACGCTGTTCTCGTCGCACGTCAGCATCTCAGCGAGCCCGAGTGCATGGGCGCTCGTCTGGAGAACGGATTCCGCGGGCAATTGCACCATCTTCAACGCGGCAGGATTCGTTAGTTGCAGATTGCTGGCCGCGTCGAAAGCAAAGACCGGCAGGTCCATGGTTTCGACCACGCGTTCCAGCAGGGCGAAGGTTTCGGATTCCCGATGGCGGCGGGTACGCAGATCGCCCGCGAGTTCGTTGATCTGCGCGGCAAGATCGCCAAGCGAATCGCCCTCCCCGACATCCCGTGCGCGAAAGGAATATTCATTCTCCCGCAGCGCCGCGACTACATTTGAAAGCGTCTGCAGGGGCCGCACAACATGCCGCGAAACGGTGCGCACCATGATGGCAAGAAATGCAATCAACGCAACCAGAACACCCGCTCGAAGCAGCCACGACATGTGCCGTCCGTACATCGCCGCGCATGCGAGCAGTACTGCGGGAGCGGCTAGCAGCAGCAACAGACAGGTCAGCCGAACTTCAAAGCGAAGCCGTGGAAGTTTGAAGCCGATCGTCGGACGCTGGAAGTAGGGAACCGCAGAACGCGCGGCTTTGGGACCGCCGCTAGTGGATGTCATATTTTTCCATCCGCCTGTACAAAGCGCCGCGGCTCAATCCCAGCGCATCAGCGGCGTGGCTTATGTTGCGCTTGTACTGCTGCAGCGCTTTGCGGATCAGGATCTCCTCGACGCCTTCCAGGCTCATTCCATCGACAGGTCCAACACCCCCCTCCTTCGGTAGATTCAAGTCGAGAGTCATGATCCACTTGTGACTCCGGGTCAGAAGCACCGCGCGCTCCATGGTGTGCTCGAGTTCGCGCACATTGCCTTGCCAGGGATGCTCCATCAGCCTTTCCATTGCCATCGCGTCGATGTCTTCCACGGTCTTGCGATAGCGGGCTGCGTAGCGCGCGAGAAAATATCTGGCCAGCGTGGGAATGTCCTCACGCCTTTCCCGCAGCGGTGGAAGATGTATCTCGACAGTGTTCAGGCGGAAAAGCAAATCATCGCGGAACAGACCCTTCGAGGCTTCGAGGGGCAAATTTGCGTTCGTGGCCGAAAGCACACGCACATCCACCTTCCTTGTGCGCGAGGAGCCAACCCGTTCCAACTCCCCGGCCTCCAGCACGCGCAGGAGCTTCGCCTGTTGGCGGACAGGAATATTGGCGACCTCGTCGAGAAAAAGCGTCCCGCGATCGGCCAGTTCGAAACGCCCGATGCGGTCCATGCGCGCATCGGTGAACGCGCCCTTCACATGGCCGAAGAGCTCGCTCTCAAACAAGCCCTCAGAAAGCGCGCCGGTATTGACTGCAATCCACGCCTGGTCGGCGCGCTGAGACAAGGCATGCAAAGTGCGCGCGACAATCTCCTTGCCGGTCCCGTGTTCCCCTGTGATCAGTACGTTGGCGTCCGAGGGTCCCACACGCGCCATCAGATCCAGCACGGGCTGCATGGCCGCTGAGCCGGCGATCATATCCGGTCTGCCCGCGGCGCGCAGCAGTTGGTTTTCCGCCTCAAGAAGCTGTGCGCGCCGTAACGCGCGATGAAGCTCCACCTGGGTTTCCACAACGGTCAAGAGGCGTGCATTCTCCCATGGCTTGGGGATGAAATCTCGCGCACCGCGCCGCATCGCCTCTACCGCCAGGTCCACGCTCGCCCAGGCCGTCATTACAATCACGGGCAATTGCGGGTCGATCTCGAGCACGTCCCGCAGCAGCTCAAGCCCTTCATGGCCAGACGTGGTATCGCGCGAGTAGTTCAGGTCCATCAGCAGGGCGTCGTAGGATTTGTTTCTGAGCGCGTCCAGCGCTGCCCCCGGAGATTTAGCGCCATCCAATTCGAACCCCGCGGGGCGGAGCAGCAACTCGAGCGCTTCAAGAATCTGAGGCTGATCGTCCGCCGCGAGCACGCATGGCGCCTTCGGCGCGATTCGTTGCTTCGGATCGACAAGCACGGGTTCTGATGCCATTGTGCCCCCCGCCTAGATTATCGTGACTGGTACCGAATGCATCATGGTTGGCGGACCTGTCCAGCTTCTGCGTCGGCGACGGAGATGTGATTCCGCGTCAGTGTAGCGCCGATCGCCCGATCGAGCTCCACGCGAGCCTTTTCATAGGCGGTCATAGCGGCGACAAAATCGGACTCGGCGAGCGCGAAATCATGTTGCGCCGAAAGCGTCTGGTATGGAGAACCGGCGCCGAGCTTCTGCTCCTGCTGCATGATGCCGAATGTTTTCTGCGCCAGGTCACGAGCCTTGCCGGCGGAGTCGACGCGGGCGCGGCTCTGCTCAAATGCATACTGTGCGTTTTCCACTTCGATCAGGATCTGCTTGCGCTGCTCCTGTTGCAGCAACTGGGCCTGGCGATACTCCAGTTCAGCCCGATATTGATCGGCCTTGGCGACACGGTTTCGAATTGGAATTGAAAGCTGCCCGCCCACATAATATTCCGGCGAACTGTTATTGAAGGTGTTCTGCAGCGCTCCGGAGAAATTGGATGGAAGCATGGTCGTGTTGGGAGGAAGCGATCCGGCCGCGAAGCCGGTTCCATAGTTCGGGTTCAGAGGGCCGCCCAGACCGCTGCCCGCAATGTATGCGACCAAGTTTGCGGTCGGCAGCAGTGCATTCCGCGCCGTCTTTCTGGTAATCTCACGGTTTTTCAGATCGAGTTGCGATTCCGCCAGGTCGGGCCGTTCCTTCATCGCCTCGGCCACTAAATCGCTCATCCGCGTAGCGACGGGCTCCTCGTCCATGCGCATTTGTGCCGTCGGCACCACCGGCATCGCGACCAACACGCTGTCATCAAGGTTTTTGGTGATGGCGTTCTTCATCAGCAGCTCTTGCAGTTGCAAATTGGTTTTCGCCACAGTCAAATCCTGATTGCGTCTCGCGACTTCGCCCTCGTCGCGGAACACTTCCATCTCGGGGATTGCCTGCAATGCCAGTTGCTTCTGCGCATTGTTATAGGTCTGCTGGGCAAATTGCAGGGAGCGCTCCTGCACCTGTTCTTCCTGATAGGCGTTGAACAGGTCCCAGTAGATATTTTCAATCTGGGTGACGGTGGCAGTCAGCTGTGCGGTGAAGGCCAGATTCGAAATCTTTCGCGTGTTCTCAGCAATGTAGATATAGCGCTTATTCGGGAGGAACCCGAAGCCCGCCAGCAACGGCTGCACAATCTGAAATCGATAGGTGGATGATAGCGATGGTGAGAGGTTGAAGAAGGGGCTGTTGACCGTCTGGCGCTGATTGAAGAAGTCAAATTCTACGCGGGTACCCGGCGAAAAAGCCTGTGTATAGGTAAAGTCTCCGACCGTGCTGTTGGTCTGCAGTGATGGGACGCCGTAAATCTGCTGATTGATGACCGGCAGCGTCTGGTGGTCCACATTAACGTTGGCCTGGATCAAAGGATCGAAGGAGGAGATTGCGGTTCCGGTTCCGAGCGTGTTCTGCACCAGGCCGGAAGCGCCTGCTCCCGCTCCCCCCGCGCCGCCTGTGGTGCCGCCGGCTCCTGCTCCGCCAACCGCACCGATGCCGCCGACCCCCGCGCCCGGTGTATTCTGCACCACTCCGGTGTTCACTCCGCGCGTCGATCCACCGGCGTTGGCGCGCTGCAGATCGGTCGCCGCGATCGGCAGATTATAGCGAGCGATCGCAATATCAAGATTGTTTTCAAGCCCCAGCGCTATCGCGTCTTCCAGCGAGAGGTACAGCTTGCCGTCACGAATCAAAGAATCGAGCCATGCGGAATTAGCAAGCTGGGGTGAGGGCACCAGGGTACGCGTGTAGGGAGCCCAGGGCGCGTCGGAATGGGGAATATCCAAGCGCAACGCAGTAGACGGTTGCGGTGCGAGCGGGACGGCTTGTTGTTGCGCAAATAACACCGAGGCGGTTACAAATACAAAGACGGCAGTGCATATTGCGAGAATTGGGGTGCGATTGAAGGCTCCGCTTATCACGCTTTAGCCTCCGGGGTCTGTCGCAGCTCGGGATGCGCGGAATCCGTAAGCATCCATCCGTCGCCGAGTTCGAGGGTACGTGTGCCGTAGGTGGCGTTCAGGTCGGAGTGCGTAACCTGAACGATGGTCGTTCCCTGGCGGTTCAGATCGCGAAAAAGCTCCATGATCTCCCTGGCCTGGGTGGAATGCAGATTCCCGGTCGGCTCGTCGGCGAGCAGCAGGGCCGGATTGTGGATTACGGCGCGCGCAATCCCGACCAGTTGCTGCTGACCGCCGGAAAGCTGCGAAGGGAACAGGTTCTTTTTCGCGACCATGTGGAAGCGGTCGAGCACGTCGGCCACCATGGCCTGCCGCTCAGAAGAGGGAACGTTCTTGTATGAAAGCGGAAGGTCAATATTCTCGGCCACGGTTAGATCATCCAGCAGGTGATAGCTTTGGAAAACCATCCCCATGCTGCGCCGGGAGAGATCGGCGCGTTGTTTGCGGTTGAGTTTGTGAACCGGCTGCTCGCCGAACCAGTATTCGCCCTGCCAATCGTCGTCGAGCAGGCCAAGAATGTTCAGCAGAGAAGATTTACCTGAGCCTGAAGGGCCCATGATCGTGACGAACTCGCCTTCCTGAATATCCATATGGATGCGGCGAAGTACCCAGGTCTGGCCGACTCCGGATTTGTAACTGCGTTCGATATTTTTCAACTGAATCATGGTTTCCTTTTTCAACCGGTTATTCGGTCCGCAAAGCTTCTGTTGGTTCAATGCGGGAAGCGCGGCGTGCCGGGATGTAAGCTGCCAAAAAACCAATGAATGCGAGAAGTATCGCGACTATGACGAGGGTTGCGCCGTCGTGCTGCGTCACGCCGTAAAGGAAGCGGCGGACAAAGCGGCCCAGAAAAAATGAGCAGAGCAGCCCGATAGCAATTCCGGCGATCAGCAGTTGGAAGGCTTGTCGCAGAACGACGCGCAGAATATCTTCCCGCTGAGCGCCGAGTGCAATGCGAACGCCGATCTCGCGCGTGCGCTGGCCGACGCTGTAGCTCAGTAGGCCGTATAGCCCCGCTGCCGCAATCAGCACGGCGGCTATTGCGAAAAGCCAGAGCAGCTGCGCCGCTAGACTCTGGCGGCCGAGCTGACGATCGATCTTCTCCCGATAGGTTCGAATCGAGCTGATGCTTACGCCCGGCGCAACCTGGGTGAAAATTGACCGCACCGAGGGGACCAGCGTCTGCGGCTGCAGGCGCGTGCGAATGACCAGCTCCATCACTATCGAAAGAATCGGGTACATGTCATCATTCGGTGGGAATTGATCGAGCTCCATGTAAATCATAGGGATTGCGGACTCCCCAATCAGTCCTGCGGAAGTGTCGCCTACTACGCCAACGATCTGCATGTCTTGAACGATGCTCTTGTCGGTGGCATTCGCGTCAAGATCCAGTCTTTGTTCCAGTGGATTTTTTCCCTGCAGGAATTTGCGCGCAAATGCCCGGTTGACAACGCAGACGGCGGGCGATCCTTGCATGTCCTGATCGTTAAATTGGCGTCCCTGCAGCGTCGGTACGCTCAAGGTGCGAAAAATGCCGGGGGTGACGAGGGAGAACTGGGACTGGTATGTTTTACCGGGCTCGCCGAATACGTTGAAGCTTCCGCCCATGTTGACGTTGGCGGAAAGCGGCGCCCGGGAGATCAGATCCGCGGATTCCACACCGGGGAGACGCCTTGCACGTTCAAGCAGTGGCATGTATACGGTTTGCACCACCGGCCGTTTTTTGTCAGTGATTATAAAGCCACCGAGGGGAAAAAACTGCGCATCGATCAGGTTGTGCTGGTTGAATCCGACATTTACGTTGCGCAGCGCGTACAGGGTGCGCAGCAGGAGGCCGGCGGAAAACAGCAGCACCAGCGACAAAGCGAGTTCGCCAACGATGAGAAAATTGCGCAGCCGTATTTGCCCCAAACCGCTGCCCGCCGCTAGCGTTCCTTGATGCAGCGCATCCTGTGGATTGGCCGAGGCCGCCTGAAACGCGGGCGCGGTTCCAAAGATGATTGCCGAAACGATCGAAAGTGCGATCAGCACCAGCACCACCTGCCAATTCAACGAAACGTCGGCCGACCGGCTCAGGTTTGCGCCGATCGCATGGTGCAACAACAGTATGCATCCCTCGGCGATTCCCAGGCCGACGGCTCCGCTGGCCAGGCTCAGCAGCAGGCTCTCGGTTAAGAATTGCCGCACAATCCGCTGTCTGCCGGCTCCTAAGGCGGCGCGCACCGCGATCTCCCGGCGACGGGCGGAGAGCCTGGTCAACAGCAACCCGGCAACATTGGCGCAGGCAATAAGCCAGACCAGCAGCACCGCGCCTTGCAGCGCCAGCAACGCCGAACGGACCGAGCCGATCTGAGTCTCGCGGTAGTCCTGCACGCCTACTTGTCTGGTCAAGTTCATAGTTGCGTATCGGCGGGCGATGTTTTCCTGGATTCCACTCAGCTCCGCCTTGGCGGCGGCAATGGTGACTCCGGGTTTCAAGCGTGCAATAACGTTCAGAAATTCGTTGTCCCGCTGCATCGAGGCATTCGGGACTAGCAGCGTCCAGACCACAGGCCCATCGTCGTTGATCGGAATATAAAAGCGCTTCGGCATCACCCCGATCACCGTGTAGGTGTTTGCGCCCAGTTGGACGGATTTCCCAAGTATGTCGGGAGTGCGGCCGAAATAATTGCTCCACACGTAGTAACTGAGTACTGCAACGTTCCCTTGGCCGCCGTGTTCATCCTGGGGAAGAAACGTGCGGCCGAGGAGAGGCCGCGCCTGCAGCATGGCGAAGAAGTTGGGACTGGTCTGCGTGTTCAGAGAGAAGTCCACACCACCGTCTGGCTTCTTCAAGTTGAAAAACAGCTGCGTGTACCAGCCCATGTCCTGAAACGACTTGCTTTCCGCACGCCAGTCCCGCGCATCCGGCATGGATGACGTGGATATGCGGTTGCCGGTATCCGATTCACCGACGGTGACTATCTGCGAAGGATGCGGCACTGGTAAGGGACGCAGCAGAACTCCATCAACGACCGTAAACATGGCAGCGCTGATGCCAATGCCGAGCGCTAATGTAACAACAGCGGTTACAGTAAAACCGGGCGCTTTGCGCAATTGGCGAACGGCGTAGCGAAGATCGTTCAGTAAGCTGGTCAAGGTTTCCTTTCCCTATTCAGAGCGCAATGACTGCATGGGGTCGATAGAAGCCGCGCGCCGCGCCGGCAGCAGCGCGGCAAGCAGGCCGATTACACCGAGCCCGATTGCAGTCGCGGCGATCACCCCAGCATCGCGATGGAACTGAATTACCAGCACCGCGCTCAAGACGTGGCGAACCAGCAGCACTCCGGCAAGTCCAGCTGCCAATCCGAGTGCTAGCAGAACGCCGGTGCGGCCCAGCACCAATTGCGCTACTCCGCCGCGGGTTGCGCCAAGCGCCATGCGGACGCCAATGTCCCGCGTGCGGCTGGCGACTTCCTGGCTCAGCAGGCTGTAGATGCCGACGGCTGTGAGCAACACGGCAATCGCGGCGAACAGGCCGAAGATCCAGCTCAACATGCGGTCGGTCACTAATGCGTCAGAGAGTATCGCATCCATGGTCTCTGGTGTACGGAAGGCGACGTTGGGCGCGACTTCATGCAAGGCGTTGCGCAACTGCGGAACAATGGCCGCCGGCGGAATGCTGGTGCGCACGAACAAATAAAACTGAGGCACGAAGGCCTTCCACGATTCCGGCATCTGGCTTATTGGAAAGTCCGCCTCGGGCTCTGACGGCTGCGTGATGTCCTGGCGTCCACTACGAGCAACGCCGATTATCGCTGTCGCCGGTGTTCCTGGGTCTCCGGCAAAGGCCTGCGTCAGGGGGTCTTCTTTTTTGTCGAGCATCTGCTTGACCCACGCATCGTTTACGATGGCGACTGGCCGGGTATTCGCGGCGTCCTGCGAATTGAAGTTTCGTCCACGCAGAATGGGCAATTGCAACGCCGCAAAATATCCCGGCGTGACAAACCGCATCTCCGTCAGTCTTTGCTTGTCGATGGGATCGACCGGTTTTCCGACCAGCGGAAGATCACCGTTCGATCCATTCTGCAGGATAGGCAACATATTGTTGCTGCCAACCGCGGTTACTCCTGGAATTGAATTAGCGCGGGCTTCAAGCGGCTCGACCAACGCTTTCACGAAGTCCCTACCTTTGTAATCGCCACTTGGAACGTCGACTTCCATAGTGAGAAGATTCTGTGGATTGAAACCGAGGTTTGTGTCGAGCATGGATCGCAGACCCAACAGAAGCAGCCCGGAGCACACCAGCAACATCAGGGATAGCGCCACCTGGACGACGACGAAACTGGAGCGCAGCCGATGTTGATGTCGTGTCGTTCCGGCGCTGCCGCCGGACTTGAGCGATCGATTCGGATCGATGCGCGCCGTGCGGAATGCCGGGACGAGTCCGGCAGCCACGCTGGCGAGCAAAGAGATGATGAAGGTCGCTGCCGCTACGATGACGTTGAGATGAACGTCGCCACCGCGTGAAAACGCTTTCTCCAGAAATTGTTTCATGGCGGCGAGCAACAAATAGCCGAACGCCAGCCCACCCACACCTCCGGCCAGCCCCAGCAGAACGTTCTCGGTCAGCATTTGGGCAACGAGTCGCGTGCGGCCTGCTCCCAGCGCGGCCCGCACCGCCATCTCGCGTTCCTGCAGCAGACCGCGCGCCAGCAACAGACCGGCGACATTCGTGCAGGCAATCAACAGAACCGCGAAAACTGCCGCCAGCAACACCCAAAGCTCGGGCCGGTCGTTGTTGCCGTTCTGGTTGGTGTGCAGTGTGTCAACGATCGAAACTACCTGGGCTGTTTTGCCCTTGTCTTCATCCGGGAACTGTTTGGCCAGCTCATTGAAGACGTGATTCATGTCCGCATTCGCCTGGGCTATGCTGACGCCGGGTTTCAACCGTCCATAGGAAGGTAGCCAATGACTGCCGCGCGATTTGATCTGGTCTGCGGACAAGTGAAGTGGAGTGTAGACGACGTTCGGCGTGTCGAAGCGGACCCGGAACCCTGCGGGCATCACTCCAATAACTGTGTAGGGAGTGCCGTCCAGATGCACGGTTTTGCCGAGGATGCTTTTCTGTCCTCCGAAATACTGCTGCCATATTTCATAGCTCAGCACTACGACGTCGTTCTTTCCGTTCTGGTCTTCACCGGGCAAGTAGGTTCGGCCCAGCAATGGCTTCACCCCGTACAGATCAAAGAAATTAGCCGTTCCCTGGACTTTACGCAAATAGATCGCCTGATTGCCCTGCGTCAGGGTGGTCCCGCCTCCATAGCCCACTCCCGCCAGAACACTGAAGGTAGAGTTCAGGCGGCGCATGTCCTGATACTCCGGCCAGGATGCGGGTTGCTCGTAGTTCGCTGCTGCCCTGGTCCGGACGCGGACGATGCGATCCACGTTCCTGTAGGGCAGCGGACGCAACAGGATCGCGTCGATCACGCTGAACATCGCCGCCGTTGCGCCGATTCCCAGAGCCAGCGTCAGGACGGCAGTTGTTGCGAATCCCGGCGAATTGCGCAACTGCCGCATCGCATAGCGAAGATCGTTCAGAAAATTAGTCATCGCAGGCTCCTCCTACTCACTGCGCAAAGCCTGTATCGGGTCGACAGAAGCGGCTCGCCGCGCCGGCAGCCAGGAGGCCAGCAGCGCGATCAGGAACAGCACTACAACCCCAATCGAAAAGGTGAGGGGGTCGTGCGGAGCTACGCGGTAGAGCTGCGCGGAGAGCCAATGGGTGACCAACAGCGAAATCCCGGCTCCAAGTGACACGCCTGTGCCCGCCAGCTTCAATCCTTCCAGCAACACCAGACGGCTGACATTGCCGCGCTGCGCGCCCAGTGCCATGCGCACGCCAATCTCCCGTGTGCGTTGACGTACGGTGTACGCCAGCACTCCACCGATACCGGCTGCCGCCAGCAGCAACGCGACAAACGCGAAAGTTCCAAGAATGAAACTGTTGAACCGCTCCGGCGCAACATCGGTGTGGACCATCTCTGTCATAGTGTGGATATTCGTAACCGGCAACGAAGGGTCGAGGGAATGGATTGTCGACACCAGCAGGTTCTGCATGGATGCCGGATCTTGTTGGGTGCGAACAGCCAGCGAAAGGCTGCGCATTTCATCGATGTCCGGATCAATGTAGAAGTTTAATTCCGTGTCGATGGTGTCCTGTAGATACGGAGTGTAGGTCTCAGGCTGGGCGCTCTGGTCCATCCCACGGGACTTCACATCCTCTACCACCCCGACGATCGTCAGCCAGGGAACTTTGCTGGCAGGATCGCCTGCCTTGATGCGACGTCCGAGCGGGTTCATGCCGGGAAAATATTTCTTGGCAAGTCCCTCGCTGATGATGACCACCGGCATTGAGCCTTCGCGGTCCTGCGGGGTGAAGTATCGACCGCGCACCAGTTGAATTCCGAATGTCCGGAAAAAATCTCCCAGCACCCAGTTCTGCGCGACACTCACCGCCGCTTCCGGACGGGAAGGCAGTGCTTCCACGGTGAATCCGTCTTGTTCCTCGGAGTGGATCGGCAGACTGGTCGACAATCCGACGCTACGCGCGCCGGGCAACTGTGTCGTGCGTTCCAGCAATTGCCGATAGAAGTTTTTGATCTGCGCTTCGTTGGAGTACACGGCGACGGGCAATGTCGCCGACATCGTAATTACATGCTCGGGCTGAAAGCCGGGATCGGTTTCCGTCAATCGCTGGAAGCTGCGCAACACAAGTCCGGCCGTGACCAGCAAAACCATCGCCAGCGCGAATTGGGAAGTGACCAGGATCCCCAGCGCCCGATGGCGACCTCTGCTCGTCATGCCGGAACGGCCGCCTTCATACAAGCTGTCGCTGGAATCGACGCGCACCGCTCGGAGCGCGGGGATCAGGCCGGTCAGCAATGCTGTCAGCAGGCAGATGCCGAAACAGAATGCAAGCACGCCCGCGCTCAGGGAGATAGAGCCGGCGCGCGGCAGGTCCACCGGAGCACTGGCAACCAGCAGATGCATTGCGCCATAGGCAAGCGGCAACCCAAGCAGGCCGCCCGTAACCGCCAGAACCAGGCTTTCAGAAAGCAGTTGCGACACGATTCTGGCGCGTGGAGCGCCCACTGCAATACGCAGAGCCACTTCCTTCTGCCGCCCTGTCGTTCTCGCCAGCAGCAGGTTGGCTACGTCTACGCAGGCGATCAGCAGCACCAACAGGACGCTCAGCTGTAAAAGGATCAAGCGGCTGCGGACATCTCCTACGACCTGATCGTTGTAGGAGATCACGTCTGCGCCGAGCTTGTAATGCGGATCGCTCCGCATCGCCACCGGGTATTGCAGAAAAAATCCCTGCAGCAGGGAGTTAATCTCCGTGCTGGCCTTTTCCAACGTAACTCCGGGCTTCAGCCGTGCGATGACACTGTAGTTGTTCTCCCACCCAAGGCCTTGCAACTGCGCGGGAGTGAAGTGCATCGGTATGTAGAGATCGGCGGGGGTGCTGTTGTACATTCCGCCACGATCCGGGAAAACAAAGCTTGGACGCATGATGCCGATAACGGTGTAGGGATTTCGGTCGAGCAGAAGTTTCTGTCCCAGCACATTGGGATTGTCCTCAAAATGCTTGCGCCAGAACTTGTTGCTCAGGATGACGACCGGGGCGCCCTCTAGGTCTTCCTCTTCCGTGAACACGCGGCCCATTTCCGGCGTGACGCCAAGAACGGAAAACAGCGAAGCGGTGACGCGGGCGATGGGAATGCGCGTCGGATCACCGGAGCCGGAAAGCTCTGAGTGCTGATCCCGATACGCTGCCATGCCCGTGAAGCTCCCATTACGCCGGGCAACATCGACGTAATCTGGCGCGCTGAAGGGGTACCTCTGCGAGCCGAGCCCGGGGTTGGTCTCGAATACCGAGACTAACTGCTGCGGCTCGTGGAACGGCAGAGAGCGCAGCAGCACGCCATCTACGATGCTGTAGATGGCCGTAGATGCGCCGATGCCGATTGCAAGCGTGCAGATAGCTAGCGCGGCAAATCCCGGCGACTTGCGTAGCTGCCGCATCGCGAAGCGAACATCGTTCAGCAGAGTTGTCATCGTCCACTCCCTCATTCGCTTTTCAAAGCCTGCATTGGCTCGATCGAAGAAGCACGGCGCGCCGGCAGAAAGGATGCGGCCAGCGAAAGCGCCAGAATTAATACAATGGCGCCGATCAGCGCCACCGGATCGAAAGGCTCGATATGGAACAGTAGGGAGCGCAGCAGGTGCGATACGGCTATGGCGCCGATTAATCCTATGGCACAGCCTGCTAACGCCAGCCGCGCTGCAGAACCAAGTACTAATCGAATGATGCGCGAGCGCGACGATCCCAAGGCCATCCGAATCGCCATTTCATGCGTCCGCAGCGCGACTGAGAACGCGATCACGCCGTAGATCCCAAGGATCGCAAGCATCACGGCGGCAAACGCAAATACCGTAATCAAGGAAGTGGAAAACCGTCGCTGTTCCTGTGTTTCGTCAATCGCCTGTTGCATCGTCTCCACTTCCGACAACGCAAGCTGCGGGTCGAGCGAGTGGACCACCTGCCGAATGGTGTGCTTCATATCATTTGGCGGCAGCGGGGAACGCAAAAGCACCGAAAGCTGGCTGCCAACCAAGACTGCTGCAGGCATCAGATTTCCATAGGACGCGCGGTATTGTTCCAGCGGCTGATAGAACTGTTCCGAAGTGGGCCGGTCGGCGCTGCCTTGTTTGACGTCGGCAACTTCACCAACCACCGTAAGCCACGGCGTCTGCTGCGAGTCCATCCCGATCCGCAAATGCTTGCCCAGCGGGTTTCTACCGGGCCAATAGTGCTCTGCCAGTCTGCGGTTCACGATTACGACCAGCTGTGATGTGGCATTGTCGGCATTCGTAAACAAACGGCCTCTCTGCAACGGAATGCCCATGGTGCCGAAATAATTGCCCTCAACCTGCGCGGCGGTCGCCATATCTGTCGCCGCGCCTTTCGGCCGCAGATAGCCATCCACGACAAAGGGCTGAAAGCCGGGAGCATCGCCGCCGCCCTGCGACTCCGGGAAAAACGACGTGAGTCCAAAGGACTGTAGACCGGGCAGCTGTTGCAGCTTCCGTTCCAGATTGTGCCGGAACCCGTCCACCTCGGGTTGTGTCGCGTATCTTTTCTCGGGCAACGTGTAGATGCCGGCAATGATGTTTTCTGGATTGAAGCCCAGGTCGACATTCTCCACATTTTGAAAACTGCGCAGCAGCAGGCCGGAAGCAACCAGCAGCGTCATCGCCACAGCAATCTCCGTCACCACCAACGCGGAGCGAAGGCTGCGGTGCCCTCCGCCCACACCGTCCCCGCGTCCGCCCTCCTTTAGCGCCTCGTTCATGTTGGTGCGGATGGCGGCGAACGCCGGAGCCACGGAAGCGACCGCGCCCGTAAAGACCGCAAGCAAAACCGCGAAGACGACCACCGGCCAATGGATGCCCACACCCTCGACGCGTGGCATCGTTTCCGGAATCATGCGCAGCATCAGGCGCACGGAGACAGCCGCAATCCACATGCCCAGCAGCGCTCCGCTGAAACTGAGCAGCAGGCCTTCCAGAAGAGCTTGCCGTATCAGGGTGCCGATGCTCGATCCCAGTGCCAGGCGGACGGCCGTTTCTCGGCGCCGGCGCATCGCACGCACCAGCAGCAATCCCGCCAAATTCATGCATGCGATCAGAAGCACCACGCAAACCGCGAGGAACAATATGCGGATCAGCGGACGTACACGTCCCACCGCTTCATCGCGCATTGAGGTTACGACACTGCTTATGCGGAGAGTCGCCACCTCCGCCGGGTAGCCGCGCCGGGTCTCCTGCTCCACTCGATTTGCATCGGCCTGGGCCTGCGCCGGCGTAATCCCGGGTCTCAGGCGTCCGATCATTTCCAGGCCACTCCAGTTCGGTTTCGTCAGGTCATCCTGAGTCAAGTGGAGTGGGATCAAAATCGCTCCTATCGGAAACTCAAGGCCGCGCGGCATCACGCCGATCACAACGTATGGTTCGCGATTCAGAGTTATTTTCTTGCCCAGGATTCCGGAGTCGCCGTGGAAGACGTTCTTCCACACTAGATATCCGAGAACAACCACGTGTTCGCCCTGCTCGTTTTCCTTCTCGGTAAAAGTGCGGCCCATCAGGGGTCGTATGCCCAAGGTGGAGAATAGGTTCGCGCTCAGGAGAGTCGTTTCAAGCGGCATCGTGATGCCCCCGTACGAAAGCTGCAGCGGCCAGATGAACTTGAAACTTCCCAGGCTTACAAAGCTCCTGGTCTCGTGCGTGTAGGCCGCGATTTCGGGGCCGGTTACGCCCACCTCTCCCGACATATCGCCCGTCTGCACGCCTTGCAGTGTGTCGCTGAGCACAAACAACTCACTCGGGCTTTTAAAGGGCAGCGGGCGCAGAAGAATTCCATACATCATCGAAAAGATCGCGACGGTAGCGCCAATTCCCATTGCCAGCGTCAGTACGGCGGTAAAAGTAAAACCTGGAGACTTCCGTAACTGCCGCAACGCATAATGAAGATCGTTCCAGAGGTTTCTCATTGTCCGCCTTATTCAATGTGCAGCATGGCAATCTGGTTGCCCCGCATCTCCACTTTGAGCTTTGGGTTCTCTCACACGTCAAGCGACTTCAATCGCTCAATGGCAAGTCACTTCAGCGACTCCGTTTCCGCTGCGAGCTTTTTGCGTAAGTCGGCTTCGGATACGACCTGGCCGTCGAACAGATGCACTTCGCGGTCCGCCAGCTTGGCGAAACGGGGATCGTGCGTCACCATGCAGATGGTGGCGCCGTCTTTATGGAGTTCTTTCAGCAGCTCCATGACCGCCTCGCCATTGCGGGAGTCGAGGTTTCCAGTCGGCTCATCGGCCAGCAGGATCGACGGCGAGCCAGCCAGAGCGCGGGCCACCGCAACGCGCTGCTGCTGGCCGCCGGAAAGCTGCGATGGATAGTGCCGCACCCGGTGGGCCATGCCCACGCGCGTCAGCGACTCGTCAACGCGCCGCTTGCGTTCCGCCGCCGGCATGCCGGAGCGATAGGTCAGCGGCAGCTCGACATTTTCATAGACCGTCAGATCTCCGATCAGGTTGAAGCTCTGAAAGATAAAGCCGATCTCCTGGTTGCGAATTCGCGAGCGCTCTGCGAAGCTGAGATTTTCGACGGGGCGCGTGTTCAGCAGGTAGGTGCCGCCGCTGGGTGTATCGAGCAGGCCGAGGATGGAAAGAAGCGTCGATTTTCCGCAGCCCGAAGGCCCGGAGATTGCTACATATTCCCCACGATCGACGTTGAGATGGATTCCCGAAAGTGCGTGCGTTTCAATCTCGTCGGTATAGAAGACCTTCGTCAGCGCCTCGATGTGAATCAGGGACTGATCTGAAATATGCCCTGTGCCTTCGCCCGCAATTGCCTGTGTAGCAGCCATCGATGTTCCTTTCTCAATCGAAATTTGTGTCGCTGTTTCCTCGTGTCAGGTAGAAGCGCTAATTAGTCCAGCCGAATACGATCGACATTCTCCCAGCGGGACATGTCCGACAGAATGACTGTGTCCCCGGCCTCGAGCCCGCCCAGAATCTGGATTTCGTTCACCGAAGCGCGGCCCACCTTCACCGGAACGCGGGTCGCGTACTTGCCGGTTGAGTCGAGCTTGAACAGGCTTATTGTGGAATTCTCGTTTCCAAACGCCGGCCGGCCGACGTACAACACATTGTTCAGCCGTTCGAGATCGATGGTTCCGTCCACGCTCAGGTCGGGCCGCGCTCCTTTGGGCAGCGTTCCTGTGAGCTGTACGTCTACGGCGACGGTTCCGTTCTGTACCGCCGGATCGATGCGTGTCACCGTACCGGCAATGGTTCCGTTATGCGTGTCGATCTCCGCCGGCTGGCCCAACTGAATGTCGCGCGCCTGGGTCTCGGCAATCTTCAACTGTGCCTTTAACTGATCGGGCTGAATTATTTCAGCCAAGGTAGTTCCGACCGGCACGTGTTCGCCAACCTGATGCGGAAGGTTGACCAGAACTCCGTTGATTCCTGCGCGGACGTTCAGGTTCTCCACCTGGCGCTGCTTCAACCCGGCGAGTGCGCGCGCCTGTTCTACCTTTGCCTTCTGTACGGCGAGCTGGGTCTGAAGCGCTTTCTGGTTGATCATAATTTCCTGTTTTTGTAGATTGTCGCGGGTGGTCAGGGCGTCGGCCTTACCTTGCGAATCCTGATAGGAGAGCCCACTAATGACGCCCAGCTTGTAGAGCGCCTTGTCGGTGCGGGCCTGCAGCTGGGCTTGCTGGTATTGCGCATTGATGTCCGCGGCCGTGGCCCGGCGGTCCATGAGGCTGCTTTGCAGCGATACCTGCGTGTTGTGATAATCCGCCTGGGCTTCGTTCAACTGGAGAACGGCGTCCTGCGCCTCCTGCAAGAGCTGCGGATTGGCCAGCTGCATGATGACGGTGTCGGTTTGAACCATTGCCCCGGGCAGCTTAAAAATGCGCACCACAGTGCCCTCTGTGTCGGCCGGAATCAGACGGATTCTGTCTTCACGAGGCACCAGGGTGCCCAGCCCGCGCACCTGCCGGATCATGTTCCCGCGCTTCACCGTGTCGGTCCAGACGGTGTTGCGGTCCACCGTGGGAGCAGCAGGTTTCAAACGCAGCACGAACACGGTGAGAGCCGCTAAAACAGCGATTCCCACGGCCCCCCACACGATCTGCCGCCGCATTTTTCGTTTTTTCAAGTCCGGCCGAGCAATATCCATCACGCATATGGGAGTGCACGCAGCGCGCCAAATCGGGACATGGCAATGCGTCTATGCAATGAATGTGTTGCGGCAGGAGTGGAGGAAACGTCGAGCCATGAACTGTCCACGATCGAACAGTGTGTCCGCGCGTGAACATCGGAAACACGCAAGGCGGGATTTTTAGGTTGTAGCCAGTTCCTTTGCGCGTTCCGTGGCGCGCATAACGGCTTTGATTAGGGTTACTCGGAGTCCGCCTTGCTCCAGTTCGAGGATTCCGTCCATCGTGCAGCCGGCCGGCGTAGTGACGGCATCTTTCAGCAGCGCGGGATGGCTGCCGGTTTCGAGTACCATGGTGGCCGCTCCCAGGGTGGTCTGCGTCGCCAGCAAGGTAGCGATGTCGCGGGGAAGGCCGACTTTGACACCGGCCTCGGCAAGCGCTTCGATGATGATGTAGATGTAGGCTGGTCCGCTGCCGGAGAGCCCGGTGACGGCATCCATGTGTTTTTCCTCCACAAGAACGGTGCGGCCCACGCTGCGGAATACACGTTCGGCGAGATCGAGTTGCTCCGCGCTGACAAATCTTCCGCGGCACAGTGCGGTCGCTCCGCAGCCTACCAACGCCGGTGTGTTGGGCATGGCGCGAACTACGGCGAGATCCAGCCCGGCGGCGTTTTCCAGAGCGCCGGTCTTGACGGACGCTGCGAAGGAGATCAGCGTTTTTTTCGCCGTCAGCGCGGGACGGATCTGCTGCACAATCTCGGGAACTGTCTGCGGCTTAACTCCGAGAAGAATCAGATCGCAGTTGCGCGCGGCCTCAAGGTTGTCGGTCGTAACGGCAACGCCCCACTGCGTCGCAAGCTGCTGGCTGCGCTCCTTATGCTGCACGGTGGCGACGATATTCTCCGGGCGAAACAGGTGATTCTTCAGGAATGCCTGGAGCAGGGTGCCACCCATTTTTCCAGCGCCTAGCAGCGCTACTTTCGTATCCAGGGTCTTCGTTCCAGTGTGTTGTTGTGTCATCGATTCTCGACCTCCCAATCGTGCGTGCCGGAAATTCGTTCAGTAGAGTTCAATGTTGATTGGAACTGCAAGCCGCAGGGACGGGTGCCCGCACTCGAGTTACTTTCCCTGCTGAGCAATCCACTGCTGGATATGTTTTTCAAAAAGATCGGGCGGCATTGAGTCCGACGCACGCACCTGATCGCGAAACGCGTTCAGATTGAAATTGTTCCCCAACGATTTCTCCGCCTCCGCGCGCAGCTCTAAAATTTTGCTTCGCCCTGCATCGAAGTCTTGGGCATTGGTGGCGACGGAGCAGGCGATCTGGCTCATATCCCCGGTGCTTGCCGGTTGACTGTTTGCCTGGGGAATGTACTGGGTCGAAAGATACTTCGAAAATCGGGCATATGCCGGTTGCACCTGCTTGCGGATCACCGTCAACACCTGGTTGCGAATGTCTGTCTGCTGCTGCGGCGAGAGGCCATCGGGAAAATGAGAGAGGGGGCGGGCGAACGAGGTGTCCTCCGGCTGGGCGCGCACGATTTCGTTTACCTGCGACAGCACTTTCTGCATGGTGGCCTGCGGTTCGCTGTGGCCTGCTTGCTGGCCGAGGGAGAGGTCTGTGGCAATCTGCAGGAATGCGGCCGGTATTCTGTTGAGCCGTGCGACGTATCGGTCGTAATCCTCCGCCGAAGTGAAGCGGAGCGTCTCCGCCAGTAGGGGGAGTTGAACCTGAATGCCGTAGGACTCGGTGACCGGCGTCTGCCATGGTTTGCAGGCGGAGGATTCCTGCTGGTCAATAAGGTGACGAACCAGCATGTCCTTTCTTGATTTTTCCAGATCGCTCATACCGGCAGTGTCAATGGCTCCGAGCCGATCGATGAACTGTTCGCTCCGCGCCAGCGCATCGTTGTAGGCGCTTGGTGAATTGTCGGACAGCTGATCGTCATATCGCGTGTCACCGATCGCCGAAGCGAACTCGGGAGAGTGTTTCAGCTTCTCCTGCCAGTAGTCGCGAAAGATTTCATCGAGGGCCTGGGTGCGGCCTTCGAGAGAGCTGTCCGGCTTCCCGGGGGCAAGGTCCTGCGCTTTGAAGGACTGTGCAGCGACAGCAC
The DNA here is from genome assembly GCA_963744615.1 of uncultured Acidobacteriota bacterium. Classification (GTDB taxonomy): domain Bacteria; phylum Acidobacteriota; class Terriglobia; order Terriglobales; family Acidobacteriaceae; genus JAKAAZ01. Next base: position 1,141,293 of record CAVUUE010000003.1, read on the forward strand.
ACGGAACGAGCAAAGACGTCCCGAGCGCGATGGAAAGGGAAGCGCGGGCCCGACAAGCGCGCCGGAGTATATCGATTGCGGAAGACATGGCTTGAGTGTAAATGCGAACGCGGCGCTTGCAACCCGGCTGCGCCTCGCTGATAAAAAAGTTGTTCCCGAGCTAACGCCTCATGTGCAGCAGAATGACCGTCGCTTTGCCATGCTTCGGAACCGTGATTGTCAGCTGGTTGCCGACCCTTTGCGGGGTTACAGAAGTCTTTTCTCCCAAGTCTACGGAATCCACTTCCACCGATTCAACGGCGGCCGCATTGGGTAGGCGGCAGATTATGGGAAGGTTTGAATCGTAGCCGCCGGCGTGGCGAAGAGCGCGCCATGCGGAGACCATCGTGATCATGACGTCGCCGTTCTTCAACTCGAAGATGTTGCCATCGGTATTCGTTGGAAGTTGAAGCGCCTGGGGATAAAAGATCCACCTCTTGCCGGCAAACATGTTCACGAACGGCTGATATTTGTTTTCGAGATCCTGGTTATGGGCGACTGTTTGCTGCGTTGGAGGATGGCGTTGCGGCTCGTCCGGTGTGATGATCGAGTTGAATGCGCCATACCGCAGGCAGTGTAAATAGAGCATCTCGACGTCCGAGGGATCATTGTCAAGGATCATCACATGACGGGTGAGACCAAGATAGCTCTGGGTAGTGATCCATCCCGGACTCTCTTCATAGGGCGCGTTTTCCATCATCATGATGCCGTCTACGCTTTCCGTGCTGGCGATTGTGACCGGCTTGTTGGCGGTGATGGTCATGCCACGGCTGTGCAGCAGGGGGCCAATGTCCTGAGTCATCAGCCGTCGATACATGAATTCCGGATAGTAGGCCGGTTTGTTATCGACCATGGTGATGCCGTCGTCGTGCGCAAAGTCGAACATGTAGCTGCGGCCGTACACGTCCCAGAAAAAGCCGGCCATATCGGGATAGGAATCGACCATTTGCCTCGCCTCGCCGATCATGGCCTGGCCGAATCCCGTCTTCGGATCCGAGTTCATCAACCAGCAGGCCCGTTTGCTGGGATATTTTTCACCCTTCCATGCGGCAATGGTGTTGCCCGCCTCGCTTTTGGCGATGCTCTCCGGGAATGTCTGCTTGGCGTACCAGTATTCCGACTCCGTGGTGTTGTAGTAGAGGAAGGTGCCGACGCCTGCCTGACGACTGAGGCGGCAATGCTCCTCGATTCTTGCGCGGGTCAGCGTGGGTCCGCCAGGATCGGAGATGTCGACCCAGGACCTGACGCTGGGTGGCGGAATCATTAGCCCATAGTGGGCATACGGGCTGTGGTATTCCTCCCAGCGAATGCCGCGCGCATACTCCTTCGCGTACGCCGCACTCACCTGCTGCGCAGTGAGCGCAGGGTCCATCAACTGATCGCCGTCGGCATAGGCTCCGTCCCATTTCGCAAAGGCTGGATCGGGGTCGAAGTACTTTTTGTACTTCGAGTAGAACCAGCCGAGCGCCGGACGCCAGTCGGCGGACTGAGTTGAGATCAGGAGGCCGGTTTCGAGGTCACGATTGCTGCGCAGCCCGAGATCCTCATTGCTGATTTGAAAATACGGCCGCTCCCGCGCGGGATATTGGCGCGAATTCCAGTAGAAGTCCGCGAGTGCGCTCGTATTCGAGAGGAAGCGGATACGCACCGCCGGAATCTCGAGAGGGGATGCAATGGCGAGCGCGCGCTGACTGTGTCTGGAATAGAAGACCATCAGCGGAATGGTAGTTCGCCAGCGGCCTTCGCCGATTGCACCGGAGGTGGATTGTCCATAGTCGATGGAGAAGGGAAGCCATGGCTTGACACGAAACGGCGCGTCAGAGATGGGAGCCCAGGCAGTGCCTCCCAGCGGCAGTGGAACGTCATAGACTACCCGGACGGTCCGGTCGGGCCCGGAAGTTTTACTCAGCCGCACATTCCAGCGGACGTCTTTGGGGGTGACCAGGAATGATTCGTGAACCACAAATTCGGCGCCGGGATATTGCTTATCGAATGACAGGCTGCTCTCAGAGGTTTTGAGATTGGTTACGACTGCTGCATCGGAAATGTCGGTGAATTCGCGGTTGCGAAGCTCGTCGAACAGCACGAGTCCGCCGATTCGCGGCCCTACGGTGAAGGCCAGGCCGTGATTTCCGTCCGTGTCAGCAGTTGCGTTCTGGAGTGTCTGATTGCAGTAGTCTTCATGGCTGATCGCGTCCACGAGATGGTCGATAACGCCGGAATTTGTATCGACGGAGATCTGGATCGATGCATTGCCGGCTGTCCAGTGATGATTGGCGGGAGTTGTGGCGAGGAGAGGGGTGCAAGCGAGCAGGAGTGAAAGCAGAGCGTTCCGGAGAATATTCATTGTTGCAACAAATCTAATGAACAGGCTCGCGCGGGGTCAATCAGATGGGGTGCGTCTCTGTTCAGAGGACCTTGCGATCTTCAACTGACTGCGAGGTCCCTTGGCTTCGTTCAAGATGGAAATTCAAATACCGGCACAAAGACTACGCGCTTGTTCTGGTACATATTTCGTCGAACGCTTTGGTCAGATACTGCGCGATCTGAGGTGCTGCGGAGTTCTCGATCATCGATCGCTGCATCAGAAACTCCAGCTTGCCGTCGCGAAAAATAGCGATCGCAGGCGAGCTTGGGGGGTTGCCCTCGAGCATGCTGCGAACCTTGTCGGTCGCCTCGCGGTCCTGTCCGGCAAATACGGTGATCTTGCGGTCCGGGAGAGTGGAGTGTTGCAGGGCCATCCGAACGCCGGGGCGCATTTTGCCGGCTGCACAGCCGCAGATCGAGTTCACGACTACCATTGTGGTGCCGGGCTCGGCCAGCGATTGCTCGACCTCAGCAGCGGTCCGCGTTTCTTTTATGCCGGCGCGGACCAGTTCTTCGCGCATCGGAATCACCATAATTTCTGGATACATTGTTTTGTTCTCCTGGGTCTAGTGTATATCGCTATGGATGCCGCCGACCCGTTATGGATTCAGGCGCTCGACAGCGTCGCTAATGGCGTACAGCATAAATTCACGTATTTCCTCCTGACGGGACTGCCGCTGATCGGGATGCGATCCTCCCATATCAAGTGTGCTGGTGGCCAGCGGCGGAAGTCCGTCGCTATTGGAGCTGGACAGTCATTCCGCTGTAACTTGCACAAACGCAAGTTCCTCGGCTCGCTACGATGGCACCCTTCTATTAGTGAGTCGGGAACTCGGGATTTTTGCTTTGGAAGCTAGCCCTGAACGCGGTTAGAATGGCCGAACATCGAACGATACTGACCCGTTACCTGATAGTGCGCCGCGCGCCGCGATGGCTACGGTATGATGTAGGCTCAATCCACGTGGAAATACGCGAAAACATATTATTGGCGCCCTATACGACGTTTCGTATAGGCGGGCCCGCACGCTGGTTCATGGAAGCTTCAAACGAAGCGGAACTGACCGAAGCAGTGATGTTCGCTCGCAACCAGCGGGCGGAGTTATTCGTGCTGGGCGGCGGCAGCAATCTGCTGGTCGCCGATAAGGGATTTCCGGGCGTGGTGGTCCATGTCGCCAATCGCGGTATTCGCGAGCACATCGATGGCGGCTACACGGTATTTACCGTGGCCGCGGGCGAGAGCTGGGACGGCTTCGTCAACTCTACGGTGGAACGGGACTTCGCCGGGATCGAGTGTCTGGCGGGCATTCCGGGTACGGTGGGCGGAACACCCGTGCAGAACGTCGGCGCATATGGCCAGGAAGTGTCGTCCACAATCGTTTCGGTGCGCGCACTGGACCGCACAACGTTGCGGATGGCGGATTTCGGAGGCACGAACTGTCACTTCTCCTACCGCCGCAGCATCTTCAACAGCACCTCGCGGGACCGGTACATTGTGACGGAGGTCAGCTATCGGCTGCGGCTTCATGGCAATCCTCATCTGGCGTATGCCGACCTGGCGGAGGCATTCGCGGGCAAGCCCGCTCCGAGACCGGCGCAGATCAGCAAGATGGTTCGCGAAATCCGGCGGAAGAAAGGGATGCTGCTGGTCGAAGGCGATCCCAACTGCCGCAGTGCGGGATCGTTCTTCAAAAATCCTGTGGTTTCCGAATCGCTGCTGGCGGATATTTCCGCGCGCGTGACCAAGGAAGCAAATCTTTCGGGAATGGCCCATGCGGATTCCATCCCGCATTTTGCTGCGGAGCCGGGGACTGTCAAGCTGCTGGCAGGCTGGCTGATCGAGCATGCCGGATTTCCCAGGGGGTTTTCTCTTGGCTCGGCTGCGATTTCAAGCCGCCATACTCTTTCCATCGTGAATCGCGGCGATGCCACGGCCGCCGGAATTCTTGCGCTGCGCGATCAGATTCGGCAACGCGTGCTGTCGCAATTCGGTATATGTCTTGAGCAGGAACCGGTCTACGTTACGGGATAGTTTTCCGAAGCGACTCCCATCGCGCGCAATAGCCTTTTGCGTTCCTCCGCCAGCACCTCCGCGGGGCTTCCCTGGACCGCGATGGAACCGTTGTTCATGACCAGGACCTCGTCGCCGGCGGCGAATGCTTCTTCCAGGTTGTGGGTTACCGTCAAGACGGGAACGCTTCGTGCGTGCGCCCACTCGTAAACACTCTCCGATAGCTGCTGGCGGCTTTTCGCGTCAAGGGCGCTGAACGGTTCATCGAGCAAGAGGATCGAGGGCTCCGCAGCCAGGGTGCGCGCAATCGCGACGCGCTGCAGCTGACCCCCCGACAGCTGGCGCGGCCAACGGCTTGCCAGCGCTTCTGCGTCGACGGTTTGCAGAAGGCCGTAGACTTTTTCGTCGCGGGCGGATTTCTCCATTCCTGTGAGAGCGAATGCAACGTTGCCCGCAACGGAAAGATGAGGAAATACGGCAGGGCTCTGCATGATCAGACCCACCCGTCGCCTATCCGCTGGGACAGAAAAGTTCTTCCTGCGGTCCTGCTTGTTCCGCCAAACGGTAGTTCCGCGAATCGCGATGGTTCCGGCCTCGGGCGCGAACAGGCCTGCAATCGCGCGCAGCAGAGAAGATTTGCCGGAGCCGGATGGGCCGAAGACAACTGTGCGCAGACAGTAGATCTTTACGTCAACACGCAAATGAAAGTTGGCGCCGTCGTGGCGAAGCTTGTGGTCGATCTCGGCTGAAAGCCACGGAGAGGTTGCCTGCTGCAATGCAACTTGATCAGACAAGGTCGCCTCTGCGTCGCCGGCTGTAGAGCAGGGTGAGCGCCACGAGACAAATGGCCAGCAAAAATAGCGCCGTGCGGTTGGCTTGGGCGTACTGAAAATCCTGCACCTGATCGTAGAGGGCAATCGACAGCGTACGGGTGGCGCCTGGCAAATTTCCGCCGATCATGAGCACCACGCCAAACTCACCGATCGTATGCGCGAAACTCAACACGCCTGCGGTCAGGAGCGAACCGCGCGCCAGCGGCAGGATCACCCGCCGCATCCGATCCAATCGCCCGCTGCCCAGGATGGCGGCTGCGTCCAGCATGGAAGGGTCGACTGCCGCGAAGCCCGCGGTCAGCGGCTGCACTGCAAATGGAAGACTGTAGATCACCGAGCCGACGATGAGCCCGGCAAAGGAAAACGCCAGTGGGTGGCCAAGGAGATGGTCGATGCCGCGCCCGATGGGAGTGCCAGGGCCAAGCCCTACCAGCAGATAAAACCCGAGCACGGTCGGCGGCAAAACGATTGGTAACGAGCAAACCGCCTGCACCGGCGTTCTCCAGCGCGAGTTTGTGAACGCAAGCCAGTAGGCTAGAGGCACGGCGACCAGCAGCAGAATCGCCGTTGTGACCAGCGCCAGTCGAAGCGTCAGGAGGAGTGCGGCTGTGTCCATGAAATTTCACACAACACTTAATGGATATCCGGAGGTTCGAGCCCGCTTGATTGCAGCCGGGCGCGACCCGCCGGGGATTCCATATAGCGGAGCAAGTCGAGCGCCGCCTGTTGATTGCGGGAGTTGCGCATTACAACAGCTCCCTGCTCGATGGGCGGGTACGCGTGTTGCGGAACGGGAACGAACCGGCCCAGGCTTCGCATTGTTCCAGTGATGGCGATGGTTTGCGAGATCAGAGCCGAGTCGGCATTGCCCGATTCTGCATACTGTGCGGCCTGCGCGATATTCTCCGCAAATACCAACTTCGGTTGGAGCGCCGCTGTGAGCCCGAGCGAGTGAATGGCGGCAATGGCCGCGGCCCCATAGGGCGCATGCACGGGGTTGGCGATGGCGATGCGATGGATCGACGCGTCGGTGAGAGACTGCATAGTCAGCGGGTCGCGCAAGACTCCCTGGCGTGCCCACAGGACGAGAGTGCCTCGCGCATAGGTGACTGGCTGCGATTCGAGGGCCAGTTTGGCGTCTACGATTTTCTGCGGAAACGCACGATTTGCGGCCAGAAATAAATCGAATGGTCCGCCGTTCAGAATCTGCGTGGCCAGCGTGGCGGAAGAGGCGTAGGAGACTTCGACCTTTGTGCGCGTGGCCTTTTCGAAGGTTGACACAAAAGCCGGCAGCACCGGTTGCAAATCCGCGGCCGCGGCAATTCGCAATGTCTGATTCTGTGCCGGCAGCAGCATGGCAGGCAGCAAGGTAATGCTCAGCAGGACTACGAATTTTCTAAACACGGACCACCATCACCTCTGTCGCTTTGATCAGTGCGGCCGCTTTGATCCCAGGTTTTAGTTGCAGATCACGAGCGGCGTCGGCGGTAATGATCGCGGTTACGAATTGATCGCCGATGGCGAGTTTCACCTGCGCCAGCAGGCCGTCAAAGCGGACTTGGACGATCGTTCCCTGGAGCTGGTTGCGCCCGCTGACAGAAGAACTGAGCTTCTTGGCCCTGGGAGCAGCGGGCGCGTCGACGCGGAGAAACGCCTGGATTTCGCGCTCATGGATTCGATAGTGGCCGCCGGGAGTCTTCACCGCCCGCAGCTTACCGCGATACAGCCACTGCTTGATCGTGGGATAGGAGATTCCCATTCGCTCGGCCGCCGCGCGCGGGGTATAGAGTTCCGCCATGCCTGCGATTGTATGTGGAACTATACGTATCTCGCAATCGATGAAAGTTGCCGGATTATTTCTGCAGTTTTTGCCGGAGCGAGATAAGCCGGCGAGGCTTGGAATGGCACACATCCGCTGAGTTTCGGAATGAGAAATTCGGCTAAAGCTATGAGCAAGTCACCACGCCGGAACTGAATGCGATCTCAACATTCCAGGCGCGACCTGATACGCTAGGCGTATCCCATGACAGAGACGATCCCACAATCTGCGCCGGAAACAGCGCACCGGCTACGCTGTATCGGATGTGACGCGAGAATCCCCGGGCCGGACGCGGCCGAGGATTTTCGCTGCCGCTCCTGTGGGAGCCTGTTTGAGGTGGAGTATCCGCGACTGCTGCCGCCTGACGCCAGCGCGGGAGGAAGATTTGCTGCGGATTTGAAGAAGGTCTGGCTCGCGCGGCGGTCTTCAAATCTGCCGCTCGATCGCAGCGGTGTCTGGCGTTTCCGCGATCTACTGCCGTTTCTCGGCGACGAGGGAAACGTGGTCACGCTGCAGGAGGGCAACACGCCGCTTTACCGCCTGCCGCGCTGCGGCGAGAGTCTTGGACTGGAGAATGTTTTCGCCAAGCATCAAGGCATGAATCCGACCGGCTCTTTCAAAGACACCGGCATGACTGCGGCCCTTTCCGTCGCACACGAGCGCGGCTACGACTGGGTGGCCTGCGCTTCAACGGGCAATACGTCAGCTGCGATGGCGGCCTATGCCGCTCGTGCTGGAATGCGTGCCCTGGTGTTGATTCCGGAGGGGAAGGTCGCGTGGGGGAAGCTCGCGCAGTCGCTCGATTATGGTGCGGTCACCTGCCAGTTGAAGACCGACTTTGACGGCTGCGTCGCTGTGCTGGCGGAACTGGTTCGTCGTGCGCCGGTGTATCTGCTGAATTCCGTCAATCCCTATCGGCTGGAAGGTCAGAAGACCCCGGCGATGGAAATGGCGGAAGCAATGGACTGGCAGGTACCGGATCATCTGATCGTTCCGGGAGGAAATCTTGCGAACAGCTCCGCGCTGGGAAAAGGTTTTGCGGAGCTGCACGCGCTCGGCTTTATCGAACGGCTGCCGCGCATCAGCGTGATTCAGGCAGAGGGTGCTAATCCTTTGTTTCTAAGCATGAAGCATCATGAAGGTAAACAGATACATTCAGTGCGTGCGGACACCAGGGCAAGCGCCATTCGCATCGGCAATCCGGCGTCGTGGCAGAAAGCAGTGAGTGTAATCCAATCTACCGGCGGCTGGTGCGAGCAGGTGACGGAGCAGGAGATTGCGCTGGCCAAGGCGGAGATTGGGGCGGAGGGGATCGGCTGCGAACCGGCTTCGGCGGTCACTCTGGCAGGTTTGAAGAAGCTGGTTATCGCACGGCCACATTCGGCGTGATGAAATGGTCGTTCTGCTGCTGACCGGGAATACGCTAAAGGATCCGGAATATACGATCGATTTTCATCGCGGCAGCCTGTTGAACGCGGAGGAAAGCGGCGCGATGCCGGCCGAGCAGCGATCCGCGATGGAAACTCTGGCCCGGGCTCCTGTCGTGCTTGAGCCCTCGGTCGAAGCCGTTATGCGGGCTTTGGATACTGCGGTGCGGGATGCGGCAGTACGAGAAACCGCGGTGCGGGTATGACGGACATGGGGCGCCGCGTGCACCTGCGGCTACCCGCAACCTCGGCGAACCTAGGCCCGGCGTTCGACACAGCGGCGGTAGCGCTGAATCTGCACCTGGAAGTAATGGCGCGGGCATCTGAGTCCTTTACTATCTCGGCGCACGGCCGCGACGCTATGGATTGCGGCAGGGTAGATCGCAACCTGATTCTTGAAACGTATCGGCGAATCCTGACGGAAAATGACCGTCCCATCCGGCCGTCTGCATCTGGACGTGAACAATGAGATTCCGCTTGGGATGGGCTGCGGCTCTTCCGCAGCCGCGCGGTTGGCGGGAATTGCCCTGGCGATCGAGTTCGGTGAATTGGGCTGGCGCGAGGAAGATGATCCTTGCGACCGCGACATTTCTCGAAGGCCATCCTGACAACGTGACTGCCTGCTGGCTGGGTGGAATGACAGTGTCCGCGGTTTCGGACCGCGGGACGGACAGCAGCGCGACAGATCGTCCCCAAATCCCGCGAGTGCATGTTGCGCGAATCGATACTCCAGAACACTGGCGTGCCGTCCTGGTGTTTCCCCGTGAACCTGTGCGCACGGAAGAGTCGCGGAAGGTGTTGCCGAACCATTACAGCCGGGCGGATGTTGTCGAGAACCTGCAGCATTGTTCGCTTCTGGTTGCGGCGTTTGCATCTGGAAAAAGCGATCTGTTGCGGGCTGCCATGCACGATCGTCTACATCAGCCCTATCGAGCGGCTATTTGCCCATTGCTACAGCAAATGGAACCGCTGGCGGTGCTTCCGGGCGTTCTCGGGATTGCGCTGAGCGGCGCGGGACCGGGAATACTGTTGATCGTAGACCGCGACCTGGATCGGGATCTTCTGGAGGGCCTGCTGAAGCAGACGCTATCCGGCGCGTCGGCTCTGGAGATCATCCAATGTGGATTCGAGAGCCGGGGAGCAGGAGCCAGCGAGAGCTGGGGATTTCGACGGACAGCACTTAAAAAGCTCGATTTCAGCATGCAAAAAGTAACCTGAAAAAATGTTACTCAAGTTTTGTTTACAAGGCACTGGCGAAGGCCGCTAACCTCTTTTCCAAGGGGCAGTTCTGGGGGAGGGCTGCTCTCGCGCCCGTTGATCTTTCACAAGATCCGGGCGCTTTGTTTTGCGCGAAACTCTCTTCTGAGAATTTACGTCAGCGGCGACTTTCCTGGGCGATTTCTGCCGCCGCCAAGACAGCTTGCGACCAAACGGCTTCGAAACTCATCTTGTATTCTGGGAGTGTGATTTCGCAGCGCATGGGATGGCCCCGAATGCGACATTCGCATCACACATGTTTGGGCGGCATTTCCGCCCGTAGATCCCAAGGAGGAACTGGATGGCAGGTCATGCAGTACACGAAGTAAACGATGCGACATTTGAAAAAGAGGTCTTGCAGTCTGCCGAGCCGGTCCTGGTGGATTTCTGGGCTGCATGGTGCGGACCGTGCCGGGCTCTGGCGCCGGTGGTGGATGAGGTCGCTACGCAGTTTGACGGCAAGTTGAAGGTGATGAAGATGGATGTGGACAGCAATTCGGCCACCCCGATGCGTTACGGCATTCGCGGCATTCCGGCGCTGCTGCTGTTCAAAGGTGGCCAGGTTGCGGACCAGATCGTGGGCTACGTCCCCAAGGAAACGATCGAGAAATCCATTAACAAGCTCGTCAGCTAGTGGTGCGGAATCGCATGCAGCGGAAGGGCCCGGCGTACTGCCGGGCTTTTCTATTGGACCTCTCAAAACGAATGGAGCTGGGAATGGAAAAGCGAACATTGCTACCGGATGCAGTGGAGCATTATGTATTTCAGTTGATGTCGAGCGGGAGCCGGATTGAACGATCGGCTGCGCGAAGAAACAGCTAGGCTTCCCCAGGCGAACATGCAGATCGGCCCGGATCAGGCGGCGTTCATGGGGATGCTGGTGCGCGTGAGTGGAACCCGGCGCGCAATCGAGATTGGAACATTCACCGGCTACAGCGCGCTGGCCGTGGCCTCCGCATTGCCAGAGGGCGGCGAGCTGATCTGCTGCGATTCCAGCGAAGAGTGGACCACGATGGCGCGGCGCTACTGGAAGGAGGCGGGTGTCGATGGCAAGATCGAACTGCGACTTGGGGCGGCGTTGGAGACCGTGACGGCACTACTGAACGAGGGGGACAGCGAATCATTCGATTTCGCTTTCATCGATGCGGACAAGCCAAACTATGACGCTTACTACGAATTGTGCCTGCAGCTTGTACGGCCCGGCGGCCTGATTCTTCTGGACAACATGCTGTGGCATGGGACGGTGGCCGATCCCGGCGGCGAAGGACGAACAGGCCGAGGCGTTCCGCGCGTTGAATGAAAAAATCCGCAGTGACCTCGCGTCGAGGCCTGCCTGCTGACGATCGGCGACGGAGTGATGATGGCGCGGAAGCTAATTGAACCGCGCAAAGCTGAGAGTGAGGCAATCTCCGCTACTGATGCGCAGACGTTTCTCAACCGACGACTCGAGGCGCGCGGCGGGACACTGTGCCAAAATTGCGGCTTCATCCGGCGCAATCTCCGGCAGCGGGCCTTCGAGCGCGATCTTCAGCACCTCATCCATCTGATCGACAAAGTGCAGCTTCATGCCGGACTTTAGATTCTCCGGCACCTCGTCGAGATCGTTCTTGTTCTGCGCGGGAAGAATCACTTCAAAGACTCCGGCGCGGTGGGCCGCCAGCAGCTTTTCTTTCAGCCCGCCGATGGGCAGCACCTTTCCGCGCAGCGTGATTTCGCCGGTCATGGCGACATCCCGCCGCACTGGAATGTTCGTCAGCGCGCTGGCCAGCGCGGTCGCGAGCGTAATGCCGGCCGATGGGCCGTCCTTCGGAATTGCGCCTTCCGGCACGTGTACGTGAATGTCGAGACTGCGATAAAACTCGCGTCCCAGGCCAAGGTGATGCGCCCGGCTGCGGACGTAGGAGAGCGCCGCCTGCGCCGACTCCTGCATGACTTCGCCGAGTTGTCCGGTCAGCGTGAGCTTGCCCTTGCCGTCGAGGATCTGCACTTCCGTCGAAAGGATGGTTCCGCCGACTTCTGTCCACGCCAGCCCGGTGACCAGGCCGATTTCATTCTGCTCATGCACGAGAGAATGGCGAACCTTGGGCAGCCCGAGAAATTCCTGCAGATTGGCCGCCGTGATTTCTTCCTTGTGCTTGGCGCCGTTCTTGACGATGCGGCGCGCGACCTTGCGGCTGACGTTTCCGATCTCGCGTTCCAGGTTGCGCACGCCGGCTTCGCGTGTGTAGGAGCGGATGGTTTCGAGTAAGCGCCTCATCGCGAATAGATGAGGTTCTTCTCACTCAGGCCGGTCTGCTCCCGCTGCTTGCGCAGCAGATATTGCTTCGCGATTTCGAGCTTCTCATCTTCGGTGTAGCCATGCAGCCGCAGAATTTCCATGCGGTCCTGCAACGGCGCCGGAATGGTATGCAGCACGTTTGCCGTCGCGACGAACAGCACCTGCGACAAATCGTATTCGACGTCCAGATAGTGGTCCTGGAAGGTGGAGTTCTGCTCCGGGTCCAGTACCTCCAGCAGGGCGGAGGCGGGATCGCCGCGGAAATCCGAAGCCATCTTGTCGATTTCATCCAGCATGAAGACAGGATTTTTCGTGCCGGCCTTCTTCATCGACTGCAGGATCTGTCCTGGCAGCGCGCCGATGTAGGTGCGGCGATGGCCGCGGATTTCGGCTTCATCGCGCATACCGCCGAGCGACATGCGGACGAATTTGCGTCCGGTCGCCTTGGCAATCGACATTCCGAGCGAAGTTTTCCCGACACCCGGCGGCCCGACGAAGCAGAGGATCGAGCCTTTGGGATTTTTCACCAGTTGGCGGACGGCGAGAAATTCAAGGATGCGCTCCTTGATTTTTTCCAGGCCATAGTGGTCGGTGTTCAAAATCTTTTCGGCGTGCTCGATGGAACGAATCTCCTTGGATTTCTTCTTCCACGGCACCGCGAGCATCCAGTCAAGATAATTGCGGGAAACGGTCGATTCGGCGGACATCGGCGGCATGGCTTCGAGCTTCTTCAGCTCCTGCATGGCCTTGTCGAAGACATCTTTCGGCATTCCGGCCAACTCGATCTTCTTCTTCAGCTCGTCGAATTCGCTCTTCTCGCCGCGGCCCAGTTCTTTCTGAATGGCCTTGATTTTCTCGTTGAGGTAATACTCCTTCTGGGCGCGTTCCATCTGCCGCTTGACGCGCGATTGCACGTTGCGGTCCATGTTCAGCTTTTCAATTTCAATTTCCAGCACGCCCACCAGGTGGGTCAGCCGCTCCGCAGGATCGAAGATGTCGAGCAGCAATTGCTTTTCTTCGATCGGCAACTGCAGATTGGCGGCGATGGTATCGGCCAGTTTCCCCGGCTCCTCCAGCCGAAGTGTCGCGGCGGCGGTCTCCACATTCAGTGCCTGCTGCAGCTTGACGTACTGCTCGAAGAGGCCGGAAACGCGCTGCATGGCCTGTTCGATTGCCTTGGTCATTTCCACTTCCGCCGTGCTGACGCGCACGGTGGCTACAAAAAAACCGTCTGTGTCGACGATTTCGGTTGCCTTGGCGCGCTCGATGCCTTCAACCAGCACCTTGATATTGCCGTCCGGCATCTTTACGCTCTGCACGATGTTGCCGATGGTTCCGGTGACAAAAATGTCCTTGGGAGACGGTTCATCCTGGGTGGCATCGTGCTGCGTGGCGAGGAATATCTTGCGGTCCCCGGTCAACGCCTCTTCAAGCGCGCGTACGCTCGACTCGCGGCCGACGACGAACGGAGTCATCATGTATGGAAAGATGACCATGTCGCGGATCGGCATCATCGGCAGTTTTCGCAGCTCGAATTTGTCGCGTGTTTCTGTCACATTCACCTCTTGCTTCGAATCACCAGCTCTATTCTAATTTGTTGCCCCCGTGATTGCGAACTCATGCCGCGACCGGCTCGCCGCAATGCGCGCAGCGCCTGGCAGCAGCGGGAATATCGCTCAGGCATTCCGGACACTTTTTCATGGCCGGGGGAGTCGCAATCGTACCTCTGTTGAATCGGGTCATAAGCTTGTTCAACGGCAATACGATAAAAAAGTAAATGACGAAAGCAATAATAAGGAAGGCGATAATGGCGTTTAGAAATGTGCCGTATTTGATTACGCCGCTGTGCACATGCACTACAAGGTGAGAGAAGTCCGGCTTATGAAAGATGGCGGCGATCAGCGGATTGATGACGTCGGCCACCAATGAGTTGACGACCGCGGTGAAGGCGACGCCGATAACAACTGCGACCGCCAGGTCGACTACATTGCCGCGCAGGACAAAATCGCGAAAACCTTTCATCATGGCACAAACTCCTTCACGAATCGTTACCGCTATTGGCGTGGCGTCTGCGTTCAGTTGCCTCTCCGCCACCGCAGTTGCCAGCATCCTACCATCGCCGCATGGCAATCCGGTAGTCGATTCTGACGATGTCCGCGGCGTGAAAACCTTTGGATTATGTTTCTTGTCTGCGATATCCTCCAGAGTTCCAGATCGAGTTTGCGACCAGCAGAGTCCCTATGAATAAAGTGTGGTCAACGGCGGAGGAAGCTGTCCGCGACATTCCCAATGGCGCGACCTTGATGTTTGGCGGTTTCGGCCTGTGCGGAATTCCAGAAAACCTGATCGCCGCGCTGGTACGTGCCGGCGTGAAGGGGCTTCACACAATCAGCAACAATATGGGCGTCGATGGGTTCGGCATGGGGCGAATGCTTGAAGCCGGAATGATTGCGTCGCATACGGGCAGCTACGTCGGCGAAAACAAACTGCTGGAAGAGCGGGTGCTGGCGGGCAAGCTGAAACTGACCCTGGTTCCACAGGGTACGCTGGCGGAACGGATCCGCGCCGGCGGCGCAGGGATTCCGGCGTTCTACACGCCCGCGGGGGTCGGCACGCTGGTGGCGGACGGCAAAGAGGCCCGCGAATTCGACGGGAAAATGTATTTGATGGAGCGATGGCTGCGCGCCGACTTCGCATTGATCAAGGCGTGGAAGGGCGATCGCATGGGCAATCTGATCTATCGCAAGACGGCCCGCAATTTCAACCCGATGATGGCGACCGCCGGGCGCACCACAATCGCGGAGATTGAACAGCTGGTTGAGCCGGGAGAGATTGAACCCGATGACGTGATGACCCCCGGCATTTACGTCAAGAGAATCGTTGTCGGAGAAAAGCACGAAAAGCGCATCGAGCGCCGGACTGTACGAACGACTTGAGGATTGTTTATCCGATCCGTGTAAGGAGCGGATAGAGCGCCAGAAACAGGATCATGATCAACACCATGACGTCCATATAAAGCGCGATCATTACTGCGCCGTGATACCAACTCCATCGCATCCGGATGCAGCGGAATGTTTCCCAGGTTCCAACAGCGGCGCAGAGGATAGGAAACATCATGGCCGGCGAGGGCTTGTTCAGCGGAAACTTCGCAATCACGAAGGAAGCTGCCAGGCTGCCAAGGACCAACAGATTGCCGCGCAGCAGGGAAGGCGACCGCGGATTGAAGAAGGAGCGGATCAACGGGGAAGGCCCACTATGAACACTGTATCGAATCAGAACAGGAGCGCCGCACCGGTTGCATCACCGCCGAGCCAGCGCGGCCAGATCGTGACTGCGATTGCGAAGCGAGTTGCACAGGAGTTGCACGATGGATTTTACGTGAACCTCGGCATCGGAATGCCAACCCTGGTTGCCAACCATGTTCCTGCTGGAATGGAAGTCGTTCTGCAGTCGGAAAATGGAATGCTGGGAGTGGGGCCGTATCCGCTGGCTGGAGAAGAGGACCCGGACTTGATCAACGCCGGGAAGGAAACCGTGAGCGAGCTGCCGGGCACGGCGTATTTTTCCAGCGCCGAATCCTTTGCCATGATCCGCGGAGGCCATATAGATTTAAGCGTGCTTGGCGCAATGGAAGTGGATGAAGCGGGCAATCTTGCCAACTGGATGATTCCGGGGAAAATGGTGAAGGGAATGGGAGGCGCGATGGATCTGGTGGCAAGCGCGCGCCGGGTGATCGTAGCTATGGAGCACACGACCAAAGAAGGCCGCCCAAAAATTCTGAAACACTGCGCGTTGCCGATTACGGGGCTTGGGGTAGTCGATACGATCGTGACGGAGATGGCATATATCCGAGTGACTCGGGAAGGCCTTCTGCTTGAAGAGATTGCGCCAGGGTTGACGCAAGAACAGGTGCAGGCTGCGACGGAGCCGAGGTTGCTCATCAGCCAACACCTGAAGACGATGACAGCGTAGATAGTTTTGTGGGTCTTCGCTATCGGACCGAAGCCGAAGAAACCGTCTGTTCGGCGACCGTGCTCAGCGCCTGCTCGTATGGCGCGCGCAGCACACCTAATTCTGTAATGATCGCCGTGACATATCTGGCGGGAGTCACATCAAATGCAGGGTTCGATATGCCGGCGTTAGAGGGTGTGATCTGGCGGCCGTTGAAATGTGTCACTTCCTTTGCCGCACGCTCTTCAATCGGAATCTGATCTCCAGTCGGCGTCGTCATGTCGATCGTGGACCACGGGGCAGCCACGTAAAACGGAATGCCATGTTCCTTCGCGAGCACAGCCACGCCGTAGGTCCCAATTTTGTTGGCCACGTCGCCGTTCGCGGCTATGCGGTCGGCGCCGACGATCACCGCCTGAATCTTTCCGGCACGCATCTGGCTCGCAGCCATGTTGTCGCAGAGAACAGTTGTAGGAATGTTGTCGTGCAGCAGCTCCCAGGCAGTCAGCCGCGCGCCCTGTAAAAACGGCCTGGTTTCATCTGCATAGACGTGGATCTTGTGACCGCGTTCGACCGCCGCGCGGATCACGCCGAGCGCTGTTCCATATCCGCAAGTCGCCAGTGCACCTGCATTGCAGTGCGTCAGAACGGCACCTGATTTGGGCAACAAATCCGCGCCGTGTGCCCCCATTGCCCGGCACGCCGCGATGTCTTCGTCATACATGCGGCAAGCCTCGGCCACGGCTTCCTGCTGAATCTGGGAAACGGTCATGCCTGGCTCCTGCGACATGCCAACTACGAGCTGGCGAATGCGTTCGATTCCCCAGAAGAGGTTAACGGCGGTGGGCCGCGTGGCAGCGAGAGTCTCGCACACGATCTTCAGATCGGCGTTTAGCTGGGGAACATCGCTGGCGTGGCTACGCAATAACCCAAGAGCCACACCCATGGCTGCGCTGACGCCAATTGCCGGAGCGCCGCGCACGATCATCGTGCGGATCACCTCGGCGACGGTACGGTAATCCTCGGCGAGCACATACGTTTCCTCCATCGGCAGTTTTGTTTGATCGAGGAAGCGCACACCAGCATCGGTCCACTCAAGCGTAGGTATCATCGTGCCTCTAGTTTATTGCATCCGGGCCGAGCTGGAGCTGATCGACGTAACACCATCCCCAGTCTTCTCCGGGTTCGAAGGAGCGCATGACCGGATGTTTGGTGTGGTGAAAATGCTTTGTGGCGTGTCTGTTCTTTGAGGAGTCACAGCAGCCTACGTGACCGCACTCCAGGCACAGGCGGAGATGAACCCAATCGTCGCCCATCTTCAGACATTCTTCGCAACCGTTGGGAGTTCGGGCGGTGACTTCGCGGATTTGATCGAGATGTGTGCAGGTCTGCATGGCTTTCTCCTGCTGTTTAGATGCGCCGGCTTCTGTTGCGTACCAGCAGGAAGTTTGGTGCTAAGTGTTCGACGCTATATGCGCGGCACGAACATCCCCGGCCGTGAACAGCGGAAGAAATGGTGCTCCCTGTGCGGCGGCCTCTACGGCGGCGCGTCCGCCCATTTCCTCACGGTCAACCAGGCACAGAACTCCTACGACTTGTAAATTCGCGGAACGGGCGGCCTCCATCGCCTGGATCGTGGAAGCGCCGGTGGTGCAGACATCATCCACGATGACGACCGGCGCTCCCGGTTTGCAAAAACCTTCAATGCGGCGTCCTGTGCCGTGAGTCTTCTCCGCTTTGCGCACAAGGAAGCCATGGACGAGGGATGTCGCCGGATTGTCGAGTTTCGCCCATGCGCTCGCGGATGCAATGTTCGAGACCAGGGGATCGGCACCCATCGTCAGGCCGCCGACCGCCTGGGGATTCAGGCCATGCTGGCGGATCAGGTGATAGAGAGCGAGCCCGGCGAGCCGTCCGCCTTCGGCGTGCAATGTAGTGGTGCGGCAGTCGATGTAGTAATCACTGCGCGCGCCGGAAGATAGCGTGAAGTCTCCCAGGCGAAAAGACAGGGTCGCAATCAGCTGAAGCAGCGATGCGCGTATTTCTTGTGATGTAGCCATAGTTTTATGTGGGAAGAGTTTAATCGATTCCCATCTTGCGCTGCATTTCTTCCAGGGTTAAACCCTTTGTCTCCGGATAAATGAAGATCACGAAGAGGAGTTCAATGACCATCATCACGGCGAAAAAATAAAAGGGCAATGCCGCATAATGCACGGCCACCATGGGGAAGACTCCGGAGACCAGCGCATCCGTGAACCAGGTCGACGCGCTGCCGAGACTGATGCCTTTGGCCCGCACGCGCGTGGGAAACACCTCGCCCAAGTAGACCCAGACCACGGCACCCTGAGAAATTGCGAACGAGACGGTGAACAGGATCAGAAGGGAGAGCAGATAACTCTGGTGTGAGCCGGTGTGAAAGATGGTCCCCACCAACGTCAGGCAGACGATCATGCCGCAGCCGCCGGTGATGAGAAGCGTCCGCCGTCCCAGCTTGTCGATGACGGACATCGCGGCCAGCGTGGCGACCAGGTTTGCAAGTCCGACGTAAACTGCTTGCAGGTCGCCCGATATGCTGCTGAAGCCGGCTTTGGTAAAAATGTCGTTCACGTAATAAAGGATGGCGTTGATGCCGGAAAGCTGGCTGAAGGTGCCGATTGTGAGGGCGAGAAAAACGGGCAGACGATACCTGCGGCTGAACAGCGGTTCGTCCTTCGCCTGCCGGTCAAGATGGATGGATGCAATGATGTCCTGGAGTTCCGATTCGACGTCCGGTTCGCCACTTAAAGTGAGAGCCTGTCGGGCTTCATCGATGCGATTTTGGGTGACCAGCCAGCGCGGACTGCGTCCGATGGTAAACAGCAGGCCCAGAAACAACGCGGCCGGAATGCCCGCGACGCCCAACTGCCAGCGCCATTCCGTCATCCCGAGATGAAAAGTGGCGATGATGAAGTTGGACATATAAGCCAGAAGAATGCCGACCACAATGTTGATCTGAAATGTCCCCGCCAGACGTCCGCGCCATTGTGCCGGCGCAATTTCGGCAATGTACATCGGGCCAAGCACGGAACTGCCGCCGATGCCGAGTCCACCGATGACGCGGAAGGCAAGCAGCGCCTCCCAATTCCACGCCAATCCGCATCCGATGGCCGAAATGACGTAGAGCACTGCCATGATGAGCAGACCGTCGCGCCGCCCGAGGCGCTGGGCGGGAATGCCAGCGAATGCGGCACCGAAGATCGTGCCGATCAGTGCGCTGGCTACGGTGATGCCGAGCTGCGTGCTGCTCAAGGAATATGTGATTGTCAGCAGGTGCGTGGTGCCGGAAATTACGGCAGTGTCAAATCCGAAGAGCAGTCCGCCAAGGGCGCCGACAAAAGTGCTGCGGATCAGATATGCGTTGAGCTTCATTGTTCTTGTGGAAACCATACAGGAGGGACGGGAGCATCGTCACACATTCGATTATGTTTTTGGAGTTCGCACCGCTTAGGTCGCGCCTTGCAGGCGCGAGTTTCTTCACTCAGGATCGACGAGCAATCTATGAGGTCATCTTCGGGGCATCGAAGAGGAAATCCTTGTCGCGCAGCTCGCGGATGGTGTCGCGCAGCTTGGCGGCTTTTTCAAACTCAAACCTCTGCGCCGCTTCACGCATCGAGGTCTCCAGTTTGCTGATGTAAGCATCCAGATCTTCCTCCGAGTGGAAGTTCTCCGGCATCTCTTCGGCGTCTTCGGTCATGTCGGAATACTCGACCTTGAGAATGCCCGCCAGCGCCATGTCGACCGGCCGGATGATGGAGGTGGGGATGATTCCGTTCTCATCGTTGTAGGTCATTTGGATGGTGCGGCGGCGGTCGGTTTCGCCGATGGCGCGGTTCATCGAGTCGGTCATTTTATCGGCATACAAAATGGCGCGGCCGTTGATGTGGCGCGCGGCGCGGCCAATGGTTTGGATCAGCGATCCGGCGGAGCGCAGGAAACCTTCCTTGTCCGCGTCAAGAATGGCGACGAGCGAAACCTCGGGAAGGTCGAGCCCTTCGCGCAGAAGGTTGATGCCGATGAGCACGTCGTACTCCCCCTTGCGCAGGTCACGCAGCAGGCGCACGCGTTCCAGCGTTTCAATTTCAGAATGCATGTAGCGGCAGCGCACGCCGACCTCGGTGTAATAGCTGGCCAGGTCTTCCGCCATGCGCTTGGTTAGGGTGGTAACCAGCACGCGCTCGCCGTTCTTCACGCGCTCGCGAATCTCAGCCAGTAAGTCATCGATCTGACCGCGGACGGGACGAACCTCAACCTGAGGATCGACCAGACCGGTGGGCCGGATAATCTGCTCGACAACGACACCGCCGGATTGGGTCAGCTCATACGGCCCCGGCGTCGCGGAGACATACGTGATCTGGTGCGTGCGGGTTTGAAATTCTTCAAACTTCAGGGGACGATTATCCATCGCCGAGGGAAGCCGATACCCATAGTCAACCAGATTCTGCTTGCGCGAGCGGTCTCCGTGCCACATGCCGTGCAGCTGCGGGATGGTGACGTGCGATTCATCAATAAAAATTAAATGGTCCTGGGGAAAATAATCGAGCAGCGTGGGAGGCGGCTCGCCCGGCAGCCTGCCGGAAAAGTGTCGCGAGTAATTTTCTATGCCGTGGCAGTATCCCATGGACTTGATCATTTCCAGATCAAACCGCGTGCGCTGATGAATGCGCTGCGCCTCGACCATCCGGCCCTGGTCTTCGACTTCCTTCTCCCATACAGCCAGTTCATCCAGAATGCCTTGAATGGCCGTCTTCTTGCGTTCCGGCTGCACCACGTAGTGGCTCTTGGGATAGATGGGCAACCGCGCATACTGTTGCTTCACGGTGCCGAACAGCGGGTCGATCTGCGAAAGAGACTCGACCTGATCCCCGAACAACTCGATCCTGTACGCGCTCTCGTCGTAAGTGGGGAAGACCTCGATTACGTCCCCCCGCACGCGGAAGGTTCCACGTCGAAAATCTACATCGTTGCGCTCGTAAAGAATCTCGACCAGACGCCTCGTAATATCTTCGCGTCGGATCGTCTGGCCCTTTTCAAGCAGCATTAACATGCCGTAATAGGCTTCCGGAGACCCAAGGCCGTAGATG
Organism: uncultured Acidobacteriota bacterium; assembly: GCA_963744615.1. Lineage (GTDB taxonomy): Bacteria > Acidobacteriota > Terriglobia > Terriglobales > Acidobacteriaceae > JAKAAZ01. Next base: position 1,162,392 of record CAVUUE010000003.1, read on the forward strand.
CAGCTTACCGAGGACACGATGATGACATCGCGCCGTTCGAATAGGGACCGCGTTGCCGACAGGCGAAGCTGATCAAGCTGTTCATTGATGGTTGCTTCCTTCTCGATGTACAGATCGCTCGACGGAATGTAGGCTTCCGGCTGATAGTAGTCGTAGTATGAGACGAAATATTCGACCGCGTTGTGCGGGAAGAACTGCTTGAACTCGTGATAAAGCTGCGCGGCGAGGGTTTTATTGTGGGCAAGGATCAGCGCGGGACGGTTCAACTGCTCGATTACCTTAGCAACGGTAAATGTCTTGCCCGAGCCGGTGACACCGAGCAGTACCTGATGCTTTTCTCCGCCGATAATTCCGCGCACCAGCTCGTCGATGGCACGCGACTGGTCGCCGCGCGGCTGGTAATCGCTGACAAGCTCAAAATCCATATAGATCTATTTTAATAGTTGAAAGAAATGTGGACGTGAAGAAGAGCGCAGTGGAACCATTTGGCACTGGATGTGGGTTTCTGTGGAATCAGCTGTGTTAGAGGCCCAGCACCCTAATCAAGTCCGCCGGCTTATGGATGAGCACATCCGGTGGCGCGACCTCAAGAGAGTGCGGCGAAAGGCCGTAGCTGCAGCCGATCGAATAGGCGCCCGCATTTTGCGCGGTCAGGATATCGACATCCGAGTCGCCTATCATGACGGTTTCATGGGGCGCAACCCCGGCTTCGCGGATCAATGTTTCGAGTCCCAGAGAATCGGGCTTTTTCGTTTGGAAGCTGTCGCCGCCATACACGCGGAACATGAACTTCGACATCCCCAGTGCCTCGCAGATCGCCTTGCACGGTCCGACGGGTTTATTGCTCAATAGGGCGATCAGCGGCTTCGGCGATTGCTGCTGCAGGCGTTCGAGCACGCCGTGACAACCGTCGTACACGTAGGTGTTGTCCAGCTTGTGCTCACGGTAGTACTCAAGGAAATAGGCTTCGGCTTCATCCACCAGCGTATCGTCGTCGGGATCGCCCAGCGCGCGGCGCACCAGCATTCCCGCGCCGTCGCCAATGTAGCTGGCGATGATGTCCTCCGGCAGCTCGCGGCGATGAAAGTGACGTAGCATCCCATTGACGGATTGCGCGAGGTCGGCGCGCGAGTCGATCAGGGTTCCGTCCAAATCGAATACGAAAAGCCGCAGTTGTTCGGCTGGAATTCTGCGAAGCGTAAGCACCATTCGTCTACTGTAAGCGATGGACGCACGAACTCTGCCATCCGGTGAGGGAGGCGAAGGATAGAAAGAACGTCAAGGAGGAAACATTCTGTTGCACGCACTGAATTTCCTCGTTATCCCTTGAATGATCTCCGCCGCTGAGGGCAAGGCAATCGGATTATTCGAGGGTGATGTTGCCGTTTTCGGTGTACATCTTCACATCCGGACCGCCGCCCCGCACGGGCCCGCGCAGTACACCATTGGTGATGTGGCCGGACAGTGGACTGGGCAGTGTCGAATCGATCGTGCCCGAGCCGGTTTCCGCGTCCAGCTCAAACTTGCTGTTGGGATCGGCCGCAAAGTGAATTGCGCCATTCCCGGTCCGCATTTCCCAAGCCGCGGAGGGAGTACCCGCCATGCTGAGATTGCCGTTGCCAGTATCCGCCCGCACTCCACCTTTCAGATTCGTTGCGGTGATGTTTCCCGAGCCCACTCTGAGCTGAGACTCGCTGATGTTGGAATCGTGAATGACAAGGTTCCCCGATCCAGACTTCGCCAGCAGCATTCCGTGGGCCCCCTGGATGTCCAGGTTGCCGGAGCCGGTGGTAAGCATCGATTCGGCACCGATGCCGTTGACAACGATATCTCCGCTGCCCGTGCGAACGCGCACGAATCCGCCGATGGACTCCACATGAATATTTCCTGCCCCGTTCCTGGCAATGAGCGTGGAAGTTCTGGGGACGGAAATTTCATAGTCGATATCGATGTTCTGGAGCAAATTGGGGCCGCAGGTTGTGCTGTCGCCAACGCGGATTGCGCCGCCGGTCTGTTGAATGGGCGGTGTGGCGGCGACCTTTTTCATTTCGCCCGTGTCCGCCATCGAATGCCAATTGCTTTTGTGGATGGTCGCGGAGACATCAATTTTTCCGCCATCGACGCCCACCACATGGATGAGGCCGGAATTGCTGCAGACGTTCAGCGCAGTTATGCCACTCGCGCTGAACGTTTTGTGAAAGGTAATGTCTGCCGCGTAGGTGAGAGTGGAAAGACAAGCCAATGAGAGAGCTGCAAGTGTCGCTGGGATGAGGCGCATAAGGGGGAGTCCTCCGTACAAAAACCGGTTGTAAAAGCTGGGTGTAATCGAAATTTACTATTCCGCCGGCGAAAGGGTAACAAAATTCAACCGATGGAGCCTAAAAAATTACGAGTGCGGTGGCGTACCCGCAAAGTCGCAAATGGGCGGTACCTCGCGAATGGTTAGTGGCATGGGCAATCAGCAGGTGACGCGCGATTTTTCGGCCAGCAACCTGCGATTGGCCCATGGCGTGCTTTAGTGTTCCACGTGGAACATTCTGTCTGAATGATCCTTGCGGGCGAGTGTTCGATGGTTTCGCGGATGAAAACCAAGGGCCTCCTGCCGTGGCCCCTCGACAGTCGCCTTCCCTCGCCATCCTGCTAGACTCGGAAGGAAAATGCCTACCCTGCCGCTATTTCGAGCAGCCGCGATTGTGGCGTTGATTCTATGCAACGCGTTCTTTGTTGCTGCTGAGTTTGCAATGGTGTCGCTGCGGCGAACGCGGGTGCAGCAATTGCTCGAACAGAACCGGCCGGGCGCGCGGGCCGTGGCGGATCTGCAGGCGAACCTCGAGGATTTTCTGCCGGCAGTTCAACTGGGCGTGACACTGGCGAGTCTCACGCTTGGCTGGCTGGGCGAGCCGTTCGTGGCACGCTTTCTCCTGCCGTGGTTTTCGATCCTTCCGCATGCGCGGCTCTATGGCACCCTGGTCGCCGCTGCGATGGCTTTCTGCCTGATTACCTATCTTGAGGTTATATTCGGCGAACTGGTGCCGAAATCGCTTGCTCTTCGCCAGGGCGAAAAAATGGCGCTCGCGATCGCCGGACCAATCTCCATCTTCATGCGCCTGACACGTCCGGTCGTTCGGCTGATGAACGCCTCGGCGGAGGTAGTGCTGCGGTTGTTTCGACTTTCCCGATTGCAGGAACGGAGCCCGCATTCAACCGAGGAATTGAAGCTGATCGCCACGGCAACCCGCCACATGGGCCTGCTGCCGGAGCAGCAGGAGATGATTATCCACCGCGTGCTCGACCTGGATACCATTACGGTACGCGAAATCATGACTCCGCGGCAGAAGATGTTCTCACTGCCCGCGGATCTGTCTCCGGCCGAAGCCAACGCGCGCATCACCCAGATCCAGCGCTCCCGAATTCCGGTTTACGACCCGGCACGCGGCCCCGAGCACATTGTGGGCGTCGTCTACGCCAAGGATCTGGCGCGGTGGATGCACTTCCACGCCATCATCCAGAACACTTTTCAGAACGCGCCGCATGCCGCGTTGACGCGCGGCGAAGACAACCAGGTGCGGCTCGGGCAATTGATGCACGACGTCATCGTTGTGCCGGAGACCAAGCCTGTGTCCGAGCTATTGAGAGAATTCCAGGCGCGTCGCCGTCACCTGGCAATCGTCGTCGATGAGTTCGGCTCGGTCACAGGCCTGGTCACTGTGGAAGACGCGCTGGAGCAGATCGTCGGCGAGTTGGAGGATGAGTTCGATGTGCGAGACAGCTCCATGCAGAAGCTTCCCTCCGGAACGATCGTCCTGCATGGAAGCGTGACGCTGCTCGATCTCGAAACACAGATGGGATGGCATCTTTCGCATGACGGAGGAGTGGAAACGCTGGCTGGATTTCTGCTCGTGCACATGCAGAAGATTCCAGCGGTGGGAGATTCCATCGTGTATGAGGGACGCAGGTACACCATCGTCGCAATGGAGAACCGTCGCATCACCCGCGTGCGGGTGGAGCCGGAAACAGAGCCGGCTGAACACGAACCGGCAGCTTCCGGGAGCGATTTCGCCGCGGACGAGACTGGCGAGGATAGATGAACTTCGCCGCCCGAACCATATTGAAGCGTGTGCTACTTCTGCTGCCCATTTTGTGGCTGGTAGTGTCGCTGATATTTTTTCTCATTCATCTGGTCCCGGGTGACCCTGTGCAGCAGATGCTGGGTGAAGGGGCCAGCGTCTCCGACATCAGCGCACTTCGGCATGCCTATGGGCTCGATGTTCCGCTGGGCACGCAGTACATTCGCTACTGGGACGGCGTCCTGCACGGCAACCTGGGCGAATCGATCCGGTTGAATATGCCAGTAACGCGGCTCGTCCTGACGCGGTATCCGTACACCCTGCAACTGGCGATCCCGGCAATTCTGCTTGCGATTTTGCTGTCGTTTCCCGCCGGGATCGCTTCTGCCCGCTATCGTGGCAAATGGCAGGATCAATGGCTCGGGGTGACCAGCCTGTTCGGCGTTTCGTTTCCCACGTTCACGCTCGGCCCCATTTTGATTTTGATTTTTGGAATCGCGCTGGGCTGGCTTCCTGTATCGGGAACCGGATCGTGGAAGAACCTGGTGCTGCCCACGATCACCATGGGAACGGCGCTGGCCGCCATCCTGACACGCATGGTTCGCACTTCCATGCTCGAAGAACTCGGCCACGATTACATCCGCACCGCGCGTGCCAAGGGCTTGTCGGAGCGCGCTGTTGTTTATCGTCATGCACTGCCGAACGCCATGATTCCGCTGCTTACCGTCATTGGCCTGCAATTTGGCGCCTTGCTGGCAGGCGCCATCGTGACGGAAACCATCTTTTCCTGGCCGGGTTTGGGCCGGCTGACGATCAGCGCGATCTCCAACCGCGACTACCCTCTGGTGCAGGGATGCATCCTGGCGATCGGGCTTACATACATCCTGGTAAATCTGTTGACCGATCTGCTGTACGCAGTGGCGAACCCTCGCATTCGTCAATAAGGCGGCGGGATGCGAAGACAAACGCGCGAAAGATTTTTCGCATCCCACTCGAAGGACGGCCTCTCCATAACAGTTCGATTCGATTGGAACCGCAAGAGGTAGTGTCATACTGAAATGTCCTTGGATGGTCTGACTCGTCCCGGAGGCCGATGGTGCATTTCGCGGGAATCGCGGACGATCACGACGGGTAATTCGTTCCGGCAGGAGCAATGCATTGAGGTTCATCAGTCTGGAAGCGGTGCGATGGTCCAGTTCGTCTGGAGCGATGCACCGGCATTTTAGCCGTCCACACTGCTTGTACTTGGGCGAGCTATTTTTTCGGCGAACATTGGTTCAACGATCTTTTCACTTCTCCGACAAGTATCTTTTCTCCCCAATCCGCTCCGGCGCACGAAATTTTCCGGCTCTCTATATTCGTTCTGATCGTTACCGGCGCAATCTGGCTCACGGTTTCGGGACTGTTGCTCTACGTAGTCATTCGCTATCGCCAGCGCCCGGGGGATGACGAACATGAGCCCGCTCAGATCTACGGCAGCAATCAAATTGAGCTGGCGTGGACTGTTATCCCGGTGCTTATCATTGTCGTGCTCTTCCTTTCTACCGTGCGCGTTATCTTTGTTATTCAGCATTCCAGGCAGCCGAAGCAGGCGCTCAGCGTGATGGTGATTGGACATCGCTACTGGTGGGAATTTCGCTACCCGGCCTACGGGGTCGTAACTGCGAACGAACTACATGTTCCGGTAACCAGCGACCCGAAACATCCACTGCCGACATATTTGAAGCTGGCGACCGCGGACGTCGATCATAGTTTCTGGGTGCCCAGGCTGAACGGAAAGCAGGACCTAATCGCAGGTCAGGTGAATGATATGTGGATTGAACCCGAAGCTACGGGAATTTACCTCGGCCAATGCGCACAGTACTGCGGAGATGAGCACGCGAGAATGCTAATCCGGGTCTATGGCCAGTCGCCGTCGGATTTTGAAAAGTGGATCAAGAACCAGCAGCAGGATGCGGTGCATGATTCGGCCGCAGCGGAAGGTCGCAGCGTGTTTGAGGAGAATGCCTGCATAAACTGCCATGCGGTGAAGGGAACGGTGGCGAACGGGAGATTCGGTCCTGATCTGACGCATTTGATGAGTCGCGACACGATCGCCGCCGGGGCGCTCAAAAATACGCAGGAGAATCTTGAGAAATGGATCAAAGATCCCGATGCATATAAACCCGGCTGCCTAATGCCCGCGATGAAATTGAGCGATCCGGAGATCGCCAAAATCGCGTCGTATTTAGCGACGCTGCACTAACCGCTTCAATAGCACGCAGTAGGATTTGCGACAGCAAGGATCGCATTCATGGCTCATCCCAGACCGCATTCAGGGGCAATCGATCTCACGCCGCACACAAAGCATCCCCGGCTGTATCTGGAGGCGATGCATGAATGGATCGTGACCACGGATCATAAAAAGATCGGACTGATGTACATAGCCACGGCTCTGATGTTTTTGCTGATCGGCGGTATCGAAGTCCTTCTGATGCGGATTCAGCTGATGGTGCCGGAATCGAAGTTCCTCTCGCCGGAGCAATACAACCAGTTATTCACGCTGCATGGCACAACAATGATTTTCTTCGTTGCCATGCCTGTTTTGCTTGGGTTCGCGAATTATCTGGTGCCGCTTATGATCGGCGCGCGAGACATGGCATTTCCGCGTCTGAACGCCTTCAGCTTCTGGATTTTCCTTTTCGGCGCGTCGCTGCTCTACTACAGCATACTGGGCGGCAAAGGCTTGTATGGCGGATCGGGAATTCCGGACCAGGGCTGGTTCGCGTACGCGCCGCTGACAGAACAACCTTTTACGAAAGGGCATTCTGCCGATTATTGGGCGCTGGGAATCTTTATCAGCGGCATCGGAAGCATTGGCACGGCGCTGAACATCGTGGTGACTACGATCTGCATGCGCTGCAAAGGCATGAAGCTCAGCCGGATGCCCCTGTTCGTCTGGCTACTGCTGGTGACCTCGATCCTGGTGCTGGGCGCGTTTCCGCCCCTCTCCGCCGCGCAAATCATGTTGCTGATCGACCGCTTTCTGGGCGGCCATTTCTTCGATGCGCAGGCGGGCGGGTCGTCTGTCCTGTGGATACATTTCTTCTGGATATTTGGCCATCCCGAGGTCTACGTTCTGGTGCTACCCGCCTTCGGCATTGCAAATGAAGTGATCCCGGTGTTCTCCCGGAAAGCGATCTTCGGCTATCCGGCAATGGTCGCGGCGACGGTAGGCATCGGCTTTATCAGCTTCGCAGTGTGGGCGCACCACATGTTTACGGTGGGAATGGGGGCCGCAGCCAACACTGCCTTTGTGATCTCGACGATGATTATCGCCGTGCCGACCGGAATAAAAATATTCAACTGGCTGGCGACCATGTGGGGCGGAAAAATCCGGTTTGACGTTCCGATGCTGTTCCTGACCGCCTTCGTTTTTCAATTCCCACTGGCGGGTCTTACTGGAATCATGCTCTCCGTCGCGCCCTTCGATTGGCAGCTCCACAATTCCTACTTCGTGGTCGCGCACTTTCACTACGTTATTGTTGGCGGAATCCTCTTCTGTCTGTTCGGAGGGTTCTATTACTGGTTCCCGAAAATGACCGGCCGCATGATGAGCCGTACGCTGGGACAATGGCACTTCTGGCTGTTCGTGATCGGCTTCCACATGACGTTCGACTTCATGCATATACCGGGCCTCCTGGGTATGCCGCGCGAAGTGTACACGTATGAGCCCGGCCACCATTGGGGAATCTGGAACATGATCGTTACGATCGGCGCTTTTATCCAGGCGATCGCCATCCTGATTTTTATTTTCAATCTGATCGTGTCGCACTTTAAAGGAACGCCTGCGGGCAACGATCCCTGGGATGCGTGGACCCTTGAATGGGCGACGACTTCGCCTCCGCCTGCATACAACTTTGCCGATGAACCAATGGTTCGCAGTCGCCGTCCGTTATGGGACCTCAAACATCCCGAGGACCCGGACTGGGGTTACGAGTTTGATACCGAAAATGAAATGGCTGCCCAGTGACTACGATTCCATTCCATAGCGACCCGAAGGACGACCCCTGGGTGCTTCCGTACAAAGGCACCGTTGGGATGTGGAGCTTGATCTCCGCGGAATCGGCCATGTTCCTAATCTTCGTGGTGGCGTACATTTTCTATCTTGGCAAGAGCCTCAGCGGCCCGACTCCGAAGCAAATTCTGGAGCCTCCGATATTTATCACCATCTGTTTGCTTTCGAGCAGTATCACCGTGCATATGTCGTCTGTCGCGCTTCGGAAGCGCAGCCAGGCCGGGTTTCTCGGCTGGCTGGTCGCGACCATATTGCTCGGGGTCATCTTTCTTGTCGGGACCGGACATGAATGGTACGACCTGATCTTCAAGCAGGATTTCACAATTCGCACGAGCCTCTTCGGCACGGCCTTCTACTCACTCGTTGGTCTGCACGCCACGCACGTGATCGTCGGCCTGCTGATGCTGACCGTGGTGCTGGTCATTGGGCTGTTTGGAAAAATTGGGGAAGATCATTTCCACCAGTACCACGCGCTGTCGCTGTATTGGCATTTTGTTGATGCGGTCTGGGTAGTTGTTTTCACAGTGGTTTACATCGCAGGCAGATGACAGAACAAGAAGGAACATGGAAAAACAACAGACAAATGCGACCAGCCATATCGTGCATCTGCCGGCGCCGACTGCATGGCCCATTGTGCTGGCGCTCGGCATCACCCTGCTGTTTGCGGGGTTGGTGACCTATTGGGCGGTCAGCCTGCTCGGGTTCGTTCTAATGGTCCGTTCCTCTGTCGGATGGTTCCGAGAGGTGCTGCCCCACGAGCGCCACGACGATGTACATGTGACCACCGATGTCGTCGAGATTAAAAGCTCCCGGAGAGACGTCGCGCGTCTGCCGATCTCTGACCAGCACAGAAAGGTTCTTCCGGTTGAGAGGTATACGCTGGGCGCGGGAGTGCAGGGCGGCATCGCCGGCGGCATCGCGATGATCGCACCGGCTACTCTCTATGGTTTGATCCGGTACCACAGCCTTTGGTACGCGCCAAATCTTCTGGCGGCTGTCGCGATTCCTGACTGGGCCTTCCGGAGTACGGCCTTTCTTTGCTCGTTTCATCTGCAGGGTTTGCTGGTGGCGGGATTGGTTCACATACTCGCGTCCGTCCTCGTCGGGCTTCTGTATGGGGCGATTCTGCCGATGTTTCCATGGGAGCCGATTGCGACCGCCGGATTTCTCGCGCCGATATTCTGGACCGGGCTACTGTACGGCACACTAGAGGCGGTCAGTCCAATCCTGAACCGACGGATCGACTGGCTATGGTTCATCGCCTCGCAGATTGCATTCGGCCTCGTGGCAGGCTTCGTCGTAAATTTGCATGTGCGGGTCCGCACACACCAATACCAGTCGCTGCCATTCGCGGTGCGCGCCGGTATCGTGTCACAGACGGAAGAAGAGGAACACCATGAGGATGGCTCGCAATGAAGATACGTTTCGCAGGAGCGAGCATTCTCGGACTGTTGCTGGGCCTGGGCGCGGTCGGTTGCAGTACCGGCAAGCCCGGCTTTCGCAGCGAAACGCTTCGCCCGGACCAGCAGCATGATTTCGCGGTTCTCTATAAGAGCAATTGTTCTGCATGTCACGGGGATGGCGGTCGGAATGGCGCCGCGCTGCCGCTCGACAACCCGGTGTATCTCACCTGGGCCGGTCATGACCGCCTTATCGGAATCGTCAGCAACGGAGTTCCGCATCGGCTGATGCCGGGTTTCAGTGCCGCAGGTGGAGGGCTACTGAGTGATCAGCAGATTCAGGACATTGTGCAGGGAATGCTTTCGCAATGGACAAAGCCCGACGTTCTGAATGGCGCGAGTGCTCCCGCCTACGCTCCAGCGGGTTCAGGAAACCCGGAAGCCGGACAGGCCGCGTTCAAGACGTATTGTGCTCGCTGTCATGGAGCGGATGGTGCGGGACTTTCGGCGGGAACTTCGGCGCAAGCACGCTCCGCTGCGGGCACCCACGGTGATGCTGTGGGTTCGATCGTTGACCCGACATATCTGTCGCTGATCAGCGGCCGAGCGTTGCGTGACATCATCGTCTGCGGAATGCCGGGAGAGAACATGCCGGACTGGCGCGGAGACGTGGCGGGCAGGCCGATGAGCGACAAAGAAGTAACGGACGTCGTCGCCTGGCTGATCTCGCACCGCGTCCAGTATCCCGGCCAGCCCTTCCCGGCATCGCCGCAGCATCAAGAGGTCCCGCAGCCTGCAGCGGGCAGGAGTGAATCTTGAAGAATCCGTTGAAGGACATAATCGAAAACCCGATGAATGAGCCGAGCGAGTATTCCCGGCGAAAATTCCTGATGTGGGTGGCCGTCGGATTGAATGGATTGGTAGGACTGGTTCTTGCAGTGCCGGTGATCGGATACGTTCTGGGGCCGGTTTTCAAGCGCAATCAGAAGTGGAACCACTGGGTTCCGGTAGGAAATCTCCAGCAGTTTCCCAAAGGAGAGACACGCCTGGGCCAGTATCGTAATCCCGACACAACGCCTGCCGACGGACAGACGCAGACGCTTCCGTGTTGGGTGCGAAACATTGACGGGCAACACTTTCAGGTATTCGCGATTAACTGCGCGCATATGGAGTGCCCGGTCCACTGGTTTCCGCAGTCCAAACTATTCATGTGCCCCTGCCATGGAGGTGTTTATTACCAGGACGGGGCGGTCGCGGCGGGGCCGCCGCCGCGCGGCTTGTATGAATACAGATACAAGGTCGCCGGCAATCAGCTCATGATCTGGGCCGGAGAACTGCCGACACTATCCACGCAGGCCAGCGTCGCCCGGCCGGGAAGTTCGCCATGTCTGGGATAAAGGAAAAAAGCATTGGGCTCTACCGCTGGTTCGACCGCCGACTAGGGTTGGCGAAGCCGATCACTGAGGCTGCCGAGCACCCCATCCCGAGAAGCGCCTCAAGCTGGTGGTATGTATTTGGCAGCGCGGCGACTGTCATCCTGGTCTTGCAGGTGGTCACCGGCATTCTGCTGGCGCTGGTCTACACGCCGACGGCGCGGGACGCATGGAACAGTCTGAATTTTCTGAACCACGGCCTCACACTCGGCTGGTTTCTGCGCGCTATGCACGGATGGGGATCGGATTTCATGATCGCCATTGTGCTGATCCACATGGCGCAGGTCTTCACCTTCGGCGCTTATAAATTTCCGCGCGAGCTTACCTGGATCGTGGGCGTGTTTCTATTGCTGATGACCTTCGGCATGGCGTTTACGGGCCAGGTACTGCGCTTCGATCAGGATGCCTATTGGGGTCTGGGAATTGGGGCTTCGATCATGGGCCGCGTACCGTTGATTGGAGCCTGGCTGGTCCATCTAATGCTGGGTGGCCCAACGATCGGGGCAACAACGGTTTCCCGCTTTTTCGCGCTGCACGTTTTTATTATCCCCGGTATTCTGATCGCGTTGGTTGGCCTGCACGTCTGGATGGTGTTGCGGCTCGGAATTAACGAGTGGCCGATGCCAGGACGTCTGGTGCGGAGAAGCACATACATCAAGGAATACGAAGAGGAAATTCACAAGGACGGCATTCCATTTGTTCCAGAGGGCGCTTGGAAGGATGCCTTTTTTTCCGCCGGCATCATCTTGATGATCATAGCTTTCGCGTTTTTCCTTGGGCCGATTGGACCTGGCGGGCCGCCGGATCCGACGATCATCCAGACCTATCCCAAGCCTGACGTTCCGTTCCTCTGGATCTTTTCGTTGTTTGCGCTATTGCCGCCGAACATGGAGACGCCGCTGATCCTGATTGCGCCCATTCTGGCAATTCTTGCGATGCTCGCGCTGCCGCTGTACGCGGGAGAGGGAGAAAAGCATTGGTCACGGCGTCCGGTTGCGATGCTTATGCTGATGGTGATCGTTGTTTCGATTTCGATCTTCACTCGACTGGGCCAAACAACGCCGTGGAGCCCGCGAATGGAAGCGTGGAGCGGCGACGCTGTGCAGCCAAGATTTCTAAACGGAAGGACTCCGCTGGAACGCCAGGGTGCCCTGGTTTTTCAAGACATGCAGTGCCGCAATTGCCATTCGCTAGCAGGAGTAGGCGGACAGCGCGGCCCTGATCTGAACGGCGTTGCGGTCCGATTGACTGAAAGCCAGTTGATTCGCCAGGTTCTGCAGGGCAGCGGGAACATGCCGGCGTATGGAAGTGCGCTGAGTCCGCAGCAGACGACGGCGCTTGTGAGTTTTCTTCGAACTCTGAACGGCAATGTGCGGCCAGCGCAGGAAGATTCCCGCCGGTTGACGCAGGGCCATCCACTGCCGGCCCCGCAAGGAAGAAAGTAGCCGCTCGATCATGGCTGCAGAAACGCAAGCTATCCTGTCGGACTGGTCGCTGCCGATCGGGCTGACGGTCAGCGTGATTCTGGTCGCTGCGATATATGTGCGGGGCTGGGTTGCCATTCGCAAAACGCGCTTACATTATCTCAGCCGCGCGCGGCTGCTGTATTTTCTCAGCGGTATGGCGACGCTTTGGCTGGCGATTGCTTCGCCGATTGACGGCTTCGCCGACGTCCTGTTGAGCGCGCACATGGTGCAGCATTTTCTGCTGATGTCGGTTGTACCCCCGCTGATATTGCTCGGCGCGCCGATTGTGCCAATCTTGCGAGGCCTGCCGCGATGGATGATCCGACGAGTTGTCGGGCCTCTGATTGCATTCCGTCCGCTGCGCAGGTTGGCGGATTTGGTGACCGCTCCCGCTTTCGCATGGTTTTCATTCAATCTCGCCTTCCTGGCGTGGCACCTGCCGAGGGCGTATGACTTGGCGCTGCGCCATGAGGGCGTGCACGACTTTGAACACATCTGTTTTTTGTCGACAGCGCTGCTTTTCTGGTACATCGTGCTTCATCCCTGGCCAAGCCGCGCCCGCGCGAACGGCTGGATGATTTTGCTGTACTTGCTTTCGGCAGACATTGTGAACACGGCGCTCTCGGCATTTCTTGCCTTCTGCAATCGACCTATTTACCAGTTCTATGTTGCCGGTCCAAATCCATTCCATGTCTCTGTGCTCGCGGATCAAGTTTCTGCAGGGGTGATCATGTGGGTGCTGAATTCGATCGTGTTCCTGGTGCCTGCGATGTTGATCACCGTGCAGCTCGCTGGTTCGGAGCCAGGGCCGCGGGAGAAACCCACATCTCGCGCTCGCACTGTTCCGGTGTAACTACAGTTTGCCCTCTGTCGCGACGCTGTTGTGACGTTGTTTACTTTGCTCCGGATGACAATCGACATCGGTGGAAGGTTGCGCGGGATTTTTAGCGCGCCGCGTGCGGAACAACGGTCTCGAGGAAATAGAAATTCCCTGAGGGGGACGCCTGCACGCCGCTGAGCCGTCGATTGTAAATCACGACGGAGTCCAGAAACCAAAGCGGCAGGGTGGGCAGTTCGTCTGCAAGGATCTGCTGCACACGCGCATACGCCTCCGTCCGCTGCTCCTGATTACTTTCCGTGCCGGCGGTCTGCAGCAATCGATCGACTTGCACGTTTGAATAGGCGCCGCGATTCGCCCCGCGAGGCGGGAAACTGGATGAGGCAAACGCATAGCGGAAAATATCCGGGTCTTCATTTCCGCCAATCCACCGCAAACTGTAGATTCCAAATGCGCCGCGCGTGATGTCGGAATAGAACGTGGCGAATTCAAAGGTGCGCACATCAAGCGCAATCCCCACCTCCCTTAACTGTTGCTGCAGTGCCATGGACAGCAGTCGCGTTCCTTCATCAGTCGAAGTCTTCATCTCCAGGTGGAAGCGAATGCCGTTGCCGGCCGGCCTGTAGCCCGCTGAGTCGAGCAGGTTACGCGCCTTTGCCGGGTCGTACTGGTAATGCGCCACGTCGCCATCGTAGGCCCAATGGTTCGGCGGCAGCAGGCTTTCCGCGGAGCGCGCCTGCCCGCGCAAAAGGGTGGAGACGATCAGCGGCCGGTTCATTGCGTACGCAATCGCGCGCCGGACGCGAACGTCGCGCAGATATAGGTCGCGCAGGTTGAAAGTGAGATATTGCACGACGGTTCCGGGGGTGGAGACAGTTGCTAAATTGGAATCGTGGCGCATGGACCAGGTCATGTCGGGCGTGAGCGCGTTTTGCGCCACATCGGCGGAACCCTTGCGCAGCTCCAGCGCGCGTGTGGTTCCATCCGGGACCACGTTGAACCGCAGCCTGCTGACGGTGGGCACGGTCTGCCAGCTATGCGGATTGCGCTCCAGAATAACCTCCTTGTCAACCTCCTGCTGCACGAAACGAAACGGGCCTGTGCCGATCGGGTGCTGTTGAAAATCCCTCCCGCTGCCATACGGAACAATGCCGAGGGCGCCGTCAGAAAGGCTCCACAATAGCGAGGCATCGGGCTGCCGCATATGGATGACAACTGTTTGCGCGTCGGGCGCCTCGATCTCCGCAACGTTGCGGAATGCCTGGTATTTGGCAGTCAGCAGACTGTGGTTCAACACGGAATCAAGCGTCCACTTCACATCGCGCGAGGTGAACGGCTGGCCATTGTGGAATGCGATGCCGCTGCGCAAGTGAAAAATGTATGTAAGCTGATCGGGCGACTCCCACGAGGTGGCAAGGTCCGGCTGGAGATTAAATTGCGCGTCCTTCTTTAACAGGGAGTCGAAAATCAATTCATCGATGCGTTCCGATTGCGCGTCGGTCCCGATGCGCGGATCGAGATTCGCGGGGCTGCTCTCGATCAGCACGGTTACGGAGTTTGGGTCGGTGGCCTTCTGTTTGCAACTGGCGAGCGAGCAGACCAGGAAGCTTGCTGCGAAGATTCCGATTAGCAAGGGGCGCTTCTCAGGCATAGGTAACCTTCCCGAGAATCACGGCCCGCGTCGCACCGGTTGCGCGCGGCAGATTTCCCGGAAGGCGATGCCAGGTTTGATAGGCGAGCAGTGCGAAGGCCATCGCCTCCTTGGCGGCGACCGGCATGCCGAAGTCGTCGCTGGTTTGAACATTTCCATGGTGAAACGGCTCGAGTTCCGCGCCGATCATCTTCATGAGCGTAGGGTTGTTGGCGCCGCCTCCGGCAACAATGTAGTCCGTGGGGGCTGCCGCTAGAGCTGGCTGCACAAACCGCTTCCACGCCAGTCCAATGCAGCGGGCAGTCAGCGCGGTAGCCGTGGCGACTGCGTCTTCGTCCCTGCGGCTGTGCTTCCGGCATTCGCCCAGAAACAGCGTTGTAAACTCACGGCCAAACTCCTCCCGGCCGGCAGATTTTGGCGGCGCAAGTTTAAAAAATCGATGCGAAAGAAACTTCTGCACCACGGATGGCAGCACCTGGCCGCGGGCAGCGGTAGCACCTTGCGCGTCGTATGGTTTGGCAAAGCATTCAGTCATCACCGCATCAATCACCATGTTGGCGGGACCTGTATCGAAGGCGAAGATGGCGGCGGCCTTCGCGCTTGCGGGGATGACTGTGAGGTTGCCGATGCCGCCAAGGTTCTGCAGCACACGATTGCGCGTGGCGTGCCGGAAGGCAACATAGTCGAGGAGCGGAACCAACGGCGCGCCCTGTCCGCCGACCGCAAGATCCGAGGGGCGAAAATCCGAGACCACGTGAACGCCTAGGCGCGCGGCAATGACCGAGGCCTCTCCCATCTGCCAGGTACATGCCATCGCAGCGCGGGGTGTCCGCCCGGCAATGCCACGGTGATAGATCGTCTGGCCGTGGCAACCGATCAGGTCGAGCGGCATGGGATGTGCTTGCAATGTGCGAGCAACCGCGTCCGCATAGAGCTGTCCTAAGCGCCAATGGAGCTGGGAGAGCTCTGCCACCGATTCGTTTTCGCCGTTCATCGCCTCCAAGATGCGCTTGCGAACTGCCGCCGGATACGGCAGGGCTAAATGCGCCAGGAGCCGAATCCGTGGAAAATCCTGAGTAGCAGGGTTGATTCGGACGAGCGCCACATCGATGCCATCGGCGGAGGTGCCGCTCATAACGCCACCCACTGTCATCGCTCGGCTTGTTGCGCGAAGCCGCTCCGGAGAAGTTGTCATTGGGCGCCCTTGGGTTGTGCAAGCCTGACTTTTTCCCGCAAGCGCTGCTGTATTTTTCGCAGCTTCTTCAATTCTGCCGCGGAAAGCGGCTTGGGCAGCCGCTCTTTCCCGAGTAGCAGCTGCTTTGCCGCCGCGACACGCGCCGCCGCCGTATTCACGGACCGTGCAAACGCCGGCGAACGCTCTGCCTCACGCAATAGGGCTTCGTGGGCGATTAGAACGCGATCGGCGCGATGGCAGATTTCTAGCAGATCGGTTCCCGCAGCAATCGCTTCGATTGCTGATGCTTCGATGGAGGTGTGGTTCAGGACGCCGCCCATTTCCATGTCGTCAGAAATTACGAGCCCGCGGTAATGAAGCTTGCGGCGCAGCACGTCAGTGATCCAGAAGCGGGAGAGGGAGGCAGGCTGCGATGGTTTTTCAATGCGTGGATACGCGGCGTGGCTCACCATGATCAGCGGCAGCGTCGAAGCAAGCGCGCGATATGGTTCGAGGTCGTCTCGCCATATCTGTTCCCAGGTTCGCGCGATGCGCGGAGTGTCATGGTGTGAATCGAGCGTGCCGCCGCCGAGCCCGGGGAAGTGTTTGCCGCACCCAAGTACGTGAAGCTGCGCCAGCCCGGCAAGAAAGTTCCTGGCGTATGCGACGATCTTTGCGGGATCGCCGGAAATCACGCGCGTTCCCATTACCGGGAGCGCAGGGTCGAGGGCAAGGTCCAGTACCGGGGCGAGATCGAGATTGAAACCCAGGGATGCCAGCGCCAATCCAATGAAAAGTCCATGCTCTCGGAAGAGCTTCGGATTGTTTGTGGCCGCCACCTCGGCGGCAGAAGGCGTTGGTCCGATCAGATCGCGCAGGCGATCCACGCTGCCACCTTCCAGATCGACGGCGCGAAGGAACGGCCGGTCTAAGCTGGTCGACGCCTGGCGAAACAGCGAATGAACCTGCACCGGCGATTCCACATTGCGGCGGAAGAGAATCAGGCCGCTGGGCTTGAGAATGCGCAGCAAGGCTATCTCCAGCGGGGTGAGAGATGTAGACTCAAGACCCACGATTAGCAGGGAACCGATTCGATGGCGGAGCGTCGCGGCGGATTTCATGCGCCCCGCAGCTCCAGCGAAGAATTTCGTTCGCGGACTTCTTCCTGCAGCTGCTGCAGTAAATTCAATGCCTGCAGAGGGGTCAAGGCATTCAGGTCGAGCGCCTGAATCTGCTCCACGACGTGCTGTGACAGAGGAGTGAACAGCGTCATCTGGATGCCCGGATCGCGGGCGAGACTCGATTCAATTTCACGCTTCTCGGATCGCTCATGCTGGCGCAGGATTTCCCGGGCTCGCACGATCACTTCGCGCGGCAATCCGGCGAGGCGTGCCACCTCAATTCCATAGCTCTTGTTCGCCGCGCCTTCTTCAATGGTATGGAGGAAAACAATTCCTGTCTGATTTTCCTGGACGGCAACCCGCAGGTTCTTCAAGCGCGGCAGATGCACGGAAAGCATGGTCAGCTCATGGTAGTGGGTCGCAAAAAGTGCTCGGGCACCCAAGGTTTCATGCAGGTGCTCGACGGTCGCCCAGGCCAGGGACATGCCATCGAACGTGGCAGTGCCCCGACCCATCTCGTCGAGCAGCAACAGGGATCGCGGCGTTGCCGTATTGAGGATCGTCGCTGTCTCCGTCATCTCCACCATGAATGTGGAGCGGCCTTCAGCGACGTTGTCGCTGGCGCCGATGCGAGTATAGATGCGATCCACAACTCCCAGCCGCATTCTCTGCGCGGGAACAAAGCAGCCCATCTGCGCCATTATGACGAGCAGCGCGGCCTGCCGTAAGTAGGTGGACTTTCCACCCATATTGGGGCCGGTGAGCAGCAGCAGGCTCGGACCCTCTGTATCGATGTAAATGCTGTTCGGAACGAAGCGACCTTCCGACGCCTGCTGCATGTGCCATTCGATGACGGGATGACGCGCGGCGAGAGCTTCGAAGATGCCTGAGTCATCGACTTCCGGCCTCACGTATTGCCGACTGGCAGCAATATGTGCAAAGCAGGCAAGCAGATCGATCTCGGCAATGGCTTCGGCGGTGGCGCGAATGCGCGCGCTTCCTGCAAGAACGGTCTGCCGAAGTTCAAGAAAAATACGGCGCTCAATCTGAAGACACCGCTCCTGCGCGCCGAGCACGCTGCGTTCGTACTCTTTTAGTTCGGGAGTGGTGAAGCGCTCTGCGTTCACCAGGGTCTGCTTGCGTTCGTAATCGGCGGGAACGCTTTGCAGATTCGCTTTTGTGATCTCGATGTAATAGCCGAAGACGGAGTTATACCGTATTTTCAACGAACCGATGCCGGTGCGCTGTCGCTCGCGCTCCTCAATGGCAACGATCGACAGCTTGCCGTCATGCCCCAACGCGCGCAACTCGTCCAGCTCACGATCGACTCCCGCGGCTATGACTCCGCCATCTTCCAGATGAACCGGGGGCTGCTCCGCCATGCTTGTTCGGATGACGTGTTCGAGATCGGCCAGGCAATCAAGTTTGCCGTGCAATCGCTTCCATGCCGGCGAAGCGAAGTGCTTGATCGCTTCGGCCACAGCTGGAAGCCCGGCAGCAGAGCTTGCCATCGCCACCAGGTCGCGGGGACCTGCGCTGTCAAGCGATATACGGCTCAGCAGGCGCTCCAGGTCGAGGATGCCCGAGATACTTTCCCGCAGGTGCTCGCGTCTGATCAGATCGCGATGCAGTTCGGCCACTCCATCGAGCCGCTCAGCGATGGCATTCAAGTCAAGCAGAGGACGCAGAATCGTTGCGCGCAGTTTACGTTTGCCCATGGGAGTAAGGCAATGATCGAGCGCCTGGAATAGAGTGGTC
Organism: uncultured Acidobacteriota bacterium; assembly: GCA_963744615.1. Taxonomy (GTDB): domain Bacteria; phylum Acidobacteriota; class Terriglobia; order Terriglobales; family Acidobacteriaceae; genus JAKAAZ01. Next base: position 1,181,357 of record CAVUUE010000003.1, read on the forward strand.
TTGCGCCGCGCGCCGGGCATCAGCGGCTCGACCAACTCCAGGTTTCTTACCGTGACCGCGTCCAGTTGCAGACATTCGTTGTGCTCGTAATAGCGCACCCGGTCGATGTGCTCCAGTTTTCCCAGCTGTGTGGCGCGCAAATAATGCAGTATGCTGCCGGCAGCCACGGCGGCTGCGGTGTGGCCCCCCAGGCCGAACCCCGACAGCTCCCGCGTGCCTAGGTGATTCTGTAGGAGGGGAACGGCATAATCCGCCGTCAGTACCCAAGCTTCCAAATGCGTTACGGTGCGCGGGCGAAAAACTTCTCGGAAGGAAGCCAGAGGAGCGTTGGAGTCCTCTGTCACGAGGATTTCCGCGGGAGCCAGACGTGCCAACTCGTCGCAACACCTTGTCATCGCCTCTCGCGCATCAGAACCGTGAAACTCGGTTGCGCGGAAATCCCCGGTTGAGTTGTCGAGCAGCGCGAGCCCGACTGTGGAACCGTCGAAGCAGAGGGCAGCAAGGAAATTGCTCTCATCGGAGTTCAGAGTGGGGTCGATTGCGGTCCCAGGCGTGAGCACACGGGTCACCTCACGGCGCACGATGCTTTTCGTCAGCTTGGGGTCTTCCAGTTGCTCACAGATCGCGATGCGGTACCCCAGCCGCAACAGCCGCGGGATGTATTGGTCGGCCGCGTGGTGGGGTACGCCGCACATCGGAATGGCCCGTTCCTTATCGCGCGATGTCAACGTTATCTGCAGTTCACGAGCCGCGGTTTTCGCATCCTCGTAAAACAGCTCGTAAAAGTCTCCAAGCCGGAAAAAGAGAAGGGCATCGGGATGTTTCTGCTTGGCGGCTGCGTACTGCCGCATCAACGGCGTGGTGGCCAAGTCGGCAGTTGGATTGGATTGGGCGGTGGACACGGGATAGCGTCAGCATATCGCGCCCGTGGGCTGTTGTGCAGCGCTAACCGCAAAGCATTCCGCGCGGAGAAGCCTAAGATTCGCACGATATACTTATCTATTGCGGTGGGCGTGGCAATCGCGCTCGTTCGAAGGACGGCTATGTACCTTATCTGGCTGCGGATTGCGCTCGTGCTGTACGGTGCGTCCAGTATCGCGGTCATCCCCGACGTTGTGAGCGGCCAAGACCGGTCACGGAAACTGGTGCTCGCAGCCTGTTTATCCGCGGTTTTCTTTCATTTTGTCGCGCTTGTGGAAATGCTTGAATCGGGCCCACCACTGGGTTCCGGCCAGCCTGCATGAGGTGGAAACGTCACTGGCCCTGTTGCTGGCTGTGGCGTTCCTCAGCATTTACGGACGCTACCGGGCAATTTCGCTGGGTGTGTTCGCATTGCCGCTGATTTTTCTGTTGCTGCTGATGCCAGCTGCCGGTCCCGACCATGCGCCGCTTTCCGGCGAATGGATGCGAAACGGCTGGATCGTTCTGCACATCGCGCTGCTGCTTGCAGCGTATACGGCTCTTATTTTCAGTTTGATCGCGAGCCTGCTCTACTTGATTCAGGAGCGGCGCCTGAAGCAGAAAAAAGTTGGTGGAATCTTCAGTCATCTGCCGTCGCTCGATACTGTCGATCAGATTGCCCATAAAACACTGATTGTCGGATTTCCTTGCATGACCGCCGGCTTGCTGGCTGGTGCATTGATCGCGCAGGAAAGCGTAGGCGCTGGCTACTTTCTAGATCCCAAGGTGCTGCTCTCGATCGGCATGTGGCTGCTCTACGTTTGGATGCTTCACGTGCGGCGTCACTCTGGCCTGCGCGGAAAGCGGGCTGTCTATCTCTCGTCGCTGGTGTTTCTGTTCGCGCTAACCGTGTGGGCCGCGAACCAGTTCAGCACCGTGCATCGGTTCGCGGCGCCATGAACTTTGTCCTGCTTGGCGTGAACCACAACTCCGCACCGCTTGACGTGCGGGAACGGCTTGCCATCTCTCCGGCGCGCTTGCAGGAGGCCACGCGCTCTCTGCTGGCGGTGCCCTGTGTGCGGGAGGGGATGATTCTCTCCACCTGCAATCGCGTCGAATTTCTCACTTATCAGGAACCGGCTCAGGCCGATCTGCTGGAGTTTATCCACAATTATTTTGCTTTGGATGTTGGCGCGCTACGTCCTTACATGTACGAATATCGTGCTTCGGAAGTAGTGCGTCATGTGTTCCGTGTGGCTTCGAGCCTGGATTCGCTGGTTGTGGGAGAGCCGCAAATTCTGGGGCAGGTAAAAGAGTCGTACACGATTGCGCGGTCGGTCGGGGGTATGAACAGCAATCTCGATCCGCTGTTGCAGCGGGCGTTCACAGTGGCGCGCAAGGTGCGCAACCAGACCAGCATCGGCATCTCCTCGGTTTCGATCGCTTCGGTTGCCGTTGACCTGGCACGAAAAATCTTCGGATCATTACAAGGAAGAACTGTGCTGCTGATGGGAGCCGGCAAGATGGGCGAGCTGGCTGCCCGCAGCTTGATGCACCAGGGGGCGAGCCACATCTATATCTGCAACCGGACGGATGAGCGTGCTAGGTCGCTGGCAGGAAAATTTACGTGCCAGCATGCGGCTGGATCGCGTGCTTCCGTGCAAGCTGGAATGGCGCAACCGATCGCCTACGCCTCACTCCATGAATACGCTGCGCTCGCGGACATCGTCGTCACCTGCACGGGAGCATCCGCACCTATCTTTCAACGGGAACACGCTGAGGCGTACGCTCACCGTCGCAAGCAGCGACCCATGTTCTTCATCGACATCGCTGTTCCACGAGATGTCGATCCGGAGATTGATCGGGTTGAGGGAATTTTTGTTTACAACATTGACGATCTCCAGGCGGTTGCAGTCTCGAACATATCCAACCGCGTCAAAGAGGCGCAGGACGCCGAAGCGATCATCGGCCAGGAAGTGGAGCGCTACGCACAACGGGTGCAGTCGCTCGATGGGGTTCCGTCGATTATCGCGTTGCAGCAGAATTTGGAAGAGGTGCGGCAGCAGGAGATGCGCCGCGCGGCGCCAAGGCTGGCTAATCTTTCCATCGAGCAGTTGCACGCGGTCGAACAAGTCACGCGGGCGTTGGTCAACAAGCTGCAACACGCCCCAATCCAAGCGATCAAGCGGGCTGCGGGACAAGGGGATCGCGTGACCATGGCAGTGATCCAGGCGGTCTTTGATCTTGATGGCCAAGCGTCGCACTCCGCGGGATCCGAATCGGATTCGCTCGACGGAGAGGATTCCAAATGATCCGCATCGGCAGCAGAGGCTCGGCGCTCGCTCGATGGCAGGCCGAACACATCGCGGGCCAACTTCGTGAGCGCGGTCATGATGTTTCGATTGAGATTCTCATCACCACGGGCGACAGGATGCAGCACGCACCATTTCTACAGGTCGGAACGAAGGGCATGTTCACCAAGGAAATTGAAGAGGCGCTTGCGGAGGATCGCATCGATCTCGCCGTCCATAGTCTGAAGGATTTGCCTTCGGAGTTAGCGGACGAGTTTGTCATCGCCTGCGTTCCGAAGCGCGCGGACCCACGGGATGCGTTCGTCTCCGTCCGTTATCCGGCCTTTGCAACACTGCCCCAAGGGGCTGTCGTGGGCACCAGCAGTTTACGGCGGCAAGCTCTCCTCCGTGCTCTCCGCCCGGATCTTGATGTTCGCGAACTGCGCGGCAATGTGGACACGCGGCTGCGCAAGCTGCGCGAGGGGCACTCCGACGCGATCGTTCTCGCAGCGGCGGGGCTCGACCGGCTTCAGCGGACGGAATGGGTGCGTTCGCGATTTACGCCGAAAGAAATGTGTCCGGCACCGGGCCAGGGTGCGCTCGCGATTGAATGCCGGGCCGGCGATGAGGCGACCCGCAAGATCGTGGCGGGGCTTGAAGATGCACCTTCGCGGTTCGCGGTCACGCTTGAACGGGCGGCGCTTGCTGCCCTCGAAGGCGGATGCCAGGTTCCGATCGGAGTTCACTGCGTTGGTTTCGATGCGGGCTGGTCGGTGACAGCGATCGTCGCGCATCCGACCGGCTCGCGGATTCTCCGGGAGAATATGCTGATTGGCGAAACAGCAAATAGCCTCACGGTCGCGAGCGAGATGGGCCTAGCCATCGCAGATCGCCTACTTGAAAAGGGTGCGGCGGAGCTTCTGATTGCCGGCAAAGCTTCGGCCGAAAACGCACGCGCATGAAGCCGCTTGCGGGCAAAAGAATTCTGATCACGCGAGCGCGCCACCAGGCGCAAACGCTGGCTGCGGCGCTCGAAGAGCAGGGCGCGGAGGTTCTCGTGGTCCCGGCGATCGAAATCATTCCGCCCGATTCCTACGAGGCACTTGACCTGGCTTTGCGAGATGCACGGAAATATCAGTGGCTGGTTTTAACGAGCGCGAACGCGGTTGAAGTGCTTGTCGCGCGGCTGGAAGAAGTGGCGCGGAACACATTCGCGCCGCTACAGCTTGCGCTCGACTCCACGGATTCGCTTCGCATTGCGGCTATGGGACCGGCTACTGCGCGAGCGCTCGAGTCCCATGGCTTGATTGCGGATCTCGTTCCGGAAAAGTACGTTGCCGAATCGCTGGTGGACGCGTTGCGCGACCAGGTCTTCGGGCAGAATGTACTGCTGGTGCGCGCGAAGGTTGCTCGTGACATTGTACCGGTCGAACTCGAAAAGGCGGGCGCGGCGGTCGATGTCGTGGACGCGTATCAGACGGTGGTTCCCGCAGCTTCCTGCGATGCGTTGCAAGAGATTTTCAACCGGCCCGAGCGTCTGCCCCATGCGGTCACGTTCACCAGTTCTTCCACTGTGACGAACTTTTTTCGATTGTTGGCTGAGGCCCGCATTGTGGCGTGGCCCCCCAGTATGGCTGCTGCTTCGATCGGCGCCATTACCAGCCGAACGCTGCTCGACCATGGTATTGAGCCGGTGGTCGTAGCCGCGGAATATACGATTCCAGGTCTGGTAGGTGCGCTCTGCCGGTGGTACGCAGGCTCATAGGCGCGTGAAGCTAGTGCGTGCTCCAGGTCTTGTCCTTCGAATTGCAAACATCTTCCAGAAAGCAGTCCGCGCAGCGAGGCTTGCGGGCAATGCATATTTCGCGTCCAAAATGAATCACGCGATGAGAGAAATCGATCCAGCTCCCTTGTGGGATCAGCTGCATCATCTCCTGCTCGATCTTTTCCGGCGTTGTGGACTTTGTCAGTTCCAGTCGCTGCGTGATGCGCATGACATGTGTGTCGACCACCACTCCTACACCGATTCTGAACCAAGATCCGAGCACCACATTGGCGGTTTTGCGTGCGACTCCGGGAATGCTCAAAAGCTCGTCCATTGTTTGTGGAACTTTGGCGCCGAATTCCGCGACAACACGTTGCGCCGCCCCGATGATGTTTTTCGTCTTATTGCGGAAGAACCCGGTGGTGCGGATCAGCTCCTCGATCTCCGCAGGCGATGCACTCGACATCGCCTGCGGGCCAGGGAAGCGGCGGAACAATTCCGGCGTGACCAGGTTCACGCGCGCGTCAGTACACTGCGCGGATAAGATGGTGGCGACCATCAATTGCCATGCATTTTTGTGGTGGAGTGCGCAGACGGCATTTGGATAATGTTCGGCCAGCCGATCCAGGATTGTGCGAACGCGTTTTGGATTCGTGGGGGAACTCTCCGCCGGTTTTCGGACGCGCGGTCTCTCTCCGGAAGGCAGGGCTTTGGCGGCTTTTCTCGGTACGGACTTCTTTTTTGACGGATTGGTTGGCATTATCGCGGCATCCAATCGAGGGTCAATGAATGTGTCATCGAATGTTGCCTCCGAAAATCGACCTCTTCATGCTAGCAAAGCGCGCGCATGGGCCGGATATACTCTTCACATCTCATGGTTCAGATCGCGATTGAATGACAGAAAAAATCTTGACGTTCCTTGTCCCGTGGGTCACGGGAATCATTTCTCACATCGGTTACGCGGGCGTCGCGCTGCTGATGGCAATTGAGTCAGCCTGCATTCCGCTGCCCTCGGAGATCATTATGCCGTTCGCCGGTTACCTGGTGTACACCGGGCGATTCAACCTGTTCCTGGTGGCAACGGCGGGCGCGATTGGCTGCAACATTGGTTCCGCAATCGCTTACTGGATCGGCGCCTATGGCGGACGTCCGCTGGTGGAGCGCTTCGGTTCCTACGTGCTGTTGAGCCGTCGTGATCTTGATAGAACCATCGCTTTTTTTGAACGTCATGGATCGATCACAGTGCTCGTCGGCCGTTTGCTGCCGGTCGTGCGCACGTTCATCGCACTGCCGGCCGGGATTGCCCGCATGTCGCAGCGACGCTTCCACATCTACACCTTCATCGGTTCCTGGCCCTGGTGCCTGGCATTGGCGTACGCCGGGAAGAAACTTGGCAGCGCATGGAATACCGATCCCCGGCTGAAAAGCATTCTGCACCGTGCCGACCTCGCAATCATTATCTTGCTGGCTGTCGCGTTCGTCTGGTTCGTTCGGACCCATTGGCAGCAACGGATTCGCGGACAAGAAGTCTAGCCGCTTCCGCTGCCGTATTTCTGGCCTGTTCTATGGACCGAGATCTACGAAACAGATGGGGGACGCAGCAGGAGTTTCCCCAGGCCGAGCGGATGCTCGTGACGCTGAAAGAAATGGGGTTGGGTCTATCCGCCGGCAAGCAGGATGGGGAGTGTTGGGGTGGCCGATCCGCCGGTATTCTCCATGGTGACGCCGAAGGCCTTGGCCTTTATCCCCTGGGGCAGGTTGGGCATCAGAACGCTGGCCATGCCGCGCGCATCCGGCTGAAAAGTCCCCGCGGGGACCGGCGCAGTGCCGTTGGCGGGGATCACCCATAGCTCATACGTTTTGTTCGCGGGTAGCGGAGCGAGATTGCTCGCCGTAAAGACCAGCGCTCCGCGGTCGGGAAGGTAAACTGCATGTCCGGTCGGAACCGGGGTCGCGTGTGCGGCGACTAATGTTACGCGCTGCGCCTCGGGAGAACTCAGTAGATCCAATACCTTCTGCGCCCGGGCGGAAGAGTCCTGCAATTTCAGAACTTCCGCGGATTCCGTTCGCAACTGCCGGCGCATACCCTGATTCGCGTGGCGGATCTGTACTGCCAACAGCAGACAAGCCGCTGCGGCGAGCCACCCGCCCCAGATCAGGGCCGGGCTCGTGCGTAGCGTGGTCATGGAGACCAGATTCCCGGGCGAGATTTTAGGAGAGGCTACCGAAGAGGGCGCTTCGGCAGCCCTGACCGCCTGCGCGAGATCGAGTCCAGCGGCCTGGAAGAGACGCCCCTTAGCGGATGCGGGCGGGGCGATCTGCGGAACCGCCATCGCAGTCAAGGCCAGTTCAGTACGCATCTGCGCCACCTCGGCGCGGCATTCCGCACAGGTGCTTACATGCTGACGCACGCGGACCATCGCCTCTCGATCGGACGCCGTTCGAGCAGCTGTACCCATCGAGTAAAGGATGAGTTCATCCAGGCCGGGATGTTGTTCGGGCGTCATGCTGGAAGTTCCAGAGCCTTTCGTATGGTAATCAAAGCGGAGCGGATCCGAGTCTTGATCGTGCCCAGAGGTTGCCCGGTCTGCTGTGCTATTTCCGTATGCGTGTGGCCTTCGAAAAAAGCCATCTCCATCGCCTGCCGCTGGTCGATCGGCATCGTTTGAAGCACCGCGCGCACTTTTTGGAGCATGATCTCGCGTTCAGCTTCCGCTCCCAAATCCACGTTATTGGAGAGCTGCAGGTCGTCGACATTGTCGAATTGTTTGCCGGCGCGTATGCGGTCGATGGCGCGGTTTCGCGTGACTACCGCCAGCCATGCACAGAGACTGCCGCGCTGATCGGCGAACGAGTCCGGTTTTTGCCAGATCTTTAGAAAGACTTCCTGCATGACATCTTCCGCTGCGGCTCCGTCTCGCAGCACGCGCATTGCGACGGAGTACACGAGCGTCGAATAAAGATCGTAGATACGTGACAAGGCCTCGGGTTTTCTCTGACGGATCTGCTGCATGAGCTGTTGATCTGTCGGATTACCGTGTTCGATGGCTGTCAAAGCGAGGATAGCTCTAGAAACGAGATTAGACCCGATTGGAAGCGGGGTCCGAGATGCCCCTCCAATGTACACGGGTGGAAATTGAGGCGCAAACGTGAGATAGGTTTTGAGCATACCGGACGCTGTCTGAATAACGCGTAAGGCGGCTTTCCGGATTGTTTGTCAACCAGGGGTCAAACTTTCCGCAACATTTTTTATTGAATCCACATTCTTTTGTTGGCTTTAGCGCATCCAACTGCGGTATGTTCGCTGGATTCGGCTGAAGGATGGAAGAAGTCCAGAAAGATTGCGCAAAACCAAATTGAAGGGATTATTCATGTCTACGACGAATCAATCGCAGCCATTTTTGACTGATGTGAAAGCATTGCGGGAGCGCGCCAAGCGGAGTATCGAACGAGGCGCGGTCACGGAGAATTACGGCGGAAATGTCGAGCAGACCATCGATATTCTCCAGCAGGTTCTGGCCACGGAAATCGTCTGCGTGCTTCGCTACACGATGCATGCCGTCTCTGCGGCCGGGATCTCCAGCGACAGCGTGAAAGCGGAGTTCGCCGAGCATGCCAAGGAGGAGCAGGAGCACATGATGGCGGTTGCTGAACGTATCAATCAACTGGGAGGAAAGCCAAACTTCAATCCCGAAGGATTGGCGAGCCGTTCGGCTTCGCAATACGCGGAAGGCGGTGACCTGATCGGAATGATTAAGGAAAATCTGATTGCAGAGCGCATCGCGGTCGAGCATTACAGGGAGCTGATCCGGTTTTTCGATGACAAAGATATGACGACGCGAGTGATGCTGGAACATATTCTCGGCAATGAGGAAGAACATGCTAATGACATGCATGATCTACTGGTTGCCCATGAAGGCCAGCCGATGCTGCCGAGCGACTGATGGCGGTTGAGAAGGGTGTTGTACGAAGCAGGCAATAGCCTGGTGGTTCCGGTGTACCGGATTTCTGCCGTATTATTGCCTACATTGCGGATCGGTTTTCTGAAGCCGCGGAAGTTCACGGGGAGAGGCATACATGTATATCATCTGGTGGATCATCGTTGGAATCATTGCGGGATGGATTACGGGAAAGATCATGAGCGGTGGCGGCTATGGAGCTGTCATGGACATGGTCGTCGGGCTGATCGGCGCTTTGATCGGCGGATTTATTATGCGGTCGCTCGGTCATCCGGGTAGCGGCGGCATCGTTTATACGATTGTGGTTGCGGTTATCGGTGCCATCATTCTCACACTGCTTCTGAGACTGGTTACGCGCGGACGCGTGCGCCAGATATAACTTGGCGTTCAGTCTGCTTTGTTGGCGGATAAGTCGGAGGCTACTCGGCCGAGCCGAAGGCTTCCGACTTACCGGCTCTATTTGCTGAGCGTAGGTGATGTGGTAGCTGCTCGTTTCTGGATATCGTACATTCCGCACCTCTCTTATCTATACCCATCTGCATCCAACGTTAGTGCCACAGTGAAGCAAACTCGTTTCCCCCTTCGGAACGGCTGAGACATTGCTGCTTCCCAGGCACACCTGGATGCCTCCGTGCGTCCGAACTTTTCTTGATTAACAAAAGGAATGCTCTTCAATGGCTGAGGGTCGGAAGATACGTGTTCAAGAAGGTCTACCTTTTCCGCGCGGGGCGGCGTGGGACGGCAAGGGTACCAACTTCGCAGTATTCTCGGCCAACGCTACAAAGGTGGAAGTCTGCCTTTTCGACGACAAGGGAGAGCGCGAGCTCGAGCGGATTGAGCTGCCGGAATATACCAATCAGATCTGGCACGGCTATCTTCCAGAAGTGAGTCCCGGGGCGATCTACGGATATCGCGTCCATGGACCCTATGAGCCGGACGCTGGCCACCGCTTCAATCCCAATAAGCTATTGCTCGATCCCTACGCAGTTGCCCATATGGGAGAGCTGAGATGGGACCCGGCGGTTTTCGGCTACCAGATGGAGACGATGGACGATCTGACTTTCGATGAGCGCGACAGCGCGCCTTTCATGCCAAAGTCCGTGGTCGTGGATCCGAACTTCGACTGGAAGGGCGCTCCCGGCCGGGATAGACATGGAAGCCGGGCTCACCTGGCTGTTCCCTTCGATGACACGATTATTTATGAAATGCACGTGCGCGGTTATACCAAAAAACATCCCGCAGTTCCTGAGCATCTGCGAGGTACGTATGCGGGCCTCGCCACGAAAGAGGTGCTCGAATCGATCAAGGCTCTCGGCGTGACCTCGATCGAACTGCTCCCCATCCATGCGTTCATCAATGACAGCCATCTGCTGGAGCAGGGTCTTACGAATTACTGGGGTTATAACAGCATCGGCTATTTCTCGCCCGATCCCCGCTACTCCTCTGATCGGGCGCAGACGTTGCGTGAGTTCAAGGAGATGGTCGCGTGCATTCACCAGGCGGGCCTCGAAGTCATTCTCGATGTGGTATATAACCACACCGCGGAGGGCAATGAGCGCGGGCCTACCCTCTCCTTCAAGGGCATCGACAATGCCAGCTACTATCGCCTCATCCCGGACAACAAACGGTACTACATCAACGACACCGGCGCCGGAAACACGGTGAACCTCAGCCATCCCCGTGTGATCCAGATGGTGAACGACAGTTTGCGGTATTGGGTGGAGCAGATGCATGTGGATGGTTTTCGCTTCGACCTAGGAACCATTCTTGCGCGCGAAGTCCATGGTTTTGACACGCAGAGCGGATTCCTGAGAGCGTGCAGCCAGGACCCGCTGCTGAACACTGTGAAGCTGATCGCAGAGCCCTGGGATTGCGGGCCGGGGGGATACCAGGTAGGGGAATTCCCTCCAGGCTGGGCGGAGTGGAATGACAAGTTTCGCGATGATGTCCGGAGCTTCTGGAAGGGGCAGGGGTCGGCTTCCGCTTTGACAAAGCGCCTGTGTGCTTCAGGGGGAATTTTCAACCAACAGGGCCGCAGGCCGTGGAGCAGCATCAACTTCATAACTGCGCACGATGGTTTCACTCTGAACGACCTGGTCTCCTATAACGAAAAGCACAATGAGGCGAATGGGGAAGGCAACAAAGACGGCAGTTCGAACAATCTTTCCTGGAACTGCGGTGTTGAAGGACCCACCGACGACCCCGAGGTCAATACGTTGCGCCAGCGGCAGATGAAGAACTTCATGGCGACTCTGCTGCTTTCGCAGGGCACGCCCATGATGCTGGCCGGCGACGAATTCGCCCGCACCCAGCGAGGCAATAACAATGCCTACTGCCAGGACAACGACATCAGCTGGGTGGACTGGAGCTTATCGGAAAAGAACAAATCGCTCACGCAGTTCGTACAGAAGCTCACAGGGCTGCGGCACCGGTATCCGATTCTGCGCCGCAATCTCTTTCTTACAGGCGAGCGCAACGAAGAGCTTGGAGTGAAGGATGTCACCTGGATCAACGCCGATGGCGCCGAAATGAAGGACACGAACTGGGGTGACACCGGAATGCGGTGCTTCGGGATGCTGATGGACGGTCGGGCGCAGACAACCGGGATCCGTCAGCTGGGTCATGAAGCGACATTGCTTATGGTCATCAACGACCATTTCGATATTGTGAACTTCACGCTTCCGGACTCCGTGGGCGGCTGCCGATGGTCGCTGCTGGTCGATACCAATTTAGAAGAAAATGGTGGGAAGGATAGCTCGCGAGAATCGTTCAAAATGGGGGAAACCTACGCGGTCACCGCACGGTCAGTTCTGCTGTTCGCCTTCGAGCCGGACGGTGCCTGATCCAACAAAGAAAAGTGCAGTGCGGTGGCCCGGGGATGCCTCACGTGGTCGAAGGATCTGCGATGGCGAGAACCGCTGCATCAAAGTTTTCGCCCAGCCGTTAGGCAGGCGTTTTCGACTTTCGAAACGCGAAGATCACCGCCAGTAGCGGCGGCGCTACTAGAACTCCCCAGAACGGAATGATGATTCCGAGGACAATGGGTCCGAAAATGGAAGCCCAGATGGGAACTTTCGTTGTCCGCTTCATTAGCCAGGGCTGCAGCAGAAGCTGGTCGATGAAAACGATAGCACCGTACAGACAGAGCAGCAGACCGAACTGCTCAAGGTTGCGGCCAGCAAACAGCAGACTCAGCGCAGGGCCGATCAGAGCGAGCATTCCGCCGAAATTCGGAATGAATTGCGCAAGCGCTGCAACTATCGCCCAGAACGGCGCCCAAGGTACATGCAGCAACCACAGTCCAATCAGCCATAGTACACCGACAAACAGCGCGTCGAGCACAGTTGCGCGCAACCAGTTCAGAACTGCTAGGGCCGCTTTCTTGAGCGGGTTGTCGCGCATCCCGGGCGTGGTTTGGTTGTCGCTATAGTTCATCGCTCGTGCGCTTGACTCTAGCACGCCAGAAGTGACCCGGAACATTACTCAATTCAGTCCTGATTGGAGGATGACATTTCATTCTGAAGGCTCTCGGAAATGACGTTGACCGAGGTCGTGTTCTGCATCTGGTCGAGATCTCGGTCACCTTCGACTTCTTCAATTTCCAGCTTGCGGCAGATCAGTCGTAACACCTGCAGAACTTTCGTGATCTCCTTTTCCGCAAGCAAGTCGATTTGGAGATTCAAATGATCTCTCTGATCGGTCTTTCGTTGCATGCGATTTTGTTTCATTAGGACGAAGGTGCTGAGTACCACACCTTCTACAGAAACGATCATTGCGAGGAGAATGAACGGATATGGATCGAACCTTGGAATTCCGGGCACAAGACCGGTGTTGACAAGGAACCAGGCCAGGAACCAGGTGAGATGTAATACAACAAAATACAATGTCCCGGAGAAGTCGGCGATCAGATCCGTGATCTTATCGGGTAATGATTTCGTTTGGTCGAACTGGCGTTCGAGCTCAACTACACTGCGGACGCCGGTCTCCACCGAGTCAGCCAGAGGCGTGCTTTTTGCAGGGGTCGGCAATTATCCTCACTTGTGCTCTGCAGTGGACTAAGATGCATGCGCCGAATGGCATGTCTCCCGACGCGGCTGCGACGGTTTGTCTCAGTTGAAAGTATGGAAATTGGACTCAGTGATTTGCATACCTGAGTTAGCCGACAAGTGCGGCTGGTAAACTACATGCAAATGAAATTCGGCGTTCTAGTTTTTCCCGGCTCGAACTGCGATCAGGACACCTATCACGTAATTTCCGATGTCATCGGACAGCCGGTGACTTTTCTCTGGCATGAAAGCTCCGACCTTGAGAATTGCGACGCAATTTTAGTGCCGGGCGGGTTTGCCTACGGAGACTATCTGCGTACCGGCGCGATTGCGCACTTCGCGCCAATCATGCAGGCAGTGAAAAGGTTTGCAGCCTCGGGTGGGCCGGTGCTCGGCATCTGTAATGGATTCCAAATCCTGGCTGAGAGCGGCCTGCTACAGGGCGCGTTGATGCGCAACGCGGGCCTGAAGTACATCTGCAGACAGGTCTATCTGAGGACAGAGACTGCCGAGTCGCCCTTCACCAATCAACTGCGCGAAGGGGAAGTGTTGAAGATCCCAATCGGCCACATGGAGGGTAACTACTTCTGCGACGACGCGACGCTCGAGCAGCTGGAGGCACAACGCCGAGTGGCTTTCCGTTACTCGACTGAAGATGGCGAAATTACGCCGGACGCAAACCCGAATGGGTCTCTCGCTAATATCGCCGGCATCCTAAGCGAAGGGCGCAATGTTCTTGGCATGATGCCGCACCCGGACCGCTCCAGCGAAGCGATGCTCGGATCGGCGGACGGTGTTCGCATCTTTCAGTCCATGGTTGCAGCGCTCGGTATAACGCGCTGAGAGCGAAGATCTAGAATGATCGACATCCATCATCATTTACTGTACGGCCTGGACGACGGCGCTGTGGACATCGGGACATCTCTCGCCATGGCAGAGATGGCTATTGATGACGGCATCACGCACATCGTCTGCACACCACATGCCAATAGTGAGTACGCGTTTTCCGCGGAAGAAAACATGGCGCGGTTAGATTGCTTGCGTGAAAGGCTGGGCGATCGCCTCACGCTGGGGCTGGGCTGTGATTTCCATCTAAGCTACGAGAACATTGAGGACGCGCTCTCCCATCCGGGCAAATATTCCATCAATGGCAAGCAATACCTTTTGGTGGAATTTCCGGATTTCGGCATTCCGCAGAATATTTCAGAAAGCTTTTATGAGATGTTGGTCGCCGGGATTGTGCCGATCATTACGCATCCGGAACGCAACCTGACGCTGATGCAGAAGACAGAAAAGCTGGCCGACTGGATTCGCATGGGCTGCCTGGTGCAGGTGACCGCTGGTTCGGTCATCGGCGCGTTCGGCAAGGGTCCCCAGCGTGTGGTTCGACAGCTTCTCGACCAGCGTTGGGCTCACATCATTGCCACAGACGCCCACAACACGACATCTCGGCCGCCCGTAATGAGTGAGGCCTACAGTTTTTTGGAGGATGAATACGGCGCTGAAGATGCGCAACGAATGTGCGTTGAAAACCCTCGGGCTATTTTTTTGGGAAATTCTTTAGGGGAGCAGCCAGTTCCAGAAAATATATTTGAAGAAGAAAGCGGCGAGCCGAAAAAGTGGAGTTTACGGTCGCTGTTCCGCCGGAAATAACTGCGAACCGCTGCGGGCTGGTTCGCGTTACTCGCCCCGCAACATACTTGGCTCTTCCGGGGCATTGAGGCGCACCACACGGTCAACGGTGTAAGGTGCACGAGACTGGCTTTGATAGAAGTGGCGCACCTGCAGCTCGCCGATCAATCCGATGGCCAGTAGTTGAATCCCAGCCAAAATCATCACGCCCGCGATAACGAACATTGGGCCATGCTGGTCCATAACGTGCTGCTTCGTAAATATCTTCAGCATCAGCAGCCAGATTGAGAGTGCCGCTCCGCCAAACATTCCGGTCGCGCCCAGGGAACCGAAAAAATGCATCGGCCGCGACATGTACTTCAGCAGAAAACGGATTGTCATCAGATCGAAAAACACACGGAACGTTCGCGAAATTCCGTAATGCGACTTTCCTCGCTCGCGGTTTACGTTCTTGATGGGAATTTCGCAGATCGAAGCGCCATACCAGGACGCCAGTGCCGGAATGAACCGGTGCATTTCTCCATAGAGCGGGATGTTGTGAATCACTTCGCGCCGATAGGCTTTATAGGTGGTGCCGAAGTCGTGGATGTCCACGCCTGACAATTTCGCCATCAGCCAGTTGGCGCAACGGGAAGGGAAGCGCCGCATTACAAAGTTGTCGATGCGCTCCTTCCTCCAGCCGCTGACCACGTCGTAGCCTTCTTCGAGCTTGGCCAAGAAATTCGGAATTTCTGCCGGGTCGTGCTGCAGGTCGCCATCCATCGCCAGAATAAAGTCTCCCTGGGCGTGGTCGAACCCGGCGGCGAGCGCGCAGGTCTGGCCGAAATTGCGGCGCAATTTCACGACCATGACGCGGCTGTCGACCGCCGTAATTTCCTCCAGCAGCCGGTAGGTGCGGTCGGATGAGCCGTCGTCCACAAAGATCAGCTCGAAGGGGTCGCCAACCTGCTCCATGACCGCCTTGAGCGCGTCATAGAGCGCGGTGACATTTTCTTCTTCGTTATGGAAGGGAACCACGACGGAGTACTTGGGCATGGTCACAGTATATCGGGTATTCCAGGCCGATTCGGCAGAATTTGATCCGGTAGCGACACGATAACGCTAGGCGCGACAGCAGTTCGTCGCACTCGCAGCATCCGCCCGCACAGGGCCGGTATGATAGATTCAAGCTTCGCGGATAACGCGGAGAGGTGGCCGAGTGGCTGAAGGCGCACGCTTGGAAAGCGTGTTTACCGCAAGGTAACGTGGGTTCGAATCCCACCCTCTCCGCCAGGCTTTTCCACACGCCGTTTCATTGCCCCCAGCCAGCACTCACAACTCTTACGCTATCTATCATTTCGATCGTCATCTGAGATATCGGTGCATGTTAGGATGCAGGCCATGTCTCGGTCGCGTCAGGCTGCGGTTGCATTTATTGTCTTCGGCTTACTTCCACACGTACTGCGGGCGCAGGCTCCGGGTGCAGAGCGCGGTGTTGCGATTGCGTCGCCCCCTGCGAGCAGCGTCATTGTGCTCCATGCCGCCCACATACTGGATGTCGAGCGGGGCACGCTGCTCACTCCGGGCGAAGTGCTGGTGCGCGGCGACAAGATCGCCGAAGCTGGCACATCGGTAACCCACCCGGCGGGAGCGCGGGTGCTAAACCTGGGAGACACCACGCTGATGCCGGGGATGATCGATGCGCATGTGCATCTGTTTCTTCATCCCGGCGCGGAAGACCTCCAGACCGTAAGGGAATCCGTGCCGGAACGCACCATCCTCGCCACGCTTGCGGCGCGCGCCGACCTGCTGGCAGGCTTCACAGCGGAGCGTGACATGGGCACGGAAGGCGCAGGCGCTGCCAGCGTGGCGGTGCGCAATGCCATTGATTCGGGCTCCATTCCGGGCCCGCGCATGCGGGTAAGTGCGAATGCCATCAGCATTCTCGGCGGGCACGAGGACGCCATCGGCTTCAACCCCGCCGAGCACATCTCTTCCAATGCTGACTACGCCAACAATGACGATGAGCTGATCGCCACAATTCGCGAGCAGTTGAAGGAAGGCGCGGATTTCATCAAGGTTTATGAAACTGGCGCGGATCGGCTGGTGGATGGAATATTCTCGACGCCGTACCAATACACAGAGGCGCAGTTAGCGACAGCCGTCTGCGAGGCGGCGCGCATGGGCACGCGCGTCGGCGTGCATGCTATGGGAGAACCGGGCACGCTGTATGCGGCGAGGGCTGGAGTCGCATCGATTGACCATGCCTACCAGCTAAGCCCGGAGACGATGCGGATGATGCGCGAAAAACAAATCTACGCCGTGCCAACCTTTGCCATCGGCGAATACTTCGGCGATCACGCCGCCTCGGCCACCGCCGCGGCCCAGGAGCGCGCAATGCAGCAGTACCACGTCGCCGAGTTCCGCAAGCAACTGGCCGCCGGCGTTCCGATGGTTGTAGGGTCGGATGTTGGGCCATTTCCGCATGGCACGCAGGCGCGCGAGCTTGAATTAATGGTCCAGTACGGCATGCCTGCGGCAGACGTCCTGCGGGCGGATCTGATTAACGGCGCCCGGCTATTGGGGTGGGAGGGCAAAATTGGCCAGCTGAAACCTGGGTTCTATGCCGATGTGATTGCCGTGTCTGGCGATCCGCTCAAGGACATTTCGGCCGTCGCCAGGGTACATTCGTGATCAAAAATGGCGTCGTGGTTCGCGATGACGCCCATGCATCTCAATCGCAAGAGAGGGCTCAATGAGTCATGGAAAGCAGTTTATTCGCGCCTGCGCCGTTGCGCTTGTGCTGGGCACAGCATCGATCGCACTGGTTGCACAGGCTGGGTCACGCATGAAAGCCTCCGGCGATACAGCCGCGCGTTCCGGCACCCACAGGTGGGCAGTGGTGCTGCATGGTGGTGCTGGAGTGATCGAGCGTTCCTCGATGACTCCGCAGGCAGATGCCGAATATCGCACCGGTCTCAAGCAGGCGATCACGGCTGCGGGGGTGGTGCTCGACAAAGGCGGCTCTTCGCTCGATGCGGTAGAGGCCGCGATCCGCCTGCTTGAAGATAATCCGCTATTCAATGCCGGACGCGGCGCGGTGTTCGCCGCCGACGGCACGATCCAGATGGATGCGGCGATCATGGACGGCGCCACCATGCGCGCCGGCGCCGTGGCGGGCGTCGAGCACACGCGCAATCCCATCTCGCTGGCCCGGGCAGTGATGGAAAAATCACCCTATGTTTTGCTTACGGGCAGCGGCGCCGACGCTTTTTCCGCACACGTGGGTTTCCCGCAGATGCCGCAAAGTTATTTCTTCACCGAACGTCGCTGGGAGTCGCTGGTGAAGGAGCTTCAGAAGGAGAGCCTGCCCATTCCGCCGCGGCCAAACGGCGCGCCCCCAGCACCATTGAAACCGCTCGCATTTTTTGAGACGCCGGAAAACCATAAGTTCGGCACAGTGGGCGTGGTTGCGCTCGACCGTAACGGCAACATCGCCGCCGGAACTTCCACCGGTGGCCTCACGGGCAAGCGATGGGGCCGGATCGGCGATTCGCCATTGATAGGAGCGGGCACCTATGCCTCGAACCAATCCTGCGCGGTTTCCGCCACCGGCACCGGCGAATATTTCATCCGGTACACTGTGGCGCGCACCATCTGCGCCCTGGTGCAGTACAAAGGCATGGGCTTGCAGGCTGCGGCGGATGAGGTTGTGCAGCATGAGCTGGTCGCGATCAACGGGGACGGGGGAGTGATTGCGCTGACACCCGATGGACAACTTGCCTGGAGCTTCAACACGCCCGGAATGTTTCGCGCAAAGCTACAGCAAGGCGGCACGCCGCAGATTTACGTCTACCGCGATGAGCGATGAGTGATTGCACATTACCGCCCTGTCGAAACTGTGGTCGATAGATCCACCACGCATGCTGCCTTGCGTTACATCGGGCGCCAGGTCATCTCCACTCGTACCGGGATCTCATTCTTGATCGGTACGGTGAAGAATGATGGCGGAACAATCTTGAAGTCGGAACAGGTTGACGGCACCGTTCCTGTTATGCGCACATCCTTACCTTCCATGACGCGTTGAAATGGAAGGTGATTGTAGTGGGCGGTCTGCCCGGCAAACTGGACCTCCAAATCGGCGTAGATTGTCGGCGATGTTGTCGCAGCCGCTGGAAACCGTGTGCGCACGATGACCATGGGGAACTGTGCCCCGCGCGTCACCTGCAACATGTGCAGATCCCGGTTACTGTCGCCGGAATCAAACGATTTGACCGGGGCCGCAATCAGAAAGCTGCATTCTCCGCCATGGCAGACTCCCTCGCCTTTCGCTGCGTGGCTCACCCCGTCCACTTCATGCAGCGGATGGGACATGTGATAGGACAACGTGGATTGCTCCAGCGCCCAGTGCGTGTCCGGCTGCGAAGCTGGCGCCTGCGGAAATACTGGAATCGCAAAGAGCAGGAAGGCCGCCAGGAGTCTGCTCATCGTCCCTCCCAGAACTTCAATTTGATCGGCCATGAAACGGCGATTATCGATGCCGCATAAGCCGCGACGGTCACGTCTGCAACTGCCCCGTGCGCGGAGGCGACTCCATGCACTTTCTGTCCGTTTTTCTCCTGGTTATATGCCATGATTCCCAGGGCTCCAGTCGCGATCATTCCAGGTCCATGCACCCACTCCAGGTATTTGTGCAGGCGTATGGCTCCACGCGTTTCCGTGCCCGGTATCTTCGGCGCAAAGATCGCATAGTACGCTGTCGTGGCATACATTGCTCCCGTAACCGCGCCCAGTGCGACGTGCAGGTCGAGACTGGTGTCGTCCGGCGGAAGATACGTTCCGGGCACGCTGCCCTTCTTGAGCTTTGCGCCCCCGCCTGCAGCCACAGTGGCGACCATAGGAATGAGCGTGATTAACCCAAGGGTCTGATGCACCTTCAGCATGTGCGTCCGCTTGTTCAGCCGAGCCTGTTCCTCAGGGCTGCCCTGGGTCTGGCTTGCAGCAAATCCAAGATCAGACAGGGATGGCTCATTGCTCGGCGGCGGAGTTGTTTGTTGCTGCGTCTGATTTTGGGCGGCGGGAAGGCCAAGTTCTTCAAGCGAAGGCACAGGCCGCGCGCTGGTGGAAGCGACCACTGTGTTGTCCGCCGGAGGTATCGGATCGCCGGCAGTCTGCCCCGATAGTGGAAACAAAGGGGCCAGCATGAAAGAAAAAGCCAGCGCAATGAATTGCAAACGAATGCGTCGCACGATACTGCCTCCGGGCCGCAATTGGAATTGCGCCTCTCGTTACCGATGCTGAGATGGTTGTCGAGCGATCGAACGACGGCGGAAGGCCATCTCCAATACTGTATCGCAATTGGATATCGCCTCGAGCTGGTAGAGATTGCAGATGCCGGCAATCTGCGCGGGCAAACGCGGCCTCGTGCTACCTGCCAGCCACAGCCGCATCAGCGTGGTAAAATTCCAGTTTGTGTAGATGGTTTTCTACAGAAATTTTGAAGCTGCAAGCGAGGTTTTCCATGTCCGGCCATTCCAAATGGGCCACCATCAAACATAAGAAGGGCGCAACCGACGCCAAGCGCGGCAAGACCTTCACCCGTCTTATCAAGGAAATCACCATGGCGGCGCGCTCCGGCGGCGGCGATCCCGACAGCAATCCGCGGCTGCGCGGCGCGATCGTCGCTGCCAAAGCCGAAAACATGCCGCAGGACAATATCAAGCGCGCTATCCAGCGCGGCACCGGCGAGCTAGAAGGTGCGGCGTATGAAGAGATCACCTTCGAAGGCTATGGGCCCGGCGGCGTTGCCGTCATCGTCGAAGCGACGACGGACAATCGCAATCGCACGGTGAGCGAAATTCGACACGGCTTTGCGAAGAACGGCGGCAATCTCGGCGAGTCCAATTCCGTCTCCTGGATGTTCCACAAGAAGGGTCTGATCTCGGTCGCAAAGTCCGCAGCCGACGAAGAGAAGCTGATGAATCTGGTGCTCGAAGCCGGCGGCGACGATCTCCGCGATGAAGGCGATTCGTGGGAGATCATCACCGACCCCTCAGCTTTCGATGCCGTCGCTACAGCAATCAAGAATGCGAAGATTGACACGCAAATGGCGGAAGTCACGCTGCTTGCATCGACCTATACCAAGCTCGAGGGCGCTCCGGCGGCACAGATGATCCGGCTGCTCGAAGCGCTTGAAGATCAGGACGACGTGCAGAACGTTTACTCGAATTTTGATATGGACGCCAAGCAGCTGGAAGAAGTTACTGGTTGATGGCAGTATTCGTTTTATCTCCGAGGTTCATCGTTGTGAACGCAACGACGGATCTCGAGTTTTTATCACGCGATCGATGAAGAGTTCGATGGAGTGCATTTGAAGCAGTTCGCATGTCTGATCATTGTTCTGCTTTGGCTGTCTGGAATCTCTTTCTCGCAAACGAGCCAATCCTCTTTTCAGCAATATCCCGCAGCGCGAGTCGTAGACAGCAGAAACTCCGTCCAATCCACTATGCAGACGATGCCATGGGAGCACACGCTGTTCCTTGACGGCGGTCTTGGCACGTCTGGCGAAACCAACGACCATTTCCTGAACGCGGGCGTCCGTCTGGGCAAAGTGTTGACCGCCGCGAGCGGCCCCGGCATTGTCAAAGGGCAGTTTGAGTATGCCGTCGAGCTGATCCCTTATTGGCAGGCTTTTACGCCGAAGCAGACCTACCTGCTCACAACTCTTTATCCGCTGCGCCAGATAACCACCGGCGGCACCTACACCGGACTCAGCATCACACCCATCCTCCTGCGATGGAATCTGGTGCGTTGGAAGCGCATCATGCCCTGGGTGCAGACTGCGGGCGGCCTGATCTGGACCAACCATAAATTTCCGCCGAATGGCCCACGCGGCACCAGCGTGTGGAACTTCGAGCCGCAGTTTGGAGTCGGCATCCATTACTTTGTGAAGCCAAGGCAATCGATCAACTTTGCGGCGAATGCCGTGCATATTTCAAACGCGAGCCTAGGCGACTCCAACCCCGGCGTTAACGCGACCGTCCGCTTTCAAGTGGGTTACACATGGTGGAAGTGAAGGACGCCCTCCGATGAATTTGAAGCAGTCCATCATCGAGTGCGTTCCGAATTTTTCAGACGGAACCCACCCGGAAACCCTCCGCAAAATCGTCCATGCCATGCAGATCGATGGCGTTTCGCTGCTCGACTATTCGCTCGATCCGGACCACAACCGCTCGGTGGTGACGATTGCCGGTGCACCAGGGCCGGTTCTCGAATCTGTCGTGCGTGGCGTGGGCATGGCGGTCGAACGCATCGACCTTACCACGCAACAGGGTGTACATCCCCGCATCGGCGCTGCCGATGTGATCCCGCTGGTCCCCATCAGCGGCATCTCGCTGCCGGAGTGCGCCGCGCTTGCGCATCAACTCGGCCAGGAAATCTGGAAGCGGCATCATGTACCCATCTATTTCTACGAGGCCGCTGCGCTTCGCCCCGACAGGCGCTTGTTGGAGGATGTTCGCAACGGACAATTTGAAGGGCTTCGCAAACAGGTGAAGCAGGACGCGGCGCGACGCCCCGACGTCGGCGGCCCAGCTCTTCACCCCACTGCGGGAGCCAGCGCTGTAGGCGCGCGGCAACTTCTCATCGCATGCAACGTCTACCTGAATACCGGCAACGTCGGCACAGCGCGTACGATCGCCCGCGAGATTCGCGCCTCAAGCGGCGGGCTTGCGGGGCTGAAAGCGATGGGCGTTCTGTGCGGCGGTCGCGCGCAGGTCTCAATGAACATCACGGATTTCCGCGCCACGCCCGTTAGCCTGGTGTATCGCTCGGTCAAGGAGGCTGCCGCACGACTGGGAGCCCAGCCGGAAACGGTGGAACTTGTTGGTCTCGTCCCCGAGGCAGCGGTCGAGCTGGACAGTGAGTGGATGCAACTGGCTTCCGGCTTTTCTCCGGAGCGCACTCTGGAGCGTAAACTGGAAGTACCACTGCGCTGGCCATAAAGTACTAGTTGATTCAGACGAAACACCCAGTGCATGAATGCGACTGATGTTGAAGGAGAATCTATGAACCGCTGGAAAATTGCTATGAGCTGCGGATTGAAAGGCTCGCCTCGTTCCGTGCTGCTGGGCGCGATCGTGCTATGCATGGCCTCACTGCCCGCCTCTGCTTCCCAGCTCGCGACCGAGTCGCAGGCCGCGGTCCCGAAGGACGTGCAGCAGCTGATTGTCGTTGATTACCCGAAGATGGAAAACTCCGATATCGCCATGAAGCTGCGCGCCAAGGTGCTGCCGCCGGAGTTGAAGCGGCTTGAGGACTCGCTGGAAAAATCCGGCATGAATGTCGAGCGCAGCGTTACCCAGCTTGCATTTGCCTCGTACCGAATGCCCGGTATGGAGTCGACCCGCATCGTCGGCATCGCCTCCGGCCAGTTTCCCGTGCAGGAGTTTCTCGACGGCTTCAAAAAACATCACGTAAAGGGAACACAAGTGCGCAACGAGACCATCTATCCGATGGGCAACACCGGTCTGAGCGTAGCCTTCCTCGACCAGACCACGATGGCCTTCGGCGCCTTGGATGCCATCAAGGATTCTTTGAATGCTCGCGACGGAATCACTCCCAGTTTTCTAACCAACAGCGCGATGCAGAGCCTGATGCCGCCGCTACAGGATGAGGCGGTGTGGAGTGTGCTTGATCAAAAGGGCACCCAGGAAATGATGAAGTCCGTTCTCGGTGATGCGGCGCAGGTTGCGGACTATAGCACCGTAAAGAACAGCCTGATCGGCTCCCGCTACACGATGGATTTTAATATGGGGGTCAAATTTTCGCTTGACGTAATCACGCCCGACACCGTGACCGCGGCCACCATGTCTTCTCTGATGGGTGCGGCAGCGTTATACGAAAAAATGAACGCGACGGCGGTGGAGAAGCAGGCCATCAACGCGACGGATATCTCATCGAGCGGGAACGTTCTCCAGGTGCGTTTTTCCACCTCGGACGACCAGTTCGCGACGTTGCTGAACTCGCAGCTTTTTCAGTCAGTGGTCCACTAAAAAATGGCGAAATTCGCACCCATTACGGTGCATTTTCGTTGATATAGTTAGTTTACAAAACTAACTATATGGCAAACACCAAATTCGATCGTTCGGCGGCGTCTGGAGACGAGGTTCACTCATTTCGCGACTTGATGGCGGCCATTTCGAATCATCAGACCGCGCTAGCCGAGCGCCTCGGCTTGAACCTGACGGAATTTAGATGTCTGACATATATCGATCGATATAACGCACTGGCGCCGCGAACACTGGCGGAGCAAATGCAGGTGTCGCGGCCGACGATCTCCCGGATCCTTGACCGGCTGGTGGCATTGGACCTGATCTCGTGCGAGCCGAATCTCAAGGACCGCCGCAGCCTTAAACTGGTCGCTACGGAGAAGGCGTCATCTCAACTGGAGAAGCTGCACGCACCGGTCAGCGCGGCTGTAACTAAGCTTTACGGCAAATATACCGGCGAGCAATGCCGGGCGATTCTGGATCACTTGCGGAACTCGATCGAGTTGTTAAACAGGGAAGCGGAAAAAGTGCGCTCGCGAAAGTCAACGCGCGACTAGCGGGAATCCGGTCTGCTCACCTGCTCCGCACGAGCGTTCGCTGCGGGTAGAGTTTAACTCTGTCCTGCGAGGATGTTGCGCTCGCCGGCAATTCGCCCATGTTGCAGTTCAATAACGCGATTGGCCATCCTGGCCATTTCCGGATCGTGCGTCACCATCAGAATTGTATGGCCGGCCTGATGCAGAGAGCGCAGCAATCCGGTGACGATCTCCTGATTAGCGGCGTCGAGATTGCCTGTGGGCTCATCGGCCAGCAGCACGGGGGGCTGGTTGATGAGTGCGCGAGCGATGCAGACTCGCTGCTGCTCGCCGCCTGAAAGCTCACTCGGCAGATGTCTGGAGCGGTCTGACAGCCCGACTCGATTCAGTGCTGCCAGCGCTTCGGTCTTGTCCGTCATGCTGTGGAAATATTGCGCCAGCATTACGTTTTCGAGCGCGGTCAGATAGGGAATCAAATGAAATTGCTGAAAGATAAAGCCCACGGTTTCCGCTCGAAACTGGTCAAGCTCCTTACGCGAAAGCGTATGAACATCCTTGCCCGCCATGCTCACCTTTCCTGAATCCGCGTGGTCGAGACATCCCAGAAGATTCACCAGCGTGGATTTTCCGGAGCCGGAAGGGCCCGTAATGGCCAACCATTCTCCTCGCCCTACGGAAAGAGAAATGGCATCGAGCGCGCGCACGGTTCCCGCACGCCCGCGATACTCTCGCGTAACATCGCGCAGCTCGATGATCGTTCCCGAATTGGCCGATTCAACATTCATAAGCGAATTGGTTTAAACCGTGCATCATTCTCCGCGCAGCAATGTGGCCGGTTCCAGCCGCCGCAAGATTTGCAGGGGAACGGCGGCCGCCAAGAGAGCGATCACGAGATTCAGAATCGCAACCTGAGGAACAATGCGCCACACGGGAAAAATTGTCGTGTGAAAATTCCATTCTCCAATCAGATATGCAATTCCACAACCCAGAACATAGCCGCCAAGGAGTCCCACCAGAGCAAGCGCGACAGCTTCCAGCATAAATAGCAGCCCGACCTGATGCTGCGTGGCTCCCAGCGCCTTCATCACGGCGAAGTCGCGTCGGCGCTCGAAGACGGAAGCGATCAGGGTCGCCAGTACGCAGATAGCGACGGTGAGCGAAATCAAGATCAGAGAGCTGAACATCAGGGAACGGGTGCGCGCAACGACATTCGCCTCCGCGTCCACCAGTTGATGAACGGCATGGACGTCCGCGCCGGGCAGCGTAGTACGCAATCGCGCCAGCACCGATTGAATCTGCCTGGTGTTCCCAGAAGCCTGAATTTCCAGGGTGTTCGGCAACACTCCCGTCCAGGATTCGAAGGCATCGAGCGGCAGATAGATTCTGCTGTCTTCGGCATCGCCGGTGCGTAGTGTGCCAGCGGTTTCAACCCGCACCGTCTTACCGTTGTAGGTGAGAGGGAACTGGATGGCGCCCAGCAACTTCTGCGCGCGGACACCAGTCAAAGCCGGCAGTGGAGAATGTTCATCGCCGAACGAAGATGGCCAGCGACTCACCTGCCACCAGGAATCCATTGCCCGAACGCCCGCCAGATCTGTACCTGCGACGACGATCGAGGACCCATCCTGGGTTTGCGCGACGGCATAGGCGAAGGGCACTACGCGACTGGCCGGTCCCGAAGCCTGGTGCGCGAGCGCGAGCGCGTCCGGCGGCAACGTGGAAGGCGAAGCGGCGCTACTGCTCTGCTCCTTCGCAGTGACAATGATGTTTGCGCCGAACGCGCGGAACTGGTGATGCAGCTTCAAATCGAGCGAAGCATAGAGGGTCAAAAGCGCGGTAGCCACGGCAGCGCTTACGGTGAGCGCGACCAACTCCGCCATCGTGCGGCTCTTGCGATGGAACAGCGATCGGCGCAGCAGCAGTCGCAGCGAAAGGCCATGGGTCATGCCTCCTCCCGCAACACGGTCGCTGGTTCTGTTTTCATTGCCTGCCATACGGAGGGAGCGCTGCCGGCGAGCGAAACCGCGACTGCCAGCAGCAGCGTGGCCGGCAATATGGTTGGGTTGAAGACGATGCCGCTGCCGAAGACCTGCACGCCGATTCGGCGCGCGAGCAGGGAACCGAGAAGATAGCCGAGCAGCCCACCGGCCAGCGCGAGCAGCGCGATTTCTGAAAAGAAAAGCGTCGCGATCACGCTGCGCGTCGCGCCCAGCGCCCGCATCAGGCCAATCTCCTGGCGGCGTTCCACAATTGCGGTCGTCATCGACGCCGCGACAGCAAGCCCCGCGGCGAGGAGGGACGCCAGCGCCACCAGCCACATGAGCCCGGAGATGCGCGACAGGATCGTGCCTTCGCCCTGGGCGATGCGGCGAATTTGTTCGGCGCGTGTATGCGGAAGTATTTCCTGAATCTGATAGGCGATGGAATTCGCATAGGGCGAGCAGTACCAGCGGTCGCGCATCTTCGGTGACAGCTTGTCGGGATCTTTGCGCGCCAGAGCGTCTTCCGGCTTGGTGAGCGCACTGACGTAGACGCGCCGCACAGCCCCGGGCTTTCCCAGCCATCGTTGGGCCAGCGCCAGCGGTGCATACAGGGTGCCTTCCGTCATGTCGTCGCTTGTAACGATGCCTGTCACCCGCGCGGGATGATTTTCTACCTGCAGCGTATCCCCGATATGGAGATGAAGCTCGCGGGCAAGCGCAGTACCGACTGCAACCTGATCGATCGATCCCTCTTGCGGCCACGCGCCCTCAATCTTCCACCAGGGATGCAGCGCGGGCGCGCCCATGATCCACGACTCATCGCCAGAGCGAAGCGTGTGATGGAACCAGTAGCCGATCGCCGGAATCTGCCGGGTCCCGGCCGCCATTTGGGCGCTGACCTGGAGGGGTAACTCCGGCGAGATATCTTCTACGTTGTTGCGCCAGAAAATATTCTTAATCTTCGACAGGTCGGCTTCCTTGAGATAGCTGCCTGCCGTTGCTGGACGGATGTCGATGCCGCCCACCTGGACATCCAGGGTGTCGGCAGCGGGATAGACGACGATGTTCGCGCCATAGCCGGCTAGTTCGCGATTTATCTTGTCGCCAACGCTCGTGCCTATGGCGAGCATCGCCGTGACCGCCGTCGCGCCCAGCAGAATGGCCAGGCAAGCGAGCAGCTTGCGGCGCCGCTGCCGCAGAAAGCTTTCCAGGACTAAACGTAAAAGCATAGGCTTCTTTCGGAGATTTCTAACTCAGTCTCGAAAAGTTCCTCAGCGGCTCCAGCCGCATTTACTTTGCTGCAGACCGAGGTGAGCTTCGCGCATCTGGGCAACCGGGTATTATTTCGAGAATGTGGGCGCCAGGGCGGCAAGCGCCTTGGCCTGGATGACAACGAAGCCGCCCGAGGTTTCAGAGGCGAGCGGAATCGGGTTGCATCCTCCGGCGATGCCGATGGACTGCGCATTGACTGGGGAGGCACATAGCTTGCAGATGATGTTGTTTCCGCTTTTGTAGAATCCGACGGGGCCGCAGATCTGGCAGGCGTCGGCAACGGTCACAATTTTTCCATCCGATTTGCGAAACAACAGAAAACGTACGTTCGTGGTGCCGACATGCACCACGTAACGATGCAAACTGTCATCCTGAAGCTGCGCGACCGGTACGGAGACCTGTGAGCCGGTGAGAGTGACCGGGGCAGCGGGGGAGAGGGCAGTCGTGCTCATCGCATAGATAAATTGCGCCGTCACCAGAAAGATGAAAACGAAGCTGCAAGTGTAAACCGCGGCCATCCAGAAGCGTTCCCGGCGTGCAATGGCGGTCGCCTTGCGACGCTCGGCGGGATTCGCATCAGGCGGCAATGTGCCGGCGCTCATCCGCTTGCGGTATTCGAACAGAACCATGAGACCGGTGAGGGCCAGAATGGTGACAAAAAAGAAAACTTCGTTGCTGACAATGGGGCCGACGATTTTCATTTCCATGCGGCTCGAAGGCAGGATGCCGAACTCGGAAAGCTCGTGCAGCCCGGAGACGATGAGCTGGAAGGCTACGAAATACAGAATGACAGAGGTGACGCGGAAGAACCGCTGGATGTTGATGCGCACGCTGCCCTTGACGAACATGAATCCGAAGACGACTGCCAGCGCAACCCCGGCGAGGGTGCCGAAAAAGCTTAGCAGTTCGCTGGAATTGAGGGTTACGGCGGAGAGGATGAGCACCGTCTCGACGCCTTCGCGCAGCACCATCAAAAACACGAAAAGAAAGAGACCACCGCGTGAACTATTGGTGGCCAGCGCGCTGACTTTCTTTTCAATCTTGCCCTTGAGCGCCTTGGCGGTGCGCTGCATGAACCAGATCATGCTGATGACGAAGAAGGCCGCCACGAGCATGATGATACCTTCGAAAAAATCCTCGTTAAACTGCGTGCGCGCCAGCGCCACAGCGACGAGCACGCTGCCGAATACCGCGGCGATTACGGCCTGGATCACGGTGCGCTTCAGTTCCGGGCGTCCGACTTTGTTCAGATAGGCGAAGACGATGCCGACGATCAACGCGGCTTCGACGCCCTCTCGCAAAGTGATTACAAATGCCTGCAACATAGCTCGATCGCTTTCTATTTCATCTTCAACTGCAAGCAAGAGGTACAGTTGAGCGGATCCGGAGACAGTCCTGATTCTAAATCGGACTAATTTGGTCGTCAATTGACGGGGGAGGTGCCAACGAGGGATTTCCGGGCCAGGTGTGGTGATGCTCAGGAGCTTTTCGCGTGGGATGGACTGAGGATCTTTTGAGCGCGGCCGGCCTTCGGTGGAGGAATGTGGTTTTCAGTCTGAGCGGAAGAGGGATGTCTTACCTTCGACAGCCGGCCGTCGTGGATCATGCGGCGATGCGCTTCCTCCCAGGCGGGAAGGGTTGGACTTTCCTGATTCCAATGGACGACGGAGGCCTCGTCGCACCAGTCGAGCAGCTTCGGCATTACGGTGCGATGGGAGCCGGTTGTCCGATAACGATTCATCGCTTCATGGTCTTGCCAGGCGGTCATAGTCCAGAAAACGTTCTTTGGTTCGCGCAAGAGGCATCCGCGCTGAAAGCCGGAAGCGGTCTGTGCCTGGCGCGCCGACCGCAAGGTATGCCATACGAATGGCGGAAGATATACCCACGACCGGACTCGCAAGCGCGTAATGGAAACGAAGGTCATAACTCCTCGAGAGTAGCAAGGAAATCGATTTCGTTTTGCACATAAGGCTGAACATCGGGCGAGGTCGCATACAGGTAGCTGATATCAAAGTTGGTTGTGAGTCGACGCGCTTAAACCGCAACTCGCGCGTGCTGTTAGTAACCTAAATGGTATTTAGTTAGTTATATATTTTTCTGGGCTGAAGTTTTGTTGACTTTGAATTACCAGAGGAGCTTAATTGCTACCTATCAATGGTGTCGGCATATTTAGAGACTTATAACAGGTTCGAAACCAACGTGAGGTCAATACAAGTTACAGCTTTTGCATAGCGGTATAAGTCGCCGAGATGATATCCGCGAGCAAGGACGATCCTAGCTCGACTTACTCCCTGTAAACACATGCTTCTCTTAAGGAGACACAATGAAGTGGTCAATCGTAAGGTCGACAATGATGTTCTTGTTTTTGCTGGTCGGGGTCTCCGCAGCTGGCGCGGCGACACTGACGGTAGGTCCTACCGGACAGTACGCCACACCTTGTCCGGCGATCCATGCGGCATCTGCGGGCGACACCATCACGATTGATTACAACAATGGCATACCTTATCAGGAACCGCCCGATCCTACGCACGGCAATCGATCGGATTGTGTATGGTTCACGAACAACCTGACGATAGTAGGAATCAACGGACGGCCTATTCTCGATGCGGCCGGTGAAACCATTCAGAAGGGAATTTTCAATCCCTACGGCGCCGATAACGTTATCAGCAATCTAGAACTGCGCAATTCCTCGACACCTTCGGGACAGGGCGACAATGGAGCCGCCATCCGCGTCGATAGCGGAAGCACGGCTTCCCCGGCCGGCGGCAACATCACGGTGCAATTCTGCTACATACACGATAATGAAGACGGAATCCTGACGGCGAATGTCGGTCCAGGTACAGGCGGGGCGTATCTTTCCGCGAACCCTTACATCACTCTTCTGAATGATGAGTTCTACCATAACGGCATCAACGGATCCGGCTTAACGCACAACATGTACATCGGCTACGATGCCGGCAACACAGAGGTCTTCAACCTGGAGTACTCCTGGTCGCATGATGACTTTATCGGCCACACTGTGAAGAGCCGCGCGCCGATCAACAACGTGCTCTACAACCTGATCACCGATCAGCAGGGAGCAACCAGCTATCTGCTGGATTTTCCACTCGGCGGCAGCACCTATATCGTCGGCAACAGTCTCTATAAGACGGCGAAGACGAACTCGGGCGCCAATGGAGGTTTTATGCTGTGGCGGGATGTTGGGGATAACACCTCCACAGACCCCGAATACGGGTTACCGCTTGAGGATCTGCACTTCGTGAACAACACCGTCGTGCTCGACCCTAGCAATAACACGCCAGCGTATGTAGTTGTCTCATGCCAGGCCTCGGATGCGAGCACCTGCCCGGCGCCAAGCAACGGCCCCGTGCTGACGGTGAACGCGGTGGTTGAAAACAATATCTTCGTTGGACCTACTTCGGAAGTGGTGAACCAGACGACTGCGGTAGCTTCGCACAATCTAGTTGAGTCCAACACGCCGGCGAATCTTGCTGCACTGTTCGTCGACTGGGCACACTATAACTTCCATTTGGTTTCGGGTGCACCAGCCATCGGTGCTGGACTTTATCCGCCGACCGACAATACTGGCGCCGCCGATCCCAAGGCGCTGGCTGCGTACGAATATGTGCAGCCGATGTCCGAAGTGGTTCGGCCTACACCGAGTGGCTCGACCATGGATGAAGGAGCGTACAGCTATCCTCGCGCAGATACGCCTCCTTCCCCCGGCTTGAGCTATACAACCTCGATCACGACGCCGGGCAACGGCACGATCACTTTGACGGGTCTTCCGACTCCGCCAGCCGGCAAATACAACAATGCCGTGTTCATCTCGGGAAACACGGCGGTGATCCCTGCCATTTCATCGGCCTCGAGCACAACCGGAACCGTGACAGGGATCTTCACGGCTTGCTGCGCTTCCTCCACAACCACGGTTCCGATAGATATCTATGTGGATGGAGCGCATCTTACGGCCAATGTCACCGTCGTACCCGGGTCGGTCGCTCTACAGTCGATCACGCTCGACGGCACATACTATCCGGAAACGACCGTTCACTTGACCAACGCCTCCAGCTCTCCGGTCGTTGTGGACCTCACCACGACGGATCCCAGCATTCTGGCGGTACCTTCGAGTGTGACGATTCCGGCGGGACAACTTTCCGCAGAAACGGGCTCGGAAACGGGCAGCCTGTGGGGGCAGACACCTCCGACGAAGACGGCCACGATCTCCGCGATCTATGGCGGAGTTACCAAGACGCTGCCGGTCACGGTCTACGCGCCGCATGTGAATCATTTCTATTGCAATGTTTACGATCCCGGCTGCGATGTTGTGGGCGGGAACACGGTGAACTTCCAGGTAGCCATCGCTGGAGACTTTCCGGCGGGCGGCGGCCCTGTGACCTTCACCTCGGACACTCCCTCTGTGATTCCCAACCAGACCTTTACCGGTCCGGGAGGGAATTTCTATACAGGGTTCAATCTCACCACCAATACAGTTACCGCCAGCACCAATGTCACCATCTCGATCAGCGTGAACGGTTCTACAAAGACGCCCAACCAGGTAGTTACAGTGACTCCCGCGGGAACAGGGATTGCAGTTTATTCCGGCAACGGGCAATCCTCGCCCGTGGGAACGAACTTCCCTAATCCGTTGGCGGTGATTGTGACCAACAACGGCACTGCGGTGTCCGGGGCAACGGTGACCTTTGCAGGATCCGGTGTTAGCTTCCCCAGCGGAGCAACGGCTGTAACCAACAGCAGCGGCGTCGCACAGGTCACCGCACAACCGACTACAAGCGGGTCACTCACGGTGACGGCAACTGTTTCCGGCGCTACCGGTCCAGCGACCTTCTCTGAAACGGGCGGATCCGGAGCGGCGGCGAGCGTCGCAGTAGTATCCGGCTCGGGCCAAAGCTCGACGGTGGGAACAAACTTCGCCAATCCTTTAGTGGTTGTCGTGGATAACTCCAGCGGCGGTGCAGTATCGGGCGCAACGGTAACGTTCGCGGGCAGCGGAGTCAGCTTCCCGTCCGGGGCGACGGCTGTCACCAACTCAAGCGGGCAGGCCAGCGTAACAGCGCAGCCGACAACAACCGGTTCTCTGACAGTGACTGCAAGCGTGGCGGGAGTCAGCACGCCTGCGAGCTTCTCTGAGACGGGGACATCGAGCGTGGCGATCAGTTCGATCACGCAGGATAACAATTATCAATCGGGAACCACCGTGCATCTGACTGCGGCCGCGCCAACTGGGGGAGCGGTGATTTCGCTGAGCACGAGCGACTCGAGCATCCTCTATACTCCGGCTTCGGTAACCGTACCGGCGGGCCAGACCTCGGCTGAGACGGGAACACTGCTGGGCAGCTTCTGGGGCCAGTCGCCAATTCGAAACCCGCGACGCTGACGGCAACGTACAACGGTACCAAGACACTGACGATGAATGTGGATTTTGCCTCCCTCCATACCTTCTCTCCAAATGGCAGTGTGGTGGGCGGCCAACCGCTGGGCTTCTACATGGAAACGGCCTTCAACGTGGCTCCGGTTGGAGGAGGCCCGTACACCATCAGCTCGGATCATCCGTCAATCATTCCCACCCAGAACTACACCCTGGCGGCGGGACAGGCGAATGACTTTGGCAAGAGCCTGACCACCAATACGGTTTCAACCACCACAACGGTGAACCTGACCCTGAATTACAACGGCGCTCTGTGGGGAGCGGCGGTGACCGTTACACCTGGCGCGAATTCGCCGGCGAGCATCGCGGCGGTTTCGGGTTCGGGTCAAAGTTCGCCGGTGGGAACGAACTTCGCCAGCCCACTTGTAGCCGTCGTGAAGAACTCCAGCGGCGGTGCTGTTTCGGGTGCGACGGTGACCTTCGCGGGCAGCGGAGTCAGCTTTCCATCCGGGGCGACGGCCGTCACCAACTCGAGTGGCCAGGCCAGCGTAACCGCTCAGCCGACAGCATCCGGCTCGCTTACAGTGACGGCAAGCGTTGCTGGAGTGGGCACACCGGCGAGCTTCTCTGAAACCGGGACGTCTCCGGTGGCGATCTCGTCGATTACACAGGATAGCCCGTACCAGTCGGGAACCACTGTGCATCTGACTGCTGCTGCACCGGCGGGAGGAGCGGTGGTGTCGCTCAGCACGAGTGATTCCAGCATCGAATACGTTCCGTCAACTGTAACGGTTCCTGCCGGACAGACCTCGGCTGAAACGGGCTCGCTGCTGGGTAGTCTCTGGGGTCAGACCCCGACCTCTAAGACGGCCACGGTTACGGGGATCTACGGCGGCGTGACGAAAACACTGACCATGAATGTCCCATACACAACCCTGCACAGCTTCAATCCCAACGGCAGCGTCCAGGGTGGTCAGCCTCTCGGCTTCTATGTCGAAACCGCCTTCAACCCGGCGCCCCTCGGCGGGGCTCCATACACGATCAGCTCGGACCAGCCGTCGATCATTCCTACGCAGTCGTTCACCCTGGCGGCTGGCCAGAGCAATGATTTCGGCAAAAGCCTGGCCACCCATCCGGTTTCAACCACTACGACTGTGAACATAACGCTGAATTACAACGGTGCTTTATGGGGGGCGGCTATTACCGTTACTCCTCCTAGGGCGCGACTGCTGTGTTTGGGCCTGTTGAATAAAACGAATAAATAGAGCAAGCCGGTGAATTTCCCACCGGCTTGCTTTTTTTCGTTGCACGGATCACCTAGGAGCTGGCGAATAGTTCTCGATAGAGTCGCGCCATGCTTTCGAGCGAAACTGCTTCCGCGCGGATTGCTGGAGTGAGGGCCTGCGGCATCGAGCGCACCCAGGACGCGCGCGGCGGCTCGACACCCGCGGCCTTTAGATTGTTGGCCAGCGTCTTGCGCTTCTGGCGGAAACATATCTGCAGAAAGCGAAGAAATGCGGTGGGTTCGACTTGCAGCTCCTGAAAGCGCGGCCGCATGTGAAGCCGCACGACAGCCGAATTGACGCTGGGAGGGGGGGCAAAGGCTTCGGGCGGAAGTACGAACAGTTTTTCTACGCGGGCGTGCATCTGGGCAGTGGCGGAGAGCAGGCCGTAGTCGCTGATGCCTGAAGGCGCGGCGAGGCGGTCGGCCACTTCGTCCTGCACCATGACTACTGCGCGTTCGATGCAGGCAGCCTGCGAGAAGAGATGCAGCAGAATATCCGACGTGATGTAGTAGGGAAGATTGCCCACCAGCACGAGTTTTTCGCCTGCATCTGTGAGTAAGGTCGAGAGGTCCAGCGCGAGGATGTCCGCTTCAAGAATGCGGACGTGCTCCGCGTGCGACCAGATTTCCATCAGACGAGGTGCCAGGGCGCGGTCGAGTTCTACGGCAATCAGATGGCGTCGAGCGTGTGGCCAGCAGATCGGTGAGCGCTCCGCGTCCAGGGCCGATCTCAACGACTGTGCGGGTTGAAATGTCGCCGAGCGCCTCCACGATGCGCTGGCGCGCACTGTCACTGATGAGGAAATTCTGGCCGAGCTTCGGTTTTTTCTGGGACATCCTGCAGAGAGAACAATGAAGTTTGCCGCGGGTTCGGGCTGTGACTAGAATAACGCTTCCATCGGCGGAGATCCGAGTTCGTCGGTACAAGGTAAGGAGAATCCGATTGCGAGTAGGACTGATGACGCGCGAGTACCCGCCGCACGTTTATGGCGGGGCGGGAGTTCACGTTGAATATTTGAGCCGAGAGCTTGCGAAGAAGATCGAAGTCGAAGTGCATTGCTGGGGCGAGCAGAAATTCGACGACGGGAACCTGCATGTGCGCGGTGCGGAGCCCTGGGCCGAACTTTCGCGGAGCAGCGGGAAATTCAAAACGGCGCTGGAAGCGATGAGCCTGAACCTGGCGCAGATGGATTCGATTGCGGGCATTGACATCGTGCATACGCACACCTGGTATGTCGCGATGGCGGGATTTTTCGCCAAGAAACTGTTCAAGATCCCATTTGTGCTGACCACGCATAGCCTGGAACCGCTGCGAGCCTGGAAGGCCGAACAACTGGGAAGCGGCTATGCGATGAGTTCCTGGATGGAGCGCACGGCGATTCTCGATGCCGACGCGGTCATTGCAGTTTCGAACGGCACGAAGGCGGACATTCTGCGTTCGTATCCCGAGGTGCGGGCAGAACGGGTGCACGTTATTTATAACGGGATCGACCTGACGGAATATGACAGAACGGATGACACCACCGCGCTGGAGACATACGGGGTCAATCCGGAACTGCCGTATGTTTTATTCGTTGGGCGGATCACCCGCCAGAAAGGGGTGACCCATCTGGTGGACGCGATCCAGTATCTGCCGCCCGGAACGCAGATCGTGCTGTGCGCAGGGGCGGCCGACACGGCGGAGATTGCCGCCGAAATGCGAGCCAAGTTTGAGGCGGCGCGGGCGGTGAATCCGAATATCGTCTGGATTGAAAACATGGTGTCGAAGGCCGAGGCCATCCAGCTTTACAGCCATGCGCGCGTGTTCTGCTGTCCATCGGTATATGAGCCGTTCGGGATTATTAATCTGGAGGCGATGGCATGCCATGCTCCCGTGGTGGCGAGCGCGACGGGGGGAATCGTGGAAGTGGTCGTCGATGGGGAGACGGGATACCTGGTGCCGTTTGTGCCCGACGCCGCGACGGGCTTCCCGGCAAAACCAGAGCAATTCGCCCGAGATCTCGCAGCCAAGATTGCTGATCTGTTAGGCGACCCGGAGAAATGCCGCAGATTTGGGGCGGCGGGCCGCAGGCGAGTGGAAGAGAAATTTGCCTGGTCCGCAATCGCGGACCAGACGATCGCGTTGTATCGTCGCTTGGTTGCGGAGCGGTAGACGGGCGAAAACTGCTACCCGATCGGAAGGACTGGGTAAATTTATATGTGGCGGGGGCGCGGCCTGACGTGTAATTCCGATCGACACGTCATAAGCCGACAAGCCGCTCAGTGTGTTCCGCTTCACTCGAAGGTTCACTCAGCGGCTTCAGTTGAGGGAACCGCTGCGCGAAAGTGTGCACAGATGGCTTCGGCTGTTTTTCTAGGCACGACGGACATCAACGCTTCGAGGGAGGCCGACTGAATCGCGCGCAGGCTGCCGAAGTGAGTGATGAGGCGTGTGCGAGTTTGCGCGCCGACGCCGGGAATTCGCAGCAAGTCGGAGTCCCGGTCGCGCATCTCGCGGCGCTTGCGATGGTAGGTGACTGCGAAACGATGGGACTCGTCCCGGATGCGCTGCACCAGATGCAGCACGGGGGAGCGGCGATCCAGCACTACGGGTTCGTCTTCCTGACCATAGACGTAGATCACTTCTTCGCGCTTGGCAATCGCGGCGAGCGGCTGGCTGGTGAAGCTTAATTCTTCCAGCGCCGACGCGGCGGCATGCAACTGGCCAAGACCGCCGTCGATCAGGATCAAGCTGGGCATGGGCCTGTGTTCTTCCTGCAGGCGGCGATAGCGTCTGAGGACAACCTCGCGCATGCTCGCGAAATCATCGACGCCCTGAACGCTTTTCACCTGAAACTTCCGGTACTCCGACTTGTTCATCGCGCCCTTTTCCCAGACAACCATGGACGCAACGGTTTCCGCGCCTTGAATGTGCGAGATGTCGAAGCACTCAATGCGTGCGGGAAGATCGGCCAGATTCAGCACGTCCTGCAATGATTCCTGAATTGCGGTGATGCTCGGCTGCAGGACACGGAAGCGCTGATCGTACGACTGTTTTGCATTCTGGCCTGCGAGGTCGAGCAACGAACGTTTTTCTCCGCGCTGCGGCACAGCGATTTCAACTCTATGTCCGCTGCGTTCACAAAGCAGGTCCGTCAGAAGCGCGCGGTCCGAAAAATCCACCGGCACGTATATATTGCGGGGAACGTAATGCTGGTCGATGTAGAGCTGCTTCAGCAGAGCGGAGAAGAACGCGGCAGGATAGAAGCCGGCGGGGTGGTCCGCGCCCGCAGGCTGGGAATCGCCTGGCAGATCGCCAGATGCATTGCGCTCAGGAAGATGGTCCTCGGCCACTTCCGGCGCCGCTGCCTCGAGAATTTCAGCTTCGGGAAATTCCGGAAGGTCTTCCCAGAAAAATTCCCGCCGGTCGACGATGCGGCCGCCGCGAACGTGGAACAGGTTTGCCGCCAGCATCCCATTTTCGTAGTGAAAGCCAAACACGTCGGCGTCGTCATCGGAGGCGCCGGCGATGCGCTGCTTTTCCTGCAGCTGGTGCAGCGTGATGACAAGATCGCGATAGCGGCCGGCGAGCTCAAACTGCTCGGCAGCGGCGGCGGCCCGCATTCGCTGTTCGAGAGATTTTTCCAGTTCCGCGGCGTGGCCCTCCAGCATGAGCCGGACGTCGCGAATCGCCTCTGCATATAGGTCGGGGGTGGTGAGCGCTTCCACGCATGGGCCCAGGCAACGATGGATGTAGAACTGGAGACACGGACGCGGATGATAGCGGGAGAGATCCACCTTGCAACTGGGGATCAGGAATGTCCGGTGGATTAGATCGACAATCCGGTAGGCGAGATTGCCCGGAAAAAATGGGCCATAGTACAGGCTTCCATCTTTGCGGACCCGGCGGGTGACCATGACCTTGGGAAAGCGGTCGCCCATCGTGAGCTTCACATAAGGATAGGTCTTGTCGTCGCGCAAAAGGACGTTGAAGCGGGGCTTGCGCTGCTTGATCAGGTTGTTTTCCAGCGCGAGCGCTTCATGCTCGTTGTCGACCAGGATGTAATCCAGATCGACGGCTTCGCGCATGAGAGAGCCGGTCTTGGCATTCGCTTGCGCCGCCTCCAGAAAATAGGAGCGCACGCGTGAACGCAGGTTCTTGGCCTTGCCAACATAGATGACCTCGCCCTCCGCATTGAGGTAGAGATAGACGCCGGGTCCGGTCGGCAGGGTGCGAATTTTCTCGTGTAAATCCATGCAAATTGCGCTCTGTTATAAGTTTATCGCCGTTGGGCCAGGTTGGCCCGGCGTTGCGGCCGCAGTTGTATCCGTGTAAAAAATGCCCGCTTCCGCACTCCCTTGGTAGCTCTGCTGCCGCATCTAATAGGACGAGACCGTTAATTGACGTTGTTATTCACAGCGTCTGCGTTTTGGCTGGAGAATTGCTATCACTTGGTTGAGGGGCGGCTATTTCGACACCGTCGCCGGGGGAGATTTATGAATCGGAATCACGCGAAAGAAAAATTTTGCGCAAACAAACGGGTTCTGCTGAGCAGTGCGTCGGTGTTGCTGCTGATGACCGCAGGGTGCGCTACAAAGAACTACGTCCGCAATGAGACGACGCCGCTGATCCAGCACACCAACGAGCTCGACGACCAGGCGGCTGCGAATCATCGCAATATCGAAGACGTGGGCCGTCGCGCGGACCAGGGCATCCAGCAGGCGCAGACAGCGGCAACGACCGCGGACCAGAAAGCAGTGAGTGCCGGTCAGGCGGCGAACCAGGCGCAGTCGTCCGCACAGGAGGCCCTGAACCATGCGGACTCGCTGGCCAGCGTGGTCAGCAATCTGGATACATACCACCAGGTGGCGGACGCGAATGTACATTTCGCCTTCGACAAGGCCGTGCTGACGCGCAAGGATAAGGCACAGCTGGATGATTTCGCCGGTCAGCTTGCGAATACGAAATCATACATTCTGGAAATCACAGGCGGTACCGATTCGACTGGCGACAAGGCCTACAACTACCAGTTGAGCGAGCGCCGGGCGGAGACCGTCGCGCAATACCTGGCGTCG
This sequence comes from uncultured Acidobacteriota bacterium, assembly GCA_963744615.1. Lineage (GTDB taxonomy): Bacteria > Acidobacteriota > Terriglobia > Terriglobales > Acidobacteriaceae > JAKAAZ01. The sequence goes on from CAVUUE010000003.1 coordinate 1,220,498, forward strand.
AAATACAACGTGCCGCCGCACAAGTTTTACCTGATCGGAATTGGCAAGGACGTCGAGGTGGCGAGCAACAGCAGCCCGAAAGGCCGTGCGGAAAATCGCCGCGTCGAAATCCAGCTGCTTTCGAACAGCCAGCAGAATGCCGCTCCGCAACAGGGCGCGGATGCCGGGACTGGGTCAACAGAATCCTCAGCAGGGAACCGGTGAATTCGAACACTGCTGGGAATACCAACGCCGCGGCGAATTCCGATGCGGCTGGGAATTCAGACACGGCCGGAACGGCACAGCAGGCTCCCGTACAGTCGCAGACGAACAACGCCAACGCTCAACCGCAGCAGTAAATAAAAGTGCCGGAGAAACAGAGCCGGGAGCCACGAGCTTCCGGCTTTTCATTTGAGCGCAGGTTGTGGGGGCCCGGTTGTTACGGTTCCGAACGTCGATACAGAACGGGATTCAGGTCGGGGTCGTTATACATTTTCATCTGACGGTAGATCTGAAAGCTGCGCTCCCCGAGCAGCACATAGTGCCATAGCCGATCGAGACAGCCCGCAAGATCGTCGCGCTGTTTTTCAAGGATAGCCAGCCTCTGCCGGTTGCGTTCCCGATGACCTTCCGGGGCAGATGCACGGGCGATTTCTTCCTGCGTGTGGTAGCGCTTGAGGCTGAGGATGGAGAGCCGGTCGAGCATGAGTCCCGGCGTCTCCGAATGCAGTTCTGCCTGTGGATTGGGGAGATTTTTCGTAGCCAGATATTGGAGCAGGAGCCGGTCGCATTGTTCAATTTGATCGTTGCGCCGCTGGTTGATGCGGTCAATCGCGCGCTTGGCGGCGGCGATTGCAGAGTCACCGGCCCGAAGATCGCGGGCTTCATCTTCTTCATGCCACAGCTCGAAGTTGGCTCGATGGAGATGCTCAATCGCCTGGCTGAGCGTATCCCCGCCTGATGATGAATCAGGTTCGAAATGCCAGCGGGCAGTCCATTCGTCGTAGGAATTTACGATGGCGGCTGCGTTGAAGCGGTCGGCGGAAACCATATCGAACATCATACGCAGGAAGTCTCCGCGCACTGATGGGTACGCGTGAAGAACGCATCACTTTAGCATCACAGAGGTGGCGAGTCTTTCATCGGCTGAGATCGATTAGCATAGGGGGTGGCCTTTTCATCGCATATCCCATGAACGAATCAAGAACGCCGTCACAATCGCAATCAAGTTGGCAACAATCTCCGCATCGCCGTTACAATCCTTTGCTTCGCCAATGGGTGCTGGTATCTCCGCATCGCACACAGCGGCCATGGCAAGGCGAGGTTGCCAGGATGGAGCCGCCATCGACCATCCACTACGATCCCGAGTGCTATCTGTGTCCCGGCAACATGCGTGCGGGCGGCCATAAGAATCCGGAATACGACGGCATCTTCATTTTCGACAACGATTATGCCGCGCTGCTGCCGGACCCTCCGGAATTCGCGGGCGCTCCGCATGACGATCTGCTTCGGGCTGAAGGCGAACGGGGAATTTGCCGGGTGATCTGTTTTCATCCAGACCACTCGTTGACGTTGGCGCGGATGGAGCCGGCTGACATCGTGCGTGTCGTCGAAGCGTGGACAGGGCAATACGCCGAGCTTGGACAGCGGCCGGAAATCAGTTATGTGCAAGTCTTTGAAAATCGCGGCGCGATGATGGGCGCGAGTAATCCTCACCCGCATTGCCAGGTATGGGCGACCGGGCATGTACCGGACGAGCCGCAGGCCGAGTTGATTGCCCAGCAGGAATATCGCAGCGCGCATGGGAGTTGCCTGCTTTGTGATTATCTTCAGAGAGAAGCTCAACTCGCAGAACGCATCGTTTGCGAAAATGAAGAATTTGTCGCGCTAGTGCCATTCTGGGCAGTCTGGCCTTTTGAGACGCTTATCTTGAGCCGTAGTCATGCGGCCGCGTTGACTGACATGTCCGTCGCGCAGCATGCCGCGTTGGCGGACATTCTCAAACGCCTGACAACTCGCTACGACAATCTTTTTGAGATCAGCTTCCCTTACACCATGGGGCTGCATCCAGCGCCAATGGACGGCAAGGCCCACCCCGAGTGGCATTTCCATGCGCATTTTTATCCGCCGCTGCTGCGCTCGGCGACCGTGAGGAAATTCATGGTCGGCTTTGAAATGCTGGGGATGCCGCAGCGGGACATTACCCCGGAAGATGCAGCGGCGCGGCTGCGCGCATTAAGTGAAATTCACTACAGCGGGAAGAGTTGAAAGTGGGAAACGAATCCGGATCTCTTGCGCTGAACGGTCAACCTCTCACGCTGGAGGAACTGGCGGCAGTCGCGTATGGCGATTTGCCGGTCGTTCTGCATGACTCGGCGCGCCTTCGCATGGAAGCTTCGCGTGCTGTCGTGGAACGCTTGCTCGCACGGGGCGCAACTGTCTATGGGATCAATACCGGCTTCGGCAAAATGTCCGAAGTACGCATTCCGCCCGAGCAACTGGTCGAGCTGCAATTGAACCTGGTGCGCAGCCATGCCTGCGGCATTGGGGAATCATTGACGGAGCCGGAGATTCGGGGCATGTTGCTGCTGCGCGCCAATGTGCTGGCGAAGGGAACCAGCGGCACGCGCGTGCAGGTCGCGGAGCATCTTCTAGGGATGCTGGAAAAGCGGGTACATCCTGTGATTCCCGCGCGGGGCTCGGTGGGCGCGAGCGGAGATCTGGCGCCGCTGGCGCACCTGGCGCTGGCAATGATCGGCGAAGGCGAAGTGTTTTACCAGGGCAGGCGCGTTGCTGCCAAAGAAGCCCTGGAGGACGCCGGTCTTGCACCGCTGCTGCTGGCAGCAAAAGAAGGGCTGGCACTGTTGAACGGAACGCAGGCCATGGCCTCGGTTGGAGGACTCGCTCTGCTGCGCGCGGAGCGTGTGACGCGGCTGGCATCGCTGGCGGGGGCGATGACGCTGGAAGCGTTGAAGGGAACTCCGGTCGCGTTCGATGAGCGCATTGCCGCGGCCCGTCCGCATCCCGGCGCCCAGGAGGTTGCGCAGCATCTGCGCGGATTGCTGGCGAACAGCGAAATTCGCGAATCGCATCGTGAGCACGATCCTCGTGTGCAGGATGCGTACTGCCTGCGTTGCATGCCGCAGGTTCACGGCGCCGTGCTCGACGGCATCGCCCATGGCCGCCGGGTGCTGGAGATCGAAATGGGATCGGCAACCGATAACCCACTGGTGTTTGTCGCGTCGAACACGAGCTCTGCGCCGGATGAGATTCTCTCCGGCGGAAATTTCCACGGCGCTCCGCTGGCCCATGTGTTTGACTATGCAGCCATCGTGATGACGGACCTGATGAGCATGTGCGAGCGGCGGATCGACCGGCTGGTGAATCCCGACCTGAACGAGGGGTTGCCTCCGTTTCTCACTCCGCAGGCTGGGGTTTCGTCCGGCTACATGATCGCGCATGTGGCGGCGGCCGCTTTGCTGGCGGAGGCGCGCGTGCTTTCGCATCCGGCTTCGGTCGACAGCGTGCCGACTTCCGGCGGCAAGGAAGATCATGTCTCGATGGGGATGACGGCGGCGCGCAAGCTGCGGCAGATCGTCGAAAACGCGGAGGCGGTGCTCGCAATCGAATTGATGGCTGCCGCTGAGGGTCTGGAATACCGCAGGCCGTTGAGGCCCGCAGTCAGGGTCGAGGAGGCATGGGTCAGGGTGCGGCAGTTCGTCGCCAGCCTGGAACGCGATCGCTCGTTACATCCGGATATTCGCAACCTGCATGGTGCGATTCTTCAAGGAGCCTTCGACGGATGGATGCGATAAGATCTAACGCGCATTCTGCCACGGTATGATCGATCCAGCGTGATGATCAATTCCAAACGCGACCCCCTCGTGCGCCGTCACAGCTACGGCTCGTATGAGCGCGGGGAATGAAGTCTCAGAGTTCACTGACGATTGCAAAGAACTCCTTTGCCAACCTGATGCGCTTCGCCGTGAGCGTGTTAGCGGCAATGCTGGTGCCGCCTTTCCTTACCCGCCGCCTTTCGCACGACATGTATGCCGCGTGGGTACTTATCCTGCAACTCGGCGCCTACGCAGCGATATTTGAGCTGGGTCTGCAGACCGCGATCAGCAAATTTGTAGCGCAGCATCATGCCACGGAAGATCATGCAGGGACGAGCAGTGTGGTCAGTACAGCGATGGCGCTTCTGACCGTCAGCGCAGCGCTGGCTCTCATCGCTGTCGGCGTGCTCGTCTGGCAAGTGCCGCATCTTTTCGGGCAGTTGAGTCCTGCGCTTGTTCATGAGGTAAGGTTTGGCATTCTGCTGGTTGGGGGCGCAACTGCGCTTGCATTGCCGACTACGGCGCTGGCAAGCAGCTTCCAGGGGGTGCAGCGCTACAACGTGCCAATGGCCATCGGCGGCGGCTCTCAGATGCTGTCGGCGATTGCAATTGTGATTGCGGTGTTTTGCCACGCCAGTCTTGTCGTCATGGGCGGTTGTGTCGCAGCGATTACGCTGACAGCGGGACTGGTCCAAATCGGAGCGTGGCGCAGGTATCTTTCGCACGTCAAGGTCACCGTCTCCGGCGTCACTCGCCAGATGACCCGTACCATTCTCGCCTACTGCGCGTCGATGAGTGTCTGGTCCTTCGCCATGTTATTAATCAGCGGTCTCGATACCACGATTGTCGGCCACTTCGATTTCAAGGCCACTGGTTTTTATGCCATTGCCGCTTCTTTGACAAATTTTGTCATTGTGACTGCCGGGGCGGTTTTTGGGCCGCTGCTGCCGGCAGCATCAGAGCTTGCGGCAGTCGGCGACCGTTCTGGAATTGCATCCCTGACGCTGCGGAGCACGCGTTATTGCGGGGTTTTGCTGGTGCTTACCGGGCTGCCACTCCTGCTCTACGGCTACCCGATTCTGTCGCTCTGGGTCGGGGCCGATTACGCCCGCCACAGTATCTTGCTGCTGGAAATCCTCACCATCGCCAACATGATGCGTCTATGCATGCTTCCCTATGCCGATCGTCGTCGCTGGGCAACGGTCTGCAGCGCTACGGTTGGGTATCCGCGATCACGGAAGCTGTCGTTAATTTTGGCTTGAGTATCGCGCTCGCCTCATCGATTTGGGGCGATCGGCGTTGCCTTTGGAACTTTGGTAGGAGCGGTAGTCGGCGTGGCGACTGCATATGTTTTACACCATGCGATACACTCAGATTGCAATTCCAGTAGCACGTTTTGAGTTTATGTTGCGCGGCTTGGCTCGAGCCAGCGGCCTGCACCGTGCCGCTCTTCGCGTTTTTACTTATTTTGCGGGATAATCCTGCTGCTCGCGGATTTCTTCTACCAGCATTCGTGGTCGTATTGACGACCGATTTCGATTTGGCTGTCTTGGTTTTAGCAAGTCCGATCGAGAAATATTTGGTTCCGCTATCCGCGATTGGCGGCTCACTCGAGTCGCACGTGCATGATGCTCCGCGCCCGTAAGCAAATAAGATTGACACTGACAAATCGCACAACGATGGAGAATTAAAGAATGATTTATAAATCGCTTGAGCAGACACGTTTGGAGCACAACGGTAAGGTCTCCGACAAATGGGAACTCTATGTCAATGAGTACGATCGAATTTTTTCTCCATACAGGGATCGACCATTAAACCTCCTCGAGATTGGCATACAAAACGGGGGCTCGCTGGAGATTTGGCCCACCTACTTTCCCTATGCTCAAAAACCTAGTCGGCTGTGACATCGATCCGAAATGCGGTCTGCTGAAATTCGATGACCCCCGCATAGCAGTCGTGATTGGAGACGCCAATACAGATGAAGTGGAAACAAGAGTACTTAGTCACGCGGCAAATTTCGACATAGTGATCGATGACGGATCCCATCAATCGAGCGACATTGTGGAATCCTTCTGCAGATATTTCCCATACCTGGCGGATGGGGGTGTATTTATTGCGGAAGATCTGCATTGTAGTTACTGGCGCGAATTTCAGGGAGGATTGCTATATCGGTATTCCTCGATTGAATTCTTCAAGGCGCTTGTAGACGTGGTGAATCACGAACATTGGAAAATAAAGCGGTCACGCCAAAATATTCTGAAGCCTTTCCTGTCGAAGTATCGAGTCACTATCGGTGAAGAGCATTTAGAACATCTCCACTCAATGGAATTTATCAATTCGATGTGTGTGGCCCGCAAAGCTGCTCCAGATAGCAATAAATTGGGAGCACGCCAGATATTCGGTACTGATGCGCAAGTACATCAGGAACTGGCAACCACCCCCCCGCTGATGCAGAAGCGACGGCGTATCTGGTGACTTGAAGGGTTAAACACAGGCGGCTTGCAGATGTTCAATTAACATCGTATAGCTGTGAACCGGCCTGCACGAATCCGCGAAAGGGTCTGTTCAACTCGATGACTGAATGTAGACTATCAATTTCAGTAGCCATGTGTACGTACAACGGCGCCAAATTTTTAGCGGAGCAGCTTTTAAGCATCGTGCAGCAGACCCGCCAGCCGGAGGAATTGGTTATATGCGACGACGGCTCGACTGACGACACGCTGGAAATTGTCAGAGAATTTTCGCGCTCTGCTCCTTTTCCCGTGCGAGTTATCTGCAATCCACAAAACCTCGGCTCTACTAAAAACTTCGAAAAGGCTATGGGTCTGTGCAGGGGAGATTTGATCGCCTTGAGCGATCAGGATGACATCTGGATGGCGGAAAAACTGGCATGTCAGGCCGAAATGATGGAAAGCGACGCGGAATTGGGTGGGGTCTTTTCCGACGCGCAACTTGTGGACGATCGTTCTAATCCGCTGAATGAGCGGCTGTGGCGGAAAATAGGGTTTACGCCGGGCGAACAAACGTTATTCCAGAAAGGGCAAAGCACAGCGATTCTGACGGGCAAGAACGTCGTGACTGGAGCTACGCTGATGGTTCGGGCCAGTCTGCTCCCGCGCTTTCTGCCGATTCCAGCTCCATGGGTTCATGATGGCTGGATTGCCTGGATGTTGGCTGTGTACTCGAAACTGGGCCTTATCCCTGATGCGCTGATCCACTACCGTATCCATGCCGGCCAGCAGCTTGGGGTTAAAGCCATCGCGTCGTCGCGAAGATTGACTTTGATGGAACGGCTTCGGGAAAGCAAACGTGAGGGACCGGCAATGCTATTAGCACAGCTTCGAGAAATGCAGGTACTAGAGCGACATCTGGCTGCAAGCGGCGATCTTAGAAGCCAAGCTGTGCTACAGGTTTACGGCAGAAAATGAGATTCTGTGAAGATCGTCGGGGGTCTGTACGGGCGTTTGTCAAAGGTCCCCTGCGTCTTTAGGAATGAAGGAACTATCAGCGTTACGAGAATGGATGGAAGTCTTTAGTTAGGGATCTCGTCATAGTCACCTTTATTTAGCGCGTCAATCTAGTATTGAAGTCTGTTCAATGTTTCGCGGTTCGAAAGAGTTTGCCTCTATGGTATCTAGGAGCACCTGTCGCATTTCCGTGGCCATGTGTACGTACAATGGAAGCCGGTTTTTGCCGGAGCAGCTTGCTAGTATTGCGGGTCAAACGCGATTGCCGGATGAGGTTGTGATTTGCGATGACGGGTCAACGGACTGACGGCGGAGATTGTGGAGGAGTTCCGCGATCGGTTTCTTTTCCGGTTCGATTCATCCGCAATCCTGAAAATCTGGCTCTACAAAGAACTTTGAAAGAGCGATTGGGCTATGTACGGGCGATTTGATTGCGCTGGCACCAGGATGACATCTGGATGAGTGAGAAACTGGCGCGTCAGGCGGGAATGATGGAAAACGACCCAGAACTGGGCGGTGTCTTTTCAGATGGCGAACTTGTAGATGCGGAATCACATCTGATTGGCAACAAACTCTGGAAAATAATCCGGTTTACCCCGCGCGAGCAGCAAGGGATTCGATCGGGATCCGTTACAGATGTCCTTCTAAAAAGAAATGTGGTGACCGGAGCAACATTGATGGTGCGGGCCGCCGCGCGCCCGCTCCTTTTGTCCGATTCCTGCCGGCTGGGTGCATGATGGCTGGATTGCCTGGATGCTCGCGCTGCATTCAAGGCTGGGTACTATCGGGCAGTGCCTGATTCACTATCGGATTCATTCCAGCCAACAGGTGGGGTTTGGGGCTGTCGCCCTCTCTGAAAATCTGACTCTTCGGCAGCGGCTGAGGGAAGCCCGCCTCGTAGAGCCTGGCAAACACCTGGCAGGAGCGGCGGAACTGACCAAGTTGGAGGAGCACATGGTTGCCTCGAGCGACGCAGCGAGCCTGGAAAGCTTACCGCATCTCCGAGACAAGATTCGTTTTTTTGAAGGCCGTGGAGACCCACGTGGCGGCCGTCTGTCGCAAGACCATCAGAGTTCTGTCGAACGTGAGGAACTATCAGCGCTATGAGTATGGATGGAAGATATTCGCCAGAGATATCTTGATGATTTTGGTTTAGGGGAGCACTCACCTCTAGGCTGTGATGGGTTTATCGTAGCGCTGAGGAGGCCGTCACCGTGAACGAAGCAGCAAGGTTGATTGCTTTTCATTTACCGCAATTCCATCCGACCTCCTACAACGACGAATGGTGGGGGAAGGGCTTCACGGAGTGGACGAATGTCGCCAAAGCGCGTCCTCGGTTTGAGGCCATTACCAGCCGCATCTACCCGCCGATCTCGGCTTCTATGATCTGCGACTGCCAGAGGCCAGGGAAGCACAAGCGGCGCTGGCCAAGGAGTATGGCATTTATGGCTTCTGCTATTACCACTATTGGTTTGCTGGAAAAAGATTACTGGAGCGACCGGTCAATGACATCTTGAAATCGGGCGCGCCGGATTTCCCATTTTGCCTTTGCTGGGCGAACGAAAATTGGACCAGAGCGTGGGATGGGCGTGACAAGCAGGTTCTGATGCAGCAGGCATATAGCGATGAGGACGACTTGAATCATATGCGGTGGCTTGCACGCGTATTTTCAGATTCGCGCTATATACGCGTTGATGGACGGCCGCTTTTTCTGGTTTATCGATCCTCGCGCCTCCCGAATCCCAAGGGAACCACTGATAGATGGCGCGAAGAGGCCATGAAGCTGGGCATCGGCGACCTATATCTTTGCCATGTTGAGAATATATTCGAAGATGCCCTAATGAACCCACGGAGTCTAGGTTTCGACGCGGCGGTGGAGTTTCAGCCTAAAGTTAGCCTACTTCGCCATTCGTTGTTACAAAGGGCGATCCAGCGATTCTTTCCGGGCGCAGCGAATAACCGCGTGCATTTTTATAGGGAGCTTGTTCGGAACGCATTGTCCGAGCCTCGGCGTCCTATCTAAGGTACCCATGTGTATGTCCGGGATGGGATAACACATCACGGCGTTCGCGGGAGTATTTGACCCTAAGGACTCATCCCCGGAAAAATACATGGAGTGGTTGCAAGCTGTAATTGCGCGCGCGCCTAAAACTCCCGACAGCCAAAAGATCATATTTATTAATGCCTGGAACGAATGGGCTGAAGGTGTCATTGGAACCGTGTCAGAGATGGGGTCGCGCTTATCTTGAGGCGACGCTTAGGGCTCTGGAGGCACCAGAAAACGAATGAACGCAGTACTAGCATACGTAATTGAAGTCGCGCAAAATTGATCTTGGTGAGCGCGCTGGGACTCGAACCCAGGACCCACGCATTAAAAGTGCGTTGCTCTACCACCTGAGCTACGCGCTCTCACCATCCTTCAAAATTATCACAGAGAGGCGGCTGCTCCGGCTGTTGGCAGGGAAAGCACGCCTCTCGACAAGCTGCGAAAAGCGGCAAATATTTCTGTTCACAGCGTGCGGAAGTTTGCTACTCTCTTTGCAGTTTCCAGCACTTTAGCGTTGTTTTCCGCCCGATGGGCGGCCTGTGCACGTGTGTGTCATTTTTCATTTTGTTTGAATTGTTGCGGCGGACATTCGCCTGCCGACACGAGAAGAGGTTGTTCCTCAGGACTGCGTCCCGCTTCGCGCCCTCGTCATTCGGGCCAGCCGAAACGGTTTCTTTCCTGGTCTCCCATTGGCTTGACCCACAAGCAGCACGAGGAGTGATTCGATGACGCGCCGAGTCTACAAATTCATACTGAAGACGCTGAAAGAAGTTTCATTTGTTGGCACGCGATATTACCCAGTCGATATCGATTCCAGCCTGTCGCCTTATACGACCGTGCTTGCAACGATCTGGGATGAGGACCACATGGTCGGGCAGGTGAATCAGACGGAGATTCTGGCCTGGTGGTCCGAGGTATACGAGGAGCCCAAGCGGGAAACCGCGCTGGTTTGTGCGGGCCCAGAGATGGAAGAACGCGGCGAAACGGCGGCTGGAAAGACCGAAAGTGTTTTGCAGGCGAAAAACATCTAAACAGCTCGCCGTTCTGTTGATGACAGGGCCTCCCGCGGCATTGATCGCGCGGGATGGTTGCCTTGTTCGTGTCGCGCATATCCTTGCCTAGATTCGGGCTTGCCAGCCTGTTAAACTTGGTGGTTTGCTGGGAAACTGCGAATGAATGCGACAAACCTGAAAACCGATCCGACTACAGATGCATTTCGACACACCGCTGCTGACACGATGCAACTGGTCGGCAACACTCCTATTGTGCATTTGGGCCGCATTTCTCCGCCCGGCGGCGCGAGCATCTACGCCAAGCTGGAATTTTTAAATCCCGGAGGAAGCGTCAAGGACCGCGCGGCGCTGGGGATGATTCTTGATGCCGAACGGCGCGGCATTCTGCAGCCTGGCGGTACCGTGGTCGAGGCTACAGCAGGGAATACTGGAGTGGGCCTGGCGTTTATCGGCGTGCGTCGCGGATATAAGGTCGTGCTGTTTGTGCCTGAAGGATTCGCGGAAGAGAAATGCATGTTGATGCGCGGCTTTGGCGCGACGGTCGAGCGCACTCCAGAGGATGAAGGAATGCAGGGCGCGATCAGCCGCGCGCTCGACATGGCGCGATCGACACCGGAGGCATGGATGGCGCGGCAGTTCGACAATCCAGCCAATCCGGAGTTTCACTTTCACACCACGGCGCAGGAAATTCTCGACCAGATGGAAGGCCGCATCGACGCGTTTGTTGCGGGCGTCGGCACCGGGGGAACATTCAGCGGCGTTTCTCGGCGGCTGAAGCAGGAGCTGGATAACGTCTGGACGGTAGCGGTTGAAACCGAGGGGTCGATACTGCAGGGTGGGCCCCCGGGCAAGCATCGCATCGAAGGAATCGGCGTCAGCTTTGTTCCGAAGACATTCGATCGATCTGTCTGCGACACGATCGTGCGGGTTGCGGATTGCGATGCGTTCGGCATGGTGCGGCGGCTTGCGCTGGAAGAGGGAGTGCTCGGCGGCTCCAGTGCGGGAGCGAATGTTTTTGCCGCCATGGAGCAGGCGCGCATCATGCGGTCAGGACAGCGGATTGTGACCATCATCCCGGACTCGGCGGAGCGATATCTCTCGAAAAAAATCTTCGAGGGTGGATGCTGAAGCCAACATCGCCGCCGGTTCAACACTGAAAATTTAGAAATACGCACAGAACGATCGAGGATGGCTCCATGTCTGAAACGAAACAGGGATTTTCCACGCGCGCCATTCATGACGGCCAGCCTCCCGATCCGGTGACCGGCGCGGTGAACGTGCCCATCTATGCCAGCTCAACCTACGTGCAGGAAGAGATTGGAAAACACAAGGGCTATGAGTATTCCCGCGTTTCGAACCCAACGAGGACTGCGCTGGAAGAAAACTTTGCTTCACTGGAGGGAGGCCGCTCGGCGCACGTGTTTGCGAGCGGCATGGCGGCGATTACAGCTCTCTGCACGATGATGAAGACTGGCGATCACATCGTCTGCAGCGACAATATGTATGGAGGCACGACTCGCCTGTTCAACCAGGTGCTGGTGAATTATGGACTCGAGTTCACTCACGTCGATACTTCGAACGCTGAAAATGTAGATCGCGCTATTCGGCCGAGTACGAAGCTGGTTCATATCGAGACACCCACGAATCCGATGATGGCTTTGACGGACATCCGCGCGGTTGCGGATATTTGTCACAGTCACGGCGTCGAATTGAGTGTCGATAATACCTTTATGTCGCCGTACTTTCAGCGGCCCATTGAATTTGGTGCGGACCTGGTCATGCATTCGACGACGAAGTTTTTGAACGGCCATTCCGATGGCCTTGGCGGCGTTCTGATCGGGACTACTTCCAAACATGCGGAGACATTTCAATTCGTCCAGAAATGTACCGGAGGTATTCTGTCGCCCTTCGAGTGCTGGCTGCTGCTGCGTGGAGTGAAGACGCTGGCGGTGCGGATGCGTCAGCATGACGCGAATGGCCGGCAGGTTGCCGACTGGCTGGTCAGCCAGTCGAAGGTGAAGGCGGTTTTCTATCCGGGTCTGCCGGACCACCCGCAGCATGAGCTTGCGCGGCGGCAAATGTCGGGCTTCGGATCTATGATCAGCTTCGATCTGGGCTCGCTCGATGCGGCAAACCGGCTCTTGAAAGCGGTTCGGCTGTGCTCGCTGGCCGAATCGCTGGGCGGAGTGGAGACTTTGATATCGCATCCGGCAACGATGACGCACGCTGCGATTGGGGAAGAAGGCCGGCGCAAACTCGGCATTACCGACGGGCTGGTTCGGATTTCCGTGGGGATTGAAGATGTGGAAGATATCGTTGCGGATTTGGAGCAGGCATTAGAGTTCGTACCGAAGTAGGTCGCCAGTTTAGACGTGGCGCCTGAAGAGGAATTACTCTCTGAATTTCACACGCCAATATAGTTGTTGTACTCAAAGTGTCCAAAGCGGTGGTACACCCACATTTGCTCCATCCAGAGGGCTGCAGCGATCACGGAGGAACGTACCCGCCCGATTGGAGCAAGAGTATCTGCTCCCTTTGACCGCTCATTGAATTCTCGAATTGCACGCAACTCGCCCACTTCATCACAGTGCAGCTGATGTCCATCGCTGACTACGTCGTCAAAATAGCAGAGCACTCGCGGGAGAAGGTCTGCGTCGGGGGCTTTGAACAGTTCCAGAGCCGCCGCCGTGGAGCTGTAATAGTCCAGGTCAAAACTGATGAAGCCCATTGGAGCGTGTTTCATCTCCATGAACTTCTTCACGGTTTGCTGCACGTCTCCCAGTAACAATGTCGCGGATCTCAGGCGTTTGCGCAGGCCATCAACATCCATCCGGTAGGCTCCGCGTCGCCACACATACGCCAGATCGCGATAATCGACAGCTTCGGGCAGACCGCTTCCAAGGTCAAAGCCATAGACCTCGACCTCAACTCCCGCCCGCTTGCCGACTTCCATCGCATAACGTTCGAGCGTCAGAAGCCCTGCTCCACTGGCCACTCCCAATTCGATGACGCTGACTTTGTGATGTTTAAGCTTCTTCGCCAGCGAGACCGCTTGCTGAACGCCGAAGGCGTACTGCGGCCGGTCCAAGGCCTGGAGTGACAGACGGAAGTCGAACGTACCTATGGAGAAGCGTCTGATCAAGCTACGAGCGGCAAGTTCCGGACAGAAACATCGATACAAAAACCTGGCGCGATCCACACTGTTCATGCAGGGTATGCTACAACCGCAGCCCTAGAAAAGGCACGTTGCACGACTGACGCGCCGTATTGGATGCATCTTCTACTCCCGCGGTTTCTTGCGAATTTCGATATTGAGCCGTTTGATCTTCTGGTTCAATGTTGAGAGCGGAATGCGGAATGCTTCGGCCGCTTCCGTCTGGTTCCAGTTACAGGTTTCAAGCCGGTCGGTGATGATGCGCTTCTCAACCTCCTCCAGAATCTCAAAGAGCGACGCGTTCGGGCTGTGTTCCATCAAGCTCGCGGCATAGTTCCGGCCGGTCAAGTGATCGGGCAACAGGTCCTTATGGATTGCCTGTTCTGTCGACAGGACCACACAACGCTCGATCACATTTTCCAATTCGCGCACGTTGCCGGGCCAGGAATAATCAAGTAGCAAGCGCATTGTGTCGGGGGATATGGAACGCAGCGGCAATTGGTTCTCTTCGCAAAACCGTTTCAGGCAATGCGCCGTAAGCAGCGGAATATCCTCCCTGCGATTCCGCAACGGCGGCAGTTCGATCGTGATGACGTTCAGGCGGTAATAAAGATCTTCGCGGAACCGGCCTTCTCGGACAGCGAGGCGGAGGTCCGCGTTCGTAGCGGCGACGATCCGCACATCCACTTGTATTTCCTGCACGCCGCCAACCAGCATGAACTTGCGATCCTGAAGCACGCGGAGAAGTTTGGCTTGTGTGTCAAAAGCCATGGTGCCGATTTCATCCAGGAACAGCGTTCCGCCATTGGCAACTTCAAATAGACCTTTCTTTGAAGCGACGGCGGAAGTAAACGCGCCTTTCACGTGACCAAACAACGTGCTTTCCAGCAGGTCGGAAGGTACTGCGCCAGTGTGCACTGGAACGAAAGGCTTATCGCGGCGCGGAGAATGCAGGTGAATGGCCTTGGCTATCAATTCCTTGCCCGTGCCGCTTTCGCCCTGCACCAGCACGGTGGAGCGGCTGGGCGCGACCTGGCCGACAAGATCGAGCACCGTCTGCATGGTCTCACTTTTGCCAATGATATTTTCGAAGCTGTAGCGCTGCTTTAAAGCGCGCTTCAGATGAACATTCTCGGTCTCAGCGCGATGCTGACCGATGGCGGCGCGAATATCAGCGAGAAGCTTTTCATTGTCCCACGGTTTCTGCACGAAGTTGTTGGCGCCGTGGTGCATGGCTTCGACCACGTTCTGCACCGTTCCATACGCGGTGATCATGACCACCGGCAGATTGGCATGGCGGGCGCGAATTGCTCGCAAAATTTCAAAACCGCTCTGCCCCGGCAATGCGAGATCGAGCAGGACCAGATCGAAAACGGATTCCTCCAGAACCTGCAGCCCCTTCTCACCGTCGGACGCAACTTCAACGACAAATCCTTCCAGCTCCAACAGCACTTCCAGTGATTCGCGGATCGCCGCTTCGTCATCGATAATGAGCACGCGGGCTGGCAGGACATTTGCTTCGGACTTCGACGGCTTGGCGGCAGGTATGGCGGCGACATCAGGCATGAACTGACTTCCTCAACATGGGAAATTCGAGATGAAATGTGGTCCCATGACCCTCTTTACTGTCCACCTGAATCTTGCCGGCATGCTCCTGAATAATGCCGTAGCTAACCGAGAGACCAAGTCCAGTGCCACGCCGCCGGCCCTCGACGACAGTGGCTTTGGTGGTGAAAAAAGGATCGTAAATGCGACGCAGGTTTTCCGCCGCAATGCCTGAACCGGTGTCGCCGATGATGACTTCAACATGGCCGTTCGCCACAGTGGAGACGCGAAGTACCCCGCCCCCTGCCATGGCGTCTTTCGCATTCAGGAAGAGGTTCAAAAATACCTGCTGGAGCTTGCCTATATTGCCGAGAATGTCCGGCAGATCCTGCTGCAGGAGAAGATCGACTGCGATATTGGCGGTGCGGAACTGGTGTTCCAGCAGGGCTAGTGTTTCTTCGAGCACATGGTTGATGTTGACGGGTTTAAATTCTATGGTACTGGTGCGGGAGAAGTTGAGCAGGCTGTTGACGATCTCCGACGCGCGAAATGTCTGCTGCGTTATTTTGTCGAGCAGCGGCCCGACGCGCTCATCTCCGCGAACTTGTTTCGCCAGCATCTGCGTGTAGGAGGAGATGACGGCGAGAGGCGTGTTAACCTCATGCGCGACGCCAGCTGCGAGCAGGCCGATCGAAGACAACTTGTCAGCCTGCATCAACTGGCTTTCGAGCTGCACGCGTTCCGTAATGTCATCTACCAGTATGATTCGGCCAACTGAAGTAAAATCCTTGTCTACCAGAGGGGCGATCGTGATATTGGCGGTCCGTATCTCCCCCACGCGCGTCGCCAGGTGGAATTTATACAAGTTGTGCACGCCGGTATGGTTTTTGACGCGTTCATATTCCGCCATGAAATCGGGCGGAAATAGTTTTGAGAGGGGAGCACCCAAAGCCTCAGTGCGCCCCACCGCATACATCGACTCCATCTGAGCGTTCCAACTATCGATTCGGTCGGCGAGATCGACGGCGAGAATTCCGATGTTGATGGACTCGACGATATTCTCGTTAAACTCCTTCAGCTGCTCATATTCGGCGATTTTTTCTTCTAATCGCGCGTACAATCGGGCATTCTGGATGGCGATACCAACATAGTTGGCAAGAGTCTCGAGCAGCTCGACGTCTTCGCTCGACAGGAAATCTCCATTCACCGTCCGGCCCAGGCCGAGTACGGCAATGGTGCGCCGCTGAACGAGGCAAGGCAGATAGTAATTCAGTTCCAGCAACTGGACCGCGCGCCGTTGTGTGTCCGGCAGGTGAGGCGCATTTTGCGTGCTCTCAAAAAAGATATGCGAACCGTCGCCGAGACCATCGAAGCGGAGAAATCTCGTGTCGAGATTCTCGGCGAAGGTCTGCACGTTAGCCGGAATTCCGTGGCTGGCAGCCAGACGATAGTACCGAAGCGGGCCTATTTCTTCGTCGAGAAATACGCCGACCCGTGCAACCTGCAAGATCCTGGGCAGGCGATCGACAAGCGCGCCCAACAGCGCACGCAGGTCGGTTTGCGAATTCAGACTGCGGGCGAACTCGATCAGCGTGCCGCGGGAGTCCAGCCGCTTGCGATCAAATATGCGGTCCACCCGGTCCTGAATGGCGCGCTTCATAGGGTCGAATACCAGCGCGGCCACGATGATTGCAGCTGCTAGTCCCCAACCGCCGGCCGCAGGCAGGCGTTTACCGGCGATTTCTCCCACGAACGCCACTGCACCGAAGTAAATTGCGACCAGCGCTCCGGTCGCGAGAGTATAAGTTACGCCACGCTTGAAGATCAGGTCGACATCCATCAGGCGGTAGCGAACAATGGCGTAGCTGAACGTGAGCGGTAGAAACACCAAACATAGCACGCCGATCTGGCTCAGCAGGGTGGGCGCGGAAGGCCCAACCACGAGGTAGGGAATCGCGTAGAGCACGGTGAAGGGAACTACCGCCAACAGCGTGCCACGCGTGAGCCATTTCAACTGCTGGCGTGTCAGCGGATTGTCCGCTCGCCGGTAATTAACGAAAAACACCAGCGCCGCCGCGATATAGTAAACGGCCATGTAGCTCAGGGCGATCTGGTCCAGGCGATGCCTCAACAACTCTGTTGCCGACCACATGCGAATGGCAGCCACAAACAAGCCGACCAGCGCGACGCCGGGTAGATACAGTAGCCACGCCACCCGCCGCCGGCGCATTGTTGTATTCGTCTCCGGAAACGTGAACGCAAAATGGAGAAATAGTGCAGGCTGGGCTGCGCTGGCCGCGACATTGCCCCAGAAAATAATCCAGTCGAAGAGATTAAGTTTGCCCGTAAAAATAAACGCGTAGAGAACAAAGGACGAAAGACAGAAGATATAGAAATGGACCGATCGTGGCGCGGTCCATCTTCGGAACAAAATATAGAGCCCGATCAACAGGTAAACGAGCGCGATCAGCCGAAGCCCGTAATTTATGCCCCGGTCCTTCGGCACCAGAATGACCGGAATCTCCAGGCGAATGCCCCCGCGGGTCACGGAGTAGGTCGCCTTGCTGTAAATTCCGGTGCTGAAAATCTGCCGCTGTAGAGAAGCAATGCGCATCGTGTGGTGGTCGTTGACGGATCGCAGCAGGTCGCCCGTTTCAATACCGGCACGCTCGCCCGGGCCGGCGGGTAGCACTTTTTGAGCTACCAATCCCCCATGCGCTTCAGCCCACCAGACGCCATCCGTCGGAAGCTGAAAGTCGTTTTCATGGGTGTAATTGATCGAAGCAAAGACGACCGCGGCAAGTGTTAAAACTGCCAGGACGATTGCGGCAATTCGGAATGGGATATTCCGGGGCATTCAGGAGCACGTCTTTCCGCGTCAGAGTACCAGTGCCACCTGCGCGCATTTCCGATGTGGCTGACTAGCTAGGTGTGCAACTCGCGTGCCATGATTCGGCCAGATGACGCGAGAAGGGGAAGGCCGTGCAATAGCTTGGATAACCTGCTCTCAAGAAATCCGCCGCCCGGGTCTGATCCTGGTTTATCCGCAATTCTAAATCAAAATCTATGGTTTATGGAATTGCGGATGTTTTCAGGTCTTAGCTGGAAGCGCTTACAAATAGCATTCGAAGGTCCCGGAGATTGTTCCCGGTTGGCCCAGTCATAATGGTTGAGCTCCTCGAAGATAGATAAGGATAGGAGTCGAAGTTCTCGAGAGCCCGGAGAGCCGCGCTCCGAGCCATAGGATCGAGGCCGAACGTGGCGTCGACAACCGCGCCCGCCGCAGGACTGTTGCCGTCAATTCCGTCGGAGCCCGCTGAAAGAATTGCGACGTGTCCGTCAGCCGGCGTCAGCTGGGTCGCAGCGTACAGGGCGAATTGCTGGTTACGGCCCCCAATCCCTGAGGGAGTATTCCCGTCGTTTGCAGGCAATTCCACAATGACTTCGCCAACTGAGATAAGGCAGACTCGGGCATGTTTGCGGCGCAAGCCGCGCAGCCGGTTCAACAAATATTTCGCAGCCTCACGATAGTCCCAGTCATCGCACGCGTTGTCGACGACCGCAATCCAGCCCAGTGCTTCGGCCCGCCGCACAGCAGCCTGCGCAAGGTCCCGGGTGTCGAGAACCACGCTAAAATGCGAGGGGATTTCGGTTGGCTTGGGTGTTTCGGGCAGCGCATCCGACTTGAAAAATTGTTGTACCGAAACTGGGAATCGCGGAAGCAGCGAGTAGCGCGCTAAAATCTCACGGCAATCAGCCACGGTAGAGGAGTCGGGCAGGGTCGGTCCAGAGCCCAGGGCGTCCTCGCACCCGGCGGGAACGTCGGAGATCAACAGCGTACGGCAAAGCGCACCGCCCGAGGCGAGCGCAAGCCGGCCGCCTTTCACCGCGGAAAAATGCTTGCGGACGCAATTGATCTCTGTAATCGACGCGCCGCTCGCAACCAGCGCACGATGAAACGCTGCGGTGTCAGCCAATGTGATTTCACGATCCAGCGGCAGTTCCATCATTGCGGAGGCACCGCCGCTCATCAGAAACAGGCTCAACGTATGCTCTGGGTGTTGCGCTACGGCCTGCAACATGGCGAGCGCCGCGCGCGCTCCAGCAAACGATGCCTCGTTCGGCGAAGGATGGCCGCCGGCGAAGTATCGGAAATCCCCGGGAAGGTGCGAATCACGCTCCGGTGCAATCACGATCCCGGCTATCTCGACTCCAGGCAGCACGATTAAGTGTCGATGAGCGGCAAGCACCATCGCATTTGCCGCTTTCCCGACCGCGATGATCAGAATCCTCCGCAGATCGCGCGAATCGATGGCCTCCCCATTGATCGATAGCAGGCGATCTTGAATGGAAAAGCAGCGCGCGGTCGCCTGCTCGACGCTGCAATCGGTCAGCGCCTCATTAAAAATTCTTCGTGCCATTTGAGATAGCGTAGGCATGAGTTAAGGAACGTCATGAAGAAAGTTTTGTCTCACCCAATGAACAATTTCCGTCTGCACCTTGTCGAGCTGACCTAGAAAGAAATGGTCTGCGCCGGAAATCCACACAAGTTGCTTTGGCTCGGGTGCGGCCGCCACCACAGCTTCGACGCCAGCAACGGGGCCGAACTGATCCTGATCGCCACTGATAAAAAGCTTCGGCTGGTTGCACCCCGGCAAATATTTATACGTGTAAATTCTGCCCTGCGCGGATACAGGAAGACCGAGCGCGATCATCCCTGACACCCGCGGATCGTTACAGCATGCACGCATGCCGACGTTCGCGCCAAAGGAAAATCCGGCAAATAGGATGGGGCGATCGAATTTCCGGTCGAGCCAGTCCAGCGCGGCGCGCACATCATCCTGTTCGCCGCGTCCATCGTCGTGCAGTCCTTCGCTGCGCCCGGTACCCCGGAAATTGAACCGCATCACGGGAAAGCCCAGGCCATGCAGTGCTTTCATAGCGTGGTACACCACTTTGTTATGCATCGTGCCGCCGCCCATGGGATGGGGATGGCACACGAGAGCACAATAAGGCGCGTCGACGTTGCCTGTGTTCAACAAGGCTTCCAGCATGCCCGTAGGCCCCAGAATGTCAAACGATTGAATCGCAGGGGAACTGAAATTAGTTTCCATAAGAGTGCTGGATGGCCGAATGCTGCAACCATTTTACGGGTGCGATGCGCGGTATGCTTGAAATGCATGCCTATCGATCCCGTCGCCCTCACACGCCAGCTGGTTGATATCGAGTCCCTGACGGACAATGAGGCCGCTGCCGGTCATTTTCTCGCCGCTTTTCTGACCGGGCGAGGCTTTCTGGTCGAGAAGACGCCGGTGCCCCATCCTCTCGGGAACGAACGCTTCAATGTCTACGCCGGTATTTCCACCGATCCACCCGATGTTGTGCTCTCGACTCACATCGACACGGTCCCCCCATTTATTTCGAGCAGCGAAGATGACCTATACATTTACGGTCGCGGCTCCTGCGATGCAAAGGGGATTGTCGCGGCCCAGATTGCGGCGGCGGAGCAGCTGCGGGATCTCGGAGTTCGCGTCGGCTTGCTGTTTCTGGTTGGGGAAGAGCGTGGCAGCCACGGCGCGAAGATCGCGAATCTCAAGCCGAAGGGAAGCCGATTTCTAATCAACGGCGAGCCGACCGACAATCGCCTTGCGCTGGCGTCCAAGGGCGCGCTCAACGTCTCCGTTCGCGCTCACGGCAAAATGGGGCACTCGGCGTATCCCGAACTGGGCGACTCAGCAATTCACAAATTGATTCCCGTTCTCGACCGAATGCTGCGTATCAATCTCCCATCCGATCCCGACGCCGGTCCGTCAACCCTGAACATCGGACTGATCCACGCCGGGCATGCGCCAAACGTCATCGCAGACGAAGCCTCCGCCACTGTTCTGATCCGCCTGGTGGGACCGTCTGACGAAATTCGCGCTGCGTTGCAGAGAGCAGCCGGAAATGACGCAGAGGTTGACGTAACGCTCGAGATCCCATTCCAGAAGTTAAAGCGCATTGCAGAGCTGCCGACCATGGTCGCCGCGTTTACGACAGATATTCCTGCGCTGAGCAACTGGGGCGAGCCACTTCTGCTGGGGCCTGGATCGATCCACGTCGCGCACACACCGAACGAGCGGCTGGCCAAGCAGGAACAGAGGGCTGCCGTCGACCTCTATACGCAAATTGCGCGCCGCTTGGTCCAGTAGTTCGGTTGTTAAAGGTCGAATGAAAGAAGGATTTGAAATGGAACCGCGACACGAACCCGCTCCCCAACCCAGCGAACCGGGCCTCAACGGTTTGGCAGATGCATCGTCCTCCTATCTGCGCTCGGCCATGCACCAGCCAGTGGATTGGCAGCAATGGGGTGAGGGCGCCTTCGCACGCGCACAGCAGGAGAACAAGCCAGTGCTCCTCGACATCGGCGCGGTCTGGTGTCACTGGTGCCATGTAATGGACCGTGAATCCTACGAGGATGTGGAGATCGCCGAAATCATCAATGGACACTTCATCGCGGTTAAAGTTGATCGTGACGAGCGGCTCGATGTGGACAGCCGGTATCAGGCCGCTGTGCAGGCGATGAGTGGGCAGGGCGGTTGGCCGCTTACCGTGGTACTTACTCCGGAAGGCAAACCGTTCTTCGGCGGCACGTATTTTCCTAAAGAAGCACGCTACGGTCGTCCCGGTTTCGGACAAGTTCTGTTGACCATTGCCCATGCTTACCACGAGCGCAAAGATGAAGTTCTTGAGTCGGCGGATAGCGTGCTGGCTGCAATTGAATACAACGAATCCTTCACAGGGCGCTCGGCGGATCTGAACGCCGGGATCGTCGGCAAGCTGGTCGAATCTGCGCTGCAACAGTTCGACAAACATCATGGAGGCTTCGGGTCGCAGCCGAAGTTTCCTCATCCGTCGATTCTTGACCTGCTGCTCGACCATGCGACGCGAACGGGAGACGAGGCGGCCCGCAATGCTGCGCGTGTCACACTGGACCGCATGGCCAGCGGCGGCATGTACGACCATCTTGCGGGCGGCTTCCATCGCTACTCCGTCGATGAGCGCTGGATCGTACCGCATTTTGAGAAGATGTCCTACGACAATTCGGAGCTGCTGAAAAATTACATCCACAGTTTTCAGAGCTACGTCGAACCCGAACACGCGCGGATCGCGCGGGAAGTAATCGGATGGATGGACACAGTGTTGAGCGATCGTGAGCGCGGCGGCTTTTATGCCTCGCAGGATGCGGACGTTTCGCTCGATGACGATGGTGACTACTTCACCTGGACGCGTGATGAAGCCGCCGCCGTGCTGACACCGGAAGAGATGGCGATTGCGGGCGTGTATTACGACATCGGCGAAATGGGAGACATGCACCACAATCCGCAGAAGAATACGTTGCATGTGGACTACTCGCTGGCGGAAGCGGCGCGGCGCGCGGCGGTGAATGGGGAGCGGGCGGAGTCGCTGCTGGCTTCGGCGAAGCAGAAGTTGTATGCGGCTCGGCTGCTGCGGCTTACGCCGTATGTGGATCGGACGATTTATGTGAACTGGAATGGTCTGGCGATTTCGGCGTACTTCGATGCGGCGCGGGTGCTGGGGATGGAAGGTGCGCGGAAATTTGCGCTGCTGTCGCTGGATCGGATTCTGCGCGAGGCGTGGAACGCGGACGGCACTCTGGTTCGAGTGGTGGCGTATGGCGATGGCGAGAGACCGAAGACTCCGGTGCAGGGAATGCTGGATGATTATGCGGCGCTGGGATTGGCGTGTGTGGATGCCTGGGAAGCGACTGCCGGTCTTCGTTATTTCGAACATGCAGAGAAGATTGCCGATGCGATGATTGCTCGCTTCTATGATGCGGCTGCCGGTGGATTTTTCGATACAGCGCAGGGTTCGTTTGCGGCGGAGCCGCTGGGTGTGTTGGCCGCGCGGCGGAAGCCGTTGCAGGACTCGCCGACTCCTTCTGGAAACACGCTGGCGGCGATGCTGCTGCTGCGATTGGCGGAGCTGAGTGGGCGGGCGGATTTGCGCCGGAAAGCGGAAGAAACGCTGAAGGCGTTTGCGGGGGTGGCGGAGCAGTTTGGGTTGTACGCGGGTGCGTATGGGCTGGCGCTGGAACGATATTTACTGCCGCCGATGCAGGTTTGCGTGATTGGCGAGAATACTGAGGCGGATGCTTTGGCGGCGGTGGCTACGGCTCGCTATGCGGTGAATAAGACTGTGATGCGTTTGCCGCGCGCTGTGATCGAACAAGGAACGCTGCCGCCTGGGCTGGCTGAGACGTTGCCGCATCTGCCGGAGTTGAAGCAGGAGCGGAGCTTTGCTGTGGTGTGCAGCGGGATGAGTTGCCAGCCACCTGTCTATGAAGCGGAGGCGTTGATCGAATTGCTGAATCGTATATTGGAGTAATTCGGGGATGTTCGATGTTTGAAGGGCTAGAAGATCAAATTCGTGGCGGTAGCGATCATAGCGGGAGCTTCTTGTATTGGTCGATACCGTACTACTGATTGCTGTTGGCGCTCCTGCCTCTGCAAATAGACTGGTGGATGAACACAAGATCCGGGCAAAAAGATGGAAATCTTGGTGAACCCTTGAAATCCAGCTCAGTCCTATTACCCATCTGGATTCGGTTGGATTGAGCCGTTCCTCACGCTCTTTTTGTCCGTAGGAGGAACTCTATTGGTGATTGCAATAATCGTCGGCGTGGGGGTACTTCCAATGCTGAAACGATTGAGCTGGTAGACCATAGAAAGAGGCAAGCAAGATCTGCTTGCCTCCAATTGGCGACAGAAGACGGATATTAATCCTTACAAAAATAATGGTGCCAGCACGAGTGTGATCGTGGCGAGCAGTTTGATTAACACGTGCAACGAAGGACCGGCGGTGTCTTTGAAGGGGTCACCTACGGTGTCGCCTACGACTGCGGCTTTGTGGGCGTCGGAGCGTTTGCCGCCGTACTGACCGCTTTCGATGAACTTTTTGGCGTTGTCCCAGGCGCCGCCGCCGTTGTTCATCAGCATGGCCATCAGGATGCCGGTGATGGTTCCTACCATCAACAGTGCGGCTACGGCTTCCGCGCCGCTCAGGTTGACAGGTACCCCGTGTATGGACGGCACATTCGTGTTTAACCCCACGTGGAACGTGGTGCTGAAGTGGCGGAAGACTTCTCCGACAACCAGCGGCAGCAGCACGACCAGCATGCCGGGCAGCACCATTTCCTTTAGCGCGGCTTTGGTGACGATGGACACGCAGCGGCCATAGTCGGGCTTGCTGGTGCCGAGCATGATGCCGGGGTTTTCCTTGAACTGCGCGCGGACATCCTGGATGATGTACTGCGCTGTGCGGCCTACCGCCTGAATCGCTAACGAGGAGAAGAGGAAGACCAGCACTGCGCCCAATAGCGCTCCGACAAAAACGGGGACGCTGGCGAGGTTGACGTTGTCGAAGCTCCAGCCTGCGGGCATGTAGCCGCCGGGCACGGAGACGCGATCGATGACTACGTTGCGGATTTCTTCGAGGTAGGCGGAGAAGAGCAGGAAAGCTGCGAGTGCTGCCGAGCCTACTGCGTAGCCCTTGGTGAGGGCCTTGGTGGTGTTGCCGGCGGCGTCCAGCTTATCGGTGCGTTCACGAATATTTTCCGGCTGGTTCGACATTTCAATGATGCCACCGGCGTTGTCGGTGATGGGGCCGAAAGTGTCCATTGCCAGGATGTAGGCGGCGGAGGACAGCATGCCCATGGTGGCGATGGCGGTGCCGTAGATGCCTTTGGCGTAGTTGGCGATGTGGGCGTCTTCCAGACCGCGAATGCCGAAGTAATAGCTGAGCAGCAGGGCTGCGCTGATGACGAGAACCGGAGCCGCAGGGGTTTCCATGCCGACGGCGAGGCCGCTGATGATATTGGTTGCCGGGCCGGTGAGCGAGGCTTTGGCAATCGACTGCACGGGACGGTAGCGGGACTCGGTGTAGTACTCGGTGATGACGACGAATAAATAGGAGGTGGCCATGCCGAGGATGCCGCAGCCGAAGAGCCACCATCTTGCACCCAACATGAAGTAAACCGCGATGGCAAACCCGGCGATGGCCAGCAGGCTGGTGACGTAATAGCCGCGGTTCAGCGCGTGCATCGGCTCTTCATTTTCCTTGCTGTGGACGACCATGACGCCTACGGTGCTGGCGATGAGGTTGATGGCGTGGACCACGAGCGGGAACAAAACTCCCTTGAGACCGAAGACGGGATAGAGGGCTGCGCCGAGGATCATGGCGCCTACGCTTTCCGCTGCGGTTGACTCGAAGATGTCTGCTCCGCGGCCGGCGCAGTCGCCTACGTTGTCGCCTACCAGGTCGGCGATGACGGCGGGGTTGCGGGGGTCGTCTTCGGGAATTCCGGCTTCGACCTTCCCGACCAGGTCCGCGCCCACATCAGCCGCTTTCGTGTAAATGCCGCCGCCAAGTTGCGCGAACAACGCTACCAGGGAGGCGCCAAACCCAAATCCGACAAGCCTGTACGGCACTTCCTGAGGGTGATTGAATCCGCCGAATGCGATGAACAAAAGTCCCAGACCGATTAGGGCAAGCGCCACTACAATTAAGCCCGTGACAGCGCCGCCGCGCAACGCAGACTGGATTGCCCGGTTCAAACTGGTGCGGGCGGCGCTGGCTGTGCGGATATTCGCGCGAATTGAAACATACATGCCGGTGTAGCCGGCGAACCCGGAGCAGATCGCTCCAATGAGGAAGCTGATGACAGTAACCGCGGCATAGGGCGCGGTGCGGGGCGAAATGCTATAGCCGCCATAGAGCAGGATGGCGATGACGATGGCCAGCACGGCGATGGTGCCATATTGCCGCCGCATGAAAGCCTCGGCGCCTTCGCGGATAGCGTCGGAGATGGACCGCATTTCCGGCGTTCCGGCGTCGGAAGCCAGCACCGAACGGGCAAACATCAAGGCGGCGACGAGTCCTAGCACGCCAATGGCGAGAGCAATCCATAAATACCTTTGATCTGAGGACGAGGTGGCTGCTGCCGGTAAGGTTTGCCACAAAAAGGTGGCAGCACGGGAAAAACGGTACATTCATTGCCTCCAGAAAGGTTAATGCTTGTAATACGCTGCGATGGGTTCAAACTGTTCATTACAACATGGCGTGAAAACAGGGGTCAATGTTGAGCCGAGTCGCGAGAGCCGCTTGTACATGGTTACCTTGTCCATAAGCATCTGGCAAATCGGCGCCGTCACCGACCCTCAAGACGGGTGGTAGCTACCTGTGCCACGGGAGAAACTGAGGCTCGCATTTCAAACCGCTGACAGATGGGCCAGCAAGCCGCTACAATACTCGGTTCTCCCTAATGCTCTGTATATCGGGGAACCGAACCTCCGCTTCCCGTCTGATGAGGGTCCCAAATGGCTGTCACCCATGCTATCTCCGCTGAACCACCGGTCGCCGATTCGCAGGGACTATCTGCCGCGCAAATGGTTCAGATGTATAGACTCATGTACCTGTCACGCCGCATCGATGACCGGGAGATCATGCTCAAGCGGCAGCAAAAGATCTTCTTCCAGATTTCCGGTGCGGGGCATGAAGGCTTGCTGGTTGCCGCCGGAATGGCGCTCAAGCCGGCATACGACTGGTTCTACCCCTATTATCGCGATCGTGCCCTGTGTCTGGCGCTCGGTATCACGCCGGAAGAGATGCTGCTGCAGGCTGTGGGAGCCGAATCCGACCCGGGAAGCGGGGGTCGCCAAATGCCTTCCCATTGGGGCAGCCGGCGTTTGAATGTCGTCACGCAGTCCTCGCCAACCGGATCCCAATGCCTGCAGGCAGTCGGCTGCGCGGAGGCGGGGCGATATTTCGCTCGCCATCCAGAGGCGGCCAACAAGCCGGATTTCGCCAGTGGCAAGGATCAGGACTACCGCGCCTTCAAAGAAGTCTCGTTCCACGGCGATGAGGTCGTGTATGTCTCGCTCGGCGACGGTACTACGAGTGAAGGAGAATTCTGGGAGGCGATGAACTCCGCCGCCAATCTGAAACTGCCGGTGTTGTTTGTCGTCGAAGACAATGGCTACGCCATCTCCGTGCCGGTGGAGGTGAACACGGCCGGCGGGAATATCTCGAGGCTGGTTGCCGGCTTTCCAAACTTTTTCTTTGCCGAAGTTGATGGCACGGACCCGGTGGAATCCTTCGCGATCATGCAGCGAGCAGTCGCGTATTGCCGCTCGGGCCAAGGGCCGGCCTTTGTGCATGGGCACGTGATCCGCCCCTACTCCCACTCGCTGTCCGACGATGAACGCTTCTACCGGTGCGAGCCCGAGCGCCAGGCCGACGCAATGCGCGATCCTCTCCCGAAAATGCAGATGCGCCTGCTTCGGGAAGGTCTTCTTGACGAGGCGGGGATTACCCGGTTGGAACATGAGGTGGATGAGGAGATTCGCGTCGCAACCGAGTTGGTTTTGCGCGCAAGCCCTGCAGGAGTGGAGACCGTCACTCGCCACATCTATTCGGCAGACTTCGACCCCACCTCATCTTCGCTGGAAGAAACACCTCTCCCAAGTGACGACACCCAGCCCCGGGCGACCCAGGAACGCACCATGGCCGACCTGATCAACACCTGCCTCCGCGACGAGATGAAACGAGATCCACGCATTGTGATCTTCGGCGAGGATGTTGCCGACTGCAGTCGTGAAAGCAGCCTGGAGCAAGGCTTGGTGAAAGGGAAGGGAGGCGTGTTTAAGCTGACTGCTGGCCTGCAAAGCACGTATGGCTCCGATCGCGTATTTAACTCCCCGCTGGCCGAGGCGAACATTGTTGGCCGTGCCATCGGTATGGCCACACGCGGTGTCAAGCCCGTGGTTGAGATTCAATTCTTCGATTACATCTGGCCGGCCATGCATCAGTTGCGCAATGAGCTGCCGCTGATCCGCTGGCGCTCGAATGGAACATACTCCTGCCCCACGGTGATCCGGGTTGCAACCGGAGGTTATCTCACTGGCGGGGCGGTGTATCACTCGCAGTCCGGCGAAAGCATTTTTACGCACACACCGGGAGTTCGCGTGGTCTATCCCTCGAACGCTCTCGATGCTAATGGCCTTCTTCGCACCGCCATCCGCTGCGACGATCCTGTACTGTTCCTTGAACACAAGCGGCTCTATCGTGAAACATTTGGCCGCGCGGCGTATCCAGGGCCGGACTATACCGTCCCGTTTGGGAAGGCGAAGGTCGTGCGCTCCGGCAAGCACCTGACCGTCATCACCTTTGGAGCTGTAGTTCCGCGCGCTTTGCAAGCGGCGCAACGTGCCGAGCGCGACCACGGCTTGGACGTTGAGGTCATTGATCTCAGAACACTAAGCCCCTATGACTGGGAGATGATTGCGAGTTCAGTCCGCAAGACCAGCCGTGCGCTGGTGGCCTATGAAGATATGCGCAGCTGGGGCTATGGCGCGGAAATTGCGGCACGCATCGGCGATGAACTCTTCGATGACCTCGATGCGCCGGTGCGTCGCGTAGCCGCGAAAGATGTTTTCGTCGCCTACCAGCCGCTGTTAGAAGACGCTATTCTCCCGCAGCCGGAGGACATACGCAAAGCAATGGTGGAGCTGGCCGCTTTCTAAACAGGTGTAGATATCGGATGAGCTGTTCAATGCGATGGAGTACGCAGGGACTTCAGGAATTTTCCTACGGCTTGTTGCCAGGCCGGCTGCGTATATATTGAGTCATTTGCTGTCATGTTCAACTGCACGATCTTCTTCGGGCCTATAGCTTCCCCATAAATCGCCTGCGCCCCGGTTCTGTACTCGGGCTTCGCCGCCGTAGAGATCACCAGCTTGGGCATCGTTAGCAGCGGCACCAGGCGTGAGATATCGAATCGTTCCGAGAAGATTAACCATATCGGCAGCATGTGGATATGCTGCTCCCGCCTTACCTGCTTTACCATCGAAGGCTGAGGATTCTCGAGTATGATGCCCGCAATCTGTGGCGACTCCCACGCAACATGCACCGCGACGGCGGACCCGAGCGCCGCTCCATAGACAATAATGTGCGCTGGGTCAATGTGCAGCGCATTCGTCACATGGCGCAGTGCCGCCGCTCCGTCCTCATACGCTTTCCGCTGTGACGGGTGTCCCGGTTGGCTCTGCCCGAACCCTCGATAATCGAATGCGAATATCGAAACGCCAAGCGTGTGGAATGCACGCAGTGCTTCGAGGTTCCCGGGCAGATCAGAGTGTCCGTCTGGACAAAAGAGCACCACCGGAGCGGAGCCGGGCCGTGGTCCGGGTCCATCAGCGCCGCTCGTCGCCGGAATCCACCAGCCGTCGAGTTGAGCATTCCCCTCTTCCGTGTAATCGAAGTGCTCGTCTACGATTGGCAGGCCGCTGGTGACCGCGACGGTCGCAGCACTGGGGTGCGCAGCGTTGGGCTCAGGCCCGGTGCCTCTCGCCCCTCTGCTCGTCATCCGGTCATTACTCAGTCCGGATCGCGACAGGGTTGTTCCCGGCGGCGAAAACGTGAACTGCCATTGACCTTGGTAGAACAGGAGACACACGGTCAGATAAAGCGCGATTGCTGCCACAACGAACGCTGCCAGGATTGCCTTCACCAGCCAGCGACCGCTGACGATTTCGGCCGAGTACCCCTCGCTGTGCTCTTTCCGCCCTGCTTCTTCTGCTCTGCTGCCTTCAAAATGTCGCGAGAGTCGGCGGGGAAATTCGGATTGCTTCGTCACAAATCGACTCTAGCACGCGTTCGGTGCGCCACTCGGGCTACCATTCGGCTTTCGATTCTTACAATCCACCGAGCAAACATTTCCATTCAGGGCTGTTGGCAACTCGGCAAAGGCATCGAAATCTATAATTGAGGTACCGAGGAATTCGTTGAAACTCCTCCAGGCTTGCCATCACGATCCGCAGGAAGGGAAATCCGCTCCATGGCTTTTGAAGATGTTGCAGAGGGTATTCAAGCCGGAACATCTCCGAAGCACGCACCCGCCGGCAAGCGTATCGTCAACGACTTCAGCATTCAAGCCGGAACCGTAAACGGGTCCGGGTCGCAATCGGCAAACAACATTTTGTTGCGCAGCATTTTTCGCATGGGAATTCCCGTCAGTGGGAAAAATCTCTTTCCCTCGAACATCGCCGGCCTGCCCACGTGGTACACCATCCGCGCCAGCAGGCACGGATATGTCGCGCGCAAGAAAGAGATCGATATAGCGATTGCGATGAATCCGGAGACAGCAAAGGAAGACATTCTTTCGCTGCCCCCCGGTGCGGTCGCCATCTACGACGAATCGCTGCATCTCGAGCAGTATCGTGACGACGTCACGTGTTATCCGGTGCCATTCGACAAGCTCACCGCGGCGGTCTGTAGCGACGGTAAGCTGCGCAAGCTCGTCCGCAACATGGTCTATGTGGGCGTTGTTTCGCAGCTGCTTGAAATGGACATGGGATGTGTCGAGGCTGCGCTGCGCAAGCAGTTCGCCAAGAAACAAAAGGCCGCCGATCTGAATTGGGGTGCAGTGCGCGCCGGCTACGATTATGCCGCGCAAACGTTGCCCAAGCGGGATCCCTTTGTGCTGGAAAAAATGCACGCCACTGAAGGCAAGATCATCATCGATGGCAATGCCGCGGCGGCACTAGGCGCCATGTTCGCTGGTGTTACAGTCGTGACCTGGTATCCGATTACGCCCTCCTCTTCCGTGGTCGAACAGTTGATCGACTACATGAAGAAATACCGGATCGATCCGAGCGGCAGGGCAACTTTCGCTGTGGTGCAAGCCGAAGATGAACTGGCGGCGGTAGGTGGGGTCTTCGGCGCTGGTTGGGCCGGCGCGCGCGCCATGACAGCTACCTCCGGGCCGGGAATTTCGCTGATGGCGGAGTTTTCGGGGCTCGGCTACTTCGCCGAAATTCCGGGCGTCATCTTCGACATACAACGCGTGGGGCCTTCGACTGGAATGCCCACCCGCACCATGCAGGGCGATCTGCTGAGCGTGGCCTATCTTTCGCATGGCGATACGAAACACGTTATGCTGTTGCCGGGCAGCGTGAAAGAATGTTTTGACTTCGCCGTCCAGGCCTTCGACCTGTCGGAGCGGCTGCAGACCCCGGTTTTTGTATTGAGCGATCTCGATCTAGGCATGAACAACTGGATGTCGGATCCATTTCAATATCCGGAGAAGCCGATGGACCGTGGCAAGGTGCTGAACGCCGCGCAACTGAAAGAGGCCGGCGGCTTCGCACGTTATCGCGATGTGGATGGCGACGCGATTCCATACCGCACGCTGCCCGGCACCGATCATCCGCTGGCGGCCTACTTTACCCGGGGCAGCGGCCACAATGACAAAGCCCAGTACAGCGAGCGTCCGGACGACTACGAGGCTCTGATGCTGCGACTGGCGCGCAAATTCGAGACGGCCCGCACCCTGGTGCCCGCGCCGGTGGTGGTGCAGACAGGGAAATCGAAGATCGGCATCATCGCCTTCGGCACCTCCGACTTCGCGGTGACGGAATCTCGCGATCAGCTCCTGAAGGAGTACGGCGTCGATACGGATTATCTACGGCTCCGCGCGTTTCCCTTTACTCCCGCAGTGCATGAATTTGTCGCCAGCCATGAACGGATCTATGTTGTCGAACAGAATCGAGACGCGCAGATGTTGAGTCTGCTCAAGCTGGATCTGCCGCCGGAAGAAACAATAAAACTGCGCAGCATTCGGCACTTCAACGGATTGCCCATCGACGCGCGTTCCGTAACCGACGCTTTCGTCATGCAGGAGGAAATCTAAGTTATGGCAACCACATTAAATCCACCTGCTGCCGGCGCACCTACGCCGAAAACGAATCGCATTGGTCTCCAGGTGCTCGACTACCGAGGCGGCAAGACCACCCTGTGCGCGGGCTGCGGGCATAACGCGATCTCCGAGCGCATCATCGATGCTTTTTATGAAATGGGCATCAACCCGGAACGGGTGATGAAGCTCTCCGGGATTGGCTGCTCATCGAAAAGCCCGGCATATTTTCTGAACCGCTCGCACAGTTTCAACAGTGTGCATGGTCGCATGCCCTCAGTTGCAACCGGGGCAATACTAGCGAACCGCACGATGCTCGGGCTTGCCGTCAGTGGGGATGGCGACACGGCTTCGATTGGCTTCGGCCAGTTCGGCCATTTGATGCGCCGCAATCTGCCGCTAATTTATGTCATCGAGAATAACGGAGTCTACGGCCTGACCAAAGGCCAGTTCTCGGCGACCGCCGATCTCGGTTCGACGCTCAAGACTGGCGTCATCAACGATCTGCCCCCGATCGATATGTGCATCATGGCCGTCGAGCTGGGCGCGACCTTTGTGGCGCGCTCTTTTTCCGGCGACAAGAAGCAACTGCTCGCCATGCTGAAGGCCGCCATCGCCCACAAGGGAACTGCCATCCTCGACGTGATCTCGCCATGTGTCACCTTCAACGATCATGAAGGCTCGACGAAAAGCTACAAATACATGCAGGCGCATGAGGACGCAATCTCCGAGGCGGGATTCGTTCCGCACTTTGAAGACATTTCTGTCGATTACGATCCCGGCACCACGTACGATGTTGAAATGCATGACGGTTCGCATCTGCGTCTGCGCAAGCTGCATGAGAGCTATAACCCGACTGATCGTAGTTCCGCCGTGCAGGCCTTGATGGAAGCGAATCAGAAGGGCGAAGTGCTTACGGGGATGTTCTATATCGACACCAAAAAGCCGGATTTCACTGAGATGCTCGGCCTTGTCAAGGAGCCACTCGCAACCCTTCCGCAGGAACGTGTCCGTCCAGCCCGGAAGGTGCTCGATGATGTCATGGAGGCCCTCAGGTAACAGGATTGCCGGAGATGCGAATACCCGGGGGGCGCGACGCGAATCCGTGGTTTTTCGCCGGGCCCAGCCGCACCTATCTCTTGCGTAGTAGTAAGAAAACCATGGCCACGCTCCGCCGCCCGCGTGTATAGTTAGGCCGATCAGATTGGGTACTGGTTCGCACTGTTCCCACCGATCCCCCAGCCAGTCTCCGAATGGTTAATTCCTAAGGAGAATCACACATGAAGCATTGGATAGCACTGGGTTGTTTTTTCGTCGTGATGGGCACGGCCAGTTTCGCTGTTGCCGAAAGCCCGTTTGTCGGGACCTGGAAGCTCAACATGCAGAAGAGCCACCTCACGGGAAGTACGTTGAAGTTTTCCTCGGCCGGCAACGGCATGATCCGCGAAACGGTTGCGGAGGGTACCTACACATTCAAGCCGGACGGAAAATCGTATCCCGCGCTGTTTGGTGATACCGAGAATTGGCAGGCTCTTAGCGGTCATTCCTGGAAGGTCGCCATTCATGGCAATGGCGGGTTCACATACACCCAGACGTTGAACATTTCCGACGATGGGAAGTCGCTAACCTCAACCTACGAGGGCACGAATCCTGACGGGTCGGCTATGAACAATACCACCGTTTTTACTCGGGTTGCCGGTAGCAAAGGTCTAATGGGCACATGGAAGAGCACCGCGATCAAGAGAACCTCCGAGCGGACTGTAGAGTTTGCGGCCAATGGCGACAATGGGATCACGTGGAACCTGCCACAAATCAAAGCCACGCTGAAAGCGAAGTTCGACGGCAAGGACTACACCCCGGATGGGCCGACGGTTCCCAAAGGGTTGACGCTTGCAATGACGAAATCCGGGCCGAATTCCTTCCACCTGGTCGAGAAGATGAATGACAAGCCTATATACCTGGGTACCTACACCGTATCGGACGGCGGCAAAGTGCTCACGCAAATGGGCAAGCCGGTCGGTCAGGCGCAGATGGAGACCGCTGTTTACGACAAACAGTAGTAGCTGTTTGTTCGCAAGCGAGCCTGAACTTCTGTCATAGGCGAAGGCTGTCACTCCGAGCGGAGCGCAGCGAAATCGGGGACCCTGCCGTTGTCGCAATCGCAGGGTCCTTCGCTT
This sequence comes from uncultured Acidobacteriota bacterium, assembly GCA_963744615.1. Classification (GTDB taxonomy): domain Bacteria; phylum Acidobacteriota; class Terriglobia; order Terriglobales; family Acidobacteriaceae; genus JAKAAZ01. Next base: position 1,254,469 of record CAVUUE010000003.1, read on the forward strand.
TGCTCAGGGTGACACGGCCGATTTTGTACGCGGCTGGAATCGTGTAAGCCTGTCCGTGTCGAAGGGAACTATTTCCCGCGGTAGACGGCTGTCCGGCACAGGCTGAGTGAAGTCGAGCCGGAGGGGAACAACGCCGGCCCATACTGGCAGTTCGTAGTCTTCCTCATCGTCGATCGGCGGTCCGCTGCGAATCTTCGCTGAAACTTCCTGGAGCGGCAGCACCATTACGCTGGTGCTCTTCAGTTCCTGCTCAGTAGGCTGCCGTGCCTCTTCCCAGCGTCCCGGCACGATATGGTTTGTGAAGCTATGGAGCGCTTGAAGTTTTTCATCCTGCGCTGTCACTAGCGTCGCCGTGCCCAGCATGACGATAGAGCGGTAGTTCATGGAGTGATGGAACACGGAACGCGCCAGCACAAAGCCATCGACCAGCGTAACCGTGACGCACACCTCAACACCTTGGTGGAGCGTGCGCAGCATGCGGCTGGCTGCGGACCCATGAAGATAGATTCGTTCGTCAATGCGGACATACCCGGTCGGAATGACATACGGTTGCCCGTCGACAACGAATCCGACGTGGCAGAGAAATCCCTCGTCTAGAATCGCGTGCACCTGGGCTTTGTCATATGCGCCACGTTTCGGTAGGCGCCCGATCCTTGTCCGGCTGGTTTGCTGATAGCTTTCCATGCCCTATCGTCTATCGTTTCGGATTGCGCAGTCAATCAAAACCGCTCCTGCGCCGCCGGATGCGCCTATCGCATTGCCTGGATCATTAGCAGAACTCCGGTGCATGCGAGCCCGAAATGAACGTACCTGAGAAAAGCCATGGTTTGCAGCCGGCGATTCAGAACCCCGCCGATAACAATCGCAGGCAGCACAACCGGCAGAGACAGCAGATAATACCGTGTCACCGCAGGTACCCAAAGTCCAGCAAGCCAATACCCGCACATGCCGATGATGCTGGCGGGCAAAAAATATCCCTGCAACGTCGCTCGAAACTCCTGTGCGGACCAGCGCCGCATCGCTCCATAAATCGCCAGGGGCGGGCCGTTCATTCCATAAGCGCCGCCGAGCACGCCGGCGATGAATCCGCAGCTCAGCAGCCACACTCGACTGTCGTTTTTCAGACGCGGGAAAGTCTGGGAAAAGAGCGAAGAAATCGAAAAGCCGAGAATCACGATTGCGAGCGCCGCTTTGATCTCACGCTCGTTCCCGGCGGTCAGCAGGGTAAGTCCGATTGGAAGGCCGAAGAGCGTGGCAAGCACCAGCCATCCCGCGCTGCGCAGCTGGATTTGGCTATGGTCCTGAATTACGACCACTCCCGCGATGGTGATGGAGATGAGTACGGCAAGGGGAGCGGCGATTTCAACTGGAATGCGAATGGCCAACAATGGAACCGCGACCAGCGCCTCGCCAAATCCGAATGTCGACCGGACCAGGGTAGCGATCGAGACCGCCAGCAGGACGTAGAGAGTGGTGGGATCCATCGCTCCTGCAGAGAGCCGCGCGCACAGATGTACAAACGAAGCGTCTATTTGTGCTGCCCGCTGTGCTCAGGCGTCGATCCCGGCTCGGGATAGTCGGTATCCTCTCCGTCTGTCATTTCATCTGCGTTGCGATGGCCGAGTTGTCCGCCCAAGGAGCCGTGCGGCGTCGCGCGCTCGCCGGAAATATGCGGAGAATCGTCTTCAACTGCGCCTTTATGCTCATCGCCGTCAGGGTGGGGAAGTGGATGATTTGGGTTGATCATAGCGGTTTCAAATCCTCACAGCGGATCAAGGTGCGTTCGTCAGCTACTCGCGTTCGGCAGAAGGCTTCGCGAAGATGCGAACGCCCATGCCGTTCAGTTTGCTCCGCGCCTGCATCGCTTCCGGCGTTTGCGGATGACGCTGGACCAGCGAGCGCAGATCGCGGATCCCGGCGGTCTTCTGCCCGAGTGCAAGCTCCGACTGTGCCTTGCGCAGCTCCGCTGTCGGGGCCTTGGGGCTGCCCGGATATTGACTCAGGACCTGCGTGTAATTTTCGATCGCGCTTTGATAATTGCCCCCGCGGTAGTCGATCTCTCCCAGGTAAAACTGGGAGTTGCCGGCCTCCGTGCTCTGCGGATAGAACTTGATGACGTCGCCGAACTCCTGTGCGGCGAGGTTGTATTTCGCAGCGTTGTAGTCACTTGCCGCGGACTGGTATAGCTGGTCGACTGGCGGAGCCTGCGGCGGGGGCGGCTGACTGGGCTGACCCGGCTGACCCGGCTGACCTGCGGGGGCGGCGCCCTGCGTCGGCTCACCGGCCGGAGTCATCGCCTGGCTCGGCGGCGGCTGGCCGGCTGCCAGCGATTGCTGCTGCGATTGAATTGCATTCAGATTCTTATCGATCTTGTCCAGCCGAGCCCGCAGCTCATCGAGCGAGTCGTTCATGGACTGCATCTGCCCCGAGAGCTGCTGCAGCGAGTTCCCCTGCGCCCCCTGCTGCTCCTGCACTGTCTTCTGTATCGCGTCCATCTGGGCGGTCACTTTCGCGACGTTCGCCGAAGTCTGCTGCATCAGGTCGTGCATGCTGGCATAGCGCTCCGACTCCGTCTGCTGCATGCTGGTCAACATTTCCTGCATCTGCTGTACCTGGGCCTGCAAAGCGATGATGTCTCTGTTCGCCGCGAAGGCGCTGGGAGCGCCAACAAGCCCGAGAGCACAAACCGAGACCATGGAAATTCGAATTAGGTTACGCATGCGGCACCTGATTAAGCGCAAAGCGCGCTGGGTTGTGATCGCTGGAAAGTCTACGGCAGCACGGCCTTTAAACTGTGCTGCCATTGATCCGTCAACAAATCGCTTTACTGGTCCAGAGTGAAACCCGCGCGACGGTTCTGCTGCCAGCAGGATTCATTCTCTTCCGTACAAAACTGCTTCTCTTTGCCATAGCTGATGCTGCGGACGCGACTCGCATCCACGCCGGCCTGGGTCAAAGCTGTCTTCGCAGCATTGGCCCGGTTCTGCCCGAGCGCCAGGTTGTACTCCGCCGAACCGCGGTCGTCGCAGTATCCCGCGACCACTATCTTGACGTTCGGATGCGCTTGCAGAAAAGCTGCGTCCTGCGTGATCGCCTGCTGCGCGTCCGGACGAATGCTATAGCTGTCGTAGTCGAAAAAGACCGGCTTCACATTCTGCTCGAACTCGCTTTCCGACAGCGGGCCGGAAGTGTTGGCCGCCTGGGACTCGCCGACCGTAATAGTCGCGGTCGCATCGGTCGACCCACCGTCTCCGCGCGCGGTTAAATGATATGTCGTGGTTTCCGCCGGACTCACCGTCTTCGTGCCGTTGGTCTCGACCGGGCCGATGCCGTCAATGGAAACGTCGGTCGCGTCGGTGGTCGACCACTTCAACACGGAACTCTGACCGGCATTGATCGTGCCCGGAATCGCGTTAATGCTGGCTGTCGGAGCGGGTGCGGTCTCGGCAGGGGCAGCGGGAGGTTCAGGCACTGCGGCCTGCTTGTGATGGCAGCCAGTGACAACCAGAAAAGCAGCGAGCGCGGCACCGGCCAGCGCAGAATTCTTCCTATAAAGCTTCATTCATCCTCCTCAAACTCACCTTCGCTATTTAGTGTAAAACGATAAATCTTTGACTCAACGTGTTATCCAAAAAATCGGGACTACTTCCAGCTCCAGTTCGGCATGCGTCCGTTGCCCACGGTGGTCAGCGCATGTTGTCCGGATCCATCGGCCAGCATCGTCCAGATTGCGCTGTGTCGATGCGTGCTGACCTGGAAAACGATGTGCCGTCCGTCCGGCGACCAGGAAGGAAAATCCGTGCGACCGATATCATGCGTCAACTGGATCCAGCGATGACTGGCGATGTCCATCACGTAAATGTCCTGACCACCCGGAGCGCCCGGGCCATAATGACGCGACCATGCGAACGCTAGGAACTGCCCATTCGGCGACCACGAGGGAGAAGTCGCATATCCTCCATCGGTGATGCGCTGCACGCTGGTGCCATCGGAATCCATCGTATAAACCTGCGGCAGACCGGTCCGGCCGCTGATCCACGCAATTTGGTTGCCGGTCTTTGGATTCCACACCGGCGAAACATCCGGTCCTTTATACGCCGTCACCCGGCGCAGGTTAAAGCCGCTCGCAGAAGAAACCCATATCTCCGGATCGCCCGTGCGCGAGGAAGAAAACGCTAGGCTGTTGCCATCCGGCGACCATGCCGGCGAAAAATCCGTGCCGTCATGGATCGGGAAGCTCACCATGCGGTGTAGCGTCATCGAATAAATTCGGATGTCAGAGCCTTTGGGACCCAGCTCGTTAAAGGCAAGACGGCTTCCATCCGGAGAAATACGGGGTGACAATGCGATCTGGCCAACATGCGTGACCTGGTGCTGATTCGCTCCGTCGTAATCCATCTCCCAGATTTCCTTCGCGCCGCTGCGATCCGTTACATAGAAAATCTTGCTCTCGGCGATTCCGTTGATGCCGCCTCCGAGCCGCGCAATAATCGCATCGGCGAATTCATGCGCGATGTGGCGCGCCGTGTCGGGGCCTGCCGCCTCGTTGTATTGCATGCCAAGCACTTGCGGCGACTGCGTGTTCTTCGCGTCGAACAACCAGCCGTACACGATGTCCCGGCCGTTCTGCAAGTTGATCGCGCCGAACGCAACCATTGCTGCATTCGCCGGGGGAGCGCTCCACTGCGAAAGATTGATTTCCTGCGGGGAGCCGGGCATCACGGGCGGGGCCATGCTTTTTGAAACCATGTCGAAGATGCCGGCGTTGGTCAGATCCGAATACAGTACCTGGTTGAAACTCTGCTGCGCATTGCTGAGAGCGGGGTCGTTGCCTGCCATTTTGAAATCGGCCGCAGCCAGACGAATCTTTTCCGCGCCTAAATTCGTGCCCGTGCGCACCCAGTCCTGTGCGCTGGCGGCGGTGGTGACCAGAAACAAAAGCGCGAAAATTACAGCGGCGGCTTGCTTGGTTTTCGAACGAGGGAAAGCTTCCATTGTGCACTCCGTTTGACGTGAATCACGCAATAATAGCTGCGTTAAACTTTTTCGAGCAAGTGGTCGTACCCATCTGTAACGTATCAGTTTCGCGTCGCCGCGTCGTAGGTAAACGTATAGGCCACGGAAACCGAGCTACCTGCATACCCGGCGGGCAGCGGGCCAATCGCCCCAGTGCGCAATACGGCTTGAATGGCTGAAGTATCGAGCGACGGCACCCCGCTCGATTGTGCAATGCGCGGGTCCGTCACCGAGCCATCGCGATGCACCACAAACGTCACGACCACCGAATGCCCCAGCGAAGCGTTCGGATCAGCAAGCTGTTTGTACCAGTTCTGCGAAACAGTTCGCTTGATAATGTCCACGTACCAGCCGAAGCGCGAACCGAAGTCGCCATTCTGCACTACCACGCTCTTGTTGGCTGCTCCGGCAGTCGTCATCGGAATGCTTGAAGGAGCAGCCTCGCCGTAGGTCGCGCGATGGGTCTGCCTGGGCGGCTGTACATATTTCGGCGGTGCCGGTGTAGCCTTGGGCGCGATCTTCTTCAGTACCTGCGGCTTTGCCTGGATAGGAATTGCCTTTTCCTCGGGCGCAACCTCGGCCTTAGGGGTCGGCGGCGCCGGTGCCGGGCTGGGAGTCTGCGTCGCCAGCACGTTCTCATTGACCGGCTGGGTGTTGGGCAAGGGAAGCGACGGCGCGGAGGAAACCAGCGTCGCGCTGATCGCTGTCCCGGAGCTCATCTGGCCCCAACGATCGCCGTGAAATGTATGCAGGTACAGCGCCGAGAAAGCGATGGCCGCACCCAGCGCGACATGCAGCGCGAACGAGCCGAACCAGGAGCCTGCAACCGGTTCGTGTTGATCCCATGTCTCGCGAAGTAATGGCATCGTGTTTTATTGGCCGGAGCGGCTGGTAATCGGCTGCGTCACGATACTGATGTTGGTGATGCCCGCCTGCTTCACCGCATCCATCACCGAAGCGAAGGCGCCGAACGGCACACGCTGGTCCGCGCGCAGATAGATCACGCGGTTCACCGCATTGGCTCCATTTTTCTGTTGCAGCATCGCCGGCAGATCGTTGACGTTTACAGCTTTGTCATCGAGATAGACGCGCTGCTCGCTATCGATCGTCACCACCGTCCGCTGTTCGGTAATCTGCTTCACCGTTTTTGTCTTCGGTACGGCGACCTCGATTCCGGATTGGAGCACCGGCGCGGTGATCATGAAAATCACCAGCAGCACCAGCACCACGTCCACCAGGGGAGTGATGTTGATGTCGGACAGCGCCGACTGTGTGCTGCCGTTTTTAGCGGTGAAGGCCACGCGGCGTCTCCCTCTCTCGCGGCAACTCCCGATCTCTGGCACGGGCGAAGTCTTCCGGGGGCGGCAGCGATGCAGGGCCGGAGTGGATGTCTTCAATCGAATTCAACAGCTCGCGGGTAAAATCGTCCAACCGCGCCGCCTGTTCCCGCAGCCTCGCATTCAGCTGGTTGTAGCCCATCACCGCAGGAACCGCCACCAGAATGCCGGCCGCCGTTGTAATCAGGGCTTCTGAGATTCCCGGTGCGACCGCGCGCAGCGTTGCGCCGCCCGAGGTGCCCAAGCCGTGAAACGCGTCGACGATACCCATGATGGTCCCAAAGAGCCCGATAAATGTCGCCGAGCTGCCAATGGTCGCCAGCCACGTCATTCGCTGTTCCATACCCGTCAGTGCTTCGCTCGCTGCTGTCTGTGCCGTGCGTTCCAGCGCCTTGATATTGCGAATCTCTCCGGTGCCGTCAGTCTGGTGGCGATACTCGTCGTATGTTTCTTCAAACACCTGCACCAGTGGACTTGGCTTGAACTGTTCGCTGACAGCGGCAATGTCCTGCAACCGCTCGGCCTTTTGAAAGGCGCGCAAGAATCGTTTGCTCTGCGTGCCGGCCCGGCGGAAGGAGGCCCATTTTCCCAGAATGATGGCCCACGATTGCAGGCTGCCAATCAGCAGGATCAGCAACACGGCGATAGCGATGGGCCCAAGGTTGTGGCCAAGGTCGACCAGTGCGCTGCCGCTGACTGGCGCCGTACCGGGCGCCGGTTGCGTCGCATCCTGGGCCTGGAAGAGGAAGAGTATAAGAACCGACAATGCACTCATAGCTGCTCTCAAGTGTACCGGGCGGTGGCTGAATGCTCAAAGCAGAGAGAATCGGGTGCCCCAGGCGCGAAGCTCACCTGGAATTTCCGGCGGCCGCAACGGCCTTCAGGCTATAAGGGAGTTGTTCATCACTAGCAAAGTGTAGGCCCTGCGGTAAATTCGTTTACAGCGAAAGAATCAAACGGATATCCGACTCACCGCCTGTCGCCGCTTTTTCGATTCATGGTATGCTGCGCTCGTCCCACTTGCCTCGACGCGTATTTAAACGCCAGCCCCCGGAGTCCCATGCTGCTCGAACTGCGCGCAGAAAATTACATTGTTGTCGACAATGCAACGGTCGCCTTCGGGCCCGGGCTGAATCTGCTGACCGGGGAAACCGGCGCGGGCAAGTCTATCCTGATTGACGCGCTGGCGCTCTTACTGGGTGAGAAAGCGTCCGCTGAAATTGTTCGCCATGGAGCGGACCGCGCCATGGTCGCCTGTGTGTTTGAAGCCACTCCCGGCGCGCTCGCCATCCTGGAGTCCAACGGCCTCGACGCAACCGGTGAGGAGATTATTCTGCGTCGCGAAATTTCGAGCTCTGGGAAGGGCCGCGTATTCGTAAACAACCAGCCCGCGACTGTATCGGTTCTGCATGCACTGGCGCCGGAATTGGCGCTGGTCCATGCGCAGAGCGACACGCTCGGCGCATTCGATCAGGCGCAGCAGCGCACGTTGCTGGACCGCAGCGCGGGCATCACGTCTGACAGCGTTGCCGCGGCATACACCGCGTGGCAGTCGCTGCGCGGGAAACTGACTTCCCTCCAAAGTGACGAACAGGGCCGCCTCCGCATGGCCGATCTTTGGCGTTTTCAGTCCAAGGAAATCGATCAGGCGCAGCTCGAACCCGGCGAGGAAGAGATTCTGCTTGCCGAAAAACGCGTACACTCAAATTCCGAAAAGCTCTATACCGCGGCCATGGGCGCTCACGATGTGCTCTATGAGTCGGCGACCTCCGCCGAAGTCGCATTACGCGCCGGCCTGAAGCATGTAGAAGAGCTATTTCGCTACGACACGCGCTGGGAAGAGGCGGTGCAACAGTTGACGGCTGCCCGCGCCGTTATCGGCGATCTAGCTCAGCAGGCCCGCGAGTTCGCTGAGAAAATCCAGTCGTCCCCGGAGCGACTCGAGGAGATAGAAGACCGCCTCGCATTGCTCGACCGGCTCAAACGCAAATATGGCACAAGCGTGGCCGAGATCGTCGCCTACGGGGAACAGGTGCAGGCCAAGCTTGCTGAAATAGAAAATCGCGATGAACTGCTGGCCGGCCTTACCGAGGAGTTATCGAAGGCGGCCCAAGTCTACATTGCTGCAGCCGAGGCGTTGACAGGCCAGCGCACCGCAGCCGCCGCCCGGTTGGCGAAACGCGCCGAAACAGAAATCAATCAGCTGGCGATGAAAGCGCGCTTCGAGATCACCGTAACCGCGCAGCAGGACCAGCAAAACTGGACAGCCCAGGGTTGGGACAGAATCGCCTACCGCATTGCAACCAATCCCGGCGAGCCGCTCAAACCGCTCGACAAGATCGCTTCCGGCGGAGAGATGTCGCGTGTTCTGCTGGCCTTGAAGGTCAGTGTAGAGAACGCGAGCGAAGCCGTGAAGAGTAAAAAGAAAACGCCGCTGCCGCGTACGCTGGTGTTCGATGAAATCGATATTGGAATAGGCGGTAGCGCCGCCGAGGCCGTCGGTCAGAAATTGAAGACGCTGGCGCGAGGTCAACAGGTGCTCTGTATCACCCATCTGCCGCAGATCGCCGCTTTCGCCGATCAACATTACCTGATTGAAAAGCATGCGCAAGCAGGTCGCACGCGGACCGGCATCCGGCGTCTCTCCAACGGGGAACGCCGCCAGGAGATAGCGCGCATGTTAAGCGGCGCGAAGGTGACGGAAACTTCGCTGAAACATGCCGAGCAGATGATGAGGAGCAGCACCGAATCAAATCGCTAAACGAGTAGAATCACCACATCGATATGTTGCCGAACGCAACCTCCCTGAATATCAGCTTCGATAATAAGATTGCCATCGTCACGGGGGGCGCAACCGGCATTGGCGCGGCGACTGCGAAAAAGCTGTGCGAGCTGGGTGCCGCCGTCGCTATCCTCGATCGCAATCGGGAAGCCGCTACCGCGACTGCGTTGTCCCTGGCAAGCAGCGGCCATGCCGCGAGCTTTTGCCCCTGCGATGTCAGCGTCGAATCCGACGTGCAACGCGCAATCGATACCGTCGTACAGCAATACGGCAGACTTGACGTGCTGGTCAGCAACGCCGGCGTTCAGACTTACGGAAACGTGGTCGACACAACTTCGGATGTCTGGGACAAGACCTTTGCGGTTCATGTGAAGGGCTGCTTCCACGCGACCAAATTCGCAATCCCTGCCATGCTTGGGTCCGGCGGAGGAGCCATTGTCGTCGTCGCATCGGTGCAAAGCTTTACCGCGGTAGTAAATTCCGCCGCATACATCGCTGCCAAACACGCTCTGCTCGGCATAACACGTTCTATTGCTCTCGACTTTGCGCGGCAGAATATCCGTGCGAACTGCATCTGCCCCGGAGCCATCGAGACTCCGATGCTGCGCCGAACCGCGGGGCAATCTGGATCACCCGAGGCATTGATTGCTACCCTCGGCCGGATGCATGCCGTGGGCAGAATCGGACGTGCGGAGGAAGTAGCGAACGCAATCGCATTTCTCGCAAGTGATTGGGCATCCTTCATCACCGGAGCCAGCTTGTTCGTGGATGGCGGGCTGCTGGTGCCGACCGGGGGCATGGGATTTCAGGAATCCGGAATTGGCTCGGGAGGAGCAGGATGAGGACAACAGGGAAATTGGCGGGCAAAGTTGCTGTCATCACAGGGACGGCCGCGGGTATCGGTCGCGCAACCGGTCTGCTGTATGCGCAAGAGGGCGCGTCCGTTGCCGCAATTGACCGCGACGAAGCTCGCAACCTCCAACTGGTCGAAGAGATTCGCACCTGCGGCGGCAACGCCGAGAGCTTCATCGCGGATGTCTCCTCCGGCGACGAGGTCACTTATGCGGTTCGCAGAATCAAGCAGCGTTGGAACCGCGTCGACATTTTGTTCAACAACGCCGGCATCGTGACCGGCGGAAAAGTCCATACGCTTAATGAAGAGGAGTGGGATCGCGCCTTCGCGGTCAACATGAAGAGCATGTTCCTCTTGAGCCGCGCGATCATCCCCATGTTCCTCGAACAGGGCGGCGGCGTCATCTTGAATATGTCTTCGACAACAGCGCTCCGCGTCGCACCAGACCGCGCGCTGTACAACGCCACCAAAGGCGCTGTATTCGCGTTTACGAAGTCGATGGCTGTCGATTACGCCGCCGACAATATCCGAGTCAACTGTCTCTGCCCGGGCACGGTGGACACGCCTTCACTGAACGCCCGTCTCAGCGCCGGCGGCAACACGGACGAGGTGCGAAAGCGGTTCATTGCTCGGCAGCCACTGCATCGATTCGGAAACGCGGAGGAAATCGCAAAGGCAGCACTCTACCTAGTATCGGAGGATGCAGCCTTCATTACCGGCACGGCCTTGCAAATCGATGGCGGAATGTCGCTCTGAGCTTCACGATCCGACAACCAGGAGGAAACAGCAGGATGCGCTTGATTCGATTTGGTGCAATTGGAAAAGAGAAGCCGGGAGTGTTGGACGGGCAGGAAGTTCGTCGCGACGTATCGGCGAAATTCAGCGATTGGGACATGAAGTTCTTTCAGGGCGAAGACGTCGCTCGCCTGTCGGAATACCTCCACAAGAATATTGCAACGTTGCCCCTCGTGCCGGAGTCAGAACGCTGGGCCGCTCCGATCGCACGCCCCGGTAAGCTTATCTGCATCGGCCTCAATTATTCCGATCACGCGGCGGAGTCCGGCATGCCGATTCCCTCGGAACCCATCATATTCATGAAAGCCACGAACACCGTCATCGGACCTTACGATGAAATACAAATTCCGCGCGACAGTAAAAAAACTGATTGGGAAGTGGAGCTGGCCGTAGTAATAGGAAAAGAGGCTCGCTATCTCCAATCTCCTGCTGCCGCCGGGCAGCACATCGCCGGATACTGCCTATCCCACGATGTCTCGGAGCGCGCTTTCCAATTGGAACGTGGCGGCCAATGGACCAAAGGAAAAAGCTGCGACACGTTCAATCCTCTGGGTCCCTGGCTATCAACTCCGGATGAGCTGGCCAGCGTCGATTCACTTTCCATGAAGTTGTGGGTCAATGGCGAGCGGCGCCAGACCGGTACTACCGCGAAAATGATTTTCAATGTCCCTTCGCTCATCCACTACCTGTCGCAGTTCATGACACTCGAGCCCGGGGATCTGATCTCGACGGGCACGCCTCCGGGCGTTGGTCTCGGCATGAAGCCCCCGAGATACCTGGAATCTGGCGACGTAGTTGAGCTGGAAATCGAACGGCTCGGACGGCAGAAGCAAGTGTGCATCGCTGCACGGTAGCAGAGCTCTCCAGAATTAGAGGAGTTTTTCGATGGCATCCACGAACCAGGCGCGTGGCGGTACCGGGGCCCCGCTCAACAGCACTCACACGCCGCATCTAAACCGCACGCTAGGGCTGTGGAACTTAATCATTATCGGCATGGTCATCGTCCAGCCGACTGCGCCGATGGGCATTTATGGCATCATCAGCAACAAGGCCAACGGACATGTTGTCACGGCCATACTGATTGCAATGGTTGCCATGCTGCTGACCGCAATCAGCTATGGAAGAATGGCGCGGGCCTATCCAAGCGCGGGTTCGGCTTACACCTACGTTGGCCAGGAAATTCATCCCGCGCTGGGCTATATCACCGGCTGGTCCATGGTGATGGACTACATTCTGAATCCACTGATCTGCACCGCCTTTTGCGCCAAGGCGTCGATGAACATTGTCTCAGGGCTGCCGTATTACGCTTGGATCGTAATCTTTGCCGCCTTCTTCACCTGGGCGAATTTACGCGGCATCAAAGCATCGGCCCGTATCAACGAAACACTCTGCGTCGGAATGGTGATCGTCGTCGCCATTTTTCTAGGTGCAGTCGTGCAGTTCGTCTGGCACCTTCATCATTACGGCCCGGGCTTTTTCACGCAGCCCTTCTACAATCCCGCTACCTTCCGCGCCTCGGGTTTATTCGCCGGCACATCGGTCGCTGTGCTCACCTATATCGGGTTCGATGGAATCTCAACACTGTCGGAGGAGGCCGAAAATCCTCGTCGCAATATCCTTCTGGCCACTGTGCTCGTATGCCTGATCACAGGGCTACTCTCTGGCCTCGAAGTGTACGCTGCCCAGTTGGTGTGGGGCGTGAAGCCTTTCCCCAGCGGTCAGGTGGAATCCGCCTTCGCCATGATCTCGCGTCAGGTCGGTGGCGTGATTTTGTTCCAACTCATCAACGTAACTCTACTAGTCGCAAACGTTGGTTCCGCCATGGGCGCGCAGCTCGCCGCCGGCCGCTTGTTGTACGGAATGGGACGCGGCAACGCATTGCCCAAGTCCTTCTTCGGAAAGATCGATGCAAAGCGCAGAATTCCCAAAAACAACATTATAGCCGTCGGCGTATTTTCGCTTCTCGGCGCGGGCATCCTGGAATTTTTCTCGCACAAGCTTGGCGGCGGGGCCTATGAGATCGGCGCGCAAGCGCTGAACTTCGGAGCCTTCATTGCCTTCATGGGAGTGAACGCTGCAGCCTTCGTACGCTACTGGCTGCGCGCCGGTAACCGCACCGCGAGCAATTTCCTGGTCCCGCTCTTTGGATTCCTGATTTGCGGATTTATTTGGCTGAACCTGAGCCGCACTGCGATGATTCTGGGAGGTATCTGGATGGCAGCCGGAATTATCTACGGGGCCATTAAGACACACGGATTCAGGACTGACCTCGTCAATTTCGACATGCCGCCGGAAGAATGAGGTCTGCACGACTTATTACGAACCGGGCACCCAGGTGCGCGAGTCTCATCCGGGCTTGGAAGCGGCGAAACGAAGTGATTTGAGGAAAACTTAGGTGCGATCGACTCACCGAAATCACAAAGAAATCCCGCGCTTCCAGGGAATAAAGTCGTCTTGGTGCAGTATCTCCGCTCTTGTGTATTTCTCTCCGCTTGCTACCTGAATAATGAAATCCAGAATCGCCTCGCCCGATTGCTCGATCGTCTTCTCTCCGGCAACAATCGTGCCGCAATCGAAGTCGATGATGTCCGACATGCGATGCGCGAGGGTAGAGTTGGTGGATAGTTTCACAACCGGAGCAACGGGATTTCCCGTGGGCGTTCCCAGTCCCGTGGTAAACAAAACTATGTTTGCTCCCGCACCGACCTGTCCAGTCACGGCCTCTACGTCATTGCCCGGAGTGCATAGCAAATTGAGGCCCGGCTTCGTCGCATACTCCGGATAATCCAGAACGTCGACTACGGGCGAGGTCCCGCCCTTCTTCACCGCCCCTGCGGATTTCATCGCATCGGTGATCAATCCATCCTTAATATTTCCGGGAGAGGGGTTCATATCGAAGCCGCTGCCGACCGCCTGCGCGCGCGTAGCGTAGGCCTTCATCATGCCGGCAAAGCGGTTGCCTAGAGAGTCGTTCACGCAGCGATCGATCAGGTTCTGTTCGACGCCGCACAACTCAGGAAATTCAGCTAGTATGCTTTTCCCGCCAAGCGCGGCGAGCAAATCTGAAACATGGCCGATGGCGGGATTCGCAGTAATTCCAGAAAATCCATCCGATCCGCCACACTTCAATCCCACCGTCAGGTGAGAAAGAGAAGCAGGAGTCCGCTCAACCTTGTTCGCCTCCATCAACCCCAGGAAGGTCTCATGAATCGCTTCCGTCAACATGACGGACTCTAACTGGCTCTGCTGCTGGTCAAGGATCAGCAGCGGCTTGTCAAACTTATCTGTGCGCTTGGCAATCTCTTCTCGCAACATGGAGATCTGAGCATTCTGGCAGCCCAGGCTCAGAATCGTTGCGCCCGCCACATTGGGATGGTGAATATATCCAGCAATCAGTCCACATAGCAAGCGCGCATCTTCGCGTGTGCCCCCGCAGCCGCCCTCATGCGTCAGGAACTTTACGCCATCGATGTTTGCGAACACTTTGCGATGGTTCCCGGATGTCTCTACGGCAATCGGCTGATAGTTGAGTATTTGGTCCGTTTTCCCTTGTGTATACAGGCTCGAAAGCTCGGCAACCTGTAGCCGGTACGCGTCGCTGCGGGCAAATCCCAGTCCCTTCTCGAATGCCTCCTGAAGAATGCGGATGTTCCGGTTCTCACAGAAGACCAGTGGGATCACCAGCCAGTAGTTGCGTGTACCAACTTGCCCGTCAGCGCGGCGATACCCCAGAAAAGTTCTGTCCTGCCACTTGGAAACGTTGGGAGCAGTCCATTCATACTCCTTCGTCTTTGCATGAAAACCGGCGGCCTGATGATGTACGTTTTCCGTGCTGATGCGTTCTCCCGCGCGGATCGCCTTCGACGCTCGACCAACCAGAACTCCGTACATAACCACGGGATCGTCAACAGCAAAATCGCGCAGCGCAAACTTGTGCTTCACCGGAACATCGGAAACCAGCGAATAAGTCTTACCCGCAATGCGTAACCTCGTCGCCCGTCGCCAAATCCACAATCGCGACCGCAATATTATCGTCACGATTGATTTCCAAAGCCTGCTTCCGCAGTAACTGAAGTTTGCTCATAACCACCCATAATGTCTATTGGCTGAGGTACGTGCGGATCAATTGCGAGAAATCGAAAGATTATCGAATTGTGCGCTGTTCCAGCCTGTGCCGAAGCCGATCATGCCCCGAGTATGGGAGCGATCGACTGACTTCGTTAGTACCTTGCCATCCAGAACGGCTGCAACCTGCGCGCCTCGAAATCGCAGTTCCATACAATGCCATTCTAACGTGGAGAGTTGAACCGTCCCAAAAGCTAGCACCTTCAGCGGAATCGTGTATTGCTTCGACAACAATTTCCAATCGCCACTAGGATTTACGAGAAATATGTATCCGCTCGGATAGTGCGCATTGCTGTCGTGAAATAGATTCGCGGAATCGATACGGCCCATCAGTGTTACGGGTCCGGTCTCACTTATCAGCACATCGACCGCCACGCGATAATCAGTCCAGCTCTCATCCCCAGCAAGTGTCCACGGATCGGGAAGCGCATCCCAGGGTATTGGCCTCGTCAGGATCACCTGCTGCAGGCACCTGCCGGTGCGATAGAGGCAAGGATGCACTTCAAACGCTCCATCCTGGTCCGAGAGGTATTTCGCTGCTTTGTTGAAGGGTGTTTTTTCGAAAGTCTCGGAGTAAGGAATTGGAAATGATTTAGCCGTAGGCGGCTGTGCACTTCCTTTCCCCTGGCCTGTGGTCGTTGTCAAAGAATAAAGTGAGTCCGGGTCGAAGTCATAGGAGAAGCTGCCATGGATCGGTTCCGAATCCATAACGTGATCAAACGTTCTTGTTTTATTTGTCTCCCATATGTGCACATCTGAACTCGAGAGGCCGCCAGTTAGCTTAAACGTGACGTGCTGCGGCAGTTTCGAGTCAATAGTTTCGAGCACCACGCTCCAGTTCTTCCCATCCGGAGATTTCAGCGTGACATAACTTCCTCCTTGCGGCAGATAGCCGGAGGATCGGTCGAGATACATCCATCCGGGCTGCGCAAACTGGGTAGTGTGCGCTGTAACCCATATCGCGGATTGCACGTTGTAATGGCCGGACCAGGGAGTGTTGGCGTACATCAGCCCGGAATTAGGAGCGGCCAGAATATCGTAATAGGAAGTAATCGGACTCCATATTTCAGTCTTGGTAAAGTGACCCTCCAAATAATTGCTGTTATATCGTTCGGCCAAAATCTTTCCGCCTGCATCCCAATCGCGGGAAAGAATTGGACCGCCGCCGCCGTTTGGTTGGTCTTCACTCGACCACAGCGGCTTCCCGGTATGGATTGCCGTACCTGGAGTTGTCACCTTGCCCTTGACCCGCGGGTAATGCACACCGACTACCGCTACAGCAGAATTGACGATAGGGTCCGCGCGCATCCCGTCCAAAATGCTCCACTGACCAAGACCCTCTCCAGGCCATTCGTCACAACAAACGATTTTCGTGCCAAGGCTTTGCTGCTTTAGTTCCGCGTATAACTCGTGAATGTAAGCGGAGTTGAATTGTTTTTCATTCCAGATTCCGGTGTAAGCAATGTCAAGATTGCGACGGGTCTTTGCCCCTTTTAAGAATCCCGCAACATATTGTGCCATCTCCCGTGAATAGAAATGTCCGTCACCGATCCACCCCGGCGCTCCCCACGGCAGGCTGTCAAAAATTATCCGGGGATTTCGTTTCCGTGCTTCTTCCATCAGCCACCACTCATATCCTCGGTTGAAATCGTGGTCACTTCGGAATCGCATGTAGCTGGGTTCTGAGCCGTCGGTCGAATTGACGTCAGAACCGATTTCCACCTTCAGGTGCTGCAACGCCGCGCCATAGCTCGGCCTGAACAAATAATCGAGAATCTGGCTGCGATACGGCTCCGGATAGTCAATCAGCAGGCGCGAGGAAGCTCCCGCGCTTAGTGCACCAATACCCTCGAAAACGCTCCCCGTACTGTTTCCATCAAGTACGATTGTTTGGTCGGCTGCTCGGCCCGCAGCTGCAATGGCAGCCAGTAGAACAGCTAGCGCGACGGTCCGAGTGGCGGGAAAGCGACTCATTACAATACCTCAAACTACAGAGTGACTGATACCTGCAGGATACAGGCCGTCGAAATAGAAATGTATTTTTCCGATTAAGGCGCGGAACTCGCCGGCGGCACCGGCAGCACCTGCGACGCCACGCTCGAATGCGTTGCGCTCACGATGTGTGGGCTGATCACGATCAGCAGCTTGCCAATCATAACCTGTGTGGAGGGGCTGGCCGTCCAGGCAAATCCTGGCAGCTCGCTCAATCCTGGGATGCCGGAGAGGGATCTCGATTCCGTTCGGCTCACGCTACTGGTAATCAGCGCGCTGCCTCCGTCCGGGATCTGGATCGCCGTGGTGAAGGAGCGGTTGTTGATAATGGGGGAACTATTGAGGTCCGCCCCGGCCAGCGATGCCAGCTTGACTTGAAGCTGCATCTGCACATCGTTGTTCGCGACCACGTGCGCTTTCGCCATCACGGTCAATCCAAGATTTTGATACTGCACAGTCGGTGCCAGCGATAAAGGGTTCACGCTTGAAACATTGCTTTGCGTCGAGCCCGTCAACAGGCTCGAAAGACTGGTGAAACTGCTCGGACTTTGTGTGCCTGCGGAATAACTTTGCGTAACGATAGGATAGCGTGAACCGATCAGAAACGTCTGCTTCTCAGAGTCCCCGGCGCGCAACTCCACGTGATCGAGTTCCCGCGTGTTCGAAATGTTCAGCGATGCGTTGACCGTGGTACTCCCAAAAGACAACCCGCTTAGTGTAAGTCCATTGCCAAACAGCGCAAACGGCTGATTGAACACGGTCCCGTTCACCAGGCCAAGGCCGACTAGCAAAGCCGCGATTCCAGCCAGGTCGCCGGGATTGACGAGGCCGCTCGCAATCAGCTGCGCCACCGTACTCTGATTCTGGCTGATGATGCTCGTGAGCTCGGAGCTTGCATTGAACACGTTGAGCGATTGTGGGAATGCCACCCCAAGTTTTTCCTGATGAGAGTCGTTGACCTGGTAAATGCGCACATCGAGCATCACTTCGGGTTTGTCAAGGTAGAGCCGCTCCAGTGTGGTGTTGATCGCGCGCAACGTCGCCTCGGGAGCTCGAATGCTCATAGTCCCCGTGTCATTGTGAACCGATACCTGTCGGACGCCGAAAACGTTCTTCACCACGCCCACAGGCTCCGACATCTCTTTCGCATCGACGCTGGGCAGTAACACGGTTTCGAAGAGCAGTCGTTCATACTTGTCACGATTTTCCCTGCTGTCCTTCGCTACCAGCACATGCTGCGAGTCCAGCGGAACCATAAACGTACCCGTTGACAACTGAATGACAGCGGAGGCCTGCGCGAAGTCTGCATTCGTCAGATCGATGCGAACGTTTTTCATGGGAACGGAATCATCGAGAAGCGCGTTGATGCCGTACGTGAGGAGAATCTGCTTGATGATTTGCTGACCGCTGTCGCGCAAATGAAAGCTGGCGCGAACCTGCGTCGGGGCTAGCTCGATCAGGCCGCTTGAAAACTGCGGCATAGGAGTCGATTGCACCACGGCGGGCTCTTCTGCCACCGAGAGCGAACGAAGATGTTCCTGGACGAAAGGATTGTCTGGGTCGACGCTCAATGCTGCCGACAGCTTTTGCTTCGCCAGCGTGGACTCGCCCAGCCTCTCCTCACTGCCGGCCTCTTCCAGCATTCCGCCAACCTGCTGCTGCCGCGCGATCTCATAGGCCGCAAGATAAGTGCCATTAGAACGATCGAGCTTGTGGGCGGCTGCAAACATCTTCAGCGCCCGAGTGGACTTCTGCTCCTTTAACGCCTCAGTTCCGTTGCGAAACAGATCTCGTGCTTTAGCGCTCTGTTTTGTGTTCGGTGCAGGCACTGAAGCGGGTCGTGGGGAAGAGGACGAAGTCTGTTGGCCCCACGAGTCCGGAATGGATGTGAAGAAAATCAGCGAAAGGAGAAGGCTTGCCGCTGTCACTTTCTTCAAGCAGGCAGGTGATTGAGAAGTTGGCTGCGCAGCGCACTGGCCGCGGTTACAGTTCATCCCGCGATCTGGAGCGGGGAACTCAGGAGTGGGAAGCTCGATTGCCACTGGAAGAAAACACACCGTTGCCGAAGGACGGCCCTTACTTCGAGCGTACCAGTTGCACAGGCGGAAAAACAGCCCGCTCGGCACGCGCCGGTCGCTTCAGTCCGAGTTTGATCTGCACGGCGTCGAGTTTCAGGTCTGCCATGATCCGGCTCAGCGTGTTGCGGTGTATGCCCAGCTCTCGGGCTGCCTTGCACTGGTTGCCTTTGCTGTGGCTCAAAACTTCCTGGATATAGCGGCGGCGAAACTCGCGGACAGCTTCCTCATACGTGATCCCACTGGCGTACATTTGCACAACCAGGTTGTCCAATTCGCGTTTCACTCTAACCTCGTTTGCCTGTCGAACGGCTGCTGTGATGGATTCTAATTGCGCGGTCTGAAATGTGAACGGACGGCCCGCGTCGAAAGCCGTTCTGAATGTTCTAACGTGTTGCACCGGTCCAACGCAAGTCTAATTGCGCGGTGGATGCAACTTCAATTGTAGCCGTATCGGCCGGACGTGTTCGAGCGCCGCCACCCCCTCCCGAATTTTCAGCCGCAACTCCGCCGGGGCACCCGCGGAAACTTGATTTGCAGCGGAAAGAAAATAGGGAGCAAGCCGCGATCCGTTCATCCATTCCTTCTGCGGCAAAAATGCGGCAATCGCGATGATCGCCACCACTACCAGAACGCACCCGCGGATGATGCCGAAGATCGCGCCCAGTAATCTGTCGAGACCGCCCAATCCCGCGGTGTGCGCTAGTCTCGAAATCAGCCGTCCGATCAGACCCAGAATGATCATTACACCCAGGGCAATCAGCAGGAATGCAAGCGCATCGCAAATGCGCTCGGAGTGGAAGACGCGAGTGAAGGGGATCGCCAGCACAGGGTAATTCCAAAGCGCAAGCCACAGACCGAAAACCAGCCCGGCGAGTGCGAAAACTTCCAGCAGGAATCCCTGCGAAGCCGCCACGATCGCCGAAAGAACGACAATGGCGATAATTACCCCATCGAAAACTGTCATGAAATCTTATAGCACTTTCCGGTCCTGGGACTCCGCTAGTCGATGGACGTGCGGCCGGTAATGCGGCGAAAGGCCTGCAGATATTTTTCCTGTGTCCGTGCTACTACCTCAGGCGGGAGCGCGGGCGCTGGAGCCTGCTGGTTCCAGCGACTCTCCACTAAATAGTCGCGCACGTACTGCTTGTCAAAAGAAGCCTGCGGCCGGCCTGGTTTATACTCGCTGGCCGGCCAGTACCTCGAAGAGTCGGGCGTCAGCACTTCGTCCGCCAGCACAATTCCTTCGGGAGTAACACCAAACTCAAACTTCGTGTCCGCAAGAATCAGCCCCTGTTCCGCGGCATGGCGCCACGCCCGGTCATAGATCATCAAGCTCAGATCGAGCAGCAGCTCCGCATTCTCCGCCCCAATTTTTCGGCCCATCTCATGCATCGTGATGTTGACGTCATGGCTGCCCACTTCCGCCTTGGTCGCAGGCGTAAACAGCGGCTCTGGCAAGCGCTCGCATTCAATCATGCCAGGCGGCAGGGCAACGCCGCACACACTGCCGTTCTTCCGATATTCTCTCCACGCTGAGCCCGCAAGATAGCCGCGCACCACGCACTCCACGGGAAACATCTCGGCCCGTTTCACCAGCATGGAACGATGCCACAACTGCTCCCGGTACGGCTGTAGCTCCGCGGGGTATAGGGTGGGGTCGGCCGTAATCAGATGGTTGGGAACGACGTCGAGCAGCAGGTTGAACCAAAACAGGGAAATCTGGGTAAGTAGTTTTCCCTTCCCGGGAATGCCTGTCGGCAGCACGTGATCGAACGCAGATAGGCGGTCCGTCGCGACAATCAGCAAATCGTCACCTACTGCATAAATATCCCGGACTTTCCCGCGCGCATGCAGCTTCAAATTCGGCAGGTCGGTTTGTAAAAGTGCCTCCACCATGCAGGTTGGCCTCTCTCTACTTTCTGTTTTCGCAACCGAGCCAAGCTTTTGGGATGCTGCCTGGATGCCTGTTGTTGCATCATCCGCTGACGGTCTCGCTGCTTTGCGATCTAACGCGCTGGTCGCCGCCATATTCGCATGAGCAAAAAAAGAGGGAAGCGGCATTCAACCATGCAAGGAATGAGAATCGGGTGTCCAGGTCCGCAAATAAAACTCTCAGTCAGTAGGCATCAGTATCAGGCCAGCGCTTTCTCATGCGGCCGCCGGTTGCCCAACCGCACCGATACTATCTTTGAAACTCCGGGCTCTTGCATCGTCACCCCAAAGATAGCGTCGGCCGCCTGCATCATCCGCTTGCTGTGTGTGATGACAATGAAATGCGTGCGATCGCTCATTTTTTGCAGCATATGAGCAAGCCGTCCTACGTTCGATTCATCGAGCGCCGCATCCACCTCGTCCAGCACGCAGAACGGGCTGGGCTGGAATTGGAAGATTGCCATCAGCAGCGACAGAGCGGTCAATGCCTTTTCGCCACCGGAGAGCAGCAGAACATTTTGCAGTTTCTTTCCAGGCGGAGAAGCGATGATGTCGATGCCGCTTTCATCCGAATTCTCCTGGTCCGTCAGCTTCATGAACGCCTGGCCGCCGCCGAACAGGTGGGTAAACGTGGCGGAGAAATTCTCATTGATCGCCGCGAAGGCCTCTTCGAACTTGCTGCGCAGTACAATTTCAATTTCGCGGATGCTGTTCTGCGTGTTTTCGATCGAGTCGATCAGATCCTTGCGCTGCGTCCCGAGAAATTCATAGCGCTCCGCCGCTTCCTTGTACTCGTCGAGCGCCATCATGTTTACGGGGCCCATTGAATCGATCTTCCCTTTGATGGTTCGGCAGCCTTCCTCTTCCAGCGCCAGTGTTTCGGCTTCCAGGCGCACTATAGATCCGTCCACCCGCAGCTCTTCGGCATGCACGGAGAGCTCCTGCACAGTCGTTTCTTCCAGATGTGCGAGATCGGAAGACAGCCGCGCCGCCCGGGTTGCCTCTTCACTGCGCTTGTCGCGCAAGGTCTCCAGTTCAATTCGCAGCGTGCGCACCTGCTGCTCCACTTCCGCAGCCTGCTGGCGGAGCGCTGCCGTTTGGAGCGCCAACTCTTCAGCTTCCTTACCCGCAGCATCGCGCGTTACTCCCAATTCGAGGCTGCGAACCTGTAGTCGCTCCTGTTCAATCACACGCTGTTGCTGCTCGGCATCGCCTGACGCAATCTGCTGCGCCAACTGCTGTACCCGCTGCTGCAGTGCCTGCACCATACGCTCCAGCCGTTCGGTCGAACTCGCGGCGCCCCTGCGACGCTCTTCCAGCCCCGCCAGTTCCGCGGAGGCTTGCGATAACCGCTGCTGCGCGGCATCACGAGCAGCGCGCAGTGACTCAAGCGAGGACTGGGAGGCACTTAGCTCCTGTTCAAATCGAACGCGCTCCTGCTCATCGCGCCCCACCTGCTCCCGGCGCTCAGCCACCCACGCGGTCTTTTCCGCCAAGGCTTGCCTGTTTCGCTCCGCCTGCACGGACGATTCACCCAGCCGTAGTTCAAGGCGCTTTACCTCTGCCTCCAGCTGCCGTAACGCCGCACCCGTATTGGCCGATTCCTGCTCGGCCTTCCGGCGTTCCGTGGACTTCAGTTCAATTCGCGCGGCGAGCTCCGATACCGTACGTGCGAGCCGCTCGGTGTCGATATCGACTTCAGCCAAAGTTTGTTCTGTCCTTGCCAGTTCCTGCTGCGCCCCGCGCAACTCGCGCTTCAAGGCCAGCGGTCCTTCCACCCTGGGCTTGCCGCCCGTAACCGTCACGTTGTGAAAGCACTCGCCATTCGGCGCAAGAAAAAATTCTTCAGGATTTTCAAGCGCCAGCGACCGCGCCGTGTCGGAGTCGGGAACCACATAACCATGGCGCAGCTTCGGCAGAATCACTTCGAGTGAACTGCCAAATCCATCCAACACGCGAATGCAATCTTTCAGCCGGAGAACGCCCTCGCGCGCCTCGCTCAGCGGCTCAATCAGGCCGGGTGCAAAAGAAAACTTTGCCTGAGAATCGTCCGGATGAACCAGGAACGTGGCCCGCCCGTCGACGTCTGTCTTCAGCACGCGCATGCCTTCCTGGGCATCGTTCCAGCTCTTTACCACGATGTAGTTCAGCTCATCGCGGAGAAATTCATCCACTACGCTTTCATATTGGCCGGAAACCTCCAGAAAATCCGCCAGCACGCCGACGGGCGCATTGCCCCCTTCCATCGTGGTCGTTCGTAGTAGCTTGCGCACGGTGTCAGTCGAGTAACTATGCTCCCGGATCAGCGCCTCTAGCGAATTTTGCCGCCCCTGCAGCGTCGCCTGTTCCGCTCGAAGCTGATCGGCCTGGCGGCGTGAGGAAGCTTCTTCCGTCCGCTGCGTGTCGAGCTCTGCGCGCAACTGCGTAAGTTCCGTTTCGGTCGATTGCAGATAGCTGCTTGCCGAGTCGAAGGTGAGCGAGACCTGACCCCGCTCCACGCCGAGCTTTTCCAGCTCCCCATTGATCCCGCCGCGCTCCGCGGCCAGTCGGCTCGCCTCGCGCTCGAACGATTCGAGACTCGCCTCCCCTTGCGTAATCTGGTTGCGAACCTGGTTGGCCTGATTCATCCAGTGCAGCATCTGTCCTCGCGCCGTCTCGATTCGCTGATCGAGAGACGACAATTCTTCGCCGGCTCTCCGCGCTGCATCCTGCCGCACCTGCATGTCTCGGCGCGCACCATCGACCGCCTCTTGCGCCTGCGCGAGAAATGCCTGCTGCTGCCTGTATTCAGTCTCAACCGAGGTCAACTGCTGCTCGGTCTGTGTTAACTCGCCTCGCGCTGCCTGCAGACGGATCGCCAGATCAGAAGCGCGGTCGTGATTCGCCTGCAACCGCGCCAGAATCCGCTCCAACTCGACAGATGCATCGTTGGAGCGCGCGGCCATATCCCGGGCCTGCTGTTCGCGCGTGTAGCCTTCGGCGACCGCGGTAGCCCGCTGCTGATCTACCGTCGCGACCGTCTGCGTCAGCTCATCGATCTGCAGCGTCAACAGGGCCAGTTCATTCGCCGCGGAAAACGAAGCCGCATCCATAAATGAAAGTCGCGTCGCAATCACCACCCGCAGCCGCTGCCGCAGTTCGTCACGCAACGCACCATAGCGCTCCGCTTTCGCCGCCTGGCGCTTCAGGGAGTTCATCTGCCGGGCGACTTCGTCGAAAATATCATTGACCCGCGCCAGGTTCTGCTTCGCCTGTTCGAGGCGCAATTCGGCCAGATGCTTCTTTGTCTTGAAACGCGTGATGCCCGCCGCCTCTTCAATGATCGTCCGGCGATCATGCGGCTTGCTGCTCAGAAGCTGTCCGATACGCTCCTGCTCGATGATGCCGTACGACTCCGCGCCAAGCCCGGTTCCCATCAGCACGTCGTGGATGTCGCGCAAGCGGCAGAGTTTTCCATCCAGGAGGTATTCACTGTCGCCGGTCCGGAACAGCCGGCGCGAGATAACAACTTCGCCGTCCCGTGCATGGTTGCGCTGAAACTTCCGCCGCCTGACTTTCAATACGACCGCATTCGCATCCGCCGCAGTTTCTGAGTCGCCAACTACGTTGCTGTCGACATCGGCTTCCTGTTCGATCACCTGCCCCGGCTGCAATTCGGCGATGGTCTCTTCCGTCTCCTGCGCGGCCTGTGAGCGCGTCGCCGCTTCGTCCCAATCGTCCTCGATCGCTTCCGGACCATGCTGCGCCGTAGCCGGCTGATACACCTCCGGATCGACCAGAACCAGCGTCACCTCAGCCATCCCAGTTGGCTTGCGCTCGCGCGTGCCGGAGAAGATGACGTCCTCCATCTTGATGCCGCGCAGGCTCTTGGCTGACTGCTCGCCAAGCACCCAGCTGATCGCGTCGGAGATATTCGACTTTCCACATCCGTTCGGCCCCACAATCGCGGTAACGCCGCGGCTGTCGAGCGACACTTCTGTTCGGTCACAGAAGGACTTAAATCCGAGAATGTGAATGCGCTTAAGTTCGAGCAATCCAAAACTCCTGTTTCTGGCGGAAGACCCGACAACAATCCGCCGCCAATGGCTACACTTTAGCCCGGCTGAAAGACCGGGTCAACCAAATAGACCCTATCTATTGTGGATAATCAGTCATAAACCCCACTTATAGGCCGCATGACCTGATCGGGACCTATTTGGAGCATTTTCGACGTACCGCAGGTATCCGGTCAGCGCAACGCAGAAATGCGGTTTCTGACGATCGTCCAGAGCGCCGCGAAGGAACCTCGCGTACCGAAGCTATTTCTTAAGCGTGGGCCGAACCAGTACTTCGCTGATAAACGACTGCTCCGCCTGGGTCGCGAGCATCGCTACGATCTCGGCGATATCTTCAGGCGCAATTGCCCCAAGCGCGGATTTCTCCGCCGACAACCCCGACCCGAACTCAGTCCGCACCGACCCGGGCTCGACCAGCGACACGCGCACTTTGTGCTGCCGCAATTCTTCCGCGGCGGAAATCATCATTCCATTGAGACCCCACTTTGAAGCCGCATAGGCTGCCGCATTCGGCACCGGGTTCCTGCTCGCCAGCGAAGAAATATTGATAATGTGCCCGCGTCCAGCAGCGATCATTGAAGGCGCAAAGGCCCGCAGCAACAAATATGGCGCGCGCAGATTGATCGCCATCAGGTTCTCATAATCCTCCCGAGTCATGGTGTGCAGCGGCCCGCCAAACCAGCCGACGCCGGCATTGTTCACCAGGATGTCACAGCGCTTGTGCTTCTTGAGCACATCCTCGGCAAACGTGGCAATCCGCGCCGGATCGGACACATCGCAGCTGTGGCATTCAGCCCCAAAGCCGTTGGCTGCGATCTCATCGCACACTGCCGTCAGCCGGGTCGTGTCCCGGGCCGTCAAAACCACGTGCGCTCCGATCGAAGCAAGTTTGCGCGCAATGGCGGCCCCAATCCCGCGATTGGCGCCCGTTACTAAGGCAATCTGTCCGTTGAGCAGGGAAGGAGTTTTCATCGGTCTACCGGACAATCTTGAAGATCAGCCACAACGCAGCCAGCAGAATTGCGGCCATGCCACATACCATCAAAGGGATATTGCCCTGCTTTTCCCGCCAGTTACTCATGTGGCCACGCTCCCTGTAGGATCGTACACGTCTTGCCTCTGTTGCATCCAAGTCACCAGGGGTGGAATACTCAATTCGAATCGGAGAATCGGTTTTATAATCCCCCTAACAATACAGATGCGCCACAATCCGCATATCTCAATCTCACCAGCGAGGCGCTCCGATCACGTTGCAGGAGCTGGCGCCGAGGTTCAGACTATGCCGACTAGCGTTTTGGACCATTTTCGTTTTTCATAAAGACTCGTTCGCGAGGAGTGATCGATGAAGAAAAAGATTTTGTATGTCACGGTGCTGGCGCTGGCTAGCTCCGCTATGGGCGCCCCCTCAATGATGTTGGCGCAGAGTTCCGATTCCAGCACCATCACCATTAAAGATCCTGCCGAATATAACGCCTACAACTCCGCCATCGGCCAGCCGACTCCGCAGGCCAAGGAGCAGGCCATAGAAGGGTTCCTGCAGCAATATCCAAACAGCGTCGTCAAACAGCAGATGCTTGAAGTGTTGATGGATGCCTACACCCAGACCGGCAACACGGACAAAGCTCTGGCTACGGCTCGCAAAGTGCTCCAGACGGACCCCAACGACATGCGTGCCTTGGCCCTCAGTGCCTTCGTTCTGCGCACAGAAGCCGGACAGAAGACCAATCCCGCCGAAGCACAGCCATTGCTCGATGAAGCAGCAGCCGACGCGCAAAAGGGCCTGACCGCCCCGGCGCCACAAGGGGCCGACGCCGCTAACTTCGACAAGATGAAGGCAGCAGTCACGCCGTTGTTCGACGGGGCCATCGCGCAGGACGATCTGGCTAAGAAGGATTATCCCGGAGCGATCAAGAACTTTCAGGCCGAACTCCAGGCGATGCCTGCGCCACAGACCACCGCAGGTCCCGGCATTGAGGATACCTATCTGCTCGGCACCGCCTACACCCAGGAAAATCCCCAGGACCTGGTAAATGCTATCTGGTATCTTGCGCGTGCCGCCGCCTTCGCGCCGGAGCCGTTCAAGGATGAGATCCAGAAGGCCGCCCAGTATTGGTACAAGAAATATCACGGCGGAATGGATGGGTTCGATCAGGTGCAAGCGCAAACCAAAACCTCGCTGGCCCCGCCTTCCGGATTCACGATTGCCGCCGCCCCGCCGCCGCCGTCTCCCCAGCAGTTGGCGCACACTGCGGTGACCACCACTCCGGACCTGAAGACCATGGCTCTAACGGACAAGGAATTCGTGCTGGCCAACGGCACTCCGGATGATGCAGCCAAGGTTTGGGACACCATGAAGGGCTTGACCACCAAGGTCCCCGGAAAGGTGATCGCCGCCACTCCGGACTCTGTCCAGCTGGCGGTTTCCGAGGACGCCCAGCAGTCCAACAAGGCCGACTTCACCATCAACATGAAGACGCCGCTGCGGACCCCGCCCACCATCAACTCGATGGTGACCTACATCGCCACCTTTGACTCCTACACGCAGACTCCGCCCATGATCATCATGAAGGACGGAACCTCCGCGGCAGTCGCAAAGCCCCGTGCCGTTCACCACACTGCCGCCCGGCATCACACCGCAGCGCAATAGTTCTTGCTGGAGCCAATAGCAAGAGGGGCATCCACTGGATGCCCCTCTTGCATTGCGGGAGCGAAAAATCGCAACCCTGGGTCGCCTGGAAAAAGTGTCACAGAATTAATCTATTTTTCAATTTTCGAACTCTCGCATTTGCGCCAGTTAAGTCCGGCTCGGCAAGCCGTCTGCATTTGGCGCTTCAATTACATTGATGTTCCACGTGGAACAATTTGCAGCGGCGGCGCAATCTCGGAGCTAGCTGTAGACCCCGCTTATTCTCCCAGCATAAAATGCCGAATCGATTGCGCCCGGCCGGTAGCGGCATCGCATTCGATCAGCGCTGCGCACATTTTTGGGTTCTTTTTCGAAGCATCAAACTTCGCTGGCATTCCTTTCAGAAATCGATCGAGGACCTGCTCCACCTCGACCCCAATCACACTGTCATACGGCCCGCTCATCCCAACATCCGTCTGAAACGCCGTGCCATTCGGCAGAATCCGCGCGTCCGCTGTCGGCACATGCGTATGCGTTCCCAGCACCGCCGTCACTCGGCCGTCCAGATACCATCCCAGCGCGACTTTTTCCGAAGTAGCTTCGGCATGAAAATCCACCAGAATAACTTTCGCCTTTAGTGTTTTGAGAATCGAGTCAATGCAGCGAAACGGATCGTCACTCGCGCCCATGAATACCCGACCCTGCAGATTGATGACAGCGTACGCGATCCCGCCCGGCAAAACGCCTTCATACACGCCATGCCCCGGAACTCCCGGAACATAATTCGCCGGCCGGAGCAAGCGGCGTGGCCGCTCATGGCTGTCCGCCGGGACCGTCTGCATCCAGTCGATGATCTCGCGCTTGTCCCAGATGTGATTGCCCGAAGTCAGAACATGAGCGCCCAACGTAAAGAATTCATCCGCAATCCCCGGGGTAACTCCAAACCCTCCAGCCGCGTTCTCGATATTCACTACGACCAGATCGACTGCATGCGTCTCCATCAAATGATGCAAATGGGCGTGAACAATCCGCCGTCCCGCGCCGCCAAAAACATCTCCAACAAAAAGTATTCGCAAAGGGAACTCGCTCCGAACGATGGCCTAAAAGCTGAAACCCCGATGGTAGCATTCGATGCCATCGCCCGCGAGAGCTCCAGCCAGGGATGCACGGTATGCGATACTGAAGCCCCCTCGCGTTTTGCGGAATGGCGTTGCTCGACCGAATTTTGCAGGAGATTTCGCGTGAAGAAACCTTCGCTTGGGGCGCTCCTTCTTGGCTTGATCCCATTTATCGCTATATGTTTTTCCGTGCCTGCGTGGGACCGTATTCACCCCATGGTCTTCGGACTCCCCTTTAACCTGTTCTGGGTGCTTTTGTGGACCACGCTCACTCCGATCTGCCTGTGGCTTGCCTATAGAGTGGAAGCATCGCGAAGTTCCACCTCTTCCGCCACAGGCCATCGGGAGCGGCCACGATGAGCTCCCGCGCGATCGCGCTGGCGATCATCTTCACCATTGTTCTGCTCGGTTCTGCTATTGGCTTCTACTCCTGCAGGCACCGCACCATGAGTCTGGAACAGTGGACTGTGGGCGGCAGGGCGTTCGGAACGCTGCTAATCTGGCTGCTCATGGCGGGCGAGTACTACACCGCATTCTCATTTCTTGGATTGAGCGGATGGGCGTATTCTCGCGGTGGTCCGGTGCTGTTCATCCTCGCCTTCCAGTCACTAGCCTGCGTTGTGGCGTTTTTCATCCTTCCGCCGATTTGGGATTTAGGTCGCCAATATGGGCTCCAGACGCTGCCGGATTTCTTTCTGATGCGCTACCGCAGCGGACGTCTGGCCGCATTTGTTTCGGTAGTCGGGGTCGTTTTCATGATTCCCTACCTCCAACTGCAACTCACGGGTATTGGAATCATCGTGAAAGTTGCTAGTTTCGACGGCATTGGCCGCACTCCCGCAATGGTCATCGCCGTTGCACTCCTTACGGGATTTGTTTTCGTCAGTGGCATACGAGCCGTGGCGTGGGTCAGCATTCTCAAAGACCTTCTGATGATCCTTGCTGTTGTTTCGATCGGCATCTGGGTACCGCACCTCCACTTCGGCGGGATCGGTCCGATGTTCACGAGTTTGGCGCGAATCCAACCGGCCCACCTGACCATGCCCGGCGCCACAAACAACCTGGGCCACAGTTGGTACATTTCGACCGTCCTGCTCAGTTCGCTGGGAGCCTGCATGTGGCCTCACATCTTCGGCGCAAACTTTTCCGCGAAGAGCGCCGACACCGTGCGCCGCAATGCGGTTGTAATGCCCATCTACTCCATCTCCCTGGGTTTCTTGATCATTGCCGGTTTTACCGCCTTTCTAGTCATTCCGGGCCTCAAAGACGGCGACCTTTCTCTGCTGACAATCGTGCGCCAGAGCTTCCCGGCCTGGATGCTCGGCCTCATCGGGGGAGCGGGCGCTCTGACAGCTATGGTGCCCGCTGCCGTTCTCCTTCTGACAGCATCGACTTTGTTTGCCAAGAATCTCTACCGGCCAATGTTTTCTCCTGCGATGACGGACGATCAGGTGGCAAGATTGGCAAGAATCATGGTCGTGGCGCTCAGTTTTATCAGCCTCTATTTCGCCGTTTACAGTTCAACGACTCTGGTTTCTCTTCTGCTTCTTGGATACGCCGGTGTGACGCAATTTTTCCCCGGCGTGGTGCTCGGCCTTTTCTGGAAGCGCGTTACCATGGCCGGCGTCTTCAGCGGAATGATTGTCGGCGTCGCCGGAACTGCATTTCTGATCCTCAGCAAGAGGGACCCGTTCGGCGGGTTGAACGCGGGCTTTCTCGCACTGTGCGCCAATTTTGCTGTCGTAGTTCTGGTCAGCATATCTTGCGCCTGGCCGGAAGAGTAAGCCGGCGGAGAGTTTCTTGCGAATGTGCGATCCGTAGTGCCCGGTGGGGTGCGCTGAATTAGCGGACGGGCTTGGATCTGAGCTGAATTGTGATAGTTTGACCCACATGGCTGCGAACCTGCGATTTTCAACCGCTATTGAAGCGCTCGTGCTCATGGCGACCGATCCGGAAAAATTCCACACCTCACAGGCGCTCGCTGCGGCGCTGGCCACGAATCCAGTCGTCATCCGAAGGCTGCTCTCCGCCCTAAGCCGGGCTGAGCTGATCACCAGCATCAAGGGGCCTTCCGGCGGCTCGCGTCTGGCGCGTAGTCCCAAACAGATCACGTTGCGGGATATTTACCGCGCCGCCGGGGGCGGTGAACTGTTGCATCGCGGCAAGCATGAATCGGCGCAGACAAGAGACCTGAAGAAATCCATCCAGGGAGCTTTCCGCAAAGCCGAGAAGTCCCTCGAAGCGGAACTCGAGTCCACTACGCTGAATCAGCTCATCAAAAAATCCGGCAAGAAGGCTGCGAAAACGACCAGCGGAGCCCGCTCGGGACCCCCCACAGAGGACGTGGTGTCTGCCGCACCGAACTCAAACCGATTGTGAGTTCTTAAGACTTCATCGATTCCGACTGAAGCCTAGAACGGCTACCGCTCGGCTATGAAGTGATACGTTCCCGCCCTCACTATGCAGCTCGGCGCGGCGTTCTCCAGATGAATGTCGCGGATTGATCGGTTAAGCCTCAACGCATGGCCATTTACAATGACGGATTGTCGATACGCTGGCGGAAAGAGAATCGTCGCTGTCGCACCGCTTGGAATCGTTACGTCCATTGCAACAGTGTTGCCGCTGCGCGACCAGCCGCTCTCAATCTCGCCCAGTCTGGATCGAAACATTGCCGACACGTTTCGTATATCGCCCACAATCGCCGGGCGGATGCGTATCCGTGAGTCCGTATCGCGGCTCATATCAAAGTCGATGCCGGCCAGTCCCCGATAAAACCAATCCTCCGCATGTCCGAGCGCGAAATGATTTTGCGACAAATTTGGATCGGTGTTCCACGCCTCGGTGAGTGCCGTAGCATGATGCGCAAGCTGGTAACCGTAGCTGGGGTTGTCGGTGCGGGAAAGCATATCGTAGAGCACATCGGAGCGCCCGCTGTCCGTCAGCGCACGCACCACGTAATGAAAGCCGACCTCGCCTGCGGTTACATGATTGTTATGCCTGCGAATGTCCGCCACCAGGTTTGCAAGCACCGCAGCGCGAT
Organism: uncultured Acidobacteriota bacterium; assembly: GCA_963744615.1. Taxonomy (GTDB): domain Bacteria; phylum Acidobacteriota; class Terriglobia; order Terriglobales; family Acidobacteriaceae; genus JAKAAZ01. The sequence goes on from CAVUUE010000003.1 coordinate 1,286,218, forward strand.
GCGCCGCCGGCACCAGCCCAGCCACGAGGGGCAGGGCATTCGCCGTCTGGCTGCCGCTGTCGTACTCACTACTTTCCGGATGAAAAAACTTTCTGTTGAATGCGGCCTTCACTTCCTCACTTTCCTGTGTGTATGCTGCGGCGTCTGCAGGACGGTCAAGAAGCGCCGCGATCCGCGCCATCTCTGTCAGATCCCGATAGTACGTCGCCGTTGCCGTCAGCCCCACGGAGGTGAGCTGAGATTCGCCTGGGGGCTTCGGCCCGATGTCTAACCAGTCACCCAGACCGTAGCTCAGCAGATGCCCATGTGCGCGCCTGCCTAAGTAATCGACGTAGCGCTTCATCGAATCGAACTGCGCGGCCAGAGGTCTTCGATCGCCGTAGAACTGGTACGCCGCCCACGCGCTAAGCACGACCGCGGAGCCCCACTCCGGCGAATCGCGAAAGCCTTTGGCAAAAACCGTGTACTCCGGCGCGATGTCCGGCACCGTGCCGTCGGGAAGTTGCGCATCCTGCATATCATCCGCAATCTTGGCGTACAGCGCCGACAGATCATAGTTGTACATCAGCGAGGCCGCCGCCAAATGGCTCTGCTCCAGCCAGCCTAGCTTTTCTCGATGCGGACAGTCCGTCAGGACACTGACCATGTTGCTCAGCATCGCGCGGGTGATCAGGCCGTGGATGCGATTTAGTAGCGCATCCGAAGAACGGAAGTTTCCATCCACCTGCACGTCGTCATGCAGGAACCGGCCCTCGAGATTGTCAATCGTGGCGCGAGTCGGTCCGGTCTCCTCCACCTGCACGTAACGAAACCCGTAATAGGTGAATCGCGGATGCCACCGCTCCGCTCCGCCGCCCCTCAATACATACATAAAGGAATTCTGCGATGCTGGGGTCCCGTTCGCGCTCGCCTGGGTGACGAACCCGTTTGCGTCCAGCAGCTCACCGGGAATTAATTTCACCCGGTCGCCACGCTGGCCCGTCACGGTGATTTCCGGCCACCCGGCGAAATTTTCGCCCAGGTCGTACACCGCGATGCCCCGCTTGGGATGCGTGATTCTCGCAGGTGCGAAGTGCTCGAACGCCTGGATGGGAGGAATGGTTTCCGGCATGAGCGCGCCGCCAGGCCCTTTCACGACGGCGACCGTCGACCACGTTGAAGCGTCGAAGCCGGGCCGGTCCCAGCCTGGCTGCTCCAACCGAGCGTCATAATCCTCTCCGCCGTAAATGGAGTCATACGCGATCGGCCCGGGCGCTGTTCTCCAGGCGCCATCGCTGACGATGGTCTGCTCACTGCCATCCGCAAGACGTATTTGCAGCTGCAGGATGAGCTTGGGTTGGCCGAAGGAGCCATAGAATTTCGCGTAGCGTCCCTTGGTCGCCACCACGTTATACATACCGTTGCCCAACATCACACCGATAGCGTTCTCGCCGGGCTTCAGCAGTGCGGTCACATCATAGGTGTCGTAATAAACCCGCTTGCGATAATCGCTCCAGGCAGGATTCAAGACCGTATCAGTCACGTTATGACCATCGATGCGAGCCTCGAACTGGCCCAGCCCGGAAATACGCAGGGTTGCTGCGGCAACCTTCTGCCGCACAACAAAATCATGCCGAAAGATCGGCAGTGGCAAGGTATCGGAAGTCTGCGGGGAGGCAATCCACTGGGCGCTCCGGAGCGCCTGCTGCGAGGAAATGGGCGCGGAGACTGCGGCACTGTCGATGGACAACGCCGCGGGAACAATGACCAGAACGCTAGCCAGGAGTAGAATGAAAAGCAATCTGTGTCTTATCTCTCTGCTCTTCATGGCGCGGGTTTTTAGTGGATCTCGACCAGCTCCGCCGCATGGATCGAGCCATAGCGCGTCTGTACGTACTCATCCAGGATCTTTGTAAATTCCTGGACGATGTGTTCTCCGCGCAAAGTCAGAAACAGACGCCCATCCACGTAAACCGGCGCGACCGGCTCTTCAAACGTGCCCGGCAGCGAAATACCGATGTTCGCATGCTTCGACTCGCCCGGACCATTCACCACGCATCCCATTACCGCGAGCTTCAACTCTTCAACGCCGGGGTACTTCTCCCGCCAGACCGGCATCGACTCGCGGACATGCCCCTGTATCTGCTGTGCCAGCTCCTGGAAGAAAGTGCTGGTCGTCCGTCCACAGCCCGGACACGCCGTCACCTGCGGAGTAAAGCTGCGGATGCCCAATGACTGAAGAATCTGCTGGGCCGTTAAAACTTCTTCGGTGCGGTCCCCACCTGGCTTGGGCGTCAGGCTCACGCGGATCGTGTCACCGATTCCTGCCAGCAGCAGTGGGGTCAATCCGGCCGTCGAGGCAACAATGCCCTTCATCCCCATTCCGGCTTCCGTCAGCCCCAGGTGCAGCACATAATCGCACCGGGCCGCGAGCATCGTGTACACGTCGATCAAATCGTGCACGCCACTTACCTTCGCGCTCAGAATGATCTGATCATGCCTCAATCCATAACGCTCTGCCATCGCCGCCGAATCGAGCGCGCTGACTAGCATCGCCTCCATCATGACGTCGCGCGCCTCTCGAGGAGCGGCGAGCTTCGCATTATCGTCCATCATGCGAGTCAGCAGCGCCTGGTCGAGCGATCCCCAGTTCACACCGATTCTCACCGGCTTCTGGTTCTCAACCGCACATTCGATCATTGTCCGGAAATTTTCATCATCCTTGCGCCCGATCGAACAGTTGCCCGGATTGATGCGATACTTCGCCAGCGCCCGCGCGCACGCCGGATACTTCTTCAGCAACTGGTGCCCGTTGTAATGGAAATCGCCGACAATCGGCACAAAAATATCCTGCTTCGCCAGCGCTTCAACAACGTGTGGTACGGCCCTCGCAGCCTCATCGTTGTTGACGGTGACGCGCACTATTTCCGACCCGGCGCGGCTCAGGGCAGCCACCTGTTCGACCGTCGAACGGACATCGGCGGTGTCGGTGTTCGTCATCGACTGCACAACAACCGGTGCGTTCGATCCAACCCTGACGTTGCCGATCACAACCGTGGGAGTCTTCCTGCGAAGCATTGCTGGCATAAGCGATCCGATCACATTTTAACATTGCGACCCCCGTTCTAATCCCCTCACCAGCAGTCATACACAGCAAATCCATTGCCGAGCGGATATTTTCCTGTTACGTTTACGAGGGTCAGGTCATGTGGGCGAGCCCGCCCGAAAAGCACGTGAGACGAGTGTGTCCGCAATGAAAGAAGCGCAACCAAAGAAGAAGCCAGCTACTATGCCGCGCATTCTCGCGGGCAAACCGTCAGCGATCAGCGACCCTGGAAGAAAACAGCGCATCCAACAATATGAGGTCGCGTTGCGACTGATGCGCGACGGAAAATACGAAAAGGCGAAGGTAGCTCTTGAAACCCTGCTCTCAAATGGAGCAGGAGACCTGCTCGATCGCGCCCGCGTTCACATGACCGCCTGCCAGCGTCAGCTAGAGAAGAATCAGGTCACCTTCAACAGTCCAGAAGAGCAGTATGACTATGCCATCTCGCTGCTCAACACCGGCTACTATGAGGACGCGCGCGAGCAGTTCCAGTCGATCCTTAAGAAGCATGCCACCGCCGACTATGCCCACTATGGCCTCGCCGTGATGCACAGCCTGACCAGTCGGGCTGAGGACTGCCTGGAAGAACTGGCTAGCGCCATCGAACTAAACCCCAGAAATCGCATCCAGGCCCGTCTCGATTCGGACTTCCAGGAAATGTTCGACGATCCGCGGTTCACGGAACTGCTATATCCCGAAATTGCCTGATGGCCATGCTGGGCGTAGACGCCCGCTGCCAACCCACCGCTGGAAAGGAATTGTAAATCCAGGTGCATCCAGCCAACCGCATCGCAGGCGCTGAAAAGCCCGATGCCGCCATTCACCGTGATACTCAATGCCTGCGGGTCGCCGCCATCGGAGGAGGCACAGGCCTCTCGACCCTGCTGCGTGGATTGAAACGGCACACCCGGCAATGGGTCGCAAACACCGCCAGCCCCACTAACGTTGCCGCGGAACTTCCTTCCGCAATCTCAGACCTCGCCGCGATCGTTACGGTTACCGATGACGGCGGCTCCAGCGGCCGCCTTCGCAAAGACATGAATATGCTGCCGCCAGGAGATCTGCGCAACTGCATGGTTGCACTCTCTGAAGACGAGCATCTGCTTTCCCGCCTTTTTCAGTACCGTTTCGAGAGTGGAGAAGGTCTTGAGGGCCACAGCTTCGGCAATCTCTTCCTTGCCGGGCTCACCGCCGTTACCGGGGACTTCGCGCTCGCCGTTAAAACTTCCTCGCAGATCCTCGCCACCCGCGGTCATCTCTACCCGGCGACCAATTCGAACGTCACTCTGGCCGCGCTCATGGATGACGGCACCACGGTCCTCGGCGAAACGAACATTACCGCGAGCAAGCGACGCATCGTTCGTCTGATGCTTGAACCTCCGCACGCCCCCGCACTGCCGGAAGCGATTGAAGCCATCCTCGGCGCCGACATTATTACAGTAGGACCTGGTTCACTCTATACCAGCCTCATCACGAATCTGCTGGTCGATGGCATTGCCGACGCCCTCGTGGCCGCGCACGGACTGCGCGTCTTCGTTTGCAACCTGATGACCCAGGCCAATGAGAGCGTCCATTTGACCGCCTCCCAGCACATAGAACGGATTTATCAGCACGCCGGCAGCGCGATCTTTGACTACGCACTGGTCAATACCGCAGCCGTGTCCGAATCCGCCCGTGAGCGTTACGCCGCTGAAGGGGCGGAACAGATCGCCGCGGACGTCGAGGCCATCGAGCGGCTCGACGTCCGCTGCATTACAGGAGATTTTCTCCACGCGGAAGGGGTCCTACGCCACGACTACGAGCGAGTAACAGAGGCTCTGCTCGAATTAGGTCTAAACCACCGGGAGAGATGAACGTCGTGCGATCACAAAGAGTGGTTACTTAGACATTTTCATTTCCGCCGATCGAACGGGAGAAAAATAGAAAACACCGCTCCCGAGCGGCCCGCTTTTTGTCCGCTCCTCACCTCAATCGTCCCGCCGTGTTTTTTTACAATCCCTGCGCAAAGCCATAGCCCCAATCCTGTCCCCACAGCGGGCCGGGTCGTAAAGAACGGCTCGAAAATTCGCCGCATCGTGGAGCGGTTCATCCCATGCCCGGTATCCGCGACGGTGAGGCGCACGCCCTTCCGTCCGATTCGCCACTTGGTTGTGCGCTTGGTTCGTATCAGCAATCTGCCGCCCTGCGGCATCGCTGTTATGGCGTTGTGGATCAAATTCACGATCAGCTGGCGTAATTCTTCGCGTGCTCCCAACACGACTCCTTGTCCGGAGTCCCGGCGCTCGACCTGAATTTGAGCGGCCGCGATTCGTCCGCCAAATAGTGTCAGGGCGGACTCGATTATCTCCGGCAGGTTGCACTGCGTGGGGGCGCTCGGGTCACGATAAAAGCGGAGTGCCTGCGTCGAAATATCGACCACGCGGGCCAGTTCCTGCTGCGCCAGTTTGATGTATTTGCGCTGCTCGGTTTCGAGCGACGCGTCGTCAAGCAGATACAGCAGGTTCGTGATCGCCTCCAGCGGGTTATTGATCTCATGTGCGATCGAAGAGGCTAATCTTCCCGTGACCGCGAGTTTTTCATTCTGGCGCAGTGAAGCATCGGATTGTCGCAGGTCGGTTATCTCCAGCGCGGTGCCAATCAAACGCGTCGCAGAGCGGCGTCCCACCACATTTGAGAAAAATACATGTCCCTTGCTTGCAATCCAGCGCACATTTCCATCCGGGCAAAGGACCCGATAGTCGCAGCCAAATTCTCCAGTACCCTCCGGATCGAGGCTCTCCTCCACAGCGCGTTCCGTACGCGCCCGGTCCTCCGGATGAATCAGCCGCAGGACATCTGGATAGTTCACCTCTCCATCCCAGGGCAGATCAAATAACTCATTGCACCGTTTGGACCACTGCAGTTTATTCGTTTTCGGGTCGAAATCCCAGATTCCGATCTCTGCCGAGTCGATCGCAAGCCGCAGGTGTTCCTCAGCTTGCCGCCGCGCCTCTTCATCCTTCCGTAGCGCCGTTATGTCGGTGAATGTAATCTGGGTGCCGTCTCCGCCGGCGAGCGGTATTGACCAGGCTTTCACCTCCAGTACGATGATTCCGCCATCGCGGCGCTTCCATTTACCCTCTTGCCGTATCCAGCTCTTCTGCGCAATCGAAATCTCATCTCCGCGCTCCTTCAGGCGTTGCAGGCGACGTCTCCGGCTTTCTTCGCGCTCGTGCGGATCGGAATACCCTAGGATGGATTCATACACAATTTCTTCCGCTCGTTCCCGGCCCAGCAGCGCCAGCCCTGCCGGATTGATGTAGAGCACCTTGCCCCATTGCAGAATCAGGGTCGGAACAGCGGAAAATTCCAGTACCGCACGCATCTGCTCCTGCGTGACATCGCGCGTAAATGCGGGCTGTGTGTCGGTTGACATTATGCGCTAATCGATGCCAATTCCGGAGTTGCGAACTCCGGATTGTATCTCGGCAAATGCACTCTGTTTCGGGGTTGTGCGCACCTGATTGTGATGCTCAAGTTATATCGGGTTTGTAAGATAGGCAAAAGAAAATAAAGCACAAATACCTATGCAAAATAATGCGCAGAGCTAGTTACTTACAACGAGTTACTAAGATGAGTTACTTCGAGTTACCAATGTGCAAGCTCAATTATTTAGCCTCAATAATTCAGAGCACCACTAAAAACCATTTTGGCACAACCAGTGAGCTCCACATCTGCGCGATGGATATTAGTCGCTCCATTGCTATCGAAATTTCCGTCGTCATCGAAGCCTCATAACTCAGTTATCGGTGTAGTTCTGGACGAATCCCCAAAATTATTTTTTATTTTCGGCCACTTTTTGCGTTCTCGTGGACGACAGTTTGCGTATATGCAAGTACAGGAAATTGCTTTGGGAGCGAAACTGGTTGAAACCATCGTCGCCATCTCGGAAATTGCCAATGCAGGACTTTCGCCAACTGGTGGAGGCGCATCAGTCACGCGTTTACAGCATCGCCTACCGCATTGTGCAGGACCGGGGCCTGGCGGAGGAAGTCGCGCAGGATGTTTTTCTCTTGCTCTACCGCAATCTCGATCGTATCCAATCCAGCGAGCATCTGCTCGCCTGGCTGCGGCGCGTAGCCGTGCAACGCGCCGCCGATGCCTGTCGACATCGCAATAGCCGTCCCGATTTGGGGGCGGATGAGTTTCGCGAGGACCACATGGAACATTGCGTTGCCTCGGAATCCGCGGCCCTCACGTCAATCGCGGAAGAGTCGCCCATCGCGCGGCTTATCGCCGTCCTTCCGCCCACGCAGCGTGCAGTCATCCTGCTCCGCTATCAGGAAGACATGCTGCCGGCAGAAATCGCCGCCCTGCTATCCATGCCGCTCGGTACCGTAAAGAGCAATCTGCAGCGAGCGCTCAAATTGCTGCGCACCAAAGCAGAGTGCCAGAAGAAGGAGGTCATCCATGGATGAGTCTCAAAAGAAATGGGGAACTCGATCGAGCTTCACTCCGGAAGAAGGATCGAAGGCAGACGATGAATTCGAATCGGCATTGCGCGCTAGCCTTCGCTCCCTGCCGGCTCCAATCGGCTTCTCCGAGCGCGTTCTTGCACGGACCGACCCCACGAAGCACGCAACGGGATTTCATAAGCAGCCAGTGGTGGTCCAGGAAATCTCCAGGCTGCGCTCCAGACAGCCACTCTCTTTCTTGCCGTCGCACACTCGCTCGGGTCCGCGTCTCGGTTTCGCCGCCGTCCTGCTCCTGCTCATCGCGATGGGCGGCTACTTCAGCCATCAGCGACAGCAACGCATTGCCGGGGAGCGTGCCCGTCAACAGGTTCTGCTTGCCCTGCGCATTACAAGTTCCACGCTTCAGGCTGTCCGCGCTAAGGTGGACAGCGATCGCACAAACTACAACAAAGTGGATTAAGGAGAACTCCATGATCGGGAACATCTCGAAGTTTCCAAAGATAACAGCAACCCTGCGGGCGTTTTGCCTGCTGCTTGCCTGCGGACTGCTGGCTGCATTCCCCGCAATTGCGCAAGACACACAGCCGGACTTCCCGATGGCCCTCGACAAGAAACTGGCGGCGCGCGCCACCAATGTAAACGAGGTAACGATGAACAAAACCATGCTTGCCTTTGCCAGCCAGTTTCTTGAGAAGGGCGATGGACGGGCAAAACATCTCATCCAGAAGCTCAATGGAATTTACGTGCGCGACTACGAATTCGACAAACCAGGACAGTACACGACCGAAGATTTGCAGGCCATTCGTAAGCAGTTCTCCGGCCCGGAGTGGAACCCGATGGTACGGTCGCGATCGAAGAAGGGCGGAGACGACACGGACATATATATGAAGATGGTCAACGGGGAAGTCGAGGGGCTGTTTGTGCTCAACGCGGAGCCGAACGAATTGAATCTGGTCTATATCTCCGGCCCGATCCGTCCGGAAGATCTGAAAGATCTAAGCGGCAATTTCGGAGTTCCGAACGTCGGCGGCACAGGCGGTTCCAACAAGGCATCCAGGGAGGTTTCCCGATGAAACGAACAATCCTGTTCTTCTTCGCCTGCGCACTCCTGTTGCCCATCGCATGCCGGGCCGCCGATCATGAGTTCGATTCCGTCGTTCAGGGTATCGAGACGCACTACTCCACCCATGCGCAAAAAGTTCCGCTCATGGCTTTCGCCAGCTTTTGCGCCCGCATTGCCACGCACAACGGAGTGAAGGACATGCGAATCGCGGAATTCCAAAACCTGGAGAGGGTCGACGCCGTCGAACTTTCGAGCTTCCTCCAGTCCAGCCTCGGAAGCCTGTGGCAGCCCGTCGTCGTCAGCCGGGAGATGAAGAATGGCGAAGGAGAGCAATCCGTAATCTTCGCAAGCCCTAATGGCAGCGCCATGCGAATGCTAGTCGCAAACTATACCGACGGGGAACTGAATCTGGTGCACATGGAACTGGACGGCACAGCGCTGTCCAAGTGGATGCAGCACCCAGGGTCACACCCACAGGAAGCACAACTTCCTAAAAACCACCACCCACCGCGGGAGACCGACTAGATCAGCAATCCGTTAAGCTATAGAGCCAATCTCGTAGAAGAGATGCAGGCCGATGACAAATTTGGCTCTGGGTAGACCGCGGACTTTTAGGGAGACCCCGGACTTTAGTCCGGGGAACTGAGATCAATCAGAGTCGCGCCTTCAGGCGCTGAGGTGCCCTGCCAATTTCGATTCACTACATACGCGTTAACAGATCCTATGCAGATCGATGCACCAGACTGCGCCGAATCAACCCAATCTCCGCCCAGTGCAGCAGGAAAATTCCGATCAGAACAAACCCGATGCCATAAGCCAGCGCCTCTTTCAATTCGCGTCGATCGGCAGTTTTAAATTTCGTCCACGAGTTGATCGAGGGATCTCTGTCGTCATAGTAAAGCGTCAACTGGTAGGACTTTTTCTGCGCTCCGAATCGTATCCGCAGCGGAACGCTCGTATGCGCATGACCGTGGACACGAAACTTGGCGACGACCGTGTAGGTCCTCTCCGGCGAAACTCTGGGTATCGATATCACCAGCAAAAGTGCCTTCGGCTTTGCGAAATGTTTTCTGCTCTGCAGGTAGCGGTAACTTTTGAGAGCGGTCATGGCTCCCAGAAACAGGAAGGCGACGCTCAGGGATGTGCAGAAAAGTGAGGAAGTCAACCAGCTCGCACCACGCCGCCGTCGCAGAACTGCCGTGTCATTGCCATGCATTCGCATAAGCGCCATCGATAGGTGAACGAGAAACAGCAGTGCCAGCAGCGACAAAAGCGCCACCTCGAACTTTTGCGAAGACGACCACATAAGCGATTCACGAGTTTACGGAAAAACTGCGACGTGTCTTGGACGAGTGCTGGGAATGCATTCAGGGTCGCATCTCGGTATGCGCAACGGCCATTCACCGCAACAACTCATTTTGGAATTCCCATTCGAAATCCCTTTCGCGCGTTTTTATTCTGTTGTTAGTTTTAGCTGCCCGCAAGCGGCGTAGATATCGCGCCCCCGCGGCCTCCGTAGAAATGCTGGAATTCCACTCTTGACCAGGTATTGCTGAAAGGCCGAAACGTGTTCAGGCGTGGGCATTTTGTAGGGAATATCCGGCCCGGGATTCCACACGATCAGGTTCACCTTCGCTGGTAAATCCGCGTCGCGCAGCACGGCGGCAAGTTCCTGCGCGTCCTCAGGCCGATCGTTCACTCCGCCCAGCAAGACGTATTCGAACGTGATCCGTTCGCGCGGCCGCAATGGAATTTCTCGCAGCCCATTCATCAGTTCTGCGATCTTCCATTTGCGCGTAATCGGCATTATGCTCTCGCGGATACCGTCGTTGGGTGCATTCAAACTCAGCGCAAGCTTGGGCCGCAGTGTTTCCTTTGCAAAGCGCTCGATTCCCGGCAAAATCCCGGAGGTGGAAACCGTCATCCGCGATTCTGGAATGCCCACGCCTGTCACCAGCAGACCCACGGCCGCCATGAAGTTGTCATAGTTCAGGAACGGCTCTCCCATCCCCATAAACACAAGATTAATGCGATCGCGACCGACGCGGACCTGGTGGCGATTCAATACCGCAACCACTTGACCGGCGATCTCGCCCACAGTTAAATTCCGTCTCGCCCCCAGCTTTGCCGTCAGGCAGAAATGGCAGTTCACTGCGCAACCGACCTGGCTTGAAACGCAAATGGTCGCCCGCCGATAGAGCGTTGAATTCTGCCCGGTTTCTTCGGCATCGGCATCCGATCCGTCCCCCATTTCGCCGTCGTCGCCATTCGGCATCCACACGGTCTCGACCGTCTCGCCATCGCCGCACGCAATCAAGTATCGTTCCGTTCCATCGGTCGATTGGAAGGTTTGTGCAATTCGCGGAATTCCGATCGAATAACCGGCGTCAATAAGTTGCCGGCGGAGCGATTTCGGCAGCGTGGCGACTTCTTCCAGCGATGAAGCCCGTTGGCGATAGAGAGCATGCCAGATTTGCATGGGCCGGTATTTTTCCAATGCAAATCTTGCAGAAACCGTCATAAGTTCTTCAATAGAAAGGCCAAACAGGAGGTTCCCCGTGCGCTTGGGAAGATTTTCTCCGGATTGTGGAAAACTGGGCATTAAATGTGGATAACAGCTTGCTGGATCGGGCTTTGTACCGCCTTCAGCATTTCCGGCCAGACTGTGAAAAAATTGAATGTAGATGGATATGACGAACAGTTCGCAGGATACTACGCACTTCAGTACTCACGGAAGCTCGACCGATAGCGCACAGCGACGTAATATTCGCCGCACGGAACTGTCGAACGGCTTGGTTATCCTAACCGAGCGCATGGAGCACGTACGCTCGGTCTCGATGGGCGTCTGGGTAAAGACTGGTTCGCGGGATGAGCTGCCGGAGATCAACGGCGTCTCTCATTTCGTCGAGCACATGGTATTCAAGGGCACCAAGTCGCGTTCTGCCAAGAACATTGCCCGCGAAGTCGACGCCATTGGCGGGAACCTAGATGCGTTCACTAGCAAAGAGACGATCTGTTTTAACGTCAAAGTGCTGGACGAACATGTTCCCAAGGCGCTCGATGTTCTTACGGACCTGGTGATGCATCCCGTGTTCGCTCCCGAGGACATCAATCGCGAGTGCAAGGTGATTCTCGAAGAGATCAAAATGGATGAGGACAATCCTGACATGCTGGTGCATGAGATCTTCACCCAGAGTTTTTGGAAGGATCATCCGCTGGGTAAGCCGATCCTTGGCACCAAGGAGACGGTGCGTCGCTTGGACCAGGGAACGCTGTTCGATTTCTATGGTGGACGCTTTCAGGGCGGCAACATGGTTTTCTCTGCGGCGGGGAATCTGGACCACGATTCCTTCGTCACTCTTGTGGCGGAGAAGCTCGGTCATCTGCCGGCAGCCTCTCCGGCAGACGCGCCGTTGGCTCTGGCGCGGCCCAAGGTGCATGCGCGCATCGTTTCGAAACAGAAAAAGGCATTGGAGCAATTGCAGCTTTGCCTTGGCGTTCCAGCCCCGGCCGTCAACGATGAACAGCGCTACGTAGCCGCCCTTCTGAACATGATCCTGGGCGGCGGGATGAGCTCGCGCCTGTTCCAGAACGTGCGCGAAGACCGCGGGCTCGCATATTCCATCTTCAGTGAGTTGAGTTCGTTTCGCGATACAGGCTCCCTCTGTGTATATGCGGGGACCTCCGCTCAGAATGCCGAGCAGGTGATTCGCCTTACGGTGGAAGAGTTCCGCCGCATGAAAGAACAGATGGTTCCGGAAGAGGAGTTGCAACGCGCGAAGGACCAGCTAAAAGGAAACATTCTGCTGAGTCTTGAAAGCTCCGGCGCGTTAATGTCGAATTTGGCGCGGCAGGAGATGTATTTCCAGCACTTCCATGGCGTGCCCGAGATTCTGGAACAGGTGGGGCGGGTGACCAGCGCGGATTTGATGCGGATGGCGCAGCAGCTGTTCGTGGCGGAGTCGGTCGCCGTGGCGATGCTTGGCAATCTGAATGGGCTTAAAGTAACGCGCGACCACCTCGCGTGCTGATACATTAGAGGTAGAAAAAAGCTCGTGTTCGCGGCCTAGCCAGTATTGAAACCTACCTCTCAAATTCGAGAGGTGGGGCACCCGCGACGTAGCTCTTTCCTCTTCAGGTGGTGAACTTATGGGTACCGTTACTGCAAGTTGTCGCGAGCGGCGCAGTCAGGCTGGTTTTACGCTGATGGAGCTGCTGATTGTCATGTCGGTCATTCTGATTTTGATGGCCGTCGCCATTCCGAATTACATGAACGCGCGCAGCCAGGCCAATGAGAACGCTGCGATGCAGGAACTGCGCACCCTGAACAGCGCAGAAATCCAGTATGAGACGAACTATCCGGGGAATGGATTTTCCTGCACGCTGTCGCAGCTGGGGGGCGACCCCAAGTCCGGACCCCCTACACCGCAAGCGGCGCAGTTGATCCCGGCCGATCTGGCGAGCGGGTATAAGAGCGGGTACATATTTGCGGTTACAAATTGCACGAAGATGACGGTGAACAACCAGGACGTCTACACATCGTTCCAGTTGACGGCAGTGCCGCAGGCGGTCGGAAAGACCGGACATCGAGGATTCTGCATGGACCAGACGGGCGAGATTAAAGCCGACCCCGCAGGGACGACCAACTGCACTCAGCCGATTTCATAAGTCGGATTTCAGGGGATAAATTCTTAACCGCTCCGCTACTCTTATGCCATTGAAAACCAGACCGCTGGCAGTGTGGCTGCTCCCAGCGGTCTTACTATGTGCGATCTCTGCCCGTTCGGCGACGAACTCGCCCGCATCGACGGCTGCCGGGATATGCGCGCGAGTCGACGCGCACTATAACCATTTGCATAGTCTGCGCGTCCAATTCACAGAGACCTACGACGGCATGGGAATCAAGCGGCTGGAGACCGGCACGCTGCTGCTGGCCAAGCCGGGCCGCATGAAGTGGAGTTACACGGAGCCCGCTGGCAAACTGTTTCTCATTGATGGGAAATATGGCTATGCCTACACGCCGGGAGATGCACAGGCGGAGCGGTACCCGGCGAAGCAGCTGGAGGATTTCCGGTCGCCGTTGCGCTTTTTGCTGGGACATGCGCGGATCGAAAAAGAGCTGACAGCGCTGACGTTGGTTCCTGATGGTTTGAACTATCGGCTTCGAGGCGTTCCAAAAGGCATGGAGCAGCGTGTGGCGGAAGTGACTTTAACAGTAACAGCCGAGGGAACGATTGAGGCTATCGAGTGGAAGGAAACTGATGGCGCGATGACGAAGTTTCGTTTGATGGATGAGCAGGAGAATCCGACCATTGCTGCAGACACGTTCACATTTCACGCGCCCGCCGGGGTAGTGGTGGTTCGTGGGCTGGCGCCCATTTAATGAGTGGCGGCAGAGACCCGCGTCTCGATTGAGGGGAGCACCGAGCTGATCCTAAGGTTTGATGAGGAAACAACATGCCCCTCCACTTCGCTGCGCTTGGCTCGGGATGACAGATTTATGGTGCTACGGACAAGCTTGGTCGAGCGCTTACACAGAACAATGTGCAACGGAAGGGCCTGCGGCGGAGTTGTTCTTGCTCTACTGCTTAGTCTGACCACTGGTGCGCAGGCGCAATGGCGGATGCAGTCGAGTGGAACCACAGCCAGCTTCCGGGGCATTCACGCTGTCGATGCAGAAACAGCGTGGGCGAGTGGTACGAACGGAACGGTGCTGCGCACGGTTGATGGAGGAGCACACTGGCAGACCTGCAGCGTCCCCAGGGGCGCAGAGAAGCTGGATTTTCGCAGCGTGTGGGCGTGGGATGCCGATCATGCGATGGTCATGTCGAGCGGTCCGGGCGACGCATCGCGGCTTTACTCGTCCCATGACGGATGCCGCACTTGGCGGCTGGTCTTCACGAATCCTGATGGAGACGGATTCTGGGACGCACTGCAATTCGATGGTGCACGGTTTGGCGTAATTCTTGGCGATCCAGTGCAGGGGCGCTTCACCCTGTTCGCTACTTACGATGGTGGCGGCCAATGGACCCGACAAGTAGATGCCTGTCTGCAAACGGTAGCGCCGGAACAGGGAGTGTTTGCGGCTAGTAATCAGTCGTTGGCGGTGCTTCCAATCGAGGATGAAAATGCGCAGCCGGGATTTTCTGCCGATCATCAGATATGGTTCGGCACCAGCGGCGGATGGCTCTACGGGCTGCAACTGGCTCCGCTGCGGTTGATTGCGGGCTCGGCTCAATCCTGTTTCACTCCGCGTATTCTGGCGAATCCGCACAAGGCAGGGAATGCGACGGCGGGAATTTTTGCGCTGGCATTTCATGATGGAGCTGCGGGAGTAGCAGTTGGTGGAGATTACACCAAGCCGGGAGCTAGCGCGGCGACGGCTGCATATGCGGTCGATAGCGTTCACTGGAAGATGGCGTCACAACCGCCTGCCGGATATCGTTCGACTGTTGCATGGGACGCGGGTGAGGGTAGCTGGATTGCGGCCGGCCCGGGCGGCAGCGACACATCGCGCGACGGCGGCAACACGTGGCATCCGCTCGATTACGGAAACTGGAACGCGATAAGTCTTCCGTTTGCCGTAGGGCCGGGCGGTCGCATTGGAAGGCTGATATCTTGGGGTCAGCTCCATGCTGCCAATCGATCGTCGGAAAAGGGTGTATTTGCACGGAAGAAGGATTAGGTTTTGGCGGAATATCTTGTTAAAGTAGCGGACGAACGCGGGCATGTGCAGGAAAACGTCCACTTGGCGAATTCCGCGGAAGAGCTTCGCCAGCGTTTCGCGCAGTCCGGACATTTTGTTTACTGGGTGAAGCCGCGAGGATTGGCAGCGGCAGGCGGCAAGGCGAAGCGCGTCAAGCTGGAGCCGTTTTTGATTTTCAATCAGCAATTTCTTACGCTGATTCGGGCCGGTCTGCCGATTCTGTCTTCCGTCGATCTGCTGGCGAAGCGGCAGAAGGCACCTGCACTGCGGGCACAGCTGGAAGACGTGGCGGTCCGGGTGCGCACCGGGCAGTCGCTTTCGGCGGCGTTTGAATCGCAGGGAGGATTTCCGGTCATCTACACGACCTCATTGCTGGCGGGGGAGCGGTCGGGAAATCTTGAAGAAGTGCTATCGCGCTACCTGGCGTTTCAGCGCATTTCCCTGACCTTCCGCAAGAAGCTGATTGCGTCGCTGGTATATCCGGTGCTGCTGATTGTGATGGTGACCGGGCTTTTCATCTTCCTGATCAGCTTCGTGGTCCCGCGCTTTGCCGCTCTTTACGACCAAATTGGCACGAAGCTGCCCGCATTGACGGTGTTCATGCTGAAGTTGGGGCAAGGTTCCCAGGCTTATCTGCCCTACATTCTGGTGTCGCTGGCGGCGATTGTTTACGGAGCGTATCGCTGGAGCCGCACCGATGGCGGAGCCAATCGCATCGACAGCGTGCGCATTGCAACGCCTATTTTTGGAAGTATATGGGTCAAGTACCAGGTGGCGTTATTCGCGCGCACGCTATCGACACTGCTGTCCGGCGGCCTGCCGCTCGTGCCATCGCTCGATACCGCTGCCAACTCAATCAGCAGCCGGCAATTGAGCCGGGCAGTGGTGCAGTCGGTGAGCAGTGTGCGCGAGGGCAAGGGACTTGCGAGCAGTTTAAAGAGCACGAAAATTTTCCCCGAGCTTTCGATCGAGATGATTGAAGTGGGCGAGGCGACTGGCGCACTGCCCGGGATGCTGAATTCCGTTGCTGAATTTTTTGAGGAAGATGTGCAGACGGCGCTGACGGCGGCGCTTTCGCTTATCGAGCCGGCGATTCTGATCGTTATGGGCGGTCTCGTCGTCACAATTTTGATCGCGCTGTATATGCCTATCTTCAGCCTGGGCGCGGCTGGCGCGATGCAGCACTAGAAGGAGAATTATGGCGGACTTGGCGGTACTTCCCACTCCGAAATCATCGGGGCTGGATGAAACTTCGCAGGCGAAGGTGATGGCGGCTCGCTATCGCTGCGAATTTGTGGATTTGAGAAATTTCAAGATTCAGCATGAGCTGTTTCGCAGCGTGCCGGTGGACATCATGTTCCGCTACAACTTCGTGCCGCTCGAGCAGCTCGAAACAAAGCTGGTGATCGCCGTCAGCGATCCCAGCAAGTTGATGGTGATGGACGAGATCGCAGGGTTGCTCGGGCAGAAGATTGCCGTTCGCGTCGCCACGCTCAGCCAGATCACTGACCTGCTGAAGAAGACGGAGCAATCGCAGCGCGTGCTGGATGAAGCGACCGAGGGTCTGACGTTCGACGTGCTCTCGTCGGAGGACAACCAGGACGAGACGCTTTCGATCGAGAAACTGACGTCCGAGGAAGACATCAGTCCGATCATCCGGCTGGTGGATACGATGGTGTTCACCGCGCTCGAGCGGCGGGCGAGCGATATTCATCTGGAGACGTTTGACGACTGCCTGCTGGTGAAGTATCGCATCGACGGCGTGCTGCAGCAGGCCATGGCGCCGATAGCGCGCGAGCACCACCAGACGATTCTTTCACGTATTAAAGTCATGAGTGAGCTCGATATCGCCGAGCGGCGGGTGCCGCAGGATGGACGCTTCCGCGTGCGGTACAAGGGCAGGCTGATCGACTTTCGCGTGTCCATCATGCCAACCGTACATGGTGAAAATGCTGTGCTGCGTGTCCTGGATAAAGAGTCGATGAGCGAGACCTTCAGCTCTCTCACCCTCGATGTCGTGGGATTCGCTGAGGACGATCTTCGCCGTTTTCGCCGTTACATCCGCGAACCCTACGGCATGGTGCTGGTGACGGGGCCGACGGGGTCGGGCAAGACCACAACTCTTTATGCCGCGCTCAACGAGATCAAAAGCGATGAGGATAAGATCATCACTATTGAAGATCCGGTGGAGTATCAGATTCGCGGTATCACACAGATTCCGGTAAATGAGAAAAAGGGGCTGACCTTCGCCCGCGGACTGCGTTCTATTCTGCGCCATGATCCCGACAAAATTCTGGTTGGCGAAATCCGTGACCAAGAAACTGCGCAGATCGCGATCAATTCCGCCCTCACCGGCCACTTGGTCTTCACCACCGTCCACGCGAACAACGTTGTCGATGTGCTGGGCCGCTTCTTGAACATGGGCGTCGAGCCGTACAACTTTGTCTCCGCCCTGAACTGCATCCTCGCGCAGCGGCTGGTGCGCATGATTTGCGAGGACTGTAAGCGCCCGGTGAAGTACGACCGCGAGACGCTGGAGCTAAGCGGTCTCGACCTGGCGGAATGGTCAAATTTTCCGTTCCAGGAGGGAGCCGGTTGCATTGAGTGCGGCGGCACAGGCTACAAGGGAAGGACTGCAATCCATGAGCTGCTGGAGTTGAACGATCGTATCCGGGAGATCATTCTTGAGAAGAGGCCAGCATCTGAAGTGCGCAAAGCGGCGAAAAATGAAGGAATGTCGTTTCTGCGAGAGTCGGCGCTCAGTCGCATTCGTCTGGGCCTGACAACGTTGAAGGAAATCAACAAAGTTACCTTCATCGAAGCTACGCGGTAAGCTAGATCAGAGATGCGTCTTTTTCCAACTTCAATGCAGTCGGCTGTGCGTCCGCGTTTGGCCTGCGAGATCGCGCCGGATGGCATCCTCGCAGCAGGTTCTCCCGGCATGGAGTCGCCGCTCGACGCGACGGCGTACGCTCCTCTGCGTGACTCACTGTTCGCCGGATTGGCGTCTCCTATCTTCCGCGACCGCGCGGCGGTTCTCGCTGCGCTGAAAAGTGCGCTCGATTTAGTCAGCCCCAATGGGCGGGACTGGACGCTGATCCTTCCGGACGCTTGCACCCGCGTCGTGCTGCTCGATTTCGACACGCTGCCGGCGAAGGCGCAGGAGATACTCCCTCTGGTCCGCTTTCGGCTGCGCCGGATGATTCCATTCGACGCGGAGGCGGCGGCGGTCTCCTTTCAACTGCTGTCGAATCCCACTGGAAAAAACGGTCCCGTTCAGGTGATCGCGGCTGCCATGCCGGGAGAAGTTCGAGATGAGATTGAATCGTTGATGCGCGAAAGTGAACGCGAGCCCGGCACGCTGCTGCCGGCGACTTTGGCAGCTCTGGCGGCGGTGCCGGAGACCGGCTCACATCTGCTGGTCCATACCGGGCAGCACTCGATCACGACCGCCATCACACGCAATGGCGAACTGCTGTTGTACCGCCGCACCGAACACTCGGAAGCAGAGCCTGGTGAGATGGCGCAGGCAATTCTGGTGGCGGCTGCCTATTACGAAGACACATTACATACGCCGCTTGAAGAGGTTTGGGTGGCCGGCTTTGAAACTCCGGAGGTGCTGCGGGGGCATCTGGAGCTGGATGGCGAGTGGCGGATTCCGCTGCGCAGCCTTATCAACTCCGATTCATTTTCCGCAGCAGCGGTTCCGCGCCAGGTTGCGGCCAGCCGTTACACCAGCGTGGTGGGGGCGCTGCGCGGCTGATGCGCATTACCCTTAATCTCGCTTCGCGGCCGTTTTTTGAACTGCGCCCGCTGTTTCTGCGTTTACGCATTCTGGCAGCGGCACTCGCAGTGTTGGCGGTGGTATTGTTCTTTCTGCTGCGCCGCGCAGAAAACAAGGCGGCACAGGCGGCCGCCGCTGTCCACAGCTGGACTCTGGCCACCGAAAACCTGCAGCACGAGTGGCAGGCGGACCAGGCACTGATGCGGGAGCCGGTGAACGCCGCGACACTCGACCGCTCGCAATTTCTAAACCAGATGTTTACGAAGAAATCTTTCTCCTGGACAACGGCGCTAATGGATCTCGAGCTCGTGTTGCCGCAGGGCGTGCAAGTGATCAGCATCGACCCGCGAATGACCAATAACGGCCAGGTGGTCGTACGCCTTCGCGTAAGCGGGCCCCGCGATAAAGCTGTCCAGCTGGTGGCGAACCTCGAAAAATCCCCCCACTTTCTGCATCCCATGGTGGCTGGGGAGACCGCCGAGGTGCAGGGCCAGAACCGCACCGGGTACCGGCCAACGATGTCCGAGACAACTGATGTGAACGTGGATATCCTCGCTGAGTTCAACGCTGGCGATATCGAGTCGACGGACGTCAAGGCGGAAGAGAAAAAATCTGGAACGCATGAGATCCCGGCGAGCGGCTCCAGCGCGGCAGCGGGCGCGGCAGTTGTTCGGCACACCGCGTCCTCAACCCTCGGCGGGAAGACGCGGCGCGCAAATGCTACCGGGGGCGCGCGATGAAATTGACGATGCCCGACTGGAAACGCGTTCGCATTACTGGACGGCACTGGCATTACGCGGCGGTTGGCCTGCTTTGCCTGGTGAACCTCGTATTAGCTGTGCGGCTCGCATACGCGTGGAAGAGCGCTCAGGCTGGAAATGCGGCGGGGCTCGCACGGCGAGAAACGGAATACCGGGCAATGCAGCTGAAGACGAAGCCACTGCGTGGGCTGGACAAAAAAATCGCCCAGGCGCAGCTGGATGAGCAGGCGTTTTATCAGAAGCGTTTCCCCGACTCATACTCTGAGGTGCTGCGCGTCATCGGATCGCTGGCCGTCAAAAACAACGTGCTGCTGAATCGAGTGCAGTATGCGCAGGGCAAGCCGCACCAGGGCGTAAGTGAAATTCTAATGGATGCCAGCCTCAGTGGGGATTATGCGCCTGTCGTGCGGTTCATCAACGGACTTGAGCGCGACAAGGTTTTTTTTCTGATCGATGGAATTGCATTGAGCGGGCAGCAGAGCGGCATCGTAAGTCTGCGCATGCGACTGACAACCTTCCTGCACGCCGGCGCGGAGAGCGGCGTGACCGCAGGAAATATAAACATCGCGCCTAGGCCGGTTACGGCTGCGGCGCGTCCGGCACATCTGCAGCCTCCAGTGCTGGCGAACCATTCAACAGCGAATTCTCCAGCCCGGAATATTACAGCCCCGGAGCGACACTAACCCGATGGCCCTACGTCTCGGTACCGAAGATAAGAAGAAACGCCTGATCGCGATGATCGCGGTTTCGGTGGCGCTGACCTGGTTTGCGCACACCGTCTGGCAGTTAAGCAGTGGACCTTCCGTTCCTGCTCCTCCAGCAACCGAGACTGGCGCTTACGTTCCGGCTGCCACGCAGCCTTCCGTCACAACGGCGGGCCATCCAGCCGTGCGATTGGAAAGCGCGTCCGCGCTCGATCCCACCCTCCATCCTGAACGGATGGCGAAGGCGGAGAACACAACCTACACGGGCACCAGCCGCAATATTTTTTCCAAGGACTCCCTGCCGCCCGCCGCAATCAATGCGGCGATTGAACATCCGATATCGCCCGTCCGCACGGGCCCCGTTGTGCCCCCCGGGCCGCCTCCCCCGCCTCCCATCGACCTGAAGTTCTACGGGTTCGCGACGGAAACCGGCGGACCCAAACTGATCTTTCTCTCCCACGGAGAGGATGTATTTGTCGCCGGGGAGGGCGACGTGGTGGATGGCCGCTATAAGGTGATTCGGATTGAGGCCACCTCAGTGACCATCGAGGATCTCTCCTACAACGACCAGCAGACGCTCACTTTGCAGACGGTTTAAGGTGGGACGCGAAGTTACGGCAGGTAAACCCAAGCTGCTGTTGGCTGCCGGCAGAATTAATCCTGATAAAGCAAGCAATTTAAGTCCCAAACGCTTTAAGAGGTATACACTCAATGCCAAGATTTCATCGTTCCAGCCCCGAATTACATTCCCCCAGAATGTAGCGGTCATGAGTAATTATGAAAATGTCGTAGAAACTATCGTTCCCGATCAGCTTTCACATCGGCGACAAGGTCCCAGACGGCTTGCCGAAGAAGTGGCCGCACTGCAGCAAATGTCGCGATGTTTTGCGGTCGATTCCGCATCGATGCTGCAGTGCCTCGTCGAGATTGCGATGGACCTGTGTCGCGCCCATTCAGCGGGAATCAGCCTCGAACACCGCGAAGCCGATGGGGCGGCAACCTTCCGCTGGGTCGCCACTGCGGGCAAGATTGTCGGTTATCGTGGGCGATCCATCCCTCGCGACCAGAGCCCTTGTGGAGTTGTCATCGATCGGAACATGCCGCTGCTGTTTCACCGTCCAGGGGTGGCGTATCCCAAACTCGAAGATTCGGAGTGCCCGATCATCGAGGGATTGCTGGTTCCGCTACAGGTCGACGCTGAAGTGGTCGGCACCCTCTGGGTGCTCTCCCACACCGAGTTCAGAAAATTCGATCGAGAGGATCTTCGCCTGCTGGAGAGTCTTGCCAATATGGCGATCGTCGCGGTTCGCAGCCGGCGAACGGAAGAGGCTCTCCGGAGAACGACGGCAGCACTTGCCGTGGCTCAGGTCGCGAACCGGCTTGCCCATGAGATCAACAACCCGCTTCAAGCTTTGCAGAACAGCCTTTTTCTGGCAGCCCACGACCATCCTTCTGAAGAGGTGCTTTCCGCCTGCCTGCAAGCGGATCGGGTATGTGATCTGGTGAAATATATTCTCCGTCACGATGCAACCGATGCCGATTTGAAGCTGCTGCAAACCAAGTGCAAAAAGTCGGCTGTTTCCGTTGTTCCATACTGGGGCGCGCCGGTATACTGTAAGTGTGACTGACATAGCTCGGCAAGCTGCGCCCATTTCCGCCTCCAACGCTGAAAATTCCACAGATGACCGGCGGATTCTGCTGTTAAAGCCTCGCGGATTCTGCGCTGGCGTAGTGCGAGCCATCGATGTTGTCCAGATTGCTTTGGAGACGTTTGGCGCCCCAATTTACGTGCGCCGGGAAATCGTCCATAACCGATTTGTGGTGAACGATCTGGCGGAAAAAGGCGCGATCTTCGTCCACGATATCGACGAGGTGCCGGAAGGCGCCCGGGTAATCTATAGTGCTCACGGCGTTTCCCCGGCCGTGAGGGAAAAGAGCAAGCAGCGCAACCTGAAGGTGATCGACGCTACCTGTCCGCTGGTCACCAAGGTGCACGTCGAGGCAGTAAAGTTCGCGCGCCAGGGCTACTCGCTGGTGTTGATCGGCCATCGCGACCACGATGAGATTGAAGGAACCCTGGGTGAGGCGCCGGAAGAAACCCAGGTGGTGTCTACGGTTGAAGAGGTTGCCGCACTTGAAGTGCCCAATCCGGAGCGAGTCGCTTACCTGACCCAGACCACCCTCAGCCTAGACGAGGCGCGCGATATCATTCACGCTCTGAAAGCGAAGTTCCCCAACATCGTCGGGCCACATTCCCAAGATATCTGCTATGCCACCGAAAACCGACAGGTTGCGGTAAAGAACGTCGCGCACCGGGCGGACCTGGTGTTGGTCGTCGGGTCCAATAATAGTTCCAATTCCAACCGCCTGGTGGAGGTCTCCCGCAACCTCGACACGATTGCCTACCTGATCGACGATTCCGAGAAAATTCGACCGGAGTGGCTGGAAAGCGCGAAGACGGTTGCGGTAACCGCTGGCGCTTCAGCGCCGGAGGTTCTCGTGCAGGACGTGATCGATTACCTGCAGCGAAACGGGTTCGGCTCTGTCGAAGAAGTCGAGGTAATGCCGGAAAATGTGCGCTTCGGACTGCCGCCGGAGATTGTGCGGGCGATTGCCGTTGCTCCCCAGCAGGACGCAGCCGTAGCTCCTTAACAGCTTGCGCGCCGGTGGATCAAGTGGCTAACCTAATGCGCTGTGCTTGGGCGCCTTGCGGGAATGATCCCCGGCCTGTTCGCATCTGAGTGAATGAGAACGTTTATCGGCCGATGAATCCATTGCCACATACGAAACAATCCGTCCCGATACCCGCAGTACAGGCGATTCCCTCCGGCGCAGTCCGATATGGAAGGTTGGACGCAAGCCTGGACCAGGTCACCGAGGCCATCGATTCCTCCTGCGATTTCCTGCTCTCGCGGCAATCCGCCGAGGGGTACTGGTGTGGGGAACTGGAAGCCGACACCACGCTTGAGTCCGACTACATCATGCTGCACACCCTCTTGGGAACGGGCGATCCGGCTCGAATGGAGCGGGCGATCGCGGAGATTCTGCGGCATCAGAAGGAAGACGGCGGCTGGCCCATCTATCGCGGTGGTCCGTCTAACATAAGCGCGACGGTAAAGGCGTACTTTGCGCTGAAGCTGATGGGCAGGTCGGCGGAAAACCCTGTCCTGGTCCGCGCGCGCGAGTGGACGCTGGCCCATGGCGGCGCGGTCGAGATCAACACCTACACCAAGCTCTATCTCTGTTTCTTTGGCCAGTACGACTACAACGCAGTGCCTGCGATCCCACCGGAAATTGTCCTGTTTCCCAGGTGGTTCTACTTCAATTTGAACGAGATTTCCTCCTGGTCCCGCGCGATTCTGGTTCCGCTGTCGATTGCGTATGCGAAAAAGCCGTACAAGAAAATCCCGCATCAGCAGGGAATCGAAGAGTTGTTCGTCGGCGGCCGCGAGAACGCCAACCTGCATCTGCGCTGGGAAAAGAAAGTGTTTAGCTGGCGCAATTTCTTCCTATTCTTCGACCGGATGACGCATTGGGCCGAACGCATCCACGTGCGGCCGCTGCGTGCGATCGCCCTCAAACAGGCAGAAAAGTGGATGTTGGCGCGCATGGAGATGTCGGACGGGCTGGGCTCCATCTATCCCAGCATGTTGAACGCGATCATTGCACTGCGTTGCCAGGGTTACTCGCTGGACGATCCGCAGGTGATTCGAGCGCTCGATGAATTTGAAAAACTCGGCATCGAACAGCCGACCGACGAGGGCCAGAGCGGTCCAACATTCCGCATGCAGCCCTGCATGTCCCCCGTTTGGGACACGGCCTATGCTATGTTTGCCCTCGGTGAGGCGGGGATCGGGAAAGACGATCCCCGCCTGCTGAAGGCCGCCGATTGGATACTGTCGAAAGAAGTACGGCACAAGGGCGACTGGGCCGTCAAGGTTCCCCATGTCGAACCCGGTGGCTGGTATTTTGAATTCAACAACGAGTTCTATCCGGATGTGGACGACTCCGCCCAGGTGCTGCTGGCGCTGAACAAGGTAAATAACCCGCGGGAGCGCTACCAGTATGACGTGACGCAGCGGGCGTTGCGCTGGATCTGGGCAATGCAATGCAAAAACGGAGGCTGGGCAAGCTTCGATAAAGACAACACCAAGATGATCTTCGAGCACATCCCATTTGCCGACCACAACGCCATGCTCGATCCGCCGACTGTCGATATAACAGGCCGTGTCCTCGAGATGCTGGCCGCCTACGGCGTCAGTGCAGAGGATCCGCGGGCCAAGCGGGCGATACAGTTTATTTATCGCGAGCAGGAGCCGGATGGCAGCTGGTTTGGCCGCTGGGGAGTGAACTACATTTACGGGACCTTCCTGGTACTGCGCGGCCTTGAAGCAATGGGCGTGTGGAACCATGAGCCGCAAATTCAGCAGGCGGCGGAATGGATTCGCATGGTGCAGAATGCCGATGGCGGATGGGGCGAGAGCTGCGCCAGCTACGACAATCCCACGCTGCGCGGCATCGGGCCGAGTACCGCCTCGCAAACTGCATGGGCGATCCTAGGTCTGCTGGCTGCCGGGGACAATCGCAGCGATTCCGTTGCAAAAGGTATACGCTGGTTGCTGGATCAACAACAACCTGACGGTTCCTGGACCGAGGACGAATACACTGGAACCGGGTTCCCGAGAGTGTTTTATCTTGCGTACCACATGTATCGCAACTACTTCCCGCTGCTTGCGTTGACCACATATCGACGCTCCATGCAGCCGGACGCGAGTGCCGCTTGAGCGGCATTAACAAAGATCGAAAGGCGCGGCAGATGCCGCGTTTGTAACGGAGGAAGAACTGTATGGCAGTGCCGATTTCTCAAATGTGGACGGTCGCAACCTACGTGTTGCGCCAGCGCTGGAGCGGCCGCAAACGCTACCCGCTGGTTTTAATGCTGGAGCCGTTGTTCCGCTGCAATCTGGCATGCGCCGGCTGCGGAAAAATTCAATATCCCGCGCACATCTTGAAGAAGGAACTTACCCCCGAGGAATGCTTCCGCGCGGTCGATGAATGCGGCACGCCGATGGTTTCGATCCCGGGAGGAGAACCGCTGATGCATCCCAAGATCGGCGAAATTGTTGCCGGGCTGGTCGAGCGCAAGAAATATATCTATCTGTGCACCAACGCGCTGTTGCTCAAAGAAAAATTGCATTTGTTCGAACCGAGTAAATACCTTTCCTTTTCCGTCCACATGGATGGACAACGTGAGCACCACGACTTTTCTGTTTGCCGTGAAGGCGGCTATGATCTCGCTGCGGCGGGAATTCGCGAGGCGGTCAACCGCGGGTTTCGCGTCACCACCAACACAACTCTGTTCGATGGCGCGGACCCAAACAGCGTTCGTTCTTTCTTCGACGAAATGATGGATGCCGGCGTTGAATCGATGATGGTGGCGCCCGGCTATACCTATGAGAAAGCGCCCGACCAGAAGCATTTTCTGGGCCGCGCGCGTTCGCGCAGACTGTTTCGCGCCATCCTTTCGAATCGCAAGAAAAGCTGGCGCTTCAATGCCTCGCCAATGTATATGGAATTTTTGATGGGGAAACGGGACTTTACCTGCACCCCCTGGGGCATGCCCACCTACAATATTTTCGGGTGGCAGAAGCCCTGTTATCTCCTACAGGATGGATACGCCGACAGCTTTGCGGAGCTGATGGAAGCCACTGAATGGGCGCGCTATGGGACCGAGTCCGGCAATCCGAAATGCGCAAACTGCATGGTCCATTCCGGGTATGAAGCCTCGGGTGTGAACTACACGTTCGGCTCGCTGAAAGGTTTGTGGGCCACGGCGAAAGCCACCCTGACCTTATATCCGGACAAGGGAGCGCGCGATCTCCTGAACCAGCCTGCAGCACCTGTACATGCCAAAAATCCTCTGGTTCAGATCGCCTCGTCGAAGACTCCTGCGATGGAGGAGACGCACGCATGATCGACGCGCATATGAAACCCGCGCCCGATCCGGACGCGATGGAGATTGCGCCCGGTGCGGAGCGGGAGATCCTGGAAGGCTGGATTCCGGCCCTGGCGACCGAAGCCGAGACCCGCGAAGCGCTCGAGCAGGCGTTTGACTATCGCGGCGACGTTACGATCACATTAAAAACCGGCGTGCGCATCGAGGGATATATCTTCGATCGTCGCCCGGCTCCCGAATTCTTCAAATCGGTCGTGCGACTCCTGCCTAAGGATACTGCCGAACGGGTGTCCATTCCATACTCTGAAATCGCCGGGCTGGCCTTTACGGGGCGCGACACGGCCGCGGGAAAAAGCTGGGAGGCATGGGTGCGAAAATACTGGGAGAAGAAGGCAGCGGGCGAGAAAAACATCGCGATTCACGCCGAGAACCTAGATTAGCAACACCTTCATCGCTGGAACTCAGATCGTAAGCAATACAAGCGATTGGCCCAATACGTGCGCTCTTCAGCTTCGATTCAAATTCCACTTCCTATGCGCGTTTTTGTCACTGGAGCAACCGGGTTTGTCGGTAGTCACGTTGCCCAGGCGCTCGCCGCCTCAGGCGCGGAGCTGCGCCTGCTGACGCGAAAAAGCAGTCGCACGGAACATCTCAAAGGCCTCGATGCAGAGCTGGTTACAGGCGACCTCCGGCAGCCTGATGGCCTTCGCGCTGCGATCACAGCCTGCGACGCATTGATCCACGTGGCCGCGGACTACCGGCTGTGGGTTCGCGATCCGGACGCCATGTATGCGGCCAACGTTGAAGGGACGCGGTCGCTTTTGCGTCTCGCGCGAGAAACGGGAGTGGCCCGGGTTGTCTATACGTCAAGCGTCGCCACGATGGGTTTCCGATCCGACGGTAGGGTGGTCGACGAGGAGACGCCAGTCTCGCTCGACAACATGATTGGCCACTACAAGCGATCGAAGTTCTTGGCGGAGCAGGAGGCGATTGCGGCGGCCCGGGACGGACAGCATGTGGTGATTCTCAACCCGACGACGCCGATCGGCGCGAACGATGCCAAGCCGACGCCGACGGGCCGCATCGTCGTAGATTTTCTAAATCGGAATTTCCCGGCCTACGTCGATACCGGCCTCAATTTCGTCGATGTTGAAGACGTGGCTGCCATGCACGTTAGAGCGCTCGAACGCGGCACGCCTGGAGAACGCTATATCCTCGGCGGAGAGAATCTTACCTTGAAGCAGTTTCTCGACCGCATGGCGTCCATCGCAGGCCTGCCGTCGCCGAAGATGCAGGTGCCGCACTCTGTCGCGATGTCCTTCGCGTTTTTTGACCAGTGGATCACCGGTCGCATGCGTGGTCGGGAGCCGCGTGCCACCGTCGAAGCAGTTCGAATGGGGAAGAAGAAAATGTTCGCCAGCTCTCTCAGAGCCGAACGCGAGCTCGGTTACCAGGCGCGGCCCATCGATGCCGCGCTGCAGGCGGCCGTGCATTGGTTTCGCGCTCACGGATATGCGCCCGCCGCATGAAGGCCCGCGTTGCTATTCTCGCCGCATTGCCGCGAGAGCTTGCGCCCCTGGTGCGGGACTGGCCTGTGCGGGTTCCATCGCGGCGCGATGGATCGTTAATCTGCGAGTGTGACACCGCGATTGCCGTGTGCGCCGGGATCGGCCGTGAGCGCGTGGGACATGCGTTGACACTGGCCGAAGGTCGCGGCTTGCTGAGTTCGATTATTTCCGTGGGCTACGCCGGCGCGCTGCGCGATACCATCGTAAGAAACAAGGCGTATTGGCCGAAGATTGTAATCGACGCACGGACGGAAGAGAGTTATGTTTGCCAAGGTGGAAGCGGAACGCTGGTGACGGCCGATCGCATTTTGAACAAACGCGACAAGCCGTTGATGGCCTCGCGTTGGGGCGCGGACATGGTAGACATGGAGGCGGCAGAGGTGGCGAAGCTCGCCCTGCTGCGTAGTTTGCCGTTTCGTACCCTTCGCGTGGTCAGCGATGAGTTTCATGACGCTTTGCCGGATCTGAACCGATTCATCGACCACCGCGGAGGATTTCGCGAATCGGCATTTGCCGGTCACCTCATGTTCCATCCCTGGCAAATGCCCAATGCGATTCGTCTGGGTAGACGTTCGGTAGAAGGTTCGCGCACAATGGCAATGGCCCTGAAATCCTTTTTGGAGCACGCAAATTAGTATGAACTCTGTGACCGTTACAAACCATCAGGCGAGCGTTCCGGCGACCATGAGGGCCGCGGTATACCGCGGCGTGAACGATGTTCGAGTGGAGACCGTGCCGGTTCCGGCGATCGGGTCAGGCGAAGTGCTGGTGCGAATCCGCGCCTGCGGGATCTGCGGCACAGATCTTAAAAAAATTCACACCGGATCGCATTCCGCACCGCGCATTTTCGGTCATGAAATGGCCGGCGAAATTGCTGCTTTAGGAGCGGGTGTCGAGGGCTGGCGAGTTGGGGATCGCGTCATGGCGTTTCATCACATTCCCTGCGGTGATTGCTATTACTGTCGCAAAAAGACCTTTGCCCAATGCGAAGTTTATAAACGTGTGGGCTGCACGGCAGGGTTCGAGCCTTCAGGCGGAGGACTTTCCGAATATATCCGCGTCATGAGCTGGATTGTCGATCGCGGCCTGGTGCGGGTGCCGGACGAAGTTCCGTTCGAGCAGGCTGCCTGGATCGAGCCGGTAAATACCTGCTTCAAAGCCATTCGCAATCTGCATCTGGCGGCCGATGAAACCGTGCTGGTCATCGGACAGGGCTCGATTGGAATTTTGCTGGCTTTGCTGGCATCAAGAGACGGCGCCACGGTGTTAACTTCGGACCTCTATCCATCTCGTCACGAGGTTGCCGCGAAATTCGGGCTGACTCATCCAATTCGAGCCGGTGAAGAAGACGTTGTCGCGGCTGCGAAAAGACAGACCGAGGGTCGAGGCGCGGATGTAGTGATTCTCGCGGTCGGCGGGAATGCGTTGATTCGCACGGCGATGGACGCAGCGCGGCCCGGAGGTAGAGTTCTGTTATTCGCCGCGACCCAGCGATGCGAGGCGGTAATCGATCCGGCAGCAGTCTGCATGGACGAAAAATCGCTTCTTGGATCCTATAGTTCCTCCGCGGATTTCCAGGAGGAAGCAGCTCGGCTTGTGCTCGAAGGTTATCGCAACGGTTTCGATCTGACGCGCCTGATCTCTCATCGTTTCCCATTGGATCGGGCAGCCGAGGCGATCGCATTCGCTTCGGAACCGAAAGCGGACTCGATGAAAATCATGATCGAACCCTGAAGTTCGATTTCCCGCGCAAACGCTCGAAGAAGCAGTTCCGGGTGAATCCTTCGATACTCTGCGAAAATATACTTATGGGCGAAATGAACGCCGCCGTGCTGCACGGTAAAGAAGATATACGTATCGAACGCCTCCCCATTCCACAGGCCGGAGCGGGTGAGATCGTCGTGCGTGTTCATGCGGCGCTTACCTGCGGAACGGACTTGAAGATCTTTCGGCGCGGGTATCACGCAAAGATGTTGCGGCCGCCCATCCCATTCGGTCACGAACTGGCAGGAACAGTTTCGGAAGTAGGGGCGGGCGTCACCCAGTTTCAACCGGGCGATCGCGTGGTTGCGCTGAATTCCGCGCCTTGCGGCGAATGCTACTTTTGCCGCCACGGCCAGGAAAATCTCTGTGACGACCTGCTGTTCAATAACGGCGGGTATGCCGAATACATCCGCATTCCAGCCCGGATCGTGGAAAAGAATACTCTGCATGTTCCCGGGCATGTTTTGCTGGAGCATGCCGCGATGACGGAGCCCCTGGCCTGCGTGCTGCATGGTATGGATGAAACAGGGGTCAGCGCTGGCGACCAGATCGTCGTGATTGGTGCCGGGCCGATTGGCTTGATGTTCATCCACCTCGCTTCGCTGATGAGCATGAATGTGATTGCGGTGGTGAAACGCAACGAGCAGGTGGAGCTAGCAAGGTCCTTCGGCGCGAACAACGTTGTACAGACTTTGGCCGGTATCGATGTGATTGCCGCCGTGCGGGCATTGACATTGCAAGGTCATGGAGCCGACGCTGTAATCGAAGCCGTCGCGCTGCCGCAGACATGGCAATGGGCAGTCGAGATGGTGCGCAAGGGCGGCACGGTGAATTTCTTCGGCGGGTGCGAAGCAGGTACCGAGGTGGCGCTAGACACCAACCGCTTGCACTACAACAACCTAACCCTGCGCGCCAGTTTCCATCATCGGCCATCTGTCTGTCGTCGCGCATTTGACTGGATTGCAAGTGGTCGTTTCGGCAACGAGAAATTCATTACCAGCCGGGCGCCGCTCGAACAACTCGTTCCGGTGCTTGAGCGAATGTTGAACCGGACCAACGACATCAAAACGGCAATTCTACCCGGAGGCAAACTGGCATGAACCCAGGCGGCCTTGCGGTGAGCGACACGATCGCCGACTCGGATTTGCAGGCCGGCTGGAGCAAGCTGCCAGTGAACTATGTCATGCCTGAACGTGCGCCGAGCCTCAAAGAGGCGCAGGCATATTGCCGCAGACTGGCCGAGTCGCACTACGAGAATTTCCACGTTGCCACGTGGTTTTTACCGAAGCGCCTGCGGCCGCATTTCCAGAGTATCTATGCCTACTGCCGGATTTCCGATGACCTGGGAGATGAGGTTGGCGACACGCGGCAGTCGCTGGCGCTGCTGAATTTTTGGAATGGCGAACTCGATGCGTGTTATCGCGGGGAAGTTCGTCATCCCGTATTTGTCGCTCTCGCCGAGACAATTCGTATTTGCAATATTCCAAAAAAGCCGTTTGCAGATCTGCTGGTCGCTTTTCGCCAGGACCAGACCGTGACTCGCTATCGAACTATGGAAGACGTTTTCGACTACTGCCGGAATTCGGCAAATCCCGTCGGACATCTGGTACTGTATGCGTGCGGATATCGGGAGCCGGAGTTCTTTACGTTGTCCGACTTTACCTGCACCGCTTTGCAATTGGCGAACTTCTGGCAGGATGTGCGTGAGGATGATCGCCGGGACCGCATTTATCTTCCCCTCGAGGATCTGGAGCACTTCGGCGTAAGCGAACAACAGATACATGAGCGCCGATTCTCACCGGAGTTTCGGGCGCTGATGCAGTATGAGGTGGAATATGCGCGGGCACTGTTTCTGCGTGGAATGCCGCTGCTGGACCGCGTTGACCGCGAGCTGGCGCTGGATCTAGCGCTATTCACTCGCGGTGGGCAGGAGATCCTGCGTGCTATTGAACGGCAGAACTACGACGTGCTGCGGGCGAGACCGGTCATATCAAAGCCACGCAAGGCTGGATTGTTATTGCGCGCGCTCGCAGATAAGCTGACGGCCAGGACGGCCGTGTGAGTATTCCTCTCGACGAGGCGTATGCCGCCTGCGAGGCAATCGCGCGCCGCGAAGCCAAGAATTTTTACTATGCCTTCCGGGTGCTGCCGCGTACCAAACGCGCCGCCATCTGCGCCGTCTACGCATTCATGCGCCACGCCGACGACCTGGCAGATGATGAGCGGCTGCCGCGCGAAGAGCGACTGCAACAAACAAGGCGGTGGATGGCAGAGTGGCATCGGGCAGCAGCAGGAGAAGCGTCGGAGAACCCTGTGTTTATTGCACTTCGCGATACACAGCGGCGTTTTGACATTTCAAACGCCTTGCTCGATCAGCTCGTCGAGGGTACGTCAATGGATTTGACGACGCCCGCAGGTTTTGCCATTTACAAGGATTTTGACGAGCTTTACCGATACTGTTATTTCGTGGCGTCTGTGGTGGGCCTGGTTTGTATTCGCATCTTCGGCTATACCGATCTGCGTGCGGAAAAGCTGGCGGAAGAGACGGGCATTGCATTCCAGCTCACAAATATTTTGCGCGACGTGCGCGAAGACGCGGAGCGGGGAAGAATCTACCTGCCCATTGAGGACCTTCAGCGCAATCATGTGACAGTAGAACAGTTGTCTGCCAATTCCGGCGACCGCAAATTGACGCCGGAGGAACGGGCGCTGATGGAAATGGAAGCGGAGCGAGCGCGCAAATACTATGGCGCGGCAGACGATCTCCTGCCTTTGATGGCGACCGACAGCCGAGCTGCTCTCTGGGTCTTGGTCCAGATTTATCGTCGCCTGTTGGATCGGATCGCCGCTGCCAACTACGAAGTATTTTCCGCTCGGATCAGCGTGCCTGCCTGGGAAAAACTCTGGATTTTGTTGTGTGGACTATGCATGTCACTTCGTTACCGCGCCGGTGGGAGCAGCTAACTCGTGATCCAAGTTGAGCCCGAGTCGAGCGCCTCAGTGGTTCGCGCAATCCACGATGTCGCGGTTGTGGGCGGCGGCCTCGCGGGATTGTCGGCGGCCTGCGCGTTGGCCGAGTCGGGCTACCGGGTTCATCTTATCGAACGACGGCCTTACGTGGGCGGGCGAGCGTCTTCTTATGAACATCCCGGCACGGGCGAGGTCGTCGATAACTGCCAGCATATTCTGCTGGGATGTTGCACAAACCTGATTGGCTTTTATCGGCAGCTTGGCGTGGAGGACCGTATCCGCTGGTTCGATCGCATCACCTTTCTGGAACCCGGTGGCCGAAGAAGTGTGCTCAAGCCCGGGTCATTGCCCGCGCCCTTGCATAATTCTCTGTCGTTTCTCTCGGCCTCCGCACTCTCTTTCGTTGACAAGCTTGCCATCAGCCGCGGAATGATGGCTTTCATACGCGGAGTTCCGAACGATCGCGACGAGAACTTCGCGCATTGGCTTGCGCGGCATGGGCAGACGCGCCGAGCGATCGAGCGGTTCTGGAGTCCAGTCTTGGTGAGCGCGCTGAACGATGATTTGAATCGAGTCTCCGTGCATTACGCAGGCATGGTTTTTCGCCGGGCGTTCATGCAGTCAGCGCAGGGAGGCGCAATGGGCATTCCCACGATTCCCCTCAGCGAATTGTATGGGCACGCTCTCGGATTTATTGAATCTCACCGGGGCAAAATTAATTTGCGGAAAACAGTGAGCGCCATTGTTTACGACGACGCCGCGTCTCGATGGCAACTCCAGTTTGAGGGCGGCGGCGTGGAAGCAGACGCAGTTGTGCTGGCCATTCCATTTGAATCCATGCTGACCCTGCTGCCTGCTTTACCGCCGACGTCGGATGACTCCGACTCCACGCTGGCAGAAAGGCTGACGCACTTCGAGCATTCTCCGATCACTGGCATCCACCTCTGGTTCGACCGCCGCATCACGGAGCTCGAACATGCGGTGCTGCTCGACACAACCATTCAGTGGATGTACAACAAGTCTCTACTGCAGCCAGAAACGCGCACTTACAGCTCGGAACATTACTTGGAACTGGTGGTGAGCGCGTCGAAATCGTTGGTTGGGAAATCGCGTCAGGAGATTATCGATCTCGCGTTGCGGGAGCTGGCAGGATTTTTCCCAGTGGTGCGGGAAGCCAAGCTTTTGAAAGCCGCCGTTATTAAAGAAGTCCGCGCCACATTCTCCGTCACGCCGGGATTGGATCCATACCGCCCAGGCCCCCTAACTGGCTGGCCACGTTTATTTCTCGCGGGAGATTGGACCGCGACCGGATGGCCTTCCACCATGGAGGGTGCGGTGCGCAGCGGATATCTGGCTGCTGAAGCGCTGACGAAGGCGGCGGGATACCCGGAAACGTTTTTGCGGCCGGAGCTTCCTGCGCAGGGGTTGATGCGACTATTTCCGCTATAGTGAACGATCCCTTAATCTAACGAGCCAGAAAGAACACGCCGGCGCATACGCAAACTGCTGCTAGCCAGCGCCGCCGGTCGACATTCTCTTTCAGAATCCATTTCGCCGCGAACGCGTTTGTAACGAATGTCAGCGCCGCGGACGCGGGAGCCACAAGACTGACGTCCGCCCAGCTCAGCGCGAAAAGCAGGGAAAAGAAACTCAGCGCCATGCAGACGACCCCGAACATAAATCGAACGTTCCGCAGGACGGCGAGAATTGCCCCGCTCATTCCGGCGCGCTCGCGAATTTGATCGAAGTCGCCGATCTGGCGCATCGCTCTTGCAATCAGAACATCGCCGGCGGTGGCCGCTACAACGATCGTGCCAATCATCATCCATACGGCGGAACCGCTCGCGTGCGTCATGCCGGACGCTCGCTGGCTGGTTCCGCTACGCTGTTAATCGCGTGAGGATGCAGGGTCGAATCCGGTGGAGGCAGTTCGCTGCCCTGAATGGTATACGAGGGGCCGCGAGTCACGAATCCCACGCCGAGAGTAATCAGCAGAATTCCCGCCCAGCGCGCCGGAGTGATCGATTCATGCAGCCAGAACCTCGAGAGCAGGGCAATGATGACGTACCCGAATGAGGTAGCCGGAAGCACAAACGTCAGATCCGCCCAGGAGAGAGCGGTCAAGTAAGAAGCGAAGAACGCCGTAAGCAAAACGATTCCAGCGAGCACCCAGGGAACCCTCAATGCAGCCACCAGAGTGGAAAGGTGGTCGAGCGAGACGGGACCGACCTGCTTCATGCCCAAACTCAGAAATGTGTCCCCGAACGATGCCAGAAGCATCACCGCAACCAGTACCATGTAGCGGCGGAACGTCATTGTGGATTGCATGGACACCATGGTTTGACTCCCGGTCATTGGATGACGATATCTGCCGCCCGGGCGAAACCGACATCAAGAATGTTCTGATTAGACGTTCCTGGCTGCTCTGTGTCTCGGCTTCCACTAAAAACGCGGTCAGCATCTTGCAGGCTGACCGCGCTGACTTCAACATTGTTCAGAGCTGCTGGTGCTTACGCGTTGGCTTGCTGCGCTTCCGCGGCTGCCGTCGCCGCCTTTTCTAGTTTGCTCTTTGCTACCACTCGGTTGCGTTGAGCGCGTAACTTCATGAATGCCTTGGCTTCGACATACAGGCGACCCAAATCGCGATTCACAATTGCCTTGCTGACCACGCGCCACGCGGCCTTGGGTCGAAAATAATATTCATCATAGAAGCGATGCACCATCTCGAGCACGTAGTCGGTAGGCAAACCGGGGTACTCGACGTGCGCCAACTGGTGGCCTTCTTCATCGACCATGGCACCATTGTTAATGATGAAGCCGTTGTTCTTGGCGTAGTCGTAAAACTCCGTGCCAGGATAGGCGTGAGCGATCGAGACCTGAATCGTTTCTACATCGAGCGATTTCGCGAAATTGATGGTGTTGCGAATCGACTCTTTGGTCTCCCCGGGAAGCCCGAGAATAAAGTCGCCGTGAATGGTTAAGCCGAGATCGTGACAGTCGCGCGTGAAGTCGCGGGCACGTTCCACTGTCGCGCCTTTCTTGATGTTTTTCAGAATTTGCGGGTCGCCCGATTCGAATCCCACGATCAATAAACGGCATCCGGCTTCTCGCATCGCCTTAAGCGTTTCCCGGTCGGTGGTGACGCGCGAGGTGCAGGACCACGTGAGATTTAGCGGCTTCAGCTTTGCGCACAGCTCGACGGTGCGCGCTTTCTGAATGTTGAAGGTGTCATCGTCGAAGAAAAACTCCTTCACGTGGGGGAATAGTTCTTTGGCATGCGCCATCTCGGCAGCCACGTCATCGGTTGAGCGTTTACGCCAGGCATGGCCGCTCAGGGTCTGCGGCCAAAGGCAGAAGGTGCACTGCGCCGGGCATCCGCGCGTGGAGTAAAGCGACACATAGGGGTGGAGCAGAAAAGGGACGTTGTACTTGGTCACATCCATGTCACGCGCGTAAACGTCTGTCACCCACGGCAGCGCATCGAGATTCTCAACCTGCGGACGGTCGGGGTTGTGGACGATCTTGCCGTCCTTCCGATAGCTGATTCCGAGAATCTGATCGAGCGGTTTGCCATTAGCAAACTCCACCACCGAAAAATCGAATTCGCGGCGGCAAATAAAATCGAGCACCGGGCATTCGTTCAGGGCGCGATCGGGCGATGTCGTTACCGGCGGTCCTACGAAGGCGATACGGATCGATGGATTGGCCGCCTTGATCGCTTCGGCGAGCTTCTGATCTCCCTGCCACCCTGGCGTGCTGGTGAACAGCACCAGCAATTCATATTGCTTGCAGATTTCGATCGTTTCCGGCGCGGTCACGTGGTGCGGCGGGGCATCGAGCAGCCGGGAGCCTTCAAGCATTCCCGCCGGATAGGCCAGCCAGACCGGGTACCAGTACGATTCAATCTCGCGAGTGGCGGGCCAACGTGAGCTGGCGCCTCCGTCGAAGTTCTCAAATGAGGGCGGGTTAAGAAAAATGGTCTTCAGGGGCATTGGACTAGTGCTCAGTTTACCATCTCGGGGGATCGATTTCTCATTTTGTGGTTGCGCCAAAAGGTTCTTTTCAAACCATTTAGATTCTCAGAATGTTGTCCACTTGGTCAATGTCGCAGGCCGGCCGCATGACTGCCGCCGGGAATGCCGTCCGGAGGCGTCGCCTCGCCGTTTTCCTTCGCCCAGTCTTCCAGTCCGCCCACCGCATTCAACAGATTGAGTTTGACTTTCGTCACATTGAATTGCGCATCCTGCAGGTCGATGTAGCTGGTGCGTTCGTCTATACGCCGCTGATCGGCCTCCTGCGGAGTTATCGGAGGGCCATTGGCATCCGCGGAGCCGTGGTTCATCTGCGTAACGGTGGACGCCAGGATGTCCCGCGCAATCTGCTGCTGCAGATCGGCAACTTCCTCCTGCGCCTCCAGCTCGCGCAAACTGCGCCACAGTGAAAAATTGCCCTCTTCACTTTGGATGCGATCCAACTCCGCCTGCGCCCGGGCGGAGGCGGCGACCGCCTTCGATTCGTCCGCCTTGTCTCGACGGATAGGATCGAATAACGGCCAGGTGGCCTGAATACCCACGCCCACATTGTTTGGCGTGAAATTCTTGTAGTATTCGCTGTAGTTGTTGAAGCTGGAGAAGCGGCTGTAGAGAAAATTAAGGCCCACAGTCGGCCGGTATTTCTGCCGCTCATCCCCCCACGCAGCGAACATCTTCGCATCCGCCGTCGCGGCCGAAGCCAGCACCGCCGGACTCTCCCCGCGCCGTTGCCGGACTTTAGAGCCAAAATCCAGATCAGGCAAACGCGGCACCGAAGACTCCGTCGGAACAATCGCATCGGGGGCCAGCCCCGTCAACCCCGCCAGATGCTGCCGGACATCATCCGCGTGGTCCTCCATCTGAATCGCCTTCAGATGAATCTGCGCCCGCGTCAACTGCGCCTGCCTCATCTGCATGTTCGTTTCCAGGCCCGCATTCACGCGATCCTCCATCACCGCCAGCAACTTGTTTGTGTCTTCCATCGCCTGGTTGAGCGCCACTATCTGATCCATCGTCTTGTTCAGGTCAATATAGTTCAGAGCGGCGTCCAGGATCACCTGCTGCCGCGCATTCTTCAACGAAAGCGTTGCCGCCTTCCACGCCGCCCGCGCGGAACGAATGTAGTCCCGCTGTGAAAAACTGAACAGCAGTGACGTCGAGCTCACGTTGAACAGCGTCGGATTGCCGAGCGGGAAACCGTAGGAGTATCCCAGCCCCGATCCGACTGACAAATTGGGAACGTAGGCATCCCGCATTTCCGAAGCGAATCCCTGCGTGCGCTGCTGCTCCGCCTCTGCAATACGCACAGCCCTGCTGTTACGAAGCGCAAGATCGATCACTGTATAGAGCGAAATATCACTTGAGGAGAGAGGACGGAGGGCCGTTGAGGAATCAACTTCGGCGGCGTCCTGCGCCGGGTTGTTCAACAGAGTTGCATTCATTGCTGGCGGATTTGGCCTTGGAGCATCCGGCACCGGGTTCTTCGACACCTGCCCGCCCGCGAAGGCAGTCAGAAACAACCCTGTCCCGAGCGTCGCAATTAGCTCTCGAACGCGATACGCGGAGGGCTTCCAGGACAGCAGTCGCTGTCTCCGTGATGGGACGAAGAGATTCATTCGCTATTCGGCGCGACTCACCGCCATGCCGCCGTGCAGACTGGCGCCATTCGGGGAGGTTAACGCGACGACAGTCTTGTCGCCGATTCCAGAAAGAACCTGGACCTCGGTCAGATTAAGACTGCCAATCGTCACCGGTGTACGCCGCAGCCGCCCGTTGACCACTCGGAAAACATAATCTCCGCTATCGTCCACATGCAGTGCTTCGCGAGGAATGATGAGAGCGTCCGGCACATCCAGCAGCGTCACTGTAATTGTTACGTTTGTATTCGGCAGCAGGACTTCGTCGGAGTCATCGACGGAGATCAACGCCTCTCCCACATTGCGAGTGCCATAGGTGACTACGGTAGTTGGCGTGCGGACAATGTGACCGTGCCACACACGCCCGGGCTTCGCTTCCCAAACGATGGTAACCGGTTTGCCGATGGCAAGCTTGCCGATTTCCGGCTCGTCGAAATATGCACGTACCTGTATTTGTTTCAGATTTGCCATTTGCAGCAGCTTGTCGCCGGCCTGAACAAAGTCGCTGGCATGAACTAGCACGGAATATACAGTTCCGTCGAAAGGCGCACGCACGTTCTCTCTGCGAAGAACATCCAACTGCGCTTCATAGGCCGCCTGCGCGTTGGCCACGTTTGCCTCGGCGTGCTCCAGATCGATCGGCGCGTAGTTCTGCGTTCGCTGCTGTTCAAGAGTCTTCAAACTTGCGTTCTGGGCCGCCAGGGAATGCCGCGCAGTTTCCACTTCGCTTGCAGATGCCGCGCCCTGCTTTTGCAGTTGTTCGAGCGTAGCCAGGTTTGCTGCTGTCTGATCCCGTGCCGCTTTCGTCTTGTCGATATCGCCCGCCAGCGTGATTTGCTGCGGGCGCGTGCCTCCGTGGCGCAGGGCTTGCAATTCAGCTTGAAATCCCCGCAATGCTGCCAGGGCTCCGGACACATCGGATCTCGCTTGAGAATCATCGAGTGCAACAAGTAGCTGGCCGGCGGTTACTTTCTGACCTTCGTGAACATATACGGCTTTCACGGTGCCCTGCTTGGGGCTGTATGCCGCGAAATTATGCTCCGGTTCCACTCTGCCGTTGGTACTCAGGGTGCTCACCAGTTGACCCCGCTCCGCGCTCACCATTCGCACCGGCACAACGCTCCGCGTGAAATGCCGTAGCAGAATCGCCCCAAGCAAGATCACCAGCGCGATTATGACCCACAGTCTGCGGCTTCTATTCCGGGGTTCTCGGGTAGATGATTCGGTCATATCGTATCGCTGTATCTACAGGAATTGTCAGTATATAAGACGCGGTAAGCGGGAATCTGATTCAAACTCGGCGCGCACTGTCGGTGCTGCCCTTGTTACGGTCCAGATACCTGATTTCGTACAATCGAGCAATATGCCCTCGAAGCCGAACAAGATTACACCGCGATACACCGACGACCACGCCAGGTCCGGACTCGATTTCAAGTTTCCTCCGATTGAGACCTGGCCCAACCAGTTTCCCGCGTATGAAATCGTCATCGATAGTCCCGAGTTCACATCCGTCTGCCCCAAGACGGGTCTGCCCGACTTTGGTGTGATCACCCTCCGTTACATGCCTCGCAGCGAGTGTCTGGAACTCAGGTCGTACAAGGAATATCTTTTCAGCTATCGTCAACTGGGAATTTTTCAGGAGAATATTGTCAATCAGGTCCTGGAAGATGTCATCCACGCCTGCGACCCGGTGTGGGCCATTGTGCGCGGAGATTTCCGGCCGCGCGGCGGCATTTCTACCGTGGTGGAGGCGCGCTGGCCCCGTCCGAAGATCGCCGGCAAAGGAAAATAAAAAGGCTGCCTCATCCCTGATACTCAAAAATTACTTTCCCTTGCCATCCGGAATGTTGTAGCGTGACCCATGCCCTCCGCTGCGCACGCGTCTGTCAGTTTTATCGAACTCGGCTGTGCCGTTATTGGTCTCGCGCTGCTTGCGCGCATCGCCGGGCGGTGGAGTATCTCCGCCATTCCTTTTTATCTGCTGGCTGGCCTTGCGTTCGGCAACGGCGGACTGGCTCCCCTCAGGGTCAGTGAACATTTCATACACGGCGGCTCGGAAATTGGCGTGCTCCTGCTGCTGTTCATGCTGGGGCTGGAGTACAGCGGCGAACAGCTGAAGACCAGCCTGCGCGGGGGACTCAGTGCCGGCGTCCTCGATTTTGCGCTGAATTTTCCGCCCGGATTAATCTGTGGTTTTCTGCTGGGATGGAAGCTTCTGCCTGCCGTGCTGCTGGGTGGAGTGACGTACATCTCCTCCTCCGGCATCATCGCAAAAGTTCTGGCCGAGCTTGGCCGGTTGAACTTCGCCGAAACTCCGATGGTGCTTTCCGTTCTGGTGATCGAGGACCTGGCGATGGCGGTCTATCTGCCGCTGGTCGCGGTCCTGATCGCCGGCGGAACTCCCGCGCGGCTCGTGACTTCCGTATCGATCGCAGTTGTGACTGTCTGCCTGGTGCTCTTTGTCGCCATTCGGTATGGCCAAGCTCTGAGCCGTTTCGCAGCGAGTGAGTCCGACGAAATTGTCCTGTTGACCACCCTCGGCGCGGTCCTTCTCGTCGCTGGGATTGCAGAGCGTCTGCAGGTCTCCGCCGCCATCGGAGCGTTTCTTGTGGGCATTGCTG
The DNA here is from genome assembly GCA_963744615.1 of uncultured Acidobacteriota bacterium. GTDB lineage: Bacteria > Acidobacteriota > Terriglobia > Terriglobales > Acidobacteriaceae > JAKAAZ01. The sequence continues at coordinate 1,327,322 of CAVUUE010000003.1, forward strand.
TTTCCGGGCCGCTGGCCGAGCAATCGCATCGCCTGCTCGCACCCCTGCGTGATCTGTTTGCCGCGTTCTTCTTCTTCTTTTTCGGACTTGAGATCGACCCGGCATCGCTCAAATCCGTAGCCTGGTTGGCCATCGCGCTTGGAGTGGTCACTCTTCTCACCAAATTGTTGACCGGATATTGGGCGGGTGCGCGAGCAGGGCTGGACACCCATGCAAAAAGGCGCGCCGGCGCGGTTCTGGTGGCGCGTGGAGAATTTTCCATCGTCATTGCGGCGCTCGGCGTTGGCCTTGAACCTAAGCTGGGCCCGTTGTCGGCGGCCTATGTGCTGTTTCTAGCCATTGTGGGACCGATTTGCGCGCGCGCGACAAAATGATTCGCCGGCCCTGATATGCTGACGGCGCATGTCTCTCGTTTCTTTCCGCAACCCTTCAGCTCCCCGAACCGGCTCTTCCGCCCGCGCGGCCTGGATCGCGCTTGGGCTGCTCACGACGCTGAACCTGCTCAACTATACCGACCGCTATGTGCTCGCCGGAGTTCAGCCGCTGGTGCAGCGGGCCTTTCATGTGAACGATGAGCGTATCGGCGCGCTTACTTTCGCGTTCTTCATCACCTACATGCTTGCCGCCCCGCTTACCGGCTGGCTCGGCGACCACTTTCCCCGCAAGCCGCTCATCATCGCCGGCGCGTTGTTGTGGAGTCTGCTCACGATCTCGACAGCACTGGTCCACACATATCGCGAACTCTATTGGCGGCACGCGCTCGTCGGCATTGGAGAGGCGAGCTTCTGCATTTATGCGCCCGCGCTGCTGTCGGACTATTGGCCGGCGGAGCAGCGCAATCGCATCTTGACGCTGTTCTATCTCTCGCTGCCTGTGGGCGCGGCGCTCGGCTACATTCTGGGCGGCACGGTCGGGCAGGCTCACGGATGGCGCGCCCCGTTTTACGTTGCTGCAGCACCGGGGCTGCTGGTCGTTCTGCTGGTGTGGATATTTATGCGGGAGCCGAAGCGCGGAGCTTCCGAGCCGCTCGCCCTAACTCCGGACCGCGCAACACTGGCCGGTCTTACGCGCAACCCCGCGTACTGGACCGCAACCCTGGGCATGGCCATGATGGTGTTTTCGCTCGGCGGAATCTCCGTGTGGATGCCGACCTTTCTTTATCGCCATGGCCATTATTCGCTGGCCGGTGCGAGTCAGATTCTGGGCGCGATCACGGTGGTCGACGGAATTGTGGGAACATGGCTGGGCGGCTGGCTGGCCCAGCGGTGGCTCAGGCGGAATAAGGCGGCACTCTATCTGCTGTCGGCGTGGAGCATGTTGCTGGCCGCCCCGTTCGCGCTGCTTACGTTCTACGGGCCCCGTCCAGCGATGGTGCCATGCCTGGCGATTGCTGAATTCTTCCTTTTCCTGAATACCGGGCCCCTGAATGCCGCAATCGTCAATGCCGTGGACGCGCCGATCCGCTCAACCGCCATCGCCATCGAACTGTTTGTGATTCATGCGCTCGGCGACGCACCGTCACCGCGTATCATCGGGTGGATCTCGGATCGTTCTTCGTTGCGAGCAGGGCTTGCGATTACGCTGATAACTTTAATCGTTTCGGCAATCTTGATATTTGCAGGCGCTCGTTTTGCGCCGGAGATTGACCCTGCCGCCGTGTAACTTAGCGAAGACAAATTGGAAGCTCGGCTCCTCGCACAACAGTTGCATACTGAAAATAAACATGAAGTCACTCATTCTCCACGCAAGCTCCATTTTCGCTGTCTTCGCATGGCTGATTGCGGCTGCCTGGCTCTGGCGTGTGCTGCCGGCACTACGGATGCTGCCGCGTGTTCCCAATCTCCTGAATCCGGCAAGCGAATCAACTTTTTTCGCGGAGTGGCCCTCCCTGACCGTGATCGTTCCCGCAAAAGATGAAGCCGTAGCGATTGAACGCTGCCTGCTCAGCCTATTGGCGAGCGACTATCCGAAACTTCAAATCATTGCCGTAGATGATCGATCCTCCGATAGCACCGGTGAATTGATGGACAGGATTGCAACCACGTCCGAGGCTTTCAACCGCCTGCGCGTGCTGCATGTAACAGAACTCCCCGCCGGATGGCTCGGCAAGCCGCACGCCATGGCATTGGCAGCGGCCGGCGTCGACTCCGACTGGCTGCTCTTCACCGATGCCGACGTGATCTTCGCGCCCGACGCGTTGCGGCGTGCCATCGCGTTCGCGACAAAAAGCGGCGCGGACCACTTCGTTCTATATCCGACGCTGATTCTGCACGGCTGGTCGGAGCGCATGCTGGTCGCGTTCTTTCAGAGCGTGTCCGCTTTGGCCGGTCGCCCGTGGAAGATCCCCGATCCAAGGGCGAAGCGCGACTACATCGGTGTTGGAGCGTTCAATCTGATCCGCCGGTCTGTCTACGAAGCGCTCGACGGATATGCGACGCTGCGGATGGAGGTGCTTGAAGATATGCGCCTCGGCTACCGAGTCAAGCGCGGCGGCTATGCGCAGCGCGTGGCGTTCGGCAGGGATCTGATCCGCATCCGCTGGGCAGAGAGTGCGCGCGGAATGCTGAACAATCTCAGTAAGAATCTGTTCGCGGTGTTTCGATTCCGCGCGGGTCTTGTCCTGTGCGCGTGCGTTGGAGCGGCGCTCCTGTGTTTGACTCCCTTCGTTGCGTTGGCTTTTGCCGGTGCTGCGCGATTGGCCGGAATTGTCACGCTGCTTGCGCTGCTTGCCTTGAACCTGCGCTACTCGCGGCAGACACGTATTTCGCCCGCGTACCTCGTGCTGTTCCCCATCGCCACGCTCATGTTCCTGTGGACGCTGCTCCGATCGATGGTCCTGGTGTTCTATCGCGGCGGAGTGCTTTGGCGCGGCACACTGTATCCCTTGAAGGAGCTGCGGCGTCAGGCGGGGCCGTTGTGGTGAGTTAGAGTTTTACTCTATCGGCCGCGATGATTGAAGTGAACCCCGTGCTGACCCATGGTTCCGTTCTTCGTGCTGAAGGCCTGCCCTCCGTGTTCCGCTGAAAAGCTTTTCACCAACTGCGGGTTCGGATGAAACTGTTCCTTGCCGCCGTGGAGTTGCCGCCGGCTGCTCAAAACAATCTCAGCGCGGCCCTGAATTGTATGTACGGTCCCGCGAATCTGGATCGACTGATTGACAAGGCTCTGAATGTCGCCCACCGATTTCTCATCGCGACCAAGACTGAGAATAAAGAAATGGCAGTCGGCATCCGCGACTTCCGGTCTGCACACATCCAGGAAGTGAACTCCGTCCGCGGCATCCACCACCCGATAAACCTGCGCCATAATGCAAACGTCTTTGCCCACATGTTGCAAAGCGTCTTCAGGACGTATACAGACGCGCCTGGATGAGGCGTAGATCGGGGGGAACAGAACGACCATCGACAGAACAGCAAGCAATCCTCTACTCATCTAGGGAAGTCCGCGCACTCAAAATGTTGGAATTGGCTTGATTATCCAACAAATCCGATCGATTCGCCAGCTACTTCGCAACCATCGATCGACCGAGCACCGTCTGCGTCGCTGCCTGTAAACGGATGGCCAACCGATCGACATGCTTTTTCTCGCTCAAATAACTGATCACCATCATGCGCACAACGCTGCGGCCCTGGACCCGTGTCGTCGAGATCCATTGTTCGCCATCCGCCGTAAACTTCTGGACGATGTCATGGTGGAGCCGCGCCGTTTCGTCTTCCGACAGATTGAGATCGCGAACGGCTTTCGCCCGGAAGTTCAGTATCGTCAGCCGGCGGGGCGTGGCCGATTCGAACAAACTGGTATCGAGCACCTTCGTTTCGAGATACGCGGCGAGTTGAAGCTGACTGCCGATCAATTCCTCGTACGCCTGGCGGCCGTGGACGCGCATCGTCAGCCAGAATTTTAGAGAGTTCATGCGGCGCGACCATTGCACGGAGGTGCGAAAATTGTCCGGCGACGGATTCGCGGCGCGGGGCAGGTAGCTGGCGTCAAGGCCAAAGGTCGGCTCTAACAAATCTGGGTGCCGAGTCAACATGGCTCCGCAGGCAAACGGCATGGCAAGCCATTTGTGAGGATCGATGGTCATCGAGTCGGCCATTTCCATTCCGTTGACGAGCGAACGATGTTGAGCGGAGAAAATGGCGGCGGCACCGTAAGCGCCATCGACGTGGAACCAGAGATTTTGATCGCGGCACAACTCGGCGAGCGCAGGCAGCGGATCGATCGCGCCGGAACTGGTCGTTCCCGCGGTGCCCACGACAGCCAGCGGCTCGAAGCCCTTAGTGCGATCGACCGCAATCGCGCTTTCCAGCGCGCGCAGATCGATTTCCGCACGGTCCGTTACAGGAATCCGGCGCAGCGCCTTGCGTCCCAGGCCGAGCAGGCCCAGGGACTTCTCAAGCGAGTGATGAGATTCGGAAGAGGCGTATACGCGGGGCTGTTTCTCCAGTCCAATCAATCCGTTGTCGGCGGCACCGGGATATCGTTGCGCGATCGCAAGCGCTAGCGCGCTCAGGTTCGCCTCCGTTCCGCCCGTAGTAAAAGTTCCGCCATATTCGCCTGAATGCCAGCCGACGCGCTGCGCAATCCATCCGAGCGTTTCGTGCTCAATTCGTGACGCCATTTGCGAGCGCGCGATGGATGCGAGCTGGGGATTGAGAGCGGCCACCAGGGTCTCCGCAAGCACAGCCATGTACGTTGGAGTAGGATTCGCCAGACCAAAGTAGTTGGCGCTCGGAATATGGAATCCATTGTCGATCAGTTGCGTGCAGATATCATCGAGCACCGCTCTCGCATCTTCACCGGCTTCCGGCAGGCTCTCGTGAATTGTGAGGAAGCTTCGCTGTTCGGCCGGCCGCTGCACGGCGCGATTACTGAGACCGGAAAAATAATCGTTGATGCGGTCGATGAGGCAATAGCCAAGCTGCTGACGCTCGGTCGAATCCAAGTCAAATCCCATTCGGGTACCTGCCTGCCGTTTGCGTGCCTGCCGGAGAGTAGTTCTTGCGGCCGCTGCATCCATGGCCGATTTCAGCTCACAGTGTGCCACCGACTATTTCTGATTGTAGTCTCCGAAGCCGAACCAGCTCACTGCTCTCACGTTGTGCCCGGTTCGCCGCTATTCAGCAGCGGGCTCCTTCGCCTGCGGCCGCATCAGGGGGAAAAGAATCACATCGCGAATGGAGCGCGAACCGGTCAGCACCATCGTCAGGCGATCAATGCCGATCCCTTCGCCGCCCGTCGGCGGCAGCCCGAAGCTGAGTGCGCGAACATAATCCTCATCCATCGCATGGGCGTCCGCATCGCCCTGTTCGCGCTGGGCGAGCTGCTGCTCGAATCGCTTCCGCTGCTCGACAGGATCGTTCAATTCGCTGAACGCATTGCCAAGCTCAAATCCTCCGATGTAGAACTCAAACCGTTCAACCCATTCCGGCTCATCGGGCTTGTTTTTAGAGAGCGGCGAAACACAAGCAGGGAAGTCGTAGATGATCGTCGGCTGAATAAGGTGGTGTTCCGCGAAGGCTTCAAACATGTGCGCTATATGCTTTCCAGCCGGCCAAGGTTGGTCGCCTACTCCTGGCATCAGAACCCGCAGCCACATTGCTAACATCTGACGCGGCTGCTCCAACTCCTCATCGGTTCCATGCGATGGCGCCGCAGGCGCTTGTCCAGCGCTGAATCGTCCAAACCAATTCCGAAAGGAGCTTTCCGTTGCAAGATCGCTCATCTGAGGCTTGCCGGGTAGATATGGCGGCCAGAAATGAATGATCGCCTCCCGCATGGAGAACCGCTGCCATTGCGAGACGTCAATCTCGACATCATTGAAGCTGGTTTTCGTCGTACCGTTCACCTGCATCGCGACATAGGCGATCAGTTCTTCGGTCAACGTCATCAGGTCGTGGTAGTTCGCGTAGGCCTGATAAAACTCCAGCATCGTGAACTCCGGATTGTGCTGGGTCGAAACGCCTTCGTTGCGGAAGTTGCGATTGATCTCATAGACGCGGTCGAGTCCGCCGACCACCAGCCGTTTCAGATAGAGCTCCGGCGCAATCCGCAGATAGAGATCCAAGTCAAGCGCATTATGGTGGGTGGTGAAGGGCTTCGCCGCCGCTCCTCCGGCGATGGGCTGCATCATCGGCGTTTCCACTTCCAGGTAGCCGCGCTCGTCGAAGAATTTCCTTAAAGCCCGCAGCACCGCGGCCCGCTTGACGAAAACTTCGCGCACATCCGTGTTCATAAAAAGATCAACGTAACGCTGGCGGTAGCGCAGCTCAACATCGGCCAGTCCGTGATATTTTTCCGGAAGCGGCAGCATGGCCTTTGCTAGAAAGGTGAGCGTGTCGACGTGGACCGTCAGCTCGCCCGTGCGCGTACGGAACAAATTGCCGCCGACGCCGATGTGGTCGCCTATGTCGAGCAACTTGTATAGCTCGAATCCCTGCTCGCCCACGGCATCCAGGCGGACGTAAATCTGTAGACGCTCGCCGTTTTGTTGCAGCACAGCGAAGCCGGCTTTCCCCTGCCCGCGGATCGCCATGATGCGACCGGCCACGGCCACCTGCTGACGATTCTGCTCGAGTGTCTCGGCCGTCGAAGTACCGTGAGCCGCGTGAATCTCCGCGAGCGTGTGGGTTGCAGCAAAGCTGTTGGGGTATATCTCGCGGCCCATCGCTGCTATCTCAGCTAACTTCTGGCGGCGAAGATCGAAGACACTTCGTTCAAATTCAGATTCGTACACGGGACTTCTTCCTGGTCGTTGAATGCTGACTGGATGCATCGTCAGTATAGAGGCTGCAAACCGCGGCAAGCCGTTTCCCGACACACAACCCGCTCGCCATCGATAGAGAAAAACCTGCCATTCCCATATAGTTAGGAGCAGAAACTAGGCCATGTCGACCCATTCGGCTGACAATCCGGGAGCACGGTTTTCCGCCGTGATTGTGAATTACAACGGCGGCGAAATGCTTGTCGACTGCGTGGGCTCGGCGTTGCAGGAAGGCATCACGGCCGGGAACATCGTCATCATCGACAATGGCAGCCGAGATGCATCGGTCACTAACGTCCTCGAAGCCCACCCAGCCATCCAGCTTGTTTCAAATCTCTGCAACGCGGGTTTTGCCCGTGCCGTGAACCAGGGACTTGCACGTGCCACCGCGGACTTCGTCCTACTGCTCAATAACGACGCCGAACTGCAGCCTGGCGCCTTGCGCGCCTTCGTCGAGGCCTTCGATGGGATTCCCAGGATGGCGATTGCCGGCGGTCAGCTGCGTTATCCCGATGGACGAATGCAGAATGCCATCGCGCGTTTCCCAAGGTTGGCAACGGAACTTTTCCCCAATGCGATGCTCGAATTCTTCCTGCCAGCCCGCTTCAAAGGAACGACGGCGAGCATCGATCCGGTTGCTGTGGATTGCGTGATTGGCGCCTGCGTGGCCGTGCGGCGGGCCGCACTTCCGACCCTGGGGCCGCTTGATGAGGATTATTTCTTTTTCTATGAAGAGACCGAATGGTGCCGCCGCGCGTGGCGGCTCGGATTTAAGGTTTACCATCTGCCCGCGGCCCGTGCATTGCACCTGCAGGGGGGAACAGCCAGGCGTTTTCGAGGCCGGGCGCGGGTAGAATTTCAACGATCCAAGCTGATCTTTTTCAAAAAAACTCGAACGCCGCTCGTCTTCCTTTGCGCCTCTGCGCTGGTTACGGTGGGAACATGCGTGGACGCCCTGGTGAATACAGTCTTATGTGTTCTGACTTGTTTCGCGATCAAGCGGTTGCGGACGAAAGCACGAGTTTATCTTTATCTTGCCGGATGGCATCTAATGGGGCGGCCCGAGAGTTGGGGCCTGCCCGATAAATGTCCTCGTGGCGTTACAGCTCGCGGCGAAAACAAAATCACTGTAGCGGGTGCATTGGCCTCCGACGATTCCTTCTAGGCCGTAAAAGTCACGTCGTACCTAAGTAGATTGATGATCGACTGATAGGAGATATGTATGACGATTGCAGAAGTTCTGCTTCTCGATTTCGATACTGAAATTTCTGGAGCGCGCCGCACCCTGGAGCGCATCCCGGAAAACAATCCGCAATGGAAGCCGCACGAAAAATCAATGCCTATCGGACGCCTGGCGCTCCATGTCGCCCGCCTGCCGCAGTTCTGTAGCCGGATTCTGACCACTTCCGAACTGGATATGGGCAAGGAGAAGAGGCCGGAGCTGGTCTTCCAGTCGACTGCCCATTTACTCCAGGAGCTGGACCAAAGCGCAGCGGAGGCCAAGGACCGTCTTGCTGCCAGCACGGATGAAGATCTGCGTAAAAATTGGCAGCTTGCATTCAACGGCAAGGTCTTCGTCGATCAGCCACGGATGATTCTCTATCGCACAATGTTCCTGAATCACATGATCCATCACCGCGCGCAGCTTGGCGTATATCTGCGGCTGCTGGATATTGCGGTTCCGGGTCTTTACGGGCCTTCGGCCGACGAGCCGATCATATGACCGGATGCCCGAGCGCCTGGATGTTCACATCCTTGTTCATCGCACAGGAGACCAAATCGCTTCTACATCGCAACCTGCTTGCTGGTAGGCTTGCAAAGGGAACTGGCCACTGATTCCAATCATGCCGCAAACAGACGATTCCGGGAATGACCGCAAAGTGGTTTTGCGCGGGTTGGTGCGAGCCGAATCCATGGTGCAGATTGCGCTGGCTCTGCCCATATCGACGTTTATCGGCTGGGGATTGGGAGACTTCCTCGATCACAAGCTGCACCAGTCCTGGATTGCCGTTGTAGGTTTGTTTCTGGGAGTCGCTGCGGGATTCACGCAGGTCATCCGGCTGGCAAACCACGCCAATCGCACCGATGACAACTAAGACCCGCCGTTCACTTTGACCCGCGCGCACATCATGCCATTAGCCAATTTCACGGAAGATGATATTCGTGCCACCCTGCGCCGTGCACTGCGGCTGGCGGGGGCAGTCACGCTCGTCGCCACGCCAATTCTGTGGGTTTGGCAGGGCTGGCAGACCTGGGTGATGTTCCTCATCGGCGCGGTCATCTCCGCCACCGGAATCTTCGAGTGGATGCAACTGCTGTCCGTAATGATGTCGCGCATGGAAGAGGGCCGCGTACCCACCCCTATGGGCCGCGTTCTAGTCATGTTCTTCCTGCGCTTGGCACTCGCCGCAGTGCTCTTGTATGCTAGTCTCAATAGCTTGCATGGCTCCATTTATGCTTTGCTGGCAGGGCTGGCGGTCTCATTGTTGGCCTTGTCTGTCGAATCGATTCGCTTAGTGATGCGTAGCTGATTTGCCAGTCGACGGGCCGATGTCCTCAAGAACCAAATAATTTGAATTTAGAAGAAAGTACCGGCAATGCCGCTTGAACATTTCCTTGCTCATTTTGTGAACCTGGTGCTGGGCAGCCCCGCCGCGTGGCTCATGAACCTGGTCGGTCATCCGCCGATCAATCCAGCCCGGCCTATCGACGGTGTCTTCACCATGGAGATCATCGCGTTTCTGATTCTGCTGATCTTCTTCATCATCGTGCGGACGACCCTCCAGGTAGAGAAACCCGGTGTCGCGCAGCAACTTGCCGAAATGGCTGAGGAGTTTGTCACCAACCAGACCGAGCCGATCATCGGGCATAAATATCTGGTCTACCTGCCGTTTCTAACCGCGCTGGTACTATTCGTTCTCATCAACAATCTCCTCGGTCTATTGCCGGACGTCAATACGCCGACCTCAACTCCGGTTGTCCCGCTTGGCCTCGCACTGGTCACGTTCCTCTATTACCACTTGCAGGGCCTGCGTTGGAACAAGGGCAGCTACATCAAGCAGTTCCTCGGGCCATTGTGGTGGATTGCGCCGCTGATGCTGCCCATTGAGCTGATTTCGCACCTCGCCCGCATCCTGTCGCTCACCATACGTTTGTTTGCAAATATGTTTGCCAGCGATTTGTTGATCCTTATTTTCTTTTCGCTGTTTCCATTGATTCTGCCGCTGCCGTTTATCGGACTGCACCTCGCGGTATCGTTGATCCAGGCGTATGTCTTCATGCTGCTCGCTTCCATCTACATCGGACAGGCCGTTGCGCACGAGCACTAAAGAAGAATTCGGCCGAACATATTTCGTTTTTTCGCGATTTTCGAGTTTTGCTGGGGTCCGCTTCCGCTCCAGCAGCACCACCCCGGCCAGCGTGAGGGCGCCAGCACGGTGAGCGTCAACCACCCACTGACCGGAGACCTTAAGGAAGCTTGGAGCAACAAGCATGCGTACTACAATGCAAAACGTCTTTATGACACTCTCGGTGATGTGCATGGCCGTCCCGGCCTTTGCCCAATCCGCAGGATCGGACTCATCCCACGCCAGCATGGTCGCGATTGCCGCCGGCATCTCGATGGCCATCGCCTCAGGCCTTTGCGGCCTCGGTCAAGGCCGCGCCGTCGCTTCCTCCTGCGAAGCGCTCGCCCGCAACCCGGGAGCACGCCCCGGAATCTTTCTATTCCTCGTCCTCGGCCTCGCGTTTATCGAATCGCTGGCACTATTCACCTTCGCCATCATCCTGTTCAAAGTTAAGTAGGAGAAATCCAGTAGGAATCGCAAACGGTCTCCTGACGGAGGCCGTTTGTCTTTTGCATATTTCGAAACCTTGTGGCCTTCTATCTTGGTAGTTCCGCAACCGGCTGCGACGGAATGGCCGCTGGATGAGATGTTGCAAAAGTCGCGGCACCTGCGCGAGCCAGACGCAATATGCGGCCCGGGAAGATGCCCAGTATGAACACGGCGAACACCAGAACCACCATCCCCAGCACAAACGCGGGTCGCGCGTGGACTGTCTCCCGCTGCTGACCAGATTCTTCCGGCAACATGTATATCTGGGCGAGCACTCGCAAATAGTAGAAGGCAGCGACTCCGCTGTTAAGCAAGCCGATGATCGCCAGCCATACCCAACCGGAGTTGAGCGCCGCGGTGAAGACATAGAACTTTCCGAAGAAGCCGGCGGTGAATGGTATGCCGATCAGCGAAATCAGGAAAACGGCAAACGCTGCGCAGGCCACGGGATGGCGCCGGGCAACTCCGGCATAGTCGCTGAGGTTGGTGCGCGCCTCGTTGAATCCCGAGAGATAGCTGATGACGGCGAACGCGCCGACGTTCATCGCCGCGTAGGCTGCGGTGTAGAAACTTGCGGCAGCGATTCCCATTGGCGCAAGCGCGGTAAAGGCGACCAACAGATATCCGGCGTGCGCGATTGATGAGTAGGCCAGCATGCGTTTCACGTTGCGCTGCGTCAGCGCGCCCAGGTTGCCGATGGTCATCGAGAGGACCGCGAGAAGCCAGACGAGCGGCATCCAGAGATGGGTCGCGCTGCCGTAAGCGCCATACGTAATGCGCAGCAGTACGGCGAAGGCGGCAGCTTTGGGTGCGGTGGACATTAGACCGACGACCGGAGCAGGAGCACCCTGATAAACGTCCGGCGTCCACACGTGAAAGGGAGCAAGCGATACCTTGAAGCCGAGGCCGATCAGCATCATGCCGAAGGCGACGGTGAGGAGCAGTGGGGAAGCTCCGCCTGCGACGCCTTTTGCAATCTCGTAGACATTCGTTGAGCCGGTAGCGCCGTAACAAAGCGCGATGCCGTACAGAAAAAACGCCGTCGCGAAGGATCCAAGCAAAAAATACTTGATGGAGGCTTCCGGGCTGGTAGCGCTGCGCTTGCGATAGCCGGCGAGAATGTAGGTCGAGATGGAGGAAATCTCCAGGCTGATGAAGACCATGAGCAGTTCGACGGAGCAGGTCATTAACATCATGCCGACGGACCCGAAAAGGATTAGGGCATAATATTCGCCGACGTAGCTGGTGTGACCTTCGAAGTAATCGAGGGAAACAAGCAGCGTGACCAGCACAATGCCACCGATGACCAGATGAAAGAAGGCGCTGAACGCGTCCGACTGTACCGTGCCGAAAAACGCAGTTCCGGCCGGGAGGTAGAGCTGATAAACGCTTGCCGCGATTGCTGTGAGAGTCCCGAGAATAGCGAGCAGGCCGAGTGCCTTGCGGCTCTTCGTTTCGCCAAGCAGTGGCTCGATGAGCATGACTAGCACGCCGGTCGCGGTAAGCAGAAGTTCCGGCAGGATGCGCAGTGCGGGAGAAACTCCGGTCATCGCGTTGCCATCCTTGCGTAGTTTGCCGTTTGCCTTTGCGGAGCGGGAACCATACCAGGGACGCTGAGATCGATGGCGCGCATCCAGAAGACGGAGGCGACGCCCAGCAGAACCATGAGGGCGACGGTTGGCCAGACAGCGGCACCCTCACGCCAGTTCACATCGACGCCGGTCAGCATTGCGCCACCTGGGGCTGGCGTGCCATAGAAAACGCGCTGCACCATCCACAGCATGTAAGCGGCGGAGAGAATCACGCCGACGGTTGCCACCGAAGCAATGCGCGCATGCGTCTGGAAGCTGCCGCTCAGAATCAGAAACTCGCCAACAAAATTGCCAAGCGAAGGCAAGCCGATCAGTGCCAGGGTGGTGATCACAAACAGCGTCGCGAGATGCGGCAGTTTCGCGGCGACACCGCCCAACCGCGCCATATCAAACGTGCCGTAGCGCTCATACAAGATCCCCAGTAGCATAAACAGCGCGCTGGCCGAGATGCTTTCGTTCAGGATCTGATACGCCGCACCATCCATGCTGGCGATGGTGAACGCGTAGATCCCGAGCACGACGAAGCTGACGGCGCTCAGTGTCGCGTAGGCGGCCAGGCGCTTTAGGTCCGTCTGCACCAACGCCATCAATGCCCCGTAGAGAACGCCGATAGCGGCGAGCACGACCATCAGCGCCGCCACATGTGCGGCCTCCGTGGGAAACAATTCAACATGAAAACGCAGCAGGGAATAGAGGCCAAGCTTGCCGGCAAGAATCATCATCACAGCGGTCGGCGCTTCGCTGAGGCTGTCGCGCAGCCAGCCGTGCAGCGGGAAGACCGGCACTTTGACGGCGAAAGCCAGAAGGAACGCGAGCGAGGTCAGCCACAGCCCACTGGCGTGCGATCCGCTGCTCCAGCCGTGAAGCTGCTGCTCGAGTCGGACGAAGTCGAACGTGCCGGTCTGCGCATACAGCCAAAGGATTCCCACCAGCAGCAGGGCGGAAGGGATGAACGCATAGAGGAAGAACTTGATCGCAGCGCGGCGGCTATTTGACGTGCGCCCGTACATGCCGATCATCAGCGCGAGCGGGACAATCGACAGCTCCCAGAACGCGTAGTACAGGATCAGGTCGAGCGCGATGAACACACCGTACATCGCCGTCTGCTGCAGCAGTAGCAATGCGTAAAATTCGCGCTTGCGGTCGCCAATCGTGCGCCAGGAAATCAGTACGCCGAGCGGCGCGAGAAACGACACCAGCACCACCAGCCACATGGAGAGGCCATCGATTCCGACGTGGTAGCGGATCGCAGGATTGCTGATCCAGGGAACATTTAGCTCAAATTGAAAGCCGCGGTGTTGCTCATAATTGAAATGTGCGGGAAGGTGCAGCGCGAGCACAAAAAGCAACAGCGTCAGCAGAAGAGAAAAAATCTGCGGCGCGCGGCCGCGACCGGGCAGCAACAGCACCACCACCGCTCCCAAAAGGGGCAGAAAGGTGAGCCATGTAAGGATGCTTGCGTTCAAACGAAATCCTTCCTCTTCAGTACAGTTGAGAAAAGTACAGCACCACGATTAGCACCGCCGCCGCGCCCGCGGCCAGCCAGCCGGCGTAAGAACGAATGTTTCCCGACTGCATGCGGCGGATCCATCCGCTGGTGCCGTCCGCAATCGTCGTCCAGGCCGCATTCGTTCGATCGATCACGCCAGACTCCACTCCGCGTTGCAGCACGCTTCTTGAAAACGCCAGCATCGGCCACACAATCAGGCCGGCATAAATCTCGTCGACCCAATATTTGTTCCAGACTATTTTGTACAGCGGCTGCGTTCCCATTCCACCCAGCCCCACTCGCAGCGGCTTGCGGCGGTACATCCTGTCGGCCATGAACCATCCCAGCAGCGCAACCAGCATCGAAGCGACTGAGAGAATTCGCTCCAGGGTGAAGTGCGCCGGAATTGGTGCCGGTGCTGCGCTGACCCCGAAAACGGGGTCGAGGAAACGTCCGAACCAGTTATTGCCGCCTAACGCCGCCGGCCAGCCGACCCATCCGCCAACCAGCGACAGAATGCCAAGGACGACGAGCGGCAGCAGCATCACCCAGGGACTTTCATGCACTCCGTGGTGTCCAGGGTGATCGGTCGATTTCGAGTAGCGCGCCTCGCCAAAAAATGTCATATACCAAAGCCTGAACATGTAGAACGAAGTCAAACCGACGGTGACCAGACCCACAAACCACAATACCTTTCCGCCGTGGGGTGCGTTGAAGGTCGCGGCGAGAATGGCGTCCTTGCTGAAGAATCCTGCAAAAGGGAAGAATCCGCTGATCGCGAAAACAGCCGCAGTCATCGTCCAGAATGTGATAGGCAGTTTCTTCCGCAACCCGCCCATTTCGCGCATGTCCTGCGCGCCCCCCAGCGCGTGGATCACGCTGCCCGCGGCGAGAAATAACAGGGCTTTGAAGAACGCGTGTGTCACAAGGTGAAAGACTCCCATGGAGTAGGCCGCAACCCCACAGGCGAGAAACATGTAACCGAGCTGCGAAATAGTGGAATAGGCGAGCACGCGTTTGATGTCCGTCTGCACGATGCCCATCGTCGCCGCGAAGAACGCTGTCGCTGCGCCGATGATGGCGACCACGGCCAATGCGGCTGGGGAGCGATCAAACAGGACGTGAGTGCGGGCGATCATATAAACGCCGGCGGTCACCATAGTTGCGGCGTGGATCAAGGCGGAAACCGGCGTAGGGCCCTCCATCGCATCGGGCAGCCAGACATAGAGCGGAATCTGCGCCGACTTGCCGGTCGCGCCAAGAACCAGCAGCAATGCAATTCCGGTGAGCACGCCGCCCTGCATCTGCGGGATGGGCGGCAATCGCTCGAGAACACGCCGGCGAAAGCTCAACGTTCCGAAGTTCGCAATCAGCAGAAACATCGCGAGCAAGAAACCGAAGTCCCCGATGCGATTGACAATGAACGCTTTTTTCCCCGCATTCGCCGCTGAATCCTTCGTGTAGTAAAAACCGATCAGCAGATAGGAGACGAGACCCACTCCCTCCCACCCGACAAAGAGCAGCAGGAAGTTCGCAGCCAGCACCAGTGTCAGCATGAAAAATAGGAACAGGTTCATGTAGCTGAAGAATCGCCAGTAGCCCTCTTCCTCCGACATGTAGCCGATCGAATAAAGGTGAATCAGCAGGCCCACGCCGGTGACGACCAGCAGCATGACAAGCGTGAGCTGGTCCAACAGAAATGAGAAATTCGCATGGAATCCAGTGACTGCAATCCACGGCGTGGCGAAGCGCTCTACATGAGGCAACGCTAGACCCTCATGAACCCGGGCCACAATCCATAAGACCTGCACGAAGGCGGCGGCGGGGAACAACAGCGCCACCAGCGACACAATCGGCTTGGACAGATGCCTGCCAAATATCCCATTGATCGCAAAACCTGCGAGAGGGAACAGGGGCAGCAGCCAGAGATACAAAGGAAGAGTCATAGTTTCATCAAATCGATCTGATCGACGTTCAGCGTGTTGCGCGAGCGGAAAACTGAAATGATGATCGCCAGGCCCACAGCGGCCTCCGCCGCCGCAACGACCATTACAAAGAATACGAAAATTTGCCCGTTCACCTGGTGCCACCGGTTGGCAAACGCCACAAATGCAAGGTTCACCGCGTTGAGCATCAATTCGATCGACATAAAGATGGAGATGATGTTGCGCTTGATCAGAAACCCGAATACGCCGAGTGAAAACAGGGCGCCGCTTAGAATTAGATACCAGGCAATCGGAACGGCCACGTCAATGTTCCTTTCGAGCGAGCACGACAGCGCCCAGGATTGCGACCAGTATCAGGATCGAGGTCACTTCAAACGGCAGTAAAAGATCGCGAAACAGGACGCGGCCCAGGTCCGCGGTGGTGGCCAGGAATCCGCCTAGGCGGGCTTCACCGAAGCTGGTACGCACTGTGAAAAATGTGGAGGCAAGCACGGCAAACAGCGCCAGCACTCCGGGAATTCCCGCGAAGTATGCGGCGCGACTTCCGTGCGTCTTCTGTTCTTCGCCCGCATTCAGCAGCATGATTACGAAAACGAACAACACCATGATGGCGCCGGAGTAGACGATGATCTGCGCCAACGCAAGAAACTCCGCCCCCAGCAGCAGGTACAACACGGCGAGCGAAGACATGACCACGATCAGCGAAAGTGCGCTGTTGATCGGGTGCCGCTGCAGCAGGAGATTCAGTGCTCCACCCAGGCACAGCAGTCCGAAGATGATAAAGAGTGCTAGATGCATTCTGTCTCTGTCGCCGGGAAACTCCGGGTGCGAATGGAAGCGAAACTTCCATTGGATTGTAAATCAGCCGCTTGGCTGCGTTTCTCAAGGCACAGCAGCCGCCATTGTGATGCGCCGCTAGCCATGGAAAGCGAGCACCAGGCCGGTGACCATGACGTTGGCGATGGCGAGCGGTAAAAGAAATTTCCAGCCGAATCCCATCAGCTGGTCATAGCGAAAGCGCGGCAGCGTTCCCCGCACCCACACATAGAGAAAGAGGAAGCAGAATATCTTGACGACGAACCAGAAAACCGGAAGCAGAGCCTGCACCACCGGGCCGCCGAATGCCGGAATCAGATTCCCAAATGGACTGGACCACCCGCCTAAGAACAGTAGTGTGGCGACCGCGCCCACGTTGATCATGTTGGCGTATTCCGCCATGAAAAACATCGCAAATTTCATCGAACTGTATTCCGTGTGGTAGCCGGCCGTCAGTTCGCTCTCGGCCTCAGGCAGATCGAACGGGGTACGGTTAGTTTCGGCAAACGCAGCCGTCAGATAAATGAAGAACGCCACAATCTGCAGACCGCCAAAAATATTCCACGACAGAATCCCGTGCGTGTTCTGGACGTTCACAATGTCGCGCAGCCGCAATGAACCGGTTCGCAGCACCACCCCGATTACGGAGAGTCCGAGCGCCAGTTCATAGCTGACCATCTGCGCGGTGGAACGCAGTGAACCCAGCAGAGAATATTTGTTGTTTGAAGACCAGCCGGAGAGCGCCACCCCATAGACGCCGACAGAGGTCACTCCAAGAATGATAAGTAATCCGACGCGCACGTCTGCAATTTGGAACATGTCGACGCCGTGCCAGCGAATGTCCGCACCATAAGGCATGACTCCGATCGAGATCAACGCGCAGGAGAGTGCAATGATGGGAGCGAGAATGAACAGCGGACGATACACCGCCGTCGGCATCAGGTCTTCTTTCAGGAAGAGCTTCAGTCCATCTGCCAACGGCTGCAGCAGTCCGAACGGCCCTACACGGGAAGGTCCCCAGCGGTTCTGAATGCGCCCCACAAGCTTGCGTTCCAGCAGCACGGTATATGCCACGGCGGTCAGAAAGATCACCGTGACTACCGCGACCTTGAGCAGACTTAAAAGAACAAAGATGAGAATATTCACGTTCGTTATTTGTCCACTCTGTCTTGCATCTTTTTATACCCCTACTCTGTATCGCGTTAATACTCGTACAGCAGGATGCGCGGAAACTCCCACCGGCATTCAACCGATCTAGTCGGCTGCAACCATGTTCTTTTCGTCCTGGAAAAGATTCACTTCGTTCAGCTTCTCGCTGTAGTGCCCCAGCGTCCCGGAAGTAAACAGCGTGTCGCAGGAAGGTACGATGCCGTCGGGTCGCGCGGTCAGCTTCGCGAGTTGCTCCGGGTCCGCTGATCCCGCTGGTTGTACCTGCTGGCTTGAGCCGGATAGCAGATCGATACGATCGAAGTCGTAGCCCGGTACCAGGCGCTGAATCTCATCGAGCAGCGCGTTGGGATCGAAGGGACTCAGTTTCGGCGCCAGGTTGTTGGCCGCCAGCCAGATGGCGTGCCGGTCCGCCTCGCCCGACTGCGCTCCCCGCGACTGACCCATATCTCCGCGTACGCCCTTACCGAATGGAACCAGCGTGTGTATGTCCTCGCCCATCTCATCGGCGATTCGCACGATCAGTTCTAGATCGCTCCGGACACCCGCGCGGTCCGCAGCCTTCTTCACCATCTGGATATCGCCGAAGGTATTTGTGACTGTGCCGGATTTCTCGTAGAGGTTCGCCGCCGGCAATACAACGTCGGCAAGCTTCGCAGTCGCGGTCAGGAATAGATCCTGTACTACGACGAAGGTGTTTTGCAGTGCCTCTGCCCGGATGCCGAGACGTTCCACCGGATCGTCGCCGACGATATACATTGCCGCCAGTTCGTTGCGGGCTGCGGCATCAAGCATTTGCGGAAGATCAAGCCCGTTCTCATAAGGGAAGCGCGGGCCGTACTCCATTCCGATCGTCTCGGAGCTTGCAGCGGTCAGATAGCCGGGAAGCAGGTCGGGATAGAATCCCATGTCCGATGCCCCGCGGGAATTTACATAGTCGCCAAGGCACGCAAATTTCGTATCGGGCAGAGAAAGCCCAAATTTCACCAGGGCGTCGACAGCGGCTCCGCGTACCTCCGCACCAAAGACGATCAGCAAGTTTGGCTCCTGCCGCAGTGCGTCCCGCAGCGCGGTTGCCTCGTCTCCGAACGCCGCATCGTCTTCGCCGCCCAGCAAGCGCGCAAATGCGCCGTAGCCATCTGCTGCAATTTCGACGTAACTCTTCGCCTGGCGTTCTAACTTAATCTTGCGATGATTCACGATGTAAATGCGCGTGTTGTTGTGCCGCACATTGGTGCGCATATTCCATGCCAATAGCGGATGCTGATCCGTCGGATCGTTGCCGACCAGCAAAATCGCGGTCGCTAAGCGTGCGTCCGCAATACTTGCAAAGCGATTTTTCTGCCCGGCGAGCGCCCGCACAAAACCCACATAGTCCGTCGTTCGATGATGATCGATATTGTTTGTGCCCAGCGTACCGCGGGCGAATTTCTGCAGCAGGTAGGCTTCTTCATTCGTGATTCGCGTTGAACCGATCACGCCAATGCTGGAGCCGCCGCGCTCATCGCGAATTCCTTTCAATTGCGTAGCGACCAGGGCAATCGCATCTTCCCAACTGGCAGCAGCGAACTGGCCATCGGACTGGCGAACCAGGGGCTGGGTCAGACGCTCCGGACTGTCGGCGAAATCGAAGGCATAGCGACCTTTCACACAGAGAAATTCTCCGTTCAGCCCGCTCTTGTCACGGTTGTCCCCGCGAACGATCTGCATCCCGTTCTCGCTGCGGCGCACTCCAAGCGTCGTCTTGCATCCATCGCCGCAATGCGTGCAGATGGTGCCGACGTGGGTCATTTCCCAAGGCCGCGTTTTGTAGCGGTAGGTGTCGGATGTCAGCGCACCGACTGGGCAGATATCGATGCACATGCCGCACTGCTCGCAGTTTAAGGAATTCAGCTCGTTCGGCGCGATCACCGAGCTTGAATTACGCTGCTGAATTCCAAGCGCTCCCACATCCATCCCCTCGCCGCACACGCGAACGCAGCGATAGCAGAGAATGCAGCGCGGCCGATCGAAGAAAACGACCGGCGACCACTGCTGCTCGTCGCGATGGTTCTTGATGTCGGTGAACTTCGAGTTTCCGGCGCCGTACTTGAACGTCATGTCCTGCAGTTCGCACTCGCCGCCCGCGTCACAGACCGGACAATCCAGAGGATGGTTCGCGAGCACCAGCTCCAACATGCTCTTCCGCGCCTGCTTGATTTCGTCCGTCTCGGTCGAGACGATCATCCCTTCCGCAATCGGAGTGGTACAGGCGGTCTGCAGTTTGGGCATTTTTTCGATGCGCACCAGGCACATGCGGCAGGCCGCCTGCAAAGACAGCCCCGGGTAATAGCAGAAGGCGGGGATCTCAATCCCCACTTTGCGGCAAGCTTCGATCAGCAGCGTGCCCGCAGGTGCGGTGAGTTGTTTACCGTCGACAGTAAGGGTTACATCAGCCATCAGGGTCCTATCGTTCTATTACCTATTGAAGTGCTTCGGCGACTTCTTCATACGAATAAGTTTCACACGCCAACCAACTCGCCTGCCGGGTGTTTCGCATACGGACAGGGCCTGCCGTTTAGATGATCTTCAAATTCCTGCCGAAATTTCTTTACGAACGCAATCGTCGGCATGGCGGCGGCATCGCCCAGCGGACAGAATGTTCGACCCAGCATGTTTTCCGCCAGGTATTGGATGTTGTTGATGTCCCGCGCCTCTCCCCCGCCGGCATGGAAGCGCGTCAGCGTCTTCTTCAGCCAGTCCGTGCCTTCGCGACAGGGAATGCACCAGCCGCAGCTTTCATGCTGGTAGAACTTGATCGTGCGCAACGCGAACTCAACCATGCAGACGGTCTCATCCAGCACGACCACGCCGCCCGAGCCAAGCATACTGCCCGCTTTGCCCACCTGGTCGAAGTCAAGACCAATGTCGATTTCGTTTGGCAGCAGGACCGGCGTCGAAGAGCCCCCCGGCACAACGGCCTTCAACTGACGTCCTCCGCGAATGCCGCCGGCGACCTCGTAAATAAGTTTTTTCAGGTTGTAACCCATCGGCAGTTCGTACACGCCATTGCGCTCGGCATGTCCGCTCACGCAGAACAGGCGCGTGCCGCCATTCCGTTCCGAACCGACCTTCGCGTATGCCTCCGCGCCCATCCGCAGTATGTGCGGAACCGTGGCGATCGTCTCGGCGTTATTGATGACGGTAGGTCCGCCATAAAGCCCGACCACGGCGGGGAAGGGTGGCTTGATGCGCGGAATGCCGCGCTTGCCCTCAAGCGACTCCATTAGCGCGGACTCTTCGCCCACCTCATACGCGCCCGCTCCCGTCTGCGAGACAATTTCAAAATCCAAATTCGAGCCGAAGATTCCCTTGCCTAGAAAGCCCTTCGCGTAAGCATCCGCAATGGCCTTTTCCATAATCGTGAGCAGGTAACGATACTCGCCGCGCAAATAAATGAAGCCCGTTTTGGCGCCGATCGCTAGCCCAGCGATAATCGTACCTTCAATCACTGCATGTGGATCATGGAGAAATATCAAGTGATCCTTGCATGTTCCCGGCTCGCTCTCATCCCCGTTCACCAGTACATATTTCGCCTTCTCGCTCTGCTTGGGAACGAAGGACCACTTCATCCCGGTCGGAAATCCTGCGCCGCCGCGCCCTCGCAGATTGGACGCTTTCATTTGCGCAATAATCCAGTCCGGCCCCTGTTCGATTGCCTGGCGTGCGGACTCATATCCGCCGAGCTCCAAATAGCGGTCGATCTCCGTCGCGCCCTTGCCAAAGCGGCTGCTGACAATCTTGACTTCTTCGGGATGGGAAACCAGCGCGGGCATTATCGACCGGCCTCGCTGCGGTACGTCTCGCGATATCGATCGAGCACCGCGTCCATCGCTTCCGGCGTCAGGTTGTCATGAAAATCGTAGTTGACCTGCACCGCTGGAGCCCAACTGCAGGCTCCGATGCATTCCACTTCTTCGAGCGAGAAAACACCGTCAGGCGTGGTCTGCTTGTGACCAATCCCCAGCCGCCGTTCGCAATGCTCGAACAGTTCCTGGCCGCCCCGGAGCATGCAACTGATGTTGGTGCAGACCTGCACGTTGAATTTTCCGATCGGCTCAGTCCGCAGCATGGAGTAGTACGTCAGCACGTTTCGCACATCGAGTTTCGAAATATCGAGCCGCTGGCCAATCTCCGCAATTGCTGCGTCGGAAACATATCCGATTTCATCCTGCGCATACAGCAGCATCGGAATCAGCGCTGACCGCCGAACCGGGTAAAGCGTCACCAGCTTGTCGAAACGGGCAGCCAGCTCGGGTGAAAAAATACTCGCGCCAACTCTAGAATTTCCGTCAATGCTCGTCAGGCTCATCCACGCACCTTGCGCAGCCAATGCTCGACGACCGCTTCCAAATCCATCGGCGTCTCTGCCTCTTCAACCAGGATCAAACCGTCTTCCGTAAAGATAAACGTGGAATATTCGTCGCCCAGCTCGCCGGCTTCCGGCCGAAACTCCGTCGAACCCACGCCGGACTCACCGGGTCCGAGAACACTCAACTTGCCATAGGCGCCCAAGATTTCCAGCCGGGAGTCGGTCGCCGCAAGAATCCGCAACCGTGCACCCGGTTGCCCGATGGAATGCATGGCCACGTGCGATCGCAGCAGGGAAGCCAGCGAAATCCATAATTCTCGCGTAAGAGAGTTTGATGCGGTTGGTTCGATCATGACAGCGGTCACCGGTCGATCTCCCCCAGCACAATGTCGATCGAACCGATCGCAGCGACAACATCGGCGATCAACCGGCCAACGCACATCTTCTCCAGCGACTGCAGCGTTGCGAAAGTAGGGTTGCGCATGTGTACCCGATACGGCTTTGCCGTTCCGTCGCTGACGACGTAATATCCCATCTCCCCGCGCGATGATTCAATGGCCTGGTATACCTCGCCCGGTGGAACCGGAAAGCCTTCCGTGACGATCTTGAAGTGGTGAATCAGCGCTTCCATCTGAGTCTTCATCGCTTCGCGATCCGGCAGCACAATCTTGGGAGCGTCCGCGGTGATGCGGCCCTCGGGCAATCCATCGAGTGCCTGCGTGGCAATCTTGACCGACTCGCGCATCTCCTGCATCCGGAGTACGTATCGCGCCCATACATCGCAATCGTTCGAGACCGGCACTGCGAATTGGAACTTCTCGTAGCTGGAGTAGGGCATGTCGCGCCGCAAGTCCCAGTCCACGCCGCTGGCGCGCAAGGGTGGCCCGGTCACCCCAAGCGCGATCGCGTCCTCGGCGCTCAGCAGGCCGACCCCTTTCGTACGGTTGATGAAAATTCGATTGCCGGTGAGCAGGTTTTCGTACTCGTCGATCTTCTCCGGAAAACTCTTCAGGAACTTGCGAACCCGTCCGCAGAAATCCAGCGGAGGCTCCAGCGACACTCCGCCAACGCGGAAGTAGGAGGTCATCATTCGCTGGCCGGCAAGATCATCGAAGATGCGCAGAATTTCCTCCCGTTCACGGAAGCAGTATAAAAAGACGGTAAGCGCGCCCAGGTCCATGGCGTGGCTGCCCAGCCAGACCAGGTGGGAATTCAGCCGGGTCAACTCGCTCAGCAACACACGCAGCCATTGCGCGCGCTCCGGCACTTCCAGCTCCAGCAGTTTCTCGACCGCCAGGCAATAACAGAGATTGTTGTGCATCGGGCTCAGGTAGTCGATGCGATCGGTGAGCGGCACCACCTGCTGATAGAACTTGGCCTCGCAGGTTTTTTCGATCCCGGTGTGCAGATACCCGATGTCGGGAGCGACCCGGACCACCACTTCTCCGTCAATTTCGAGCACCAGGCGCAGAACACCGTGGGTCGATGGGTGCTGCGGGCCCATGTTCAGGATCATGGTGCGGTCCTGGTCGGCCTCGACCATCGTCGGCGCGCTGAGAAGTACCGGCGTCTCCTGCATCAGCGATATCCCTCAACCGGAAAATCCTTGCGCAGCGGATTGCCCTGGTAGTCCTCCGGCATCATGATGCGGCGCAGGTTGGGATGACCTCCGAAGCGAACGCCGAACAGATCGAAAATCTCGCGCTCGTAAAAATTCGCCGCCGGCCACACCGAGGTGATGCTGTTCACGGAGCTATCGCTCTCATCCACCAGCACGCACAGCCGCAGCCGCTGCTTCAGCGCATGCGACAGAAGATGATAGACCACCTGGAAGCGGGGACGACTCGGATACCAGTCGACGCAGGTCACGTCAGCGAGGAAGTTATAACCCGCCGATTGCATGAAGAGGCACGCTTCGACGATACTCTCGCGCGCCACCGTCAGTGTGAGTTCCTGACGATCGAATTTTGCGTCTTGGATGGCATTAGGCAACTGCTTCGTCAGCGCCTTGACGGCCGCATCGTCCGCCTTTGCGGCGAGCACTTCATCCCGTCTGGTCCCGCCTGTCACAGAGTCCCCATTCTCACAGATCTGCTTTGTCTTCGGACCATTCGAGGATGCCCTTTTTCAGAATGTAGAAATAGCCCACCAGCACGAACCCGATGTAGACCACAATTTCCCAGAAGCCGAAAAAACGCGAACCCGTAGCTGCCGGCAGCTTGCGATAAATGACCGCCCACGGAAACATGAATACGGCTTCCACGTCGAAAAGTATGAAAAGCATGGCGACCATGTAAAACCGGACGGAGAAGCGTCCCCTCGCATCTCCCTGCGGCACAATCCCGCATTCATAAGTGGACAGTTTTACAGCGCCGGGACGGTGACGGCCAATCAGCCACGAAGCAAGAACAATGAAACTCGCCAGCCCGATTGCGGCCAGAATTTGAAGCAGCAATGGCAGATAGTTCCAGAAATAGTTGGGAGTTTGCATGGGGGCCGCAGTCGTCGGTTGCGAACTGGTACTCCGTCGCCGCCTATAGCTCGACTTTAAGGTTCAATAGCGGCACTGTCAAGCGAGCCGCGCGTCAGCGCGAAAAAGGAGTTGCGTGCAATCCATGGAAATTCCCGGCCAGGGTTGACAGAACAGCAACGGCGATCGATGGAAGCGAACGGTTTTCAACCCGAACAGCATAATGGCAGGACCAACCTGTTTCCTGAAACCGGCGATACGCAGACAAACTTTCGTAACCTCTGCGTTTCCCCTTTCGGCACCAAGTTCCATTTCGATATCAACCACGGCCCGAGTATGCATTCAGCCGCTGAAAATGTGCACGCGAAGGTCACTATAGAAAGGTGAGGTTTCCCCAATGGCGACGAATGTGAGTTCGGAAGCTGACCTGAAAACCAACCTTAAACTGAACCTGGTTTCCACCGGCCAGACTGCTCGGACTTCCCAAGCGGTGCCATCCCGTCCAGGCGGAATGCGCCGCACCATGACCCGCGAACAGGGCGCCGCACTCGAAATGATCGGCCACGCGGTCGACTACCTGAAGGATTGCTACCTCCAGCAAGGTGCGGACGCCGACATCATCGACTTCAACGCGCCCGAAATGATTGCGGTTCGAATTCTGATCTCCGCACGCTACCAGATTCTTCATGCGCTCCCATTGTCCGAGCCTCTCACTCTGCGCCTGTGGAGTGCATTGCTGCGGCGCAGATCGCGCTTCCAGCCCGCCACCGTGTTACCCTTGTCCTCGTCTCGGTAAGAGCAATCCTGACCCGGGAACACCAGGGAACCTCCGCATTATGAAGTTGTGTATCAACGGCAAAGACCGTGAGTTTCCCGAGCTTGATGCGGAACCGGCGCTCCCGCGACTCCTTCAGCTTCTTGAAATGAAGCCCGACCGAATTGCCATTGAACGCAACGGGGACATCGCGCCCCGATCTGCCTGGGGCCACGTCACGCTTCAAAACGGGGACAAGCTGGAGATTGTGCAGTTTGTCGGCGGCGGCGGCAGCGCGTAAGTTGTAGCTCGATCCATTCGCCGTCACCGCGCTCCAGCATTGCATACTCCACAAAACAGTGCTTGACATGATGTTAAGCATCCTTTACATTTATCGATGTAAAGGAGACTTAACATATGAACGAGTCCTGCAAGCTCTATCGCAAACAGTCGTTGTTCGCACTGGTCCTCTATGCGGTGGTTCTGGTGATATCGATTGGAATTATCTCCCACTTTCATCTCGGCTGGTGGCGCATCCCGATTGCGATCACCCCCGTTCTACCCTGCCTGTTGTTCGTGCGTGCGTTTGTCGCAATGATGGACAGCTTTGACGAATTGGAAAAGCGCATCGCCTTGCAGTCCCTAGCGTTTGCATTCGCGGCGACAGCCGTACTGACATTGACCTACGGATTTCTGCAGAACGTCGGCCTTCCCGATGTGAACTGGGTCTGGGTCTGGCCTCTCATGGGTTCTCTGTTCATGGTTGGCAAGGTCATCGCGCAAAGAAGATACCGATGAAAAACCGGGTGAGGGAACTGCGGGAGTCGAGAAGCCTGTCGCAGGCGGAATTCGGCGAGAAAATCGGCGTATCCCGCCAGACCGTCTACGCCATCGAGATCGGCAAGTACGATCCCAGCTTGCCGCTCGCATTCCAGATTGCGAAGGTGTTTGGCCTGCGGATTGAAGATGTCTTCGATCCCGGGCGGTAGCGCTCTACTGTGACAGCAGCAGCAGTCCAAAAAGGCACACCCAAAGAACGCCCATTACGTGCCAGTACCAGGCCGCAGTGTCGACGATGATCTGCCGCATTTCCATCCGTTGTGAGGACCACAACGCGGCCAGCGCGGCTGTCACCCCGGCAACTCCAAACGCAAGGTGCAGCGCGTGCGCTCCCGTAATCAGATAAAAGAAGTGACTGCTGGGGTTCGAGCCGAAGTAGACGCCTTCTGCGTAGAGCTGCCTCCACGCGACACATTGTCCGGCGATGAACAGTGCACCCAGCACTGCCGTTGCGATCAACCAGGGCAGTGCGCGTCTGGAGGTAGGGCGGCCCAGGCCAAGCCACTCCTCCATCACATCCAGCTCATGAAACACGCTGCGTCGCGCCATCTCTACCGTCCAGCTGCTCAGCAGCAGGACCGCCGTGTTGATCCAGAGGATCGGCGGAATCGTCAGCGGCTTCCAATCGAGAATGTAGCCATCATCGGCCGGTATGCGGCCCGCATGCTGCTGCGCGAAGAAAACCGTCGCCAGAATCACGAAGAAGATCAAATCGCCGCCCAGCGCAAATCCCAGTCCCATGCGATAGCGCGACAGCAGCTCGCGCGGTCCCCGGCGGGGTCTTCGATCCCAATTCTCGTCGCCGCCGCCCCCGCCGCCTGTCGGGCGGTGATGAACCGGCGGACGCCCGCCGCTGCCCGTATCTTTCCGTTCGACATCGACTGGAGCGCGGGTAATTGTGGCGGGCATGCAGATTCTTCCCTGAACATCTGAAGCTTACTATTGTTGGATGCAGCTTCTCAATCGAGCTTCTTAACCGCTGCACGCCTGCACGCGTCGTACATCGTCCCGCGCCTCTGCCCATCGAGTTTATACGGAGAGCATGCGAGCCGTCACCGCGGCGTATCGTACCTCGAGCGGGGCTGCAAATCATCCCGCGTCAGGCGAAGCCGGGTCGTTTCTGGACGACCGTGTTCGATCTGAATCTTCCCGCGCCGCAGCCTGAGTTTCAGCCACCATCCGAACAAAATAATCATGAACGCGCCGGTCCTGGGAAAGTTCTGGATGAAAAGTCGCCGCCAGGATATTCCGTTCACGAATCAGCACCGGTGCCTCTCCCCGTGCCGCCAGCACTTCGACTCCGCTGCCCACTTCGGCAATGCGCGGTGCGCGGATGAAGACCATTTCCAGCGGCCCGCCCGGAAGGGAAGTCTCCGCCGTCAGAATGTCGCTGTCGATCTGGCGTCCATAGGCGTTTCGTTCCACCGTTGCGTCCAGTGCGCCAAGGCTCTGCTGGGCTGGATTCAGAACTTTTTTCGCCAGCAGTATGCAGCCGGCGCAGGTCCCGAACGTCGGATGCGTGTCGATGAACGACAGCAACGGCGTGAAGAGCCCTTCGCGTTGCAGCAAATTCAAAAACGTCGTCGATTCGCCGCCGGGAATGATCAGACCGTCAACCTGCGCCAGCTCTTCCCTGGTGCGCACCATCCTGGGTTCCGCGCCCGCTTCGCGAAGCGCGAGCGCGTGGGACGAGTAATCTCCTTGTAACGCAAGCACACCGATCACGGGAGAATGTGGATTGGAAGGCATTGGTTTTCCGGTGCGGATCGACGATCCTGATATTCGGCCGAAGACATTCCGACCTGCTCCGAGCTAAGCGAACGCTCCAGAGCGGGAATTCTCTCGAACTCTTCACTCCATTGCATTTTGCAGAATTGCTGAGACTCTGACGGAGGAATCTACCAGCCGCGCGTCTGCATCATCGAAGCGGCGTCCAGCGCTGCAACTGCCAGCCCCTTCATTGCGCCCGTGCATTCTTCGCTGGTCTCCGCCAGCACCTTGGCATCGTCGTAGAACGTAGTCGCGCGTACGATTGCCCGAGCGCGGCTTGTCGCTTCTTCGCTACTGGCGAAGGTTGAAGAATCGTGCATGAAGATTCCAGAGCCGACAAAAACAGCCTCCGCCCCAAGCTGGCGCACCAGCGCGGCGTCGGCCGGCGTCGCAATTCCGCCCGCGGAAAAATTCGGAACCGGCAGCTTTCCGGTCTTCGCGACCATGCGGATCAGCTCATATGGCGCGCGATGTTCCTTGGCCGCCGCGAACAGCTCTTCCTCGCTCATCACCGTCAACTGGCGCATATCTTTCACGATCTGGCGGAGGTGCTTCACCGCATGCACGACATCGCCGGTGCCGGCTTCGCCCTTGGTGCGAATCATCGCCGCGCCTTCCGCAATCCGCCGCAGCGCCTCTCCCAGATCGCGCGCCCCGCAGACGAACGGTGTCTTGAAAGCATGCTTGTCCACGTGATGCAGTTCGTCTGCGGGAGTCAGCACTTCCGACTCATCAATAAAATCCACGCCGAGCTCCTGCAGAACCTGCGCTTCGGCAAAATGTCCGATGCGGCACTTCGCCATCACTGGAATCGACACCACCGCCATGATGTCCTTGATGATCTTGGGAGACGCCATGCGGGCCACGCCGCCCTCGGCCCGAATCTGCGCCGGCACACGCTCCAGCGCCATCACTGCAACGGCGCCTGCCTTCTCGGCAATCTCAGCCTGCTCGGCGTTGATCACGTCCATGATCACGCCGCCTTTCAGCATCTCCGCCAGCCCGACCTTCAACCGCAGCCCGTTGCTGTTTTCGTGGCTCCCGTGCCCGTTTTTCGTGTGATCTGCCATAATCTTCTCCCGCGTAGATCCGCTCTAATCTACTAGTCTAACAACTTTTGTCCCGGCGGTTCCTCCGCAGCGCATGGCATAATGAAGCTGCTTTCCACCAGGCCTGCAAGGGGACGGAGAAGAAGGGTGTTCACTGTCAGGAACCTGCTGCTGCCGATTTTCTTGTTCACCGCGGCCCCTCTTTCCGCCCAGCCGGGAACACGGCAGCTCAACACCTTCACGAATCCGCTGCTGCCGTCCGGCGCCGATCCGTGGGTCGTTCGCGACGCAGGTTTCTACTACTACATGGATACGACCGTCGACAACCTCACCATCTGGAAGACCCGCGACATCACCGACCTGGCTCACGCTGAAAAGAAAATTGTCTGGACCCCGCCCCCCGGCACGCCGTATTCAAAAGAGATCTGGGCCCCGGAACTGCATCGACTCGGCGGGAAATGGTACATCTACTTCGGCGCCGACGACGGAATCAATCTCCACCATCGGCTCTGGGTGCTGGAGAACTCCTCTCCCGATCCGCTCTCCGGCAACATGGCAGATCAAGGGAATGCTTGAAGACGGAACCAACACATTCGCCATCGACCCCACCGTCTTTCAAAATAACGACGTCGAATACGTCCTCTGGTCCGGATGGGAGAGCGCCGGCGTGCGTGATATCTACATCGCCCGGCTCAAAAATCCATGGACGCTCGACACGCCCCGCGTAGAGCTCTCAACTCCACAGTACCCATGGGAGAAAGTTGGTGACCTCACGGCAAATCCGGGAGTTCCCGTGGACGTTCCCCACGTGGATGTCAACGAGGCTCCGGAGATCCTGGAGCACGGGGACAAGATTTTTCTGGTCTACTCCGCCAGCGCGTGCTGGACCGATTACTACGAGCTCGGCATGTTGACTGCCTCACGGAACAGCAACCTGCTCGATCCCGGATCCTGGACCAAGTCTGACCACCCCGTTTTCTGGCAATCCGCTGCCGCCGCGGCATTCGGCACCGGCCATAACGCATTCTTCAAATCGCCCGATGGCGCCGAGGACTGGTTCCTGTTCCACGCCAACCCGCAGCCCGGCGAAGGATGCGGTGGGCATCGACAGCCGCGCGCCCAGCAGATCCATTGGAATAGCCACGGTACGCCCGACTTCGGCCGTCCGATTCCGCTCGATCAGCAAATCCCAAAGCCTTCCGGAATCGATTAGGCCGCCCTGCGCATCCTGCGCCTGCGCTTCACAAACGCTCGAGCGTTTTCCTCTCCCGGTACTTGCGGAACATCTCCGCCGGATCGACGGCGATAAACAATCCTTCACTCCGCGCCAGCACAGCGCCTTCCTGCGTGCGAATCTCCCCGGCATGGAAATGCTTGCGGCCCTCCTGCCTCACCGCCCATCCAACCGCGATCAAAGGAACCCCCAGGGGGACCGGCTGAAGATAGTCGATCGACATGCGCCGCGTCAGCGCGACAATCCTTTTCGGGCGATTCACCTTCCCCATCGCTTCATCCAGAATCGTCGCAATAATGCCCCCGTGTACATGCCCCGGCGGTCCTTCAAACCTGCGCGGCACACGGAACAGGCACTGCACCTTACCGTCGGGATGCTCCGTAAACTTCAAATGCAATCCATTGCGATTGCCCGGAGCGCAGCCGAAGCAATGGTTCACAAGTCCAGACGCCAGCGGATCGCGTTTCCGCAAATGACCTGGAGCCGGCGCGGCCTTGCCTTGCAATCTTCCGTTTCGCGGCTGTTTTTTCGAAGGAGTCTTCGCCATCAGTCCGCCTTCCGTTGCGCGATCAACTCCGCCACGCCTTTCGTCACCACAGTCTCGTTGTAATGCAGAATCTTCATCACCCGAAATGTTTCCAGCAGCTCCTGCGTCCGCAGCAGGAACTCGGGATTGCGCGGACCGCGCGGATTGCCGAGCCGCTCATTGTCTTCTGTGTAGGTGCGATAGAGCAGCAGCCCATCGGGCAGCAGAAGTTCCGGCAGCAAAGGCAGCAGGGTCCGATCCAGAAAAAAAGAGACCACCACAAATCCGAAGCGCCTCTCCTCAGTTTGGAACCGCGTCACGACGTCGATCGCCGCGCCCTGAATGATTTCGAGCGACTGGGCCGTGGGCACAGCAGCCATCTTTCCCCTCGCGATCTCGAGCGCGGCTTCGGACCAGTCGGCCAGCACCATCCGCCAGCCCTGATGCGCCAGCCACACCGCGTGATGACCCGCGCCCCCGGCCAGATCCAGCCCGGCACTCCCCGCGGGAAGCAGCGGCACAAGATAATTCCTGTGCGCATCCATCACAAACGGATCCGGCTCGCGATGCCGAAATTCGCCAGAGATATAGCGTTCATTCCATCGGTCTTGAGCAGGACTCGTCATGCTCTCCAAGTCTAACCAAACCGATGAAATCGCCGCGTCCGCTGCGTTATACTTGGCCTTGGTATGGCCCTTCTCGACAAGACGTTCTACATAGAAACCTTTGGATGCCAGATGAACGTCCATGACTCGGAAAAGGTCATCGGAACCCTGGTGCACGAAGGCTACCGGCAGGTCGAGACCGAAGTTGAAGCCGCGCTGATTCTCTACAACACCTGTTCGATCCGCGACAAGGCGGAGCAGAAGGTCTTCAACCGCCTGAACGACTACAAGGCCCTCTACAAGCAGGGCAAGCGTTTCGCCGTGCTCGGCTGCGTGGCCCAGCAGGAAGGCGAACGCATCTTCGAGCGCGCTCCCTATGTCTCCATGGTCTCCGGCTCCGCCTCCTACCGTAAATTGCCCGATATGCTGGCGCGTCTCGAAGCCGGCGAAAATCGCATTACCGGGCTTGACGATCGGCAGACCGACGAGACCTTCGAAACCGAGTTCACCGCGCGCAGCAACCGTCACCGCGGCTACATCACCATCATCGAAGGCTGCGACAAGTTCTGCGCCTATTGCGTCGTGCCGTACACACGCGGCAAGGAGCGCAGCCGGGACTCCGACTCAGTGCTCAGCGAAGCCCGCCGCATGGCAGAGTCCGGTTACACCGACATTCAACTCCTGGGCCAGAACGTCAATTCCTATCGCGATCCCTCCGGCACAATGAGCTTTGCCGAACTGCTCACAGCCGTCGGTCAGGTTCCCGGCATTCGCCGCGTTCGCTTCACCACCTCGCATCCCCGCGACTTTACCCGCGACATTGTGGAGGCCATCGATGCCGTGCCGACCCTCTGCGATCACGTGCATCTTCCGGTCCAGAGCGGGTCTTCCTCCGTGCTCGCGAGGATGCAGCGCGAGTACACGCGCGAATGGTATCTCGAGCGCATCGCCTGGATCCGCGCAGCCCGGCGGCCAATCAGCCTGACCACCGACATCATCGTCGGCTTTCCCGGCGAAACGGACGATGACTTCGAGCAGACCCTCGCGCTTCTCGCAGAGGTGCAGTACGACGCGGTCTTCGCCTTCAAATACTCTCGACGGCCGAATACTCCGGCGATTTCGATGGCCGACAGTATTCCAGAAGAGATCAAAACGCAGCGTCTGCAGATCCTGCTTAATCAACAACGTGAGATTCAGCGCCTCAGCTATCAAAAACACCTCGGGGAAGTTGTTGAAGTAATGGTTGAAGGACAGAACTCGGCACGCGGCCAGGTCTCCGGACGTAGCTCGCAGAATAAGGTCGTCAACTTCACCGTCGATACACCGATCCTTCCAGCGCCAGGAAATTACATGGACGTCCGCATCACCCACAGTTTTCCCAACAGCCTGCTGGGAGTGGCGGTGCTTCCCGGCCGCTCATTAAACGTCAGCCAGACTGAGGAAGTTTGCGTCGCATGAATACTCCTCTACAATCCGGCCTCAGCGACGTCAATCCAGACGAAATGGAAGTGAAAATTCGCGGCTTGATGATGGACCCGGTCACGAACATGCCCATCGTCGTGTTGAAAGACGTGCAGAGTGACGCGCTCGTTCCCATCTGGGTCGGCATCTTTGAAGCCAACGCAATCGCATTGGAAATAGAAAAGACGGCGACGCCCCGTCCCATGACCCACGATCTGCTGGCGAATCTTATCCGCACGCTCGACGGCGAAGTCCAGCGCGTTGTCATTACGGAGCTGCGCGACGACGTCTATTACGCGCTCATCTGGATGGAGCGCAGCGGGGAACTCATCAGCCTGGATGCGCGGCCATCCGACGCGCTCGCCCTAGCTCTCCGCACAGATTGCCCCATTTTTCTCTCCGGACAGGTTCTGCGCACAACCCGAATCGCAAACGCGGGAGTGGAGAATTTCTCAACAGAAGAACTGCGGCGCTGGCTCGAAAATCTCAACGATGAAGATCTGGGCCGTTACAAAATGTAGTGTTGAGCATTTCCTGTCCAAAGGTTCCCATGCCGCAGCACCCATCGAAGCCCTGGCGACAGATGCTGTTCAACACCATCGCCCGCATGGAACATTCACTGCGCGGCGGTGATCCACCTACCCAGAGCAATCTGCGGCAGATCCGAAATTTCCTGGTTCTACAGTATGAGTCGCCGCTGGGAAGCGTCGTCCATGCCACGCCTTTGTTTGAAGCGCTCAAACGTACGTTGCCGGATGCCCACATCACCGTCGCCGCATCCCGCATGGCCGCCGCCGTACTCGGCAACAGTCCCTCGATTGACCGCTGCATCGTAACCCCCAATCCGCTCGAGCATCTCCGCGAATCGCACCGCGCCGTTCGCCGATTGCTCCAATCCATGCCCGCCGGGCCGCGCGCAATTCTCACAACGATCGGCAACCAGCGTACCCGCATAGCCCTCCTCAGCCTTCTCGCAGGAATGGGCATTCGCGCCGGCTACACACTCGCCCCGGAACTCTACGATGCGCCACTCCAGTTCGATCCGGAGCGGGGCCAGATCGAAGGCAATCTCGACATCCTTCGCAGCCTTGGCCATGCCGTGGACTTTTGCGAGCCACGCGTTTTCTTCGCGCTGCAGGATGCTGAGCATGCCACCGATTTACTGCAAACGCTCGCGCTCAACCCGGAGACTCCGCGCATCGCCTTCGTCACCCAAAACAGTCCAGGCCAGCGCAATCGCTGGAGCGAGGAACGCTTCCGTCACGTGATTGCGCAACTCTCCGACAATCACGCTGCCGTCCCCATCTTTGTTGGAACCTCCGCGGATGCAGCAGCGATCGAAGTTCTGCGCCAATCCATCGCATGCCCAGCCATTTCGGTAGCAGGGAAGACCACCGTCCCGCAGCTCGCCGCCGTGCTCGCGCAATGCGATCTCGCCATCAGCGTCGATACCGGAACATTCCACGTCGCACGTGCGGTCGAATTGCCGGGTGTCGTGATCGCGCCCGCCTGGCAGAGCGCTCTCGAATGGCTGCCCGTTCGAAATCCCCGCTATCGCGTTTTGCAGGGCCCCCGCATCCGCGGCGCCACACCCTGATTATTGGATCGAGGAGATCGCTGCGGAGCAGGTGATCCAGGCGGCCAACGATTTGCTCGACCGGTTTCCACCCTCTGTGAGCGCGCGTGCAAGGCGTGTTCAGCAGTCGGTCCACCCCGCCGCTCTGCGACAATAGCCAACAGAACCATGGGCATTCTCACCCGCATCCTCAAAGTGATGGCCGCGCTGCTCACCTCGAACGTGGTGAACCTCATCACCAAGTTGCTGCTGCCGCCCATCTTTTTGTATCGCTACGGCACCACGTTGTACGGCCAGTGGATCGCGCTCTCCGGCGCCGTCGCCTATCTCAGCACGCTGAACTTCGGTATCCAGACCTACGTCACCCAGGACCTCACCGTCCGCTACCAGCGTCACGATCTCGACCGCTACCACCTGCAGCAGTCCACCTCGCTGCGCGTGCTCCTGGGGATTCTCGGCAGCGCCGCAGTTGTGTGTCTCGTCATTTTCGCGCTGCCCATACAAAGTTGGCTGCGTTTGACCCTTTCGCAGCGTGTCGCAACCGAGACGCTCTATCTGCTCGCCCTGCAGGTTCTCCTGGGCGTGCTGTTCGGCTACTTCACCGGGATGTACATGGTCATCAGCCGTGCCCACATGGGCGTGCTCTGGGTGAACGGCCTGCGTATGGCCATGGTCTTCGTGGTCTCCGCCGGTGCGTGGATGCGGTTCTCATTCCCGCTGCTCGCCGCCATGCAGTTAGGGGTTTACCTGCTCGGCACGTTGATGGTGCTGCTGCATATCCGCCGGGTCGCGCCCGAAATTTCCCCGAGGATCAATCTCTGGGACCGCAGCGCCGTCGGCGCAATTCTTCGCCCCAGCAGTTACTTCGGTCTCATCAGCATGAGCACGTTTCTTTCCTACGAAGTTCCCGTGCTGGTTCTGCAACGCGAAGTGGGGCCCTTCATTGTGGTCGCGTTCACGGTGATGCGGACCATCTTCTCCATGTGCCGCCAGATTTTGAATGCTCCAACGCAGGCGATGGCGCCCGAAATCACACGGCTCTTCGGCCGCAAAGAGTGGCCGGAACTCACCGCAGTCTACAGCTATTCGGAGCGGCTGATTTTTTCACTCATTCCCATCATGAATATCGGCCTGCTGATTATTTCCCCGGTCCTGGTGGTCATCTGGCTGCACAAGCCGGCCCTGTTCTCCGTTCTGCCGTACCTCATCATGGCCGCGATCTCCATGACGCTAAGCGCGAAAGAACATAAATTCCAATTTCAGTTCTCGACCAACACCCATGAGGAGCTGGCGCGCATCATGTTTTTCAGCTATGTGACGCTCGCCGTGCTCTCCGTTCCCATGGTTCGCTGGCAGGGAATGATGGGCTTCCTCTACACCTGGCTCGCTGTGGAACTGTTCCAGCTAGTGCGGATTGTCCAATTGAACCAGCGGCTGTTCGCGCATACCGGCGAGCACCGGCTTACCTACCTTTACCGTCTGGCCGCGCTCAGCTTCGTCGGCCTGGCGGCGGGTGGCCTGGTGCTGATGCATACCTTCCGCGACCTCTACCGATTCCAATTTGCTGCCTCAGTCGCGGTGAGCGCCGCGCTCGCCATCGTGGCATTCTTCCTGTTCGATATGCGAATTATCGTGAGCAAATTATCCATGCGCTTGGCCCGGCGGATCGTTCGAAGTGAGCTATAAGGACGGATCGTATTGCATCTTAGGCAGAGAAGCCGATATTGAGGCGAGGGGAGTACATGCCGAATCAATTGACAAAACTGTACAAGAAAAATCTGAAGCGCCTGCTCTACGAACGCTTCGGTTTCGTCATTATGCGGGGCCAGATTGTCCTCGATATGAAGAAGCTAGCAAATCTCACCTCCAGGGATTATCTTCGGGTCTGCTCACTGCAGGCCGTCGCTGAAGAGATTTACGCAAAGTCCGTACCGGGCAGTGTCGCGGAGCTCGGCGTCTACCAGGGAGATTTTGCGAAACATATCAGCGCAGCATTCCCCGATAGGAATCTCTACCTGTTCGACACCTTCGCCGGATTTCACGACCAGGACAAGCAGGTCGATACAGGGGGAGGCTTTTCCTCCGCGGCCGAAGATTTTTCTGACACGAACGTCGATCTCGTATTAAAGAAAATGGAGCACCCGGAAAAAGTCACTATCCGCGCCGGCTACTTTCCAGAATCGGTACAGGAATCCGAAAAGAACGAATCGTTTGCCTTTGTAAGCATCGATACCGACTTGTATAAGCCCATCTACGAGGGGTTGCAGTTTTTCTATCCGCGCCTCGCCCGGGGAGGCTTCATCTTCCTGCACGATTACAACAGCACGGACTATCCCGGGGTGAAAGCAGCAGTACGAAAGTATTGCGACGAACAGGGCATCAATTGCTTCCCGCTGGTCGACCCCTGCGGCACTGGGGTCATAATGAAAGGGTGAAGATTGTTGTTTCTATAGACAATTTGTGATGTGTTACATGCAAACTGCAGCTCTTGGTTTGGGCTCCCGCTTCTCACCCATTTGCAATCGCCAGAACACGATCCAGAGTCTGCGAATACAGTCGATACACGCCGTCTCCCGCGATCCGACGAAGACCCTCCAATGCGTTCCTGCTCAGATATGTGCGGAAATCGAGCGAAGCATGCAGCTGCTGCATGGCCGACGCAAGCGCCTCCACGTTCTGCGCCGGTACTACAAGCAGATCTTCACCCGGCGCGAACAGCTCGGCCGCGCCGCAATGAGTCGTCGCGATCGCCGGCAGCCCATGCGCCATCGCCTCGATCAGCGCCATGCCAAACCCATCGTCCAGCGTTGGAAAGACAAACGCGTCGCAGCGCCGGTAGAAACTGCTCATATCCTTGACATGGCCGACAATCTCGACATCCGGCAGGCGCGACAACAGTTCGCGCAATGCCGGGGAACGATGGAGCGAAGCATCGGTGCGCAGCAGCAGCCGCGCATGCGGCAGGCCCAGCTTCTCCCAGGCCTGCAGCAGATACAGAAAGCCTTTTCGCAAAGGCTGCGCACCCACGGTGCCGAATGTGAAGGGACGCCCATCCGCCGCCGCCTTCAAGTCGTGAATGGCGGGCTGAATATTCGACACTCGGCCAAACAAGGGCGCGACAAGGACCTTCGGCTGCAGCTCCGACGGAAAAGAGCGTCGTGAATACTGCGACGGCACCAGGATGATATCCGCCTCCTGGTACTCATCGAGCTGACGCCGCCGGAACCAGCGCGGCTCCGCCTGGTAAGGAACGCCCAGCCGCTCGCATTCAGAGCGGACCAGAGCCTGCTGCGCATCCACGTGCGGGCAAGCGCGATCCAGAACGAATTTCGCACCCAGCCGTCGCGCAGCACGCCCGGCCGCCAGCGCACCCGTGGCCCAGCCCCAGAACAGGTCAAACTTTTCCATCCGTAGCCCGACCATCCGGTCGTAGATAGCGGTATCGGCGCGCTGGAACGGCCGCGGAAGCTGCACCCCGGTTAAAAAATGAAAGCTGGGCACCAACTGCGGCACCCAGCGCAGTTCAACACTGGGTGCGAGCTGCCGGAACCGCGAGCGATACGCCGCTGTATAGATGGTGACGTCAATTCCACGCTGCGCCAGAAGATTGGCGGGCAGCACCACATGTGCGGGACGGCCAGTTGAAAACGCGATCTTCATTAGCGTGAGAAGAGCAGGGGCAATTCGTAGCTAAGAATAGCGTAAACAGCAGATCAACCGGCAGAATTGAAGGATTACCAAGGGGAGTGCCGCGGTCGTTCTCTACTTTACAGAATACATGTTATCGGACATAACGTAACAGGGCGAATCTCCCCATTGCCCGCATCTTACCCCCGACCGTAGCTCTAAGATGTGGCCTTAGGCAAGGCTCTCGCCAACTCATCCAGGGTCGCAGGAAGCCCCGAATAGTAATTCATCGTGACCTTCCTTCCCGCCGTATCGAACATGTGAATCCGCAGAAGCCCCGATCTGTGCGCGACAAAGCTGGCGGTCGTCTGCAACACTCCAAACCCGTATTGCACGCTGCGGCGAAAGTTAATCGAGGAGGCTTCCTCGAAATACCGCGTCGGGCAAGAGATCTCACCAATGCGGAACTTGAACATCAACGATTGCGCGATCATCTGATTATCAAAAACAAAATCATCGGAGTTCTCCAGCAGCGGCAGCGTCTGCAGCAGTCCCCGTGAGAAAGCACGAAATCCCGTGTGGTACTCCGACAGCTTCGCTCCCAGAAACAGGTTTTGAAATGCCGTCAGCATCCGGTTCGCCACGTACTTATACCGCGGCATTCCTCCCTTGAGAGCGCCTCCTCCAAGGATCCGCGATCCCAGAACCATGTCGTAGACGCCGCTCGCCACCATGCCGGCCATCGCCGAAACCAGCGTGGGCGCGTACTGGTAGTCGGGATGGACCATCACCACAACGTCGGCTCCGGCAGCCAGCGCCTCCCGGTAGCACGTTTGCTGGTTCCGCCCATAGCCGTAGTTGTTGTCGTGGATGAATGTCTGGACCCCGAGCCGCTCGGAAAGACGCGCAGTTTCGTCATTACTGGAGTCGTCGACAAGAATCTTGATATCGACCTCCTCCGGCAGCTCTCGCACGGTTCTTTCCAACGTCTTTTCCGCGTTGTAAGCGGGCATTACGACCGCGATTTTCTTTCCGTTGATCATCGTGAACCTTTCCTGCTGCAATCCCCCGACTAGTCTCGACAGCGTGTATCAGCGCGCAGACAGCATGTTGTCGGCCTGCCCGCTTCCATTCGGATACGGCGATATTTCAGCCGGCTTTGCGTCCGGCTGGACCAGCCAGACATGCCGGTTCTTGTAATAGCGGATCAGTTCCCGGTTCGCGCCCGCGTCCATCTCGCGCGCCCAGATAACTTTGGAGTTGTCGATGTCCGGATCGTTGTAGACCCATTCATCCGCCGGAAAGTGGCCGGCGGAATATCGGACAATCACGAGCTGTTTTCCTGGCATCCGCTCCAGCGTGGTTTCGACTCTGGCGCGCGCGGTACCCAGTGGCCCCAGACCGTACCATTGCGCGACCCATCCTTCGCTTGGCCAGTTGGAGACCTGCAGGTGCAGCGGTGCGGCATACAACCGCACTCCGGCCATGACGACGCACAGCATCACGGTCAGCCGCACCAGGGCGAGGCCGACGGGCTGATTCCCTACCCTCCAGACCCGCAGATGCCGCATGGCCTGGAGGCCGATTGCATAAAAGATAGCGGTGAACGGAGCTGCGTAGTGTGGGATGAAAAATATCTCGACCGCCATTCCGGCCATCAGCACCAGCAGGCACAGCATCAGGAATCTCATCCGCCGATCGAGGAACACGCGCCGTATCATGATTAACGGCACCAGCAGCACGATGCCGGCATAAAACCATATTCCCATCAAAGTCTTCAGTAGTGTCTGCGGTAAATAGCCGGACGGTCGGTGGATCTTCTTAAAATCGTCAAGTTCGCTACGGTAATAAAACTTGCGCATGACCGCGTGGCGATAGACAGGCTCCGGCCGCGCCGACTGCCACACAAAATATGGTGCCATCGCATATGTCGCTCGATTGACCGAGTATGGCAGAGTGAGCGGATTTCCGAATGCGCGATCGTTGTAATATCCCATCCATGCGCCGGCGGCAACAATTAACGCCAGTGGCAGCGCCACGCGGCGCAGCAGCACGGCTGGCGCGGGTCGATTGTTGCCCGAGTAAATCCATAGCGCCAGAAAAAAAAACACCGGAATGCATAGCAGCATTCCCTCGTACGGGCGTGAGGTGGCCAGGAGAATGATCCCGATGCCCATCAACATGCTGTAACGCAACCGTTGTGTCTTGATGAATCGCGGCAGAGCGCCCAGCAGCAGCGCTCCACCCAGCGCCGCGATTGATCCTCCTCCCCAATACGTGTCGATCCAATAACTGAACAGACCCAGGCGCAGAATGGCGATGACGCCGCCGAGCAGAGCCCACGTGGGCGGCAGCCATGCCTGCAGCATCCAGACGATACCGGCGCACATCAATGCGCTCATGCATAAGACTCCATACCAAGGCCGCCCCGCCAGCACCTTGCCCGCAGCCAGGACGAGACCCTGCGCGGGAAAGTACATCGACATATAAGTCGGTTTCATGGTGATGTGAATGCTTTCGAAATGCATCCACATTGGGGGCGTGGCATTGGTCAGCCTTCCCGCCGCGAACGTGTTCGCCGCCAGCAGAAAGCTGAAATCATCGGGGAAAAATGGATGCGGGATCGGACTGAGGGGAAGAATGGCGAGGCGGAGCAGGAGCGCGGCTGCTCCGACGACGAAGACCGATAAAGCTTTCCTTCGCGCCAGCCGGGCGAAGGCGTGCTCGACCCGGGAGGGAAATCCGGAGCCAATCCGAGGAAATGCGAAGGCCGATTGCGAACGCGATCACGGTCAGGCAGCCTTCGATCATCATTGGCGACGTGCTGCGAGCTGTGGCAGGAGAGAGGATCATAGGCGATTTCTTGTGAGGCCCTCCGTGAACGAAACGCATCTATTGACGCAACTTTCCCGCCACCGCGAGAAGGACAAAGCGGGCTGTCCGAGGGACTGGCTCGCTTCAGGCATCCAGCGTGTGCGGGAAAGGTGTAATTCGTACATTCGTCAGGCGCGAGAAATGTTATCCAAAGAAGCCGAAGAAACCATTGTTTTGTTGTTGTTGTTGTTATTGTTGTTGTTGTTATTGTTGTTGTTGTTGTTGTTATTGTTGTTGTTATTGTTGCCGTTGCCGCCGCCACCTCCGGTAGCGTAGGTGGTCAGCTTGGTGCTGGAAGCGGTAAATCCGGTACTGATGCTCGTCGCCAGCGTTTTCATTGAAGCAACTGCCGCCAGCGAAAGCATCGAGGCCAGCAGCGCATATTCGATCAGGTCCTGACCGTCGATCCGCGTCAGGAACCGAATTATGGACTTGCACGCGCGAATTGTTTTCTCCATCTTGAAGTCCTTTCCCGGGGAATTGTTTGGGTCCGTTTCTTAATGCCGAGGAGAACGCCCGCGGGATCGATTCGACCCATGCCGCGTTCTCCCGTAAGAAACGAACGATTTCGCTCTGCTACCCGGCCTAGTGTTCTCTGTACGACTAGGTGTTGGTGGTCAGCTTCGTGCTGACAGCGGTGAAAGCCGCGCTGATGCTGCCGGCCAACGTCGTCATAGCGGCAACCGCGCCGAGCGAAATCATCGCGACCAGCAGCGCGTACTCGATCAGGTCCTGACCTTCTTCTCTCATCAGCAGGCATTTCGCGTTCACAACCATTGCTACCATCTTGTCATTCAATTTAGATTTCATTTCGATTCGTCTCCCGTGCATTGAAGTACCAGCCGCAGGCTGGATGTGCCCTTCTAATAGCAAGCCAAGCGCCATTCGTCGGCAGGAGCGCGCCATTGAAAATGAGCAACTTACGTTGTCGGACCATAAAGTGGCGTGAACGCCTGTTTACAGCCTGCGCCGAACAGATATGGCGCGTATACAGGGTGCGCGGAGGCAGGCGGGTTCAGGCGAATCTTTTCGGCGGTCCGCTGGCAGATCGCAGATTCCTGGACTTCACTGCGCTCCGCTCGGCATCACAGCGCTTTTTCTATTCGCCGCAAAGCC
This sequence comes from uncultured Acidobacteriota bacterium, assembly GCA_963744615.1. Taxonomy (GTDB): domain Bacteria; phylum Acidobacteriota; class Terriglobia; order Terriglobales; family Acidobacteriaceae; genus JAKAAZ01. The sequence goes on from CAVUUE010000003.1 coordinate 1,369,184, forward strand.
TGCGGTGATCCAGAGCGTGATGGCGTCTACACCTGAGACGATATTCTTTGGATTCTTCACTTCGCTGCGTTCCTCAGAATGACTCCTTCCGGAGAGATGTTCCCTACCCTAACGAACGAGACTTCAGAAACAGCCCGCGTCACCTGCCGCCGAAGATTGGCCCCAAAAATGCTCAATCCTATAGACACAGACGTAATACAAAAATGGGTTCAACTCCGCGCCCAGATCGAGCGAAATATACAGTGGATAGTCCGGGCAACATTTCTGCATACTCCGCTTATTCCGCAGCAACTGTGGAAGACGATATAGCCCCACCCGCGGAGGTGTCCGAGGCGGCTATCCAGCCCAGCCCTGCAGCTTCAATAACCGTGACTGCTGCCGCACCTGCTGGCTGGAGACCGCTCACTCGCCTGGGCTTTCGAATTGCCTTCATCTATTTCATCTGCTTCATGTGGCTATACGGAAACGATGGGGCGGATTTCAATGCCATCGTCTTCTGGCGCGGGTTGGGCAACTTCCTGAATTGGCCGCTGAATCACGTCTTGTTGTGGAGCGGTGCTCACATCTTCCACGTCAAAAACATGCCGCCTCACTGGCATGTGGCAGACCGTGGGGACGCCCTGGGCAACTGGGTGCTGGAGCAGATATTCATCGTTGCCTCGGTGCTTGGCGGCCTCGTGTGGACCGCTGTCGCGAAACTGCGTGGCAGTACTCGTACTGAATACCGCACGCTGCTGGCCTGGCTTCGTTTTTTTCTGCGACTGACGGTCGGCTATTTCATGATCGCCTACGGAATGCTCAAGGTGTTTCCATTGCAAATGCCACCTATATCGCTTGGCATCCTGAGCCAGCCAGCCGGCAACATGAGCCCCCATGCTTTTCTGTATTCACTTGTTGGCATTTATCCGCTTTATGAATGCATTTGTGGCGTGGCGGAGGTGGTCGCAGGCACGCTGGTGCTGTTCCGTCGGACCGCTCTTGTGGGCACGCTGATTTCCATCTTCATCATGAGCAATGTCGTGCTCTACAACATGTTTTTCGGAGTCTCCGTAAAACACTTCGCCATCAATTTGCTTCTGGCGGAGATGTTCATTGTGCTGCCGGACACCAAGCCAATGTTCGACTTCTTCTGGAGGCACCAGCCCGCAGTACAAACGGGCGTATGGACGCCACCTTTGACACGGCGCGGCGTTCGCCTGTACGTGCGCGCGCTGGAGATTGTGTTTATTGTCGGAGCGCTTGACGATCAATCCATTGTTTGACGGGGCTGACTGGTATCACCAGCGCGTCGTTGCCCGCATTCAGTCGCCGTCTGCTCGGCGCCTGGCGTCTTGATCCCACGCATCCGGCATCGGGGCCCTTCGTGTTGCGCTCGAGTGCCGCGACCGAGTTTTACATCGACTCTGTGGAACGTGCCATGACACGCTCAGCAAACGGCATTCTGTGGCGCACCTACCTGAAAGTCGACCCAGCCTCCCACACGCTTTTGATCGAACCCTACGAGGGCAAAAATGCCACCTATACGTGGCGGACACCCGACGCGAACCATCTGGTGCTGACCTCTGTCCCGCCGGGTCAACCCACGCAACGCACCAAGGCGGCCGGAAACGCGAAACCTGCGCAGACGTTCACTCCAGAGGTAATCACGCTCACGCGTATTCCGATTCCAACTCAGTATCCGCTGTACAGCACTAAATTCAAGTGGGTTAGTTATTACTAGCAAGGCTGGTCAATCGACAGAAGAAAACTCAAGCTGGTCGCCGGCGAACGGTACGCGTCGCCATCGCGGTGCCGGCGGCGAGCTCGATGATCGAATGCGCGGTGAGACACGCGGAGATGCGCCAGGGACGAACGGCGCTCCTCACTTTCCGCACCCGCTTGCTCCGGTCCACATACACCAGGTCAATGGGAAACCGCATGCCGAAGGTGTGGACTGCCTCGCAGGGAACGATCCACAGACCTTCTCCGGAAGCGAGCCCATCGCGGCCCAGCAGGCCTTTGCTGCGTTTCGCTCCGTGGTCCGCCACTTCAACACGGCTGGCCAGCACGGTCTCGCGGGTCAGGTTCGACACCTTCATGCGAAGTTCCGGTTCGGCCCGGGGTGGCAGGAGGCATTCGAGAATTCCGCGAGAAGGCTTCATTGTGTTGACGTAGATTGTCTCACCCTTCAGAAAATCCCCGGGCCGTGCCGTACCTCAGGAGTGAAGCTGCGTGAATCGTTGAATCGATGGCCCGATGTACAGTTGGATCAGTGGACGGCGGCGGGAGCCAACTCCCGCCGCTTCGAACCCTCCGCAGCCTGTATCGCGCATGGCGATCTAGTTGAAGATCACTCCCACAGTATCGTCGGTCGTCAACGTGACCGTGCAACTGTTCGGCCCCGCCGCGGTGATCGTCCCGATATTCGCGCAGTTGGAAGACCATCCCCCGAACGCGGCGCCGTTGGCGGGCGCAGTCAGAACTACGGTGCTCCCATACGGATAGGTGGCCACGCAGACAGATCCGCCCGTCGCACCTGGGCCGCAATTGAGCACGTTCGGCGTGCCCGTCGCCGAAGAAGCTGTGACCAGCCAGTTGGTGGTATTCAGGCCCTCGTTATAAACGGTCAGAGTCGAGAGGATCGGCGAGGGGAACGGCAAACCCTGGTAGCACGTACCCGGAGTCGACGGAGGGTTGGGCAGAACCAGCGGGCAGGCGAAGTTTGCCGTGGCGGTCTGGATCGAGCCGTCTGCGCTCTTCGCTTCTACAGTGATCGCTGCGTTTCCACTTGACAGCGCGGTGACAATCCCCGCCGTGGCCCCCAGACCGCCGGCGGTGTTGGTGTTGACCGGGAAGGCGCTCGGAAAGGAAGAAATCCAGGTCACCGTGGATGAATTTGTAATATCGCGAATGGTCGGCGCCGCCGAATACGTTCCGATCGCCAGGAATTGCCCCGTTTCCGTCAATGCACCAACCGTTTCCGAGCTGGGAATAATCGTCACGGAAACTAGTTGCCCGGCGCCTGCGCCGCCGCCGGAGCCTGAAACGACCAGCGTTGCGCTCGAGCTGACATCGCCATTGAATGCCGTCGCTCCGGCTGTAATGGTGGTTGTGCCCGCACTCAGAGCCGTTGCCACTCCGGACGCGTTGATAGTCGCCACGGAAGGAACGCTGGAGGTCCAGGTGACAGTGCTGGTTATATCCTGCGTGGTAGGCTTCCTCGCATTGCCAAAGGTCCCGACTGCAGTAAATTGCGCCGTCTGACCGGCCGCCACGGACTGCGATGCTGGCGTGACCTGGACGGAATTCAGGCCCGATGGGTTGCCGCACCCGGCAAGCACTAGAGCAACGACTGTGAATGAAAGAACCCGCACTGCGCGATTCAACACCATAACTTGCCTCCTGGCAGTTTTTCCAGCTAAGTGATTCAGCTTCAGCCTTGCGGTTTTAGCAACGGCGATCTTGTGCATCATTGCGATGCTCCTCCGCCCGACCTGGCGCCCTGTCCACCTCCGGTTCCGCTTTGAATCAACAGCGGGTCCTCCGGCTTCATGCTTTCCAGCAGCTTCTCGATGGGAATTTTTCCCGGCGACGGCGGCAGCGGTTTGGCGCCGGTGACCTCCGTCCCCGGGTTCGTCATCGGAATGTTGGAATTCGACTTCATGAATTTCGTTGGCAAATGTAACTCCGGCAGCGGCGCGTCGGCAGGGATGGGAGCCACGATCTCCGGCGTCACAATCACAATCAGTTCGGTGTTGGTGCGGGTCCTTGTCATCGACTGGAAGAACTTGCCGAGGATGGGTATGTCTCCGAGGAATGGAATTTTGTTGAAGGTCTCCGTGTCTCGGTTGTCGAGAAGCCCACCGATCACAAAGCTCTGGCCGTCACGCAGTTCGACCTCGGTTTTCACTTTGCGGGTATTCAGGCCGGGGACGGTGAAGCCGGAGATGTTTATGCCGTTGGCATAATCAAGGGAGCTGACCTCCGGTGCTACCTGGAGGCGAATCGTGTTGCGGGGAGTGATGGTGGGGATAAAATTCAGCCGAACTCCGAACTCCTGGAACTGAATTGTCACCGCTCCCACGCCGCCACCCGTAGTTCCCTGCACCACTGGATACGGATATTCGCCGCCCGCGAGAAAGCTGGCCTGCTTGCCGTTGGAAGCCATCACATTCGGCTGCGCCAGCACCTCGATCAGCCCTCTTGTCTCAAGCGCTTCCAGAGTGGCACCAATGTTAATGTTGGGGCTGAACAGAAAAAGATTCAGCGGGCTCGTGACGGTGGCCAATGGCCCGGTGCTCCCGCTCGGCAGCGTAACCGTTGGCGGCGAGAACTGTCCGGTGCTGACGGTTCCGAGCAGGTTGCCCGCACCAGTGCTGAATATGTTGATACCGAGTTGTTTTTCCCGTGTGCGATCCACACTGGCAAAACGGACCTTCAGAAGAATCTGCGGCTCCGACGGCGGCACAGCGACGTAGAGCAGGTTCACCACCTTGCCCGCAGTCGAAGCAATCTGCAGCGCGCGGTCGGAACTGTTCAGGTCCTTCACTGTTCCTCGCAGAAAAATCACACCCCCGTCGGAGCTCAGCTTCAGGCTCTGCCCCGGCAGTTCCATTCGGAGCTGACGCCGCAATCCGTCCAGAGCGTCGCTCGAAACAGCGGAGCTCGGCCGAACGGTCACGTTGAAGAACTGCCGTCCGCCGCCCGACTCCCACACGATCAGGCTGGTTTCGCCCGGGTTTTTTCCGTTCACGACAATTTCGTTCGGGCTGGTGGCCCGCGCTTCCGCAATATCGCCTAGACCAACCGTGACGCGGGTAATCGGCTGGGCGGTGTCGACCAGCACCGATTTTCCAACGCTCACGAACAGGTCATTCGAGGCGTCCTGGCTGGTGGTGGCGGGTTGCGACGCACTGTATGCCTGGGCCTTAAGACCGGGCGTCGCGCGAATAATGAAAACCAAGGCACACAAACAGACCGCAGTACGACAGATTGTTTTTCTCACTATTTTCCCTCGTGTGAGGCGAATTTTGCTTCACTCCGCTTCGCCCCGTTGAACACTTCCACCAGGTAGAAATGTCCGGGCGGCAGGGGTGTCTTGCGAATCTGCGCCGTCGCATGAGGTGCAGGTACAATTCGGTCTCCGAACAGTTCCGCCATTGCGGCGCCCGGTGGCTTCGCCATTTGCGTATCGAGAGGATTGCGCAATGCCAGCTGGATATGCGTCTGGTTGGCGGCTAGGCTCAGCAGTTCCGCTTGTTGCGGAGTCACCAGCAGGTTCACGACCTGCACTTGTTTCGGCTTCCCTTGCCCGTCCCTTTGTATGTCGGTACCCGCTGACAGCACCTCAATATTCTGCAGAAGCGTTCTCACTCTCGACAGCGTATTCGTGCCCTGGCCCACGCTCCCGGAGATCAGCACATCGACCCGCATTCCAGGAGTGGCGAATCCGGCGACGCCGACAACGTCGTCCACCTTCACGGCACACGCCCGCATTCCGGGCGGGATCGTCGCCGCCATTCCGCCGCCGGAACCTGGCGCCGCCAGGCGGTTCTCCATGACCGGCTCGCCCGCATAAAGGTTCGAGATCACGCCGCGTCCGACGATGTTCGAGCCCTGGAGAATCGCGCCTTTGGGCAGATTTCCAGAGATCGAGACGGTGGTGAGGTCTTCGTTGCGAAGCACGCTTCCTAGCGGAATGTCGTTGGCCGCGGCGACGATGTTGGTCGTAGCAGGTCCCTGGTTCAGGTGGTGGCCGACCACGCGGAACACAACATAACTGCATGCGACCGCAACGACAAACGCGCTCAATAGGATCATCAGCAATCTTCGGTTCATTCAGACACCTTTTCCAGCCGGTCAAAACCGGCTGCGCTTTCCCTCCACCTAATCGCAATTGCTGTGCCAAAGAGATAGAGCACCCTTTGAAGGGAAATCAGGGGCTTACAGGCGCAGGTGTGAACGGGTGTATACCACCCGCGCGTCCTGTGTAGCCGGCGAGACACGGTGAACCAACGAAAAAATCGATTTAGAGAGGATTAGCGGCACTTTGGTTGGCCGCAGAATTGCAATCTTTCCAGTCAGACGTTTTCGCCTGTGCATCGGTGAATCGTTGCGTCTGCTCCGAAGCTAGGTCAGGACCAGGATTATCTTTAGGTGACATCTTCACGCACCATCTCGCTTTTCGCCGCTCCTCCGCCGCAGCGAACCGGCCCCTCGTCCTTCATGATCTCGACGTTGGCGCACGGTGCTGTGCTGGGTCTGATGCTGCTCGCCATCGCCCACGCCCCGCGAATCGCCGGCCCACAACCGAGTCAACGCTACACCGTCCGGCTCCTGAAACTGCAAAGGACGGAACCGCGGATGCGATGGTCGCCCGGAAGCGGCGGTCAGCATGCCGCCCCGCACCAGCTCGCGCAGATCAGCCGCTCCGGCGGCCATTCTTCTGCGCCCTCCGCTCCCCGTCAGCTCGCCCAGCGAAGCGCGATCACGCAGACTTTGATACAGCCCGACGCTCCGAAAAATCTGGCGGTACTGCCTCAGACCCCCTTGCCGACCGTCGTCATCTGGAAGCCGGAGAGTGCTCGAATCCTCCGCATCATTCCCCCGCCTCCGCAGAAAGCAGTTGCGGCCAAAGTAATTCCAGTGCTCACCCGCCCCAATCACGAGCCCAACATTTCTGACATCCAACTCTCCTCAACGGCATTCACGTCGGCAACGATTCCAGTCGCGGCAAGCACCACCTCTCCGGTAGCCATGCATGTGCCCGGCATAGCGCAGGTTCCACAGTCCACCTCCAATGCTGCCGCGCTGCCAACTCCCGCAACCGTAATGTCGGTATCTGAACTCGCCGTACCCCAGGGAACGGTCGCCTTGCCGCTCGTCGATCAGATTGCGTCCGGTTCTGGTTTAGGATCGCTCGCGCCCGGCCGGTCAGATGGCGCCGCCGGAGCCGGCACCGGGATTGCATCGGGCCCGCAGAATGGAACCGGAGCCGGCACAGGCAATCGGAATGGAAGCGGATATGCCTCCGGCGATGGAACTGCCAGCGGTGTCGGTCAGGGCCGCGGCGAGAACGGCGCCGGCGACTCTGCCTCGAACGGCTCCGGTGGATCGCATGGCAGCGGAATCGGCACCGACTCCGGCTCGGACACAGGTTCGTTAACCGGAGATCCGTTCGCGCTTGATCGCATCACCCTTCCTCGCAACGGTCAGTACGGGGTGGTCGTGGTCGGCGGTTCTCTAGCGGAACAATATCCGGAAACTCTCGGCATCTGGGGAGACAGGCTTGCCTACACGGTTTACCTGCACGTGGGGCTCACCAGAAACTGGATCCTGGAATATTCCCTGCCGCGTTTGGTTCAGACGGCTGGGAACACAGCCCGGCCCGACGCGCCGTGGCCCTATATCATGGTCCGTCCGCACATCATGCCCGGCGACTCGGACTCCGACGCCATCATGGTCCATGGCTTCATCAATTCCGGCGGCCGTTTCGAACAGCTCGCCATCGTCTTCCCGCCGCAATTCGCGCAAACCAAGTTCGTGCTCGGCTCGCTGCAACAGTGGGAGTTCAGGCCGGCCGTGCAGAACGGGCGCCAGACTGCCGTGGAAGTTCTGCTGATCATTCCGGAAGAAGCGGAATAGCTTCCGGCCTTCACTCTTCTGCGGTCGTTCTCTCAGGAGCGCATAAAACAGCCCCGTGACCCCCGACAAAACACCGCACTCCCGCTCTAACCTGGATCGAAATCCGGTACGTCTTGACTGACGTTCGTCGCTGCCGCAATTACTGCGAGATGACCATCTCCGATGAACTGCTCATGTTCAGTGTCTGGCTCGGAACAAAAGGGATGGCCAAAACATATTGATAGTTCACTGTGACCTGCACCTGGTTGCCGGGATTGTTGCACGCGCCGCATCCGCCTCCGGCCGGGTATGGGGACCACGCTGTGGTTACAGTCAGTGCGCTTGGATTGATCCCCGGGAATCCGAGGTTCTGCACGTAGGTCTGTATATCATCCTGGGAAGCAGGGCACGCGCTTGCAAAACTTCCATTGCACGTCGCTCCCCGCACGATCGCATAACGTGTTCCTTCGCGTGCTGCCTCGGAGACGAAGTGATAGGTATACAGCGCCAGGCTGATTTCTATAATTCCAAACAGAAGAGTCAGCAGAATAACGGTAGCAAACGCCATCTCCACCAGCGCGGCTCCATCTTCATTGCCGAGCCTTCGCTTCCACGGAAGGGCTCGCGCGCGAAACCCTCGCCCGCTCGCCCATCGACGGCCAGCCGGATTGCCGTATCGTTCGAACATCGGAATCGACCTCCCTGCCTGAAAAGACAGGCTGCGGGCTGCTATTGCCATACTCTCATCACTGCCTGTCCGTTTAACGTGTAGGTTGTCGGCAGCCCTGGAACATAAATCAGAGGATCCACCGTAGCGGTGGTGTTGACTTGAACATATTCAATGATGCGCGAGCCGCCGCAGTCACCCGACGCGCATGTGGACGCGGTCCCGTCCGCGCAACTGCAGAAGTGAGTCGCGGTCGCCGAGAGTCCCGGAACGTTCGGTCCGTCATCAAGCGATGCCAGCTGCATGCCCGCGTAATCGGACGCCGTGACGTGGTTCTGCGCACCATACTGGACACCCGCGCGCGCGGCATTCGACGTTTCGATTGCGGCGTACGCTAGCCGTCCAAATTCGGCTGCCCCCAGCAGTAACACTGCAAGAAGGGGCAGCGTCAGAGCCAATTCCAGCAGCGCCTGTCCCCTCTCGCCCGCGGTCGAAGCGGCACGTGCGGACCTGTGCCGCCGCTCTTCACGAACATGTGCGTTTGTTTTCGATATGCTTCTCATATTTCACTCCACCAGTTTTGCCGCTGTGAGCACGGACGAGTTGTTGATCGCGGAATAATCCTGCAGTGTGCCGGTGCCGTTGATTGTGAGCGAAGCCGCGTCGATCGACTCATACAAGGTTGTCGTAGGAGCCCCGGTGATGGTGACATTCGCAGTCGGGGCATAGATGATTCCTTCCAGCGTCGAGGTCCCTGCGGCATTGATTGTCAGCGCAGTCGTGTCGCTTGGATCCTGATAGAACAGAACTCCGTCGTACGGTGCGGCGGTTGGCGCAGTAAGGTCAAGCGTTTCCGTGCCGCCAGGGTCATTCAGGGTATCCCCCAAGGTCGGAAAGTAGAAAGTCACGCCCGTCCCCGTGATAATCGGGCTCCCGCTGATATTGAATACGCCGTTGATGATGTAAATCCCGGGGCTCAGCGTCACCGTAGCGCCGGCGATCGTAAGCCCGTTGTAGCAGCCCGGGGCCAGCGTGGTTGTTATCACCGGGGCAGGATCGGGAAGACAGTTCGCCGGCGTGAACGCAGGCGGCGCCAGGTAGGCAAGAGGATCGCTTACCGGAGCGATCCCGGTGACCGGTGTCGGGTTCAGCGTGGCGCCCCCACTGGTGTAGCCTCCCACCACGCCGATGGACTGCGCGGTGATTGCGCCCGCATTGGCCGCAAGACCTGTGGGGTCGCTGGCGGAGTTGACCGCAATAGTGCCGGTCGGCATCGAAACATTCATCCCATTGAACGCGAGCCCCGTTCCCCCCGGAGCCAGTGTGTAGATGCCCTGCGCCGGTCCCATCGTCGCCACGGCTCTCGCGCTCACGTCCATCGAAGCGATACTCAAAATCTTCGCGAAGAACGTGGGCTGCGTCTGCGTGACGATTGCTTCCGCGTAGTTGATGTCGCCCCCGTGGGCTCCGGACGAGGGCGGATTATTGATCGCTACGATGACCCCGTTCGTTCCGTTCGTCATGCTATTCTGGGCCGCGCCTGCCTGTCCGGCAGCATCCCAGTCGCCGTAGTTCAGCTCCGCCGCCGCCGCCACTGCCGCGCCGTCCGCCGCGATCTGCAGGTTCCTTTTCGCGCGAAACATCAGTCCGACATCCGCCGCCAGACCCACGAAACCGAGCAGGATTGTCATGCACAGCAATGTGAGGATCATTGCCTGGCCGCTCTCGTCCTTCAGGTTCAGTTTGCCCATGACTTCCTCTCGTTCAATCTCCCGTAGCTCCATACATCGCCGCTTTCACTTCCTCGCCGCCGCACGAGGCATCTTCCTTGCTCAATCTGGCCTCCATCTCCTCGGCCACGCAGATCACCAGTTGATCTCCGGTCTCCGTGTGCGACGAATAGATGGTGTGCGGCGGCAGTTCCAGCACGCTGGCAGCTTCGGTCTTCAATGGCGCGATTCGAAATCTGGGGAAATGCTCGGTCAGATATACGACACGATAGTTCTCGTCCAGATAGATCAGATCCAGCGGGAACAGCACACCCCAGGTGTGGACGCCGCTCGAAGGAACCACCCACAGGCCCTCGTCGAACTTCAACTTGAGCCTGCCGATCAAGCCTTTGAGCCGCGCAAAGCTGGTGTCCGCGACGTTGACGCCGAGGCTGAGAAAACATTCGCGGGTTTGGTTGTATACGCAGTATGTTCGGTTTTCCATTTGTCCATGCCCGCCTTTGCCCTGTAGTCAGTCGATCCACGTGTCACTACAGTCGAGGTTTCTGTAGAACGGATCGACAATCCAGTCCTCCCGCGCTCCTCCCGTGCGCGACTTTTTCTTCGGTCAGCCTGAGAGCACATTCGGGCACGACTGCACAGCCGTGCCGAACCTGCTTTCATTCCACTTCCACGGGGAACGATCTACCGAACCCGCGTGCGGCGGCGCTGAATCAGAACGAACAACACGACTACGAAAAGTACGCCTGCAACAATCCGAATGAGGGATACACTATCCACGGCAGTTCTCCTTCCTTTAGGGGTTAAAGTACAGTTTGAAATCTTCCATGATCGTGATCAGCGCTGGACCCAGAGTCACCAGGAACAGCGATGGGAAGATAAAGAACACCAGCGGGAAAACCAGCTTGACCGTCGTCTTCGCAGCCTGCTCCTCCACAGCCTGTCGCCGCTGCGTCCGAAGCGTATCGGCATGGATGCGCAGCGTCTTGGCCGCGCTTGTGCCGAACTGTTCCGACTGCACGAGCACGGAAACCAGGTTGCGCACGCTGTCCACATCGGTGCGCTCAGCGAAGTGTCTCCAGGCCTCCGACCGCGGCCGTCCCGCCCGCTGTTCGAGCACGACAATCCCCAGCTCATCGGTGATCGCGGGCTGGGCCTCCCTCAGTTCTTCTGCCGTCCGCACCGTCGCCTGGTCCAGGCTCTGGCCGGCTTCGATGCAGATCACCAGCAGGTCCAGCACATCCGGAAGCCCTAGCCGGATCAACGCCTGCCGGGCCTTGATCTTCCGGCCCAGCCAGAAGTCCGGAACCAGAAATCCCAGGCCCAGCGCCGCCGCATAAATAATGAATGGACTGTAGTGGGCAATGCCGCTGATCGTAACCAGCACACAAAGCAGAATGGGAACCAGAACTTTCGCGCCGTAAAACGTCTTTACCGCCGACTCTTTGCGGAACCCGGCCCGGATCAAACGCTTCTCAACAATCGATACTTCCGCGGAAGACTTCGGCAGCACGCGTTCCAGCTGCCCCATCACTTCCCCCAGCGAGAAGCCCGTATGCTGAATCGTGCTCCTCAGGCTACCCCGCTTCTGGCGCGGCGTGATCACGGCAGAGATGCGCTGCAGCATGGCTTCGCGATAGAACAGCAGCAGGCCGCCGCTGGCGACCAGCAGAAAAATCACGAAGAATGTAAACGCCGCAAATCCCACGACTCACCTCAAACTTTCATGTTCACGATCTTGCGAATGATGGCAGCGCCCGTGAACATCATCACGACGGACAGGTAGAGGAGTTTCAATCCAATCGGGTTCTTCCACAGCACGCTCATCGTCACCGGGTTGATCAGATACAGAGCAATTCCCAGCACTACCGGCAGAAAGGAGAGTATCCAACCCGTCAAGCGTCCCTGCGCAGTGTGTACGCGTATCTGCCGCTTCAGCCGGAAGCGCTCGCGGATTACATATGCCGTCTTGTCGAGCACCTCTGCAAGATTGCCGCCGCTCTCCTTCTGAATCAGAATGGCCGTCGTCACGATTTTCAGATCCTGCAGCGGAACCCGCGTGATCATATTCGTCATCGCAGTCCTCAGCTCCAGACCATAGTTCTGTTCGTCATAGCAGATGCGGAATTCGCCTCCGGCAGGATCAGGGGCCTCCTGCCCCACCAGGCCCAGTGCGGCGACTAGGCTATGACCGGCGCGAAGCGCGCTGACCGTCAGGTCCATCACCTCCGGCAACTGCTGTTCGAATTTGTTGAAACGCTGGGTACGTTTACTCAGCACATAGATAAAAGGCGCGCCGCTCACCATCAGACCGACCAACAACCCCAGCACCGGAATCCCCGTCCGCAGGTAAACCAGATAACCGGAAAACACAAAGCAGGCCCCGGACATCAGCAGCAGGCCGCCCGCGGTCCACTTCAGATCCGCCTGGTACAGCAGGATGCGCAGCCGCGGCGCGATCTCCATCTTCTGCAACCAGCGATTAATCCAGGGCACTGCACTGAGCAACTCGTCCTTACGGATATCGACCAGCTCAGGATGCCCTGCCGCCCTCTCGACCCCCAGCGCCGACTCGAGCACGGCAAGCGTCCGCTTGGTTTGTTCCGAATTGGCCGTGCCGCTCGCGACCAGCAGTAGAGCGATAATCGCGAACACGCTCAGAAACACCAGTGTCAAAAGCATCAGCATATGCAATTCCTCGACATGGCTAATTCACTTCCATCGTCTGCTCGAACAGGCTCGGCGGCAGCGCGATTCCGGCGATGCGAACCTGCTCGAGGAATTTGGGACGGATGCGGCTGGGCTGGAACGATCCAATCACCCTGCCATCCGGTCCAATTCCCTTCCGGGTGAAACCGAAAATCTCATGCATGCTGATCACGTTCTCTTCCATGCCCGTGATCTCGGAAATACTGACCACCTTGCGCGTCCCATCGCTCATGCGCGACACCTGGATGATCAGCGCGATGGCGGAGGCAATCTGATGGCGCACCGTTCGTTCCGGCATGTTCATATTGCCCATCGCGACCATCGATTCAAGTCTCGACAGCGCGTCTCGCGGCGTGTTCGCATGGATCGTCGTCATCGAGCCTTCATGCCCGGTGTTCATCGCCTGCAGCATGTCGAAGGCTTCCTCTCCGCGGACCTCGCCGATGATGATCCGGTCAGGGCGCATACGCAGGCTGTTGATCAGCAGTTGCCGCTGGCGGATCGCTCCCGCGCCTTCAATGTTGGGCGGCCGCGTTTCCAGCCGCACAATATTCTCCTGCGCCAGTTGCAGTTCCGCCGCGTCTTCAATCGTGACCAGGCGCTCATTGTGCGGAATGTACTGGGAAAGAATATTAAGCATCGTCGTCTTGCCGGCGCCCGTGCCGCCGGAGATAAGGATGCTGATGCGCGCGCGGACAGCGGCCGACATCATCTCCATCATCTCCGGGGACAGGCTTTTCATTTCCACCAACTGCTTGGCGGCGACCGGTCCGGTGCCAAAACGCCGGATCGACAACGCTGGTCCATCAAGCGCCAGCGGCGGAATGATCGCGTTCACACGCGAACCGTCCGGCAGGCGCGCATCGACCATCGGCGAAGACTCGTCGACTCTTCTGCCCACGCGCGACACGATGCGATCGATGATCTGCATCAGGTGGCGATCATCGCGAAACTTGGCATCGACCTTTTTCAGAACGCCGCCGCGCTCGATGAAGACATTGTCTTTGCTGTTTACCAGAATGTCGGAAATGCTGGAGTCTCGAAGCAGCGTTTCCAGCGGGCCCAGTCCGAAGACCTCATCGAGCAGGTCGGACTGCATCTTCTCCTGTTCGCCAAAGCTCAACGGCACTTTCTGGTTGCCGATAATTTCGTTCACCATCCCGGCCACGGCATGCCGCGCCTGGGCTGAGTTGACGCGGGACAGCTTCTCCAGGTCCAGCTTGGAAATCAGCGCCTTGTGCGCCTCGGCTTTAAACTTTTCGAAATTCAGTTGTTCCACGCTGCTCCATCTCTGCGGCCATTGCCAATGCGTTCTGTCGTGCGCCAACTATCCGAACAGGCTGAAATGCTTTTTCTTCTCCGGAGTTTTGGATAATCCACATGCTGCTCTCGCCATCTGTCGGATGACGCGGGAAATCGGTGAGTCTTCAAGCGCCAGTGCGTTCGCCGTATTCTGGGCTCGCAGAGCTGCACTGTAATCGCTCGGAATCTTCCACTCCGGCGATACCTTCAACGCCTTCTTGATCTCTTGTTCATCGATGCCGAGCGACCGCGGCGTAAACCGGTTCAAGATCACCTCAAGCTTCGGGGAGGAGCGCGTGAAAAACTCCGCGATCAGCCGGTTGGAATTGCGCAGCTCGGATACGCTGACCTGCGTGACCAGGTAGACTACCGTCGCCCCTTCGAACAGGAGCTTGTTTCCCGGCCCAATCTTCGATCCCGCATCCACCACAACGTACTCGAAATCCTGCCGTGCGACCGCCAGCAGTTTTTCTACCGCTTCGTCTGACGGCTGTATGGGCGCGTAGTCATCCGGCGCGGCCAGCAGGGAAAGTCCTGAGGCGTGCTTGATCAGCAGCTTTGAAAGAAAGTTAGAATCCAGGCGGCCCGGATTTTGCAGCGCGTCGGCCGTAGAAAACTGCGCCGTCAACCCGAGCCCCAGCGCCACGTCTCCAATCGGTAGGCCCAGATCGATCAACGCCGTATTCTGCTTCGATTCCTGCGCCAACGCCACCGCAAAATTGCTGGCCACTGTCGACACGCCGGAGCCCCCCTTCGCCCCGATGAACACCAGAAGTTTGCCCACCGCCTTTTTCGGCTGGCGGCTGACCGGCTTGCGAACCGAAGCGCGCACCAGGGCTTCAGCGATCGTGTCCGGGGCAATCGGCTGCGTCAAAAATTCACGGGCGCCCGCCCGCATGCAGCGGACCAGCAATTCCGAATTTGCGCGCGCGGAATAAACCATCACCGTCGTGGCGCTGTTCCCGCAGATGTCCTCCACCAGGTCCAGCGCATGCTCCGGGTTGCTGTCCAGCTCGACTATGATCACGTCATAGCCCTCCTGCAGCAGCCGCGGCACATCGTCCAGACCGGGATAGGAGGAAAATTCGCGCGTTGTAGCCGCCCTCGATCCTGCCAGTGCGTGCGCCAATCCCCTGCGGAGTTGCTCTTCGGGTCCTATCAGGGCAACGGACAAGACGTTTGCCCCAAGCGCATCGCGATCCTGTGTGGGTGTAGACATCAGCAATTTGCCGTCCTCCGCGCTCTGGAACCTTCCGGTTTGATGGACTGATTTGAAGCTCTCATCGTTCAGTCGTCCTTAAATGTGCCGCTCGGATTGTCAACGCGAAAAGAACGAAACTAGCGTTCCGATCGCTATGGCAGGTGCGTACGGCATTTTGCGAGTTAATGGGTTGTCGAGAATCAGATCGGGATGTGGACGGATCCCCCGTTTTTTAAAGCTGAAGACCAGCTCGCCGGTTCCATGGAACAACTCGCCGAGAAAGCCGCCGGAAATCGCCCAGCCGAGCGCCATCACACCCCCGGCCAGTCCGGTAATAACCAGTGCCAGCAACAATTGGGATGGGCCGATCCAGGCTCCAATCGCGGCGCACAGCTTCACGTCTCCCATCCCCATGCCCCCCAGCCAGCAGAAAAATCCGAAAATCAGCGCGCCCAGCCCCATTCCTGCCAGGCTTCGTTCCATGCCATGCCAACCCCGCCGTCCAGCCGGAGACCGCAAGCCCGGCAGCGAGAAACGGCAGTACCAGCCAGTTTGGAATCCGGCAGCTGCGCAGATCGGTGAACGTCGCCACCGCAAGAACAATGACGGTCGGCCACCAGGCGATCGAATGCATGCACTATCCCTTTCTTCCCTCTAGCGGGGATGCTGATGGAAGAGCAATCCTCCGTCCAAATCTCGGGACAATCGGGCATGCCTGAATTCAGGGGCTTACCGGCAATATTGCCGCCGCGGGTGTGCACGGCTGTTTACACGCCCGGTTGCGGAGTGACTCGGCACATATACACCGCCGATTTCTCTCGCTGCCAGGCCGGAACTAATAAACCAATTTCGATCCGCCCGCAAGGGTGCCGGCGTTTGGTAAGCACAAAACCAGTTACGAAAGTTTCTTTGACCATTCTGGAGGCGTTCTGCTATGACTACCTACATTCAGTGGATTTGCCTTCCGAGCTCTTCCCGCCGGTCCCTGAGATTGTGCAATCAAGGATGCAAGACGCTCCACAACCCCCGTGGAGAGTTTCGTTGATCGTACTCAGGCCAGTTGAGGGACTGCCAACCTACCTATGATTCGGATCGCCCTGTATTCAGAAGACCGCAAACTTCCGCCGCTTCTATCCTCCGCTCTCGGAAAAGATTTCCAGATCCATCCGGGTTCAAACGAAGAAGGTATTAACCGCCTCATCGATGCCGCCGAATGTGACGTTGTGATTCTCGATCTGGACTCTAATCAGGAACTTTTGCAGGACCGCGTCGCCGCCTGCCGCCGAATTGTTTCCTCCCACATCTCCTCCGTGGTGCTCGCGGATGACGGCCTTCGCACCACCGCCGTCGAGCTTGTCCGCCTCGGCGCATACAACTATTGCCGCAAACCGCCTTCCATCCTCGATCTCAAAGCGATGTTGCGTCGCGCCCACGAAAGCTCTTCCTTGAAGCGCAAGCTGAAGAACGTTCAGGAGCAGTTGGACGCCGCAACAAGTTGCGATCGCATGATCGGTTCAAGCGCACAGGTGCGCCAGGTATACGATCTCGTCCATCGCGTCGCCAGTCTCAATACCTCCGTGCTGGTCACGGGCGAAAGCGGTACCGGCAAGGAGCTCATCGCCAGCGCAATCCATAATCTCGGCACTCGGGCGGGCAAGCCATTCGTTGCGGTTTGCTGTGGCGCCATTCCCGAAACGCTGATTGAAGCGGAATTGTTCGGCCATGAAAAAGGCGCCTTCACCGGCACCGTCGGCCTGCGCGAAGGCTATTTGGAGCAGGCTGGCGATGGCACATTGTTCCTCGACGAAATCGGCGAACTCAGCCTCAGCACTCAGGTAAAACTGCTGCGTGTTCTGCAACAGCGTGAATTCTGCCGCCTCGGCAGCAGCAAGCTCATCCCCCTGAAAGCGCGGCTGGTCTTCGCCACCCATCAGGATCTGTCGGAGATGGTAGCCCAGGGAAAATTCCGCGAAGATCTCTACTACCGCATCAATGTCATCCGCATCGATTCACCGCCGCTGCAGGAGCGTCCCAAAGACATACCGCTGATCGCCATGCATTTCCTGCAGCGCTATGCGGATATGCGTCCGGACCCAGTGGAGGAGATTGACCCGGCCGCAATGCTGTTGCTCCAGGGCTACTCCTGGCCTGGCAACGTGCGCGAACTGGAGAACGTGATCCAGCGCGCCATCATCGTTGCTCATGACCGCACGATTCGCAGCGAAGATCTGCCGCTGAACATCCAGGCCGAGAGTGTCGCCAATATTGAGGACTATCGCCCGGCAGGCTCGTTCGAACGGCAGCTTCGCGACTACAAGATAAAGCTGGCCGAACTTGCCGTGCGCGAGAACCGCGGCAACAAGACACTCGCCGCGCGCAGTCTCTCAATCTCCCGCGCCTACCTGCACCGGCTCATTCGCTCCGCCGACGGAGATGCCCTCACTGCACCGGACACGCGTGAGATCGGCAGCGCGTAGCGGAGAACCTGGATCGACAGCGCTGTCAGCGATCTCGGATTTAGAAAACCGCCGCCGCTTCAAATAAAAAATCGAAGCGGCGGCGGTTCTATTTCTAGCTCGATGTCGATGCCGCATATTCACGGCATAGAATAATGCGAGGTCCCAATCCGTCCAAGAGGTTCGATGAAACGCCACATAAAAGCGCTGCTTCTTTCCTCAGCTGCTAAAAACATCGTCGATAAAATTGAGTCCGCGCTCCCTCTCATCCGCAAATGGCATCGCTTCGAATACGAAGAACATTTCCTGCGCGTGGCCCAGTGGGAGCGGCTGTTTTCCGGTGTCTATCCAACCTTCGCGGCGGCCTCCACGGCCATCCCTGCCACGCGCCACAACAGCTACGACAATCCCGGCTCGGCCACGTTCCTCGGCCATAAGGCTTCCGTGCGGTCTGCGGATTATCCCGTGCTTTTCTGGCTCTCACAGCTCCTGCCGGAGAATCCAAATGTGTTCGACTTCGGCGGCTATCTCGGCATCTCCTACTACTCGTTCGAAAACTTCCTTCACTATCCGCCGAATCTGAAATGGACAATCTACGACGTCCCCGCGGTAGTAAGCGCGGGCATCAAACTCGCCGAGGAGAAGCAACGCGGCGATCAGCTCTCATTCACTACTGTGATCGGAGAGGCCGAGCAGTATTCGCTGCTGCTCGCATTCGGTTCGCTGCAATTTCCGGAACAGAGCTTCGCGGAAATTCTCCGTCCTCTGTCCCATCTCCCTCGGCATGTTCTTCTGAACAAGCTTCCGCTTACGGACCAGAAAACTTTCTACACACTCCATAACATGGGCCCGGCGCTGGCGCCGTATCGCATTGCTAACCGCGAAGAGTTTCTGCAATCGATGGATGATCTAGGGTACGAATTGGTGGCCGCCTGGGAAAATCCGGAATTCGGCTGCTATATTCCCTTCCATCCCGACCACTCCGTCCGTGCATTCAGCGGCATGTATCTCAGGCAGAAACAGCCGGCAAGCTGAAGGAATGGTGACCCCGGGAAGATTCGAACTTCCGACCTGCGGTTTAGGAAACCGTCGCTCTATCCACCTGAGCTACGGGGCCACTTTCGAATCGACTTGTTCGGAGACGCTACAAAAATCATCACGACGATGTAGAACGTTCCCGACCTATAGGCACTGTGGCCAAAGACCGATCCGTCCCGGCGGAATCCAGGACGGACCTAAGGTCGACACGATATTAGCAGGGTAGCATTGAACGCCGCGACCATGCCAAACGCACCGCGTGGCGCTATCGCCGACACGAGCCCCGGTTGCGGGACCCGTGTCGGCATCTTCACCGTCTTAGTACACGTGGAGCAGGTCGTTGCCGTTATCCACGATGTAAATGTTGCCCGACCCATCGATGGACAAGTAGTAAGTGGTGTTCATCACGGCCGAGTTGGCAGGTCCGCCCTCCCCGGTGTAAGTTCCACTCGTGCCGCTGGTGCCGGCGACCGTGCTGATGTTGCCGTTGGTGCCGATCATGCGCACCGAGCTGTTGCCGCTATCCGCGAAGTAAACATTGCCGCTCGCGTCAAGAATGACGCCGATCGGGCCATTCATTTGTGCGGAAGTCGCTGGGCCGCCATCTCCGCCGTGTCCCACCGTGGTTGCTGTTCCCGCTGCCGGGCCGCCGATGGTCGAAAGAACCGCCGTCGTGCCCGACAACTTTTTGATCTTGTTGGAGCTGTTGTCCGCGAAGATCAGATCGCCCGCTGAATCTCCGTAAATTCCCAGCGGGTTGTTGAGAGCAGTGTTAGCCGTGTTGGTCGAGCCGCTATACGCAACCGAGCTTCCGCTGTCATGGTCATACGGATAGGTTGAGGTGCTCTGGCCTCCCGCGACGATGTAGGTGTAGCCCTGTTTCAGGCTCGTATAGCCCTCTGCAGTAAGGATCGTATTGGCGGAGGTTCCGGTAGTGTTGTACACCACCTCGACCAGTCCATTTCCCGCCCCGTCCGTGAAGAAGACGTTCTCCTTGCTGTCTACCCATACGTCTTTGGGGGCAGGAGTAACCGGCGCGGAGCCGACCACACTTCCACCATCGGCGATATGGTACAGGTAACCCACATGCAGCCCGTAGCCGACCTCCCATGTTGAAGGATCGGCGGTAATCAGTGCATCAGCCGGATTGGTGCCCTGGCCCGTCACCGTTCCGGCATAGAGCATGTAGACTCTGGCGTAGCCCCGGTCCGCTATCAGCAGGTTGCCATAGGAATCGACAGTGAGTCCCGTCGGCTGGTAGGGTCCTGTCTCATTCAAGCCATAATTAAGGGCATAAACATCCCCCACCACCGGTGAACTGATTCCGTCGGCAGCCAGGATGGCCTTGGCCGCCGCCCCGCCCTTGTAGATCACATAGGGATCGTTTTGGTCGCCATCGAAGTAAATATCCCCGCCGGCCCCGTTCAGAACGGGGGCGATGGCGACGCCATACCGGGAAGCTCCGATGCTGTTGCCGTGTGCGACCGTCCCACTGGTGGGATCGGTAGTTCCTCCCTGAACGCCGGCAACCGTGGTAATGGCTGGCGACAGGCTGATGACGTACGCAGCCGAACCAACCGTGCTGTTGGTATAACCCGTTTTTACAGCCAGCACCTTCACCGTTTCGCTGACTGAAACGATGATGGGCGCGGAGTAGAGGGTCGAGGAAGTTGTCGGTGTTGTGCCATTGGTCGTGTAGTACATCGTCACGCCCGGGGTAGCATCGCTGACCGTTACTGACTGCGCGGAGGAATAGGTTCCGGCTACTGGACTGAACGTCGGCGTGGCCGCCTTCAGCGTGTAAGTCGCTGATCCAACCGTGCTGTTGCTGTATCCGGTCTTCACCGCCAGCACCTTCACCGTTTCAGTGCTTGCCACGCTGATCGGACTGGAGTAGACGGTCGAGGACGTGGTCGGTGTTGTTCCGTTGGTCGTGTAGTACATCGTCACACCGGAAGTGGCATCGCTGACTGTCACTGTCTGCGTGGAATTGTAGGTTCCGGCAGCCGGACTGAACGTCGGCGTCGCCGCCTTCAGCGTGTAAGTCGCCGACCCCACCGCGCTATTGGTGTAGCCGCTGGCGATGGCGATGGCCTTGATCGTCTCCGTAGCTGTAACGCTGATCGGAGCCGAGTAGACGGTGGAGGATGCTGTTGGCGTCGAACCATTGGTCGTGTAATGAATCGTCGCGCCGGAAGTGGCATCGCTGATCGTTACAGTCTGCGGGGAATTATAAGTTCCTGCCGCCGGACTGAACGTCGGCGTCGCCGCAGTCAGGGTGATGGTGTAAGCGGCGGAGCCGACGGGGCTGGTGGTATAGCCGGAGGCGGTGGCGATGGCTTCGACGGTCTCGGTGGTCGAAACGCTGATCGGAGCGGAGTAGACAGTGGACGACGTAGTCGGCGTTGTGCCGTTGGTGGTGTAGTAGATCGTCGCCCCGGAAGTGGAGTCGCTGATGGTCACCGTTTGTGTCGAGGTATAGGTTCCCGCTGCCGGGCTGAAGGTGGGCGTGGCCGCAGGGGTGGAGGTATAGGTGAACGATTCCGCGTTGCTGGTGCCATTCGATGTGGTCACGGTGACGTTCACCGTGCCGCTGCCGGAAGGAGCTGTTGCCGTCACGGTGGTCGAAGTGCTGGAGCTGGGCGTCACCGGCGTCGCGCCGAACGTCATCGTGGTCGCGCCGCTCAGGTTGGTTCCGGTCACCGTCACCGAGGTGCCGTTCCCGCCGCTCGGCGGGTTGATCGAGGTCAGCTGCGGGTTGGTTCCACCCACGCCTGTTCCGGTCAACGCGATCCCTTGATGCGCACCGCTTACGTTCAGGTTGTTATCGGTGAGTGTGGCGCTCTCGTTCAGCACCCCGCCCGTTGTCGGATGGAAGGCATACGACAGGCTGCAGGTGGTGCTGACCGCCAGGCTTTGTCCGCTGGTCGGTGTCAGCGCGCAGGTGCCGCCGGATTGCAACGGGAAGTCCGTCGTCGCACTCAGGCTGGAGAGAGTCAGCGACTGGTTGCCGATGTTGGCCAGCTTGATCGACTGCGGTACGCTGGTCGATCCCACGTTGGTGAAGGGGAAGCTCAACGGCTGTCCGGCCGCGCTCACCTTCTCCACCATGTTGTCGCCGCCGCCGATATTCTGGCCGTCGGCGATGTAGATGTTGCCTGCCCCATCCACTTCCACGCCTTCGATCAGGCCGAGCTGCGCGCTCGTCGAGGATTCAGAAGTTGCGGTCGGAACGGTGCCGCCGCTGCCGGCGACCACCACAAGCTGTCCGGCCAGGTTCACCTGGTCGACTACCTGGTTGGAGTAGTCGGCGATGTAAAGATCGCCGGCTCCATCGACTGCCAGGCCTGCTGGATTGCTGATGGCCACGCTGAGCGCCGTCTGCGGAGTCGTGCTCGGCGGATTGCCGCCGCCGCCCGCCACCGAAACGATCTGGCCCGAAGAGTTCACCCTCTCGATCACGCCGATGTTCTGGTCGGAGATAAAGAAGTTGCCCGATGCATCCATGACCATGCCCGTCGGTCCATTCAGCTGTGCGCTGGTGGCCGGCTGCGGAGTGGTGCTGACCGGTGTGCTGCCGCCGCCGGCGAAGATCGCCAGCTGCCCGGCCGGGGTCACCTTCTCTACCAGGTTGTGGTAGAAGTCAGCGATGTAGAGGTTCCCGGCTGTATCCGTCGCCAGGCTGTTGACCGCATCCAGAGCAACACTGGTAGCCGCCTGCGGTGTCGTGCTGGGAGCCGCCGCGCCGCCCCCGGCCATCACGAAGATCTGCCCGGTTGCTGCCGAGACTTCCTCCACCTCATTCGGGTAACTGCCGTCGTTCGTGTTCACATCGATGATGTAGACGTTCCCCGCCCCATCGACCGCGATCCCCTGCGGGCAGGTGTTCGAGCCGAGCGCCGGTTCCGGAGTCGTGCTGGGAGTGACCGCGCCGCTTGAGAAGTTATAGTTTCCGGCGATGGCCACGATCTGGTTGGTTGCCGCCGTCACCTTGTACGCCATGCAGTTGATGTCGTCGGCGATATACAGATTCCCCGCGCCATCCATGGCCGTTGCCGAGCCGTTGTTCGAGACGCTGAGTGCCGCCGTGGTCACCGATTGCGGAGTGGCCGTGACCCCGGAAACACCGCCTCCGATGGCCATCGCCAACGCTCCCGGCATTACTTCCACCTGCGGTCCCTGGCCGATGCCGGCCAGTCCCGCGGTTCCAACCACCGTCCCCGCATTATTGATATCCAGGGCGCCCATGCGAACCCCAGGGTATTGCGGGTGGAAGGTGATCGGCACCGTGCAGACCGTGTTGGCCGCATTGACAGTGCCGCCGATGCTGCAGCCGCTCACCGTCCCCACCGTAAATTCCTGGACGCCGTTCTGCGCCTTCGGTACCGTGATGCTGCTGATCGCCGTCGCCGACTGCAAGGTCACCGACACATTCTGCGAAGAAGAAGCCGACCCCACGTTCGTCGTCGGCAGAGTTGCAAACGTCCCGTTCGCCACCGCCGAGCTATAGGAGAACTGATCGGCTCTCGCAGGCGAACTGCTGTAAGGCGACGTCGTCACCGTGACGTCCACCGTGCCGCCGCCCGCCGGCGAAGTCGCCGTGATCTGCGTCGAGGAGTTCACTGTGTAGCTGGCCGGGTTGCCGCCGAACTTCACCGCCGTTGCTCCCGTGAAGTCGGTTCCGGTAATGATGACCTGCGTCCCGCCCGCGGGTGGACCCGTATGCACGCTGAGAGCCGTCACCGTTACCGGCGACGTATAGGTAAACTGGTCCCCGCCGTTGATGGTGCTGGTCCCATTCGTCGTCGATACCGTCACATCCACCACGCCGCCGCTGTTTGAAGAACCTGCCGGCGAAGTCACCGTCGCGCTGCTCGAAGAGTTCACCGTCACACCGGTGGCCGCATTGCTGCCGAAATCCACCGTCATGCCGGTGACGAAGCCGGAGCCGCCCAGGGTCACCGAAGTTCCCCCCGCGATCGGCCCGCTGTTCGGGCTCACGCTCGTGACCGCCGGTGGCGCCTCATACGTATAAAGATTGGCGCTGCCGGTCGCACTCGTGCCCTGCGATGTCGTCACCGTCACGTAGACCTGATTCGATCCCGATGGCGCCGTCGCCGTAATGCTGCTTGCCGAGTTGACGACAACGTTGGTCGCCGCCTTGGTGCCGAACAGCACTGTCGCACCCGCGGCAAAATACGTTCCTGTAATGTTGACCGAATTTCCCCCCACCGCCACACCCTGCGACGGACTTAGTCCCGTCACCGTCACTGGCGAAACATAGGTATACAGATCGCCGCTGCTCGGCTCGCTGCCCCCCGCCGGCCCAAAGACCTGCACCGCCACCGTCCCGTTGCCCGCCGGCGTCACCGCGGTGATACTGGTCGACGAGTTGACCGAAAAGCTGGCCGCCGCCACTCCGCCAAACTGCACCGCCGTGGCCCCCGTGAAGTTGGTTCCGGTAATCTGCACGGACGTCCCGCCTGTATTCAGGCCGCTCGACGGACTCAGGCTGGTCACCGACGGAGTTGTGGCCGGCGCAAAACCCAACGCCTGCGCTAACTTGAGACGCGCAGCTTCATACGTGGCAGGATCCGGGGAATACAACGGCTCGCAGCCGTTGTAGTTCAGAGCCGACCCGGAAGAACCCTGCCCGGTCGGTCCGTACGGCAACCCATTGGCAAGGTTGCCGAAGATCGGGGAGTTGATCGGACTGGAGTACGTGCAGTTCCCGCTGTAAGCGGTCCCTACCGGGGTGACGCCATACTCGTACCAGGCCCCATCGATGTTTTCCCAGTCATAGCCCTCCCAGTCCGACATTCCTTCGGCCGCGATCGATGCCACCACCGCCTCGGCCGCCGCTCTGCCCGCCTGCTTTCCATAAAGGTACAGATACTCATAATCTTCATATCCACGGCGCCATTGCTCCAGCTCTCTCGTTGCTACCGGCCCGCTGATCCCGTTGCACACGCTGAAGCCGTTCGATGTGCAGCTCGTATTCACCGCCGGACTCGCTGTCAGAACCGTCTGGCCCACCGGGTTCGCCGTGTAATAGCAGCCCAGTTCATTGCCCGGGAAGAAATAGGAGTCACCCTGGTCGCTGCCATTCTGGGTATACGGAGACAGGCTGTTGCAGGTGCTGGCATTCGCCGTTCCGTTGTAACCGCCCCAGAAGTTGCCGATCCATGACCAGAGTCCGCCCGGAGACGGCGCTGCCGGATTCGGATCCCCGACGCTCGCAATCGTCTCATCCTGCCCGTACTTGTAAGCCTCCCAGTACGTGGCCCGTCGGCCCATGCCGCCAGAACCGCCACCGCCATTGTTATAGCTCCATCGCTCGATCGGCGCCGGCGCGGTCGACAGCGCGGGTACGCCCTGCGTCAGGTCCAGCGTGTACTGATACCCCGTGCCTGCGATAATCGTCGGGTCCACCCCGTAGGACAGCCCCGGTCCCGGCTGGCCGGTCATATAAATCGACGGGTTCGGCGACCACGCCGTCACCCACGAAGTGGTGTAACCCGCGGTCGCCTGCGCGCCGCCAGGGTAGGAAAGATTCAGGTGATCCGCGCACGCCGCATTGGTGTAGTACGTGGTGTCGCCAGACTCCATGCAGGCCGGCTCGTCCGTCATAAGTGTACGAATCGGCGCCGTTGACGCCGCCCATGTCGGCGACAACGAGCTATTGGACGCATTGATGGCCTGGTCTACCTGCGAAATGATCTGATAAACCAAAGGCTGATCGCCCAGCTGGTAGCTATGGACGTTGTAGTTCTCGTCAAACGTATAGCTCAACAGGTCCGGAACCGCCCAGCCCTTGCTGCTGTGGTTGGCGGAAAAATGCTGCGAGATCTGGGTCGCATAATTCTGCGTCAGCGACACCAGCCCGGCCGGCATCAGCGGCGCGTTGCCGCAGTTATACATGCACCAGCTGTATCCCGGAGGATACGTCCACGCGCCGGCGCCGCCATTGGCAATCGGGGAATCGAGCACCCGCATCGCCGTGCCATCCGCGAACAATCCGCCCGGCGTCAGCGACGCCCCGAACATCGCATCGTAGGCCGTCCAGTCAATCGTGCTCGTCGTCCCGTTGGTGGTAAAGCTGGTCGGATTCGGCGATGGGTAGGAACCATTGATCGCCGGAGCTATGGGATCGAACTGCATATCGATGTCATAGTTGTGGGCCATGATCTGGTACTTCTGAAAGATCGGAATGTCGGTCCCCGAAACTCCTTCGCCCTGATCCAGATTGTTTTCATAAAACGGCAGCCACACCTTCAGCATGTCGGCATAGCTGGAGTTGATCGAGCCGGCATCAAACGCCGGCAAATTGCCGCTCCACACCGTTACCTTCAGAGGTATCGTCTGGGTGCCGATCCCGTTGCCGCTGACCGTCACCGTTCCGTTATACGTTCCCGCTGCCTGGTTGGCCGGAATCGAAATATCTACCCACACCCCCTGCGTCGTTCCCTGCTGCACATTAAACGGCGTCGCCACCGCCGGGTTCCCCGAATCGTACGGATCGTAAAACGGAATCAGAGGATCCGGGATGCTCCCCGAGGCCTGCACGCAGCCAATCGCCTGTCGCCCCGGTACAGCTGTAAGGAACATAGCCCTCCAGATACCGCGTCACATTCGACGTGCCCGTATTATCCGATGTCAAAGTGCCCGGACCCGTCAGAGATGTAATCCCCACCGAAACACTGGTCAGCGAAGTAGCCGCCGGCGCCGTTATGAAGATCTGGAAAGCAACAGTTTCACGCCCCGACCCGGCGATTGAAATCACCGGCGATCCTGAAGGGCAGGACCAGTTCGTATTCAACTGCGTGATCGGCTGCGGACGCTGCGAATACCCCCACGGACTATAGGTCCCGTCGTACAGCATCGTCGGAATCGTCGGCTTATTCGTCGCCGGATCGTTGTTCAGCATCACCGTGTCGCTCACCGTAGCCGCCCAGATGTTCGCCGTGCTCCCGGCCCAGTTCTGCCCCCCGCACGCCTGCCCCGCCGCCTGCGATACTCCCGCGGTGAACATCCACACCACCGCCAACATCGCACACACCAACGAAACATCCTTCGACCCAATCTTCCGACTCATAGCGCCTACCCGTTCCGGTTCCCTCCCGCCAGGTCACCCTTCAACCCACGCAGGCAAGAAGCAATTTGAGATGGGAGCAACTATCGTCCCGAATCAGAACAAGTGTCAAGGTAATTTTTCCGCGTCATGCGAAAATTTACCGAGCCGCGAGTGATCCCGTCATTTCCTCCGGAAAATATGTCATTTACTTGGAAAATTTATCTTTGGGGCCTCCCCAGGCCGATGTCTCACCTCCCTCCCGCATGCGATTACAAGGAACCCACTTGCTCGAAATTTGGGGCGCACTTCGGGCGCACGCTAACTGAGGCTGCCTACTCCAGGGAGGCAAAGCCAAAACAATTGCGAGTGCGGGGGGCAGACATTCCCTCCCACGCGCCGTTCCACTTGGATTGTGCGATAGATCCAGCGATGGAAGCCGCCGCCGAATCCTGAATGGCAGGAGAAAAGAAGCTCTTACCTAGTAACGAATATCGGCCATCAGCGTTTCAACCTCCCGCTGTCGATCGGCGGTCAAGGGGAGCAGCGGCAGCCTCGGTCGCCCCCCGTAATACCCGTTCAGGTCGCAGGCAAATTTCAGCCCCGGTATCCCGAGCTGCGCTCCCACCCGAATCGAAGCCTGGCGGATGCGCTCCTGCTTCTCTTCCGCCAGCCCCGAGTCGCCTTCCTTCCATGCCGTCCAGGTTTCATAACAGCATTGCGGCGCACAGGTAGCGAACGCCAGCACAGCGCCCGAAGCACCGGCTGCCAGCGCTTCATGCAGAGTGCTCGCGCCCCCGGTCAGCACGGAGAAGCCGATTTCTTTCCGCCGCGTCTTGATACCCGCCGATGGCGCAGCAACGGCCAGCGCTGTGCCCTGGCCGAGTGACTCCGCAGCAACAAATCTCGACGCCGAGTCTTCCAGCTGAGATCGCATCATCCGCTCCGTGACCGCGGCAAAGGTCGGCGTCACCGTCACTGTTCTCTTGCATGATCGCGTGGCTTCAACCAGAGCTGCGACACGCTCCGGCTTGCCGCTTGAATCTTTAATCCCGATGATGTTCGGGTGCTGGGCTAGCTCCGCCACAACCTCGACCGGCAGATCGTAAAGCGTCAGCGCGGCCACGCTATAAAGCACGACAGGCAGCGGAGAACGATCCGCAACGGCGCGATAATACGTGAGCATCTCGATCTGCGGCGTATCTGTCCGGTGAAACTGGCTCCGATAAAAAGATGGCGTGCGCACCAGCACAGCATCGTAGCGCAACCCGGCTGCATGCTGGGCCATGGCGACGGTCCCGCGCACGCTCTCCTGGCCCACTCCGGCAATCATCACCTTATCCGGCGCAGCCGTAGCAATTGCGATCCCCAGCACCTCGCGCTGCTCCGCGTCACTTAGCATGACGGCTTCGCCGGTTGAACCGAGCACCACCATCCCTGCCAGCTGCGTGCGGGAATAACGCGCTACATTGTGTTCCAGCTTGCGTAAGTACAAGTCGCCGTCCGGATAGAACGGTGTAGTGATCGCCGGGAAAACGCCTTCGAGCAGCATGTATTTATTTTAGGGGAACAAGCAGTTTGCGCCCGAGTCGGACGAAGCACCCGATAGCCGACAGCGCAACTTTGCAATGGCGCTCGACGACATCTCACATCCGCCCGAGTGGCGCATCTCTCAGACGCGAGCTGCAATTCGCGCTGCATGCAGATGCTGCAGAGCGTTTACCGAAATATTCTGGTGCTGCAATGAAGCCATGCCTTCCGCGGCCGCGCGCGCTGCTGCAATCGTCGTAATCGTGGGAATGCGCTGGGTAACAGCGGCGCGCCGGATCGCCTTCTCATCGAAGAACGTGTCCTGCCCGCGCGGCGTATTGATGATCAGCTGAATCCGCTCGCCTTTGATTAAATCGACGATATTCGGACGACCTTCCTTCACTTTATAAACACGCTCTACAACGAACCCGGCTTTCTCCAGCACATCGGCGGTTCCGTGGGTCGCGACCAGGTGAAATCCAAGCTCCACAAACTGCTGCGCCAGCCCAATCACCGCAACCTTGTCGTGGTCATTCACGCTCAAGAAGACCGTCCCATCAACCGGCAGTTTCTGCCCTGCAGAAAGCTGCGCCTTGGCAAAGGCCTCGCCGAAATTATCGGCCACCCCCATCACCTCTCCCGTCGATTTCATCTCCGGGCCCAGCACCGTATCGACGCCGGGAAATTTATTCCATGCAAATACCGGCGACTTCACAAAGAAGTGTGAGCCGGTTTCGAGCGCGGTTTTGCTCTCAACATAGTCCGGCAGAAACTCCCGCAGCTTGCGCCCCGTCATCAGCCGCGCTGCAATCTTCGCCAGCGGCACTCCGGTTGCCTTCGACACATAAGGAACAGTTCGGGACGCCCGGGGATTTACTTCAATCACAAAAACATTTTCCCGCTGCACAGCGAACTGAATATTCACCAGACCGATCACGTTCAGCGCCTTTGCCAGCTTGAACGTGTGCTCACGAATTGTCGCCAGTACACTCGGCGAAAGGTCCACGCTCGGCAGCACGCACGACGAATCGCCGGAGTGAATGCCGGCTTCTTCAATGTGCTGCATGATGGCCGCAATCACCACGTCGCTGCCATCCGATAGCGCGTCCACGTCCACCTCAATCGCGTCCTCAAGAAAATGATCGATCAGCACCGGCCGTTGCTGCGAGTATTCGACAGCCTCCCGCATGTAGTGCGTAACCGCGTCATCATCATAGGCAATCACCATGGCTCGTCCCCCGAGCACATACGAAGGCCGCACCAGCACCGGATATCCCACCCGCTGCGCGCCCGCTACCGCCTCTTCCACGCTGGTGGCCAGGGCCCCCGGCGGCTGCGGAATCTCAAGTTCTTCGAGCAGCCTGCCGAAGCGCTTGCGATCTTCCGCCAGATCGATCGACTCCGGCGACGTGCCGATGATCGGCACTCCCGCTGCCTTCAGCGGCAGCGCCAGGTTCAGCGGAGTCTGCCCGCCGAACTGAACAATCATGCCGATCGGCGCGCCCGACGCGGCCTCATGCTCGTAAACCTCCAGCACATCTTCAAACGTCAGCGGCTCGAAATACAGCCGATCGCTGGTGTCGTAATCCGTTGAGACAGTCTCCGGATTGCAATTCACCATGATCGTCTCGTAGCCATCTTCCTTCAGCGCAAACGCCGCGTGGCAGCAGCAATAATCGAACTCGATTCCCTGCCCGATGCGGTTCGGCCCGCTGCCTAAAATAATGATCTTTTTATTCGCCGTCGGCGTCGCTTCATCCTCTTCGTCGTAGCAGGAATAAAAATACGGAGTGTAGCTCTCAAATTCGGCGGCGCACGTATCGACCAGCTTGTAAACCGGCTTCAGCTTATGCCGCATGCGAAGATTGCGAATCGCCATCGGCGCATCCGCTTTCTCCATGCCCCACACGTCGGCCAGTCGCGCATCGGAGATGCCCATCCGTTTCGTCTTGCGCAACTGTTCCGTAGAAATATCGTCGTAGGTCGTCTCCGCCAGGTCCGCGACAGTGTCGGTAATCTCCTTCACCTGTTGCAGGAACCAGGGGTCCATCGAAGTCATCCGCGCAACCTCCCGCACGGAGTAGCCGCGGCGAAATGCATATCGCACATACGCCAGCCGTTCCGGATGCGGCGTCACCAGCCGCTGCGTCAATCGTCGCGGCTCGATCACCTCCGAGCTGATCGACTTCCCCGTTTCCAGCGACCGCATCGCCTTCATCAAAGATTCCTTGAAGGTCCGCCCAATCGCCATCACTTCCCCCACAGACTTCATCTGCGGCCCCAGCCCTTCATCGGCGCCGGGGAATTTCTCAAACTGCCACTTGGGAATCTTCGTCACCACATAATCGATCGTCGGCTCAAAGCAGGAGGGAGTCTTCTGCGTAATGTCGTTCGGGATCTCATCTAGCGTGTAGCCGACCGCCAGGCGGGCGGCAATCTTTGCAATGGGGAACCCTGTCGCCTTCGACGCCAGCGCGGAAGACCTTGAAACACGGGGATTCATCTCGATCA
The DNA here is from genome assembly GCA_963744615.1 of uncultured Acidobacteriota bacterium. Lineage (GTDB taxonomy): Bacteria > Acidobacteriota > Terriglobia > Terriglobales > Acidobacteriaceae > JAKAAZ01. The sequence goes on from CAVUUE010000003.1 coordinate 1,400,001, forward strand.
CAACCAGACGTCCCGTCGCTGGGATGAACACCAAACTGCACGTTCGATCCGCCGGTCTCAACCCCGATTTCGCGCATCACCAGGATCGTCGCGTCGCGCATCGCCTGGTACTCGCGATCGGTCAACGTCTGCGCTGGCGCGACGGTTATGGAATCTCCGGTATGCACGCCCATGGGGTCCATATTTTCAATCGAGCAGATGATGATGACGTTATCCGCAAGATCGCGCATCACTTCCAGTTCGTATTCTTTCCATCCAAGCACCGACTCTTCGATCAGGCACTCATGCACCGGCGAAAGATCGAGACCGCGAGAAAGAATTTCAATCAGCTCCTCGCGGTTGTAAGCGAGACCACCGCCCGAGCCGCCGAGCGTAAATGACGGACGAATAATGACCGGAAAGCCAATTTTCCCGGCAAACTCCAGCCCATCGCGAATGTTATTCACCAGCGCCGAACGCGGTACATCCAGCCCAATCCGATGCATCGCATCTTTAAACAGCAGCCGGTCTTCCGCTTTCTTGATCGCCTCAAGCTTCGCGCCAATCAACTCCACGCCATATTTTTCCAGCACGCCAGAGTCGGCCAATTCCACAGCAAGGTTCAGCGCCGTCTGACCGCCCACCGTCGGCAGATAGCGCGAACACGCCCTCTCTGCCCTCCTCGGCCAGCATCTCTTTCTCGATCCGGATGATCTCTTCGAGATACTCGCGCGTAAGCGGCTCGATGTAAGTGCGATTCGCTAATTCAGGATCGGTCATGATGGTGGCAGGGTTGGAATTCACCAGCACCACCTCATAGCCGTCGGCCTTCAGCGCCTTGCACGCCTGCGTACCGGAATAATCAAACTCCGCCGACTGCCCAATAATGATGGGCCCGGAACCAATTACAAGGATCTTCGTGATGTCATTTCTACGGGGCATCTACCATCCGTTCTTATTTGCAAATCTCTTCGCGATGTCCGACAGCAACAACAAGGAACAACAGTTCTTTTCGAGGGACAGCCACTCACTTCTTCCACTCTTCCATCATCGTGCGGAAATCTTTGAACAGGTAATGCGAATCATGCGGCCCCGGACTAGCCTCCGGATGATACTGCACACTGAACAACGGCAGCGTCCGATGCCGCAAACCCTCCAGCGTATTGTCATTCAAATCCACATGCGTCAGCTCCACTTCGCTCTGCTTCAGCGAATCCGCATCGACAGCATAGTTATGATTGTGCGCTGTGATCTCCACCTTGCCCGTTCCCGTGTGCTGCACCGGATGGTTGCCGCCATGATGTCCAAACTTCAACTTGTAAGTCTTTCCGCCCAGCGCCAGGCCGATCAGCTGATGCCCCAGGCAAATTCCAAACACGGGCGTTTTCCCCATCAACCGGCGAATATTCTCCTGCGCATAGTGCACCGGCTCCGGATCGCCCGGCCCGTTCGAAAGAAATACTCCGTTCGGATTCAGCGCCAGCACATCCTCGGCCGACGTCTGCGCCGGCACCACAGTCACGCGGCAGCCATTCTGCGCCAGCATGCGTAGAATATTTCGCTTGATGCCGTAGTCATACGCCACCACATGCAGATCCGGCTCCGCCAGCGCCGGCTGCGGTGCCGTTGCCAGCGGATCCTCCTGTGCATTCTGCAGGTCGCCCGTGTCCCACTCATAGCGCGCCTTGGTCGTCACCACGCTCGCAAGATCGGTCCCATCCATCTTGCGGATCGACCGCGCCTTCGCGATCAGCACTTCGGGATTGCTCTCGAGCGAAGAAATTACCCCGCGCATCACGCCGTTGTTGCGTAAATGCCGCACCAGCGCACGCGTGTCGATCTCCGAGATCACCGGCACATTGAACCGCTCCAGATACTCGTCCGCCACCCGCTGCGATCGCCAGTTGGAGCTCACCGGCGAAAACTCGCGCGTTACCAGCCCTTCAATATAGGGCCGGTTCGCCTCATCATCTGCATTGTTGGTGCCGTAGTTGCCGATTTGCGGGTTGGTCAGAACAACAATCTGCCCCGCGTAGGAAGGATCGGTGAAAATTTCCTGGTAGCCGGAAAGCGAAGTATTAAAAACGACCTCGCCGTAACACTCTGCCTTGGCCCCGTAGCCGCGGCCCTGAAAGATACGCCCATCTTCGAGCGCAAGTATGGCCTGCATCGCGTCTCCGCAGCGTGGATTTTATAAATTTTAGCAGAGGCGGCTGCAAACCCTTGTGGAAGACTGGACAGCTTCCCCAGCCACCCTCAGCGCACAACACCCATGTCGTCCGTCGGCCAGTATACGAACGATGCCTTGCCGTAGATCAGCGCCCGATTTACCGGGCCAAAGTCCCGGCTGTCGCTCGAAATCAGCCGGTGATCGCCCATCACAAAATATTGGTTCGCCGAAAGCACTGTGTCCGGATAGGAACGCTCATCGCGAAATCGCAATGGAACATAAGCCTCCCTCAGAGGCTTGCGATTCACGTAAACCTGGCCGTCCTCGATCTGGAGATTGTCTCCAGGAACGGCAATCACCCGCTTGATATAGCTCTTCGCGGGGTTCAGCGGATAGCGAAATACGATCACGTCGCCGCGGTGAATCGGCTCAAAGTGATATTCGAATTTATTGATGAACAGCCGTTCCTGGTCCTGCAGCTCCGGCATCATGCTGGTGCCTTCCACCCGAACCGGCTGATACAAAAACGTAATGATCAGGAATGAAATTCCCACCGCGAACAGCAGGTCGCGAAGCCACGCCGACATGGTTAACGTGGGCTTTCTCGAATTGGGATTTACCGGTGCCGCGTGTGGAGCGGCGGTTGGATCGGAGGGCTGCAAAGGAATGTCGTAACCTCGTCTTTATTTTATAACTCCGATCCACCTCAACAAAATTCGAAGCCGCTCGCGGCCGGGCGCCGCGAAGGAAACTGTTACGCTGTGCCTGTATCGATCGCCATGCCTCAATTCCCTGCCGCTCACGCGCTGTTGACGAATGCCATCGAGGATCGCGCGTTTCCCGGTGCCGCCTGCGGCGTTTTGCTGCGCGGCGATCTGCTGGCAATCGAATCCACCGGCCGCTTCACCTACGCGCCGGATGCCCCACCCGTTCTGCCCGAAACCATCTACGACATGGCCAGCGTCAGCAAAGTCGTGGCGACCACCGCCATGGCGATGCTGCTTTGGGAGCGCGGCCAGCTCGATCTCGATGAACCAGTCTGCGGCCGCTTGCCGGAATTTTCCCTCGATCCTGCCAGGCGCGGAATCACCGCCCGAATGTTACTGGCGCATACCTCCGGTCTGCCCGCGTATGAGCGTTTGTTCGAGCGCTGCCACACCCGCCAGGCGCTGCTCGATGCATGTGTCCGTATGCCCCTCGAAGCTGCGCCCGGAGCGCGGACCCTCTACTCCGACATCGGTTTCATCCTGCTCGGACATCTGCTCGAAACCATTGCCGGGGAGCCGCTCGATCGCTATTGCCGGCGTGAGATATTCGACCCGCTAGGCATGGACTCGACCATGTACCGGCCGCCACCGGAACGAAAACCGTCGATTCCGCCCACCGCCCTCGACGACCCCCTGCGCCCTCGCATCCTGCAGGGCGAGGTCAACGACACCAACTGCTATGTGCTGGGCGGTGTCAGCGGTCACGCCGGAATCTTCTCAAACGTCCCCGACACGCTGCGCTTTGCTGCCTGCATCCTCAACGAAGGCGCCCCGATCTTCCGTCCCTCCACGGTCTCGCTGTTCACCGCCGCCGCTCCCGCCGCCCACGGCGCGCCCCGCGCCCTCGGCTGGGATTTGCCGTCCACACCTTCTTCTTCGGGTCAATTCTTCAGCCCTCATTCCGTCGGACATCTCGGCTACACCGGAACTTCCGTCTGGATCGATCTCGAAAAAAAGCTCGCAGTCGTATTGCTCACCAATCGAACATTTCCCGCCGACGGCCCTTCAACGAAAATCCAGCAGCTGCGCCCGCGCTTTCACGATGCAATCCTCAGGGAGCTCGGCTTCTAGCACGCCACTCCCCTCGCGCACCCGCGCAGGTTTAAGACAGGCAGAAACACTTTCCGCTCCAGTCAACCGGGGCGATACAATACTGTAAGAGCATCCTGCCGGCTCCTCCTGGAGTTTTGAGGCCTATGACAACCAGCACGACCGAAAAACGAGCCAAGCACGCCGAAGAAAACGGCAAGGGTTCGATAACAGTTTTAGAGCGTCTCACAACTGAAAGTGCGAATGAGGCCTCCCAAGGCTTCGACACCAAGTCAGCGCTCGACATCGCGCGAATCATCAACCATGAAGACTCGAAGATTGCCACAGCGATTAGAAAATCGCTGCCCGAGATCGCCACGGTCATCGACAACGTGGCCCGCGCCCTGCGCGACGGCGGACGCCTCATCTACGTGGGCGCAGGCTCCAGCGGCCGCATCGCCGCTCTCGATGCCTCGGAAATTCCGCCCACCTATTCGACTTCTCCGCAGACCGTCCAATACATCATGGCCGGCGGCCCCAAGGCGCTCGCCTCTTCGATGGAAACCAATGAGGACTCTCGCGAGCTCGGCCAGCGCGACATCGCTCGCCGCCGCCCCACTCGCAAGGACATCGTCATCGGCATCTCTGCCAGCGGCCGCACACCGTATGTAGTCGCCGCCATCGAATATGCCCGCGGACGCGGCTCGAAGACCGCTGGCGTCACCTGCAACTACCATTCCGAACTGGCCACCGTCGCCGATGTGACCATCGTTGCCGAAGTGGGTCCGGAAGTCGTGCTCGGCTCGACCCGCATGAAAGCCGGAAGCGCCCAGAAAATGATCCTCAACATGATCACCACTGGAGCCATGACGCGGCTCGGCTATGTGTACGAAAACCTCATGGTCAACGTGCACATGAAAAATCAGAAACTCGTCGAGCGCGGAATCCGCATCCTCACGCAGGCCTGCAACGTCGATCATGAGACCGCGATCCGCACCATGAAAGCCTCCGGCAAAAGCGTTCCCATTGCCATGGTCATGCTCAAAGCCAAGGTCGATAAGCAGGAAGCTGTTCGACGGCTCGCCAAGGCCGACGGAAACGTTCGCCGCGCCATCGAAGACACGACCTTAGACCTATAATTCGCAACTGCCATACGCGCGTCATCCTGAGCCGCAGGCGAAGGACCTCGCGTTTTGTAGGATCGCTGATAATAAGCAGGAGCCTAAATGGACAAGTTCATCATCCGCGGCGGAACGCCGCTCCACGGCGCCATCCGCATCAGCGGCGCGAAAAATTCTGCTCTTCCCTGCATGGCCGCCGCCATCCTCACGGAGGACGAAGTCATCCTCGAAAATATCCCCGATGTCCGCGACATTGAAACCGAGCGCCGCCTCCTCGCTTCCATGGGCGCGGAGGTCGAGCTGGGTTACGGCCGCGCGCATCATCGCACCCGCATCCGCTGCGCCCTGTTGTCCGATCCCGTCGCCAAGTACGAAATTGTCAAAACCATGCGCGCCTCCTCGCTCGTCCTCGGGCCTTTAATCGCCCGCACCGGAATGGCCCGCGTCGCCATGCCCGGCGGATGCGCCATCGGCGGCCGTCCCATCGACCTGCACATCAAAGGCCTGCAGGCCATGGGCGCGGAAATTTCCCAGGAGCACGGCTATCTCGAAGCGCGCGCAAAACGCCTCCGCGGCGCCCACATCGTCTTCGACAAGATCACCGTCACCGGCACAGAAGATCTGCTGATGGCCGCCGTACTCGCCGAAGGCGAAACCCTGATGGAAAACTGCGCGCGCGAGCCCGAAGTCACCGACCTCGCCACGCTGCTCATCGCCATGGGCGCGCGCATCGAAGGCGCGGGAACCCAGACACTTCGCATCCAGGGCGTCGAACGCCTGCACGGCGCAAAGCATCGCATCAATCCCGATCGCATCGAGGCCGGCACATTCCTCATTGCCGGAGCGATCACCGGTGGAGACCTGACGCTCACCGGCTGCAATCCAAGTCTCTTGTCCGCTGTCATTGAAAAGCTGGGAGAATGCGGCGTCCAATGCGAGCCGGGCCCCGACTCCATTCGCGTCCACGGCTCCGGCCCCCTGCGCGCCGCCAACATCTCCACCGAGGAGTATCCCGGCTTCCCCACCGACATGCAGGCGCAGTTCATGGCCCTCGCAACCCAGGCCGAAGGCACTTCGCAGGTCACCGAAAACATCTTCGAGAACCGCTTCATGCACGTGCAGGAATTGATCCGCATGGGCGCAAACATTCGCGTCGAGGGCCGCATGGCCACGGTCACCGGCAAGTCGCCGCTATCCGCAGCCGCCGTCATGGCGTCGGACCTGCGTGCTTCCGCCTCGTTGGTGCTGGCAGCGCTGGTCGCCGAAGGCGAGACCATCATCGACCGCGTCTACCACATCGACCGCGGCTACGAGCGCATCGAAGAAAAGCTCCGAGGAGTAGGCGCAAAAATCCGCCGCATCGGCGACGTCTTCCGCGAAACCGAAACCCCAGTCGCACAAGTCACCGCGTAATCCGGAAATCAGGGAAGTCAATCGTGAAAAAAGCGTTGGCCCCAATCCGATTCATCCGCCACGCCATGCACGGCCACTGGCTCCGCCCCTGGCGCAGTCCCTACCTCCGCTGGCGCATGGAAACCTATTCCGGCATTCCTGCCGAGACGATCGATGCCCGCATCTTTTGGAAATTTATCTTCACGGAAAAGGGCCGCCTGCTGCACTTTCTTCGTTGGACCGCGGAAATGGCGTCCTACACAGAATTGAAAAAAAAGCCATGATTCGCTACGGCATCCTGGGATTTGGACATCACGGCCGAAAGCGGCTGGTGCCCGGTTTCGCCGCCGCAAAGGCCTCGAAGCTGGCCGGCATCTGGCGCAGAGACCTCGACAAAGCGCAGGACAACGCAACCGCCTTCGACATCGAACAGGTTTTCGCGTCCGCCGAAGAATTGTGCGCCTCACCGGCAATCGACGCGGTATTTGTCACCTCCCCTGATGCCTTCCACATGCGGGACACCCTGCTTGCACTCGGCCTCGGCAAGCCGGTGCTGTGCGAAAAGCCTCTCGCCATGAACGTCGGCCAGGTGCAACAGATGCTCTCCGCCGCTCGCAAAGCCAACGTGCTTTTCGGAGTCGCGCAAAATTTCCGCTTCAACCGCAGCGTCAATCTGATCCGCGACTGGCTGGAAGCCGGCAGAATCGGCAGGCCGGTTTTCGCGACCGCCCACTTTTATTTCCAAAGCCAGCGTAGCCCCCGCGCATGGATCTACGATCCCGCCCTCGCCCGCGGTGGTGTCATCGGCGACGTCGGCATCCATTGCATCGACGTTCTGCGTTTCATCCTGCGCGACGATGTGGCCGCCATCTCGACCGTCGCCCGAAGCGATGCGCAATCGGGAGCTGTCGAAGCCAGCGCCGCGCTCGCCATCGACTTCACACAAGGCGCCCTGGGCTCAGTCATGGTCAGCTTTCGCTCCGAGTATCGAACCCTCGTTGAAATCGTCGGCGAAACCGGCATCATCCAGTCCGAAAACGGCTTGTCTGTCGATGGCCCGGTGGACGTTCGGCTCCTTCAGGGTGGAAAAATCGTCGACACCCAACAGGTCACCAACACCGACGCCTATGGCCGCATGCTGGACGCCTTCAGCGCCGCCATCGAAGGCACCGGAGACTTTGCCGCCCCAGGAGAAGACGGCCTGAAAAATCAGCTCGCGCTGGATGCCGCATACGCAAGCTGGCATTCCGGACGAAAAGAAATGGTTCCATCCGCCTGAGTGAACTACCGGTCCAGTTCGAGCGCAATCTCTTTCCCATCCGTCGGCTTCGCGCGCATCACGAAAACTACGCTGCCCAGCACCACCGCCGCGCCCGCAATCATCGTCCACGGCACTGCCTCTCGCATGAAGAACGCGCCTTCACCCACCGCGATGATGGGAACGATCAGTTGCAGGCTGGTCAACTGGTACGCCTCAATATGGTGCAGCAGCCAATAATAAAGCGTGAAACTCAGCGCGCTCGCGAAGATGCTCAAAAACACCAGCGCAACCACGGACTGCGTGCTCCACACCGACGCGCGCCCCCGCTCAAATACAAGACTCCCCACCGCCAGCCAGACTCCCCCAGAAAAAACTGAATGGCGGTGCTCACAAAAGGATGAACATCCTGGAGAGCTTCCTTCGCATAGACCGAAGACCCGGCATAGAGAGCGACCGCCGCAATCACGGCGACCGCGCCCACCGCCTGCCACAATGAAGTCGAAATTGCGTTCGAAAGCACCAGCCCCATCCCGCCCAGTCCGACGATCATCGCTTGCCACGCCGTGCGCGGCACAATCCGGTGCCCCATCCACGGCGTCAGAATCGCCGTCATCAGCGGCATCGCGCCGAAGATCAACGCCGTCAGCCCTGAGGAAAGCCGCTGCTCCGACCAGAAGGTCAGCGCCGAAGGAATGGCGATCATCGTAAGGCTCAGCAGCAGCGTAGCGTGCAATCCGCGCCCCGTGGGCCACGCCAGCTTTTTATATTGAATGAACGGAACCAGGATCGCCGCCGCCAGCAGGAAGCGCAGCGACGCGCTGTGCATCGGCGGCACCGCCGTCACCAGGACGCGAATCGCCATCCACGTGCTGCCCCACACCAGCGACATCACAACCATGGCGAGAATGATGCGCGGCTTCATCTTTTATTTTTTGGAACGAAGACTCTCGCTGCTCGCCGGCAAATTGCGTCGCTCGAAATCGCAATTCCCATCTGCCGTGCCTTGTCTCACCGATGAGAAACCCCACATTTCAGCATCGAAATGTGGGGCACCCAGGTTCATTTTTCAGCAGTTCTAGCGACGTCCACCGCCGCCGGAGCGTCCACCACCACCAGAACGTCCGCCGCCGCCGGGGCGTCTGCGCCGGTTGTTGTTCCCTCCGGGACCGCCCGGGCCGCGTCCGCCCGGCGTCTGCGGAGCATGCCCGCCATCGGCGCGATTAAAATTCGGCGCGCTCGAAGACTCGCCGCCTTCGTCATCAAATCCGCCGCTCTCGAGCACGATCGTCCCGCCGTCGGAGGTCTGACGCTCTCCCCCGGCATGTGCCGAGGCCGAAATCTCCCCCGCATGTCCGCCCGCATTCGGGTCCGGAAGGCCCAGCTTGATCCGCTGCTCCTTCAACACCGCCTTGCGCGACAGCTTGATGCGATTGCCTTCAATCCCCAGCACCTTCACCAGCACCTGGTCGCCGTCGTTCAGCTCGTCCGTCACTTCATGCACGCGATGCTCGGCAATTTCGCTGATGTGCAGCAGGCCATCCGTCCCAGGGAAGATCTCGACGAACGCGCCGAACTCCGCCAGACGAACCACCTTGCCCAGGTACGTCTTGCCCACTTCCGGCACCGCCGTCAGGTTGCTGATCGTCTCGATCGCACGCTTCAGGCCGTCCGCGTCCGCCGATGCGACGTTGACCTTGCCCGTATCGTCCACATCGATCTTCACCCCGGTCGCTTCAATAATCCCGCGGATCGTCTTGCCGCCCGGCCCGATCAGATCGCGAATCTTGTCCACAGGAATCTGCATCGTGTGGATGCGCGGCGCAAATTCAGACTTCTCCGCCCGCGCCTCATTCAGCACAGCGTCCATCTTGTCCAGCAGGAATATGCGGCCGGTGCGGGCCTGCGCCAGCGCTTCCCGCATAATCTGTCCCGTCACGCCGCCGATCTTTATATCCATCTGCAGCGCAGTGATGCCGTTCCGCGTCCCCGCCACTTTAAAGTCCATATCGCCGTAGTGGTCTTCCGCTCCGGCAATGTCGGTAAGGATCGAATAGTTGTCGCCTTCCTTCACCAGGCCCATCGCGATTCCGGCCACAGAAGTCTTCAGCGGAATTCCGGCCTGCATCAGCGCAAGACTCGCCCCGCACACCGTCGCCATCGAAGAAGATCCATTCGACTCCAGAATGTCGGAGACGATGCGCACCGTATAAGGAGACTCATCCGCCGTCGGCAGAACCGCTGTGATCGCCCGGTCGGCAAGCGCGCCGTGACCCACTTCGCGGCGGCCCACGCCCGTCATACGTCCAACCTCGCCAACGCTGAACGGAGGAAAGTTATAGTGAAGCATGAAGCGTTTCCGCTGCTCCCCTTCAAACGTCTCCAGCCGCTGCGAATCATCGAGCGTCCCCAGCGTCGCTGTCACCAGCGCCTGCGTTTCCCCGCGCGTAAACAGCGCCGAGCCGTGAACTCGGGGCAGCACGCCCACTTCGATCGAGATCTCGCGGATCTGGTCGAACCGGCGGCGGTCGGGACGAATCTTCTCCTTGATCACCTGGTCGCGGAAAATGTTCTCGCGGATCGCCTCGTAATATTTGGAAAGCTTCTTCGGTGCCGCCGCATCGTCCGCAGGCAGCGCCGCCTTCAGCTCGTCTTTGATCTCCTTCACGAGCGCGTAGCTCTCAAACTTCGGATGCTTCGCCGTATCGAGCGCATCCTTCAGCCGATCGCCCACCTTGGCATACAGCTCGTCGTAGTAAGCCTGGTCGAACTCCACCGGCTTCACAGCGCGCTTCGGCTTGCCCGCTTTTCCAGCCAGTTCCGCAATCGCCGCGCAGATCTTTTTAATCTCGACATGCGCAAACTCGATCGCGTCCACGATCGCGTCTTCGCTCACCTGCTTCGCGCCAGACTCGATCATCACGATCCCGTCCGGCGTGCCCACCACGGTAATCGCCATGTCTCCCGTGCGCAGCTCAGCATACGATGGGTTGATGATGAACTGCCCGTCCACTCTGCCCACCCGCACCGCGCCCACCGGGCCGCCGAACGGAATGTCCGAGAGCGCCAGCGCGCAGCACGCCGCATTAATGCCGATAATGTCCGGATCGTTTTCCTTGTCCGCCGACATCACCAGCGCGATCACCTGCGTCTCGTTGCGGAAGCCCTCCGGAAACAGCGGCCGAATCGGCCGGTCGATCTGCCGGCAGGTTAAAATCTCCCGCTCGCTCGGGCGGCCTTCCCGCTTGATGAACCCGCCGGGAATCCGTCCGCCGGCATACGTATACTCGCGATAATCAACGGTAAGGGGAAAGAAATCGATCCCCTCTTTCGGGTCCGGCGAAGCAACTGCGGTCGCCAGTACAACGGTGTCGCCCAGGGTCGTCAATGCTGCGCCCGAGGCCTGCTTGGCCATGCGGCCCGTTTCAAATGTCAGACGTTTGCCGCCGGTCAGTTCGACGGTCACTTCATGTTTCATAAATTCCTCAAATGCTGCTGTAGGGGGGCGGGGGTGCAGGATGGAAGGAGTGTGGGGAAGTTGGGCTGCGGCCGAAATGGAAAAACGCCAGAATGCGCGGAAGCCGCAGGTTGCGCCTCCGCCAGATTGCCGCAATGCTCAGGTTCAACCACGCTCGCCGGCCACTGCCCTGCGGAACGTCGCTGCCGCTTACTTGCGGATGCCCAGTTTGCCAATAACTTCCCGGTAGCGATCGGTGTCGTGTGTCTTCAAGTAGTCGAGCAGACGGCGCCGATTGCTCACCATCATCAGCAGGCCACGGCGCGAGGCATGGTCTTTATCATGGGCCTTGAAGTGGTCCGTCAGCTCGGTAATGCGTTCGCTTAGGATCGCGATCTGCACTTCCGGGCTGCCAGTATCGCTCTCATGGGTGCGAAAGCGTTCAATAACATCGGTTTTTTTTGCAGGTGCCAGCACGGTGGCTACTCCTCTATAGTTGTCGGTTACACTCACGTAAGTGTCTATCTAAGAGTAACATGGTTTCGCTTCGCCACGCTCGAAACATCATAGCCGACGGACCTCGAGCGTTCTCAAGGATCAAAAGCTGAGCTGTAGATCAATTTTGAGTCCCCTTTGAACACCAGTTCACGATCAGCTGAGAGGAGCCTCCGAATGGAACTTCCGAGAAGCCGACTCGTGACTCAAATTAAACTTGTCGATGCCGCTATTGTGCGTTTGCCCCTCGCCACATCTAGCTGCTTGTGTCCCCTATTCAACACGAGGGAATGATGAAGAGTTTTTGCGCTGTGCTGTGTTCTTTTCTGGTCAGCGGTGCGCTGTTTGGCCAGAAGGCTCTTAGCTATTGACGTGGAAGAAACGGAAGTTTGCGACTGGTTGGTGCCTCGCGGAATAACTTGCGTCCTCTTGAAGTACCGGATTACTGAAATCGGAACCTACCCGAAATCGGGAGGTATTTTGCATGGCAAAACTCATCTATGGATTGAACCAGTCTCTGGACGGCTATGTCGACCACCAGAAATTCGCACCTCGCCCCGCGCTCTTTCGTCACTTTATAGAGGATGTGCGCGGCCTGACGGGCATGGTGTATGGTCGTCGCATGTACGAGGTAATGCGTTATTGGGATGATGACCTTCCGGACTGGGACTCGGAGGAACACGAGTACGCGGCGGCGTGGCGGAGTCAGCAGAAGTGGGTCGTCTCGCGCTCGTTGAAGTCGGTCGGCCCCAATGCCACACTTGTTTCGAATGATGTGGAGGCGGCGATACGTGGATTGAAGACTCAGCTAGCAGGGGAGATTGAAGTTGCCGGACCAGACCTGGCGGGAAGCCTAACCAGCCTTGGTCTTATTGATGAATATCGACTCTATGTGCACCCCGTCGTGCTTGGTAGTGGCAGACCATTCTTCTCCGGCCCTCGGCCGCCGCTACGCTTTATTGCCAGCGATCTGATCACCGAAGACGTGATTAGGTTGACCTACGCTCCTGCCTAGTCGCGCAACCCACCTAACTGACTAAAAACGCGAGATGAGTCCTGCCAAACGCGCTTCTCGGAAGGGATGCGTTACTTCGGAGAAGCCGACATATCATTACTAATCGGCCCTCGATGAGTGCATTGGCGATAAATCACTCGTTGACGGTGCCTCTTTACTAGGCAGCAACTTCCGGATGGCCCACTAACCGCTCGTACGCCGAATCATCCGGAGAATTCTACGTAACACAGGGATTTGATAGACTCTGGTCAAGACGCAAACCGACAGTCGAACGTACATGAAATGATCGCTTTTGAAGTGACCGCTGCGGATGCCCTGGGGCTCGCCAGCCTTCCTGAGGAGCCTTTGGTGAGTTCAACGACGAAGAGATCTCCTGTTTCAACGAAGCCCGCAGCTTCCGCCAAAATCAATCGGGAAGAGACTCCTTTCGAGGCGCTGGCCAGCATCTGCTCAGTTCTGGTGGTGGGCCTGTTCATTATGACCTTCTTAGCTCAGAACTATTTCATTCCGTCAGGCTCGATGGAGAACACGCTGCTTGTGGGCGATCACCTGGTCGTCGACCAGATCACGCTAATGCCGCCTGCTTCGTGGATGCCGCTCATCAGGTATCGCGAGCCGAGGCGCGGCGATATCGTGGTCTTCCACAAGCCCGTCAATCAGTCTGGTATTGATGCCACTGACGCAGACGGAACACCACAATACACTCCCCTGGTGAAGAGGTTGATTGGCGTACCGGGAGATCATATTCATCTACGCAACGGCATTGTGATTGTCAATGGAGTCGCACAGCCGGTGGGATTTGCGCAGCCGACGACGACGGACAACTTCAACGAGTTCCTCGACGATTTCCCCGCAGTACCTCCAGCTGGGGTGCCCGGAGCATCAGAATCGTGGGCCGTGAACTTCTCAAACTATATCCAGGATGGCGACCTGGTGGTTCCACCCGGCATGTATTTCATGATGGGCGATAACCGGCACAACAGCCTGGACTCGCGCTACTGGGGCTTCGTGCCACGCGCCAACATAATTGGCCGGCCTCTCCTCAACTATTGGTCGTTCAAGGCCGCAGATGGACAACTTGAACAAACAGGATTCGGTCACAAACTCGCGTGGCTCGGCCACGTTCTGGTGCATTTCTTCCCAGACACGCGCTGGAAACGCACTTTCCACGTTGTTCGTTGAACCGAAATTGTAAGATCCTGATTTGATCTTGATGCGCTCCGGCCGTATAACCGCCTATCCTTCAATTATTGCTTGGTCAACATCCTTGGCGGGTCGGTTGCTTCGGCGGAAATCGAGCGCCACGCAACAGGAGCTCATCATCGCGCGTTCCTCGGTTGACGCATTCAGACCGAGTTACTCATGAGCGAGTTTGGGAACATCAGTCCTGATAAACGCGGTTCTCGCAAGCAATTTGTTTCTTGACCATCAAAACTTCAGCCCGAATCGTAACCTGCAGATATGCTCCCAGCCCGCCTTCATCCTGCATAATCGTCGTCTGAACCAAAAGCATCCTCAGCAATCGGAGACACGATGCACGACCACGCGGTACTCATCGCAGGAGCAGGCCCGACCGGCCTGACGCTGGCAGGCGAGTTGGCCTTGGCGGGTGTTGACGTAGCCATCGTCGAACCCCGCCTTAACCAACAGCTTGCCGGTTCGCGTGCTGGCGGTCTCAGCTCACGCACTCTCGAGCTCTTCGATCAGCGCGGAATCGTGGACCGGTTCCTCGCCGAGGGAAAAATAGCCCAGGTCGCCGGATTCGCGGCCATGCGTTTAGACATCACCGACTTTCCCACCCGGCACAACTACGGGCTCGCGCTGAGGCAGAAGCATATTGAGCGCATTCTCGCCGCCTGGGTTACCGAGCTGGCGGTGCCCATCTATCGCGGCCGGGAATTATCCACTTTCGCGCAGGACGATACCGGCGTCACCGTCGAACTGTCCGATGGCGCGTCGCTGCGCGCAAGCTATCTCGTCGGCTGCGATGGAGGCCGCAGTCGCGTCCGCAAAGCTGCCGGCATTCTGTTTCCAGGATGGGATGCGACGACCAGCAGCATTCTCGCCGAGGCGGAAATGGCCGAGGAGCCGCCCTTGGGCATCCATCGCACAGCACTCGGTATCCATGCCTTCGGCCGAGAGGACTATGAAATTCACGACGGCAAGGTAGTCTTCGCCAATCAAGGTCCCGTAGGCGTCATGGTCACGGAAAAGAATGTCGGCGCCACCGCCGAGCCCACGCTGCGCGATCTCAGCGAAGCACTCGTCGCCGCATGCGGAACAGATTACGGAATTCACAATCCAACTTGGATTTCCAGGTTCACCGACATGTCGCGGCAAGCGGCGGCGTACCGCAAGGGCCGGGTTCTCCTGGCTGGCGATGCCGCGCATGTGCATTCTCCCGTAGGCGGACAGGGCCTCAATACTGGCGTGCAGGATGCAATGAATCTCGGTTGGAAGCTGGCCCAGGTTGTGAAAGGAACATCGCCTCAAGTCTTGCTCGACACCTACCACGTCGAGCGCCATCCGGTTGCCGCCCGCGTCCTACGCACGACCATGGCACAGGTCGCATTGCAGCGTACCGACGATCGCACTGAAGCCTTGCGTGAAGTCGTATCCGAGCTCCTCGGCATCGAGGAGCCTCGCAAACGCATCGCTGCCGAGATGTCCGGACTTGGCATCCGCTACGATTGCGGCGAGGGGCATCCGCTGCTCGGCCGCCGCATGCCCGATCTCGACCTCGCCACCGCAAACGGCCCGCTGCGCGTCTTCACCCTGCTACACAATGCTCGGCCGATGCTCCTCAACTTCGGAGAGCCCGGCGCTTTCGACATCGCCCCATGGGCAGATCACGTAGCTTTGATCGACGCCAAATACGTTGGCACGTGGGAGCTTCCGGTGATTGGGGCAGTCGCAGCGCCCACCGCCGTTTTAGTTCGGCCCGACGGATATGTCGCCTGGGTAGGAGACCAAACCCAGCTCGGCCTGCTCGAAGCTCTAACCACCTGGTTCGGACCACGTACTTGAAGCGCAGCGCCGTTAGTCGCAACCTGGAAACCTGCAAATTGGGTTCAAACTTGACCCACTACCAATCCCGCAGCCGGTGTTCCCTCAGCCAAACGTTTATGCGTGGTTTCCAGCAACCTCGTAGGCGGCGACAACATCCATACCGATACTCTGCCCGAACCTATCCTGGGTGGACACACAGCCGCACTCGGCATGAGTTCGGCATCCCAGCAGGTACGCTCCGCCTTGGGATGGCGTTCCTGGCGTCAGCACGATCACGGAATCATCGCTGTAGGGACGATTTATGTTTCTTGTCCGGCTCCAGCAGATCAGCGGGATCCTGATCGTCCTGCTGATTCTGCTCGACGTGTTCCTTACCGTGCTTTATGCCAGGATGGGCAGCGGTCTCATAAGCCCCTGGATTGCTCGAACGATCTGGCGTGTGTTTCGTGTCATAGCCCGGAGCTCTCCGCATTACTGCGCCCGCATTGCATCTTTCTGTGGCCCCGTCGTCATTGTGGCGCTTGTTTTCGTGTGGATGGCGGGCCTCACACTGGGCAGTGCGCTTGTATTCCATCCGGCGCTGGGAACCGCCATCCGTTTAAGCAATGGGAAAACCCCCACAGACTTCATTAGCGCCCTCTATGCAGGTGGCAGCAGCATCTCCATAGTGGGTTCGTCCGACTTCTCCCCATATGTTTCGCGCTATCGGCTGGTTTACCTGTTCAACTCGATTGTTGGACTCTCTGTCACGTCGCTCACCCTGACGTACCTCATGCAGATCTACACCCAATTGCAACAGAGGAACACGTTTGCTCTCAAGGTCTACCTGGCTACATGCCAAACGGGAGATGCGGCCGTGTTCGTCGCCGGTCTGGCCCCGGGTGGCGAATGGAGCCACGGCACTTCTATTCTTTGGGAACTCGCTGCTGAAATCGCGGCCACAAAGGAGGCCCACCATTTCTACCCGGTGCTGTTCTACATGCGCTTTGCGGAACACTACTATTCGCTGTCGTTTGCCACTATGGTGCTGCTGGATGCGGTCGCAATCATGCGATCGACCCTGGGAGATCAGTACAGGACAATCAAAGAACTACGTGCACTCGATCAGATCTGGGACGGCTCTCTGTTGTTGCTGACTTCGCTTGAGAAGACCTTTCTGACCGCGAGGTCATTGAGTGCACAAAAGCCGGACTCAGCCGAAGTAGCCCTCTGGGAGAAGAGGCTCGACCGTGCCGCAGCCCTGCTTCAGGCCGCGGGTCTATCGACCGTGCAGCGTTCCGAGGCCTGCGCCAGGTACGTGGAACTGCGCACTCAATGGAACGGGCATATTCAGAGGCTTGCGCCTTCGATGCTGTACTCCATCCAGGAAATCGATGCGGCAACATACGGAGCAGCAGGACCCTAGCTTTCCGAGAACGGGCCGAACTTACCAGCAGCACCAGTTGACTCTCAGTTGCCAACAACCGGCCGATGTACTCATCGAAGACTGTTCAGGCGTCTTCCCGGAGATGAGTCCCCACATACGCGCCTGGCGGAAGTAACCGCTCGCTCACGAGAAGCCGACTTATGAGAGCTCTGGAAGTGACGCAGGTCGGTTCGTCGCTGCCCGTCAATCAAGTACGCTATATCAATGAGCTAGCCGCAATAAAGATGTCCCGCGAAGGAGGCCCGTAGGTGGCTCTGAACAAGCCTGCGAAAAAAGAGGCGACTAAGAATGGCGTTCCAGCAAAGAAGGAAGTTCCCACGCTAGCAGCGGTAGGCGGCAATTACTTCAAGCAGTCTGAGTTTCCGCTGGTCAGTCTTCAGCAGGCGCAAAAGATCGCGGCTGCCATCGTCCATAATTTCGCAGGTGCAGGTGGATCTCCGCCGGACGTAGCGCTTGCGATTGGCATAAGTCCCACCAGCAGCGGGTGGCGGTCTTTGGCTGGCGCGTCGATTGCCTACGGCTTGACAGCGGCGGCGTGAACGCCAACGCCATTACAATCACCAATCTTGGAAAAAAGTCTCATCGCCCCCGAGGAAGAAGGGGGGGACATAACCGCTCGGCGCGAAGCGATCATCAAGCCACGCCTGATGAAGGAATTCTTCGAGAGTACCGGAGGGCCAAATTTCCGAACGAGATCATCGGCGCCAATGTCCTTAAGGCGCAGGGCATTCCCGTTGATCGTGTCCAAAAGCGCGCTCCAGATCATCAAGGACAACGGAAAGTACGCTGGCGTGATCCGCGATATCCGACAGGTCCCTTCATCAATTTGGACTCGCCAGGCGTTCCCGCGCCGGCCTCGACGCCAGCCCTACCGGAAGATGACCAGCACGACGACTCGCCACCAACTGCAGATGGAGGTCGGGCTGCGCCGACGACCCCGAGACCCACGCCGCCAGCGGCAGCATTCGATCCGAAGGCCGATCACGTTTTATTTCCCACGGCAAGCAGCGGGCGATCGTGACGCAAATCAAGGAACTGCTGGAATTCGGGAAGTTCACGCCCATGGTTTCGGTTGAGCGCGAGGCGACAGCGATTTCCGTCCCCGAGAAGGTTTTCGAGGATATGCGGTCATGCGCCGCCGGCATCATCCATGTGGGCGGAGAAGGCAAATATCTCGATCCAGACGGAAACGAGCACACAAAGCTGAATGACAACGTTCTGATAGAGATTGGCGCCGCGATGGCCCTATACGGCAAGAAGATCATCCTGCTGGTCGAAAAGGCGTGGCGTGCCGTCCAACCTGCAAGGCCTCTACCGCTGTGAATTCGAAGGCGACAAGCTGGAGTACGACTCGACGATGAAGCTGCTGAAGACGTTCAGCCAGTTTAGGTAGATCACTGCTTATCGCTTTGACTTAGTGTTCGAATTGCAGATCGGATGACTTATGACCCGCAGATGTTTCATTAGCGCAAAATATGGCGTCGAACTCGGTACCCTCCAGCATGTGCTCGACGAGGTCAACGTCGAGTGGACGTGGGCGCAAGCCTCTCCGCATGGGGCAACGGTGGTCGAAACGGTATCTCAAGCCATCAAACGCGCAGATTTTGTTTTAGGTGTCCTGGCGGATGGCGATATCAACGCCAACGTGATGTTAGAAGTTGGTATTGCGATCGGTCTTGAGATTCCGGTGTTGTCCTCCACGACCGGTAAAAAGCCACTTCCGTTTGGCTTAGCGTCATTTCGCCATTTCAACACCGACCTCCACGACGCCAAATTGCTATCCTTGCAACTCGACCTTTTGTTCGCAGCCTCGCCACGCAGAAGAACGATAAGCGCCGCCAAGTGACCTCATCTTCTGTTGATATCAATCGAATTCAGGATCAGCCGGCACCCAGGCTCTTTGATTCTGCTTTAGAATATAATATTACTGCGGCTATACATCGGTCGGGTGGGCGCGTGCACCATCCCTTCTCGTTCAGGCCAAATGCTTACGCCGGATTTGCTGATGTGGTTACCAGAGGTGGACAGCGAGCTTTTCGATCCTGCTGCCATAGAAGCAAAGAAAACAATTGGCGCTCAAGATCTGCCGGCGCTACAGCATCGCCTTGGAGAGTTTGTACTGAACTCCAATATGGGGTGCGGACTGATCGTTGTGAACTCGGTCAACCTCGCGCGAAGTTGGCGAAGATTGTGCCATATCCGTTCATATCCATCATTGGCCTGGGAGAAGTCGAGTCAAGATTAAAGCAAGGCGAGTTGGCCTCCTGGATCCGGCAGGAGCGCAATCGGCTTGCGCATGGTGGGCGCTAGTGGCTTTCCCGCATCGGAAAATCGCCGCGCGTCTTACAGAGGGTGACATAGCAACAATCAAAGAAGAAATCGGCGCCGCACTCGAAGATGTTGTCGGGTGGACTCTGGTGTTGTCAGCGCTTCCGGGAGTTCGATATTGCAGCGTGATTTCACTGAACCGTGCCAACTCAATGGAACTCGACTTGTTCCTCTTCAACAATCGGGGAGAAAGCCCAATCCAATTCCTGCCGCCGTATGCTCCATCGTTGAATGCAAGAATTGGGCCGCTCGCGTGGATAGTGCTACCGTTCGCGACTTTATCGCAAAGCTGCACTCCACCCATCAAGAGGTCGGTATCTTAGTAGCCGCAAATGGGGTCACGGGTAACGCTGAAGATAAACCGCCGCCAATGACATCATTCGCGAAGCGTTTGATAGGGACGATATATAAAACTCATTATCGTGACGAGGACAGACATCGAGACCTTTCGCTTACAACGTGACATTGTTCTCTTGCTTGAACAGAAATATGGGACCGCATGTCTCAGAAGCACCACTCTAACGTAGGCACTTTCAAATATGGGGACAGTGTTGGCGCTGGTTTGTCTTGCCGGGCATCACAGCGCGTGATAGCAAGAAGACATTGACTACCGGCAGACGCGCTTCACTTCAGTAAATGCCCCGATCCGATCAACGGGTTCTCCTCGGCCGCAAAATCGCCAACGCGCTTGTCGAGCTAAAATATTGTGCAGGCACAAACTGTGCCACCACTCGCAGGTTCCCTCACTCAACACCCGCATCGCCACGTTCGACGATCGAAAGTTCAACCTGAACAAGGATGAAAGCTTCAAACAACCTATGGCCCCCACCCCCTCCATCCTCACCCTCACCACGGACTTCGGTCACGAGGACCCATTCGTCGGAGTAATGAAAGGCGTCATCGCCGGAATCTGCCCGACCGCGCATGTCATCGATTTAACCCACGGCGTCCCACCCTTCAGCGTGCTAGACGGCGCGCTCGCCATCTGGCAATCCTGGCGCTACTTCCCTGCTGAATCCATCCATGTCATCGTGGTCGATCCCGGCGTCGGCTCCGAACGCCTGCCGCTGCTCGCGCGCCTCGGAACCCGCTGGTTCATTGCGCCAGACAATGGCGTGCTCACCCTGGTCGAACGGGATGTGCTGCGCGATCGCGGCTCGGCCTGGTACCGGTTAATCGCAAATCCCCGCTACATGCTTCCCGCGCAGAGCAATACGTTTCACGGTCGGGATATCTTCGCGCCCGTGGCCGCGCACCTCGCCTCCCAAATCGAACGCGGTAAAGTCGCTGCGGAAACCTTCGGCCCCGTCGTCGAGAGCATCCTCCAGCTTCCGGTGCCGGAGCCGATTCACCACCCGGACGGCTCCATCGAAGGCGTCATCCTGAAAAGCGACCGCTTCGGCAATCTGCTGACAAACCTCGCAACCGGCGACCTGCCCCTCAACCCCGCCGCATGGAAGATCCAAATCGCCAATCGCGAAATCACAAGCTTCGCCCGCTTCTATGCGGAGGGAAAACCCGGAGAGCTCTTCGCCATCATCGGCAGCTCCGCCCTGCTGGAAATTGCCATGAATCGCGGTTCAGCCGCGGAAGAGGTCGGAGTCCAGCCCGGCACAAAATTCCGCCTGCTTCAGCGAAATTCGCAGCTGTAGGATGGCGTAGATTTAATTGCAATAATTCTGCAGAAAAACACAAATTTTGAAAAACGTAAGTCCGCCTTCGTCAGCCACTTACAATTCCGCAATTTGAAATCGGTAACCTGTCAGCGACCCGGTTCTCCGGTTACTCAAAAACGTCTCTCCGGAGAGCACATCTTCCCGGCCCTGAATCGCCCAGAAAAAAGGACACCGAAATCGCCTGTATTTGCAATTGGCAAATCTCTGAATTCACGCCGGATGGCCGAGGCTTGGCAGGAAACGTGCGTCTGGCCCCTCAATTGCTTTTATGTTCCACGTGGAACATCCTAATCCGGCAACTGGCGATCGAAATTTGTCAGCGCCGCTCGACCAGCATTTGTTCGCTAACTAGCTGATTCAGATCAGGTTTCTCCAGGCCATGCTCGCGCTTGTTAAACTCATCCACCTTGCTCGACCAGTTCATCGAACAAAACTTCGGCCCGCACATTGAGCAGAACGCCGCTTCCTTGTAGTAGTCGTCCGGCAGCGTCTCATCATGCATGGAACGTGCAGTTTCCGGGTCTAGCGAGAGCGCGAACTGCTTGTCCCAGTCGAACGTATAGCGCGCATGGCTGATCGCATCATCGCGGTCCCGCGCGCCCGGACGATGCCGCGCAACGTCTGCCGCATGGGCAGCAATTTTGTAAGCAATTATGCCGTCTTTCACGTCTTTTTCGTTCGGCAATCCCAGATGCTCTTTCGGCGTGACATAGCAAAGCATCGCCGCACCATACCAGCCGATCATCGCCGCGCCAATGGCGCTGGTGATGTGATCGTAGCCCGGTGCAATGTCCGTGACGAGCGGGCCCAGCGTGTAGAACGGAGCGGCGTGGCAGTACTCGACTTCCTTCTCCACCTGCTCTTTGATCTTGTCGAGCTGCACATGCCCGGGACCTTCGATCATCGTCTGCACATCAGATTTCCACGCGACCGTTGTCAGCTCGCCCAAAGTTTTTAGTTCGGCAAACTGCGCTTCATCGCTGGCGTCCGCAAGGCAGCCTGGTCGCAGGCCATCGCCAAGCGAGAAGCTGACATCGTGCTTCGCCATCACCTTCACGATGCGATCGAAATGCTCGTAAAGAAAATTCTGCTTGTGATGGTGCGTCATCCACTGCGCCAGAATCGCCCCACCACGGCTCACGATTCCAGTAATGCGTTTTGCAACCATCGGCACATATTGGATCAGCACGCCGGCGTGCACCGTGAAATAATCGACGCCCTGCTCCGCCTGCTCCTCGATCACTTCGAGATACACATCGATGTTCAGGTCTTCAAGCTTCTTCACCCGATTTAGCGCCTCATAGATAGGCACAGTCCCAATCGGCACAGGAGAATTCCGCAGAATCGCTTCGCGAATCGCCGGAATATCGCCGCCAGTCGAAAGGTCCATCACCGTGTCCGCGCCAAAGTGGACCGAGGTATGCAGCTTACGCAATTCTTCATCAATATTCGACGTAATTGCGGAGTTGCCAATATTCGCATTGATCTTGCACTTCGAGGCCACGCCGATCGCCATCGGCTCAAGCTCGGGATGGTTCACATTCGCAGGGATAATCATGCGCCCGGCAGCCACTTCGTTGCGAATCAGCTCCGCCGGCAACTTCTCAATGTGCGCAATGTAGGCCATCTCTTCGGTAATCCTGCCGAGGCGCGCGAAGTGCATCTGCGACATGTTTCCGTCGCCGCTTCGCGCCGCTTCCTCGCGCCGCTTCGCGATCCATTCTGCGCGCGGCTTGGGGAAAGCGCTGCCGTTCGACTGGGCTCCGTTGTGAAGATGCGTGCCGTTGCTGTGATCGCTCATGATGTCCTCTAGCAGCTGAAATTAAGCCGTTGGTGCAAGCCGAAATGCTCTCGCTAGCCTGATTATACGCAGGGAATTTCGACTGCTACCATGCGCGCAATTTGGAAACCGGAGTGTTCCACGGAGTTGGATGCCGACAATCGCTACGTACGAAATCGCAGCTCTGCAGCGAAAACAAAAGGCCTGTTCCGAAGAACAGGCCTTTCTGCGCGGTTGAATCTTAACACTGCCTATTGCGTGACGAACAACATTCCATGCGGCGCGCCGAGCCCGCTGACTACCGTAGTAAGGATGCCCGTCTTCGGATCCAGCTTTAGCAATGTTCCGCTTTGTCCGGCGCTGTAGGCGTCGCCAACTTTATAGTTTGCATCGACACGATAGATCGTGTTCGAAGACGTATCGGTAAACAACATGTAAGGCACATTTCCGGTGGGAACAAAGCGCGTATCGTCCACCTGCCATGGCTGACCTTTCAACGTGAGCGGCAGCACGGACGCAGCTTGGTTCGCCGCGCCGAGGGAGATGAAGATAATTTCCGAATCCTGCTGGCTGTCGACCATCAGATTGCCGCTCGGATCGATGCCCTCTGAATCCGGGTCAGTCATGTTCAGGGTAACTGTGCCGCCGCCAACAATATCCGTTGCCTGCGCGTTTCCGGCAAGCACCGGTTGCCAGTCGAAGGTATTTCCGCTTGCACTCAGCGCAATCGAAATCACTGCAGGTGCGCCGGTCACAACTCCATTCGGAAACTGATTTGTCGGTGCCGACACGTTCGGGTTGGACGCCGAGACATATACCACGCCTCCAATCAACGCCATGTCATCCAATCCGCCGCCATGCAGCAAGGGCGTGCTTGGCGTGTATTCGCTCTGGGTGCCACCGCTCAGATCGATTACAGTCAGCACAGGATTCGCGTCTTCATTCGACAGCGACCAGATCGTGTGGCTGTCATATGCGAGCAGGCCGTCGTTGTGCCCCGTAACCTCAAAGGTTTTCAAAGCCTTGCCCGTCAGATCGTATTCGATGATCTCAGTCTGCCCGGCCACTGGAGGATTGCTGCCCGGCACCGTTCCATCCGGGTTCACGGCGTCGCCGTAACCGACGAAAATGTCCGACCCAACTTGGATGATCGAGTCCGGATTGGTCGACTTTCCGGCCGCGGTCGCGGTGGCAAAGGTGGTAACGATGTAGCCGGCCGTAGCTTTCACCGTTGCCGGAGCCGCGCCGCCGGTGTTCGTCTGATACTTCGAAGAAGATGAGCCGCAGCCGCAGACTGCGGCTAGAAGTGCGATGGATGCAGCAGATGCTAAGTAACGATCGTGGATCAAGGGTAGCTCCTTAGAATAGGGTGCATGGCAAATACCGGGCGCTGTTTTTCCTGCACGGCAGAGGATGATCAGCTTTCGAGCGTACCCCCCGAATGTGAAAAACATGTGACGGCACGATGACAATTTCATGTCGAACAATCCTCGCCGCTTGACCGGAGCCCGCGAGCTTCATAGTCTGAAAGGTTGAGGAATCTCGCTATGCAGAGCAACAAGACAACCCTGCGCATCGTCATTGCGACCATCATCATCCTGGGCACGATCGGATATCTGGCATTCACCGGTGTCGAAGCCAACAAGAGTTATTACGTCACGATTCAGGAACTGCAAGGGATGGGCGGCCATGCCTACACGCGCCATCTGCGTGTCGCCGGCAATGTGCAGCCCGGCTCGATCGAACGCGATGGTGCCCACCTGCAATTTGTTCTGGTGGAGCAGGGCCGGAAGCTGAACGTCAATTACGCCGGTGGGGATCCTCCGCCCGACACTTTTAAGGACAACGCGCAGGCCCTCGCCGTCGGTATGTACGGACACGACGGCGTTTTCCATGCCACACAGATCCAGGCGAAGTGCGCGTCAAAATATGCGCCCGCGAAGCCCGGCACGCAGCCGAATGCCACGCCGAAACAAACCGCTGCCCTCGCTTCTCAGCGTTGACGTTCATCTGGCCCTCAAGCGATCGCAATCCTGAGCAACGCGAAGTACTTGTCTTTCGCGCCGAAAGTTTGGATTGAAGCGATCGACCGCGCAAGTTCCGTATACTCCATAGGTGCCCCACACCACCTGCGCTGTCGAGCTCCGCGAGATATCGAAACTTTACGGCAGCTTTGCCGCACTGCGGAAGGTGACTGCGGAGTTTCTTTCGGGACAGTGCTGCGTCATCCTCGGGCAGAACGGCGCCGGTAAATCGACGCTGCTGCGCGTGATCGCCGGTCTGATCCGGCCTACCTATGGCACGGTCGCACTTTTCGGTCTGACGCAGACCGGCTCTGCGCGCAGCCGCGTCGGCTATCTCGGCCATGACTCCATGCTCTACGACGAGCTGACGGCGCTTGAGAACCTGCGCTATTTTGCACGGCTTTATGCAAACGAAACACATCCCGCAACCCCACTGCGGAAACCGGAAGAGGCGCTTGAAATGGTCGGGCTGGACGCAGGGCTCGACCGGGCCGTCGGTAAGTTTTCCCAGGGAATGCGACAGCGGGCCGCCCTGGCACGTGTGCTGATGGCCACGCCTGATCTGCTGCTGCTCGATGAACCGTTCTCGAACGTAGACACGGCCAGCAGCGCGCAAATGTTGCATGTCCTTGCGCAGCTTCGCGCTTCCGGGAATGCGATCCTCGTGACCACGCATCAGCCGGAACTCGCTCGCCCCATCGCCGACCGTTTCTGCACGATGAGCGATGGACAAATCGCGAGCATCGAAAGCTTTTCGCGCGACGGAGTGTCCGCGTGAAGACCAACGCCTGTCGAATGCTCGACGTGATGCAAATCAGATATGAGACGCGCGAGTATGCGGTCAATCCCGACGATCTCTCCGGCGAGACCGTGGCAAAAAAGATCGAACTCCCGCCGGAGCAGGTTTTCAAGACACTGCTGTGCCGCGTCGATTCAGAGCAGATTGTTTTCGCCGTGCTCTCCGTCGCCGATGAGCTCGACCTGAAAAAGCTGGCGGCGGCAGCAGGCGGGCGACGGGCGGAGTTGGTTCCCATTAGAGAAGTCCTGCCGCTCACGGGCTACATTCGCGGCGGGGTCACGGTCTTCGCCAGTAAAAAGACGTTCCCGGTTTTCGCGGAGGAAACGATCGAACTGTTCGACACGATTTCCGTTTCGGCCGGCGTACGCGGATTGCAGATTCTGCTTTCGCCCACCGACTATCTTCGCGCATCAGAGGCAAGCTTAGCGGACCTGCTGCGAACTTGCCGCGGTGCCGCGGAATGAACTACGCACGCGTGGTCTGCGCTCATCTGGCAAAAGATCTACGTCTGGAATGGCGCTCGAAGGACGCCATCAACGGGATGCTTTTCTTCTCATTGCTGGTCGTAGTGCTGTTCAGCTTTGCTTTCGATCCGACCATGACAGTCTCGCGGCAGATTGCCGGCGGCATTCTTTGGGTCGCTCTGCTGTTCGCTTCGGTCACCGCTCTCAACCAGACGTGGACCCGCGAGCTACGCCATCAGGTGCTCGACGCACAGCGAATGGCGCCGAGCCCGGCCAGCGCATTATTTGTTGCCAAGGTGCTCGCGAATTTCATATTCGTCACCGTCATTCAGATTGTCATCGGACCACTGTTCATAGTGTTTTACAATCTGCGCGCGCTCGGCCAGGGCTGGTGGATGTTTGTGGTGCTGCCGCTGGGCACACTGGCGCTGGTGGTGAATGGAACGTTCTTCGCGGCGCTCTCGTTGCGTACCCGCAACCGCGAAATGCTGCTGCCGCTCATCCTGTTTCCGATCACGGTGCCCGCGTTGCTCGCGATGGTGCAATCTACCACAGGCATTTTATCCGGCGAGTTCGATCCCGGCCTTTGGATTCGTCTGCTCGCCGGCTACGACATTATTTTCATGACGCTCTGCGTCCTGCTATTTGAAACTATCCTGAACGCCGAGTAATCAGAACACCTTTGTAGCCTAGTGATCGCCAGAGTTTGTCTCGAGCGCAGGAGCCAACATTTGCAATTGTTTATTTTTCTGCTGCTTGGCCCGCTGCATTCGGATTTCATTGGCTGCCACAAGAATCAACGACGCGAATGTGATTACCAGCAGAGCAACGGCCGCCAACCCGTGGAGTTGTGCGACTTCTCCATAAAGGAAAGCCAGCCCGATAAACACAAAAATTACATGGGTGCAGAACACGTGGAGCGACGCCTTGCCGAGCGTGAGCAGCGGCTCCCTGGAAACCAGAAGCCATACATATTTGCGTGCCCAGTAACCGACAATGGTGAATGCGATGAGGTTCAACATACGCATCGGACCAATCTGCCATTTGTCCAACTGCAGCCCGAAGGCCTGTTGGACCAGGTGAGGTCCCACCCAGCCATATCGCACCCCGATAAAGAAAATGCACACGCCTCCCGAAACGATCACGGCCCACTTCGGAATTCTTCGGAACGGAACTTCGCCCATGGCGGATTTCGCGCCAACCCATAGCCCGGCGATCCAGACCGCCTGCCAGGCGAACAGGTTGAACGCCCCCATCTCCTGCAACGGAATGGGCAGATGCGTGATATGCACAACAAAGTTATGTGCGATATCTCGCAGGCCGAACTGTGCCATGATCCAAACAAGCCCGCTCGCCGCAAGCAGCTTCTTCCAGCCCACACGCGCAGCCGCTGAGAGCAACAAGGGTGTTAAGAAAAGGAAAATGATATACATCGGCAGAATATCCAGCAGCGGTGGGCAATACAGCAGCAGCACTGAGCCGACCGCGGCGACAAACGGATGCGCGATATAGAAATTCAGCAGGTTATATATCGCCGCGCGATGCGTTAGAACCGCGAATGTTCCTGCCACGGTGAAGGCCACAACCAGCATCAACAGGTGGTAGCCGTAAATCCGGAGTGAGCGCTTCCAGAGTTGGGCGCGAACTCCGGTTCTATCCTCTACAAGCCGCCGCATGTAGATGCGCCCGACAAGAAGCGCGGAAATAAAGACGAACCCTTCCGCCGACGACACGTAGCCGAAGGTATCGTTCACGAAGTCGCTGAAACGCGTCGGTAAATGCGTCAGCGTCATCCAGACCAGAAAAAGTCCACGCAGAGCGTCGAGCTCCGGCCGTCTTTCCAGTTTTGGGATATGCATGGACACGGGTATTTGGAATCTACATCGATATAGACGTCAGATCTGTCGACTAGTTGCACAAGGATCCGAGTGGTCCGTCCTGGGCAGAGAGGCGCTTCACCCCTGCGCGCCCGTAGCGTAAACTACACATTCATCGAACTTCTATTGCCATGAAACGAACACTCTGGATCGGATTCCCCATCGCGCTGGCCCTGCTGGTCGCGGGCTTCTATCAGGCCATTTACGTCGCGCCGATGGAAGCGACCATGGGCAATATCCAGCGCATTTTCTACTACCACGTTCCCTCGAACATCATGGGACTTCTATTCCCTTATGTGAATTTTTTGGCTTCGATCGTCTTTTTGGCGACAAGGCGTTCGAATCCAATGCGCGCGCAAGCAGCGGATGCGCTAGCCGTAGCTTCGGCGGAAATGACGCTGGTATTTGTCACCATCGGCCTTGCCACGGGAATGCTTTGGGCGAAACCAGTCTGGGGTATCTGGTGGACATGGGACGCGCGGCTGACCAGCTGCCTGGTTCTCTGGCTGATCTATGCTAGCTATCTCCTGCTGCGGCGCTTTACCGCCGGCGGGGAGACACAGACCCTGGCAGCCGTGCTGTCGATTTTCGCAGCTGTTGATGTGCCCATCGTCTATATGTCGATTCGATGGTGGCGCACGCAGCATCCTTCGCCGGTATTTTTTGGCGGTCCGGACTCCGGGCTCGATCCGCGAATGAAACCCGCTTTTTTTCTGAACCTGGCGGGATGGTTCGCGTGGGGCGTGTTGCTGGTTATGCTGCGCTATCGGCTGGAACGCAAGAGGCAGCTTTTGGAGCAGGAGTCTGCGAAGCGCGCACTCGAAGCAGAGATCGAAGCAACGCGATGATTCGAATGGCTCCTCACGTGCGCATTTACTGGGCCATTGGCCCGTCGCGTGCTTTTATGTTCCACGTGGAACATTTTCGACCGGCCAGGAAACAGGAGTTGCAATGAATTTTCGCCATTTAGTTCTCGCCTACTGCCTCACCTGGTTTCTGCAACTGGGATATCTCAGCATCATCCTTGTGGGCTGGCGTCGCCTGAGAAAGTAACTTCCCTCATTCGCCTCGGAGCCTCCGCGGCAATTCTGTTGACTCGACAGCCCGAGAAGCGCAACATTGCGGCACGGCGATAGCGGCGTTTCCGGCGGCGGCGCCAGCTTTCGAAAGTCACGCTGGCTCCAATCGAGAAACGTCCTTGAAATACCGCCGGTTCGCCCAATCGGCGAAAGCAAGGAGTTGAGACATGCTTGCACTGAAACGGCAGCTCAAGCCAATCGGATGGTTCAGCATACTGGTATTAAGCTTTACGATGTTCTCCGTACCATCTGAGTCACAGTTTCAAATTCCACAAATTCCCGGCGGCAACCCATTCGGTTCCATTTTGGATCTGAAAGGCAAACCGGCGATCTCCACGAACTTTTCCGATGTGAAGAACGAGATTGTGCTTCCCGATTCATTCTCGCCCATCACCTTCAGACCGCTGCTGCGCATGCCGACTGCGCCTGAAGGAGGGTTCCTGCTCCCACCTGGATCCTATGAAGCTGACTTCCAGAGCTTTTGCCTGGAGGCAGGAACGCACGGACCAAGCCAAGGGGATGGGTACCTGTATGCTCCGCTGAAAGGATCGAAGGCTGGAATCATTCAGGGCTTGTTGCAACGAACGGCGCTACATCCCGAAGTACCGCAATCGCAGGTACAGCTCTTGATCTGGGCGATTGAAGCGCGCGCGAAATTCGCTGATCTTTCACCAGAGGTGCAAAGAACTGCTCTGACTCTACTAACAAAAAAAGAAATTTATGAGCTGAACGGTGGAGCGTTAGGTTTGGTTCCGCAAAGCGTGTTGGACCGAGCCATGGATTCCTTGCCCGCAGGCGAGCGCAGAATCGTTGCAGTCCAGGCGGAGCTTCGCAGGCAATTGGCAAACAGCGAGGCCACCTTCGCCGAGATTGAGGGCATTGCGGTACTGGCAGGACCCGCGCAAAATAACGGACCGATCATTCCGAGGGGCCGTTGGTCAGCCCACCCCGGCGGATTTTTTGTTCGTTATCTCCCGAATGGGTATCGACAAACGAGAATCCAGGTTTACGTCCCGGAATCCGGGGACTCGCTTGCGCTTTCCAATCGAGGTCGTCATTCGCCGAGCTTACTTTTCGTGGATGCCTCAGCGGCGGCTGGGTCGAGCACCGTGCGATACGATCCGACACTGGATGTCGCGGTACCGGCGAACACAGGTGCGCAACGCCTGGGAATCTCAGAGGCAGGTTCAGACGTTCCCACCGATACCACTCCGGATCAAACTCCTCCGCGTGGATCAAGTCCTACACATCACAAAGTCAGTGTGCCGTGTCCCGGCAGCCGCTCCAATGCTGTAACCATTGCCAACTCGGCTCAGTCGTCGCTTGGACTACAGAATCTGGTGAATAACGGCCCTTGCACCCTCTCAATCCAGGCATTAGACAAGACGGGCAAAGCTCTGCCCCCAACTTCAAATAGCAGCACGTCAACCTTGGAACTTGCGCCGGGACAAAGGATCGGTAAATGGGTGCCTCCGCCTGGAACCGATAAAGTTGTGGTTGCATGTTTCACGACTTGTCCCGGGACGACTTCATCCTCGCTGGAGTACGACGACACGATAGGCGTTAGTTGAAGGTGCTGGAACTGAGTTTTCGCGCCAGCGGTTAAAATAAAGATCGCAGAAAGGTTGACCATGCTGATTGTGATGAAGAAGCAGGCGAGCGCCGAGGAAATTCGCGCCGTCTGTGAACATATCGAAGGACTTGGCTTTCGGGCGCATCCCCTGCCGGGAGCGCAGCGCACCGCTATCGGCGTGACCGGCAATCAGGGAATGGTTGATCAGGGCACGCTGGAAGAGCTTTCCGGTGTGGCCGAGGTCATTCGGGTTTCCAAGCCGTACAAACTGGTCAGCCGGGATGTGAAGGAAGAAGATACGGTCATTCGCTTTCCGGGAACAAATGCGACGATCGGCGGAAATAATCTGGCGATCATGGCGGGCCCGTGTTCGATCGAAAGCCGCGAGCAGGCGTTCGCCGTTGCCGAGCAAGTGGCCGCAGCCGGCGCACAGTTTTTCCGAGGCGGCGCATATAAACCGCGCACTTCTCCATACGCCTTTCAAGGCCTGGGTGAAGAAGCGCTCAAGATCATGGCGGAGATTCGCAGCGCATATGGATTGCGAATCGTTTCCGAAGCTCTCGACCATGAATCACTGGAGCTAGTCGAAAAATATGCGGACGTGATTCAGATCGGCGCGCGCAACATGCAGAACTATTCCCTGCTGCGCGAAGTGGGCCGTACTCGCAAGCCGGTACTGCTGAAGCGCGGCATGGCGGCGACGCTGGAAGAGCTGCTGATGGCGGCCGAGTACGTGATGAGCGAAGGCAACTACGAGGTAATTCTGTGTGAGCGCGGCGTTCGAACGTTCGTCGATCACACCCGCAATACTCTCGACCTTGCCATTGTTCCGGCGGTGCAGCGCCTGAGTCATCTGCCGATCATCGTAGATCCGAGCCATGGTACTGGCAAGCGTAACAAGGTGGTTCCCCTGGCGCGGGCAGCTGTCGCTGTGGGCGCGGACGGCCTGATCGTCGAGGTTCATCATGCGCCCGACAAGGCGCTCTCCGATGGCGCGCAATCCATCTATCCGGAGCAGTTCGCGGAAATGGTCGGCGAGGTTCGCCAGATTGCCCGCATTCTGCATCGTGATGTTCCCGATGGAATTCTCGTCGAGCAAGAAAATCCCGCAGCCGCGCTGGCGAAATAGCCGGCGCTACGATGAACACTGCGCTTGCGTGGCGGAAAACCGGAGGGGGTCTCATAAGAAGATTTGTCATCCCGGGTAGAGGACAGCACAGTCGGGTGACGTGCGATCTACCGGCGGAATGCAGTTTCTATCGGTTCGCCCAAGATGACACGGTAGGGTTATGCGATCGCTTTTAATTCGCTGCCCACCCTTTGCACTTTTGTCTGCTATGCTGCTGCTCGCCGGCTGCCGCTCGCACGAGTTTCCGGATCGACCTGCCAACTATCGCGAGTATGCCTACGTCACCAACGGCGGCAGCAACACGGTTACCGCGCTCGATGTGGAGAACCTACGGCAGGATCGCGTGATCTCCGTCGGCGTCAATCCGACCGGCATCGCCGTAAATCCTAAACGCAACGAAGTCTATGTTGTTAATACCGGAAGTAATTCCGTCAGCGTCATCGATGCTGAAAGCCAGTCGGTTGTGGCCACGATTCTGGTGCGGCAGCGACCGTACTTCATATCCGTAAATTCCGATGGAACACGCGCTTACGTGGCAAATTCCGGCTCCAATACCGTCTCTGTCCTTGACATGGACAGGCGCCAGCCGATCGCTGTAATCGGCGTGGGCGAAGCTCCCGGCAAGGCCGTCATCAGTCCGGATGGAAACACACTGGTGGTCTCGAACCGCATCGGCGGAAGCGCGAGCATTATCGATGCGAAGGCCGATCCGAAATCGATGCGGGTTCGAAGCGTGTGGAATGGCTGTCCCGGAGCAACCGACATTGCAATTCTTCCCGACTCCAGCAAAGCGTTCATCGCCTGTTCGGGAGGGCATCAGGTGATGGCCATCCAACTGGCTACGCCGCCGCCCGCGCCCTCTCGCGCCGGCCTACCAAACCGTGTGGCGACTCATCAGGATGCTCTGCTGGCGCTGCTGGATGTGGGTAGAACTCCGGTGAGCCTGGCACTGAAACCTGATGGCGGTGAGATCTATGCTGCGAATTATGACGACGGTTCCATTTCCGAGATTGACACCAGCACGAATGAAATCGGCGAGGCTTATTTCGTGGGCACCCACCCGGTTCGCGGGTTAATTGCGCAGGACGACTCCACGCTGTACGTGAGCAACTTCGACGCAGACTCGCTGGGGGTTTTCAGCATCGATGACGGACAACTGGTTGGCACATCGAGGACCGGCGATGGCCCGGACGCAATGGCATTTTCCAAAGCAGGAGATTTGCTTTTCGCCGTGGACGCGCGCTCGGGCGATGTTGCCGTAATTCGCACTTCCACACACAGCCTGCTGACGATTCTTCCTTCCGGCAGCAGGCCGAATGAAATCGCCGTCAAGGCGTTCCTGGTGAAGCCACATTCTTTTGGCAGGAACCGACACTAACCCTGCCGAGCGAGCACCAGCGTTATGTCATCGGGTTGCTCTGCCGCGCCGATCCAGTCTTCCAGGGCTCTAGCGACGCAGCTTGAGATTTCTTCAAGCGGCAAATGGCGATTCATGTGGACCAGCTCCACCATTCGCTCTTCGCCGAAGTCTCCAAATTCATTTTCGGGCTCGGTCACTCCATCGCTGTAGGCGATCAGAATATCTCCGTGCTCAAGCGTGACCGCGCCCTCTTCGTATGCCATGTCATTGAGCAGGCCGACAACTGTGCCTCCGCGATCAAGCCTCAACAGAGATCCGTCCGGGCGCAGAACCAGCGGCGGCAACTGCCCACCGTTGGAATAGCGAAGTCTGCGCGTTTCCGCGTCATATTGCGCGAGAAATAACGTAGCGTATTTCTCCTGCTGCGTGCTGCGATAGAGATGGAGATTCAGGAGCCGCATGAGATTTCCAGGGGACTGAAAGGCTGCCGCGGAGGCCGCCTCCCTGTGCCCGTTGTGAGCGGAGGGCCGAGGATACGGAGCGAATATCTCCTCGCTTGCGAACTGATAGGCACGAACGGCGGAATGCAGACTCGCCATCAAGAGCGCCGCGGAAATTCCCTTCCCGCTGATGTCTCCGATCGCGAGGCAGAGTGCGTTGTCGCCCAACTCCAGGAAGTCGTAGTAGTCACCGCTTACGGTGCGCGCTGGACGACAGAGCCCGTGCAGTTGCAGCGTTCCCAGCTGGATGTCTCCGGGCGGAAAGAGATTCGCCTGGACTTCCTGCGCGATCGCCAGCTCACTCTGCAACCGTTCCTTTTCTTTTTGCTCGTCGAGCAGGCGAACCAGCGATGCGGACATCGTATTGAACGAGCGGCTCAGTGCGGCGAGCTGATCCTGCCGCGAGACTGGGATTCGATAGTTCAGCCGGCCCTGATCGACTTCCCTCGTGGCGTGATAGAGATCCGAAACGGAATGCGTGATCGTCTTGCTGAGTCGGCTGGCAAGAAAGATTGCAAGCAGCTCCAGAACTAGAAACAACACCCCCGCCGTGATCAGCAGCACGCGAATGCCGCCGCCGATGGCCAGCGACTCCCGGAAGAGACGCTGATACAAAAGCGAAGGGCGGGACGTAACTACGGCGATGACGACAATTTTCAAGCCGGTGGACCAGTGCACCATCTCGAGGGTGCCGGGAAAATTGATTGGAACGTCGAACACGTTGGCGGCCCTGGGCAGTACTCCGCCGGCGATGGTGCCGAGATCGGCGGAATTTTCGCCATTGTTTCCGGTCGGTGCTATCGAAGTCACATCGTCATCCGTCGTCTCTCCCATCAACGAAGTGATGTGAACCTTCGACAACAGCGCTACACGGCCCAACCCACTGGCGGCGCGGTCCAGAAAACGCGCATCGAGCGGCAGACTGGTGATTACCGATACTGTCTGTGGCCCGGCGTGCTCCAGCGTGATGGCGCGGAAATAGACATGCTCCTTACTCAGGACCAATCCGCTGAATTTTCCGTGCACCCATGCGGGAGGCGATGGAACGTCGGTGAGTGCGTGCTCGGAGGGTAGATTGAGCGATTGCAACTTTCCGTTTAGATAGACTCCCACCCGCAATCCCGGCATGTCGATGATTGCCTTGGCTTCCGGGGGAAGCGCTGGGGGGAGGCCGGGTATTTTCGCTGGAGAGGAATTGAGCAGCTCCTGTTGAAAGTGCAACGCTAGCGCCTGGTTGTTCGTGGCCAGTTCCGCGAGCTGCGCATTGATCTCTGACCTTGCTGCGAAGTTCGCGAACTGGCCGAACAGCACATAGGCAGCAATCGCGGCCAGCATGCCAAACAAGACAATCGGCGTGACGCCAATCAACAGGTAGGTGACGAAAAGTCTGTTGCGCAGTCTCCACAGCAGCCGCCATCGCAACCATCGGGAAAGCCTGGGGAGGCTGGCAAAGAACCAGGCCAGCAGGGCAACCCACGGCGAAATGCCGATGTGGTTTCCCGTTCCCGGCATCAGTTTCAGCAGGAACAGGACAACTGCGGTCACCAGAGACCAGAAAGCGAAGCTGCCCAATTTGCCACCCGACCGGGTGCCACGCAGCAGTAGTGCGGCTCTTTCCTTTATCGTTTGGAAGTTCGATCTCATCGGCGTTCGTGTCCGAGTGTAACAACTGCTTGCCTGCTGCGCAGACCGGACACGCGAACCGCCTAAGCCGTCGTCAGTTCTCGTCGCCCTACGGCGACCTCCGGCAAGGACATTTCCCCTCTCACGGCATCTTTTCGCAGGGATCGGCTGGCTGAAAAGTGTGCGCCGGCCAATAGGATCAGCCCGGACAGAAATGCCCACAACATAAGGCCGACGGAGATGGAGAAAGGCCCGTATACCGATTGCAGATCGAGCCACGGAAGCACTGCGATGTAGGCCAGCTTTGCCGCTTCCCACAGCAACCCGGTGATAACCGCCGCAGGTAACACAGCCATTATGCGGACGCGGCGGTTCGGGAGAATCCAGTAGATCAGAAAGAAAATTGAAATGCTGGCGAAGACACCCAGCACGTTGAGGATGCTTTTCTCGACGACATGAAATGCAGGGCTGCCGGTGTGGCCAAAAAACAGCATCCGCAGCAGTGTTTCATGCGATGCGGAGACGGCGATCGAAAGCAGCGCGAGGATTCCGACCATGAACGCGAGAGCCAGCGAGATTAATTGATTCCGCCAATAGGACCGGTTCTCCGCGACGCCCCAAACCTGGTTAAGCGCGACCTCCAAGGGAAGAAAGACGCCGGTTGAGGAGACCAGCAGCATGAAGACGGAAAGCAAGGCTACGCGCTTCTGCGAATCGACAAGGAAGATCATGTTACGGGCGACGAAGTCCTGCCCGGTCGGAAGCAGCGCGTGCAGCATGGTCCGGATGACATCGACCATTTGTCTGGAATGCAAAACGCGATGAGCGATCGTCAGCATCAGCACGATAAATGGAAACAGCGAGAGAATGGCATTGGCCGCCACGCTGAAGGCGTAGGTATGGACCTCGGTTCGAGTTAGGTATCGAACCAGCCCGAGCGAAGCGGGTTGCTGCGCCTCGAGTTCCTGGCGGGTAAGGGGGAGCGAGTGCGCGATATCGTACCTGGGCGTGATCGTCAGCATGGGGATGCTCACTTTCGTCGGTATCGGTTTCCTGATGTGTGGAATACGTTGTTTGACTATATCTTGATCGCGGCCTGGCGCAGTGAATTCCTTCAAATCGGAAGGACGACGATTTTTCTTGCATTTAGGCAGAAATCATGCCATAACAGTGCCAGATTTGTGCGCAGATCTGAATTTTCAGGAACTCGGATTTCGATGCTGAATCGAGATTCGAGAACGGCCATTTGTACGACTTTGTTGCATCAACTTTGCGGGACATAATCGATTGCCGTCCTGCGGAGCTACATAGTGAAAGGGAAATACCGTGACGGAACGTGGAGTTGTGAAGTGGTTTAACGGCGCCAAGGGTTATGGATTCATCCAGCGCTCGACGGGCGAAGATGTTTTTGTACATTTCTCCGCAATTCAGGAGGATGGATTCAAAACCTTGAACGAGGGCGATGCGGTTGATTTTGAATGCCAGCAGGGACCGAAAGGGCTGAACGCCGCGAACGTGATCCGCGGCCAGTAAAGACGCAATCCTGATCGGAATACAAAGCCACATTTCGATCGGCTCACGTCTGTTCGGCGGAATTTTGCAGCGCGTTGGCGACGTTGCGCTTGAATCCCGGATATTTCGCCCGCTCGAGCGGTGAGCGGCGAAACAACCTGCGATAGTCTTCTTCGTCCAGCTGCGCCAGCCAATCCAGGGCGGGATTCACCAGTTCAGGCCGGGGCTGCAGCTCTGGCCAGTCGGTGAGGGGCGCCCGGTTGCCCGCGCGAGTACGCTCTCTATTATTCCAGGGACATACCTCCTGGCAGATGTCGCAGCCGAAGACGTTGCGGCCGATTTTTTCTGCCAGTTCCTCGGGTATGGCTCCCCGTTTTTCTATCGTGAGATAGGAGATGCAGCGGGACGCGTCCATGCGATAGGGCTCGAGAGCATCGGTCGGGCACGCCTCAATGCAGCGAGTGCAACTGCCGCATCGGTCAGACATTGGCGTTGCCCGTTGGCCGGGCGGCAGCTCTATTGATGTCAGGATGACACCGAGGAAGAACCAGGATCCGATCGATTCGTTGATGAGGCAGGTATTTTTTGCCTGCCAACCGAGACCGGCATACTTTGCGTAAACTCGCTCGATAAGCGGGCCCGTATCGACGAAGCAGCGCGCCTGAAACTCTCCAAGCTGCTGCTGGAGCTGGAGACGCAATTGCTCCAGCCGCTCGCGGATCACCGAATGGTAGTCCGTGGGTTCGAGCGCGGCATGCTCGGACTCCTCCGCAACGGGCTTGCCGGACCAGGCGTAACGGGCAATCCACGCCGGATTGTTCGCGGTTGCGGGAGGTGCTGGGTCGATCGAGTACGGCTGATCACAGTTGTAGTTGACCGCGCAGACTATGACCGATCGCACCCACGGAAATGGCACGTCCACGGAGGAGCGCAGGAGCCGGCCGCCTGCATCGCGACGCTTCAGGTATTCCATCTCGCCGGCGCGGCCTTCTTCGATCCAGTGCTCGAAGTATTTGAGCTCGGGTGGGGCAGAGGTGTCGTCACCCGAAAATGCGGGCGCGATGCCAGCCAAGTGGAAGCCGCAGTTCCGTGCAGCTAGCGAGACGACTTGCTGTAGAGAATTGTTGGGCATCGTGTATCGCCTGCGGTTTCTCAGATGGTCCGATAGCCGCTCAAGATATGACGTCCTGAGCAGAGCCCGTGGCTCCTAGAGTCCGCTTCGCTGCGCTCTGAAGTGGCATATTCATTTGCAAGCCGCATGTTTATGACCTGAAGAAATTGCGACCTCGCCGCTCCGGTCCGAACGCGAAGATAAAGAACAGCGCAACAATAACGCAGCACTCGAACAGGGTAAGCGCCCATCGATAGCCGAAATGGTCGCGCAATGCATATTCGACACCCACCGAAGGTGAACCGGCAAGCACGCCAAGTTGATACACGAAACCGGGAAACAGGCTGCGCACGGCGTCCGGAGACAGCTCATTTAGATGCGCGGGAATTACGCCGAAGGTTCCCTGCACGCCGAACTGCATCAGAATCGAACCGGCGATGAGCACGGGCACGGAAGCTCCGAAGGCCCAGGCAGGAATGGCAATTAAGGCGAGTCCCAAGGCCAGCATCATGCTGTATCGGCGGCCCATGCGTTCGGAAAGATGCCCGATGACCAGCGCGCCGACTATAGCGCCGATATTGTAGAGGATCGCTACCGATGAGATTGTCCGGCTCGAAAGATGATGGACCGACTGTAGAAAATCCGGGTACAGGTCCTGAGTTCCATGAGAAAGGCAGGTCATAAAACACATCACGAGGAGCAGGTATCCGAAGCTTTTCTTGTGACTGAAGAGCGTGCGCAGGATTTGTGCGATAGTCGGCAAACGCTGCAATTCCCAGGCCGCCGATTCCGGCGCGCGCAAAGTGAGAAGCGCAATCAAAACGGCGAACCCGAGACCGGTAAGGAACATCGCCTGCCAGCCGAAACGCGGCTCGATGGTTCGAAGGGCAACGGCGGCCAGCAGATATCCCAGCGGATAGCCGGCCTGCAATATGCCGGAAAATAGTCCACGCCAGCGGCGTAGGGGTGCTCTCCATCACCAGCGAGGCGCCGATTCCCCAGTAGCCGCCCATGCCGATGCCGTAGAGCGCGCGCAGGATGAGGAAGGCGATGTAGTTCGGGGCGAACGGCGTGAATGCGGTGACGATCGAGAAATACAGAACACAGAAAAGCAGCGGTCGGCGACGGCCATAGCGGTCGGCCAGAGTGCCCAGTAGCAGCGCGCCAATGGGCCGCATCGCGAGCGTGATCGAGATGGTCCAGATGATGGCGCTTTTTTCCACATGGAAACGGCGCGCAAGAACATCGACCAAGAAGACCAGAACGAAAAAATCGAATGCATCCAGCACCCAGCCGAGGATGCCGGAGGAAACGGCGAATTCCCAACCCGGCGTGCGCGGCTCGGATGTGTCTGTTCCGACGACGGTCAGGGATGGCATGGGTTCGCTCTGTAGTATTGCATTGTCGCGGGGGCGAAGATTTGAAGCGCTGAAACACGCCTTCTACATTACGATTCGGAACGATTGCGATTACGATTGCTAGCTGCATTGTATATACTTGCTTCGAGGTTTTGACTCGTCTTTCTGCCTGGTTCTTAAGTGCATTGCGCGCCAGACGCGGTCCTTGAAGGCATTCCGTGCGGCGGAGATCTGGCAAATTTCAACCATCTACAACTGAAGAGGAACATGCATGAAGCCGTTGCGGCCGCTTTTGATGACTGTAGTTCTAGGTTTGTGCATGCCGCCCGTGCGCGCCGCTCAGGGTTCCGAGAAGGGTTTGAAGCCAACTCCGGTTGCGGTTTCCGAAGGGGTGCTTACGATTCCGACGTATCAAAGTCCGGGCAGGGACATGAATCCGCCTCTGTTCAGCAACTCGACCCTGATAGGGCTATATCCGTTCACGACCTATAAAATGCCGTATAAGCCAGGCGGTCCGGTTCCGGAGAAATATCCGGCGGTAATTCTTGAGAACGAATATCTCAAGTTGACTTACATTCCGGAGCTAGGCGGACGTTTTTTCGCCCTCTACGACAAGCTGCATCATCGGCAGGTTTTCTATCACAACGATGTGATCAAGCCCGCGGATTATACGAAGCGCTATGATTTTCCGCTGACCGGTATTGAGCTCACCGGGCCATATGACGACCATTCGCGCACGTTGCACAATGAGCCCTACTGGTCGCACACCGTAATCAGGCATAAGGATGGCAGCGTCTCGCTGATGCTGGCGCAGACAGATCCGATCTATCACATGAATGTGACCTTCACCGCAAGACTTTATCCAGGCGTGGCGGCGATGGAAACCAGCGTGTTCTGCTACAACCCGAATGACGGTGAAAAGCCGCAGATGTTCTGGACCAGCGCCTCCATGCATTCGACACCGAAGACGCGCTTTCTCTATCCGATGACACGGACGGTGGGCCACACGACCGGCGAAGTTGCAGCGTGGCCAATTTACAACGGTGTGGATTTCAGCTGGGACAGAAACAACAAGAACATGCTTGGTGTTTTCGGCATTGATACCTATGACGATTACGGTGGCGCTTACAAGTTCGACAGGGATTACGGCTTGTTCCGCTATGCGGATCGCCGCGTCGTTCAGGGAATGAAGATGTGGACCTTCGGCTACGGCCCGCTGGCAACGGCTATCGAAAATGCATATACCGACCACGCCGGGCCATACATCGAGATCCAGAGCGGACGCATGCTATGGGACGGCTACTACGAATACGTCGATCCGCACAAAGTGGAAGCATGGCATGAATGGTGGATTCCAGTGGCCGGCATCAATGGCCTAACGACGCTGGCAAAGGACGTGGCGCTGAACCTTGAAGTGAAGCCGGATGCGGCGGGAAAGAATTCAGTCATCCACGTCGCGCTGTCTCCGGTGCGCACCATCCGCAACGCAAGGCTTGTAGTACAAGCAAAAAGCGGAGAGCTGCTGAATACTTCGATCGATCTCGTGCCTGGAACTCCTGTAAAGAAGGATCTGACGGCGAATACAGATCGTCTGAATGAGATGGAAGTACGAATTACGGCGCCCGATGGAAAAGTGCTGCTCGACTATCGTCGCCCGGACGTCAATCCCGGCGGCAATGACAATCCCTATGCCAACGGGCTGTCCTCGCCACCGATTCCGTTCGCTAAGATGACTGCGGAAGAAGCCGTGATGGCCGCGCAGTTAAAAGAGAAGGAACTGAACTATCCAGCCGCAACGGAGCTGGCGAATGTTGCTTTGAAGCGGGACCCTGGATTTTCTCCGGCGCACCAGCTACTCGGTCTGATGCTCTTCGATCAAGATCATTTCGAGCAAGCCGCGGCTGAATTTCAAAAGGCAGTGGATCGCAATCCGTATGACTCGGAGTCCTGGTATTACCTGTCGATCTGCCAATTGCGTACTCACCGAAGCCAGCAGGCGGAGACGAACTTGTATCACGTCTGGCCGGGTAGCTCGTATTATGGATCACGCGAATATCAGCTAGGGCAGATCGCATTTCTGCGCAATGACAATGCGGCGGCCGAGCAACATCTGTTGGGCGCGATCAACTCAAATGGCGAGGATCTGAAAGCGCGCCTGTTGCTCGCGATGACATATCGCGATCAGGGCAAAAAAGCGGCCGCGCTGGAGCAATTGGCAGAAGTGACCGCTGTTGATCCGGCGGACCGCGTTGCACAGGCGGAGCGCTTTTTCCTGACCGGTGATGCGGCGGCGGAAGCCGATCTCCGCAGGCTGATGGGAGAACAGGGCGAAGACGCCATCGAGGTCTCGATCTTCTATAGTTCCCTTTCCAGGTGGAAGGAGGCGGTGGCTGTTCTAAAGATGGTGGAGCCGCCGAACAATAAGGACCCCTGGGGTATTTCGCCGGTCTACTACTACACGTTGGCGTACGCGCAGAAACAGGCGGGTGATCGGACTGCGGCGGCGGCGAACCGGAAGAAGGCGCAGGCCGCGGCTAACGTTGTCGAGCGATTTCCATATCGCAGCGAGACCTTGGCACCCCTGGAAGATGC
Source organism: uncultured Acidobacteriota bacterium (assembly GCA_963744615.1). Lineage (GTDB taxonomy): Bacteria > Acidobacteriota > Terriglobia > Terriglobales > Acidobacteriaceae > JAKAAZ01. The sequence goes on from CAVUUE010000003.1 coordinate 1,441,904, forward strand.
AGTGAAGGAAGACCCGAACGACACGGTCGCTCGCTTCAACCTTGCCTGTCTGCTGTATTTCCGGGGGAATCATACGGAAGCGATCGAGCAGTGGGCAACGATCAATCGGAGCGATCCTTCGAACTTTGGTGCGCGGCGAGCGCTGGGCCTCGCCTATGAGGCTGACGGAAAGATCGAGCAGGCCATCCCAGAGATGCAGGTCGCGCTCAAACTGAAGCCAGGCAATATGGACACGCTCGACGATCTTGGTTCGATGTATGCGCGCACCGGACGGTTCGACGAACAGATTGCCTTACTGCGACAGGCGTTCGTCCGTGATCCCAGCAACGATCATTTGGCGGAGGGTTTGATGAACGCTGACCTGATGGAGGGCAGGTATCAGGACGCCGAGGCGATCGTGGAGCATCACACGTTTGCGCCCCGGCATCGCACGTATACAGTGCGCGAGGAATATCGAGAGCTGGAGTATGGAATGGGGGCGGCGGCTTTCAACAAGGGCGATTATGAGCGGGCGCTCAAGCTATTTCAATCCGCGCTGACACCTCCGGTGTCTCTGGGTGTCGACAATTTCGAGCGGCAATCAACTCCTCGCATCCACTACTACATCGGTCGCACTCTGGATGCCCTGGGCCGCATTGAGGACGCGAAGCGGGCGTATGAGGAGAGCGCCTCCGGCGTCGATCACATCGTCGGCAGCAGCGACGCATTGAGCAGCGACAACTTTTACATGCTGCTATCACTTGACCGTCTGGGGCGTCACCAGCAGGCGGTCGATTTGATGAAACAGTTCAAGGCGTTCGCAGACTCCCGCATCGATTCGCCCTCTCCCATGATTCGCGCCAAGAGCTACTACATGTTCGGGCAAATCGACCAATACAATGGGCGTTCCGAGGAAGCGAAGAAGATGATGGCGGAAGCGGTGCAGATCAAGCCGGATTACATCGGACCCCGGTATGAGTTGCGCGGCGATGCAATCGATCCTGTGGCAGGAGATCATGTGGGAAGCGGGGGCGGTGAACCCCGGTAGACCGGGCTTGCGGGCAGTCGCGGAGGATGTTCCCCGTATCGGTTCTCGATACTTTGGAAACTTTCGTATACCATTGGTCGTATAACAAACAAGTCGTTATCGTGCTTCCGGTGATCGTTTCGGTTTCCTGATCAGCCTGTTCTTCGATCGGAGCGATACTCCGACTCACGCAAAGCTGTTCGCAATCTAAATGCTCCCGGTGATTTTCGAACGGACTCAAACGGTGAGCGCGATTGCAGCCCCCATGTTCCCGCTGAATGCAGAAAGCTCAGAAATATTTCCTCAACGCGTAAGCAGCACTACTAGAAATGGACTGGAGCGATGAGAGTGGAAATGCAAGCTACAGAAGTTCGGAAGTTCACGGTAGGAAAATTGCACGTCGAAATTCACCCCAGCGCCGAAGCCGCCGGTGCTGCCGCGGCAAATGCAATTTCAGAGTATTTACAGAGCCTTCGAAACGCTCACAACGATATCGGCGTGATTTTTGCAACTGGAACGTCACAGTTGGAAATGCTCCGCGTGCTGACGGCAATGCCCGAGGTTCCCTGGAGCCAGATTCGCGGTTTTCATCTTGATGAATATATCGGAATCGACCCGAACCATAAGGCATCGTTTCGCCGCTACCTCAGAGAGAGGCTTACTGAACGTGTGCGGATGAGCAGGTTCTTCGAAATCGATGGCAGTGCTCCTGATCCCGAGCTTGTGGCCAGGGAATATGCCCGGGAATTGCGACAGGCGAACCCGCAGCTTTGCCTGCTCGGAATTGGAGAAAACGGACACCTGGCATTCAACGATCCTGGCGTGGCAGACTTCAACGATCCCTTGGATGTAAAGGTTGTAGAGCTGGATGCGGTCAGCCGGCAGCAGCAGGTTTCTGAAGGATGGTTCAAGACTCTTCAAGACGTTCCGGAAAAGGCCATCACCGTCACCATTCCGGCCTTGCTCCGCCCCTCAAAACTCATCCTTTCAATTCCCGGCACCCGCAAGGCGCACATCATCCGCCGCGCTCTGGAAGATCCCATATCCCCGGACTGTCCGGCCACGGTTCTGCGCAAGCATCCGGATGCGACGGCGTATCTAGATCAGGATGCCGCCGCCGAGTTGACCTAATCGGAAATCAATTCGCGCGCAATAAACGAAGGGAGACGTTAAGTGACGTCTCCCTTCAGGCTTTCAAATGCGAGTCCGATTAGAAAATGTATTTGGCCTCGCAATTGTATCTCTCTCGGCAAAAATCCTGAAACGGGGCTGTTGATCGCACCCTGGTTATCGGGCAGCCCGAGATTCTGATGGTTGTACACGTTGAATATCTGGGCTTCGATATCGAGCACAGACCCTCCGTGTATGGGCGTTAGCTGAAGGTGTGAGATGGAAGGTCGGAGTCAGGACCATAGACATCACGCAACCTCTGTGATTCGGAGGCGTTGTTTGTCAATGCTGCCGGAGTCATTTCCAGTGTCTTATAGCTGTTATTTTGGCCCTGGATCGTTCCCAGCGTTCTGGACCATGTATAGGTATAGAACGCCTGCAACAGCAGTCCGCTGCCAAACGTGTGTTGCAGTTGGGTCTGCAGCTGATTGCTGTTGGAGTAGCCGTCGAACCGCATCAGATCCATTGTGTTGACGTTGGAAGTCGCAAAGCCGGGGTATATACGGGGCTGTGCATCTGTCGCACCGGGAGGGGCCAATGCACGAGGTATTTCGGCATTGATGGGGTCCGACACGACGAGGTGGGTACTACGATTGCCGACATGTGTGATTTGAGCTCCCACATGACCCGGCAGTTCATGCTCGAAGGTCAGGTTGTACTCTTGGACAGTTTGCGGGTGGTAGTTAACGTCCCAGGGTGTGATGTTCCAGCCGCTGCCCTGTTGGATGTTCACCGAGCTGGGATTAAGTACGATCTTCCCCAGCATAAAGGCACTGAGTGGCTGGGCACCACCGTACTGTGGCGCCGCGATCGGGCATCGCGCTATGCCGCAGGATGAGGCTGGCAAGCCCGTTTAAATGAGGAAAACAAGCCTCCTTCACTCGGCGAGCAGAATAAAATTGAGACTCCATGCCTGTATCTCAAAGCAAGCTCCGGACCCAGTGGGCAGTTATGGTGCTTCTCGCGTTTGTAGCCGCTACCATCGCTGTTCCATTGCAGGCACAGAGTTACGCGCCCAAAGTGGCGATCGATAGTGGGAGATTGGTAGGGATTCGGCTTACTACGATTCCTCGCGGTGCAGCATTCCTCGGTATTCCATATGCCGCTCAGCCGACAGGCAGCCTGCGGTGGAAAGCTCCGCAACTGCCGCCAGGCTGGCGTGGAGTTCGAAAGGCTACGAGCTATGGCCCGGCTTGCCCACAGGCTCCCAGTCCGTGGTTGCCGGAGATGTTGGGCATACGAAGAATGACGACTGACGAAGCGTGCCTGTATCTGAATGTCTGGACACCCGACCTGCACGGAACGGGAAAGCTGCCGGTGGTTGTATGGGTGCATGGCGGCGGGAATGTCGAAGGTTCAGGAGAGTGGCCGCCGCTCGGCAGAACTCTGGCAGCGAAAGGTGTGGTGGTGGTAAGCCTCAACTACCGTCTTGGGGCTTTCGGATTTTTTTCCTATCCGGCGCTTTCCGCAGAGTCGCCTCATCATGTTTCGGGAAACTACGGCCACTTAGACCAGGTGGCAGCGTTGCGGTGGGTGCGGCGGAACATCGGGAGCTTCGGCGGCGACCCGCATCAGGTGACAATTGCAGGGCAGTCTTCCGGAGCGCTCGATATTTGTAACCTGATGGCGTCGCCCATCGCGGCCGGACTGTTTCAGCGGGCGATTCTGCAAAGCGGAGTTTGCGTGGATTCGGTTTACCCCTCTTCTCTCCAGGCACAAGCGAATAATGCGCGGCTTGCGAAGGACCTGGGCGTCGAAGATGGCCCGCGATCACTGGCACAATTGCGTGCAATTCCAGCCCAACGTATTTTGAAGATAGCCGCGAATGACCGGGAGGTCGACCTGGAACCTGTGGTCGATGGCTGGTTTTTCCCAGAGCAACCGGCCGTCACGTTTGCACGGGGAAGGCAGGCTGGAATTTCGGTAATCGTCGGCAGCAACGAGAATGAAACTTCGATTTTTTCGAGCTCTATCGTCGGAGGAAAATCGAATCGCCCGAAGACGCGTGGCAGAATATCGACAATGGCTGCAGCGGGAGTTTAAAAGCTATGCGGACGAAGTTTTTGCGGATTATCCCGCAGATTCCGACAGGGACGTCGCTTCGGTATTCGAAAGGATGGATACGGATTTTGACTTCGGTTTCGGCGCATGGCTGTTAGCTCGTGATACCGCTCGAATCGGGCAACAAGCGTTTCTTTATCATTTCACTTATGTCGGAGAAGGCAAATTTGCCGGGCTGGGGGCATTTCACAGCGAGGAAAGCATGTTTCTAAGCAGGAAATATTGGACCAGCTGGGTAACTCGACCTTACGACGAGAAATTGTCAAATACCATCCTTGGATATTGGGTACAGTTTGTTACCACGGCAAACCCTAATGGGGCTGGCCTTCCTAGATGGCCCGCTTACGACCGGAAAACAGATCTAAGCCAGCAGCTGGGCCGGCAAATAGGGCCCGAGCCTGTACCGCGCGCCGAGCGCTTCAAAGTTTTCCAACAGATTCTGACATCACGTTTGGAGAAAGCTGACCGGTGATTTCCGATGCGAATCAAATCGGAAAATTCCTGATGTGCTAAGGCATCTCTGTTTTTGGAGAAACTATAACTATGTCCCTAGTCGTGCGCTGTGCAATCGCAGCTGTAATTTTTTCTTCCGCAGGTTCTTTTGCAGTTGCTGCGGAGCCTTTCAGTCTGCAGCAGGTGATGAGCGCACCGTTCAATTCCGAGTTGATCGCTGCTCCCGCGAAAGACCGCGTTGCATGGCTCTCGAATGCGGAAGGAAGACGGAATATCTGGGTTGCTGCACCGGAAAGTAACGGCAGTGGTTATGTTTCCCGCCAGATCACCCACTACCAGAGCGACGACGGCCAGGAGATCTCGAATCTGGCGTGGTCGCCCGATGCCGAATCGATTGTGTACGTTCGGGGTGGCGATACCGATGACCCGGAGAAGACATCTCCCAATCCTGCGCTTGTTCCAGGAGGGGCGCAACAGGACGTATGGCTGGTTTCATTAAAAGGCAGCGCGCCGCGTGAGCTTGGGGAGGGCCAGTTGCCTGCTTTTTCTCCGCGGGGAGATGTCGTCACGTGGGTATTGAACGGGCAGATATGGTTCGAGAAGCTCAACGATTCCGGTGCCAAGCCTATGCAGCTGTTGCACACCCTGGGAACGAGCGGCTCCCTCACATGGTCTTCGGATGGGGCTGAGCTTGCGTTTGTCAGCGATCGCGACAGCCATAGCTTCATCGGTGTCTACTCTTTTTCGACTAACACGCTCAAGTATCTGGATCCTGGAACCGATCACGACCGGTATCCGATGTGGTCGCCGGATAATCGGGAGATCGCCTTTGTGCGTGTTCCCTATTCAAAGGAAGAAAAGTTCGATGCTCCGCATCGGGCAGGACAGCCGTGGTCGATACGAGTCGCAGATGTCGCGACTGGCAAAGGGCGCCCAGTCTGGACGGCACGGCAAGGCCCGGGCAGCGTCTTTCGCGAGATCGTTGGATCGCATCAGGTGTTCTGGAGCGCGGACGATCATCTCGTCTTTCCCTGGGAAGGGGATGGCTGGACTCATCTATATACCCTTCCCGCGCGAGGAGAGACGGCCACTCTGCTGACCCCTGGGGACTTCGAAGTGGAGGATGTTTCCATCAGCCCCGATCGCAGACAAATCGTCTACTCTTCGAATGAGAACGATGTCGAACGGCGTCACGTCTGGAAACTTTCCGTGACGGGCGGAAACCCCGTGGAGCTGACTCATGGCACCGGCATTGAGACAGCGCCGGTCATCACCAGTGACGATCGGACTGTCGCGGTCCTGCACTCGGATGCGCGCATTCCCATGCGGCCTGCGATCATCAGCGAATCCGGCGAGATGCACGATCTTGCTCCGCAAACCATTCCGGCGAGTTTTCCATCGGCCGACCTAGTGGTCCCGCAAGCTGTGAGTTTTAAGGCAACAGACGGCATGCGAATTGATGGGCAGCTATTCCTCCCGGCCGCCACTGCCAGTTGTGTGCGCCATCCGGCGATCATATTTGTACATGGAGGGTCGCAACGCCAGATGCTGCTGGGCTGGCATTCCATGGGCTACTATTCAAACTCCTATGCGCTGAACCAATATCTAGTCAGCCGGGGATACGCCGTGCTCTCGATAAATTACCGCAGCGGGATCGGTTACGGCCTCAACTTCCGCGAGGCGCTGGACTATGGTCCGACCGGAGCGAGCGAGCTACGCGACGTCGAAGGCGGCGGCCAGTATTTGCGCAGCCGCTGCGATGTCGAACCGGCACACATCGGCATCTGGGGAGGAAGCTGGGGTGGATTTCTGACGGCGCTGGCATTGGCGCGCGATTCAAGCCTGTTCGCCGCGGGAGTCGATATGTCCGGAGTGCATGACTGGAACGTGGACAATCCGCGGAATTTTGATATATCGGACACCGCTTCCGATCCTAATGCGCGCTGGCGGCTGGCGTGGGAATCGTCGCCTCTGTCATCGACAAAGACATGGCGTTCTCCAGTGCTGCTGATCCAGGGCGATGATGACCGCGAGGTGCCGTTTTTACAAACTGTGCAACTGGCCGCGGCGTTGCGCAAACAAAAGGTGGAGTTTCAGGAACTCATTTTTCCGGATGAAGTGCACGATTTTCTACTGCATCGAGACTGGATCGCGGCATATGCAGCCAGCTCGGATTTTTTCGATAAGCATTTCAAGTCCGCATCGCGGGCAAACCAGGGACCGACGAAGCATTGATGGTGGCAAGGCATTCCCGGAACTCCTTTCGCGATGACATTGACATACAGATCGATACCTTAGTTATCAGTGTAAAGATCTATGCCTTAGTTCTCATCGGTGTAAATCAGATATGGCTTGCGACGTTCTTCGAACTGCCTGATCCCATCGCGCCATGAGTCCGCGACCGTTTGTGGATCTTCGCTGTCTTCGAGGGCTTTCAGCGTCGACTGATTCGCCAATAATGGCTCGATCGAATCCAGATGATATTGAGACGGATATAGTTTGTGCAGCATGGAAGCGATCTCAATGCCGACCTCCGGGACATTGAGCTGGTTGCGATGCGTGATGATGAACTGGACGCCTTGGCAGACCTGGCCCGCGTACGGATAGGAGGCGCGCGGGGTAAACTCGACCGGTACAAAACGAATGCCCGGAATAAACCTGTGATTGAGCGAGCTTGCGAGCTGCGTGGCATCAATCCAGGGAGCGCCGATCCATGAGAATGGAGTATCTGTGCCGCGACCTACAGAGATGTTCGAGGATTCGATCAGTCCGATCCCGGGATACATTGTGGTTTCGTTTAGATTGCGCAGATTGGGCGAGGGATTGACCCAGAGCAATGAAGTGGAATCGTACCAGTCCCCGCGTTGCCAGCCGTGCATCGGCACGACCGTAAGAGAAGCGCCAATGTGGGCTTCCCCATTGAAGTAGCGGGCCAATTCGCCCATTGTCATCCCATGCCGCACCGGAAGAGGCATGAAACCGGTGTAGCTGGAGTGGCCGGCGTCGGAGACCGGCCCTTGCACAAAGGAACCGTTGATAGGATCGGGCCGATCGAGAATGACAATGTCGGTTCCGGTGCGCGCGGCCGCTTGAAGAAAATAGGCAACCGCAGTCTCGTAGGTGTAGAAGCGGACGCCAGCATCGCGAAGATCGATGACCACAGCATCGAGATCATGCAATCTCTCGATCGGCGGATGACGCTGCGCTGCTGTTGCACCGTACATACTGACGATGGGCAGCCCGGTCGCCGCGTCGGTGATGCTTGAGATGTTCGTCGTGTCCATCGAACCGGTGATGCCGTGTTCCGCGCTGAAAAGCGTCGTGACCGTCAGACCGGGAACTTCCGCGGGAGCGTCGTGCGCGATGACGTCGATGGTGCACCTGCCGTGGCTATCCAGTCCAGTCCGATTGCTCAATACTCCGACACGCAACCTGCCGCTATGCTTGCGTTTGAGAGCCGCGAGCGTGGCAAAGTTCTCCTTTTCGAGAACGTCGATTCCCGTTTCCACTGCGCCATTTCTGCTTTCCCAGCGACGCATGTTAGTCAGCGATTCGTTGTAGCCCGTGAGACGGGATATCTCGTTACCAGAATCAGGAACCTCGATGTTCAGCGCTTCGGCGGCGGCATTGGCAATCTGTCCCTCAAGCGCAACAGTACTGACTCCGCCATTCGGATGGACACGATTGCTCAGCATTATCACGTAGGTATCGCTCCAGGGGTCGATCCAAATATCCGTGCCGGTGTAGCCGGTATGGCCGAAACTGCCAACCGGGAACAACTCCCCGCGATTGCCGGAGAACGGACTTTCGATGTCCCAACCAAGGCCGCGCAGAGAAGCACCCGTCGCCGGCTGCTGCGGAGTCGTCATCTTTTCCGCGGTCAGGCGATTCACCGGAAATTTGCTCGGCCTGCCTGCCAGGCGGTCCAAAAGATTCTGCGCGAAGACGGAAACGTCACTGGCGGTGCTGAACAGGCCGGCATGTCCGGCGACTCCGCCCATTCGTCTTGAAGTGGGATCATGCACAACGCCGAGGAGCATGTGGTGATGCTCGTCGTACTGTGTGGGTGCAATAGCCGGAAGCCAAGAGGAGGGGGGCAGAAAGCGCGTTTGGTCCATGCCCATGGGGGCGAACACATACTTGGCGGTATAGGCGTCGAGCGTGAGGCCGCTGAGTTTCTCGACCAGAGCGCCCATGACAATAAAGTTGATATCGCTGTAGCGGAAATGGGTTCCAGGCGGATGGTCGGGCTTCACCGCGAAGGCCATGTCGTACGCCGTCTGCTTGCCTGACCATGGCTGGGTCAGGTCGAGGTCCGGCGGAAGGCCGGAGTAATGCGTCATGACTTGACGAATGGTGATGTCCTGCTTGCCATTGGCAGCGAAGGCCGGAAGATATTTCGCGACTGGATCATTCAGGCGGAAGCGGCCCTGTTGATACAGCTCCATGGCCGCCGTTGTGGTGGCCATCACCTTGGTCATCGACGCCATGTCGAAGATCGTGTCTTCCTTCATTGCCGTGCGAGTCGGCACCAGAGATCGCTGGCCATACGCTTTACGGAAAGACAACTTTGCCGTCGTGGCCGATGACGACAACGGCTCCAGGAAGCGTGTCCGCCTCGAGAGCCTTCGACATGATGCGATCGATACTACTGAAGTCTGGAGGCGCTGATTGCTGCGCAATTGCCGTGAGCGTGAACGCAACCGAAGCCAGCAAGAGTATTGAGTGATATGTCTTCCGTGCAGTTTGCTTCATAGCTTTCCGCATCGTCTGTATAACTCCCGTTTGAATCCGAGACTGACAGCCGCATTCTTCAGGCTGAGAATCCCTGGTCTGTAGTTTGACTGGCGCAGAAGAAATAACTCGCAAGGTATCCGATAGCGAAGGTGAAAACCGCGCCAAAGACGACGTACCAGGTCCACGCGACTTTAGGAAATATTATGGTGTATCCCGCGAGGGAAAAATGAAGCGCGCGAGGTTGCAGCCATAAAATGATGTTTAGCGTGAATCCGAATACCATTCCAACAATCGTGCCGGACTCATTCGCGCCGCTGGTTAGCACGCCCAGTAAGAAGACGCCCAGCAACGAACCGTAGGCGACCGAGGCGATGGACAATCCAAGCTCGACGACATGTCCGCCGGTACGGGATACGACAGCCAGAGCGAACAGGACGACCGTCCAGAGCACCGTAGTTACACGTGACACCATTATGCGATTGGCATTGCTGGCCTGTGGGCGAAGACGAAGATAGATGTCGATCACGCTGGTCGAGGAGAGCGAGTTGAGAGCCGCGCTCAAGTTTGACATCGCCGCGGCGAGAATGGCCGCGATCATGAGCCCGGCAAGTCCCGCAGGAAATTCTGCAACGATAAACGCCGGGAAAACATCGTCTGCGCTGAGGAAATGCGCGTCTGGACGCTACCTGGGTGTAGTAGACAAAAAGCGCGGCTCCAATTGAAAGGAAAAGAAAAAACTGCACGAAGATCAAAACGCCGCTCGCAAGCAAGGCACGCTGCGAATCCCGAAGACTGCGCGCCGCCAGCAGGCGCTGCACCATTAACTGATCTGTGCCATGGCTGGCCATGGTGAGGAAGCATCCACCGATCAGCCCGGCCCAGAAGGTGTATGTGGTCGTCACGTTGATTGAAAAGTTCAACATGCTGAACTTCCCTGCCACGGCCGCAACGCTATGGATGTCGCGCCATCCGCCAGGAACGCGGACCACAAGAATCCAGAGCGCCAACGCTATTCCTGCCGCGTAAATTCCCATTTGCACAACATCAGTCCAGATGACCGCCGTCAGCCCTCCCTCAAACGTATAGATCAGCGTCAGCAGAGAAATGATGGCGATTGAGGCGATATCACCCGTACCGAGGGCTGCGTGAACGACGATAGCCACCGCGAAGACTCGGACGCCCTCCGCGGCTGCGCGCGTCAGCAGAAACAGCAGTGCTGTCACACGATGCAGCTGCGGGCCGAAGCGGCGCCCAATCAATTGATACGCAGTCAGCAATTCTCCGCGAAAATAGCGTGGCAAAAATGCGATACAAACCACCACGCGCCCCAATAGATAACCAAAGACGAGTTGCAGAAAGCCAAAATTTCCAGCAAACGCCAGGCCCGGCACGCTGATGATTGTAAGCGTGCTGGTCTCCGCCGAGACGATCGACAGCATAATCGCCCACCAGGGGACGTTGCGGTCGGCAAGGAAATAGCTTTGAAGCGTGCGCTCCGGTTTGCGAAAGCGCAGGCCAAACCAGGTGATGCCAGCCAGGTAGGCCGCGATGACCATCATGTCCAGCGGGTGTATTCGCGGAGAGAACGCGGCGATCATCGACTCGGTTTTGCGCCGGGAAGATTGGGCTGCACGGGGGCCGGGGCGGCCGACATGGTTGGCAGCCCTACATCTTGCGGTTTGGGAATTGTGTGCGTCTCATACCACTGACGCTGGACCTCGGCAAAGCGGGTTCCGCGATGAATCCAGAGCTGCATCGCAAGTTCGTACTGCGCCATAACGTTATCCAGCCAATAAGGGCGGTTCTCCTGGAGCCATGCCGCGCGATACAGATCCCGCGTTTGGCCATAGCCATCGCGCAGATCCTCGCACTGCCCATTTACTCCGGCAATCGTTCCCAACTCATGGCCTACATCGTCTTTGCCGTTCGGATCATTTTGCTCCTGGAAGGCGAGGTTGTATTCGCTGGCGATTTCATCGGCGGCTTCGAACTTGTAGCCGAGAAAGTCCATCCGACGCGCACCCATTTCCATCGCATCGAGCGCGTCCTGTTCGCGTAAGGTGCCCTGACGGCGCGCCTCCTCGATCAGAATGATGGCTTTCTCGGCGTGCAGCCGCATCGTATGCACGACGGGCAGCAGCCGTGCGGAGATTTGTTGCCCATCCGCGCTCCAGGGATCCACCCAGAACACATGATCACTGATATTGGCAAGCTGAGCGCTGGCGAGCACTGCTTGAGCGGCCATCAGTTCCACTTGCGCCTGATTGATTCGCCCGGTCAGATCTCCGTGAAAAACCTGGCCGTAGCTTTGTTGAAATTGCGGAATGCTGCTCGTGGAGGGCTGCCAGCCAGCCGCCGCGCCGAAGAGCACGCCGTACCAATCCATGTTGAACAGGCCCTCGCCCTCATCGTTCCACACTGTGTTCAACTCACCCGTCGAGCCTAGCCGCTGTCCATCGCTGACAAACTTTTGGATATTATCTAGGCCGTCGTTGAAGTCCGGGTACACGCGCCGCCAGTTATTGACGCCCGGAGCCACCCAGGTTTCCATCCCCGCGTTGATATACGGCAGAAGCCATTTGTCGTATCCATCCGGCTGCGGGTTGTACACCCATGCGATCGCAATCATGTCCTTAGGAAGAGTCTTGACCAGTTCCGGACTGTTCATGGCGATGTCGCCCCAGAACAAGATCCGCTTATGCAGAGGCGCAAGTTCTGTATAAATCTGTTTTAGAAAATCGATATAGACCGCGCCCAAACCTTCCTGGTCTACGCGGGCCTTGGTCTGCCCCTTCCCCAGGTCGACCGTTTCGTCTGCACCAATGTGAAGAAAAGGGCCGGGAAACATCGCTGCGATCTCTGTGAACCATTGCCGGATCAGCGGCAGCGATCCCGGCTGTCCGGGCGCGAGGACGTAGCCATGGGGTGTCTCGGCCAGTTCGGCATAGGTGTCGAACATCAGCGTGTGATGAAGATGTCCGAAGGCTTCCTGCTCAGCAACGATCGTGACATGATACTGCTGGGCATACCGCACCAGCTCCTGAACGTCGGAGCGTGTCATGGCTCCGCCTGGCGGCGCGATCAGCGGATTGCTGGCGTAGGCCAGCGTGTTCTCGAAATATGGCGAGTAGATGTTCACCTTGTACTCCGACAACACGCGGACCTGGTGTTTTTGAAATGCGAGCGTCGGGACGGGTCCTCGCGACAGGTCGTCATCCAGTCCACGATATTTCATTGCAGGCCAGTCGCGGACAACGGCCCCATTTAAAACGGCATTCGACCCATGGCCGACGATGAGCTGTTTGATTGTCTGCGCGCCGTAATAGAGGCCAGCGCTGGTCGCGGCGATGTCGTACGTCGTGTTGCCATCACTCACCAGAACGTATCCTTCGTTGTGCATGGCTGGATCGAAACTCACATGAGCATGCGCAAGGATATCGGCTGCCTTCTTGCTATCCTGGCGCAGAAGAACAATCATGACCTTGCCCTTCTTATCAGCTCGCGCCTCGATGCCGCGCTTTTTGAGGGTATCGACAAGGTCCTCGGCGGCGAATTTGTCTTCAGAGTCCTTCCCTTCCGCAAATACGCCGATGCCGCGCTCCAGCGACAGAACAGGGCCCTCATGAAGCTCGCGGGGCATCGGGATCAGGGCCAACTTCGAGTTTTCGGCGCTTGCAGCAGGCAGCGGCGTCACGTTCTGCGCGAAGGAATTGCTTTGCACCATTAGAAAACTAGCGACGAGCAGACAGGTTTTAACGCAGCAACCTACGGAAAGCAGCCGTTCTCGTGGTGATACCCCCGGCATTCGTTTCTCCTAATGTGTTGAGTCAGAAATTAATTTCTGTAACCCTGAAATTGTTCCACTGCGAATGGAAGATCGCAGGTGTTACTGTACTGTGCTTCGGTAGGAATAACAGCAGACGGTAGCCCTAAATTCGGGCTAAAAAACTTCGCGCTGCTTCTAAGGAGATTGCAGAAGCAGCGCGATGGGAGTGAAAGGATCAAGACGCAAGCTTGAATCAGAAGTAGAACTTGCCACCTAGCTGAATATTTCGTGGATCATGTGAAGAAATGGCTTGCCCGTAGGTGCCGCTGTCTGTATTCGAGTCAATCGCGGCGAAATTGTTGTGGTTGAATGCGTTGAACAATTCGGCGCGGAACTGGAATCTGGCGCGATCGCCGATGTTGATATTCTTCATCGCGGCGATGTCCCAGTTGAAGAACCCCGGGCCTAGGAGAATTCCGGGCTTCGCGCTGCCAAAATGGCCTATGGCATCCGCAAAGGCGCTCGTGGTGAACCACTGCGATTGTCGTTTGAGCAGGCGTGCAGGAGCGATCTGATCTGGGCGGGGAGCAATATCGGCCACGTCCATGTTTAGACCGCCAGGATAGGTATTGGCAATGCAACCGCTCGCTGCTCCGGCTGGCGTGATGCAATCGAAGTTATCGAGCGACTGCCTGACAGTAAACGATTCTCCGGAGTTCACCGTTGTGATTCCGGAAACTTCCCAGCCGCCCAGGACGTGCCCAACTAGCCCGTGTTGTTGCCGGTAAAACGGGAGTTCATACACATAGTTGGCGACAAAGGTCTGCGGCTGATTGATAGTCGCAGGACCATAATCGAGGTTGGGGTTATAGGTGTCATAACTTTCGGTCCCCCGATCGTTTGACTGGTTGGTTAGAGTTCTGCCCCAGGTATAAGCAATACCCAGTGTCAGGCCATGCTGCGTACGATGGTTTAGTGAGACCTGTAGTGAGTTGTAATTGCTGTTGAACTCGGGATCTCTGGTAGCAAACCATGAATATCCCTGGTACGGCACCACCGCGGTGACATAGGCAAGCGGCTTCGATTGCCTTTCAGCTAATGTAGGTTGGTTGATGTCCCGTTCTCCCAAGAGATGCCTTCCCTGAGAACCAACATAGGCCAGCTCGGCCACAGTATTGGGCAGGATCTGATCCTGAACGGAGAGGTTGTACTCCTCGTAGTACGGGTTCTTCATCGTGGGGTGACCGGTGGAGACAATATGGTTGGGGCCGTAGGAAATGCTGGTAGAACCCCCAGCGATTGGGTTATCGAAGGACGTGTTAGTCTGCGTCGTGGTCTGGAGAAGTGGCGGGTCCTGAAAAGCATTCTGTTCCCAGATGCCATTGAGCATCCGGTCATAGAAGATGCCATAGCCGCCGTGAATTGCGACATTCGCATTGGACGCAGGAGTATAAGCAAAACCGACCCGGGGAGCAAAGTTATCTTTGGGATCAGGATTTACATGGCTCCCATAGGGAGAGCAGGTGACGCCCGGAGCGATCGCCTGGGCCTGACTGCACGCCGCGCCGACCGGAAAAATAATGCCGTTTACGTACGTAGCCGGAATGATCCCCTGGCCCGGTAAAAAGTTGCCGGAAGTGGAACCGGGCAGCGTTGCGTCAGTGCTGTCGATGATGGGCGCTTTCGCCGGGTCATACAGAAGAGGATCGAAGTTGTTCAATGTATTGTTGACGTCGGCGGGTGAGGGGAAGTAGCTATAACGCACCCCGAGATTGAACGTTAGATTCGGTGTTGCCTTCCAGTCATCCTGTAGATAGGCTTCCACGTTGTAATAATGCAAATTGGGGACAACATCGCGGTTGGCCTGCGTATATTGCAGCGCGTTCCCTAGTAGGAAATTCTGGAAGTTGGTAAACGAGAAGCTTGCGGCGCCCTCAGAGGCATTCTCCGTTTTCAACATCTGCGAAACAGTAAAGCCGGCGCGCAGGGTATGTTTGCCTGTCGTAACCGAGAAATTGTCGAACAATGTCCTGTCAAGGTTTCGCTCATGGTAAGGGGTACTGCCCTGGGACAGGCCCTGGATACCGCCACCCGTGAAAGAAACGCTGGGAATGCGTCCATAGGGGTCCTGGTAAGCGGTATTTTTAGTGAGCGCATTCGCGACTGCCGGAGAGTCAGCGACCGCGCCCGGCACGAACACCGAAAAAAGCTCGCCCTGGGTGTAGGCAAATTCCGCCTCGTTGACCATTCGCGGGGAAATCGTCCAGGTCAGGTTGCCCACCACGTTGTCGCCGGGGGCGTTCACCGATGAAGCCACCAGGCCGGGGTAATTGCCTCCGGCAAACAGGCCCTGGGGAAAGTTTTGCGGCACTTCATCCCGCATGGCGCGCCCAAAGAAATGCAGCTTGTCGCTGATGTTGTAATCAAGCCGGACTAGGTCCTCACGGAAATCGTTCAGCTGGGAGTAGCTGGAGGTGTACAGGTTCCCGTTGTTTGCTGCGAACTTGTCGAAGACATTGGTCAGATAGACGGCCGCGTTCTTGCTGTAGCAGGCCGGATTGATCGTGCTCTGGTCGGTCGTCGCATCATAGGTGACGCACCCAGGAGGCGCGCTGCCAGTCAGGTTACCGGCGAAGACGCCATTCAGGTCGTTTGCTGTCGGTGGCGTGAAGCTGGCAGTCACAGGCAGGCTTTCCTTGCGCCACTCCTCCGACCAGAAGAAGAACGCCTTGTTCTTCCCAGTGTTGTAAACCTTAGGAATGTAAAGTGGGCCGCCGATCGTGAAGCCGTAATTGTTATACCGTTCGATAGCCCGCGGCGTCACCGGCGTAGTCTGCTTGTTGAAATAGCTGTTGGCGTTGAATACATTGTTGCGGTTGAACTCATACGCATCGCCGTGGAAAGAGCTAGTCCCGGCTTTGGTGGCCACCAGGATTTGTCCGCCACCGCTGCGGCCATACTCCGCGTCGTAGGTGCTTCTCTCCAGGGTAAATTCCTGAATCGCATCGACGGTGGGCACGTTCAGCAATGTCGCATTCGATCCGCTGTCGTTGATGTCCGCGCCGTCCACCGTCCAGTTGTTGGCCGTGGAGCGCGCCCCGTTCACCGCAACATCCGAGGTGTTGTTCAACCCGAAACCCACAACGTCGGGCAGGCCACTCACCACGCCCGGTTGCAGCGTCACCAACTGTTCAAAGTTCCTATTGTTCAATTGCAGTTCCCTGACCTGAGTCCCGGAAATTGTACCGGCCAATGCACTGGTGCTCGTATCCAGTGCTACGGTTCCCTGCCGCACGGTCACCGTTTGGCTGACCGCGCCCGGCTGCAGCTTCGCATTTACGGAGCGCGTTTGCGCAACGAACAAAGTCACATCATTGGCCGCGTACGTCTGAAAACCGGGCGCTGTTACTGTGACGCTGTAGGTTCCCGCCGGCAGGTTCGTTACCGTGTAACCTCCGCGTGCGTTGGTCTGAATGACGCGGGAGGCGCCATTGACACCATTTTGCGCAATCGTCACGGTGGCGCTTGGGATTACCGCTCCCGAAGGATCAGTGACGGTGCCGTTGAGAGTGGCCTGCAATTCCTGACCTCTCATCAGCACGGGGCAGCACAGCACTAGAACGGTGAGAATGGCGATGAGAATTCTTTTTACTGGCATGCGGAACGACCTCGCGGAATGATTGAAAACATTTAGCTGCCGGCGCAATTCGGTGCATGTAGCAAACGTTTGCGTCTGATGGAATCCAAAGCTATCGCGCTTTCGTCAGGTTGTCAACCTGCGCCATCCGCTAACGCTCCAAACGACAAGGCAAATTTCAAAACCAATGGCCCTGTGGCATCATTTTCTAAAGCGATGACACAACATTTGCGCACAGCGGTACGGCGGCATGAGCAGAAACATCTCATCGCGATTCTGTGTTGTCTCGCGCTGTACACATTCATCAGTCCGAGAGCCAGCAGCCAGACCCGCGGGCGACACACGGTCGCTTCTGGGAATAAACTGGCGATCTTCATGACAGAAGGCTCGCGCGCCTTACAGCAGGGGGAGAATGCCGCGGCCGAAAAAGAGTTTCGCCAGGCCTCCACTCTGGCTCCTCGGTCGATTGAGGTTCTGAATGACCTTGCTATATCTATCGCCCGCCAGGGCCGCGAAGATGAGGCGATCGCGCTGTACCAGCGTGCGCTGCGATTCAAGCCTGGGGACGCGATCACACGTAGAAATCTGGGCGTGGCATATTTTCGAGCGCACCGCTATAAGAACGCGCTCCCGTTGCTGGAGTCTTTCTCCAAAACGACGCCTACTTTTCAGTCGCTCGATTTGACCGGGATCGATCTCTTCGCGCTCGACAGGTATCAGGAATCCGCAGAGTATCTGGAGCGTGCCAGCCAATTGCAGCCACGCGATATTCCGACACTCGACATTTTGGGGAAAGCATATTGGAGGGCCAAAAACTACTCCGGCGTTACTCAGGTGTTTGATCGGATCATGGCGGTAAATCCGGGCTCACCGGAGGCTCACTTCATGCTGGGATTGGCTTATGACGTGGAGTCCAAGGAAGAGGACGCGTACAAGGAATTTCAAGCTGCTCTGGTGGCGGACCCAAACTATCCGGGAGTCCACTCCAGCCTGGGCCTGATCGATTGGAGATTGCACGAGGTTCCGCAAGCCAAATCCGAGTTTCAGCAGGAACTGGCTCGGTACCCGAACGATCCGGTTTCCAATTACATGATGGGAACAATTCTGCGGCGCCAGAATCAACCGGCTCAGGCCATTCCGTATCTTCAAGCAGCAGTTGCTGCAAACCCGAACTACACGACTGCCCTTCTGGCGTTGGGCCAGTGCTACATCGCATTGAATCAGCCAATGGAGGCGGTTAGGCCGTTACGGCAGGCAACGGAGGTCGACCCCGAATTCGCTCAGGCGCATTTTGTTTTGGGAACAGCTTGGAGCATGGTGGGCCGTTCGGCTGCCGCAGCTCATGAGCGAAGTATCTGCGGACAGCTTCTGGCTCGACAGCATGCCAAAACCAGTCCCGACGCCGCCACGCACGAATAGTTGTTGCCGCAATCCGGGAGGCACGAAGACACCTCACTTATGGTCCACTGTAACAATGGCGTGATATAACCTGCTCCATAACCCCGTGGCAAAGCAACGGCCCGCGTGCGTGGTGAGTCGCGAGTATTTGAGTAAGTCTCAGCATTGATATCCCAATAACCAGAGAAACAGGTTGGACAAGTTTCAAAATGTTGGCATCGATTACTCTGACTGAATGCTAAAGCTGGACTGGCGGCATACGGATCGATCGAGAGAAAACAATGACGATCACAATGCACGATGTCGCGGAAGCAGCCAACGTTTCGATCACAACGGTATCGCATGTTGTAAACGGAACGCGGCCGATTGCGCCCGAGACGCGGAAACGCGTGTTAAAGGCAATCGAAGATTTGAATTACTACAAGAACACGTCGGCACGTTTGCTGGTGCGCGGCTACAGCGATGCACTGGGGCTGATTATTTCCGACATCGAGAATCCTTTCTACCCCCAATTGATCAAAGGTTTTGAACGGGCTTGTCACGCGGACAATTTAGAACTCGTTCTGGGGATGACGAACTACGAGCAGATCAATGCTGAAGCGGCGGTCCGGCGCATGATTGAGGATAAGGTCCGTGGGGTGGCCGTCATGACTTCACAATTCGATTCCGGGCTTGTGGATCGCTTGTTGGACCGGGACATACCGGTGGTGCGACTGAATGACGCTCAGCTGCAACACAACAAGAGCAACGTTCGTGTCGATTACTCCAAAGGCGTGCTGCAAGCTGTCGAGCATTTGAGATTGCTGGGACACAAGAACGTCGGCATCATCCACGGACCACTGACTGTACTTTCCGCGAAGCGCTATCGCAAGCTGTTGATCGACGTGCTGCGCCAACACGGAATGGAAGTTGTCGCCTGCGTAGAGGTGGACAATCGGCCGACGGGCGGCGCTGCGGCTATCCAGGAGATGCGTTCCAGAAACATTCACCCCAGTGCGATCATATGCGGCAATGATTTAATGGCGATCGGCGCGATGGGAGAGGCTCTTCGATCGGGCTGGAATATTCCCAATGACATCTCGATCATCGGCTCGGACGACATTGCGTTTGCCGCGTATGGTCATCCGCCGCTGAGCTCGATCGGGATTCCTAAGGACCAGGTCGGTCTGTGTGCTTTTCGGCTTTTGCAGCAAATGCTGACCGAGAAAGGCAACCCGGGTGCGGAGATCGCGGTGACCACACAGTTCATCCAACGAGAATCGAGCGGGGCCGCAAGATCAGCCTGATCGGCAAACGCACCCATTCGCTTCGAACGTCATTGACCTACAACACCTTTGCCTTCCTGAATTGTGTAGATACGGTCCACGCCCGGCAACTGAACTTTCTCCACAGCACCGCTAGGCCAATGCACTTCCACCGCATCCACTTTCTCGGCGTCGCCAAGGCCGAAGTGGACGCGCTGGTCGTTGGACGAAATGTAACTTCCTCCACTGAGCACGTCCCCACGCTGGCGCATTTTGTTGGCGGTGACATACACCGAAGCGCCTATCGCATCGCGTGGACTCTTCGGTCCGCCTGACAATTTCAATTCGACCCAGTGATGCTTGTCAGGATTCACGTCGCGCAGTAGAACTGGCACGCCGTCCATCACGTTGATGATTGCGTCTATTTTGCCGTCGTTGAACAAGTCTCCGAAGGCAGCCCCGCGTCCAGGCACCACCAACGCCAGACCGGTTCCCTCCACGGGCGGAACGGACTCAAACTTCTTGCCTTCCACATTCCGATACAGCAACGGCCTTTCAGCGTAGCTGGTGCCCCAGTCCTGCTTGTCCACGCTGGGATAAACATGGCCGTTCACCATGAGGATGTCTTTCCAGCCGTCGTTGTCGTAATCCAGAAAGCCGACGCCCCAGCCTAGAAACGGAATTGTCTGGTTCGCGACGCCGGCCTGGTAACTCACGTCCGTGAAATTGGCGTCGCCGTCGTTCCGATAAAGCACTTTGTAGTCATCGGAAAAATTGGTCGTCATTATGTCAAGGAGGCCGTTGTTTCGATAATCGCCCGCGGCGAGACCCATGGTGGCGGTTTCGCGGCCATCCTGGTTAAGCGCAAAACCCGATGCGTAGCTGTCGTCTTCGAACGTGCCGTTGCCTTTGTTGATATAGAGATAGTTCGGAGTCGAGTCATCAGCGACCGCGAGATCGACCTTGCCGTCATTGTTGAAATCAGCGAACACGGGTGTAAATCCGTAGTAGGCATTCGGATCGCTTACCCCGGCCTTGACGCTTACATCGGTGAAAGTACCGTCGCCATTGTTATGGAAGAGATGGTCATGCTCGCCCTGGAGACCGCGAGGTCCACACATGACGGGCACACCGCGGAACTGGCAATAGGTGGAGGTAACTGCCGTGGAGCCGGGCACGGGAGGATTCTTCATGTCGTAGTGAATGTATCCGGCAACGAAGATGTCGAGCCGGCCGTCACCGTCGTAATCACCGAACGTGACGCCGGTCGACCAGTTGCCCAGCGCCACGCCGGCCTTCCCAGCGACATCGGTAAAGGTGCCGTCGTGATTATTGTGATACAGGCGGTTCCCGCCGAAGTTCGTCACGTAGAGATCGGGCCAGCCATCGTTGTCGTAGTCTCCTACGGCCACTCCAAATCCCCATCGGTCGTTGGTGACGCCCGCTTTGGCGGCGACATCGGTAAAGGTGCCGTCGTGGTTGTTATGAAAGAGCGCGGCATGGGGCGGCGTGGTCTTGCCCGACATGGCGTCATACGTCGAGCCGTTCACCATGTAGATGTCCAGCCAGCCGTCGTTGTCATAGTCCAGCAGCGCTACACCGGAGCCGATCGCCTCAAGGATGAATTGCTTTTCCGGAGTGCCCATCCTGTGACGCCATTTTGTAAGGCCGGCCTGCTTAGCGACGTCTTGGAATATGACTGGGCCGGATTCGACGAATCCTCCCGCCGTAATTGGGCGGTTCTCCGCATCGTGCACGGGCGCAAAGATGCCGCCGGTGCTGCTGCCGCCGGATGCCGCAGCCTGCGGCGAGGGTTGCGGCGGAGCACCTGTGGCTTGCGCGCGTGCTGCTCCGGAGAACAATGAAAGCAGCCCAAGAACTAGGGACAGGACAACAACACGCAGACGCAAAGCATAGCTCCTTCTTCTCTCGCGGAGTTTACCCTGAGCAACGCGGACAGGCCAGGGTTGACGCGACTATTCCGCGCCCATTTTCTTTGTGACAATCACGCCCGGGGAGGCTACGTGCAAATGCCATGGGACGCTTTCACCGGACAACTCGGGATGTTTCTCCAAAAACTGCAAAGATGCCGTGCTCGCCATAGGATCGTTCTTCTCGTCGGCGAAGAGGGCGGCTTCGGCGGATGCCTTGTCCTTATTGCCGAGGCGCCGGTACACGATCGCCAATATGTAGTGCGCGGATAAATCGTTGGGATCGATCCGTTGCAGCGC
This sequence comes from uncultured Acidobacteriota bacterium, assembly GCA_963744615.1. Lineage (GTDB taxonomy): Bacteria > Acidobacteriota > Terriglobia > Terriglobales > Acidobacteriaceae > JAKAAZ01. Next base: position 1,463,607 of record CAVUUE010000003.1, read on the forward strand.
CTGATACTGTATTTCCGCCAACTCATATTTATGAAGCTGGTAATAGCTGAACCCGAGTTCGCGACGGGCATCTGGAGACATCGGAAACTGCTCCGCTACCTGCTGAAGGTCCACGATTGCGGCTTCAAGATTTCCCTGATCGCGATCGACGAGCGCCTGATAATAGAGAGCGCGACTGTTGCCAGGGCTGAGCGCCAAAGCTTTTCTCAACTCTGCGCCGGCCTTTGGATATTGCTCCCACAGATAATAGGCCAGCGCTAGATTGGTGTGGGCATCGGCATAGTCGGGGCGCTCTTTTATTACTTCTCCAAAAGCGTTCGCCGCGCGTCCGTACTGCTGCTCATCCAGTAGCGCGATACCGAAGTTGTTCCAGCGCATCCAACCAGGATTGTCGCTCGGGTCGGGTTTCTCCGGTTCGTTTTCTCCCAGGTTCAGGGTGCGGCTGCGCTCCGCCATGTCCACTACCGGATATGGTGCGTGTTTCTTGCCGAGAGCGAAGTTGGTGAAATCCCCGTTCAAGTGGCGGTATCGCACCTTGGCCGTGATCGTCAGCGGTTGCTTCGCATCTTCGGGAATATGGAATTGATAGCGGACGAGAGTCGAGCGTCCGGAAGCGATCGTGCTGTCGGTGGCATTGATTCGGCGCAGCCAGACTTCATGGTTCACCTGCAGCTTGCCCGTTTGCTGCAGCATCCTGGCCTCGAAGCTGTGCGCGCGCGGATCGAGCAGACCGTCGGGTTGAATCTCTCCGCTCTGGCCGATCATCCGCCCGGCGCCATCCTTGACCGTGAAGGCGACCCAGGCTTCAAAGATGTCGCGCTGCTCGGGAACGAGCGTATGACCGATACCCTTGTTTTGAATCACGACGTCCGCTTCCACCGTATCGCCGCGCTTCAACTCGAAGCTGGTCTCGCCCAGGGGACCAATGAATTGCTCGCCACTGTTCCTGCGCAAAGCGAAAATATCCACATTTAATTTTTGCGCCCGGAGGAAATCAATCGTCTTCTGCAGTTGCGCATCGTAGCCGTAATAGAACGGTACAGCGGTGTTGCCGGCAACCCATCGGTGCGAGGCGAGGGCACCGTTCTTGGCGCCGTAGTCCGCACGCGCGATCGACTGGCGCGGCATGTGGCAGGTCTGGCATGCCGAGTACTCCCGGGTGTAGAAGGGCAAAGGCGAGCGATGCGAGAAGGCCGAACCCTGCCACTCGTCATAGAGACCGATCGCGAGGAGCCACTTATACTCATTCAATTCGCGAGGCAGCGCGGCCTTGTGGCATGCGCCGCAATATTCCGGCGTGCGGTAGAAGTCTTTCATCACCGCCTTTGTATGACGGTCGACGTGGAGCAATATCTCGTTGTAAGGAACTTCGCCTGGGATCGGTTTTCCGTTTTCGTCAACGATGACGGCCGGAACTCCCATGACGTAGGAGCCGGTACCGTAGCTGGGCTGCAGCTTCTGAATGGAGTGGCAGACCGAACAGGTAACGCCATCCTTATCGAAGCTGCGATTCTTGACCAGGGGCGTGGCTGTCAACACGCCCGAGAACAGCGCCACCGGATTGTGGCAGCCTTCGCAATGCCGCGAATAGGCGATGCCCTTAGTGCTGTTCAACAATTCGACATTTTTCAGATAAAACGGGTCGCGAAAGGCATTCGAATGCAGGGACTGGCGCCACTGATGGTAAGTGGCCTGGTGACAATGACGGCAATACTGCGCGCTAGGAAACGTGCCTGGCTGAATAAATCGGCCATCGTCCGTCGTCGCGTTGCTGGGCAGGAATGGCTTGTCCTTTCCAAATCGGAAATCATAGGTTCGGCTCACCTTCAGCGAGTATTCCGCGCGCCCCGCTTCCGGTGAGGAACCGGCGTGGGTGTTCTTTAGAAAAAGAGTTGCAAAGCCGATTGCCAGCAGACAGAAAAGAGTCATTCTCCTGAAAACAAGGGCCAGTCGTTTGGGCGCGAAACTCAATGATCCGCTCTCTCGAACTGCGCCAGAACAGGGCTACAGTTCGCCATCCAATCTACTCTATCGAGCAAGCCGCTCACAACACGAAGTGAGCGGAGTGGGAAGAACCAGTGAGAATCAGCGATGGCAGTAGCGACGGTGGCAGAAATTCGGCAGGCTCTCATGCTGGCACGAGGCCGAGACCTGGGCGGCGCGGAAGTATCAACTTTCCATTTTCTACTGTGACGCCTCTGTACGGATCGTTGGCCACCAGCAGATTGCCATCGAGATCCGCGTAATCCACCAAGGGGGAAAGATGAGCGGCGGCCGTGATGGAGCAGGAACTCGAAACCATGCACCCCAGCATTGTTTTGAATCCAAGGGAACGGGCCATTCGAATCATCAGATAGGCCGTTCCCATGCCTCCCGTTTTGTCGAGCTTAATATTAAGTCCATCGAAGACCCCGACCAGCTTGGGGATATCTTCCGGACGCCGGCAGGATTCGTCACCCATCAGCGGCAGCGCAGCGCGTTCGTGCAGCCAGCGCAGATCGTCAATGCGATCGGCGGGCATCGGCTGCTCCACAAACTGCACTCCCTGTTTTGAAAGCCAGTCGATCTTGCGTGCGGCCACTTCTCTGTCGGTCCAGCCTTCGTTTGCGTCGACGCGCAGCGGTTTTTGCGTGACGCTGCGGACAGCTGCAATCGTCTGCTCGTCGGTGTCCAGTCCCACCTTAATTTTCAGGACGGGGAATTTTTCCGCTTCCCTCACCTTCTGGCGAGTGATGGCCGGTGTATCTATACCGATCGAAAAGTCGGTGATAGGCGCGTCATCAGGATCAAGTCCGAAGTATTCATAGAGCGGAATGCCGAGTTTTTTGCCGATCCAGTCCATCATGGCGATATCGATGGCTGCCTTCCCTGCCCACTCACCGGGAACATGCGTACCGACCTCTGACATGACTTTATGAAATTGCTGCCGGGTCGGAGGACATCGAGCAGCGGGAGCACGGAATTGACCGCTGTGCGTGCGCTTTGCGCGCTTTCTTTGTAGCGCACAATGGGCGCGCCTTCGCCTATTCCCGTGATCCCGTCATGTTTATAGTGGACGAACAAAGTCTCGCGCCAATTGCTGGCCGACATAACAGTCGTCCAGGTATGGCGCAGATTCAGGCGGACAATTTCTGTTGTGACAGAACTGCCTTTTTCCTCGCTGGCTTCATCGGCCGCAAATGCTGGAACTTCACCTGGCAGGCAGGCCAGCACACCCGCAGCCGCCGCGGTTTTCAGCAGACTTCGGCGATTCATGATTTCACCCTCCGCTGGGCCACCAGCAACTTGCGCCAATACGCATCCAACGGATCGATCTGAATGATCGGATGCTCATGGGTGGTTGCGTTGATAAATTTTCCGCCGCCAATGTACATTCCGGTGTGAGTGATTTTGCCATGACCACCGAAGAAAAGCACATCGCCCGCGCGCAATTCGGAAACACTGACGGGCTCAAAGCCACTCCATTTGGCCTGAACATCGGCATCTCGCGGGATCGAATACCCGCGCTGTCGCATCAGCATCTGCACAAACCCGGAGCAATCGTATCCGAAGCTGGAGCGGCCACCCCACGTATAAGGAAGGCCGAGAAAACGTCGGCTGAACTCCACCATCTCCGGAATGCTCATAGTATTCCTGGGGATGTCGGCCCCGTTCTGATACAGCATCACATCCCCGTGCTGAACCCATGCTGCGCGTCCATCAGGCAGACGCACCTGCAGCCAGCGTCCGCCAGGTTCTCAACTGGACAACTTCCAGCCGAGTCTCAAAGGGTAGGGTGAGCAGGGGCGCATGCAGAGTCACGTCCGGATCGCGGTACATGTGGGATGCCAGCTCCTCGACTACGGCGACGGCGCCGGCGGCTGCGTAGCTTGCGGTCGGGCTCAGGATGGTCAAGTCGGCGCGGGGGACCCAGCCGATGTATCCGTCATCCCGTGTGCGAATCTCATCCCATCCTGATTTTTCTTTCAGTACATCGACAGTACTGGAGTAAATTGCCTGCGAGACCACATCGACATCGGCCGATGGACCGGAAAACATGTTGGCTACCGGCACGTCTATAACTGAGCGATTTCCCTGCGCCCACGCGGCGCAAGACGCCAGCAATAATGCCGATAGAACCCGGAGAATCCATCGACCGCACAGCATTTTGGAGATCTCCTTTGCAAAAAGTTTTATCGTTTTTGGGTTTGGGCCGTATCGAAGTTCAGCAGACCGTCCGGTGACCATGCTGCGACGATGGCTCTCGCCAATTTTGCAATCGTCAGTTCACCTTCATCGTCAACGGACCAAGTCTGATCTCGATTGTTATAGGTAAAGATCGAGAGGATCAACATTCCTTGTTTTGCATCGATGGCAGCGACATCGTTACGAACGGCATCGAGTGCACCGGTCTTATTGGCGATCGCCGAGTCCGCATCAGGAAACATGGTCTCAAGATAGCGCGGAACGCCTCCGCGGTAGAACTGATTGCGCAGCATATGGAGCATGACCTGGCAGAGTTGCCGATCGCCCGGCTGCAATGGTGCGCCAGGCTCCGCAAGATCGCAGGTCACGATTTTCTGCATCACCTTCGCCATCTCGCGCGGTGTGGTCTTGCCCAGACCAAAGCGCTGCTGATCGGCCGGCGTAGGTCCTTCCACGGGCTGGAAAACTTTTCTATACAGGTACGTGTTCTTGAGGCCCAACGCTTCAATGCGATGGTCTACGCTGGCGAGCCCAATGTGGTCGATCACGAGGTTGGTGGCGGTGTTGTCGCTCATGACGATCATCATGGTGAGCGCATCTTTCAGCGTAAGGGTAATCGGAGTGTCGAAGAACAATAGAACTCCGGAACCCGGAACCTGGTCGCTCTTGCGCAGGACAACCGGATCATTCAGATGAACCTTTCCGGCACGGACCTGCTCAATCGCTTCATAAAGGATGGTCAGCTTGATGACGGAAGCTGTCTGCACCGGCTCATCCGGATGAATCCCCACAGTCTGGCCTGTCTTCAGATTCTCTGCAAACAATGCGACATTTCCGTGATGTTGCCCGATGATGGCTTGGAGAGTCTGCTGCAGCGGCGGCGGATGATGCTCCGCATATCCGACGCAATTCGCGAGCAGGAGTGCGAAGAAAAGTAAAACGCTGCTCTGAGCAGGCATGGTTACCTCAGGGATTCCTAGCTTGGCACTCCGGTGATCAAAGAATGACGGATTGGTTTGTGCCGGTTGTAACAGGCTTCCGCCTTGGGCTTTCAGTGTAACGCAACGAGCTAACGACACTAGGGAGAATCCCGACGCAACGTTTGTTTTAGAAAGAAGTTGGCCGACAACAAACATTAGCTTGTTCTATAGACGCGAAGGCCGCCTTCATGCAAGTCTGATTGCAACCTTGAACGATCTCGACTCCAGTCCCAATCTTCCTCGCGTTCTCGGCACCTGGCAGGCGACCGCCATCGTAGCTGGAACCATAATCGGCAGCGGGATTTTCTTAGTTCCGCAGGAGATGATGCGGGCCGCGGGTTCCTCGAGTCTGGTTTACCTGGCATGGATCGCTGCCGGCCTACTGTCTTTGTTCGGCGCGATGACCTATGCCGAATTGGCCGCAATGCGCCCATTCGCCGGGGGAGAATATGTGTATCTGCGCGATGCTTACGGCGAGCTGACATCGTTTCTATATATGTGGACATGGTTTTCGGTGGCTAAACCGGCATCGATCGCCAGCAGCGCCATTGGAATCGTTCGCGTGCTGGGAATATTTACTGTGCTCGGCTGGCTAAGCCTACCAATTATGATTCATCCCTGGCGGCTGGAGTGGGGGCAGGTCGTCGCCATCGCCCTTACCTGGGTGATCACTGGACTGAACTACCTTGGGATGCGGCGCGCCGGAGCGTTTCAGCTGGTCTTCACCATTCTGAAGATCGCCTTGATCCTTGGAATTATTATTTTCTGCTTTATGAGTCCACTCGGTAAGGGCGGCAATTTCTCCACCGCATTCAGTGGAGGCACGGGCGGCCTGGCGGGGTTCACAGTGGCGATGATCGCCGCTTTATGGGCCTACGATGGATGGAACGATCTGAATATGGTCGCGGGGGAAATCAAGCGTCCGGAGCGGACGATTCCCTTCGCTCTGATTGTCGGTGTCGGGTTGGTAGCTGTGCTGTACATGCTGACCAATGCGGCGGTCCAGTATCTGCTTCCGGCGGTGGCGATCGCCCATTCGCCGCAGCCCGCAGCGAGCGCGATGATTGTCGCTGTGGGGCTCTGGGGTGCCGGGCTGGTTTCCATCGGCATGGTCATCAGCATACTGGCTTCACTGAATGGCACGATCCTTTCCGGAGCTCGTGTCCCATTTGCCGCCGCACGAGATGGAATATTCTTTCGTTCGATGGCGCGCATCCATCCGCGATTTGAAAGCCCTTCGGTCTCCCTCGGCGTGCAGGCAGCAGTGTCCACGGTGCTCCTTCTGCTCGTCGGGCGCTTTCAGGCTTTGTTTGAACTGGCTCTGCTTGGCGAATGGATTTTTTATATGTTGAGTGCTACCACTCTGTTTGTGTTCCGCCATCGCGAACCTAACCGTCAGCGCCCTTTCCGAGTACCAGGCTATCCTTGGTTGCCGGCGGTCTTTATTGCGTCCGCTTTACTCGTTATCGTTTATCTGTTCGATAGCAATTTGCGCAATTCCATCGCGGGCTTGATGGTGATCGCACTCGGACTGCCCATGTACTTATGGATGCGATTGCGCCGCAAGACAGAGCATGCGGAGGGGCGGTAGCAATGCGCTGGATTCGAGGATTGGGATTATCATGGACCGCATGATGAGAATCTATCCTGCTAGCCAGCATCGGCTTATCGTCGTGGTGCTCTTCTCGATCTGCTTCTGCATGTCCCGCGCGCAATCCGCGCCAGCCCAGTCCGCAGCCTCCGTGCAAACCAGGATCTTAACGCCGCAGGAGATCGGCAAAGTTATGCCGCAGACCGTGTTTTTCCGCGGGCAAACCGCCGCCGTTCAATTGCGCAATACCTTTGGGTTGCGCTTTCCGGATGGATCGCTGATGCTGGCCGGCCTGGTCGATAGTTCCGGATATTCGAGCGGTATCAAGGGCAAATATCAAGGCTACATCCTTACCGAAACAGTGATCACTGTAAATGGAAAGACGTTGCCTGCGGGCGCCTACGGATTCGGCTTTCTGCCGAATGATGTTTTCCTCGTAATGGATATCGGTGCCCACGAGGTTTTGAAAGTGACAGACCAGACGGACGCAAAGCTGCTTCGTCCACGACCATTGTCAATCTTGTCCGGGCAGGACGGCGACAGCTACCGTTTGTACGAAGGCCGCAGGTTTGTTTTGATCGGGAAGTAAGGGGTCTTACATGATGATTGCGGTTGCGATCATCGATAGTCAGAACGATCGCTCGTTTGCAGCCGGTCGGATCACAGTTGGATCGTTAGATTGCACCGGAGGCCTCAGATAAAACGAGGTCGAGTGGATTTCTTGGAAACCTGGTAAAGCTGCATTGGTAGAAGCTTGCGAGCGTTTCGTTGTTTAGACTTTCGTCCGGGTTGGTGGTGAACAGAGGAACTCGAGTGAAGACTCCGGTACACAACATACCGGCCGAAACCTGGCGCAATAGACGAGCGACTTCTCCCAGCATTTCCGACAATCAACAACTCGTCTGTATGTAACCCGCAGCTGTGGATGGTCGGCTAGTTCTTCCGCTGTAATCCTGCACCATTCCAACAACCGACGGGAATCTACGAATCCGCTGTCCGGTCGAGTTTCCGATGCACTATTTGTTCATATGCATTTAGGTTGAGCACCTTATATATTTCAGTGCGCGCCTCCAAGATATAAGGTAGTTGCCTTTCGAAAAGCACTGCGTGCGCTGGGTCGTCGGCCATTTCCTTCAATGCGTGCTGCACATCCTCAAGCGATGCAAATTCACATTCCCAGACCAAGGTATTGACTGGCTCGCCATCCGATAACATTTGATATCGCCTTCCCTGGGGTAAATGAGGCGAGCGTAGCTCCCGTGCTTCGAATTCTGTTTCCAGTTGTAGAAAATCCAGAGCGCCGGATTGTTCGTAGCGTTGCACTAATCGCAAGATATATGACATTCCAGTTTCCACACGTACCTTCGATGGATGTAGGCTGACGGTAGCGCTCGACCTACCGCCTGGCTTCACCATAGCGCGGTTCCACAACTGAGGCCGTTGTTCTCTCCTGCTCATTAAAATTCGACAATATTCTAGGTTAAATGTTTAACTCGCGGCAGATTACCTGTCAAGAAAAAACTAAAGCCCGCTTGTGAAGTAAGTCCTAATTGCCGTCCGAGGTCGCCGATCAGGACCGCCGCGCAGTGCTCTTGCGAATAACCAGACGCGGCGCCACTTTCTCGTGCATGGTTTTGCGCGGAACTCCGGATTCTTCGGTCAACAAACTCCTAATCATTTGCCCGCCGATAGCTCCTTGCTTTTCCATGTATTGGCAGATGGTTGTAAGAGGTGGATTGTAGAATGCCGCGCCGGGTATGTCGTCGAAGCCAATCACGGAGCAGTCCTCCGGCACGCGGCATCCGGCATTGCTCAGGGCGCCAATCGCGGCGAATGCCGTCAAATCATCAAAAGCGATAAGTCCGGTAAATTGTTTTTTCTTTTTCAGCAGCCGCTCCGTCAATCGATATCCTTGCTCATACGATGAGTTCCGGCCTTCTATTTCCAACACGAGTGAGCGATCGATTCGAATACACTTCGCACGCGCGCAGTCCTCAATTCCACTCCAACGGGGTGCACTGTCACTCATTACCTTCGGGCCTTTAATGACGGCAATCTCCCGATGGCCCAGATCATATAAGTGTTCGACGGCCGCCCAGGTGCCTGCTCTGTTGTCAACCACGACGGATGCATAGCGCCCATCAGCCAGTTCGCTCCCGATCACGACGGTTGGGATGTCGAATCGCTGGATAGCAGCGGAAAGGTCGGTCCCGAGGTGCAGCGGATTGGCGATCGCAATCAGGCCTTCGACACGACGCTCCATTAACATCTGCACGCATTGCCCGAGACGAATGGGGTCGTTCTGGAGATCCGCCAAGACGGACATATATCCGCCATCCCCAAGGCAATTCTCCACGCCGCGAAGAATCAAGGCGCAATACGGATCAGTAACATCGAATATAAGAACGCCAACGCTGTTCGTTCGTTTGCTGCGAAGTGAACGAGCCTGAAGATTCGGAAGATAGCCTAGCCTACTCGCGGCCTCCTCTACCAGATGCTGGGTAGAGGGTGGAATTCTACGTGCCGCCTTATTGAGAACCATGGAAACTGTGGCGATGGAAAGTCCGGTCGCCTTCGCTATGTCGCGAATCGTCACCACACGGCCGTTTCCTAATCGACTGAACCTTTGCCCCGAGTTATGACTATGCTCTGTCGTCATTTGTTACCACCTGCTCTCGGTTCGGGATAATATCGCATTCCCGCAGAACATTACACGCAACTCCGCACCCGTCCTTGGCTCTTGAACTCTACCACGGAGAAACATAAGCCCGAGCAATATGTTCGGTCACGATCCATTCTGGTGCATTGCTTATCTAAGGTATTGCCCAGAGGCCAACCGCTCTAACAATATAGTTCCAAGGTTCAATCTTTCCTCCTTTGTTTCTCGCCTGCCCTCTCAGTGCGCCGCCCTTTGCGATTATGTTTATCCATTCACCCAGAGCAGCTCGTTTGACCGTCCTATACATCGCTTGCCGAAGATGGTTGGCGGTTTTCAATTGGCAATTCTTCGGTTTTATGCTGTGCTAGGTTTTGTGGAACGTGTGAATGAATTCGGCTATGAATGAGCGGCGACATACGATTTATCCTGAATTGAAGTGCAAGGAGCGTTAGCAATGAAGAGTGTCTGTAAATTTCGTGCAAGCCTGCTCTTGTTATGCGTTTTCGGGTGGACGATTGCATCATTCGCGGCCACTCCTCGTAGGTGCTGGATCGGCACATGGGCTGCATCCCCCAACGCCGAGACAACTGAGAAGGGCCAGATCGATGCCGGCGGCACAACTTATCGTGAAATCGTTCACACTTCTGCCGGAGGCGGAGCGGTACGTCTTGTGCTGACCAACGAATTTGGTTTAGATCCGCTAACCATCGGCGCGGCGCAGATTGCGATCAGCGCTGGCGGCAGTGCTATCGACTTGTCTAGTTCCAGGACTTTGAAATTCGGCGACATGACATCTGTGACCCTACCAGCGGGAACGATGATGGTGAGTGATCCCGTCGAGTTCAAGCTGCCGGCCCTTGCTAATGTTGTTATCAGCCTCTTTGTACCCGCGCAGCAGCTAAGAAGGGCTTCGGTTCATTCCTACGCGTTGCAAACCAACTATGTGGCGGTGGGTAACCTGGTGACCGCGGAAGCCTTGCTTTCGTCCGTCAAGTCGCCGTCGTGGTCTTTTATCAAAGGCGTCGAGGTGGCGATAGATCCAGAGAAGGCTTCCGGCGGAGCTGTTGTCACACTCGGGGACAGCATTACGGATGGAGCCGCGAGTAAGCCGAACATGAACGAACGATGGCCCGATGTTCTGGCCGCCCGCATTCAAGCAGATAAATCGCTTTCCGAAATGGGCGTCTTGAATGCAGGCATTAACGCAAACAGACTCCTACACGATGGTGAAGGCGACGAGAGCGCACTAAGGCGCCTCGACCGCGATGTGCTCGCACAGGCTGGCATCAAATACCTAATTGTCTTGGAAGGTATCAACGACATTGGCCATAATGTCTCGGCCAAACCGGGCGATCCTCCTGTAACTGAGCAGAGGCTGATCTATGCACTGGACCAAATCGTAGTGCGTGCCCACGCCCATGGAATCAAGGTGATCGGCGCTACTATATTGCCGTATGAAAACTGCAAATATGCTTCACCGGAGGGTGAGAAGATCCGCGAGGCGGTCAACGAGTGGATTCGTACAACGAAGAACCTGGACGGTGTCGCGGACTTCGACAAGGTCGTACGCGATCCGACCCATCCCACCCGAATTTCGGATCTCTACGACAGTGGCGACCATCTGCATCCGAACACCGCAGGATTGCGCGCGATGGCTGAAGCGATCGATCTGAACCTTCTGAAGCGATAGGTGCGATGTCCGATTCGATCGCCAAATACTCTTTGCGCGATCTGCGGGTTCGAGAAGGATGAGTCGTGAGCTTCATCGATTCACTGCTCTTTAAACACTTGCCATCGAACAGCTGGCCGGAGCGAGGATTGAGATTGGACGGCGGTCATGCGCACCATCCCAGTGCCGTCGTCAGCAGTACCTCGGCGGTCTGAAGAACAGAGCGTAACTCGACATATTCGTCCGGGTTGTGCGCGCCCCCACCGGATGGGCCGAAAAGCAGCGTCGGAATCCCATACACCCTCTGCATCAAGAAGGCGTCGCAGGGATAGGGCGCAACGGTAACCGCAGGTGGGGTACCGAGCGATGCTGCGGCACTTTGAAAGAGACACTCTGTCCACGGATGATTGCGGGCCAATTCATGGCCAAGCAAGGGCGGCTCGAAGACAGGCTTCCACTCGATTGGATGTTCCCGGAAGAATACATCCGCGTTTTGAAATTGCAACAGTGACTCGCGAACCGTACCGATTACGGCATCCACATCTTCATGCGGAAGAAACTGGAAGTACACGCGGACAGCGGCTGTTAGCGGCACGCTAAACGGGACATTTGCATCCAATCGATTGGCTGCAACCGCAAAAATCTGCACCGGTGTGGGATCGGAAATTGAACGGTATGCGCCGCGTGTGGCTTTACGGCTGCGACGTTTTACCCATCCGTCTACCCACTGCAGCAACCTGCCCAAAGGTATGGCTGGACTGACTACTCGAGATGACGAAAAATACGCAGAAGCATCGCCGGCGCTGACTGACAGATCGACCACAAAGCCGCCGCGTGTTGCGCGGAAAACTTGCAGTTGCGTGCTTTCGGAGATGATGCAGGCATCGGCGATGTCACCGCGCATTCGTCCTGCGAGCGTGCCTCCCCCGCCGCCCCACTCCTCATCGACAGTCGACTCAAAAATCAGATCGCCGCGTAACCTCACTCTGCCGGCATGCAGTGCACATAATGCGACTGCCTGTGCGGCGAGACCCGCTTTCATGTCGAAGGTGCCCAAGCCATAAAGACGGTCCTTGCGTATCTCCGGTGACCACGGAGACGTAGTCCATGCTTCGGTGCGCGTCGGCACTGTATCCATATGCCCACTTAGCAACAGACTACATCCTCCGCCCACACCCACGATTCGGGCGGTGAGGTTCTTGCGCCCTCGATAATGCCGATCGGCGTGTTTCCACGGGCTGTTGGATGTGACAACGAACTCTGTCTCGTAGAGTTCCGAATGCAGCTTGTATTTGCGTAGAAAACGGCGCAGAACAAGTTGGCCGAATGTCTCATTTCCATCCGGGGGAACAGCGACCGTATTCGTTCGAACAAGGTCGATCACAAGCTGTATTAGTTCCGCGCGCAATGGACGAAGCAATTGTCGCGCATGTCGTGCATTTTGAATAGTTGATGTTTGTGACACGCAATCCCTCATAGCTCGAACCTATCGCTCTACGCCGACCCCATGGTATAACTCCGTCCATGCCTCCTGCATTGATACATCCGCTGAACGAAACAGCCCAAGCTAAAGGAAAACAGAACAATGGAATATAGACTGCTCGGTCACTCGGGACTGAAGGTCTCCGCGTTGAGCTTCGGCGCAGCCACTTTTGGCGGTTCCGGCGAATTCTTCAAAGCGTGGGGAGAAACCGATGCTACCGAGGCCACGCGTCTAGTCGACATCTGTCTGGACGCTGGCGTGAACCTCTTTGATACAGCCGACATCTACTCCGCCGGTATGTCCGAGGAGATCCTGGGGAAAGCTGTTCAGGGGCGCCGCGACAAGCTTCTTATCTCAACGAAAGCCACCGTCCGTATGGGCGAAGGGCCGAACAGCATTGGCGCCTCTCGCTATCATTTGACCCGCCAACTGGATTCCAGCCTCCGCCGTCTCGGTACCGACTACGTTGATATCTACCACATACATACCTTCGACGCACAAACTCCGATGGATGAGACGATCGACGTCCTCACGAGTTTCGTACGTCAGGGCAAGGTTCGCTACATCGCATGTTCTAACTTTTCCGGCTGGCACCTGATGAAATCTTTGGCCATCTCAGAGAGATACGGCTGGCAGCGCTATGTGGCACATCAGGTCTATTACTCCCTCGTCGGCCGTGAGTACGAATGGGAACTGATGCCGCTTGGTATCGAGGAACGTGTCTCCGCATTGGTTTGGAGTCCGCTGGGCTGGGGCCGTTTAACAGGAAAAATCCGACGGAATCAGCCGCTCCCAAAGATCAGCCGGCTGCACAAGACCGCCGTGAATGGACCGCTGATCGCAGATGAGTATCTGTACAAAGTGGTCGATGCACTGGATATCGTCGCCAAAGTGACAGGAAAGACAATTGCCCAGGTTGCACTGAATTGGTTGATACATCGGCCGACGGTTGCTAGTGCCATTGTTGGCGCCCGCAACGAAGAGCAGCTCAGGCAAAATCTCGGCGCAGTTGGCTGGAGGCTAACGGCTGAACAGATTGCTCAGCTCGATGCAGCCAGCGACGTGACGCCGATCTACCCCTACTGGCAGCAGTACCGCTTTGAAGAACGCACTTCCCCGCCGGTTTAATCCAAAAAGCGGCAAGAAGAATTCTGCTTGACAAACCCCCGGTAAATTATGTACAAAGTTGTGACAAACGCGGTAAAACGATTAACCGGAAAGCGTCGTAACGATAGGCGTCATTGGCGCTAGCGAAGAAGAAGGTTTGGGGGAACGTAATGACCAGCAGCAAAGTTGTTTATAGAACAGATGATAAGAGGCCCACTTTCAAGCTGGATTTACTGCGCTCATTGCTAGCGACGTTCGCATCATTGGTCGTGCTGCTTCTGGCATTCGTTCCGATGGCGGTCGGACAAGGCACAGCCAACCTCTCAGGATATGTGCGAGATGCTACCGGCGCCGCATTGCCCAACACAACAGTGACCGCGGTAATGACGGAGCAATCTACAACGCGGACGGTCGTCACCGACGCTCAAGGATTTTACAATTTCACTGGATTGCCCTCCGGGCATTACACCATCACATTCGACGCCAGCGGATTTCAACGGGAAATCAGATCGAACGTCGAATTGACTGTGTCGCAGAACGCTCGCGCCGACGCGCAACTATCTGTGGGAGCCGTCCACAATGAGATTCGCGTATCCAGCACGGTACCGCTTGTGGATACCACGTCGAACACGTTATCCGGACTAGTTGACGACCGTCGCGTCGTGGACTTGCCATTGAATGGGCGCAACATTATTAGCCTGGCTGCGCTGATTCCCGGCGTAACAAACGTCAGCGCCCCACAAACCATGAGCGATGCACGCGGCGGACCTGAAATGAACGTGAATGGGAGCTTGCCGAACGCGACCGTCTATACCTTTGATGGGGCCTATTTCAACAATCCCTCCCGCAATACTGGTCTTAACCTTCCGCCGCCCGATGCGATCGCGCAGTTCCGTATCCTCACCTCCAATTTTTCAGCGGAATATGGTCATAGTTCGGGGGCGCAGGTAGAGGTCGTCTCGCGGGCCGGAACCGATTCATTTCATGGATCAGCCTTCGAATTTTTGAGAAATGATGCCTTCAACGCAAAGGATTATTTCGCTCAGAGTGTTCCGCCAGAAAAGCAAAATCAATTTGGGGGAGCGATCGGCGGCCCGATCTTGAAGCGTAAGCTCTTCTTCTTTGGCTCCTTCCAGAGGTTAGTGGATCACGGGAGCTCCGAGGCAAGTCAGGCGCAAGTTCCCAGCGCGGCGGAAAGATCCGGGGATTTCACTGGATCCTCGAATGTATTGTTTAATCCGACCGACCCGCTCACCGGGTTACCCTTCACGGCCCCGGGTGGCGCGCCTTGCGTCGTTGCCAACGTAATTAACCCCGAGTGCATCAATCCCGTCGCGGTGAAGCTGTTGGCTTTTGTTCCAGAGTCGACAACTGGAACGGTCACTTCCATTGCTGCAAGCCCCATTACCGACAATACGGGTTCGGTGAGACTGGACTGGAACCAGAGTGCCAAGAATCTGATCTTCGGACATTATTATCAGGACAACACCAGCATCGTATCGCCCTTTTCCGGTTACGACGGCGGAAACATCGCTGGCTATGTCGCGAACACTACCTCAATAAAAACACAGAATGGTGTGATCAACGACATCTATACATTTTCTCCAACACTGATTAATCAGGCAATCTTTTCTGTTCTAAACACGACGACCAATGAAGCGAACAATCAAACGCATACAAACGCGTCTCTGGGACTAAACCTGCCGCAATACACTCCAACGGGCGCCATTGCGGTGAACGTTGGAAACCAATTCATTCTGGATTCCGGATACGCAATTCAGTTCGCAGGAATTAATTACCAGTACTCCGATAACTTGACATGGACAAAAGGACGGCACAGCCTGGAGTTCGGATACGAACTGTTGAAGCTCCACTTTTATCAGTCGTATATCGCCCCGGTTGTTTTCTCCTTCTCCGGAGTTCGCACTCAAAATCCAAATCCCCCTGCCAACGCCCCGGCGAGCGGAGATCCTGTGGCCGATTTTCTCCTGGGCGCATATGACAATCTCACCCTTAATTTCGGGGTTCGCGTCAACGATGACCGTACCGCCTACAATTCCCTTTATGCTCAAGATTCATTTCGAATGAATCCACGATTCACGCTTAATTACGGAGTGCGATATGAGCCGTTCCTCCAATGGAAGGACGGAAATAATAAGCTGGACACGATCGTGCCGGGAGCTCAATCGACGGTCGACCCGACCGCGCCTCCGGGAATATTATTCATTGGCGACAAGGGAATCGGCAAAGGTATCGCACAACCGAATCTCGGCAACGTGGCTCCCCGGGTGGGATTTGCCTGGGATGTCTTTGGCGACGGGAAAACAAGTGTACGCGGCGGATATGGAGTGTTTTTCAATTCTATAAACGCGAATGAGGTAGCGCAGGAAAATGCGCCTTATGCAGGCTTTATCAACGCAAATCACGGCGATCTTACGAATCCTATTACTTCTGCCGGGCAGGCAAATCCGCCCATAGCTCCAAGCGGGCAGTTTGGATGCGTAAAGATCCCCACCTATCCATTCTACAGTTGCTCGCTCTTTCCCTTACCCATTGAGGGCTTTCTCGCGATAAGCAAAACTCTGCGTTTACCCCGCTATCAGGAATATGATCTTTCGATTCAAAGGCAGATTACCCCAAGCACTATGATCGAAATTTCCTATGTTGGAAACACGGGGGCCGGCATTCACGGACGTGTCCCGTTCAACCCAGCACAATTCATCAACGATCCTGTAACTGGCGCGCCCCCTTCTGAAATAAATGCTCCTGACCGTGTGATCTATGAGCCAGGCATATTGGGCGCGACAAACAGGATCATGGAGAATTTCGCCCACAGTAATTACAACGCCTTACAAATCCAGGGGACGAAGCGGTTTGGTCATGGTGCGACCATCCTTGCTAATTACACCCGGGCAAGATCGCTCGACGCAAATTCGACAAACAACAACAATGCTAACGTTCCGAATCCATTCAATTTGAGAGCCGGTTACGGACCTTCCGATTTCGATCGCAGAAATTCCTTCGTGGTTTCATGGCTTTACCCTCTCCCAATCCACTTCGATAACCGGGTGGCGAACAGCGTATTGGCTGGTTGGACACTGACGGCTATCCATACTGTAGAGAGCGGACTCCCAATAACCTTTTTTGCCGGACAGGATGTCGCGCTCGATGGAACAGGCGAAAGACAGTACGCGCAACTCCAGCCCGGTGCGACCGCTAGTACGGTCCGGATCAGTCATCCGAACCGCCGGTCTGAGGTGAACATGTTCTTTAACAAAGCGGCCTTCGTACCGACAAGTAACGAGACCCCCGGGACCTATGGCAACGTCAGTAGAGGATTTATCTACGGACCTGCCTACGCGAATACCGACGCTTCATTATTGAAGGACTTTACATTGCCAAAAACCTTCAAACTTCAATTTAGAGCGGAGTCATTCAACACATTTAACCAGGTAAACTTTGCTAACCCGAACGCTAATGCGAACTCAGGAGGATTTGGCCAGATTCAATCCACATTCTCCCAAACGGGACGGCAACTTCAATTCGCCTTGAAGCTCCTCTGGTAGATGTCAGACAAGGTGGAGCGCCCCACATAGCTCTCATTTCCTAGCCGAGATCTGGCTTCCCGCCTCTTGTGTGGATCTCTAGCACGTAGGTGTTGAGGTTGTGCAAGTATTGTGGAGTGGGAGTACAAAAATGAAAGATCTTACACGCCGGGAATTCTTTCACACGGCTGCGGCAGCCGCGGTGAGCGGGACACTCATTGGTCACTCTGCTCTCCTCCATGGCGAACTCGCCCCAGACTCCCTTAAGGGAGACGCCAATAACAATACTTTTTCCCAGAAAGCAGAATCGCCGCTTCAGGATTTAGTTTTTCCGAGACCGCAAGACATATCTCCTTCCGACAGCGACTTCCTCGTCGACAGTTCCGTGCGCGTAATTGTGCCCTCCGACGCTTCAGAGCAGGATCTACTCCTCGCCAGGATGCTTGTCAACGAGCTGAGCGACCGCTACGGAGTACATCTTAAAATCGAGCGGTCGGCGACCTTAAACACGAGGGAGCACGTGATCCTGATGGGATCCATTGCGAATCCACTAGTAAAGCAATACTGTGCGGAAAACCAACTCTCAGAAAAAGTACAAACACTTGGTCTAGAGGGTTACGTTGTCCGGGCTGATCGTAAGATGGTCTTAGTTGCCGGCATCGACAGTCGCGGTACTTTTTATGGGCTGCAGTCACTGCGGCAATTACTGTCGGGTGAAAAGAACGATGTTCGAGTTCGAGGCGTTTCCATTCGCGACTGGCCGGACAAAGGCTATCGCGGGATCAGCATGTATCTTCCCGGCCGCAACAATATCCCCTTTTTTAAGCGTTTCGTGCGGGATTTCGTAGCGCTGTATAAATTCAACACGCTTATCATCGAAATGAACGCGTGTATGCGCTTGGACAGCCATCCTGAGCTGAACTACGGATGGGTTCAGTTCGCCAGAGACGTGAACTACAGTTGCCGCAACTACCCTCTGCGACCCTTCCACGACATGGAGCAGAATTCCTCTCACCAGGACTGCGCAGACGGCGGCTTTCTTGAAAAAGAAGAGGTGGCCGACCTCGTCCGTTGGATAAAAAGACATCATATCGAACTTGTTCCGCAGCTACCTTCATTTACGCATAGCTACTATCTTTTGACAGAGCACAGAGATCTTGCCGCCGTACCGCAGAACAAGTGGCCGGACATCTATTGTCCCTCCAATCCAAAGTCATACGCGTTACTGTTTGAGGTTTATGACGAATACATCGAAGTCCTGAAGCCCAAGACTGTCCACATAGGTCATGATGAGCTGTTCCTCCCGGTTGGAGTATCGCCCCAATGCGATGACAAAGATATCGGTGAGCTGTACGGCCGGGATGTCAAGCGTATCCACGACCATCTCGCGTCCAAAGGCATCAAGACTGCATTGTGGGGCGACATGCTGCTGCAGTCGGTGCGAGGCGTGGGACTGCAGAAAAAGAATGCGCCGGACGGATGGACATACTATTCTCCGGGCGGTCTTACGCCCGAACAAGTCGAGCGGCTGATTCCGAAAGATTGCCTGATCTACAACTGGTTTTGGAAAGATGATGAAGACTCAAAAGACTCGGCAGAACTTAACGAGGCTTATCTCGATAAGATGGGTTTTCAGCAGATTTTCGGAAACTTTGAACCGAATATAAAAAACTATGAAGCCCGCAAGGAACTCTCGACTCTGCTCGGAGGGGCCCCGTCCGCTTGGTACGCAACCAATGAACTCGGTTTTGGAAAAGACATGATGGCGCTTTTCCTTGGCTGCAGCAACATTCTTTGGACTGGACACACTATGCCAAAAAGGGCGTTGTCGGCTCGGGTTCAATCAATGATTCCAGCCATTCGAACTCGCCTCAGCGGAGTGACTCCTCCCAGCCAAACGGAAGCTTCCATTGTACCCGTGGATATTTCGAGTAGATTCAACGCGGGAAATTCCGCCCCAATCTTCGGGGTGAACCTCCATCAAATGGCGATCGGAAGTCTTCAGCACAACAAAGTTCCCTTTGACCTGAAACGCTCGCGTGGGGGGCGTGCGATTGTTGTCGGAACGGAGGGAACGGAGAAAACCGACCTGGCCAAAGTTGTGTCCGGCATTCCTGTTGGCGAAGCTCCAACGAGTCTGATTTTTCTGCACGCATCGGCCAGGCGGGCTCTGAACAGAGATAGCGTTCGACTGATCTGGGACCAGCACGACACGGCAGACCTTCTAGGATGGTACGAAGCGGTTTATGAGGACGGGTTTGTCATCACCATTCCAATTCGCTACGGTGTAAACATTCTCGAATGGAACTGGGACCAACGTGTCGCTGGAGATGACTACTGCTACGCTGCCGACGCAGTAGCCGTTGGAAGAGGCAACCTAGATGCCGTCACATGTTTTGCCTATGAGTGGACCAATCCTCGGTTAGGGAAAGTCATTCAAGAGATACGGTTAAAAGGCACGCATGGGTTCCGGGGCGGCACGGATGATTTTAATAACGACGTTGGACCTGTAATCGCAAGCAACGCTGTAATCCTTACCGCGGTTAGCATGGTGAAGAAGCGAACGTAACCTTCGTCACTGTTCCGTCTACGAGCGGAATCGCAGACCGTCAATCGTGTCGATGATCTCGCGCAGGTGTAGCCGCTCTGGATCTCGTTCTTGATATCAAGATGTGGGAGTATTTGCGGCCGCGAAGCGTACCACAGTGTTCCTCTCCTTCTCCGGCCGTCCAGGTACTTCAGGAACAGCAGCCAGAGGGTCTGCTGGGTGTAGTCAAGCTCGGTGGTACCGCCGCTTCGTTCCTGAGCACGTCATTGCTGCAGGCGGCGGCAGAGAACAAGATTGTGCAGATGATTGTGTCCAACGTGGGCACAATCACGGAGAAAAGGCACACAGGGCCAGAAGTGTAATTCGCTTATTGTGCCCAAATTGTGCCTGGATTTGCTTGTTACTCTAGGTCGTCATTGATTCTGAGTGCTTCAGAACCCATCGAGGGACGACGGAGCTCGAACCCGCGGCCTCTGCCGTAACGGTTAGAAACAAGATCGCAACCCATTCTAGCCAGCGGTGCGATCGCAACGCGAACGACTGAGTTACAACACTCCAAGAACCGATTCCTATATCAGCCAGTTTGTGAAAGCTCCTGCAGTGTGGGCAGTACCATCCGCTTCTATGCTTCAATGCTGTTTTTTCATCTTCGTGGCTTGGTTCATCCGTCGCGCATGAATCAAAATCATATTTCACTTTATAGCTGGGGTGATAACGATGTTCCTGAAGGAGACATGGCCCTTCTCGCTCCCTTGCAGCATGATGGGGCCAGGTAGCCCTTCATCGCTGTCCAGAGCTCCGCCGGTAATCCCTGGGATCTCCTTGTTGTCGATGACGGTCGTGCCGTTTTGGACAATGGTGACCCGGCGACCTATAAAAGTAATGTCAAAGGTCTGCCACTTCCCCGTGGTTCTCGGCAGTTCCGGAGTCGGCGTCAGAAAACCGTAGACGCCGCCGGTGTGATGGCTCGGCGGTTCATCCGCAGACTCGTTTTCGATCTGCAACTCATAGCGTCCGCGCAGATACACTCCACTGTTGGAAACAGGTCCACAGTTGAACTCAAGATGAAGTTTGAAATCGCCGAATTTCCTGTCGCTGACCAGCTCCGGCCCATGCCCCGGACTCACCAGCGTTCCATTCACCACCGTCCAGTGACCCGTTTGCGGGAAATAGTTGGCGGAGTATTCATGCCATCCATCGAGGTTCCTCCCGTTGAATAAGGGGACAGGCTTCCCCCACCGGGAAACCGTTTCATTCATCAGCAAAGGAGCCTTTTTGCCGGTCCAGGTCCAGGGCGCGCCCTCCCGGCCGCTGATCGAACCCACAAGTCTGCCGTGCACCAGTTTGGCCTTGAAAACAATATCGGCTTTGCTGCTTTCTTCTTCCTTTGGAGAAACAAAAGTAAGCACGCCCCGATTTATTTCCACTTTCGGAAGAGGACGCGCATTTCCCCAGCGCCCTGTCATCTCTGCCTTGAGCACGCCGTTGTCTTGGTATATATCCAGCCAGGAAGGATAGTTGTGTTCAGACGACTTCAACGTCAAGTCCCAGCGACCCAGGAAAGGCTTGATTGAATTCTGAGTGTCAGAGGAACCAGATTGCTTGGTTCCTTGAGCAAAGATGCACACGCTGGAAAACGCGAGCAGGAAGATAACGCTCCACCAAATTCTTTTATTCTTCATTATTGGAAATCCCCCAATTACGACTACACAAGTGTTTCTTGTTATGATCGCGAAACTACGAATTCTTGACCGTGCGGGAAGCGGCGTTCCATAGATCTGTTGCTTGCGGAAATACGACTCATTTGCTATATGACAGGCTATGGCGGCATGGTTGCCGAACACCGCGTTTCCACGTTCGGCCTGCGGCTCTTCACAAGTTCGAAAAACGTCCAGAGATGGGGCCGCAGGTGGTCCCAATCGTTGCCAACTACCTTGAAGATCCGTGTCCAATTGATTCAAATATTAACATTACAAAGTTCACTATCATCGATCAACGGAAGATGGCACGGCCGTGTTACCGCAATCAAAATCTGTACAGCGCCGCAGCATTTCCGCGCAGCACCATGTTCGCCAATTCGCCGACGCGCTGTCGGTCGATCTCTCCATCCTCAAACATTCCGGTCAGCGCAATCCCCAATGCCTGACGCACATTCCAGTTCGCAATCCATGTCGATTCGGGCCAACCCAGTTCCTCCGAATAGGGATATCCATCTGTCCCGAACAATATTTTCTCGGGCTCAAACTCCAGCCACTCCCGCAACCACTTCGCCTGCGTATGAGGAGTGATGGTGAGGTCCTGCGAAGAAATGTCCAAGTACACATTCGGCTTCTGCAGCAACGCCCCAATCTCCCGCACATACGGCCACCCTCCATGCAGCAGCACGAAATTCGTTTTCCGCAGTTGCGGATCGTTGAACAGCGGCTCCAGCAGTAGAGGATTGACCCCGCTGATGGAGAAGTAGCTGCCTGCGCCCGCCATCGCATGCAGGTGCACGGGCATGCCTAGCCGCCCGCATTCCATCGCGATATAGCGAAACAAAAAATCCTGTAACAACTTGTACTCAGCGGCGTCTGGCTGGCCACCGCCTACCCATTTGGCATAGATTTTTCCAACCTCCGCGCGCGGCGGATCGCTGAAGTCGAACGACCGTAGATAGGCCACCTCAAACTTCTCTGCTACGGCCCCGCCCGCTTTCTGGCGTTCAAGAGTGGGCGTCACCACTTGTCGCAAATATTCATCGAGCGTTGCCGGGGGAACGCTCATTGCCACCTTTTTCAGATACTGGGTGCGCAGTCCATCTTCCAGCGCAAAAAATTGTTTTCTGTCCGGCGAGGCCGCCGCCATGCCGCTGTTATTGAGTGGAAACAGCAGCGCATCGACATAGGGAACCCAACGAAACCGCGGCGGCTCAACCCCGTGACCCATGGCGACGCGGTTCGCCAGCATGGTGCCAATTCCGGCCTTGTCGAGTACCCACGCGGGGTATCCCTCCCCCTGCTGTGCCTTCACCTGCGCGCGGGCATCGTTCAGCCGCTTAAGCCCGTTAGCGTCGAGCGGCGGCTGAGTGTCGAACCCGTAGAGCACTTTCCACGCCGCTCCAAGCAGAGGGAAATCGGGCCGCAAAGCCACCGGATCGGACTCCGGTTCCAACGAGTAGACAGGCAGCGCATCGAATTCCCTGTCGGTTGTATCTAGCGGCGGCGCGAGCACCGGGTGGGCATGATTGTCGATGGCCCGAATCGCGTCCATCTGGCGAGCAATCGCAGGATCGATGTGCTGGCCGACGCAGGAATTGCCAATCGGCAGCAGGCTCATTACTGTAAGCAAAACCGATAGTCGCACGCGATTCATCATAATCTCACGATTCGAAACAATCACAGTTACATATGGCCCGTTTCGGACATAACAACGGCGCCCTTGCAGAACATACCGTGCGCCGGAGCTACTTACGCAGATACGCATCCGTACCGCTGATCCAGTCTTCGCGCGGCGGGCAGAACACATCGAGATCGATCGTATCCTCAAGTGCCTCCGCGCTGTGCGGTACGTTCGATGGGATCACCAGCACTTCTCCAGTGCGCACGACAATTTCTTTATCATCCAGCTTGAATTTCAACGCGCCTTCCAGGATGTAAGTGATCTGCTCATTCCGATGACTGTGCATCGGGACGATGCAGCCTGTCCGCAGTACAATCCGCGCCAGCATGCTTCGCTCTCCGGCAACAAACTGCCGATCGAGCAGCGGATTCAGGCGTTCAACGGGCATGTCCTCAAAACGAAGGTGCTGCGGTTCGGTTGTCTTACGCTCGATAGATGGGCTCATATATTCTCTGCTCCTTTTATGCGGGCATTAAAGTGGAGGAACTAAATCCTATTTATACTCACTGCATGGAAACCGGATTGCGCAACCGCGCCGCAATTGTTGCTGCATCGAGTAAAGGCATTGGCCGTGCAACTGCTCTTGCTCTCGCGGCCGAGGGTGCGAACCTTGCGCTGTGCGCCCGCAACGCGGGTGCCCTCAATAAGGTCGCCGAAGAAGCCCGACGCTTGCACGGCGTCGAAGTCCATACCGAGACGTTCGATGTTTCCGACGACGCACGCGTGCGCCAATTTGCCGATGCGGTGCATCGTCGATTTGGCCGCATCGACATTTGCGTGACCAATGCGGGCGGTCCGCCCCCCAAGCCGTTTTCCGAAACAACCATGGCGGAATGGGACCGTGCGTACAACCTAAATCTTCGCAGCATAGTTTCCTTTGCCCATGCGGTGCTGCCTGCGATGCAAGAGCGGCACTGGGGAAGGTTCATCGCCATTACATCAATGGCGGTAAAGCAGCCTGTTCTGGAACTCATTCTTTCAAACTCCGTGCGCACCGGCGTACTGGGGCTGGTACGTTCGCTGGCGACCCAGTATGGTCCCGACAACATCACCATCAACAATGTAGGGCCCGGCTATACCGCGACGGACCGCGTGAAACAATTGGCGCAAACGAACGCACAGACCACAGGCCGCTCGCCTGCCGACTACGAAGCCGAAATCGCCAAAGATATCCCCCTTCGACGGCTCGCAAAACCGCAAGAAGTCGCCGATGCAATCGTCTGGCTTGCTTCCGAACGTGCCGCTTACATTACCGGGCAGACAATCCTGGTCGACGGCGGCGTCTATCGCGGGCTGTAGCCGCCGCCGTTTATTGCAAGCCTCGCAGATAATCGAAATCGACCTTTACCGCCTGGAACGGCGTCATGCCGACGAAAGGGGGCTCCTGTTCGACATAGTAGTATTCGATGCCGATCTTCTTCGCTTCAGCGAGAATCGGCTTGTAATCAATCGCGCCCCTGCCCAGCTCCGTACCCTGCATTTCCATATTGACCATCGGTCTTTCCTGCGTGCCGGGCACAAAATCTTTTACGTGCCATTGACATCCTTCTTCAAAGGATCGCCGACAGAATAAAGTTGCAGGCCGGACGCGCCGCTTAACGGATATCCCCAGGCTTCCTGCGGTAGCAATGCGGTTGCGGTTACGGCAGCGGCGGCAAAACTCAACCTCGCGAGAAATTTCCTCCGAGACAACAACTTCATATGCAATCCTTTCCTCCTGCTCTTGGCACTCAATCACGGTAAGGCGAAGGCGACATATCTGCCTTCAACTGGCGACCTGTCGAATTTACTGCCGCCTGCGGCAATAACTACATATTGTTTTCCGTCCACCATATAGGTCGCAGGCGTGGCCGCGCCCGCGGAGGGCAATTCGGTCTCCCACAGTAGCTTGCCTGTGTGGCTATCGAAGGCGCGAAATTTGTTGTCATAAACTGTGGCGCCAATGAATAGCAAACCGCTAGCCGTCACGACTGGGCCGCCATAATTCTCAGAGCCGGTATTCGTCATTCCTTTCGCCGCTAGCGCTGGATATTCTCCAAGCGGAATCTTCCAAAGATATTTTCCGGTATTCAGATCGACCGCATTCAGCGTGCCCCAAGGCGGCGAAATGGCTGGATAGCCATCCTGATCGACGAACTTGCGATACCCGGTAAACCGATACTGCACATTTTCCAGATAGCGCACAAGCGAATGGAGCTGATTGCCTTCCAACCCGGGGAAAGGCGGCATTGCATCCTTGCCCTCATGGATTCTGTCAGAAATTTGCGATGAAGTCATGCGGCTGCCCACGCCGAGCAATGCGGGGTAGGCGGGCGGTACTCCCTGGCGATGGTCCCCATGGCAGACGGCACATTTCTTTCGATAGACAGTTGCTCCCACAGGGTTCGTTAGATTCTCCTGAAGGATATCGGGAGCAGGCGTGGATGCCACTTCCGTCTTGCCGCTCTCCATCTCAGGATTTTCACGGCTACCATTCTCCACGAACCTCATCAGCGCGTCCGACTGCGTGTCGCTCAGATTTGGAAATGCAGGCATCCTGCCCCCGCCCTGATGGATCTTGTCCATAATCTGCTGAGACGTGAGGCGCTTGTCGATATCAACCAGGGAAGGAAAGTCCGGTGGAGATCCTGTACGGTCGGCGCCGTGACAAACGCCGCACTGGTTTAGGTAGACACTTTCGCCAAGGTTTCCGCTCGGCTTCTCAGCGGTGAGACCTCCAGTCCACGCCATTTCATTTGAATTGATGTAGATCACTCCGGTTATCGGGTCGATCGCGGGCCCACCCCACTCCGCGCCACCGTCGAACCCTGGAAACACGATGGTTTGTTTGTTTAAGCTGAGAGGAACGAACTGTCCGTCGCTGCGAAACGTTTTGAACTTCTTTAGCGCGTCGGCGTGCGCTTCGGGCGTGCGGGTGGTCAGCATGTCTGCGGCCAGGAATTGCCGGGCAAAAGGTTTGGGCGCTATTGGTAAAGATTGCGTCGGCGAGCTAACTTCGCCGGGGACATTGCTGGCCGGGTATTTGTGCTCTTGGATGGGAAACAGTAGCTTCCCTGTCATGCGGTCGAACAAATAGACGTATCCCTGCTTCGTCGTCTGCGCGACGGCATCGATGCGTTTGCCGTTGTGCTCAACCGTGAGCAGCGCGGGAGGAGATGGAAAATCGCGGTCCCATAGATCGTGATGCACGCCCTGAAAGTACCAGATGCGTTTTCCGGTTTGAGCGTCGAGAGCAAGCAGCGTGTCGGCAAATAAATCGTCGCCCAGACGGTCCGCGCCGTAGAAGTCAAACACGGCCGAACCCGTCGGCACATAAACGATGCCGCGCTTTGCATCGAGCGACATTCCGGCCCAGTTGTTCGCGGCGCCCGAATTTTTCCATGCATCTTTCGGCCAGGTGCTGTATCCAAATTCTCCCGGATGCGGAATGGTGTGAAACGTCCAGCAGAGCGCGCCTGTATGAACATCGAACGCGCGAATATCTCCCGGAGGAGCGGGATGCGTCTCCGGATTGCGGCCGCCGACGATGATCATGTTCTTATAGATCATGCCGGGGCTCGTCAGCGCGACATCCTGCAAGCGGTAATCGCCGCGCAAACCCTTTCGCAGATCGATTCTGCCGTTCTCGCCAAATTCAGGAACCGGCCTGCCTGTAGCCGCATCGAGCGCATATAGGAAATTCATCACCCCAGCGAAAATACGGCTGTCCTTGCCATCGCTCCAATAAGAAAGGCCTCGCGCTGGCGCTGTGCCCAGAACTCCCGAATCGAATTTCCACAGCAGCTTGCCGGAAGCCGCATCGATGGCAATGACTTTCTGGCTCGGCGTATAGGCGTAGAGAATATTTTCGACAATAATGGGACTGGTCTGGAGAATACCTTTTTCTCCGGTATCGAACGTCCAGGCCTGCCGCAGCTTCTCTACGTTTGTGCGGTTGATCTGCGAAAGTGCTGAATAGTGATCGCCGGCGACCTGCCCCCCATACACAGGCCAGTCGAACGATTTCCGCTGTGCCCGCTGTGCCGGTTGGCTGCCGGAGACTGCGCCGCAAGCTGGAAGAGGCACGGCGCAACTAATAGTCAGGCACAAAGCCGCAACGGCGAATTGCGCCGGATTTCCCTTCTTCATTCTGAACGCCATCGTTCCTTTCCGTAGGTCAATCCCATCTCGAGTTCGTCAACCTCGATGCATCATTGGGGCGCAACCCAACCCGTAGAAAGTTCCACGCGAATCGGCACCGTTCCTATGTTCTTGTTTCCAGATTCGGCGGAGACCTTAAATTGCTGCCAGCCGGGCAACTTGGTCGCTGGCGCCGCGGCCTGAACACGAACATAGTACTGGGTATGCGGTGGAACGGAAACGGGAGCAACAGGTTCGACTTTCCAGCCATCTGGCGCCTGCACCGAGAGATTTACATCGATGGCCGTGTTTAAAGGGTTCTCAATGACCAGCGGAATGGCCAAAGTACCGCCAACTTTGACCGTAACTTCCAGCTGAACAACGTTCTTTAGATGGTCCAGGCCATGCGCCTGCCATAGCTTCTGGTAGAAAGCCCACGGATCGCCGATCTCAAGGGTTGGTTCCGAATACTTGACTGCAATGTATCCCGGCGGCCCCTGGAAGGGAATGCCCTCTGGCACTACTCCCGTGAAAACGTCATCAGTTACGCCGGAAGGCACCAGCGATTTCCCGAATATAAATTCGACAGGCCCGGTAGCAAGTCTCGCTATGTAATCATCCGAGGTTTCCACGGTATGGGTGTCGATATCGCGCTGAATCTTTGCCCCGCCTTGCGTCACGTGAAAGCTGTTCTCCTTGGCAGCCAACAGCGCATAGCTGATGCCGCGAGAAGGAGAGATCTCTTTCGAAGAGTACTGTGGACCCTGCCCTTTGAAAATGTCGTTGTGGGTGGGATTGTAGAAATAATAAATTTTCTCAGGCTGCCATGGCCGAAGAGCTTCTGTCATATTCTGTGCTTGATCGGGATGCATCGCGGGAGAGACCTGCTCTGAAAATACGGTCGGATCTCCAGCCAGGTCGAACGCCTCGGTCGCCAGCACGCCAGCGGCCTGATGATCAGAGTGGTTTTCCCCCGTCGTGAAATCCGGAAGCCAGGTGAGAATCACCGATGGCCGCGTGATGCGAACGATACGGACCAACTGGTCTAAGCAGAGGCCGTGCTTGCAATGTTCAAGGGACGTCAAAACGTTCTGGCTCAACGTATCGTGGCCATTGAGAAACCAGACATTCGTGATCCCCAGGGAGCCTACCGCCTCGCGTCCCTCGAGTTGACGAATGTAGCCTAGAGATGTCGCCTGCTCCGGGCCGATATCGTTGTTTCCTCCATCCCCCGGATTCTGGAATACCACCGCAACACGTTTGTGGTGATCGTAAATTTCACGTGCAAGATAAGCCGCGGCCATAATCTCATCGTCAGGGTGGGCGACGACCACTAGAATGTCCGCCTTGAAACGCGGATCGGGCGCGCGATTATTCCAATCGTAGGCGTCCGGCCGGACATCCTTTGTGGTTTGGGCCGGAGTCATAGCAGAACTGAGTGCTAGAACAAGACCAGCACAGGCAAGAACGCTCTCTACTCTAAAACCAGATCGCAGCTTCATCGATCCTCCCATTTATGCAATTGTTATGCGCAGGATGTTCAAAAAATCACCTGGCAGGCATCGCCAGGTGATTTTCTTCGCGGACGAAACGATTAGTAGTAAAGCTTCTAGAAGAGGAACTTCAGGGCAAACTGCATTTCCCTGGAGTTGTTGCGCGTGTAGGTGAGGGCGCTGAACTGATTCGGGTTACCTGCACTGTAGGTATTGAAGTTGCCGGTATTGATCGGTTGTCCAAACTGTGGATGATTGAACACGTTAAATGCTTCCGCCCGGAACTGCAGTTTTGTTTCCCTCACAATGGAGAAGGATTTGAACAGTGAGGCGTCTAGATTGGTGTACCTGGGACCGCGCCCGATTAGGGGACTGCCGCCCAACGGACGGTAATCCGACTGTCCCACGGTAGTGGCCATCGGAGGTTCGGCAAAGGCAGCGGGGTTCAACCACTGGTTCTTTGTATGCCCTCCGTTCCCATAAAGGTCCACTCCCTTCACCCTGTCGGCATAACAGCCGAAGTCGGCGGTGGTTGCGATCGGGCATCCTACCGAGATGGGCTCGCCGGATTGAAATGTGAAGATACCGTTTAAGGCCCAGCCGCCGATCAATGTATCCGACACCCGGTTCATATTGGTCAGGAACATGGCTCCCCGTCCCACCGGCAGCGCATAATCGCCGGAAACGTGGATGACATGGGTGGAGTCGGTATCGCAGATGGCGTAGTCTCCCTCGGCCCCAAACCCTGGCAGCCAGAGAGCACGATACGATTGGATGGTGTTCACATAGAAGGTCTGGTTCGTCATGCACTGGCTCAACGTGTAGTTGGCGTTCATGGTCAGACCATAGCTTGTGGTGTGCTGGTACGTAGCCTGCAAGGCATTGTAACTGCTCTTCCCGTTAGTCAACTCCAGGAACGAGTTTGGAGCAAAGTTGGGAAACGGAATGTAGTTATAGATGTTCGTCCCGTTCGGCAGGATCTGCGTGGGAGCATTGCCAACGCCAAACCCGTCCAGGTGCCGTCCTACGACACCCACATATCCCACCTCTAGCGAGTCGTGCGGCGTAAATGTGTATTGCGTGAACAGGTTATAGGTCTCGGTGTAAGGGGTCTGGTAGTTGAACTGGCGCGAGTTAAGATTCAAACCAACGGGGTTGGTGACGCTGACTGCGGACTGGGTGTTCACCTGGGTCAGGGCCGTTTCCAGCACCGGCACTTGTCCGGCCGGACCAAGGAACGGCGTATAAGCGTTCTGGGAGTTGTAAGCGAACTGGAAGGCGAACGGGTAGTTATACATCAGGTCTCCGCCCGCGCCGATGTTAGACAGTGCCCCATAGGCCATTCCAAATGCGCCGCGAATCACAAAATTATCCTTGACGCGCTTGGCGAAGCCGATCCTCGGGGCAAAGTTCCCCTTCTGCGCCAGACCAGTGGCGAAGTTATCGGTGCAGTTCAGCGCAATGCCGCTGGTCTGTAGTAAAGCGTCAAACTGTGGCGCGCGTGGTACGGAGCAGCCCTTTTTGGGAACGTAGTAGGTTCCGACAGGACCATTTGCGCCGGTGAAGGGACCGGTCGTGCCGGTGAATCCATTTCCGGTACCGCTCTGGACAAAGTTCGCTTGAAATCCATCGGTATCGTAATAGGGCGGGAAGAAATCGTAGCGAAGTCCAAGGTTGAGAGTCAGGGTTGGCGTCACCTTCCAGTCATCCTGGAAAAATGCGCCGAAGTAATGGCGCCCGACCCGGACAGGGACAGCATTGGAGAACTGAAAGCCGCTCATGCCACCCAGATCGCTGATGCCGCCGGCCCCGGGGTACGTCGCCGCGGTCGGAGTCAGCAGCATGTCCACCGGTCCGAACTGACTGGTGTTTGCGTTGACGACGTCGCTCCACTGTCCGTTATAGCTGAAATTTCCGCGTCCGTACGGGGGCGAAAATAGATTGCCGTAAAACCGGTCCCATTGAACACCTCCCTTGAACGTGTGATTGTTATAGGTCTTAGTAACGTTTTCCATGATCTCCAGGGACGTGATTGTACTAACATTCGGGTAATAATTCGAGGGACCCAGTTGGGTCAGGCCGGTTTGAATCGAGGGCAGGCCACCGTTATTCGGAACCTGCGGAACACCTCCGATTCCGAACCGCGCGGGAATGCCCGTCGTGTTCGCTTCAAGAGGAACCTGCCGGGCGATGAGGTGGTTCCAGCCAATATGAAAGTCGTTGGAAAGGCTCGGAGTAAAGACATGCGTCTCTCCCAGAGCGATGGAATAGACCGGAATATCGATAGTACCGGTCGAATATGATCCGCCATTCGCAATTCCCGGAAGCGCATTGGGAACATTCTGTAAATTATGGCTCCAGTCGTAAACGCCGAAGAGGGTGTCATGCTCATGCCAGTCCTCGTCGATGCGGACGTCGTACTGGTTGGTGTTGTTCGTTTGTTTCGGAAAACCAATGTAATTGTTGGTGATGCCCGGTCCGGTGGGATTGGGATATAGCTGCAGCAGCTTGATGGCGTTGGGATCCAGCCGCCCTGTGGGAATTTGGTTCAGCTGCGACGCGTATGGGGTGAAGTTCGTAATTCCTGCCACACTGCCGCCGGTAAAGAATGGATCGCGAACATATACGGTGGAGCCGGTTGTATTCGTGAGTCCAGAAATAGGGTCCGTGGCGCCCCCCGCTATGGCGCGTGTGGTGGCTGGATCGAGGACCGCGCCATAGGGAAAAATCCTGCCTAGGGCGTCCGTTTTGGTTTGGCTGCCGCCTGCGGTAATGATGTCCTGAAAATTCGTAAAATCGCTGCTTTGTTCGAGTGCTGTCGGGACGGTGTCGTTGTACTGTTTTGACGAGATGACCCGTGTCCCCTGGTAATCGAAAAAGAAGAAAGTCCTGTTTTGGCCGTTGTAGAGTTTGGGAATCCAAACCGGGCCGCCAACGGTGCCGCCGAACTGGTTGTAATGGTAATTGTTCTTTGTGGTCTGGAAGTAAGGAACCGCGTTCGCGGCAGGATTCTGCAGGAACTCCCACAGATCGCCATGAACGTGGTTTGTGCCCGACTTAATGACGGCATTGATGATGGCGGCTGAGGAGTGGCCGAACTCCGCTGGGAAGTTTCCAGTCTGCAGACGAAACTCCTGAATGGCGTCCGGCGGGGGCGTGATCTGCAGGTTGTCATTCAGCGGTCCCGGGCCGCCAAATTGCTCGACGTTGTTGTCGATCCCGTCCAGCCGGAAATCCTGCATCCAGGGATTCATGCCGTTGACGTTGAAGTAGTCGCTATTGCTCGATCCCCCGAAGCTGACATTGGCGGTAGTCGCACCGGCCGCAATTTGGGTCAGGGTGTCGAAGTGGCGGCTGAGAAGCGGCAGGTCGACGATCTGCTGGTGCCCGATCGTGGTGCCGATAGTGGCGCTCTGCGCCTGCAGCAAGGGAGACGGTGGCGGTCACCGTCACGTTCTGCTGCGCCGTGCCGGGGGGCAGTGTCGCGTCTTCCGTCACCACCACTTGCACGTGAACTTCAAACCCGGTGATGGTAACGTTTTCGAAGCCGGGCTGCTGCACCAGGAGGGTGTAGCTCCCGTACGGAACTACCGTGAAGTTGTAGGCCCCTGTACCGGTAGTACGGGTCGTCTGCTTGACTCCCGTTGCGATATTGGTGAGAGTGACAGTCGCATTGGGAATCACCGCGCCCGTCGTGTCCTTCACCGTTCCCGTAACGCCGCCGCTTGCAATCTGTGCCGTCAACCGCGGCGTTGTCAACAATGCAAACAGCAAAATGCAGACCGTCCATAATATGTGGGCCAGAAACTTGGCGCGCATCGGTTTCAAGGTTTGTGGGTGTACAGCTTGGCCGTTGCGACCTTTGATGCAGTCTGCCAATGGCAATTTTAGGATCGAAACTCTCGGTCGAAAATTATGTGTCATATACGCCCCCGTAATCGTTCTTTACTGAAAGGTTTGTATGCATTACTACCGCAACGAATTCGATGTCAGCATCAAACCGTGTTAATAGTCCGTTTGGAATCCAATTATGAAAATTGGCTCATGTTGATGTTCAATTCGTATTTCTCTCCGTCGGACAATAATTCTTCCCAGGTGACCTCGCGCCCCAGTCGTCCAGCCATTCGCCCCAGCATGGCGCTCAATGCGGTCTCCACACCGGCCTCCGCTTGATTATGGAACTTTCCCGACGTAATGCTATCGATGAAACCCTTGTCCTTTTCCCGCTGCGCCTGCGCCAGATTGTCAGAGAACACTCCGTTGGCGGCGAACTTGGCCGGAGCCGCGGGCTCGCTGGTATCTTTATCCGCCCATGCCCACGAATGGTCGCCGACGATCCGCAGCGGACCGGAGTATGGGGCTTCGGCGATTCCGTCCGCGCCAAACAGATGTGCCGACACATCGAACCAGTCGTTAGGACCAAACTGTGTACAGGAGAAACTCACGTGGACGTTTTCGGGATATGTAAATGCAATCTCGTAGTTATCCCACGTGTTTCCGGGATGAGAGATGATGTTTCTTCCGCCAGTTCCAGTCGCCTTCAGCGGATGTCCCTGCAGAGTCCAGTTGCAAATATCGATCAGATGGATCGCTTGCTCGACAATGATGTCGCCGGACAGGGTGAGATCCCAGTACCAGCGGCGTAACCGGAGTTCATCGGCAGACATGTTGGGCATTGGAGGATAACTTACACCCGGGGCATTGTAATTCGCCGAAATAGCACCGATCTTCCCGAGGGCGCCCTGCTGAATACGACGGACGATCTCGACAAAGGGAGGCGCGCTGCGAATCTGGAAACCGACCTCAAGACTCAAGCGCCCCTGGGCGCGTTTTCCAATCTCCAGGGCCTGCTTCGCCTGGGCCACATCCACACCGATCGGCTTCTCGCAATAAACATGTTTACCTGCCGTAACTGCGGCATCGAGATGCTGAACATGAAACCACGGCGGAGTCGAAATCTGTACGGCGTCTACATCGGACGATGCGGCAATTTCCTCGAAGGCCTTGTAGCCGCGGAACATCATCCTGGGGTCGACTTTCGCGTATCCCGATTTATCCGCTAGCTGATCGAAATGTGCCTTTGCCGATTCCAGTTTGTCCGGGAACAGATCCGCAAGTGCGACAACGCGAGTATTCGTGTTGCTCGCAAAGGATGCAGCCACTGAGGTGCCGCGCGAGCCGCAGCCCAGTAACCCGAGGCGCACTGCCGAATTTGCCTCATAGCCGAACACCGTTCTTGGCTTCAGCAGCAGTAACCCTGAGGCTACAGCGGTGCCGCCGACAAATTGCCGTCTGTTCATTGCAGAGACTCCATCAATCAAGCTTGTTTCGTTTGTACCTGGGTAAGAATCCGTTCGAGATAAATCTTCTCTTGTCGTACGTCTTCAATCTGTTGCGGACCGGAAGTCTCGCGTTCGATCGTGACTGCTCCCCTGTAACCGAGTCTGTTCAGCTTTGAAAATACCTTTTTGAAATCTACGCGACCACTGCCGATCAATACTTCCTTCCCCAGTTTCATCGGGTCGGTAGGCCACATCCCATCTTTCGCGTGGACACTCTTAATATGGGGTCCAAGCATCTCCACCGCGTCTACCGGATTCGCTTTCCCATAAAGAATCAAGTTCGCAGTATCTAAGCCAGCGCCGAGATTTGGCTGATTGACATCAGCGATCGCTCGCAACATCGTGGTCGGAGTCTCCTGCCCTGTTTCCATCAGGAAATCCTGACCATTCCCCGAGCAATGTACGGCGACATCGCGGATTGCGAGCACTACCTGCTCATAAAGTGGGCTTTTCGGATTTTCAGGAATGAAGCCGCAGTGGGTCTGGACTTGCGGAATGCCCATCTGTTTTGCAAAGTCGGAAGTCTGTTTAAGCGCTTCAATCCTGGCTTCTCGTGTCGCAGGAGGCACTAAACCGATGGTGGAGGGTCCATCAACAAAGTTCCATACCAACGGTCCCGGCCCCACAATCTCGACGGCGGTAGCCGTGACTCCATACTTGTCCAGCGAAGCCCTGAGTTGCTTCGCACCCGATGGGCTGAACTTCCCAATCCAATCATCGAGATCCAGAAAACAATTGGACATGCCCAACTCTCTGACTCGAGAGATGGCAACCTCAGGGTCGTTATAAGTGGGGCGAATCATCACTCCAATCGCCATCGGCCTTACGCTATTCTGTCTTGCCGTAGACTCGACCGGCGGAGCAACAAACGCCGATAATACTGTCGACCCCTCCCGCCTCGCCCCGGGAAATGTATTAGCGAAAGCGCCAGCATGGATCATCGTCGCTCCCACGATCGCGCCTAGGAACTCTCTACGCCGCATGCATAACTCCCACAGCAGCTCTATTGAAAGCCGTCTGCTTCAATGAAGCCTGCACGCTTTTCGATTGCTGCATGGCATGCACCCCACGGAAGTTGGCCCGCTCTGTCACAAAACAAAACGCGATTCGAGAGATTATTGAGTCCCAGCTAACATAATCGACAGGCGATATTGCAGTCTTCACGCACATTGCCTATCTTGTGTATTCCATTGCCTTGTTGAGGTCGTATATCAGGTATCGCACGCGAGCGCTGCTGACGGTGTGTTGCACAAGAGTACCGCGTCCGAGTCACCGGAGCTTCAGGCGATATGCCGCCAAAGCTCACAAATCACAGCTTTACAAATGACCGGGTGCGATACATCCAGTAGAGGATCAGCCAAACGATCAAAAACGCCGTGGTCTCAGCAAGAAACTCATCCCATCTACCGACCCGGGGCAGCAGGTGCCCAACGAAGATGTCGCCAATATGTCGAAAATTGAACAGTTCGGTTGCCATGTATACGGCCAGAGCGTTCATACCAATCACGCTGAAGGGGAAAACCCATTTTCTATAACCAAGCACGTCAATAATGAGATAGAACGTCGCCATCATCAGGCAGCTCAGGCCACCGGCAATCAGAACGAAAGAGCCGTCCCACAGCAGCTTAATGACTGGCAGCCAAACACTCCAGATAAGGCCGAGCACTATCAGGCCCGCACCAGAGCCGTAAAGCATCCAGCACTTCAGCTTTTCGGATCGCCTG
Source organism: uncultured Acidobacteriota bacterium (assembly GCA_963744615.1). Classification (GTDB taxonomy): domain Bacteria; phylum Acidobacteriota; class Terriglobia; order Terriglobales; family Acidobacteriaceae; genus JAKAAZ01. The sequence goes on from CAVUUE010000003.1 coordinate 1,499,433, forward strand.
GAGAGAAGCAATTCTCCGACAAGCACTCCGATCATCACAGAAGCAGCAAATCCAAGGTAACTCAAGAACCACGTGTTCTCCATTCCCTGAGGCACGTACGAGAACCTTCCAAGAACCAGATTGTCAATGTACGTCGCTGCATTTCCGTAAGGGGTCAATACGCCCCTTCCTACTCCCGGGACTGGGATGGCGATGAGCAATATCCAATAGAGGATCAAAAACACTGCTGTCGTAATCGCTTGCCCTATCGGCCTCAGATTCAATGTGACAATTGTCGCGATCAGGTAACCGGCAGCGATAGCGTGCAGAACGCTGTAACAGGGATGCAGTGTCGCCAGATTGAATTGCAGCAGATTGCCCTGAGCCATCATTCCGAGGACGAACAAAATCAGAGCCCGTCTCAGGGCGTGCAGGTATAAGTCTTTGTTCGATTCCCCATTCGCTTTCCGCTTTGTCAGGGAGAATGCGAGGGACACTCCAACCATAAACATAAAGAGAGGCCAGATCAGGTCGAAGCAGTGCAGCCCCTCCCAGGGCACATGACGCAGTTGTTGCGCCAGAGCCGTTGACAACCTGCCGGGCCACACTTTTGCCAGTCCCAGGAAGATCCCTTGACCTCCGATGATCCAAAACATATCGAAGCCGCGGAGAGCATCCAATGACAACAACCGGCCCGGCTTCGCCGCAGTTACCTGCGCGGGAAACGAACGCAACTGGGTATCATTCAAATGAAGCGTATCTGTCGTCATAGTCTCCACTCCCGCCTGCGCTGACAAGTTCCATCACCGGCCGCGCTCTCGATGTTTCAAAGCCAGCATCAATTTACAGGGATGTCCCTGTCAGCGTCTTCCCCAGCATTGATAACTTTGTGTATTCATTTGCCTTGATGTGCAGCTTTGGAGCCGGCGTGCCGCCGAATCCACTTCCCTGTTCGAAAAATGCGCGATCAGGCATGTTGCCTCATTGAGACGGCAGCTGACGATGGTCTGGAAGTAATTGCAGAAGTGGAGAGAAATTGACCCCGTAGCTCCCGTGGGCCATATCCCTTTATTCGTTTGAACTGCCGGTTGAAATTGGAATAGTTACCAAAGCCCACATTGAATCCGATTTCCAGAATACTTAGGTCCGTGCCCGTCAGAAGCTGTGCAGCTGCACCCACTCGAATTTCATTTACATACTGCGTCATCGTTCGGCCGGTAGCGCGTTTAAAGAACCGGCAGAGCGACGCCTGCTTCATATATAAGTTGGCTGCAAGCTTCGCGAACTCTATTTCATCCTCGAAGTGGCTATTCAGGTATTGGCAGATTGCGTCGATGCGTTGCTGATCCTCAAGCCGGCATGCTGGCTGAACACGATGCGTCGAAAGAATCTGGGCGTTCGCCTCACCAGCCAGATCGAGTAAAACCGACAGAAGGATCAGGAGTTGCCGCGCGCCCGGCTGATAGGGCAACCTTGCCACTTCCGCTGCAACCTTTTCGCCCGTTTTCGTATGTCCAAATGCAAGGCCGCCCGCCGAGCGTTTCAGCAAGCGCGCGATCTGCTCCATCTCCTTTAAAGCGAAGAACTGCTCCCCTAGGAAATCGTGTCGAAACTGTATTACAACAGCCCGGTGTATTCCCTGTGATCTTGATTTGATTGGACCCGAGCGCCAACTGTGCGGCAGGTTGGGCCCAAGCAGCACCAGATCGCCCGGTTTATAGTCCGCGATGCTGTCGCCCACAAGCCGTTGTCCGCAACTGTCAACGATAAGCGTAAGCTCGAACTCCGGATGATAATGCCAGTAAAAGGGAAACTCAGAATCCGATCGCTCGAAAGAATTGAAACTGCCACCGTTCGATGTGAGCTTTTCGAAGTGGATCTTCATCCGAGAATTCTACGTCCATTTAACCGCTTGTCGAGTGTTTTCGGTGAGGGCGTGAGAATGGAGTACATAACCCGAGCAATCCAGGCGATTTCCTTACCGGTATCGAGCTTGAATCGTTCAGGCGTCCAGTTCAATCGCAGTTTTCGCCTTGCAGCTGCCGTGTTCCGGCATTAGCCAGCAACCTGCTTCAAGTCGGCGCGTGTATTTTCGTACGTGGTGTTGTATGCCAGCAGCGATGGGTCGGGCTCGATGCCCCAATACCGGCAAGCCTGCATGTAGATCTCCGGCCACCAGTTCCTGTGCTGCGTCGCTCCTTCTTCGCGCCACTTGGCCCAATTCGCCAGGATGCGCGACCAGGCCTGATCCCCGTATGTCAGCGCGTCCATTTGCGAACCAATCTCCGGAACCAGCCATTCGCGGCCGATCCGGGCATGCAGGACCTCATCCGCCCAGTCATAATCCTGAATCAAGGAGGTCAGCCTATTTGCCGTCGCTACCGCAATCTCCCATTCATTCTCTTTCCCGTTTTTCTTGGGCATCAAGCCCTGCTCTATCGTATACAGAACAGCATGGCGGTCTTTCGCCGTGAGTTGCGTATTGAGACCCAGCGACCAGGTAAAGTTCAGCGGAACGGTTGCCCAATCGATGCCCATGGAGACGAAGCCGATCTCGCCCATCATTGCGTGGCGGGCCTCATCCCATAACTGGCGCGTCATATCACGGTAGTATTCCCAAGGCTTCCCGGAAGTCTCCGCGAGGATACTGGACATCACTTCCGGCACGTCGATTTCGCGCATGCGCTTGAAGTAAAGCATGATCGATTTCGGAAGCGGCTCAATGTCAGGATTGAACAACATCGCTTCCGCGTTCACGCCCATGTTGTACGGATCTGTGAAGCGCTCATCACGCCGGGGGACCCCGTCATATATGTACGGAACGGCGGAAAACACACGATCCACCGTTTCTCCTGTCGGCGAAAGGCTGCCGTCGAGATCGCCAGCGGCGCCCAGCAGTCGCTCGAGACTCGACACCCAACCGCTGAGCGATTCGCGCTTCTGCTGGTTGACCAGGCAACGCACTGCGTGCTCGCCATACTGCTGAACATCCTGCATCTCCAGTCGTGTAAGACGGCATATGCGATAGGTGGGGTGGTCGAAAAGCTTATTCGTCTCGGAGATCAAGCGATCGAGAGCACGAATGATTACCGGAACTGCCTCTTCATATAGGCCAAGCAGCAAAGCTTCTATCTCAGACGCTGCCAATACCTCATCAAAAAAGATGTCGAGCGAAGCATCTGGACAAACCTCCAGCCCATGCGGAGGCTGGCGCATCTCTCGAACGCGCTTGGCAAACTCGCCAACATGCTCCGCGCAGTAGTGCGCGTGAAGGCTGAACGCCATCTTCAATTCGTAAATCGGAATCGCGGCGATTTTCGCTACAAAGATCCCGTGTAGCCGTTTGAGTGACCAATGCAAGCGCTTCAGCCGCGTCACCGACTCCGCCACTGTCAATCCTTGGGTTATGGCTTCCGTCATGGTTTCTAGTCCAACCAAAGGCGGCAGCCCGGCATATCCTCGATATTCCTCCAGGCCATTCTGCGCGATTCCCTCCGGACGTTGACTTGATCCCATTTCCATGCCCTTCTTTCGAGGCTTTATAGGCGCACGTTATCGCACGCTGGCCCACTGCAACCCATTTAAGCCCTCTTAAGAACCTATCGTCTTGCGCGGTATTGACTAACTTATGTACTTATTTCACATAGTCTGGTGGGAATGGGAACGATAAGCGCACCGTGTGCTCTCTATCGGGATAGAGGTTTCAAATGTATCTCAAGTACTTTCACGGTTTCCCCAGAAACGAACGGAATTGTGATTTTATTCCGAACCTGTTTGCCTTCAATTTCTGACTCTTTCGCAGTGTTCCACGCCGTGACCTCAAATGTGCCGTCCGGATATCCTGGAATGCTGAACTCTGCCGATGGCGCGGAGCTCTCATTTCGAAAGAGCACAACCATTCCATCTCCGCTCCGCGCGAGGCGGGCGAAGCCATCCCATCGATCAATCCGCGGCTGCCTCCAGGACCCGAGCGGGAAGAAGGAATCGGTGATCGAAACGGTGTTCCTCAGCCTGGTGTAGCGTCGTATCCAATCTTTGTAGTGTTCGCTTTCAGCGGGGGATTGTTTCGTCAGGTCGCCGAGAAAGACCGGGCCCGATCCCATCTCCGTCGCCACGTGCCCTTGCCATTTGGGAGTTTCCGCCTGAAGGTTTCCGATCAGCATACTCTCGACCGGAATCGCCATTCCGCGCTGATAGAGGAGAGTTCTCACCTGCAGGGGTCCTGCCCGATCTGCGGATTGATCCCGGACGTTGCTCATCCAATCGAGATCGGCGACCTTCAACAAACCGTAGTCGATGAGGTGCTTCTCTCCCCAAAGTTCGAATGTGTAGTCGATGAGCAGATTCGGGAATCGTTGGTGGAGTTTGTCCGCGATCAGATCGAGAGCTTCGTAGATGCGTTCCGAGGACTCATGGGATGTTTTATGTTCGTGGCCCGACTCGTAGCATCCCGGTTCTTCGCCGTAGGCGTTGAAAACGGAAGTTAAATCCAGCTTCACATAGCTGAGCTTGTACTTCTCGACAAGATCGGAGATGCGTTCAATCACCGCGTACTTATACGGGGATGCAAGGCACATGACGACCCCGCGTCCTTCCTGCGCAAGCGAGAGGCGAGGATTTCCATTTTCGTCGCGGCAGACCCAATCCGGATGCTGCACATACACAGAAGCTTTCTGGTTTATGAGAGCCACGGGACTCCAGAGCCCGCGCTTCATGCCAAGAGAATCAGCCTGAGCGAAGACCGGCTCCAAGCCTTCTGGAAAGCGATCCTTATTGACTGCGTTCTCTCCATAAAGTTGTTCCCATCCGTCATCGAGCGTCAGCAGCGTGAACCCATCCGCGCCAGCTTTGGCGACAAGAGTCTTCATCAACCCGGCGTTGATATCCGTGTGCCAGGGCTCCCATGTGTTGTAGATCCATTCTGGTGTTGCGCGCCCTTTATACCGCGCAATTCGGTCCCGGACATAGGAAGGAATACGCCAATGCGGATCGGAAGATGTGCCGCGTTGATAAAACAAAACCGAAACTCCGGCAGAAGTAAATGTCTCGTGTGGTGCCAGAGTGCGCTCAAACGGAAAGAGATCCGTGTCGTACATTGCAGCAAAGCTCGGCGACCACTCGTCGTTGAGTTCGGTACGTTTCATATATCCGGGAACTTCACTCAGCACCGCCAAGCCAATGCCTGTTTTGGCATTTTCGAGCAGAACTGCCACATCGTTCACCCGGCCTGTTAGAAACGTCTCGCGTGGCTGCTCCCCATAGCCCGCATAGGCGATGAGATCGCGTGCAGGGCCCGGGACCAAGTTCCCACAGGAAACAGTCAGATGGCGCAGAGTAACCGGAACGGCGCCCGTATTGGCGATGCTCAGGTACTGGCGTATCGCCGGTTGTCCTTTGCCCAGTTCGTAATGAACCGTTACAAGCACCGGTGCATGTCGGCCCGCAAATGAAAGAGAAAGGGTTTTCGTTCCGTCAGCTGACACTCCGTGATGGCTCTCCGTCGGCCGCACGTCCTCGGGTTTCCCGGAAACAAGTTGCTGACCGAAACCGACGCTAAATTCATTGCATCCGCCATGAGCGAATTGCGGCGAGATGAAATTATGGCCGGATGTCAGGTCCGTCCACTCCTGTGCTTGCAGACCGCGATCGTTTGTGAAGCTGAGGACCTTGCGGACCACACCGTTGTCCAATGTCCATCGGCGCTCGGGCACATGCTGTGCGAAGCCAACTGAGATCGTCAAGGGGAATAGAAGGCAGACAGAAAAAAAGGTGCGACTGTTCTTCTTCAACGTATCCTCATTTCCTGGTTCTTATTTGGTGCATTGAGCGCGATCAGGCTGCGAGCGCAATCGTGCCCGTATCACAGCACTTATATGGCATTCTCCTTCGTCACGGACGCCTTTGTCCGATAAGACTGATTGGCCATATGGCACGCAGCCGCCGCATTGTGACCAAAGACGACATCTTCGACTACTGGCGTGCGATTCTGAACCGCGGTAAAGAAGTTCAGCAAGTGAAGGTGCGTAACGTCGCAGGAGGAGCTGCATTTGAATGTCCGCGTCTCCCCAAGCGGCCCCAATTTCTCCAGCTTCGGATCGTTCTCTGCATGCCATTGTTTTACGTAAGCATCCTTCATGGGAGCCGGGAAACTAGAATCGTAGTAGCTGGGTTTCAGATCGATACCGGGTTGTGGTGTATAGGTGAGCTGTGACGCAACCTCGATGATTCCGCGTGATCCCATGAAGCGTGTTGCTGTAGGCGTCTCGGTATCCAGGGTCATTCGGGAAAAAACGAGCAGTTTTCCGTATTCAAACAGGACCAGATGGATGTCCGGAACATCGCGCCCATCCTTCCAGCGGACTAGTTCACCCATTGCCGTCGCGCGGTCTGGCATCTGATTCAGACCAAGCGCGAACTGCATTCCGCTGATCTGGTGCACCATTAGGTCGCCGGCAAACCCGGAGCCATAGGTAAACCAAAGCCGCCAGCGCGCGAACACCAGAGGGTCTAACGGCCTTTTCGGGGTGTTGCCCAGCCATGTATTCCAATCCAGGTTCTGCTCGGAAAGCCCCGGTGGCGGCGGGTATTCCGCTGCCCCTGTTGGATCGTTGCGTCCAACCGTCAGTTCCACAAGAGATACTTCTCCGATAGCGCCTGCGGCGATCATCTCCTTGGCTTTGGCATAGAGCGGAGAACTAACAGTCTGCGATCCGATTTGGACGATCCGATCGGTCGCGTGCACTGCCTTTACCATTTCGACGCCCTCGGCAATGCTGTGCGACATCGGTTTCTCGCAATAAACATCTTTGCCTGCGCGTACAGCGTCCATGACGATTTGTTTATGCCAGTGGTCCGGCACCGCGACGACTACGCAGTCAATGTCCTTTCGTTGGAGCAGATCATGATAGACACGAGTCGTGGGCACGCCGGCGCCGGCGATCTCCTTCGCGAGTACATGCCGCTCGTCATATAAGTCGCAGGCCGCCACGCATTTCACACCAGCAATAGCGACCGATTCGCGTAGCAGTGAGGATCCCTGCATGCCGATGCCGATCATGCCGAACGAGACATTCAGGGGGGTGGAGTTGGCCACGGATGGGGCAGCGAGCTCTTCCGCGTCAACCGGCATTGATGGGATTCCAATTATGCCAGCCGCAGTAGCACCCATGGTTGAGTGCAGGAAACTTCTGCGAGAGATCGTAGTTTTCAAAGCATTGCTCCTCTACTTTGCTCATCGATCGCAAACTATTATGAGAGTACGTTCCAATCATTCGATCGCTTATTCCACGGCTGGGACTATCGTTATATTTCGAAAAGAAGCACTGCCAGCCTTTTCCGATCCCTGCAGATAAATCGGACCCGGTAAGCCCTCATGGCTATCGAGCGCACCACCGGTGACGCCAGGAATCTGCTGGTGGTCGATGACCGTGTGGCCATCCTGCACTACGGTCACGGTTCGACCTATCAAGGTGATATCGAAGGTCTGCCAGGTTCCCGGTGTAATTGGGATTTCAGACGAGGGTGCGAGGAAACCGTACACCGCGCCTCCCCTACGATTGGGTGGCACGCGCCCGGTGGCGTCGGTGACCTGAACTTCATAACGGCCGCGCAGATAAACTCCGCTATTGCAGTTTGCCGCACAATTGAACTCCACGTGCAGTTTGAAGTCCTTGAACTTCTTCCTGGTGATGATATCGCTGCCGCTCGCGGTGCTGATGAGCACTCCGTCTTTGACACTCCAGGTGTTCGCGGTTTCCGGCTTATTAAACCACCACCCTTGCATGTTCTTGCCGTTAAACAGGCGAATCGGTTTACCCCAACTTTTCGCAGTTGTGCGGCCAAGCAGGGGCGCTCGTTCCCCAACCCATGTCCAGACACTTCCATGCGGACCCGAGGCAGTTCCTATTAACCGGCCGCCAATGAGCTTGCCTTGAAATGGCAAGTCCTCCGCACTGGCTTCTTCCTTTTTCGGAGAACTAAATGTAAGCTTCTCGTCGTGCACCTGCACGTTCAGCAACGGGTGAGCATGTCCCCACCGCCCCACCATCCGCCCTTCCAATTGCCCTCCACTTTCAGTCAGTTCAAGCCACGAACCATACGCATGGCCTGGAGTGTTCAGGGTTACGTCCCATCTTCCCAGGAAAGGCGTTATCACGCTTTGCTCGGCGGAAGAATTCCTTTCAGGCTGTTGCATGCTCGCCTGCGCGCCAGGGCTACACATGAATGCTACGAATAAGATAAAGATGACGGTCCTGAGAAATCTCACGCTACACCCCTCACACGAAGTAAGTTTACTGGAGTGCAACCCAGTCCATGGAGAGCTCCACATGAATCGATAGCTTTCCTATGTTCTCGTTTTCAAACATCGCTTGAATCCTGTTGATTGTCTGGATCATGTATCGCTTCCGGGAATCTGATCAAGTTGACGTCAATGAGATTTATGATTGTTCTCCCAAGGTGGGTAGTATTCAAGAGTTCCAACATAAGCTGGAAAGAATTTGGAGACGGTTTGGCGCGTCGCTCGTTATCAAAATTCAATTGATTTACGGGCGGCCCGAACGCCCCGCGAGGCCGATGTAACCGTGAGGGTCTTCATTGCATTGCGTGCTTTGTGGGGATTGAGAGTCAAATTCAAGCGCTTGAATATCATCACAACGTAGTATGCCTGTGCTTACCGGATGTCAATCGTTTTATGGAAGTTTCCTTCAAGATGATTCCCTTGACTCTGAAAAACGCGTGATATTCAATCACTTGGAGCGGTCAATAAATTCGTATCTGGCTAAGTACCCTAAATCGGATTTCGCAGTCCCAGTGGTTCGATGGATTCAATGATCGGGCGGCCTTAGATCAATCTCCCCTAGATTGGCAACGTTATGGCCGCGTGAGAGAAGACAGGCGAGCGATAGGATAGCTATAACGCAATGGACGAAGGCTATACGTTCCGGTGGAACGCCAACGCTCGTAGCCTCCGTCCGGATGGTCGTGTGCTCCGCCATTGTGCTCGGCGGACGCTGTTTAGCTGACGCAGTAGATCTGGCATCTCGACACACGGAGGCAGGAAATTGGAAGTGACACGACGGAAGATGTTGATTGACTCCGGCAAATTGGCTTCTGGGCTGGCGCTGGGTGGAACGGCAATAGATGCCGCGGCTGAAGTTCAGTCTGCTTCGCAACAACCCTCCAGACGCAAATTGAAAGTGGTTGTGACTGGAGGCCATCCAGGCGACCCCGAATACGGTTGTGGGGGAACCATCCTTCGCTATTCCGAACTGGGAGATGAAGTCGTTCTGCTCTACATGAATAATGGAGCGTGGCCGCCGACTCCAGCCCCGACGCGCGTCGCCGAGGCAAAAAAAGCGTGCGAAATTTTAGGCGCGCGCCCCGCATTCGTCGGCCAGATCAACGGCCATGCCATCGTCGACAACGCCCACTATGAAGAATTTCGCCGCCTGCTTAATGCGGAAAACCCGGATGTCGTCTTCGACCAGTGGCCGATCGATCATCATCCCGACCACCGCGCTCTCACCATGCTGGTGCTCGATGCATGGCTCGAATCCCACAAAAAATTTGCGCTCTATTATTACGAGGTCGGCCAGGACACGATGATGTTCACTCCGTCGGACTTTGTCGATATTTCAGCCGTCGAGTCCCGCAAACGCGAAGCATGTTACGCGCATGCGTCGCAAACTCCTGACTTTTGGTATCCCTTGCAGACGCAGCTTGAGGATTTTCGGGGAGCGGAAAGTGGATATAAGCGGGCGGAAGGCTTTCTACGACATTGGGAGAGCACCCCAATCGTGCTCCCATGAGCGGAGAATTGTTCCGATCCACTCGAAACTTCAATTCAATGAATAACAGTCAGGTGGCGAAATGACGATGACACGGCGAGACATATTGATGGGAGGCGGCAAAATGGCCTCCGGCTTGGCCTTGGGAGTACCGGCAATGAACGCCATCGCTCAAGCTCAATCCGCTTCCGGGCCCCCTGCGGAGCGCAAGCTGAAAGTGCTGGTGACGGGCGGACACCCTGGCGATCCGGAGTGTGGCTGCGGAGGGACCATTGCCCGCTACACCGACCTCGGGCACGATGTTGTCCTGCTGTATCTGAACCGCGGCCAGGGATTCTGCGATGAACCGAAGGGCGCAGACTGTGCCACCGTGCGCACCGCCGAAGCGGAGAAAGCATGCGAGATCCTGAAAGCGCATCCCGTCTTCGCCGGACAGTATGACGGCCGCGCCGTTGTCGATAACGCTCGCTACGAGGAGTTTCGCAAGCTGTACGACAGCGAAAACCCGGACGTTGTCCTTGCGCAATGGCCCATCGATCGCCACCGCGATCATCGCGCATTATCTTCGCTGGTCCTCGATGCATGGCTCAAATCCCATCAGAAAGCCGCGCTCTATTATTACGACGTTGCCGAAGACACGATGATGTTCTCGCCGGCGCAATTCGTCGATATCAGCTCAGTCGAACCTCGCAAGCGCGCCGCGTGTTATGCCCACGCTTCCCAGGATCCCGACAAGTGGTATCCCCTGGAGGAAAAAATCACACGTTTTCGTGGAACCCAGAGCGGCTACACGCAGGCGGAGGGCTTCACCCGCCATTGGCAGAGTCGGGGAAACCTGCTTCCTTGAAGGAATATTGATTCATCCCGGCGGATGCCTTCACAGCGCCTAAGTAGCCCTGCCGCGCTTGTGCGCTTGCAAGCTCTTCCATTCCTTGCGGTAGTCTCCGTCGGGATCATAGGCGATCACCGTATAAACGCCCGCTTCCCGCACAAGCGGCGTAAACGCTTCTCCTTTGATCCGCAGAGTGTAGACCACATCTCCCGTAATCTCCCGTTGCACCTGCACCACCGGATCATGGAAACCAGCGGTATCGATTCGGTCCAGCTCCCACTGCGCTCCCCACAACCCGTTGTCGAGCTGGTCGATCGTAATCGGCCAGCCATCGTAAGGCTTCGCTCCCGGCGCAGACGGATCGATCCAGCGCGGCCACTCCGCAATGGTCGTCTTCCGCGTCGCGCGATTGCAGGTAAGGATCGTATAGCCGGTCACACGGAAGCGCAGCCCGTCGAGCCCTGGGCCGGAATAGCGCGCGGGATTCGCCGCCGCAAACACCGTGATGCGGTTCCCAAAAGCGTCAAGATAATCGCCGGTGTTTCTTTTTCCGGGCAACGCGTTCGGTGCACCATTTGGAGGAAACCACCGGCGCGGCCATATATTCGAAATGGCCGGGGTACACACAGAATAGACACCGTCGCGAAACTCTTCGACGCCGTAGTGTGAAGTGGTGCCCAGGTGTTGATCGCCGCATAGATGCGCTGCGAAACCCTTGCGCCACTTTAGAATTGCCGCGTCCCGTCCGTGCTGCGGCCACGCGCCGGAGTCATGATCGGCCACCATGTGATCGTTATCGAGGTAAATTCCCACCGGAGGAATGGATTGCTCCGCATCGTGATCGTCTGTTCCCATTCCGTTCACTTCAGTATGCAGGCAACCAAAGATGGTCTGCGAAACGGCGAACTTCATCCACGTTCCGCCGCTCCAATCTGCCGCCCATGCTTCCAGAAAATCCAGCTGGCGCTGGCCGAGCAACTCGGCATTGGGAGCGTTACTCCGCGTTGCCGAATCCCAGGCTGGATTGAGTGGGAAGCCGTTCACAATATGCGCGTCCGGCAACTGCTCCTTCGGCGCGGATTTCCACTTGCGGTCCTCCAGGATCGCAAAACTCACACCACCCCATTGCAGGTCCGTGTAGTAGACGCCGATATGCTGCAGCACCGGCGTGGGATCGAACGGATCCGGCAGATGCGAGGTCTGCACGCGCTGCACCATGTTCACCCAGCGCGGCGCCATCTTGTAGCCGCCAGAGTCCTGCTGGGCGAAAGCGAGAGCCTGGTAAGCGACTGATCCATCTTTCGTCAAGCCACCCAGTTTATCGCCCAGTGCAGGATTGGTGGGACGTCCGCCGCAGCCCCAGATATTGCCGTGATACATGTCATGGTCGTCTGTCATGCACACCGAAGGAATTTCTCGCGTGACATCGCGAACGGCCCATCCAAAGATGAACCACTTGCGCAGGAAATCTAAGGTGGCGGGTTGGATCAGCTCCGGAGCGCGGCTCTCGATTACGCCATAACCACCGACCGGCTCGTAAATCTGATCACCCGTCCAAAGCAAAATGTCCGGCTTGTGATGTACGAGATTCTTCGTAAAGTCGCTGTGAGGGAAACCGAAATCCCAGATGCATGTCAGCAGCCCGATGGTGATGTCCTGCTTGTCCGCGGGATCTTTCCGGATCGTTCCATCGTACGTGTACCGCTTCATCGTCCCGTTCGCATTTGGCATGGAATACAGCACGCGATACGCACTGTCTTTGGTCGCGTCCCAGCGAGGCACGAGAAACGTCGCATTCCACGCATTCGGATCGAGCTCAGCGGTTGCAATCGACTTCCAACCTCCGTCACTCTCGCGGATCTGAAGCATCGTCGTGTTGGGTGCATCGCCCAGCGGCGGAAATTGCGCAGACAGTTTCATCGTGCCGCGGCTCACCGTATAGAGCGTGAAAAGAATTGGTCCGTAAGCGCGCTCTTCATGCTCGTCGACCTTGCTGCCGCCCACCGTCCAGTCCGCGAACCAAAAGCGCATCGTTCCACCGCGATCCTGATTCGGCGGATAGAAGTTAAAGTCTTTGATCGGCGCCGGCGCTACAGGCGTGGGTTCCATCGGCCCGGAACTCGAGACCAGCGCCAGCCCCCCTGTAAGCCACTCGTCGGGAACATCGCGCGCGATCTCGACTGCCTGCCCTCCAGAGCCGGTTGCGCGTAGCGATACCTTATAGCCGTCCGCGGACGGCGACGCATGCAATTGCAAAAAAATCTCATTCGCAAGATCGACCTTTGGAGCAGAGACTTCAAGGCTGCCGATAAACAGCCGACCGTCTGCATTCACTCCAACGTTCATGCCGCGCCCGTAGATCGCAGTCGCGCGGTAGTCGTTCATAGGGCTTTTAATGCCGACCCGTAGTCCGACAAACCCACGCTCCGGCAGCGCGTCGTCGATTCTGCCAAACCGCACACTAAGCCATAGATCTCCGCGGCGCTTGGCAACGTCCCGCGTCAGCAGCGCCACATTGCGATCGCCTCCCGCTGAAAAACATTCCAGCCGGCCATCGCGCACGCGCCAGTCCTGTAGTGGGTTCGGCCAATACTCCGGACCCGGCCAAGGGCGGCTCGCATCGTGCGGCCAGGCACTTGCAAACGAAATCCGCGAGTCCGCGACGGCGCCGAGCGCTGGACGCGCCATGTGCAGCGCCGTAGCACCCAGCGCGGTGCCGCCGGCCTTCTTCAGGAAAACTCTGCGATTGATTCGATTCTTCATCCCGTCCCCTCTTAGGAGCTAAGAGTACCGGCATCGTCTTCCAGCAACGGTAAACGCGGTCACCGACACCCATTCCCGCTCTGCTTTCACATCCGTTGCTGCGACGTTCGCCTGCTTCAAAGATAGGTCAAGGCCTCACGCCGAAGGTAAATAATATAGTGGAACCCATCGCCTCTCCAGGCTGCAATAGCTCGGTGAGGAAACAGGGACAGCTCGGTGAATCTGGAAATGCTGCGTCTATAGCCAAAGCCCCCGTGCTGTGCTGTAAAAAAACTAAATGAAAATCGGTCAATGCTGGCCGTGTAGTTTCTGTCATAGACGGCGGCTGAATAGCGGATTGTCTGCTGTAGAAGTGTGAGGGTATGGCATCCTCCCAAGTCATCGGGTGGTGAGGTGTCCACAGGGTATATGTGTGAATCTTCGTTGCCCTATGCACGCGATATGCCCTCATCACCGCATTAAGTCGCGTGACCCGGAGACACGGGATTGGCTCCCCGCACTTCGCGTTCGCAAATGTCAAGGGGTCTGTTGCCGATTATGCAAGCTGTTATCGCAGCCGGACTACCGGGCTGCTATGACGACCACATTTGAGAAAACTTTAATATTTGGTGGAATTCAAGGCTGTCACTTGGTCGCCATTCACTCCTAAGTCATTTGGAATGGATGGCGGGGACGACGGGGCTCGAACCCGCGACCTCTGCCGTGACAGGGCAGCGCTCTAACCAACTGAGCTACGTCCCCCAAATTGCTGGATGCGCAAGCTGACTTGTTGCCGTCGTGCCCAGCTTCTACCGCATATCACGGACTGTTATTCAGTCCGATATCGGGAACATCTGTCCATGCTCCGTGGCTAAATTGTAGCAGACGAATTCGTCTCAAACGCGCGTCGAGCAACGGGAAGACTCTCCAGTAGTGAGGCTGCATCGGCACTCAGCGGGACCGGAATTTTCCCCTACGGAAATGAATCAGATACCACAGGCCAGCAATCGTCAGCAGAGCGCCCCACCAGATTGGAGCATGAAGATTGTTCAGCACCGGCGGATGAACCAGGGGATGACTCAGCTCATAAATTCCGGTGACGGTAATAACAATGCCGTAGCAAAGCAATAACAGGCCTGCGAACCACCAGATTGAAACCGGCTCCCGCATTGCTTTCCTTTCTTACCAGAAAATTAGATTCAATAGGACGAATACGACCGAGACCGCGCCTGCCCATACGATGGGTCTCTGATACCAATGTTCAGCGTGTTCTTCGGGAATGCGAGAGACGCCATAAACGAGCCCTTCCAACTGCGCAACGGGCCTGGGCTTCGTCAAATAACTGACGATCACTGTGACCAGAATACAGACAAGCCATGACCACATCGCGCGATAGATGTCCTGCGCCATCGCCTTTGCGTCAGGCGACATCGCAACGTAGCGCAAAGCCGCAGGATCGTGCTCGACCCATTCCCAGAGTCCGATCGAGGTAACTGTTCCGGCCAGCAGCCCCCAAAAACCACCGGCGGCAGTCGCCCGCTTCCACAGCATGCCAAGAATCACCGTGCCAAACAGCGGCGCGATAAAGAAGCTGAACAACGCCTGCACGTAGTCCATGATACTTGCTGCGTGCTGTACCAGATAGGCTGTTCCGACCGAGATCAGCACGCCGATCAGAGTACTCCACCGGCCCATCGAGACATAATGCTTATCGCTGGCTTTTTTATTCAGGAAAGCGCCGTACAGATCGTACGTCCAGACGGTGGAGAAGGCGCTGACATTGCCCGCCATTCCCGACATAAACCCTGCAATCAATGCAGTGACGCCTAGCCCGAGTAAACCGGGGCCGCAGTAGCGCACCAGCATTAGAGGCAGCACCTCGTTATAACTATGTTGCCCCGTCGCGACTGCTATGTTCTGGCCTACTAAATGGAAAGGAAGGACTGAGAGTGCCAGCAGACCAGGAAGTATCACAATGAACGGAACGGCCATCTTGAACGCCGCTCCAATTACCGGAGCCATGCGCGCGGAGCGAAGACTGTTTGCCGACAGGACACGCTGGACAACAAGAAAATCGGTCGTCCAATAGCCGAAGCTGACCACAAATCCTAAACCGAAAACAATGCCGAACCAGTTCACTCCCATCGGATTTGTATTGAAGTGGCCAAGCGTGCTCCATAGATGGACATAGCCGGGGCCACCAAGGTTGTGCGAGATCTGACTTTTAAGATTGCTCCATCCACCGACTTCGACCAGGCCTAAAATCGGCACCAGCAACGCGCCCACCCAGATCAACAGAAACTGTAGAACCTCATTGTAGATGGCCGATTTTAGTCCGCCGAGTGCTACATAGACAGCCACCGTAAGCGAGGAAATCCAGATGCTGAAATTCAGGTTCCAGCCGAGAACCACCTTCATCACCAGCGCCATCGCGTACATATTGATGCCACTCATCAATATCGTCATCAGGGCGAAGCTGATGCCGGAAAGGGCGCGTGTTGCCGGACCGTATCTCAGATTCAGATAACCCGGCACGGAATTTGTTTTTGAGATGTAGTAGAACGGCATCATCACGATGCCAAGAAACAGCATGGCAGGAATGGCGCCTATCCAGTACCAGTGAGTCGCCAGGATGCCATATTGATAGGCCGAGCCCGCCCATCCCATCAACTCGAGCGAACCGAGATTGGCCGAAACGAAGCTCAAGCCGGCGATCCATGCAGTCATCTCGCGGCCAGCCATGAAGAATTCCTCGCTGGTGTTTGAGGAAGATTTTAGGTAGACGCCGATAAAAACAACGACCGCGAAGTAAATCGCAATCACAAGAATGTCCACAGCGTTTAACCGCGCCAGCTGGTGACCGGTGGATCCAAAGAAAGCGGCGGCAATTAAGCTGCCCGCAGACTGCGGCGAGATCATTACCGGATTTTACACATCGCCTCGGTCACTGGATTCAGAATTGTTGAGAACTCCCCTGGGCGAATATCATTGGCAGAGAAAGACAAGCGTTCCCTGTACACAGAAAGGAAATTTCCCTTGGTCGAAATCCCCCCTGTTCCACTCACCATTGAAGGCTCGTGCGTATTGCACCAGATGTTCGGTTTCGACTGGAAGGCGTGGCGCAAGCTTCCTTCCGCGGAGCGCGATGCGATTGCGCGGAATGCGATTGAAGTATTCCAGAGCATGGAGAAAGGCGCGGACGATAATGCAGCCTGCCGTTCGGCTTTGTATTCACAGCTGGGCCACAAGGGCGATCTAATGCTGATCCATCTTCGCGAGTCGTTGGAGCTGCTGAATAATGTAGAGCTCGATCTCGCGCAAACTGCACTCTATGACTTTCTGCAACCGAAGTATTCTTACCTTTCCGTGGTCGAGCTGGGACTATACGAATCCTCCTCGAAGACTTATGCGGGGCTTGTGTCGAACGGGCTTGAACCACACACGCAAGATTGGAACGTGGCAGTTGAAGAGGTGCTGCAACGACAGTCAGGCGCCATGTCATCGCGTTTGTATCCTGCCATTCCCGACACTAAATATCTCTGTTTTTACCCGATGGACCGCAGGCGCGGCGAGCAGGTCAACTGGTACACGGTATCCATGGAAGAACGCCAGCGAATGATGCATGAACACGGGCTGATCGGCCGGCGATATGCCGGCCAGGTGCGTCAGATCATTAGCGGCTCGATCGGTTGGGACGACTGGGAATGGGGAGTGGATCTGTTCGCGGACGATCCGCTGATCTTCAAAAAACTGATCTATGAAATGCGGTTCGATCAGGTCAGCGCGTTATATGCGCTATTCGGCACGTTTTCTCTGGGAGTGCGGCTGCCCGTGGAGAAATTGACGGGATGGCTCCGGAGTGGTGCGGCTTAGTCCAGGCCCAGTTGCAGCCGGGTCGCTTCCGACATACGGCTGGCGGTCCATGGAGGATCGAAGACCACCTGGACGTGAACTTCTGTCACGGTGGGCAGGCTGCTCAGCTTCCGGTCAATATCAGACTTAAGCACGTCGCCCATGCCGCAGCCGGGCGCCGTCATCGACATGGTGATGTCGATCTTGTGACCTTCATCCACCGGCGCGATAACACAGGAATAGACCAGACCGAGATCGACAATATTGACTGGAATCTCAGGATCGAAAACTGTTTTCAACTGATCCCAGACCAGCTTCTCGCTGAACTCGGTTGCAATATCTGCCGCGTTTTCCGGCGGCTCAAAGCCTAGAGCATCCGCATCTCTGGAATCAATCCGCATCATTTGGCCATAGCCGGTAGAGACGGTATAGCTTCCACCCATGCTTTGCGTGATGACGACGGGCGTACCTGCCGATAGCATATGGATCGCTCCGCTGGGGATCTCTGTTGCCGGGCAGTTGCGCTTTAGCGGTACGATCTGGCTGGACACTTCCCTCTCCTTATCGGCGCGAATCGCTTCGATCGCAAAACTATTCGGTGGACGCGACCTGTTTTCCCTGAAGCGCTGCATTCAATGTGTGCCATGCGAGAGTGGCACATTTGATGCGCGTTGGGAAACTCGCCACGCCCGCAAAGGCGGCCAGCTTGCCGATGCTCGCCGTGTCTCCGCCCTCTGCGCCCGTCACAACTTCATGGAATTGATTGAACAGTTCTTCGGCTTGTTCCGTGGTCTTGCTTTTCAGCGCCTGGCTCATCATGGATGCGGAGGCCTTTGAAATCGCGCACCCGGAGCCCTGGAATGAAATGTCTCGAATTGCGTTGTCAGCAACGTCCAGAAAAATGGTGTAGTGATCGCCGCACAACGGGTTGTAGCCTTCCGCCTGTCGGTTCGCGGTTTCCATGGCGCGAAAATTTCGAGGATGCTTGCTATGCTCCAGGATTACTTCCTGATAAAGATCTTCCAGTTCCGACATCAGGAGAAGACCTCCTTCAGCTTGTAAAGCGCCGAAACCAGGGCATTGACTTCATCCTTAGTGTTGTAGATCGCGAGCGATGCGCGTGCCGTTGCCGGAATGTTGAATCGCTGCATCAGCGGTTGCGCGCAATGGTGTCCGGTGCGGATGGCAATTCCCTGCCGGTCCAGCACGGTGCCGATGTCATGTGGATGGATATCATCCATCACAAACGACAGTACTCCGGCCTTTTCTTTCGCAGTTCCAATCAGATGCAATCCAGGGACCGCACTTAGCGCGGTCGTGCCATAGACAAGCAGATCGTGCTCATACGCAGCGATTGCATCGAGTCCTATTTGCTGAACATATTCGATTGCCGCTGCCAGCCCGATTACTCCCGCCATATTCGGGGTGCCTGCTTCGAATTTGTAAGGCAACTGGTTGTAAAGCGTTTTCTCGAAGGTGACGGAGCGGATCATGTCCCCCCCGCCCTGGTAAGGCGGCATCGCCTCCAGCAGCGAACGCTTCCCGTACAGAACGCCGACTCCGGTCGGGCCGTAAACCTTATGCCCGGAAAACACGTAAAAATCGCACCCGAGCGCCCGGACATCGACCGTGGTGTGCGGAACAGCCTGCGCGCCATCGACCAGCACCGGAATGTTCCGGGCGTGCGCCATCTTTACCAGCCGCGCCACCGGATTGATAGTTCCCAGCGCATTTGAAATGTGGGTGATGGCGACGAACTTCGTCTTCGAATTCAGCAGGCTTTCAAATTCATCGAGCAGCAGTTCGCCGCGATCATTGATCGGCGCGATACGAAGCCGGGCGCCTTTTTCTTCGCACAGCATCTGCCAGGGTACGATGTTCGAATGATGCTCCATCGCAGTGATGAGAACCTCATCCCCCGCTCCCACATGCTCGCGCCCGTAGGTCTGGGCGACAAGATTGATGCCTTCGGTGGCGCCACGGACAAAGATGATTTCCTTCGCACTCTCCGCGTTCAGAAAGTGCTGAACCGTCTCCCGGGCGGCCTCGTACGCATCTGTGGCCGTCTGCGAAAGCAGGTGTACGCCGCGATGAATATTCGCGTTGTTGTACGCGTAGTAGTTTGAGATGGCGTCGATAACCGCCTGCGGCTTCTGCGTGGTGGCGGCATTGTCCAGGTAAACCAGCGGCAGCTCATGCACCTGACGGCTGAGAATTGGAAAGTCCGCGCGAATCTTCTGAACATCGAGGGACGCCGCCGTTCGCTGATCGCTGCGAAACCTCGTTGAGAACAGTGTTCATCCGATCTCCTCCCATCTCCTTCCGGCCTGAGACGCAACTCCGGAAGCAGCTCTCGCTTCCAACAGCGAGCGGTGAACGATCCGCTCCATGTGCTGGCGGAGCGGACCGGCTTTTATACGCACCAGGCATTCCCCTGCAAAAGCGAGCAACAGCATCTCGCGGGCCGAGGTTTCATCCAAGCCACGGGAACGCAAGTAGAACAGCGAGTTTTCCTCGATCTGGCCGATTGTGGCGCCGTGCGTACACTTCACGTCGTCGGCGTAAATTTCCAACTGCGGCTTGGTGTCGATCTGCGCATCGTCTGAAAGAAGCAGGTTGCGGTTGGTCTGCTTCGCGTCCGTCTTTTGCGCGTCCTTGTGGACCAGGATGCGTCCATGAAAAACACCGTGTGCATGGCCACCCAGAATACCGTTGTAAAACTGATGGCTGGCGCAATGCGGACTGGCGTGCTCGACCATCATGTAGTTGTCCATGTGCTGACGGTCGTCACCAAGGAAAAGCCCGTTGATCAGGCACTCTCCTCCTTCTCCGGCCAACACAGGGTGAACATTGTTCCGTACCAGCGCGCCGCCGACCAGCACCGAATGAGTGCTTACGTTTGTGTTTCCTTCCTGCTGGATGCGCAGGGTTGAAATATGGAACGTCTTGCGGTTCTCTCGCTCGATCATGTGGTGCGAAACTACGGAATTTTCCGCCGCAACAATTTCTGTGACGGCATTCGCGAACAGCACCCCCTCACCGAGTGAAATGTGTTCCTCGACAACGTTGATTTGAGAGTTGCGTTCGGCGACCAGCAGATTGCGCGGGTGGACCATTTGCGGTTCATCGGAGCCCGTCGATACGAATACCAGGTGGATCGGCTCTTCCAGCACGTTGCCTGCCGCTATGCGAACATATGCACCGTCTTCGAGAAACGCCGTGTTCAAGCTCGCGAATGCATCCCGCTGTGTGTCCAGGTAACGGCCGAGGTGAGCTTCCAATGTCTTTGGATTTTCTTCAATTGCATTCGCCAGACTTCCCGCCACAATGCCGGCGGGAAGGTTTCCGCAGTCGGAAAGTTCAGACGCGTAGCGCCCATCGACAAACACCAGGCGGCAAACCGCCGATGTAAGAATGTATGGCTGCAACTGCTTCGTAGTAACCCGGGCTTTGCCATGCTGCGGCAGGTTGAATGCCTGCCCGGAAATTGGCGTTACATTGGTGAAACGCCAGTCCTCGTTTTTCGTCGTCGGAAATCCCACATCGCAAAAGCGGCCGAACGCCTGGTCACGCAGTCGGCGAAGCCAATCAGGCTGCCGCGAGGTCCTTTGCTGAAGTGTCGTGAAAGCTTCCAGGTAGCTGCTCAGCCCGGGGATTTGTACAGTTGCACTCACGCGTCCTCCTTACCGGGCGCCAGCCACGACTGGTTCTATCCAGCCATAGCCTTCGCGTTCGAGTTCATGCGCCAACTCGGGTCCGCCGGACTTCACAATCCTGCCCCCGGCGAGCACATGCACAAAATCCGGAACAATATAATCGAGCAGCCTCTGATAGTGGGTGACCAGAACTATGGCCCGATCAGGACTTCGCATCGCATTCACGCCTTTGGAGACGATCTTCAGCGCGTCGATATCGAGACCGGAGTCCGTCTCGTCTAGGATCGCCAGCTTCGGCTCCAGCACTGCCATTTGAACAATCTCATTCCGCTTTTTTTCGCCACCGGAAAAACCTTCGTTGACTGAGCGGGACTGGAAACGCTCATCCATTTCCAGCAGCTGCATCTTCTCCTTCAACATGGGAAGAAAGTCGATCGCGTCCAATGGCTCTTCTCCGCGATATTTGCGTTGCGCATTCAGTGCCGCCCGCAAAAAATAAGGATTGCTGATGCCCGGCACTTCAATGGGATATTGAAAGGCCATGAAGAGACCTTCGCTCGCCGCTTCCTCGGGTTTCATGGCCAGCAAGTCTTTCCCATTGAACAACACCTCGCCGCGCGTCACCTCATAAGTTTCCCGGCGTGCCAACACCTGCGCCAGCGTGCTTTTTCCGGAGCCATTTGGCCCCATTAAGGAATGCACTTCCCCGGCATTGACCACCAGGTCAATGCCTTTCAAAATTTCCTGACCGTTTACGCTCGCGTGTAGATCGCGGACTTCAAGCATGCTCATACTTATCCAACGCTTCCTTCCAGGCTGACACTCAGCAATTTTTGCGCTTCAACAGCGAACTCCATCGGTAGCTCGCGAAATACCTGCTTGCAAAATCCATTGATGATCATCGAGACCGCCTCTTCGGCGGGAAGCCCACGCTGCCGAAAGTAGAAGATCTGGTCTTCGCCGATCTTTGACGTCGAAGCTTCATGCTCCATCCGCGCGGTCGAATTCCTTACCTCTATATAGGGGAACGTATGTGCGCCGCATTTGTCGCCAATAAGCAGCGAATCACACTGCGTGTAGTTACGCGCACCCGTCGCACCTTTCATGATCTTCACCTGACCCCGATAGGTGTTCTGGCCGAATCCGGCAGAGATCCCTTTCGAGATAATGGTGCTTTTCGTGTTCTTACCCATGTGGATCATTTTGGTGCCTGTATCGGCCTGCTGATAGTTATTGGTCAGGGCCACGGAATAAAACTCGCCAACAGAGTTATCACCCATCAGAATGCAGCTCGGGTATTTCCATGTAATCGCGGAACCTGTCTCCACCTGCGTCCACGAGATTCTGGAATTCTTTCCCTGGCACTTACCCCTCTTGGTCACGAAGTTATAAATTCCACCGCGTCCTTCTTTATCTCCCGGATACCAGTTCTGTACCGTCGAGTACTTGATTTGCGCATTATCCAGCGCGACCAACTCGACAACCGCGGCATGCAGCTGGTTTTCATCCCGAACCGGTGCGGTACAGCCTTCGAGATAACTGACATGAGAATCTTCGTCGGCAATTATCAGCGTGCGCTCAAACTGGCCGGTGTCGGCTGCATTAATGCGGAAGTAGGTGGAAAGCTCCATGGGGCAGCGGACACCCTTCGGGATGTACACGAAAGACCCATCGCTGAACACGGCAGCATTGAGTGCGGCAAAAAAGTTGTCGCTAAACGGAACAACCGTGCCGAGATATTTCTTGATCAGATCGGGATGCTTCTGCACCGCTTCTGAAAACGAGCAGAAAATAACGCCCTTCTCCGCCAGCTTGCCTTTGAAGGTGGTTGCGACCGAGACGCTGTCAAACACGGCGTCCACAGCGACCCCGGAAAGCCGCTTCTGCTCATTCAGAGAAATTCCGAGCTTGCTGTACGCCTCGAGAATTTCTGGATCAACCTCATCCAGGCTAGCGCGATTTGGCTTCTGCTTCGGCGCCGAATAGTAGGTGATGCCCTGATAGTCGATGGGCGGATACTTCACGTTCGCCCACGTCGGCTCCGCTTCCGTCCGTTCGAGCGATGCCCAATGGCGATACGCCTTCAGCCGCCACTCGAGCATGAACTCAGGCTCGTTCTTCTTGGCGGAAATCAGACGAATCGTGTCCTCGCTCAACCCTTTTGGAATTCTGTCTTCGTCGACGGCGGTGACGAATCCCCATTTATATTCCTGGTTGGCAATGTCTTGGATGGTGTTAACTGTCGTCATTGAACTCCTCTTGTGTCGGAGGTGATGGAGCCGGAAGCGATCAAGCCCGAGCTAATGGATGAAACCAAATTGCGTCGTTTACGATTTGGCGCGCCCGCTCCGAGTGTTGCCGTCAAATCAGAAAGACTGATGCTTCCCAATGTCTTCTGCAAGGCCTGTCCGATAATTGTCGAGTTGTCCTGGACCTTGCAACGGCCTTCCAACTCGCAGCGCCCGGGTGCGGTAGCGCACTCCGTGAAGCCGATCGATCCCTCAAATGCTTCGATGATCTCCGCGACGGAAATTTGTGAGGGAAGCCGGGCTGG
Organism: uncultured Acidobacteriota bacterium; assembly: GCA_963744615.1. Lineage (GTDB taxonomy): Bacteria > Acidobacteriota > Terriglobia > Terriglobales > Acidobacteriaceae > JAKAAZ01. The sequence goes on from CAVUUE010000003.1 coordinate 1,522,836, forward strand.
GGCATACCCGCCCTTGACCCCGCGATGGGAAACCAACAATCTGTGATCCAACAGTTCTTTCAGTATCTTTACGACCGTAGGCACCGGTAATTCTGTCGCCGCAGCCAGCCCTCGCGCGGTGTGCAGCGGCTTTTCCGGGTGGGAGGCAACGTACTGCATCACCACCAGGGCATAATCGGTCAATTTGTTGAGTCTGAACACCAAATCCATCGCGTAGAGCAAAGTAGGACCAAAACTGTCCTCTTTCAATATATCACTCCACGTGAGCCGTAACAAACATGCCCGAGCACGTTTCTTCATGTAAAAATCGATTTGTTCACAATCAAAAACCTATGAGCCTGAAAACGAGTTGCCCTCTGTTCCGTAAGTCGAAATTCAAGGGTTTGACCGTCCTTGGGATTGCCTTCGCTCTCTTCCACATCCCCGGGTTCGCTCTTGCAATCGAGGCCGCATCTCAGGATGCGCGAGTGCTCCCACCAGCGGCCTCTGCGAACGCCTCCGCGTCATTCATCGCGAAGGATGGGAGTCTTCTCCTGAACGGCAAGCCGTATCAGGTTCTCTCCGGCGAGATGCATTACGCCCGAATTCCGAGGGCATACTGGCGCGCCCGGCTGCGCATGGCTAAAGCTATGGGGTTGAACACCATCTCGACCTACGTCTTCTGGAACTTGCATGAACCGAAGCCAGGCGTGTACGACTTCAGCGGCAATCTTGATGTGGCCGAATTCATCCGCACCGCGCAGCAGGAGGGGCTCAATGTAATCCTGCGGCCCGGCCCCTACGTCTGTGCGGAGTGGGAACTCGGCGGGTATCCTGCCTGGCTGCTCGCCGATCCAAAGATGGTCCTCCGCAGCAATGATCCGCGATTCATGGTACCCGCCGAACGTTGGATGCTGCGGCTCGGCAAGGAACTCGCCCCGCTGCAGATTGGCCGTGGCGGACCGATCATAGCTGTGCAGCTCGAAAATGAGTACGGCTCTTTCGGCAGCGACAAAGCCTATCTCGCACATTGGCAACAGATCTTGTTGCGCGCAGGCTTTACAAACGCGTTGATGTACACCGCGGATGGCTCAAGCGAGCTGACCAAGGGGAATTTGCCCGGAGTATTGGCGGTGGTGAACCTGGGCATGGGCAGCGCGAAGGAATCTTTCAACGCGCTCAAGGAGTACGAGCCTGGAAAGCCGCTCATGAGCGGCGAGTATTGGGATGGCTGGTATGACCAATGGGGCAAGCCGCATCAGGTTCGGGACGAGAAAACAATCGCGGATGAGTACGCTTGGATGTTAGCTCAAGGCTATTCCGTAAACCTCTATATGTTCCACGGTGGCACCACCTTTGGGTTTATGAACGGTGCAAACATCTATAACAACATCTACTATTCCGATGTAACCAGTTATGACTACGATGCGCCTCTCGATGAGAGCGGCCGTCCTACTCCGCTCTATTACGCGTTGCGCAATGTCATCGCAGCGCATAACAAGTCCACCCCACTGCTTCCCGTTCCTGTCCAACCATCGACGATTTCAGTTCCTCCGTTTGCTTTGGATGAGTCTGTTTCCCTTTGGAAGACGCTTCCCAAGCCGACTGTCGTGGCGCAGCCGGTATCAATGGAAATGCTCGGGCAGTCTTACGGATACATCCTTTACCGAACCAATATTCCCCAGCCCGTCAGAGGCGAACTCGCGTTCGAACATATACAGGATTACGCCCAGGTTTATCTGAACGGCCGCCTGGTGGGCACGCTGAGCAGGACCCTGCATCAGACTCGATTGCCTCTGAATGTCGAAAGCAAAAACTCACAGCTCGACATCCTGGTGGAGAATTCTGGACGTGTCAATTACACGACTGCGATTCGCACAGAGTGGAAAGGAATTCGAGGAACGGTTACTCTGGGCGGCGGCGCGCTCACCGGCTGGCAAATCTATAACCTTCCGATGGCCGATCCCAGCGCGCTTCCGTTCCAACATGCTGGCGCCAGGGATGTGGCAGGCCCAACCTTTTATCGCGGATACTTCTCCCTGCAGCGAACCGGCGACACATTTCTCGACATGCGAGGCAGGAAAAAAGGCATCGTGTGGGTCAACGGTCATCTCCTCGGCAGGTTTTGGGACATCGGCCCACTCAGGACCTTGTACGTGCCGGGCCCATGGTTGAAATCGGGCAAGAACACCGTGGTGATCTTCGACCTGATCGCGCAGCCCGGCGTCCATCTGAGTGGAATTGGTGCGCCGATCCTGAATGGAGCCATCTCGTCTCAGTAATTGCGCACCCGTTCGCATAATTACCCCCTCCTCAGGAAAATTATTCCGCATCAGTGTGTTCTATTTACACGATTATTCGACCCAGAAGCTATTTTGGCTCTCTATCAACGAATTCCACAGGAAATTTGAATTTCAGGTGTTCAGATCAGGCAACCCGCGGGGTATGATCGCCCTAAATCAAACCAGAACGTTTGGCAAAATAATAAATTCCGCCTGGGTTCGCACGCCAGGTTTCCTTGCTTTTTGTAGTTATTAATTTATCGCGCCTCAACATTAATTGCAGTTACCAACCATTGATTTTGGAGCGCGCATGAAATTCATGTTTTCCCTCCTCTTGCTAGCCATGAGTGGCACTGTTATGGCTCAGATGTCGAACCCCGCACCCAACGCCGGCGCGCCTAGCCGTATAGCTTCTCAAAGTGGCCTCAGCGGCACCGCTATTTCCGCCTGCGGCTCAATTACAGCTCCAGGAAGCTATTATCTCTCGCGCGACCTTAGCTGCCCAGGCACAGGTCTGTTGGTATCGGGAGTGGGAATCGAGCTTAACTTGAACGGCCACACTATTACCTATGGAACCGCCGGCGGTCAAACGGGAGCTGTATTCGGTATCGTAAGTGACGCATGTGACGATCTGACTCATCTGACCCGCACCGTGCCATGTGATGTAAGCAAGTATGGCTTCGGGGGTGAAATCTACGGCGGCTCCATCGTGCAGTCGAGCCAAGCTCCGGCGTTTTCTCATGCGCTCTTCTTTGGGCCAGACAACCACCAGGATCAAACCATCAATATCCACGACATGACGGTAACGATTCAGCAGACCGGAACGGAGGCGTTCTACAGTGATTTCGATGCTGGACAAATAGTTCTCGAGAACAACACGATCTACGACAACGTGTTGTCGATTAATCATCCGGGACAGGGTACTCTTTCAGCACGCTCCGCATTTCAAGGCCAGGCAATACGCGTCGATAATTCGAAGATAATGAAGTCTCCAGATCATATCGACAACAATAAAATTGTTGGGTCACCCCAGGGAGGAATCCTCGATACCTCTGCTGGTGCGCTGGTCTATCAGAATGACATCAGCCAGAATTCCACTTACACCAACGACTTTTGCGTGGCTTCGCCCGGCAGTAACCAACAGATCTACAGTAACTACTGTCATCCTGTAAATGGGCGCGGAATTCACGTGAATGGAGAAGGTAGCCAGGTTTACAACAATCTTCTGGTAGTTACCGAAGCCCCGGTTAATGCAGAGTACAACGGCTGTGAGATTGACGGAGCCTATGGAATCCAGCTCGAACAAGACATACAAGCGGCAGGAAACATCCGAATCACGGGCAATCAGGCGACACTGAATACCGGCGCTTGCGGAGGTTCGGACTTGCGTATAACGAGCTGGACAGCGGGTGCCCCGGCGACCATCGAAGGCAACACCTGGATCGTAAATAAAACTGCCGGCGCGGACAGGTTCGGCGGAGTTCCCTATTCCGTCGATAACGATGACCTTTCCAATGTTGTATTCGGCGGTGACGTTCTACATACCAGCGACTTGAGCTGCGCGGGTATCGATTGGGATGGAGCTAAGAACTTTAAGGCCTCACTGGCCACTTGTACAGCGCCATACGCGGTGCTCGCGCTGGCCGGAGTGGGTGCGAGTACTTTTACAGTCACCAGCGCGCCAAACTCGAACATGGGATGCAGCCCGGAAGCGCACATCAAGGGAACCATCAACGGCAAATCGGCCAAGTGTCCCAACTAGAACCTTGCCTCCCATCGAGCCGGGCGGGTTCTCCCGGCTCGATGGGAGGCAAGTCGTACTTGGAGTTCTGAGGCGTGTTCTCTCCAGAAGACAATTCAAGATCCCAACACAGCGCCATCTGATTCCCTCCGAATTCGAACTTAGGTCTTCTGGCACCGGCCTTAACCTGAGACCACATGCGGTTTCGCCGCGTGCAATCAGCAACGATCCCCTCGAAATTGCACCAACCCGCATCGTCGAGACTCTGCATTCACCGCCATGTGGCCGACAGGCGTAGATCGGCCAGAACATCGAATCTACTCCTCGTTTTGCGAGTCCGGCGTTTTCTGCAATGATGGTTCTGACCAATGTTTCTTCTGGAGACGCCAGTTTGAGCAAGCCTAGCCTGATCCGTTGTGCACAAACTCTTTTTCTCGCGCTATGCATCTTGGTTCTGCCCAATCCGCTCCGCGCGCAAGCTCAATCCCAGTTGGCTATCATGCCCTTGCCTCTCCATGCCGTGCTGGGCCAGGGTGATTTCCCGATCGATGAAACCTTCGGCATCGAGCTGAAAGGCTATACAGAACCCCGACTGTCGCGTGCGCGGCAAAGATTCTTGGACACACTTTCCCGCGAAACAGGGATTCCACTTTGGCGCGAGGCGCAATTCAACCAGGCCAAGTTCATCATCGAAACCGCGGGAGCCAGCGACAGGGTGCAGCAACTCGGTGAAGATGAGTCCTACCATCTTGAGGTTTCTCCCACACAGGTGCGGTTGACGGCTGCCAACCCATTGGGAGTGCTGCATGGCCTGCAAACATTTCTTCAATTAGTCCAACTCACACCGCGCGGATTCAGTGTTCCCGCAGTCACAATCGACGATGCCCCTCGCTTCCCTTGGCGCGGATTGATGATCGACGTCGGCCGCCACTTTATACCCGTCCCAATCATTGAGCGCAACCTGGACGGCATGGAAGCGGTCAAGTTGAATGTTTTCCACTGGCATCTTTCCGACGATCAGGGCTTTCGCGTCGAAAGTAGCACCTTTCCGCTATTGCAGCAGAAAGGTTCAGACGGACTCTATTACACGCAAGGTCAAGTTCGACAAGTAATCGAGTATGCACGCGACCGCGGAATCCGTGTTGTTCCTGAGTTCGATATGCCCTGCCATACGACTTCCTGGTTCCCAGGCTATCCCCAGCTAGCCAGCGGAACTGGTCCGTATCAGATAGCGCGAAAATTCGGGGTGCTCGATGCTGCAATGGACCCCAGCAAGTCGTCTACTTATGCATTTATCGATTCTTTCATCGGAGAAATGGCCGCGCTTTTCCCCGATGATTACTTTCATGTCGGCGGCGACGAGTGCAATGGCAAGGAATGGAACGCGAACCCAGAGATCCAGAAGTTTATGCGGGCGCACGGTCTGGCCAACAATGCCGCTTTGCAAGCGTATTTCACCGCGAATGTGCAAAAGCTGGTCGCGAAGCACCACAAGATCATGGAGGGCTGGGATGAAGTGTTGCAGCCTGAAACGCCGAAGAATGTAGTCATCCAGTCCTGGCGGGGACAGGCTTCGCTGGCCGTGGCTGCGCAGCAAGGAAATCGCGGAATTCTTTCAACCGGCTACTACCTCGATTTGAACCAGTCCGCCGCGCAGCACTATCTTGTCGACCCTCTGGGAGGAGATGCGGCCCGTCTAACTCCGGAGCAGAAGGCGCGCATTCTGGGAGGCGAGGCTACTGAGTGGACCGAATATATAAGCCCGGAAAACATTGACAACCGGATCTGGCCTCGCACAGCGGCAATCGCCGAGCGGTTCTGGTCGCCGCAACAGGTGCGCGATGTGGATTCAATGTACCGGCGGTTAGCGGTAGTATCCCAAAAGTTGGGATACTACGGGATGGATTCCAAGGCTGCTGTCGATCAAATGTTGCAGCGGCTGAGCGGTGATCCAGACCCCAAGCCGCTGAAGGTTCTTGCAGCGGTAGTTCAACCACCGCAGGGGTATGCGCGAGAAAGTTTGAGACGGTATGACACGTTTACTCCACTCAACCGGCTTGTCGACGCGGTGCCGGCTGAGAGCGATACAGCCCGTCAGTTTAGCGAGATTGCAAAGCAGATCGTGGCTGGAAAAGCCGACGCCGAGGAGTGGCAAAGGGCTAGAGAATGGCTCGAACTGTGGCGCGACAATGATGCGCGGCTCCAGCCATTGCTCGAGAAATCGTATCTCACAACCGAACTCATCCCGTTATCGCATAGTCTGAACCAAGTTGCGACGATTGGCCTGCAGGCACTCGACAATCTGCAGAATAATCGCACAGTCACGCCTGAGATACATCAGCACGACCTGGCAATTTTGAAGTCCGCGGAAGAGCCACAGGCTGTTTTGCTGAATATGGTCGCGCCTTCTGTGGAACTTCTTGTGCAGGCGACAAAGCACCCATAGCGACACCCGAGCCGATCGAAATGCGGAGCAGGCATAGCATCTGAAATGACGAGACTTCCTGCCAGCGAAACGCTTATTCCCCCGCCGCGGCGGTGTTTCTGCCCGGTTTCGCTCTCAACGTTAAGGAGTTTGTGTTCCAACTGCTGACGGTAACTGTTGTCCCCGCTGGAGCGGCATTCCGCGGCAAGGTAGCCGTCAAATCTCTATGTTCTCCCGGCATCAGTTCAATGAAGTCATCGCTCCACAGTAGTGGGACAATTTCCTCGCCGTGCGCATCCCTTGCCATCACCTGCAACTGAAAGACTAGCGTCTGCGAAGGATTGTTTAGATGCACGCGAAGTTCGCGCCCTCGGATGATCAAGGTGGCGCGGACCTCACTTTTCGGTAGAGTTTTCAATGCTTGCATATTGGCGTAGGTTATCGCCGGAGTGTACGTGTACTCGGTCTTAGCCCAGTCGAACACGGTCAGCTTTGAAGGTATCCAGTAAAAATTTCGACTTACAACTTTGCCTGACTTATCCTGCATTTCCAGCCGCACAAAATGGGTGGAATCCTCCGGCTGAAAGATGCTGGATGGGATATCCATAACCCTCTCGGAACCATCGGCGGCGATATTGACGATCTTCGTCTGATTAAAGACACGATGCAGTTGCAGGTCGAATACTTCCGCATTAACGGTAAGTGACGCTGCCGCTGTAGGAAGGCTGCTGACCGCGTAGATGCTGTGGTCGTCATACGAGTACTGCACGTGCAGCGGCTCACACGCCTCTTTTGTGCCGAAGTATCCGCCTCCAGTCTGGAGATAGTAATCGTATAAATGCCAGATCACCGACGGCCACGCATTGTTCAACATCCATTGGATCACGCCGGTCGAGGTGTACTTATTGCGCGTGTATGCCTCAAACATGGCGCGTTCGCCGTCGTAGGCCATGGTCTGAGCAATGCGTGAATATGCTTCCATCGAATCCGGCCAGCCATAAGTCGCGCGCATTGCTGCGTTGAAGACATCCACATTCATGAAGTCTCCTCCGCCCGCGTGATAATCCCACACTTTGCCGATCGGCCAGAGGTCCTGCTGTGGAATAAATTTGCGTAGGCTGTCCGGTTGCGGAATAGCGGGGCCCGGACTCGTTTCGGTGTTGAAGCCGAATGCGCCGCCGTATTTGCGGTCGACAAGCCAATAGGATGGAGCCACATAGTTATATGGCCCGGACATTTTTACACCGCTCGCCTTACTCACCAGGGTAGGCTTGGCGCTTGCCGAGGAGAGTGTGGGATTCGGCCATTGTGTTGCCTTTTCAACGTCCAGGTATGACTGCTCTACGTCGCCCGGCGGAGGATTGTCGCTGCCGTTCAGCCACACCAGCAGAGAAGCATGGTGGCGCAGGCGCAGCATCTGCGAGCGCAAGGAAGCGTTCGCAACCTGGTGGTCTTCCGCGGTCCAGTCTTTCCAGTGTTCCCACTGGTCGCAGCAGCACCAACCAGCCATAACTAGAATGCCATTCTCATCTGTCAGTTGGTAGAAGGCATTTCCCTCCAGTTTGGCTTCCTGGCGAATCGTATTCAGGTGCATGTCCTTCACCATGCGAATCTGCTCCGGCAGGTTCTCGTGGTCCTGCCGCATCATTAGGTCTTGTGACCATCCCCCTCCTCGTATCAGGATCGGTTTTCCGTTGATGCGAAACAGGCGCGCACCTTTGGGCGTCAGCTCTGACGTGATGTCGCGAATGCCCACGCGTGCTCGGGCGCTGTCCGACACTCGACCGTTGGCGGTGAAACGAACCGTTAATGTCTCCAGCGGGTGGGCGCCCATCTCGGCAGGCCACCAGATCGCAGGATGTCTGAGTCGCAACTGCGGAAATTGCTCCGGCGAAAAACTGATGCTCTTCGACTCGCCCGCAGTCAGGTCGACGGGCTGGTGAAACTCTCGCCCGGAGAACGTGCCCGACAAGGTCCCTTTCACCGGATGATCGGTGGCGTTTTGCAACTGCGCGGTCACGGTGATATCCGCGACCTGCAGGCTTGGATCTTCGAAATGGGTCACAATAAATGGATAGCGCACAGCGACCGGTCCGGTCGTCTTGATTGCAACCGGCCCCCACAATCCCATGTTTTTATCAGGTGGCGATGGGTTCCAGTCGACCCAATTGATTCCCAAATCGAGTGGACCCGGTGCAAACGTCTCGACCGCGACCGCTGCCGGCTTCCCCGGAGTCACTGCCTTTGTAATATCCAGGTCATAGACGCGATACGCTCCCGCCACACTCTTTGAATCGGCGATCAACCGCCCGTTCACCCAAATGTTAGCCCGGTAGTTGATGCCATCGAAGTGTAGCCACGTCGCCCTGCCACGGGCGCTGACCGGAACGGGAAATTCCCTGCGGTACCACCAGCCGCAGCGATATGGACTGCCTGCAGGCATTTCCATGTTGGAAAAGAATTTTCCCAGTGGATAATCCGCGCCCGGAAGCTTGCGCATATTCATCCCATAGTACGGATCTTTGTAGATGCCAGCAGACACCTGGGCCGCCAGCACCGTGGTTGGAACCGTCGCCTTGATCCATCCTTCAGCGCGGTAGCCCGCGGAAGACAAACGCGCGCCATCCTCCTTTATCTTGCAGGCCGACTGGATCTCCCATCCCTGTCGCAGAGGCACGGCCTCGTCTCTCGAGAGGCCGTTCCCTGTCTGGCCGAACACAGCAAACGGAGAGACGGCTATCATCGCCGCCAGCATTGCTAATCGCAACTCCCTTGAAAACGCCATTCGCGATATTTCCTCTCTGGAATTTTATGTTCGAGTTTAAAAGTTGTACTTCAATCCGAGCTGCAGAATCCTGTTCTGTGCTGCCCCTATCACCTGCCCGGTACTTCCGTCGCCCAGGGTAGTGTCGACGCTGTTGTAGTTCGTATGGTTCAGCACGTTGTACCCTTCTGCTCGGAACTGAAGCTGCGAACCATTCGTTATCTTGAAGTTCTTCATCGCCGTCAGGTCGATCTCCCACGCTCCTGGCCCAGCGATGCTGTATGGACGGGCATCACCAACCCGGAACTGGTTCGTCGGAACATCCCGATAGGCGTTCACGTTGAACCACTCCGCCGCCGTATGTGGTGCTCCGTCGTTTGGATTGCTGATCTGGTCTGGACGTATGCTCTTTCCAGCATTGGCAGAGACAAAAGCGCCTATGCCGCCGGGATCGTTGAAATTCGAAGTCGCCGGAGTCAGATGTGTTCCGGAGTTGGCGCTGATAATCCCGGATACCTCCCAGCCGCCAAGGACGCGCCCTTCAAGCCCACGCTGATCGGCAAAATAGGGCAGATGGTAGACGAAGTCGGTGTTGAATACGTGTCGCTCGTCATACATTGAGGGAGCATATTCCGCCTGCAGATCATAGCTGTTCTGCGGCTCCGGATTGTACTGTCCAGAAGCATTTGACATGTTTTTTGACCAGGTGTAGTTGATGCTGATCAGCGAGTCCGCCGTGAACTGTTTTTGCAGACTTGTCTGCAATGAATTGTAGTGAGACTTGAAAACGGTCCTGTACATATCGATCACGCCGTAGCCAATGTAAGGCCGGATCAGGTTCAGCAGGTTCTCGGTGTTTCCGTCAATTTGCGGATTGCCCTCCGCGATGAAATTTGGATTGTTCTGGATCAGCGGGCTGGTTGCGTAGGAGCCTGGAATCGGCTCGTTGATGTCCATGGCCCCGACCAGGTGCGTTCCTTTGCTGCCGTAATAACCGATGTCGAAGATAACGTCCTTCGCAAGCTGTTGTTGGAAATCTATGTTCCATTGCTGTACGTACGGCTGGTGCCAGTTTGGATCGGTGACGGTCAGAAATGGAACGCTGTTGTTCGCCACCTGTCCCCCACCAGGATTATCAAACGGCGCGTTGAAGATCGTGGTGGTCTGGACGAACGGAGGATTGGTGAAAACATTGTCTTCAACGAAGCCGACTGCGGTGTTCTCAAAATATATCCCGTAGCCTCCCCGGATAGACGCTTTTCCCTGTCCCGTCGGATCGTATGCAAAGCCGACACGCGGCTGTAGATCGCGATTCGACTGCGGCGCGATCGCTGTGCCGAAGGGTGAATTTTTTCCTCCAATAATTATGCCGTTCAGAGGATCATAATTCGGATTGGTCGATGAGGTACCGTCGCATGGCAGCGTCTGTGGTGTGCACACGTTTCCTGAATTGTCGATCACTGGCGCGTTCGCCGGGTTATACCGGGCCGGCACAAAGCTGGTGGCACGGTTCTTGCCATCCGTAGGCTGGCGGAAATTGGAATACCTCAATCCATAGTTCAAGGTCAGATTGGGGCGTAACCGGAATTGGTCTTGCGCATACACCTCATATTGATTCTGGAAGATGTAAGCGCGCAGATCCTGCGATAGCTGTGAGAACTGGGTGGAGCGGCCAAGCAGGAAATAGGCAAACTCCTGATGCCATTCCGCAGCTGGGTCCTGTCCGTTCGACAGCGTTGTGTCCGGATTGGCCTGGAAGTTGAAGGTGCCCGCATTGTTCCCAGCCGAGTTTTCCGATTTTTCATAATGGCTGTAGGTAACCCCGAATTGAAACGTGTGCCGCCCAGCAATTCTGGTCAGGTTGTCGAAGATCATGTGGTTCTTGTTGGAGTCCGCATAGGTGCCGAATCCATACATGCTTCCCAGATAGGCGCCAAAACCGATGCTGGGGATTCGATTCAGCGTTTCCGGATAGGGCAACGTGATCGCAGCAGCTACATCCGGCGATTTGGAAGCCGCGAATTGCGACGCGTTCACGCTGTAGAGGCCGTCATAGGAGTAACCATATACGAGCTGGTTCAGCAAGGTCGGCGAGAAGATGAAATTCAGCGAGACCGCCAGGTTTTCTCCCGGATTTTGGGTAGATGTGGTGGTCACGTTCGGCACCGCGTTCGCATTGAACAGCCCACCGCCTTGAATTGTGGGGATCGCGTCCCGCAGATAGCGCGCGAAACCAGATACTTTGTCGTTGAACTTGTGGTCCACCCGGATAATCTCCTGGTGGGAATTGAAAGTGTCGCTCTGGTTTGCCGCCAATTGGTCGGAAAGGGTCTGCTGGGGCAGCGGGACATGCGAGTACACGTCCTTCAGATAGGCCGCGGCCGCGGGGTTGATCATGGCGATAGGAATCGTTGTCGACGACTGACCTGCCGGGCAACTGCCGTCTCCGTTCACAGGTCCAAGGCAGACCGGAAATGGAAAGGTGGGAACGTTGCCCGTCGCCGGGTCCTGGCCGCGTTCCTGCAGATTCGGTACCAGCGCCACATCCGGAGCGGACTCGATGATCCGTCGCGCCTCCTCGGAGAAAAAGAAAAATGTCCGGTTCCTTGCCGCATTGTAAACGCCCGGAATAATGACAGGGCCGCCGAAGGAGCCTCCAAAGTCGTTGTAACGCAATGGGGTCCGCGGAGCCGCGGGCGTTGAGAACGCCTTGTTGCCCCACGTGTTGGCATCGAGTGCGTCGTTGCGGAAGAACTCGTACAGGGTGCCGTGAAATTTGTTAGTGCCGGAACGCGTGATCACGTTGACCTGCCCACCCGCGGCGCGGCCATACTGAGCGCTGTAGTTGCCCCGCAGCACCGAGACCTGCGCAATGGCATCGACGCTGGGGTAATCCAGATTGGTGCCGTTTGCGCCACGGTCAACGTTGTCCACTCCGTCTATCGTCCAGTTGTTCTGCTCGCCGAAGCTGCCGTTTATTGAGAACGATGTGTCGTTGCTGCTGCCGTTCGGCGCGATCGCACCAAGAGAAAGATCACTCCCGGCGAGCGAAACCACTCCCGGCATCAAAGCTACAAATGCTTCGTAGTTCCGGCTCTCCAATGAGAGCTGTCGAATCTGAACGCCGGAAATTAATCCTGACGCCGTTGCAGATTGGGTGTCGACCTGGAGCGCGTTGGCCTGCACCGCGACCGTCTGATTCACCGCGCCGACCTGCAGCACGATGATTTGATTCAGCCTGTCGTTGACGTTCAGCGTGATCCCGCTTTTCAAATATGTTTTGAATCCTGTGGCCTCTATCCTCACCGAGTATTTACCGATCGGAAGCAATGGCGCGCTGAATCGGCCGGCCGCAGTTGTCGACAGCGTTCTTTCCACAGAGTTGCGATCCGTATTGGTAATCGTCACCGTCGCATTCGGTACCGATGCGCCTGTCGAGTCGGTTACCGAGCCCAGAATTGTGCCCGTGACCTCCTGCGCCATCGCGTGACCGGCGAATATAAACAGCGCGAATGTCAGAAAACACAACAGCAAATGACGATCGGGCCTCTGCCACTTTAACGATTGATCTATCCTTGCGTGATGCATCACCTGTTCCTCGCCCCATTCTTGATCGATTCTGTCTTCTTCCGTCACTGTCATGGCCTCACTCGTTCGAACATCGTTCGGTCGCGCAATGGGAGCAAGCACTAGCTCCTCAGATGCGCAGTCCTGAATCTGGCGGCCGGATATTCAATCGTTTCAATAACCAGCCGTTTTAGAACCTGCGAAGCTACTTGTCAAGTTCCCGCTCGCCTCCGCCGCTTCACGATGGCGCGGGGCCGCTCGACTGAATCGGGTCGAGCAAGATGGGAAGAGCGATCACCGGACACAATGCAATCATTCGCACGTGGACGATTCACGCGGTAATTCGTTAATCTCAGTCCACATGGTTCATGTCCACGCGGCTCCAGATCATATTGCCGCTATGCCGCCAGCGCAAACGGAAAAACCAACGTTGGTCCGAGGAATGTCCCTCCTCGACGCCGTCCTGCTGCTGGTAGGTGGCACGATCGGCTCGGGCCTTTTCCTTACCTCCAGCGATGTCGCCGCAGCCGTGCGTACGCCGCTGCTGTTCATGCTCGCATGGGTTGCGGGCATGTTGGTCGCGGCGCTCGCTTCCCTCTCGATGGCCGAATTGGGCGCAATGTACCCTGAGGCCGGTGGCCAGTACATTTACCTGCGCGAAGCCTACGGAGAGTTCGTCGCGTTCCTTTACGGATGGATGATTTTCTCCGTCAGCGTTACGGGCAGCCTCGCGGCGATTGCCGCCGGCTTCGCCGCCTATACCGGAGCGGTAATCCCAGTCCTGAACTCCTCGCGGCCCATCTTTTCCGTTCTCGGTTGGACGCTCAACGTTGGCCATCTGCTCGCCATCGGCGCGCTGGTATTTCTAACCTGGATCAACGTAATCGGATTGCGTCGAGCCGTCGTTCTGCAGAACATCGCTACTTGGGCAAAGTTTGCCGCCATCGCTGCCTTTCTGATCCTTGGGTTCAGCTTCGGACGCGGAAGCTGGTCAAACTTTACAAGGCCGATGCCGGGACACTACAGTGCAGGCGCGCTCCTGAGCGGCTTCGGTGTTGCCATGATCGCAGTTTTTTGGGTGTACGACGGATGGGTGTACATCACCTGGGTCGCAGGTGAAATCAAGCAGCCACAGCGCAACATCCCCCGGGCGCTTATCATCGCCGTCGCGATCATAGGAGCGGTCGTCGTTTCTCTCAATGTCCTCTATCTCTATGCCATGCCACTCGGCGCAATGGCGAATCAGACGACGGTGGCCCAATCTGCCGCGCGCCTGATGTTCTTCCCGGCGGCCGGCAGATGGCTCGGCGCACTGGTTGCCATTTCCTGCTTTGGAGCCGCGGCAGCCTGCGTCATGAGCGGCGCACGTGTCTACTACGCGATGGCCAAGGATGGGGTTTTCTTCCAGAAGCTCGCGGAAGTGAACCCGCGCTGGCACACCCCTGCCTTCAGCCTTATCGTGCAGTGTGTCTGGGCTTCGGTGCTGGTGCTGTCCGGACGCTACGATCAGCTCTTCACCTACGTGATCTTCATCAGCGTGATCGCTTACGCACTCTCCGCTTCCGCGCTCTTCATATTGCGTCACAAACGCCCCGATATGCCGCGGGGTTTTAAATGCCCCGGCTATCCATGGGTCCCGCTTCTCTATTGCGTCATTTGCGGAGCATGGGCGCTAAACACCCTGTGGCGGAAACCGGTAGAGTCGATGGCGGGAATTGGAATCATGTTGCTTGGAACCCCGGCATATCTCTACTGGCGCAGTCAGAAGCTCAAAGACCGGCGTTCTAACTTGCAGACACATGTCGAACGACTACCCTGATGCGCTATTCTTCTGGCGGGCGAAACTTCGTGCTCTTCATGATCGAATTCCTTTGCTCCGGTATCACTCCTACGATTCCATAGAGGTGCGCAGATGACGAGTTCCGGGCAAAGTGATTCCGCTGCGATTTCCCTCGGAATGATCGGAACTCCAGCGCCGATGCGGCAGCTTGCGAAGCGGAAATGGGACGCGATCGTTGTCGGCGCCGGCCATAACGGATTAACTTGTGCCGCGTATCTCGCACGCGCAGGCAAGCGTGTCCTGGTGCTCGAGAGCAGAGCAAGAATCGGGGGAGCCTGCACCGTGGAAGAGCCGTTCCCAGGAGTGCGCATGTCGCCCTGCGCTTATCTGGCCGGCCTGCTGCACCCACTTGTCGTTGAAGAAATGGAACTGCCGCGCCGAGGTTTCCAGTGGACACCCGCTGTCAACGGTCTTTTCGTTCCGTTCCTCGACGGAACCAGCATTCAATTGTGGGACGATGACGACGCTTGTGAAGAAGAGGTGCGACGCTTCTCTCCCAGAGATGTTGAGGGCTGGAAGGCGATGAGCGACCTGATTCGCCGCGTGCGCGATGCGCTGCGTCCCGCAGGACCAGGGGATATGTGGATTGGCCCCGCGCCCACTCGAGAGCAAATCGAGGAGCGCCTCGGCAACGACGCAGAAGCATCGGCATTGATTTTCGAATGGTCAATGGCGGAATATGTGGAGCGCTATTTGGAGGATGAGCGCCTGCAATCGGCATATCTCGGCCAGGGCGTGATCGGCACCAATGCCAGTCCATTCGATGCAGGAACCGCATCCATCCGATTTCATCACTCTTCCGGTCGCCTGGGCGGTTTACCGGGTATGTGGGGATATGTCCGCGGCGGGATGGGAATGATTTCTTTCTACCTGTGCGACGCTGCACGCGAAGCGGGCGCTACGATTGCCGCCGGAGTTCCTGTCGCCCGTATTCTTCCCGGCGAAGGCGTGGAACTCGAAGGCGGCGAACGTATCTTCGCTCCGACCGTCGTCTCCAATGCCGATCCGCGAGTTACTCTGCGCCTGCTGGGAGATGCCGCCGATGCACCCTGGCGTGCTCGCGTGGAATCCATCCCCATCGAAGGTTGCACCGTAAAGCTGAACGTCCTGCTCAATGAATTGCCAAATTTCGTCGCTCGTCCCGGCACCCGCGAGCCGCACCACTTTGGCCAGATCAACGCGCCCCTGACAGCTACGGAGTGGAAAGCGGGATTCGCCGCAGCGCGGGCCGGCGAGTTGCCCGAAAATCTCTGGTGTGAGCTGTATTTCCAAAGCGCGCATGATGAGACGGTCGCGCCTCCTGGCAAACACACCATGAGCGTCTTCGCGCAGTACGTTCCGTATCGTTTTGCGGAAGGCAGCTGGGATCAGCGCCGCAACCAGGTGCGCGACACCGCCTTCGCATCGATCGGCAGATTCTGCAGCAACATTCCACACGCGGTTGCAGACGTGCAGGTACTTGGGCCGCCGGACATTGAAAGCAAGGTGGGACTAACCGGCGGACATATTTTTCAAGGCGAATGCCTGCCACAATTCATGTGGAGCAATCGCCTGGAACCTCGCACCCCTATGAGTGGTGTGTATCTGTGCGGGGCCTGCACCCATCCCGGCGGCAGCGTAATCGGGATGAACGGTCGCAATGCGGCCATGGCTGTGCTCGAAGACGCTAGTCGAAAAAATCCGCGAGCCTGAAGTTCCTGGGCACGCTGCGCGAGGAGAGCGCCTTGGGCAAATTATCCCTGGAAGAGCGGCTTGGCTTATATCGTGAGGACGATCCATTAGAGCTCGCTTCGACTGCGCCTGCCTGCTGGTATACCGATCCTGACATTGCCGAAATAGAACAGCGCGCCGTATTCGCTAAAACCTGGCAATTAGTCGGGCGCGTAGAGCAGGTGACGGCGCCGGGACAATACTTTCGCTGCCAGATTTCAAGCGAACCGCTCCTTGTGGTCCGCGGGGTCGATCGTGTTCTACGTGCCTTTTACAATGTCTGTCGCCACCATGCCGCTGCAGTTGCAGTCGAGCCGGCGGGCTGCGTCCAGTCGTTTCGTTGCCCGTATCATGGCTGGACCTACGCGTTGGACGGGAAGCTAAAGGGCGCTCCGGAATTTAACTCGGTGTGCAATTTCGACCGCAATCGCTACGGCCTCATCGCGGCTCGTGTAGATATTTGGGAACAATTCATTTTCATTTCGCTCGATCCCGAAGCCATCCCATTGCACCAGTGGATGGGAGAAATGGGCCGTCACCTATCGGCGCTGGGAGTCGGAAGGCTGAACTTTTTTGAACAACGGGTATACACACTTGCCTGTAATTGGAAGGTATTCGTCGATAACTACCTCGACGGCGGGTATCACGTTCCTCACCTTCACAAGGGGCTAAACAGCGTACTCGATTACAGCAACTACACCATTGAAAATGGCGAGCGCTATTGTCTCCAGTCGAGCCCTGTCGTGGGCTCCCAGGAGAACTCGGAGTTTTCCGCTACCCGTACCGGCACGCGCGCCCACTATTACTGGATTTATCCCAACTTAATGCTGAACCTGTACGAAGGAGTGATGGACACCAATCTTGTCATTCCTATTGACATCGACAAGACAAAAGTCATCTTCGATTTTTATTTTGCAACGCCTGCCGTGAACGGCGAACATACTCGTCGCGACAGCGTTGCTATCAGTGATCGAATTCAGCAGGAAGACGTAGACATCTGCGAATCGGTGCAGCGCGGGCTTGCGTCCCGCGCCTATGGTGCAGGACGCCTTTCAGTGCGGCGGGAAGCGGGAGAGCATTTGTTTCACAAGCTGCTGTCGCGAGACCTTAGACGGCATAACGCTTTTCATCCTGAGCGCGGCGAAGAATCTAAGGGCTAGTCGAACGCGCCCCTTTTTCAACGGTTGGTACAGCAGCCGCGTCTATCGTTTTCAGTTTGTCCGTCGCCGCATCGATCGCGCGGCTCCAGTCAACCAGCACACTTCCCACCACCGGGCATTGCTGATCGGCCAACTGCCATTGGTGCTGATCCATGGCCTCTCGTACTGCGGCCATTGTCTTCACTCCATAGCCCGTATACGCTCCGGGAGCATAGATCTGGTTTTTATACCAGCTTCTACCCGGCAGTCCGGCCTGCCGCAGTGTCGCCCGCTCGGTCAACATCAGCAGATGATTCACGGTCGCGACCTGCGGACCATCGAGCACGGAATCGTTCTTTGCCAGCGCATCTAGCGCCTTCTGGTATTTCTCGGCGCTCACCGACAGATCGGCGGTCCCATTCTCAAGCGGAGCGAAATTCAGGAACGGAGGAACGTCCTCCTGCTTCGGTGGATACGAGGGTTTCTGCGGATCGGACATCGCCGTGAATACGCCTTCTTGCAGTTGCCGGTCGTTTTCCTGGATTCGCTGCCGTGTTTGCGTCATCTGCTTCTTCAAGTCGTCCACATAGCTATGCATCGTATCTGCAACGTTCGTGAATTCGTACGGCAACATCTCGGCATCCGCCATTCGCATCACCGCTGTGCCTGCAACTTGCGCCAGCGCGCGCCCATACACAAACTTCGTGTCTGCGAAATGTGTGTACCAGTAGAAATCGTCGTACTCCGAGTGGTACACCCCTCCCTCTGTTTCGCCGTCGAAGCGCAGGTCCAGCGACGGTATACCGACATAATCGAGGAACGGAGAGTAATCCGAGCCGTCGCCTAAAGCTCCGATACGAAGGTCGCGCCGCTGTCTTAGCTCGCTCCGCTCTTCATCTGTTTTGGCGGTACCGATCTGCTGGAGCCGAGCTCGCTCCAGCACTGTGTATTTCGTCTCAGGGTCCGCAACATCACCGGCTACGGTATTAATGAAGTGCTCAAGCGAATGCGAGCCCTCCATCTGCAAAAAGCCGCGGTCTGTATCGTCGGAATTCACATACAACACCGCATGATCGCTTAACTCTTTCGTATGCGTCTCTACCCACTCCGTCGATCCCAGCAGTCCCGGTTCTTCGCCGTCCCAGGCGCAATAGAGGATGGTGCGGCGTGGCTTCCAACCCTGCTTTGCAAGTTCGCCCAGCGCGCGCGCCTCTTCCATTTCCGCGACCAGCCCGGAGATCGGATCTTCCGCCCCGTTCACCCATGCATCCTGATGGTTCCCGCGAATCACCCACTGGTCGGCCTCCGTCGAACCATGCATGCGCGCGATCACGTCATAAATCGGCTTCGTGTCCCAGTTCGAAATCACTTTCAGGTGTACCTTCGCGGGTCCGGGACCGGAGTGGTACGCGATCGGCAATCCTCCACGCCAGGCGCGCGGAACCATCTGACCGCCGAGCGCCTCCAGCAGCGGCTGCGCATCTCCGTAAGAAATTGGCAGCGTTGGTATCTTTGTGATCTCCGGCGAGTCCTTCAGCCTGATCCGTTTTGCACCTTTTGTCGCCCCAACTCCAGGCGTCAGCGGATCGCCCGGATAGAACGTGTCCGCAACCGAGCCGCGTTGCACCCCCTCCGTGGGACGTGCCGGTCCCTGCGGAAAAGTAGTGTCCTCGCCATATCCATCCTGCTGCGGGTCGGAATAGATGATGCATCCGATCGCGCCATGCTCCGCCGCCACCTTCGGCTTAATTCCCCTCCACGCTTCCCCGTATCGCGCGATTACGATCGCTCCCTTTACGGAGATGCCCATGCGGTCCAGGGTCATGTAGTCTTCCCGCGTGCCGTAATTCACATAGACCAGCGGTCCGGTCACGTCCCCATCGGCGGAATATGCATTGTAGGGGGGCAACGCCTCCGCCTGCTGGTCAGATGTCGGATCGACTTTGACCGGCGGCTCTTCCAGCTTCGCCGTAAACTGCGTGGGCTCCAGCAACTCCAGCTTTCTTTCTTTCGGAGTTGGGAACAACACGTAGAAGGTCTCGATCGAGGTATCAAATCCCCATGAACGGAACTTCTGCGCTATCCACTCCGCATTATCTTTGTCGTACGGAGAGCCGACGTTGTGTGGGTGCGCGGATAACCGCTGCATGTATGTTCTTAAATTGTCTGGCGAAGGGATCGCGCGAAAGTTCTGCTCCCAATGCGCCTCTCTGGCAGATGCCGCACGGGAATAGCCTTGCAGCGGACCAGGCGCGGGAGACTGCTGCGCCTGCATCATCATTGCCGAAAACACCACCGCCATCATCCATCGCGAAGAAATCATCTATGCGCTCCACGTTTTATCGGGCTACCGGCAACAGTGCTGTTGCGGGCCCGGCTACTTACTGCCGGCTATTCGTCTGCTCACTGCGCTGAACGGGCTGCCGGCTATATTCATCGAGCCACTGCAGCTCTTCTCGCACTTTAATTCTTCCGTGCCACGGATTGTTCGCAAGCGGATGGCCTTCCCCTGGAAAGATCAGCAGCTTACTCGGCACCCCCAGGGTGTGCAGTTCGCGTTCCATCAAATAATCTTCAGCCGTTGGGACTCGAATATCCTTGTCGCCGGCTACCAGATGCGTGGGAGTGCGAACTTTGTTCATCTGCCACATGGCAGCTTGTTCGTTGTAGTTCTTCTCGGCCTGCCAGGGCGCGCCGCCAAGATACCAGGCATCATCGAAAGTCAGATCGTCGTTGCCCCAGTCTGCCGCATGTTCAACAGCTCCGGCCCCTGTGACGGCCGCGCGAAATCGCGTGGTCTGCGTGATCAGCCAATTCGTCATGTAGCCGCCGTAGCTATAGCCACCGATCGTCAGCTGATCTGGATCCGCGATTCCCTCTTTCACCAGCGCGTCCACGCCTTCCAGTATGTCCTTGCCGGGCCGAGAAACAAGATGCGGCGAGATCTCCCGCATGAAAGCATCGCCGTATCCGGTGGAACCTCGGTAATTTGGACGAAACACAAGCCAGTCATTGCTCGCAGCGAGTACAGCCCAGTCGTACCAATCTGAACGAAAATGATTACCGTCAGCATCAGCAGGTCCGCCGTGAATCAGGGTGAGCATGCGCAGGTGCTTCGCGCCGAATTTACCTGGGGGGTAGATAAGCCAGCCTTCAACTTTGACACCGTCATCCGCGGTCCAGCGGTATGGGCGGCCTTGCGGCAAAGCGCGATGCGTGAATAGGGTGTTGAATGCTGTAATCGGCTTCGCACCTGCCAGATCCTCGGGTGAATCCGCGAGATATACTTCGCTGGGCGATTGCTGCGCGGAATACTCGAAGGCCACCCTCGGTGATCGGGCAGCGGTGCTGACGTTAGAATATGTACCTGCGCGGCCCGGCATTTTTTCAAATTCCGAGCTTTTCCGCTGAACGTAGATCTGCACCTCCGTACCCAGTGTCCCGGTTGTTGCTACCCCTGTATCAGGCAGCATTTGGGGTTCAGAAAGTGCGCCGCCAAACGATGCACCCAGTCTTCCAATTTTCCCTGTTTTCAGATCAAGGGTGTAGAGGCGGCTCTGCACGTCTTCATATCTGCCTTCCATTGAGCCGCCGGACACCGTAAAAATCAGCTTCCCACCGTCCCTGCTCCAATGCGGGTCACCCTCACTGGCTTCATTGTTGGTCAGCCGGCGCGGTACTCCCCCGATTGCAGGCACGAGATAAAGCTCATCGTCGGAGATTTTCTCTAGTCGTCCGGAAGGAGAATCGGTCGTGAACGCGATCTGTGTGCCATCTGGCGAGACAGCCATCTTCGACACGGCCTTGCTTAACGACGCAACAATCGGTGCCTGCAGCGGTGGCGACCCTCCATCCCGCATGGGGCCGTCTCGCTTGGCAACAAGCAACGAAATCTTCTCGCTGCGAATTGTGTCGCCCCGATCATCTTCTCGAAACTGAACGACATCATGCCAAAGTTTCTTGTGGTTTTCCTTTTCTGCATCGCTCAGCGGAGCTTTCGCGGCAGAGTAAATGGTCTGGGAATCCGGAGACCATGCGAACGCATGCACCCCATCTTCCTCCTGCGTTACTGGGAACGCTTCTCCACCGGTTGCGGAGATCACATAGATTTGCGCTTTCCCACTGCCCTTGCTTTTTTCGTCCGCGGCTTTGCGACTGGATAGAAACGCGATCCACTGCCCGTCAGGGGACCATTGCGGGCCATGATCGCTGGAGGATTCAGTAAGACGGCGCAATGTACCGTTGCGGTAGAGCCACAGGGTTTGATCGAAGCGTTCGTTCTTCCAGTTCGCCACGCTCGTGCCGATCGCGACTTCCATGCCGTCAGGTGAAATCGCAACGGCCTCAACCTGAACGTAATCAAATGCCTCTTCGAGAGTCATCCTCGGCAATTGCGTGGAAACGGGTGCCTGGCCAAAAACGGACGCCGCGAACATAGAACAAACGAAGATGCAAACCACCTTTATCGACCGCATTCCGCCCCTCACCTCTACCAGCGCACCTTCACGCCTAGTTGGATATGACGCGAGCCACCGGATCCAACAACAGGGTTGGAAGCCGCCACATCGGGCGTGTTCGAAGCAAGCCCAACAGTAGGCTGACTGGTGCCCACATCGTCAGATAGGTTCGTATCTACCGCAGCAAAGTTTGGATGGTTAATCACGTTAAAGAACTCGCCGCGAAACTCGGCGTTGAAGCGTTCGCCGAAGTTGAATGTCTTAATGAGAGAGAAGTCCCAGTCGAAATAACCCGGCCCCGGAGCGGCGTTTCTTCGCATGTTGCCAAAGGTTCCAGGATCGGGAGGTGTCATCGTATAACCCGGACCTGCATAGCAACCGTAGTTCTGAAGTTGGCCGATGCTGGTTGCCGAACCGTTGGTGGCGGCGACACAGGCAGGAATTACGCTGCCATCGGGAAAATACGGAAGCGGTGTAGTCGCGGACCATTTGATCAACTTGGGATCACCAGTAATATTCCAGCGGTCGTTATACTCGCTGGTCCCGCTGATGTTATCCGAAAAGTCAGCAAACCAGAGAGGCTCCCCATCCTGCGCGGTGAAGATGTTATTGACTTGCCATCCGCTCAGCATCTGCCAGTAGCCTCTCTTGTTGGGTAGAGGGTAAGTCGTGGCTAGAGTAAATCGGTTTCGAATGTCCTGGTCCGCGTTCCCGCGTTCGGCGCCGGGATCATAGCTGTTCTGGATAAGAAATTCACGGTTGCCGCTGGCGTCGTCAATGGCATGTGCCCAGGTATAACCCGCCACGAAGAAGAGGCCATGGCGCGTCTGCTGCTTCAGCGTTACCTGCAGGGCGTGATACATCGAGTTATCTCCATTCCCAAGCTGGTCGATAAATCCCAGGGAAGGAAACTTGTTCACGTAAGGCCGCCCGGACTGGCCATCCCCAGCCGTATCGTTCGCATAGATGTTCTGATTAATGTCGCGAATACTGTATAGCTGCACGCCCTTATTGGCCACATACGCAATGGTCAGCGCTGCATCTTTCCAGACCGCCTGTTGTAGGTTGACATTCCAGTTAAAGATGTACGGAGTTACAATTCCCCGGTTCACGCCCATGACTGGACATGGATTGCTATAGGAGCAGGAGATAAGGCTGGGGCTCAGGTTGCCAAACACCGGTCCTCCACTCTGCCAGCCGTTGGTAAGCGCCTGGTTGATATTGGTGGTGTTATCCGCGTTGAAGGTGTAAGTTGTGGCGACAATGCTGCCGCCTCCAGGAGTGACACCCTGCGCTCCCGTGGGAACCACGCTCAAGCCGTTTGCAGCAGTCCCGTTCTGTCCCATGTAGACGGAGATGTGCGGAATCTCGTAAATAACTCCGCCACCGGCGCGAATTACGGTTTTTCCATCCCCATGCGTATCCCATATAAAAGCGAAGCGTGGAGCGACATCATGGTGGTCCGTCTGATAGGGCTCGCTGATTTGTTTCCCAACCTGCACCAGGCCCAGGTTAGGATCGAAATTCCCAAGCAGGTCGTGCTTCTCGTGGATGGGGAGCGTCAGATCATAACGAAGCCCCCAGCTTATGGTCAGGTTTTTTCTAAAGCGCCAGTTGTCCTGGAGAAATGCGCCGTAAGAGGTCTGGCTCACCACCCGATGACTGTCGCCGACGAAAACATACCCGTAGTTCGCGATGCCGCGGACGAAGTTCTGGAGGGAGCTCAACACCGGATTTCCGTTCGCGTCGTAGCTGGTGGCGAAATCTATGACGCCCTTTCCACCCGTGTCACGGCGATTGTTCGTCATTCCGGTGCGAATCTCGCCTCCGAAATCGAAGATTGTGGGCGCCCCAAAGATAGGAAGCGTTCTCGCTATAGATAAACGTCTGGTTGGGAGTTGTGTAAAGCGGGGAATCGCTGCCGCCTAATTGGTTGAATCCTGAAAGCTTGATTTTCGGCAATCCAAAGTCCGTGGGATTGGTGACCCCTGTATCGATCCCGTAGCTGGTGGGGTTCACGTTATTGTCGGCGCTGACATTGTCTTGCCAGAAGCGGTTATAGCCGAAACGCAATTGATTGGTGAACTTCGCGCTGCCGACAAAAATCCAGGATAGTCCGGCCACCTGAGCGCGGGTCTTGGCCTGCGACAACCAAGCCGCATTCAGCACGTTCGGAGTCTCCTCCGTCTGCAAACTGTCTCCAACAAAATAGGTGGCATAGAAGCTGCTGCGCTGCGACGCAGTGTAGTCGACTTTCAGAATGCCGTTGTCTTCTCTATTCTCATTGTTGAAGTCCGTGTCGATTACCGTCGGGCCCTGTTGATTCTGCCCGGTATTCGTCGGATAGAGTTTCGCCAGGTTCAGACTGATCGTGCTACAGCTTCCCTCCGCCTGGCATTCAGAAATAGCATCGGCAATGCTGACCGTAGGGTCTCCGATAGGAACGGTGACGGGACTGTTCACAGCCAGTGGATTGCCTACCGTGTCCCGCACGCCTTCATAATTCGCAAAGACAAAAAGCCGATCTTTTCGGATTGGGCCGCCAGCCGATGCGCCAAACTCATGCAGGCTAAGCGCCGATGCGGGCTGCCCTACGGGATTGAAATAATTTCTCGCATCCGTAGCGGCGTTGCGATTGAAGTAATACGCCGAGCCATGGAGTTGGTTGGTTCCAGATTTAATGCCAACGTTGATGATCGCGCCCGGCTTGAATCCATAATCCGCTTCCGGACTGGATTGCACATTAAATTCCTGAATCGCATCGATCGGCAGGTGTGTCGCCGGTGTACCCGTGATTCCCTCTGCATTGATTACAGTCGTGCCGTAGTAAGCGTCGTTATCGTCAATACCGTCGACGATGAAATTGTTATCTTCGGGGCGATTCCCATTAGCGTTGATTGAGAGAAATCCGCCGCCGGGCGTGCGCTGGATTCCGGGCTGCAGGATCGCCAGGTTTTGAAAATCGCGGCCTTGCAAAGGAAGTTGATTGATCGCCTCATTGGAAAATGTGGTTCCCAGCACATCGTTCGTAGTGTTGATCAACGAGGTCTGGGTATTTACGGTCACAGTTTCCGACACGGAGCCGGGCTTCAGGATGCCATTGACTTGGATATCCCGCGCGACTTCCAGCACTAATCCCTGGCGCTCTAGCTTGGCAAAGCCGGGAGCCTCAATAACAACAGAATAGGGCCCTGGGAGCAGATCGGGCGCGACATAGTCGCCTGCGCCGGTCGTTGTAAGCACGCGCACCGCTCCCGTGGCGGTGTTGGTGATGCTGACATGAGCGCCTGGAATTACAGCTCCGGCCGGATCTGTAACAGTTCCGAGAATGCGGCCCATGGATGTTTGAGCAAAGCCCACTGGTATAAAAAACAAAAAACTTGCAGCAATCAAAAAAAACTTCCGCACTCGTCACCCCTGATATGGAAAGCAGCGCCAAGTCTATTCAGAGAATTCGCCGAAAGCAAATCTTTCAAGATTCTAGAGTAGGTCACGCGATTTCCTCGTCCGCTCCGACCAAGCTCAATCAGGTCCGCGCCCGAAAGCTCAATAAATCGCGCCCGCAGTTTGCGTAGAATGTACGGTTCCGTCGTCTACCGAAAGCTCGTAATGTGTGCCGCGGCCGCTCCACTTGGTCGTATCAAATTCCCCGCCCGCGTTCATCTTGATGACTGAAACATTTTTAAAAGTCAGCGGCACTCCAGGCCGGCAAACCTCGGCCCTGGCAGACGCCTTCAGGAAATAAGCCGCACCCGCGCCCGCGACTCTGCCCCGCCCGTCCGGATTTAGAAGTACTGCCGTGCGTTCATCAACGGCTATTGCTCGGATACTCTTGACATTGCCGGATTGCAGAATTCGCGCCATAAAAACCAGCAGTCGTCCCATACGGTCCCGCCGCGAAAAGTGCGTGTCCGTGATCGTGTCGCGAAGCGCAGGGATTGTCAGAAAATGACGAACAATGGTCACTTGAGGAAGGTAAGGATTGTGCAATGCCGTTACAGAACTCAGGTCCGGGCCATCTGCTAAGTCCTTCTGCGCGGAATACATGAACTCGCCCTGGACGGCAAGGCCGGCGCTGGTTCCCCCTACCGGCACACCGCGTCGGATCGCATCGTTGATCGCACGCTGCACAGGCGTGTTCTGCCAATAGTTCACATAGTTCGCCTGATCTCCGCCAGAAATAAATATGGCGTCCGCGTTCTCGATTCTCTTCCGCACCGCTGGTTCGAACGCCGCCTGGCGGTTTGGGATAAGCAGTGTAGCCACTGAATTTTCATGACACAGCCCCTGCACGTATGGGTTGTATGCGTCCGTACCGCTCGCCCGCAGCACCAGGAAATCTCCGCCGCCCGATCGCTTGCAAAGCCATAAAAAGGCCGCATCGAGATCCTTGCCCCCGCCGATCAACGCAATGCCGCCCTGCGTAGCCTTATGAACGTCCTGAGGATTTCCAATCCGCCAATAGCGGTAAGGGACATTCGCCGTTTTGATAAAGCCGGCTGCAGCCGTAGTCTGCACCACCGCATGCGCTGAGAGGACAGTCGTCAACAGCACGCCGAATACCGCACTGATCACGACGCATCGAGATCCGATCTCCAAAGTAATCTTCTTCATTTTTTAATCACGACTGGCGTAGAGATGATTGAGCCCGATTTATACTCTCACGTCAACCATGGCCATACTGCCCCGAGTATGACGCTGCGTTGGATTAGCTGTTCAATGCGTCGAATATCTCCAACAGATCCCGAGGGGACCAGTGCGGTGAAGATCCGTTAGTGCGTCCTGACCGAGCTCGAAAGTTTCGCGTAAAATCTTCCCACACTGGGAAGCATTCCGTGTGAGGTCGTAAGTGAGCGGCACGAGAAGTGACATTCTTCAGGGATGGAAAGAGATTGCTGGCTACCTTTCACGCGATGTGCGAACGGTCAGGCGCTGGGAGGAGCAGCGCGGGCTTCCCGTTCGCCGAATGCCGGGTAGCGGCCGGGCCAACGTCTATGCGGTCGTCTCAGATCTTGATCATTGGCTTAGCCGGGTTCCGGCCGCGCCCGAGGCGCTCCCCACTCCTGATGCATCGGACGAAAACGGGCCTGCAGGCTTTAAGCGGCGATCGACGGACATCTCCGTTGCTCCTTATTCCGCAGATACAAAGATCACGCATGCCAATCCTGAAGAAATCGAACCCTCGGTTGCTGTCAGCGATTTAAAGCAGGCGGTGGGCGGGATGCACACTGCTTCCCGCCGGTGGATTTTATATTCGTTGGTTGCCATAACTTGCGTAGCTGCGATATGTGCGCTGACATTCGCCATTCTGACCCATCGAATGCAAACGCCCCAGGCAGCGGCCAAATCCCTTTCGGGTCCAGTACGAACCGCGGCTGGCCTGCCTTATTCGTCCAAGGTTCCGGGCGTCGACGATCTCTATCTGCGCGGCGTCTACTTCAACGAACAGCGCACCCCTGATACCCTGAATCGCGCACTGCAGTGTTTTCTCAATGCCATCTCAAAAGACCCGAATTACGCACCCGCGTGGTCAGGCCTTTCCAGTACATACAACCTGCTGCGCGAATACTCGATGATGTCTTCGGCAGAAGCCTATCCCAAGGCCAGGGCGGCTGCGCAGCGTGCAATCGCC
Source organism: uncultured Acidobacteriota bacterium (assembly GCA_963744615.1). Taxonomy (GTDB): domain Bacteria; phylum Acidobacteriota; class Terriglobia; order Terriglobales; family Acidobacteriaceae; genus JAKAAZ01. The sequence goes on from CAVUUE010000003.1 coordinate 1,550,372, forward strand.
CTTGACCCAAGCCTTTCGCTCGCCCACGCATCACTTGCATTTGTCGATTTCTTCTGGTCATGGAATTCGACGGCAGCCGAGCGCGAGTTCCGCACCGCCATTGCTCTTGATCCCGGTGAGCCTCAGCCCCATCACTGGTACGGCTCAATGCTGCTGCATGAGGGTCGATACAGCAAGGCTCTAGAACAACTGAATCTCGCTCAACGTCTCAAGCCGGACTCGACCTCTATCCTAAGCACCCGCGCATTGGCGCTAGGACTCAGCGGCCACCGGTCGGAGGCTGCCGATATTCTGCAGGAGGTCGTGAACGCAGACCGCATGTCGTCCTCCCCTCATGCCATCCTCGCGGCTCTCAGCACCATTGAACCGCGGGATCTTCCCCGCTATATTGCTGAGACCGAAATCGCGGACGAACTTCGCCACGATAACGAAGACCGCAAGATATTCAGAAGCGCGGAGCGAGCTTATCGCCGCTTTGGCGAAGAGGGGATGTGGCATGCGATTTTGACGGGCGAACAGCGCGCCAAAACTCCCGCGACCAGTCGCAATTACCGCATCGCACAAGCCGAAGCCGCGCTTGGCGAAAATGAAGCTGCGCTTGCAGATCTGCAGCAGCTACTCAAGCGCCGCGACCCATCTATCATCGGCATCGCCGTGGATCCTATTTTTATTCCTCTGCATCCAGACCCGCGCTACAAGCAGATGTTGGCTGCTGCAAATCTTCCTCCAGTTCAATAGGCCTGCCCTGTCGTCCAGTTAGTTCCACAGATAGATTAGCGTCAGGCCTTGCCTGTGCCTTTGACGCTGACGCTCTGAGGTGAGCCCGTTGCATTGTCCGTTACGTGGATAACGGCGGAAAGCGAGGTCGCTGAGGCTGGTTTGAAGTCGACGGAGAAGGTGCAACTGGCGCCCGCAGCCAGGCTGCTTCCGCAGGTCTTGGATGGAATCAGGAACGAGGACGCATTGGTCCCCGTCGATGTGATCGAGGAGATGGTAAGCGCCGCAGTGCCGGTATTTTTCAGCGTGACTGTCTGCGAAGCTGAAGTTGTCCCTACAGTCGTAGTCGGGAAGCTCAGCGAAGTCGGGCTTAATGTGACCGCCGGAGCGGGACTTTTGCCGGTGCCGCTGACACTGACACTTTGAGGCGAGCCGGTTGCATTGTCAGTTACGTGGATCGCGGCGGACAGCGACGTTGCCGAGGCTGGTTTGAAGTCAACGGAGAAGGTGCAGCTGGCACCCGCAGCCAGGCTGCTTCCACAGGTCTTGGATGGAATCAGGAACGAGGACGCGCCCGTTCCCGTCGAGGTGATCGAGGAGATGGTCAGGCTCGCAGTGCCGGTATTTTTGAGCGTCACTGTCTGCGAAGCTGAAGTTGTCCCTACAGTCGTTGCCGGGAAGCTCAGCGAAGTCGGGCTGAGTGTGACCGCCGCAGCAGGACTTTTGCCGGTGCCGCTGACACTGACGCTCTGAGGCGAGCCGGTTGCATTGTCCGTTACGTGGATTGCGGCCGATAACGATCCGGCTGCGGCCGGTTTAAATGCGACGGAGAAGGTGCAGCTGGCACCCGCAGCCAGGCTGCTTCCACAGGTCTTGGATGGAATCAGGAACGAGGACGCATTGGTCCCCGTCGATGTGATCGAGGAGATGCTGAGGCCGCAGTGCCGGTATTTTTCAGCGTGACTGTCTGCGAGCTCGACGTTGTTCCTACTGTTGTCGCGGCGAAGCTCAGCGAAGTTGGGCTGAGTGTGACCGCCGCAGCAGGACTTTTGCCGGTGCCGCTGACACTGACACTTTGAGGCGAACCGGTTGCATTGTCCGTTACGTGGATTGCGGCCGATAACGATCCGGCTGCGGCCGGTTTAAATGCGACGGAGAAGGTGCAGCTGGCACCCGCAGCCAGGCTGCTCCCGCAGGTTTTGGATGGGATCAGGAACGAGGACGCACCGGTGCCCGTCGATGTGATCGAGGAGATGGTAAGCGCCGCAGTGCCAGTATTTTTTAGTGTCACCGTCTGCGAGCTTGAGGTGGTTCCTACAGTCGTAGTCGGAAAGCTTAACGAGGTCGGACTTAATGTGACTATCGGTCCCGCGGACGCATCGTTCACCAGGATTGTATCCACTGCCAGATCGGTGCATGCGCTGGCGCATGCTGTGAGGCTGAAGACCACCGACGTGATGTTAGCGCCAGCTTTCATCGACTGCACCGAGATAGAGTGGATCTCCGTTATTGTCGCTTGACAGAGTGTAAGACCCCAGTGAAGTAGAGCCGTTGTAGACCTGTATCTGGGCGGTGAATGGCCCCGGCATATCCGCCTGGATGTACGTGCCCGCCCCAGCTATGCTCTTTGAGAAGTTCAGAGTTACCGGACCATTGCTGCCATTGCCGGCGTCGGAGGTCCACAGCAGACTATGCCCGGCGGTGAATCCTGTGCCGGTCCAGCTGCAAGGGTTTGCGGAGCAGGCGACCGAGACAATACTGTTCGGGCCGGCGAGAGCTGCTGTAGCCGCGATTCCGGTGGCAGTCCGGAGGCTAATGCTCGCGGGCAGGATCTTTCCGTCCGCGCCAGCTTGCGACCAAGCCAAGGAGTCATTGGCATTCTGGCTGGAGGCAGCGACAATTTTGTTCAACGTGTCTGCGCGAACCAGTCCCGCAGCCAATATTGAAAGCACAATCAGACCGCTAAGCCGGGTAATACAAGCACGAACTAACATCGCAGCCATCCTTTGTCTATCTGAGTAGCAGGTTCTGGGTAACAGAGCGCGGCGCAGCGGCGATCAGTTGGTGCCGCCCGGTGGACAGGCCTTGGCATAACCACGGAACGTGCCGTTGTTGGAATATCCACCTCCAGCACCCAGGGATGGCGACGAGCCAAGAAACCATGAGTAGAAGGCCAGTTCCTGCAGGGTGTAGGTCACAGTTCCGTTCCCCACATAGATAGGACTGGTAGGGGTTCCAAAGTTTGGGCTGAGAGGATCGCCGACTTCAAGGTTTGCCTGACAGTGGCCGGCGGTCACTTGACCCTCGGCCCCCCAGGACGGAACTGCGTTTGACGTATCCGGGTCGTCCATCCACTCGGCAATTTCATGACTCATCGTGCTGGTGTTTTCGTTGCCGAACGCACCTGACGTATCAAAAGCATTCATGGAATAGGTCTGGAATACCGAGTTGTTCATAAAGCTGTCATGGTAGCCGAGGGCGCAGCAGTTGCTCGGATTGCCATTGAGGTATTCCACCACGCTGTCAGAGACGAACTGCGGCAGATTAGCCGGACCGACCCCTTCGGACGCCAACTGCGGAATGATTTGCGTCTGCAGCAGATTGTTCCACCAACCTTGATCAATCTGTCCCAGATCATGACATCCGCCAAAATCCGCGTACGATTGGGTCACACCGTAATTGGTCGGGACGGTGACCTGAATTGCAGGTAACACCGTCGGCGAGGTGCTGAATGCGGTGTGGTAAGGAGTTCCTCCAACCTTCGACCAGAAATTCGCTCGCTGGAAGCCATCCAGATATTGCGTGTTCCCAACAGCGACGCCGTTCATGGTGAAGTTTACTGTCTGAAACAGGGGCGAATCGTGGATCAACTGGACCACGCTCTCACTGTTGGGAGCGCACGAGTCACCCGACGCCGTCGGATCAAAAACGTCTCCTGAATCTGAAAAGGAGAAGATAACCGGGATAATATACGTCGGAATGGTCGTTACCCGGTGCCCGTGTGCGAAGGGACTACGGCCTACCATGGTGCCGGTGTAGGTCTTGCCGTCCTGTGCGACTGTCTTGTACGTCCATAGTGCGATGGTCTGCCCGGAGGCTACCTGGGCCCGAATCGAAGCTGCGGTTTCGGCATTTGGAGGGGTGCGATGGGGCACGATGTAGATAATCTTCGGTTTTCCGCTGTCCGTCGGCCTGGCATTCTTCATCTGCGCGTAGCTTGCGGGTGAAAATCCGGCAACGGTCAACGCCGCGGCCGCTATTGCCACGATCCTGGTCTTTCTAACCAACACTTTCATCGCATCTTCTCCTGGCCAAAGCCGTTCCAAGTCCCGGATTCAGGTTCATTCCAAGGTCCAATCCCGTGGTCGTCCGGCGGTACAGCCGCCGAGTAGCTGTACCCACGATGCTCCTGGACCGAGCGGGAATTGGTTCGGGAATCTGGCGATCTGACCGCGTACCTCGCGAACGGTGCAATCGCTGCAATCGATTCTGGCGGCGCTGCTGCCAAAGCGCAACGGACAAAAAGGGACATACCGGGGTATTTTGGGACAAATCGACGTCTCTCGCGAAACGGGTGCGATTTGCAAGGGGCGTAGAACCGTTTGGGTGACGTTGACTGGTTTGCCTCTACTCATACTGCGCAGCCCAGAAAGATCCTCCCTCACTTGGCAGAGAAAACTTTGGTCGCCGTGCAGTCGCACTTGTCTGCGCCAGAATCGGCAGCGCATGATTCAGCAGCCACTAGGCATAACCTTGGCGGGCGACGTTAGCCGGCGAAAGCTTGTCATTCTGTACTGCCGACCGGAGTCGGTGATTATTGCGATGGGTGGGATCGGGGCCCGCCGTCGTGTTCCGGCGCTATGCGATTGTGTCCACTGCCGACCAGCACGCCGCCCTGGAGATGCTCGAAAATCGCCGAGCGCAGTGTGAACCGTAAGCACCCCTGATAGTCCCCTTTGCCCGAAACCGAGGGTACAGTGAGGCACTTGCAGCGGCTGGGGTTATATTGGTGCCCGGAGGGGGACTTGAACCCCCATGAGGTTGCCCTCTGCGGATTTTAAGTCCGCTGCGTCTGCCGATTTCGCCATCCGGGCGTATATCTCTGGCCAGTTCTATTGATGCTCGCGAACGGTTGCCAGACTGGTCGCTTGCGCCGTTGTACTCGGGCTCGTCGGCGAATACAGTCGTTGATAAATTTTCTGGTTCCGCAGTATCGCTTCGACATACTCCCGCGTCTGCGTAAACGGAATCGACTCCACGAACTCCGGCAAGCTGGCATAGGGACCATTTGCAAGCCATGCCTTCACCCGGTTATCCCCTGCATTGTAAGCCGCCAGCGCATATTCCGGATGCCCTTGGAATTCATCCATGAGCTGACGAAAATACGCCGTTCCTAACTGCAGGTTCACCTCTGGATTCAAAAGATAAGCGGTACGAAATGGCCGCACATGCTGCGTGCGGGCCAGATCTTTGCCCACGTTCGGGAGCAACTGCATCAGGCCCCAGGCGTTTGCGTACGAAACAGCGCCAGGATTAAACTCCGACTCCTGCCGTATTAAAGAAGCCACCATGTATGGATCGAGCCCCTGCCTGTGCGATTCGCGCTCGAGCACGGGCCAGTAGGGCTGAGGGAACAACAAATTCCAGTAGCTGCGCGGAATCGCATCGATCGGCACCGCAAAATACGACCGCACTTTCTGCTTCAAGATATGCAATGCCCGCCAGGTTTCTCCATAGGAGCTATAGAGTTGAGCCTCGGCATACGCACCCCATTCGGCGCTATCGCTACTCGCCCCGATCTCGGGAACAATGTACTGATTCAATCCCGCGTTTGCCAGCAGCCGAGCTCGCTCGACATGAATCTCGTCCTCTGGAATCCGGTCTGTGAGCTCCGGCATCGCTGAATCGGTAATCCGCTGCAATTCCGGCAGCGCCGCCGGGACTACCGCTGCTCCCAGCGTAGCCAGCCGCTGCTCCGCAATCCCGGCATAATAGTAATGGCAAAATGAATCGATCAGCTTCTTGTAATAAGCCGCCGCCGCCGTCGGATTTTTTTCGTACTCCTCATAGACCACACCACGCCAATAAAGAGCAGCCGACAGATGCGGATCATCCGGATATCGCGCGATCTGTTCGTCGAACAACTGGGCGGCTACCTTCTTGTCGCCTATCCGATAGTTCAGCCACGCCTCGTGCCAATGGCTGTTCGCTGCCATCGTGCTCTTCGGAAATCTGGTCGCCAGGTCACCGTAGTATCGGATCGCCGACGGCAGATCGTTTGCCACCAGCGCCATGTTGCCCGCGGAGAACAACGCCTCTGCCGTCCATCGGCTTGTCGGAAAACGCACTTCAAGCTGATCGATCAGCGCCTTCACCTGAGCAACATCGTTCTCATCGCGCGCCGCTTCGACGGATAAATACAGCCGCGTAGCGCCTGCCTCGTCGTTCGTATCGGAGAGACGTGCCAGCTGCGACATATCCACGTGATGCGACTGCTTGAATGCAGCAACAGCGGCCCGTGCCAGCATCTCATTTGCTTGTGCAGTTCCGACGATCGCCGGATCTTCTGCGAGCGCCACATACTCGGCTGCGGCCGCCGCATAACGTCCCGCCACATACAACCCGCCTGCATGGCGAATTCTTTCCGCAACCGTAAAGGGCGGCGCTACTCCCATCTGCTGAAGCTGGTTTCCTGCTTCAGCAGCCTCGCCGCTGATCGGATAATCCACATAAATTTGCGTATAGATCCGCTGCGCCACCGCTCGATTCCCTGCCAGCTCATTGGCTCGTCCAAGCGTAAACAAATATCCCGAAGATGTAGCCAAACCACTATCCCGAAGATTGGCCAGATCCTGTAGCGCTGCCTGCGGATCGCCCTCCGCGAGTCTCACCTGTCCCATCAGAAGCGCTGCGCGATCGTTAAGAATGCTGTCCGGGTGATGCTCGGAAAAGCCTTGCAACAGTTGCTGTGCCGCAAGGTATTGCTGCCGCGAAAACTCCGCCTTGGCTCCTAGATAATCCGCATAATCGTCAAGTGCCTGTCCGGCGCGATTGGCTTGCTCAAATGCCGCCGCCGCTTCGGAGTATTTTGCGTCGTCGAAATATGCCTGTCCAAGAGCCATGTACCCTGCCGCCGACGCTTCACCGTGATGCGTCCGCGCGTAGCGGAGCACACCCTCATACGCCTGCGGCGTACGTTCTTTCATTAGCTGCTGCGCCATCGGCCGCAGTTCCGACGAAGCCACAAAGGCATGGCGCAGTTGATGCATCTTGGCCAACTGGCGAGCACTCAAATGGCGCGGCTTCCGTTTGTGCGGCGAGCGGCTTCGCTCAGTCCGCGAACGATGCTTGGGTGACCGGCTTCGATGCCCCTCAGCACTCTTCAGCTTTCTGCGGCTCTTTTTCCCTTTGGGATGTGAGCGTCTCACAGCGGTCGTACCGTTTTGTTGCGCGAATCCGGCAAATCCGCCAGATGCAATCAGCAACACCGCCGCGAGCAGAACGACCGAGCACCGGCTGCGACGCCTCCAGCAGGCACCTCGCAGACAAACTTTCAAACCGCGAAAATGGCGGATCCCCAAAGCAGAATTGGAAGACAGCATACGTATGAATCTAGCCGGATCACGCCAAAAAACAAAACAGCGGACCAACCGCCAGCGTCAGCAGTGTCATTTCGCACAGACATTCAGATCATGGGTCAGAAAATTTGTCCGCAACTATACTCGAGGTCTACCATCTAAATACTGCAAGGCATTGTAGAGTCGGTTTTTACCACGGCATCAATGACGAGCAGCAAGCTTTGAAAGGCTGCCCCGACCCATGGCAACGATCGCACCTGCGGAAGAAAACGCCACCCATCCCGACCTTGCGCTGATTGCGAAAGTCAAGGCGGGAGACCTGTCCGCCTTTGAACAACTGATGCGCCAGTATGATCGGCAGATTTTTCGCATCGCGCTCCACATTACGCAGAATCGCGAGGATGCCGAAGATATTGTTCAGGACACATTTTTTAAGGCATTCCAGAAGCTTGAACAGTTTCAAGGCAACTCCAAGTTCTACACCTGGCTGGTGCGCATCGCGGTCAACGAATCGCTAATGCGCCTGCGTAAGCGGAAATCGCAAAAGACTGTTTCGATGGATGAAGACATTCAAACCGAAGAAGGCTCCATTCCCCGCGACTTCGCGGACTGGATGCCGAACCCGGAGCAGAATTACAACCAGGCCGAACTGGCGGACATTCTGCGCCGCACCATCAAAGGTCTGCCCCCGGGTTTCCGCACTGTTTTCGCATTGCGCGACATCGACGGGTTATCGACGGAAGAAACAGCCCAGGCATTAGGCTTGAGCGTGCCCGCGGTGAAAAGCCGCCTGCTGCGCGCACGCCTTCAATTGCGCGAACGGCTCAGCCGCTACTTCCGCGTTCCCACAGGAGAACAGGCGTGAACTGCACCGAATTTCTATCCAACCTTACCGATTATTTCGACGCCAAAACCGCCGCCAATCTGCGCGCGGAACTCGAGCAGCACATGGCCGGTTGCAGCCACTGTTACGTCACGCTGAACACCACGCGGCAGACCATCGAAATCTACCGTAATGAAGAGCTGTTCGAACTGCCGGAGACGATCCGCACCCAGCTTCATCAGGCCGTGCTCACGAAATGCGCGAACGCGAAATTGAAGCGGAAAAAAACAGCCCAGGGCTGAACCGAATCACCAGCCCAACTGTGATTCTCTGCGTCTTCTGCTCCTCACACATCGATGTGCCTCCCTCTCTGTTGCATTGATCTCCCCAAACCTGGCTGTTACCCTTTCCTCCAGCAATTCTGGAGGGAAAACCTGACCCATGAACGAGCCAACGAAACCCGCGCAAGTCACTCCCGAACGCCTTATGCAAATGGCCTGGGGACATGCCGCACCACTTTCGATTGAAGCAGGAATACGGCTCGGGATCTTCGATACGCTGGAAAACAAATCGAAGACCGCCGAGCAGATCGCAGCCGACACAAAGTGTTCCCTGCGTGGAACGACAGTGCTGTTGAACCTTCTGGCTGGCTTCGGATTGCTCGAAAAATCATCGTCCGGCGTCTATGGCCTGACCCCGGAAAGCGAAGCGTTTCTGGTCAGCACGAAGCCCGGTTTTCAGGGCGGCATCTATCGCCACATCAGTCGCCAGTTGATGCCGAAATGGCTTGGACTCACGGAGATCGTGCGCACCGGCAAACCTGCGGAAAACGTCAGCGGAGAATCGGAGGGCGCTGCGTTTTTCGAACAATTTGTTGAAGACATATTTCCCATGAGCTACGCCTCAGCGCGTGCTCTCGCAAACGGTTTGAATATCGCCCATGCGAACCAAACAGTTTCCGTGCTCGACATCGCAACCGGCTCCGGCGTTTGGGGTATCGCACTCGCAGAGGCTTCGCCGAAAGTGAAGGTCCGGGCTGTGGATTGGCCAGGAGTGCTTCCCGTCACCGAGCGGGTCACTGCCAAATTCGGCGTCAAGGATCGCTTCACTTTCGCCCCCGGAGATTTACTGCAGGCCGACTTCGGAACCGGACATCAGATCGCCACCCTCGGGCACATTCTCCACTCCGAAGGCGAGAAAAGAAGCCGTCTACTGCTCAAAAAAGTATTCAACTCTCTGGCTCCCGGCGGCACAATCGTCATTGCAGAATTCCTGGTCAACGAAGATCGCACCGGGCCGGTGAGCGGTTTAACCTTCGCCATGAACATGCTGGTCAACACCGCCGAAGGCGGCACCTACTCGTTCGAGGAAATCAGCGGCTGGCTCCAAACAGCGGGCTTCGAGAATGCCCGAACAATGAACGCACCCGGTCCCTCTCCGTTGATTCTCGCGGACCGGCCAACAACCTAGTTTCGACTCAGCCGGTTAAAACCGGCAACCAAACGGTGCTGGTTGTGCTGTCATGACATGCGATCCGAAGATTGCATGTCATGACGATCGAGAGAGCGAATTGATTAAAAGCTGTCCGGTTCCGGACAGCTTTAAAATCGCACAAAATCGTATTCGTTACCGATTTTTCCAACCAAACCCTCTCGTGAACCCCAGCCGTAACCACCATCGACTCAGCAAGATCCAGAGCTGTCCGTTTCCGGACATCCATCAAAAATCCAGACGAAATCGTCCATTGCCGCTTGCCGAAACCCGAGCCCGGCACATCGCAGATTCAATGTTCCACAACCAAGTTGGAACGCAAAGTGCGCGCGGCACGCTGCGTGCGTTTGCTCCATCGGCTGTAAACCCGGCAAACAAAGGAAACCCATGGCACTCCACGTGCATTCGGCCCTTCGCATGCTTTTATGTTCCACGTGGAACATCGCCGACCGGCACGCCGATAGGAAGAGAATGAAGGACTGCCTCACTCACATACCGGAATAAATTTGTTTTTTGAAGACTGAGAAAATCGTCAGGCAGGCAGCTTGGGCAAACGTTCCCGCAACTCTTCGGGAATGCGCTCCTGTAGTGCGCGCGCCTGCTGGCTCAGGTAAGTCGGTGCCGGGGTAATAATCGCCACCAGAATCCAGGTCACCAGAGAAACTAGCAGCCCCAGAATCGCGACTCGCTCCAGGCTCACCACAAGAGATATCTGATGCACCTGCAGGTTCAGCACAACCCAGTCGCGCAGCGGCTCGATCCGATGCAGCACCACCAGCGCCAGCACGAAAGCGCCAATCGCCACCGTCGAGCTCCCGATCAGCAAGACATCAATGGCACGGTGCAGATTCTGGCGAGAGTGGCAATACCTGCACTCACGAAGATGTTCCTCATAATCGGTACGCATTTCGCAATGCAATCCGGAGATGTCGTACCGCCAGCCTGACAGGATGTCCCCGACCATGGGATCGATACAACGGGTTTTCGCCATATGATCCTGATTCCTCGAAACTTACGTAACCTTATATTAACTCCATTGTAACCCGCAGGGAATGACAAATTGAATATCTTCCTGCCCGGGCCTGGCCTATAAATCAATAGATTCCAGCGGGATGCTTTGCGATGCCAGCAGCACCTTGTTTGCCAGCAACCCCATCCGCCGTTCAAGCGCTCTTTCCGCGGAAATGCGCGCCAGTTCCGGCAGGTTATTACTCTCCGAAATATGCGCCAGGATCACGAAGCGGGCTCCGCCATCGTAATCCTCTGCCAGGTACTGGCTCACCGCATCGTTTGAGAGATGCCCAACGCGCGATAAGACTCGCTGCTTCACGGCCCACGGATACGGCCCGTCGCGCAGCATTTCAAGATCATGGTTGGACTCGAGCATCAGCAGATCGGCCCGCTGCAAATGCATGCGGACGTTCGGCGGCATATATCCCAGGTCGGTCGCAATCACAATTCGCATGCCTTCCGCTTGCAACACGAATCCCACTGGATCGGCTGCATCATGCGGGATCGTAAAGGGAGTTACTCTTATGTCGCCAATCTCGAAAGAAACGCCCGCGCGGAAATGCTCGATGCAGGGTAAATATGCCGGATCGTTACTCTCAGGGCTGGCAAACAATTCCTGTTCGCAATCGCGAAGCGTGTCGTGCACCGGCGCGCTGTCTGTCGCCGCGTCCTCCCTTGTATGGACCGGCTCTGCTGGCGGCTGTTCTGTTTCAGCCCGATCCTGACATCCGACAGAAGCCGCATGCCCTTCCACCGAAGCAGCCACATATGGAAGTGCCGCCTCTGCACGGCTTCGCTCCGCGTCCGACGCCTCCTGACTGCGCCGTAACGCAAGCCACGCGTTGAAGCTCATCGTCTGGCGCGGTGTAATCCAGCGCTTCCACGCCGTATAGGTGCCCTCTGTCGCATACACCGGGACGTTCCAGCGACGCGCCAGTACGGAAAGTCCCTGGATATGGTCCTGATGTTCGTGCGTGATTAGAATTGCGTCCAGTTTCTCCGGCTCTTCGCCCCGCAGCCGCATGCGTTTGACGATCTCCCGGCAGCTCAACCCCGCGTCCAGCACAATGCGCGTGCGGCTGGTTGTGACAACCGTGCAGTTGCCCCTGGAGCCTGAAGCCAGCACTGTAACCCGAACCATATGTAAAGATTACCGCGTCTGATTGTGGGAAAACGGGACAGGCCGGAGCAGAAAATCATCGGCCTTCTGCATCCAATTGCGATGTCCGGTGTTTTTCTCGGCTCCGCTGTCCGCGGATCGATACCCGCTCCGGAATGACGTGCTGAGCGAAGCGAAAGATCTGGCGGTTCGCTGGATAAAAATGTTTTCGGCCAAGCTATGCAATACAAGGAGAGAATCGATGCAAATTCACACTAAAGGATCGCGCGCCTTACACATGGCGCTGCTGTTCAGCTTCATCTTCGGCTGCTTTGCCCTTCTGCAGGCACCATCCGCGTATGCGCAAAACCGCGTCAACGACCATGATATGGAAGCTCTTATGCGGAATCTGCATGAGGATGCAAAATCCTTTCGTCCCGAATTCGATGAGGCAATCCACAAAAGCACAATTCGCAAGACCAGTCAGGAAAGAGATGCCCGGGATCAGGTTGCTGCCTTCGAGCGGCAGACCGATCGACTGTCAGATCGATTTAAAAAGGATCGCAACGGTCAAACCGAATTCGCCGACGTTATGAACACGGCGGAACAGATTGATCAAACCGTCGATTCCCTGCATCTCGGGCCCAGAGTGAGGGAGCACTGGAGAAAAATTCGGGCCGAACTGCGTAGAATCGCCTACGGGTATGGCCTGCCAGATCGCTTCCAGGATCGCGACTGGGATCATCACGACCACGATGGGGATCATGATCGCGACCATGACATGGACGCACCCCGCTAGACACGACAGCCCCAGTTCGCCGCATGGCGCTGTGGGAAAGACAGAAATAAACCCAGGTCTCGTCTTCGAGACCTGGGTTTCTCATTCCTGCCTGCCCATCAAATCCGAAAGCGGCATCTCGTCACCGCAATCAATACTGGTAAAACCCTCGGCCCGACTTTCTCCCCAACCAACCTGCGTCGACCATCCTCACCAACAACGGGCACGGCCTGTACTTCGGATCTCCGAAACCATCCTGCAGCACGCGCATGATGTCCAGGCAAACATCCAGGCCGATAAAATCTGCTAGCGTCAACGGCCCCATTGGATGCGCCATTCCAAGCTTGAAAACCTCATCCACAGCTTCTGCCGTGGCAACGCCTTCCATCACCGCGTACATCGCCTCATTCAGCAGCGGCATCAATACGCGATTTGAAACGAAACCCGGCGCATCGTTGACTTCCACTGGAGTCTTTTCCAGCTTGGTTGCAAGGTCGCGGACCCGCTCGAAAGTTTCCTGCGAGGTGGCCATTCCGCGAATCACTTCGACCAGCTTCATCATCGGAACCGGATTAAAGAAGTGCATTCCGATTACGCGATCAGGCCTTCCGGTCACATTCGCAAGCTTGGTAACAGAAATAGACGATGTGTTCGACGCGAGAATTACATGTTCGGCCGTAATCCTGTCGAGATCGGCGAAGATCGCTCTCTTGATTTCGAACTTTTCCGTGGCAGCTTCAATCACAAAGTCACACTGCGCCAGCCGCTCGCGGTCGAGCACCCCGGTGATGCGCTGCATGGACGACTGCATGGCATCGGCCGTGATCTTGCCCTTCGCCGCTTCCCGCTCCAGGTTCTTCTGGATGGTTTGCAGCCCTCGATCGAGAAAACGCTGCTCTACCTCACACAGCAGCACGTCGTATCCGCCGCGCGCGAAAACATGCGCGATCCCGTTGCCCATTGTCCCGGCACCGATGACTCCAACTGAACGAATCTCCTTCATATCTCTCAAAAATTCTCCGCTTCAGTACCTTCCTAATACCGCCACTCAAGCAAAACATGCATGACGCATGTTCAGCAAAACAGAGGAGTGTAGCAGATTTACCCCGCCTAATAAAACGGCGGCTCCAGTATTCTCTTGCACCCGTGCGAGGCTACTTGTTATTCTCGGACGCAACCTTCCCTTTAATGCTTTGACTTTTCGGATCTATCTTTCGCCTATACAGGAGATCCCTGCAATGATTGTCCCCGTTCGCTGCCGGCCGTTCCTCATCCTGCTCGTCTGCCTTTTCTTTGCCGCTCGATTGCAATCGCAGCAGGTTTCGTGCGCCGTTCAGACTCCGCCCACCACCCCCGCAGCCCAGTCATTTGCGCAGCGCGATTATCCGAAGGCATTCGACCTCTACACCTTGGACGTCAAGAGCAATCCCAACAGTTTCGACGCCATCGCCGGCCAGGTGCGGAGCCAGCTAAAGCAACAGCAGGTCAGCGCCGCCGCCGATATTGCGGAATCAGCCGTTGCAGCTCACGCCAAAAGCGCGGTGCTCGCGACCGTGTTGGGAGAAGTGCGGTTTCGGCAGGGTAGATTGTCCGACGCGATCAAGGAATACCAAATCTCCCTTGCTCTCGATCCGTGCCTGGCTCGTACGCGATACGACGCGTACAGGCTGCTATGGGCCCGGTCTATGCGCGCCAGCGGGTATTCGCAACTGCAAGCGGCCCACCAGTTGGAGCCTGAAGACCCAGACATCCGCCTGGCCTGGATTGAGCGGCTTCCTCTCGTACAGCGTTCCCATGCCATTGACGGATACCTGACGACGTCCAGGAACAACTCCGACCATCAGGACCAATCGCTGAAAGAATATGCCGACCAGTTGCGCGCCATTCTGGCGGGCAGAGATGGCACCTGTCATCTGGTCGGTTCCTCCGCAACCACCACCACCTTGCCCTTCCAATTCCTCATGGCAGATGCATACCGGTTCAATGGCGTGGGTTTTGATGTCACTGTCAACAACAAGGCAAAGGCGCTGCTCGAACTGGACACTGGAGCTTCCGGAATTCTTTTGAATCGCGGCACAGCCCGCAAAGCCGGCCTCGTTCCTGTAACCACCGCCATCCTCGGCGGTATTGGAGACCAGCAGGACACGAACGGTTACTGGGCCTTCGCGGACGATCTCCACGTCGGCAAGCTGGAATTTAAGAATTGCCTGGTCGAGGTGTCCGACAAGCGGTCGATCGTCAACACTGACGGACTTATCGGTGCGGATGTGTTTGAAAACTACCAGGTGCAACTGGATTTCCCGCTGCGGCAGATGACGCTCTCTTCGCTTCCGCTGCGGCCCGGAGAATTGCCTGCAGAGAAGGGCGCATTGAACGCCGCAAGAGTCGGCAGCGCCGCAACGGAGGCCAGCAAGTCAGCCCCGGAGAAGGGGTCAGAGGCTCCGGTCTCTCAGCCGACAATCCACTACACGGACCGATACGTGAGTTCCGAGATGCAAACCTGGTCGCCATTTACGCGCTTCGGCCATCAAATACTGATCGATGGCTATTTGAAAGACAAAAGTCCCCGACTGTTTCTTCTGGATTCCGGGTCGAATGTCAGCGTCTTATCCGTTCCGGCTGCGAAGAGCGTCGGCAAAGTTCATTTTGATGGGGATGATCAGATAACCGGACTGAGCGGCAAAGTTAAGAAAGTTTATACTGCCAACAATGTCGATCTGGTATTCGCTGGACTTCGTGATCCGCTCCCAGAGGTTCTGGTAATGAGCCTGGACGGACTCAGCAAAGACAATGGGACGGAGCTCTCCGGAATTGTCGGACTCGACACCATGATGATGCTGACCGTCGACATCGATTACAGAGACGGTCTGATCCATCTGGGTTACGACCCAAAACACGGAACCAACGTGCGCCTACGCTGACTTACTTTCGAACGTTCGCTCACCACGAACCAAACAAAAAGAGCAGACCGTATGGTCTGCTCTTTCTTTCTTTCACCAGCAGGGATGTATCGCTATCGAGCACTTCTGGCGCTTACTTTATTGCCGCCCGCGGATGCTTCCATTGGATTGCCCTCGGTTCCGGCGTAGGTAATGATCTGCTTCAACGTCGCGTAAGGAACGCCCGCCGCCGGGACCGGCCGGCCGTTCACGAAGAGCAAAGGTGTCTGATCGACGCCGATATCCTCCCCGAGTTTCACGGAACGGGCGACTGCTGCTTTCGCCGCAGGACTGGAAGCGCAGCTGCTCACCTGGGCTGCGTCAGCTCCAGCTTTGGTCGCGGCATCTTTCAGCGTCTGGTCCGGAGCCGATGTAAGCCCGGCCTGGTTGTCGAATACGGCCTGCACAAACTTGAAGAAAACTGCATTGCCTTTCTGCTGGGCGACGCACACCGCATATTCGGAAGCCTTTTCGGCGGCGGGATGAACACTGGTCAGAGGGAAATTCTCAAACACGATCCGCGCATTCGGAAAATCGGTAGCCAGGTGTTCCATCGTGACAGCCGCATCCTTGCAATGCGGACATTCCAGATCGGCAAATTCCACCAGCATCAAATCCTTTGAACTCGCTCCGCGATACGGCCCCGTCGCCCGCTGCTCCAGCGTCTGACGTATGTCCTGGAAGGGGCGCGCTCCAAATGCGATAACATCGCCGGCCGCAATCGCGTGATGCCCATCCGGCGTAACGAAGAAAACCGTAGTCGCCGGTGCATGCGAAACACCCTGCTCGGCAAACTGAATCGTAACGCGGCTGACATTGGGCGCCTTGGTGCTTTGGATACCGCTCACCTGCCATACGCGATTCGGATCGTACCCCCACAAGTCCTTCAGAAATTCGTTTACCTCCTGGGTTGTCGGAGACTGGGCATTGAAATTCTTAGGGTCTGCCGGAGGAAATTGAATTTTGCTTGGAGGAGCAATGCTGTTCAGGGTTAATGGCTGAGGCGGCGCGGAGCCTCTTGAGGCCGGCGGAGTTGGGCGAGTGCTGCCGGTCTGACCCGCTTGCGCCAGGGCCATGCCGCTAAAGCTGATCAGCATCACAGAAAACATCACGGTCTGTCTTGTATTCATTCAAAATGTCCTTTTCAGTTAAGGTTTGGGTTAGATCTGCACTTTTGCGGCAATTGGAAAACGTCGCCCGAAGCCGAACGACTTTTGAGTGACTTTCAATACGGGCGCGGCCTGCTGACGCTTGTACTCGCTGCGTTCGACCATCCGCAAAATACCGCGCACCAGTTCCAGATCGCAAGGCGAGCCGCCGTTCCCTGCGGAGCTCGTCGCAGTAATCATTTCCGCCGTTTCATGCCGTTCGATGTAAGCCTCAAGGATGGGGTCGAGCACATCATAAGGCGGCAGAGAATCGGTATCTTGCTGGCCGGGGCGCAACTCCGCAGATGGCGGCTTTACCAACGTGTTGTTTGGGATGATCTCCTGTTCCCGATTAACATATTGCGCCAATTGATACACGGAAGTCTTGTAAACATCACCAATCACGGCTAACGCCCCTACCATGTCTCCGTACAGCGTACAGTATCCCGTCGACATTTCCGATTTGTTTCCGGTGGCCAGCACCAGGGCCGACAGTTTGTTGGATAAAGCCATCAGCAGCGTTCCCCGGATTCGCGATTGGAGATTTTCCTCCGTCAGATCCGACGGACGGTTCTGCAGCGCCGGACGCAGCGCTTGCATATACGATTCAAAAAGATTCCGAATCGGAATCAGCTCCCACGGAATTCCCAGGTTCCGCGCCAGTTGTTGCGCATCGTCGATCGATCCCTGCGAGGAATACTCGCTGGGCATCCCAACCCCCAGAACATTTTCGCGACCCAGGGCTGCGGTCGCAATCGCCGCCACCAGAGCCGAGTCAATGCCTCCGCTCAGCCCGACGATCGCCTGGGAGAAGCCGCACTTGCGCACATAATCCCTAGTACCGAGCACAAGCGCTTGATAAACTGCAGCGTCTTCATCCTGTTGAGGCGCGGGTTCTCTCTGCGCAATTGATATCGCGGCCAGATCGACTACAACTAAATCTTCCTGGAATGATTTCGCCTGCGCAACAGAGCATCCTCGAGCGTCGATCACAAGGCTGCCGCCATCGAAGATCAGGCTATCGTTGCCCCCGACCTGGTTCACCATGACCACCGGCACGCCATGGCGTCGAGCGATCGCCGACAGCATTTCACGGCGGGTCTCGCGTTTGCCGCGCCAGTAGGGGGAGGCTGAGATGTTCACAATCAGGCTGGCCCCTCGACGCATCAGCATTTCTACCGGATCGATCGTGTAGAGACGCTGCCGCCAGAAATTCTTGTCATTCCAAGCATCCTCGCAAATGGTGATGGCGATGCGTTCTCCCGCCAGCTCGTAAATATCCTGCGATTCAGCTGGGGCGAAGTACCGCTGCTCATCGAACACATCGTAATAGGGCAACAGCATCTTGGATTGCACGAACTCCACCCGGCCCCGGCGCAAGAGAACCGCGGAATTCATTATCTTCTTGCCGGTATTGCCGCTGGCCACGGTAGGACAGCCACAGAGCACAGCAAGGTCCCCGCCAGCCGTGGCACCTTCAGCGATCTCGATCAGAGCTTCCTGTGCACGTGCCAGAAAAGAAGGTTTTTCCAGTAGATCGGCGGGTGGGTAGCCGCAGACTGCCATCTCTGGGAACAAGACGAGCTGCGCTCCCTGCCGATGGCCATTCAGGCTATTGTCGAGAATTTTGCGGATGTTCCCGGGAAAGTCGCCAATTGTCGGATTTATCTGCGCAAGCGCGAGCTTCACTTATCCAGTCTAACGAGCCGGAATCGCGGTGACAAACTCGAGCTGCTTAGAAAAGAAATTTATGCGCCGGTTCCGCTGATCAGAACGCCGAGTGTGCGCGTCATAATTTTGATATCCAGCCACAGGCTCCAGTTATCGATATATGCCGTGTCGAGCGAAATATATTGATCGAAGGAGGGATCCTGGCGCGCCTGCACTTGCCATAAACCGGTGATTCCAGGGAGAACTTCGAGACGGCGCAGATGGGGAAGCTCATATTGGCGGACTTCCCCGGCAAGTGGCGGGCGAGGGCCCACGACGCTCATATGTCCCGCCAGTACGTTGAAAAACTGCGGCAGCTCATCCAGCGAATATTTGCGAAGCAGACGTCCTACCCGAGTCACGCGCGGGTCTTCCGCCATTTTGAACAGCACGCCATCACGCTCATTCTTGCCGTCGAACTGCTCACGCAGACTGTCCGCGTTGGCAACCATGGTGCGGAACTTCCAGCAGCAGAAGGTGCGGCCCTTGCGACCGATCCGTTCGGCGCCATAAAAGATCGGCCCCTTGGAATCCAGGCGGACGGCGAAGGCGATAAGCAGCATCACTGGGCTCAGCACGATCAACGCGACAGAGGAGATCAGCAGATCCAGGCACGCGCTTCAACATCAGACCGACCACAGGGATGTGATGCCTGTGCAGAGGCATTGTCGGGAATTGGCCGACGTACTCGATGGGCGCGGTCCAGGCCAGACCGTCATAAAGATCGGGAACCACGCGCACATCGATGCCCCAGGCGCTGGCCTGCGCTATCAGCCGCTTCACAACTCCGCGCTCGCACGGCCCGGTCACGAATATTTCGTCGATAAAGTTTCGCCGAATGAGATCGCCCAGTTGAGGCAGGCTCCCGAGGATTTCCCCGGCACGGAGTTGGGTAGACTCGTCGGAGTGCAAACCGTCCGCTATGGACTCGACGCGGTCCTCAGTCTGAATGAACCCCTTGAAAGTGAACCCCAGGTGGCGAATCCGCTGCAGATGGCTGCGGATGGCGAGCCCGGAGGAACCGGTTCCGACAATCAGCACGTTGCGAGTGTCAACGCCGCGTTCGTATCGTTTATATAGGGTGAAGCGCCAGATAGCGCGCCTGCAGCAAAGCAGAAAGGTCGTCAGGCACAACGTCGCGATCACAACAGCGCGGGAAATCGTGTCGGCCCTTCCGAAATAAAGCGCCCCGGCCAGCAGAAGGCTGGCGGTGAAGCAAGTCTGAACCGTAAGCCGCTGCTCTCTGAGCCCGCTGAAGGATTGAAGCGGCCCATACAGCCCGTGCGCTCGCCCCACAATTACAAGAATGATCGAGAAACCCGCTAGATAGAGCAGGAATGACGATGGGTTCGAAGCCAGTGGAGCGCGATGATCGAAATAGGAAAGGACATCTATTTTGCGTAGATGTGTCGCCAAACCGGCCGCGATAACCACGGTCAATATGTCGATGGCCATCCATAGCAAGGTCACAGCGCGCGAACGGCTGCGAGCCGCCGCGTCGATGCCAACCGCACGAGGACCAAATTCTACAAAGGTTTCCGAACTCCGGACCGGGAACCAGTGGCTTAGATCAGGGGTGGCCATTCCACTTCTTCTCTGCTTACGTTTGAGGAGTCACTTACACCGGGCAGATGAATTGCTTCACTAGGCCTGCAATTGGAACCTGACTTCAAAGACGCAACTGACGGCTTTTCTCCGTCAATCGAATCGAACAACCCGATCCGAACTCGATTCCACGCAACGGCCAGCGGTGTGAATCGATTCCTGAAGCCTCGATGAGCTCCAGCTCCACCGTTGACCGACGCCGCCACTGCCGACTTAGATGCGTTGTGTTTGGTAGCAGTCACCTGTGGATTAGATCAGAAGGTTGTAAGAGAATGGTAGCCGCACAGCCCTGTTATTGCAATAAGAATAGTGCGAAATCGAAGAGGAACCAGATTGCAAACTCATTAGAATGTAAGGGGTTACGGGAGCGAGACTCCCGATTGTGGTTGTTGCCAGAGCGCGGGCGCAGGGAGAGTGCGCTCGTCCAGGCGAAGGAACTCCTGCAGCACCGGGTCTGTCGTCTTCCGAAGTTCCTCCACTGACCCAAAGAATCGAACGCATCCTTCGTGTAGGAACAACACGCGGTCTGCCAGCTTCTCGGCGAAATGCATGTCGTGGGTGACGACAATGCTGGTCAGACGCAGCTGAACCTTCACCTTCTGTATCAAATTTCCAATCAGATGAGCCATCAATGGATCGACCATCGTAGTCGGCTCGTCGTAAAGAATAGCCTCCGGTTGCGAAGCCAGGGCGCGCCCGATCGCTACAGCGCGTCTCATTCCCGTCGACAGATCTGACGGCAGACTGTTTGCCATCTCGCTGACTCCCACCATTCCCAGAAGCCCACTCACAATCTGGTCGATCTGGTCCTCGCGCAGTTCCCGACGTTCGCGAAGCGGAAACGCGACGTTCTCGAAGACTGTGAGCGAATCAAATAGCGCTCCGCTCTGAAACACCATGGTCACCTTGCGCCGGATGCGCTCCATCTGCTCTTCGGTGTAGTTGGTCACATCTTCATCGGCAACCAGGATACGCCCTGAATCCGGCTTCAAGAACCCCATGATTTGTTCCAGAGAAACGGACTTGCCAACCCCGCTTCTGCCGATGATGCACAGGGTCTCTCCGGGAAGCACGAAGAAGCTGACATCGTTCAGTACGACGTTATCGCCGAACGCCTTCGAGACGTGTTCGAAGGCAATAAACGGCTGGAGGGGTTTGGACGCGCTATCTCCCATTCTTTTGAAGATAGCTGAAGTTGGGCAGATGTGTTGCGGATTCGGGTGGATTCCCCAGTAGCTGCTAAAGAGAGCTCAATTGCTTTGCTCGCTCCCAGTCCTCTGGTGTGTTGATGTTCAAAAACCAGTCGCCGCATTCGACGAGAGAGTTCGCCATTGTGTTCTCTGCAAAAGCCCGGACGTCGAACAATTCGATTCGGGAAGCGGATGTTCCCATCGGCGGGAAAGGCCTCTTCATCTCGGGTCTTCCCCTGTCCACTGTCCCACTCTCGATGCGGACCACAGCTGCCCCTAGCGCCAGCACGATCTTGTACTTCCCTTCCTCCAGGGCGTCACGCAAGCCATCGGCCAGCGAGCGATAAAACAAACCACAGAGCGGCTGCGGCATTTCATCGACTTCCGGGAGAATGGCCAGTCTTCCGTCAACCTCGGCATAGCCGCTTCCGGCGCGCGCCGCTAAAACCTGCAGCAGTTCGGCCGGGACCAAAGGCATGTCGACGGCCAAAAAAAAATTCCACTGGGTTTGAGATTGCTCGAGCGCCGCCACCATTCCTGCCAGTGGTCCCGCGCCGGCGAGCGCGTCACGGATGACTGGGCCTCCATCGGGGATACTTGACCCCAGATCATCGCGGTCCGCGCAGACGCGCACGCTTCCGCAGACCTTCCGAAGGCGCGCAACGGCATGGTCGAGCAACGTCCGCCCCTTCCAGGGCAGCAGAACTTTGTCCCGACCCAGGCGCGAACTGCGGCCGCCGGCCAGGACAAATCCGGAAATCTCCGGGGCAGCGGGTGCGGGCTTGGCCGCCAACTAGTTCGCTCCGGACCGCTGAGCACCGACGGCCTCGAAAAAATAAATCAGCGATTCGATCCCGCGATAGAAATTGGCAATGTGAAATTTTTCATTCGGCGCGTGCAGGTTGTCATCCGGCAGACCGAATCCCATCATCACGGAAGGAATGCCCAAAACGCGTTCGAACTCACCTACGATCGGAATCGATCCGCCGGCCCGCACGAACACCGTCTCCTGTCCGAACACTTTATGCATAGCCTCGGTCGCAGCTTTAATGTAAGGATTATTGACGCCGATTACGCTTGGATCTCCAGAGTGGATCAGTCTCACGTCTAGAGAGATTCCTTCCGGGCAGAGAGATTCGACATGGCTCTTAAATAGCGAAAATATCTTCCTCGGCTCCATCTCCGGAACCAGCCGCATGGAAATCTTGGCGAGCGCCTTGGCCGGAATTACTGTTTTCGCGCCTTCTCCTGTAAAGCCTCCGGGCATGCCGTGGATCTCAAGAGTCGGACGAACCCACAGCCGCTCCAGCACGGAATATTCCTGCTCCCCTGTCAGAGCGGAGGAACCGACCTCGTTGCGCAGAAATTCCTGCTCACGGAACGGCAGTGATTTCCACGCCGCCAACTCTTCCGCGGCGGGCAATGTCACCGCATCATAAAAGCCCGGGATCAGAACATGCCCGCTCGGATCCTTGAGTTGCGCGATGATCTGGCAGAGCGCAAACAACGGGTTGGGCGCTGCGCCGCCATAGATTCCAGAATGCAGGTCCGTGGCCGCGCCCCGCGCTTCTATCTCTGTATAGATCATGCCGCGCAATCCCACGCACAGCGTAGGCAGGTCGGGCGCGAACATCTCGGTGTCCGATATCAACGCGAAGTCCGCCCCAAGGCGCTCTGGATGCTTCCGAACAAACTCTTCAATCCCCTCTCCGCCCACTTCCTCTTCGCCCTCAAGAATCACGCGAACGTTCAGTGGCAGCTTGCCGGAATGAGCGTGCAGCAAGCTTTCGAGCGCTTTAATGTGCATGTACATCTGGCCCTTGTCGTCAACGGCACCGCGTGCATACAGGTTCCCGTCCCGCTCCGTTGGCTCGAAGGGTGGGCTGAGCCATTCCTCCAGCGGGTCGGGTGGCTGAACATCGTAATGGCCGTAACAGAGACAGGTCGCCTGCCCCGGCGCGTGCAGCCAGTCGGCATACACCAACGGATGGCCGCCCGTCTCGATCATCTCGACGTTCTCCAGGCCGATCCGCTCGAGCTCCTTTGCCAGCACTTCAGCTGCGTAGCGCACGTGTGCGCGGTTCCCCGGCAGCGTGGAGATCGAGGGAATGCGCAGCAGATTTTTAAGTTCGGTGAGAAAACGGGCCTGGTTCGCACGCGCGAATTGTAGAGCGGCTTCAGCGGAAATCTGATGTTCCATACGCGATTCAGAATACATCGCATCAATAACGACCGGCTGCACCTGCAGCGGTCAAGCGGCAATCGCCGCGCCATGGTACAAACAGGACAGGACGGGCCAATCAGCAGGTAAAGCGCCGGTCCGCAGAACTTCCGCCGACCGGCGAGGGCGGCTGCAATTCTCGAACCAACAGAATGAATCGGTTTTCATGAGCCAGAAAGTTTTAATCGTCGAAGATGAACCGAACGCCCGCATGGGACTTGCGGAGTTGATCTCCGGCTGGGGCTACGCCACGGAAGTGGCACAAGACGGGGTCGAAGCACTCGAAAAGGTGCAGGATTGGCAACCGTCGATTTTGGTTTCCGACCTGAAAATGCCCCGCATGGACGGCCTGACGCTCCTCGGTAAGCTGGGGAAGCTCGACCAGAAGCTCGCCGTGATCATGCTGACGGCGCAAGGCAGCATCGAGAGCGCCGTCGAGTCCATGAAACTGGGCGCGTTCGATTACATCCAGAAGCCGGTCGATCCGATCCGCCTGAAGCGGCTGCTGATCAGCGCAAGCTTGCAGCGCCAGGCAGAACGCGACATCGAGAATGTTCGCCGCAAGGTCCGCGAAACCGGGGTACTGGGTTCGCTCGTCGGCAAATCGGCGCCAATGCAGTCGATATTCTCGTTGATTGAACGCATCGCGCCGAACAATGTTTCCGTTTTGATTACCGGAGAAAGCGGCACCGGCAAAGAAGTGGTGGCGCGCACTCTGCATGAACTCAGCGGACGCAGCAGTAAGCCTTTCATTGCGGTGAATTGCGCCGCCATTCCGGAGACCTTGATTGAAAGCGAAATCTTCGGCCACGAGCGCGGCGCATTCACGGGCGCTGTGGAGCGCCGCGCGGGCTGTTTCGAGCTGGCGGAAGAAGGGACGCTGCTGCTCGATGAGATCGGCGAAATGCCGATCGCCACACAGGCCAAGCTGCTTCGTGTCCTCGAAGACCGCACGTTTCGCAGACTGGGCAGCAAAGCGGAATCGCAGATCAACGTGCGGGTACTTGCGGCGACGAACAAGGATCCCGCAAGCGCGATTGCCGATGGCCACCTGCGCAGCGATCTGTATTACCGACTGAACGTTTTCAATATTGATATGCCGCCGTTGCGCGATCATCTCGAGGACGTGCCACTGATCGCCGAAGCAATGGTCCGCACCATGAACGATCGTCATGGATGCAGCGTGACCGGCATCGAGCCTGGACTGCTGCAGGAGTTCGAATCCTACGATTGGCCCGGTAACGTTCGCGAACTCCGTAACGTGCTGGAGCGCGCCGTAGTCTTGTGCGGCACCGGAGTGCTGGGGAGACAACATCTGCCGCCAGGTTTCGGCACCGTGCGCATTGCAGCCGTCAGCGATTCCAGCCAGGTGCAGATGCCGGTCGGCACTACGGTGGACGAGGCCGAGCGGCGGTTGATTCTGCGTACACTGGAATCCACCGGCAACAACAAAACCCGGGCTGCGGAAATCCTCGGTATCAGCCTGAAAACGTTGCACAATAAACTGAAGGAATACGGCAACTCGGCGACAGCCAACGATTGAGCAAGCATTCTTCACTTACTTGTGTCATCCTGACCCTGAGCTTGCCGAAGAAAAGGACCTCGCATTCCACCGCCCCACAGTAGCGACGGGCTTCGCTTGGAATGCCAGATCGACTTCATGAAATCAACTCTCCGGATCCGGCAGCTTCGTCTGCGTTGTCAGCGTATTCATGAGAATCCGTATAAAACTCGTACTCGCAATCACCGGGATGGTATCGGTGATCGTTATTTCCCTGTCCCTGCTGTATCTTTCACAACTGCTCTCCGAGCGGATTCAGCAGAGTTACCTGCATAACGATATCGCCGCCCATCAGGTATTGTTGGCTGTGCGGTCCGCCATTGAACATGGACTTGCACACGCTCCTTTGAACCCGCACGATCCCGAAGCTCTCGACAACGCGATCGCAAAGGCTCTCCACAACGATGTCGCGCTCCAGTTGACGCTGAACTCCTTCATACGTTACGCGCCGACGATCTACGACATCACGGTCGCCAATAGCCAGGGCAGAATTCTATTGAGCACCGATCCGCTTTATCGCGGTCAGGCACTCGCTCCCGAGCCCTTGTTTATTTCGCTGCAAAAAATGACGGCGTGGCGCAAGTTCCGAATTGTCTTCGGTCCCCCGGCGGTCTATGCGGTGGATGCACGGCTGGACCGCAAGATCAACGGGCAGCAGGTTCCGTTTCTGACGATCCGGGTGGGCGTGCGGACGACGTTTCTCCGTAGCCAGCTAGCTCCCTGGCTGCATGCCGAGGTAGTGATCGTCATGCTGTCGATCGTTATTATCATCCTGCTGGCGGCCCTGCTGTCGAACATGGCCCTCCATCCCCTGCAGGCCATCAGCGACAGGCTTGACCAATTCATGCTGGCTGAGGAGCCTCAGTCGCTCCCCGAACCGGAGTTGCTGCTGGCGTCATCGGATGAAGTGTCGCGTGTATCCAGCAAAATCGAGCGTATCGGAAAACGAATGCGCAGCGTCGAAGAAGTATTTATCGCTCTCAAGGAAAACCTGGATCAGGTTCTTGAAAACCTGCAGGACGGGGTGATGCTCTTCACTCAGGATGCCCGCGTGGTGATGGTCAGCGATTCGGTCGAGCATTTTCTCGGGCTCACCCGGGAGCAAATGCTGGGTGTGGAACTGCATGACATTTTCGACCGCCAATCCACCCTCGGACAGGTGGTGCGCCGCGCGTTCAATGCCCGCCTGATGCTAATGCAGGAAGAAGTGATCACCGAGACAGGACGCCGCATCCAGGTATCGCTCGACTTCATTCATCACGACGACGCGGCAAAACCATCCGACAGCCTCGGCGCGCTGCTGACCCTGCATGACAGCGAATCGATGCGGCAGATCGAAAACGAGCTTGAGGTGTCGCGCAGGCTGGCCGACCTGGGACGGTTGACCTCCGGCGTCGGTCATGAAGTTAAAAATCCGATCAACGCCATCGTGGTCCATCTGGAACTGCTGCGCGACAAGCTGGCACGGCGCGATAGCAGCGCCGAACGCCATGTCGACGTTATCCAGAATGAGATTCGGCGCCTTGATCGCGTCGTCCAGACATTGATCGACTTTTCCCGTCCCGTAGAGTTGGACCTGGCGATGCACGATCTGCGCTCCATCGTCAATTCCGTGCTGACGCTGGCAGAGCCTGATCTTGCCCAGCGCTCCGTTCGTGTACTCAGCACAATGCCCGACACGCCGGTCTATGTTCGTGTAGACGCCGATATGATCCAGCAAGCGCTCCTGAATGTGTTGCTGAATGGAGCCCAGGCGATGACCGATGGAGGAGAATTGCGGGTCGAACTGCGACAGAGCGCGCACGAAGCCAGTCTCCGAATCCGCGATCAGGGCTGTGGAATTCCATCGGATATTCTTGGACGCATCTTCAATCTCTATTTCACGACCAAGCGAGACGGCACCGGCATTGGTCTGGCAATGACGTATCGTATACTGCAACTGCATAACGGCTCGGTTCAAGTAGAATCCGAAATGGAAGTTGGAACGCAATTCACCCTCCGCCTTCCACTTTCCGCGGCAGCGGAGTCGAAAATAAGTCTAAAAACAACGGCTGGATAATTCGCGGTAAACGTTGGCACGTTGAGCATTGAACGAAGGGTTACGTCTATAACGAAGTTTTAAGGGGCCCAATGCGGTATTTGCGCCTATTTTCTGTCTTAGTTCTGTCGACGTTCGCGATTACCGGTTGTCACCGCAGACAAGAGCAAGTGGTGCCGCCTCCGCAGGCCCAGGCCCCCATTGTCACCACTTTGCCGCCGGTACCGCCCCTGACATTTCCCAACGTCCAGCTCGGGAACCCAAAGCCGGCCCCTCGGGTCGTTCACACCGCGCCGCCGCCGCCGCCGCGAAAACCGCCCGTAGAGAAGGCTCATCGTCGCCGGGTACCGCGGAAACCGAAATCCGACACGACGACAACCCCGACAACCTCTGCCTCTGGTTCGAGCTCACCGCCCGCTGCAACTTCGGATGCCGCAACAAGCACGCCACCCGCCGCACCCGCTAGCAGCGCATCCCTACTCGGTCAGCTTTCCGCCGACGACGCTACCATCAATCCTCGCCAGAATGCACAGACCCAGCGGCTCATCCAACACACAGAAATCCGCCTTAGAAGGATCTCCCGCACTCAGCAGGCTCAGCACAAAGACGCCATCGCCCAGGTCTCATCATTCCTCACGCAAGCGAAGCAAGCCTGGGCAATGAACGATATTGTTGGAGCGGAGACGCTGGCGAATAAAGCGAAAATATTGTTGGACGAATTGCTCAAATAACGGGAGGCGGCAGGTGAACAGCGGCGAAATCCATTCGCTCGCATCCTTCTACCGCTCGCCCCACTTCAGTTTGGCTCGCAGTACATCGTAGAAGCTGTTTCCGCTCATCCGGACCAGCCGGATCGCGTAGCGCGATCGACAGCAGTAAACCTGATCGCCCAGTCGCAGCTCAATCGCCTCCTGCCCATCCACAGTCAGGAAAATCTGTTCCGGAACACCCTCGATACTCAATGCGATCTCCGCATCTCCGCGCACTACCAGCGGACGTACGGTCAGCTGATGCGGACAGATCGCTGTGATGATCATTCCATCCACATCGGGGGCGAGAATGGGCCCGTTTGCGGCCAGGTTGTAGGCGGTTGAGCCCGTAGGCGTAGAAACAATCACACCGTCTGCGCGGAGCTGGGCTACTGTATTGGTTCCCATCCGGACCAGAATGTTGACCATGCGCGCGATGGTACCTTTGGTGATCACGACGTCGTTGAGAGCTTCAAATTCCCGATGGACCAGCCCCTCGCGACGCACCTCCGTGTGCAGCATGGCGCGTTCGTCAACGCTGCAGCCGTTCTCGCGCCAGGCTTCAAGCGTGGGGTAAAGATGGGCCAGCGGCACTTCGGCCAGGAACCCGAGCGAGCCCAGATTGACGCTCAGAATTGGAGTATCCGAGCGCGCGAAGGCGCGCGCGGCGGCCAGCAGGGTACCGTCTCCGCCGAGCACGATGACCAGCTCCGGACGGCGCTCATGCATCTGATGCCGCGGCACGGTTTCCTCGCAACCCATGTAACTCGCGCTGATCGGATCGAGGATGGGGTCGTAACCGCGCCGTTTCAGCCATCCCGTGAGCTCCGGCAAAATCTTCGCCAGCTCCGGCTTTTGCGGCTTGGACATGATTGCGATCAGTGACATGCATTCTCCTCAGAAGCGAGCGTACAACAAAAACTCCCGATTCCCTTCACCACCCGCGATCGGCGAATCCATTACGTCAGTCTCCTGCGCGCCGCGGGCCAGTACCGTGTCGCGCACGCGATCGATGGCGCGCTGATGCGCCGCTTCATCCCGCACGATGCCATGCTTGCCTACGAATTCCCTTCCCGCCTCGTACTGCGGCTTGACCAGCACGACCGCTTGGCGCGAGACTGAGGTCCGACCTGCTGCGAGCGGCCGGAACGCCGAGGCGATCACCGCGGGCAGCACCAGCGACGCGCCGATGAAGGAAACGTCCATGGCGAAGAATGTGACATCGCCAGGCAGGTCCGACGCGGTAAGATAGCGGGCATTCGTGCCTTCGAGCAGACGCAATCGAGGATGATCTCGCAGCGACGACGCCAACTGGCCGTGCCCGCTGTCAATCCCAATGACACGCGCGGCGCCTCGCTGCAACATGCAGTCGCTGAAGCCGCCGGTCGAGATTCCTACGTCCAGGCAAACACGCCCGGAAACGTCGATTTTCCAGGCATCGAGCGCAGCGGCAAGTTTCAGGCCTCCACGGCTGACATAAGCAAGGTCCTCGCCATGCGTCTCGATCGCTTGTAGGGATTCCACCAGAAAGC
Source organism: uncultured Acidobacteriota bacterium (assembly GCA_963744615.1). Classification (GTDB taxonomy): domain Bacteria; phylum Acidobacteriota; class Terriglobia; order Terriglobales; family Acidobacteriaceae; genus JAKAAZ01. The sequence goes on from CAVUUE010000003.1 coordinate 1,579,562, forward strand.
CGGCCCGGGTCACAATCACGCCATCGACGCTGACCTCGCCTTTGGCAATGCGCTCCTGCGCGCGGGTGCGTGTCGGCGCGAGACGGCGTTCCACCAGCACCTTGTCCAGGCGAAGTTTCACGATGCACCCATTCACTCGCAACGAGGCTCCGGAATGCAGCCACGCGAGCCTTCCGGATCAGGGGGCGCTGACGCGCACCTGGACGCCACTGCCCGTCAGCGGCAGTTCCTGGTAGATCGTGTCGTTCCCGCTAGCATCCGTCCCATCGCTGCTGGTCCGTATGATCGTCAATATATTTGTGTCCGGCGAAATAACGTAGACCTTCCCCGTGGGACTGCCGGTGGTTGCGGCAATCGACAGAGGATGAACATTGCACAGCGTGGTTGGGTTCCCACTACAGGGCTGCTGCGTCAATGGGATTGTTTTGGTCACTGTGTGCGTCGTCAGGTTTACCACGCTGACGCTACCGTTTCCCGCCGGATCGGTGGTGCTGGTCGGGTTATTGCGATTTGCAACATATGCACGAGTGCCGTCCTGCAAGATCGAGACCGAGGATGGATTGATACCCACCGGGACGGTGGCAATGACCCGTCCAAAGTTGGGACTGTCATTGCCGAACGAGTCCTCGGTAATATCAATAAGGCTGAGCGTGTCGGATCTGGAATTGGCCACCGCAAGCAGCGAGCCGTTATTGTAGATGTCCGCCCACACCGGGCCATCTCCAACTGTGATCCCGTTTGGAAAATTGGGGTCAATCCTGTTCTGCTGGCTATCGATCACCGTTATGGTGTTGCCACCCTGATTCAGAATGAAGGTGCGCCGGTCATCGGAACTCATCACCCCGTAGACAGGGCACGCCCCCACTGGGATGATCGACGAAGGCGTGTTTGTCAGGGTTTCGATGCCAATTACTGTGCCATTGGGCCCCGAGGCTGGGCAAGCCCCGTTGCCCGCACCCTGGCTGATGGCGTAAACCCGCTGAGCAGAGGGATTCCCTACCAGATTTACCGGATTCACGATATTCGGAATTTCCAGCACCTGGGTGGGCGCGGCGCTCGACACGTCGCTCAGCACGCCAATGGAGCTTCGAGCCGGCTGCGAAACGTAGAGATATTGGTTCGTAAACAGCAGCGTGTTCGGTGCTGCGCCGGGGAGCAAAGTGCTGGTATTCACTTTGCTCGTTTCCAGGGGATTCTGCGGGCTGCTCTCGGCGACAAAAGAATTGACCGTGCCATCGGCATTGACGACGTACGCAGTCAGCCCGTTGTTGCTCAGCGCTAGCCATCGAGTGCCGCCTTTGCCAAGATTGACTCTGGCCGTAATCGAGTCTCCGGAGAAGTCGACCAGCGATGAGACGCCGGGTACAGTGCTCCCCGGTGCGCTGCCGGCGCAAACCTGATCAACAGTGGCGGCCATGGGGTTCGGCTGGCCTCCGCACGAGATCACGACGGCATATTTCGTCGGTTGTGGAGCTGGCTGTACGGGAGGAATGCTGGTTACAACCGGACGGTTGAGATTTCCGCAACCCAATATTGCCGCAAATACAAGAGTCGATCCGACCGAAATCCATGGGCGCCGACACCCAAAAACTGACAACACTCGTTAATACCCCATAGTTCCCAGCAGTCATCTGAAGCTACCGCTGATTGTAAATCAGCGCGTCGGCTTTCGCTCCGGCAAGCCCGTTTCCGCTATAGGAAAGCGCAAAACAATGGACCCGGTCCGGAATTCTTCCAGTCAGTGGAGGTGCACGCGCCAGAGCGTGTAGCTGATCATCTCGTGAACGTAGCGTTCGAAAATCTCAATCTTACCTACCGACCTGCCGCTCTCACGGGGAGAGAGCAGCACGTGCAGGCCGAGTGGCGCGCATAACTGCTGAATTCGAAACAGGTGTGTTCCATCGCTGACCACGAGGATGGTTTGAAAATGATTTTCGCGTGCGATCGCCGACAGCCGTGCCACCGATTCCTCGGTATCGCTGCTGGTCGTCTCGGCAATAATACGGTCATCGGGCACACCATGGGAAAGCAGAAAATCGCGGCCCACTCCACCCTCACTGTACTGGGACTCAAACTGGGGATCGCCGCCGCCGCCGAGCGTTATGATGACTGGCGCCAACCCGCGTCGATAGAGATCGAGCGCATGCTCCAGCCGCGCATTTAAGACCGGCGAAGGACGACCGTTATATTCCGCCGCCCCGAAAACAGCGATGGCATCCGCCGGCGCCGCCTGATCCTCGGAAGCCGCATGACGGATCTGGAGGAACAGCCACCAGAACCATGCACAGGCTGCAATCAAGGCAGTGAAAATGAGAATGCGGACCAGCGGCAAAAGCATTCGGCGAACAAGGTGCGGACTCTTCAGGCTTGCTGCAGCCTCGTCTCGGCCGTCGTCTTCGAGCTTGTGCATCTCCGCTCTCCCCACTATTGCAGCGCGAGAGCGATTTCGTGGGTTGGAATCGCCCCTTCGCGAATGACCTGCCACATCCCCGATCCGGCGGAAAGGTCCACGATCGTGGTTGGAAGGCTGCGGGCTGTCGGACCCCCATCGACGATCAAAGGAATGCGGTCGCCAAGTTGATCCCGAACTCCGACGGCATGCGTACACTCTGGTGCGCCTAACGTATTCGCGGAGGTCGCGGTTACCGGAAGCCCCAGCAGGCGCACCACAGCCCGTGGAATCTCGGCGTCCGGAACGCGCAGCGCCACGTTGCCGGTGTTCGCCGTGACCCGCAGCGGAAGCCTGGTGCCCGCGCGAACAATGACCGTCAGCGGGCCGGGCCAGAAACGTTCCGCGAGCCGGTCAAACTGCGAATCCAGGTTGCGGGCAATTTCATACGCCTGCGCCACATCCCCCAGCAGCAGCGAAAGAGGCTTATGCCGCAGCCGCATCTTGATGACATAAATTTGATCGACTGCGTGGAGATTGACCGGATCGACGGCAAGACCGTAGAACGTATCCGTAGGCAGCCCAACAACACTGCCACCTTGCAGACAGCGCACGATGTATTCGATTTTTTCCGGCTCCGGCTGGTCCGGGTCTACGCGCAGTAGTTCCGCTGACAAACGATCTCTCCAACCCTGCAACAGTCAAGAAATTAGAACAATAGAAAAGCACTTGCGAACTTCAAACCATAATACCTGTTGGCGCCAAACTGTAGCGTGTCGAATGTTTGAGGGTGGGCTCATTCCCCCACCTGGGATCCAGAGCGGCTTTATTTCGCTTTTGAATCCGGGGTGCGAACATGCTCCGGCCGAAAGCCTAGCCCCACCAGGCGCGCCGGAAAGCGCCGCAACCAGCGGAACCTCTGCAGCAGCCGCAGCACCGCGGGGACGCGGATCGGGGCCCGGTGGTCCAGAGAGGGTCCGAGAAAATGCCTGTGCAGAAACACCTGCATCCGCTGCGTCATTTTTGTGGGAAAGTGGCGGCGGCGCTGAACGCTTCGCAGATGTCCGTCATTCACAGCACCGCGCAGCAGCGGCGACACGAGAGCGTTGGCAGCGGCCACCGCATCCTGAATCGCGAGATTGATGCCCACGCCGCCGATCGGCGACATGGCATGTGCGGAGTCGCCGATACACAGCAGCCCGGACCTCCACCACACGCGCAGATGATCGACGGCGACGGTGAGCAGCTTAACATCGTTCCATTGCGCGATTTCCTCTGTGCGCGCGGCCAGAAACGGCGCGATCTCAGCGATGTCCTGCCGAAACGCAGGCAATCCTCTTTGCTGGATTGCAGCCAATCCTCCCTTGGGAATTACGTAAGCGCACTGCCAGTAATCGCCGCGATTTAATGTGACCAGAGTCTTGCCCGTCTGAAAACGTCCCAGCGTTTGATTGGGATCGTCGGGCTGCCGCGTCATTCGCATCCAGAGAACATCGATGGGAGCGCCGAGGTCGATCACCGTAAGCCCGCCCTTGGCTCGAGCCGTAGAACGGCGCCCATCCGCGCCAACCGTCAAGTCCGCGCGAACGAGCAACTCTCCCTCGGCGGTTGTGGCGCGGACACCCGTGACTCGGCCATTCTCTTCGAGCAGATCGACCACATCGGACAGCATGTGCAAATGGAACTGCGGGTAGCGCTTCGCCTTTTCCGCAATGAAGTTCAGAAAGTCCCACTGAGGCATGAAGGCAATAAATTTCGAGTGCGTCGGCAGGTGAGAAAAGTCGGCTACCGTGATCGAGACGCCTTCAATTTCGGCGCTTACCTGGGATAACTGCTGATGAGGCCTGCGCAAAAACTCCTCCAGCAGCCCAAGCTCATACATAAGCTCCAGGGTCGACGGATGGATCGTGTCCCCCCGGAAATCGCGCAGAAAATCCGCGTGTTTTTCAAGCACGATCACATCGACTCCGGCGCGAGCCAGCAGAAACCCCAGCATCATCCCCGCAGGGCCGCCGCCCACCACACAGCAGCTGGTTTTCAGTTCTGTTAACACCGGAGTGTCAGACCCCATTGCAATTCCTCTTTCAGATCATCGCGGAAGTTTGCGATCGAGTACAGCGTAAAATCGCGATGTATGATCCGCCCGCCGGACGTCGCGCCGCCAGACCCGATCCGAAGCCGTCAGAACGCCCGGCTGAAGGATCTGCGCCTGCGCACCCTGCGGCCGGACTACGCCAGCGACGGGTTGGTTGCCATCGAAGGCGAACACCTCTTGCTGGAGGCTGTGCGCAGCGGTTTGCGGGTCGACACATTATTCCTGCGCGAAGATCGGCAGACGAGAAAAGACTTGCCTGTATTCGCAAATGCGCTGACGTTCACCGTGGCCGCCGACGCTCTCGATCACGCCTGCGCAACCGAGTCTCCGCAGGGGATCGCCGCCCTGGTCGAAATGCCCCGCTGGTCCTTTGACTCCCTGCTCCAGACCGAAACTCCCAGGCTGGTCGTTCTGGCTGGATTGCAGGATCCAGGCAATGTCGGTACGATCATCCGCACCGCGGAGGCATTCGGCGCCACCGGAGTTTTGCTCACCCCCGGCAGCGTGCATCCGTGGAATCAAAAAGTGTTGCGCGCGTCGGCGGGTTCGATCTTTCGTCTTCCTGTCCTGGCGCTTGAGGATTCGGCCACGCTCCGGTGCCTGCAGCAGAAGCGGATTCCGCTTTACGCCTGCGCCGCCAACGGCGGAAGTTCCATCCGGGACATTGATTTCTCTGGCCGCTTTGCATTCGTCATCGGCAATGAAGGCGCCGGTATCCCGAACGAAATATTTTCCCTCTGTTCGAGCTCAATTCACATCCCGTGCCACGGGCCCGTCGAATCGCTGAATGCCGGCGTAGCGGCGTCTATTGTGCTCTATGAAGCATCGCGTCATCCCGCGCGGGCATCCATTGCACACAAGCTATGAGCCTCTTCGACACCACCCCCGGCGATCCGGATTACTCCAGGCAGCCGGCAGACGCACGACAACAGCCGTTGGCGGAGCGGATGCGTCCGCGGACGCTCGATGAATTCGTCGGGCAGCAGCACCTGCTCGCCCCCGGCAAGGCGCTGCGTGTTCAGCTTGAAAACGACGACACTAATTCCATGATCCTTTGGGGTCCGCCCGGCGTCGGCAAAACAACATTAGCCAAGATCATCGCCCATACCACGCGAGCTACATTCATTGAATTTTCCGCGGTCGTGAGCGGGATTAAAGAGATCAAGCAGGTGATGAGCGAGGCGGACCGCGCTGCTTTCTCCGGCATGCGCACGATTCTGTTCATCGACGAGATTCACCGCTTCAATCGCAGCCAGCAGGATGCGTTCCTGCCCTACGTCGAGCGCGGTTCCATCCGGCTGATCGGCGCAACAACGGAGAATCCTTCCTTCGAACTGAACGCCGCGCTGCTCTCCCGCTGCCGTGTTTACGTACTCGAGGCTTTGAGCGATGAGCAGGTTGTACGTCTGCTGCGCACCGCGCTCCGGGACAGCGAACGGGGCCTGGGCGACTACGGTGTCCAGGCCGAGGACGATGCGCTTGAAGTGATTGCCGGCTATGCCAACGGGGATGTGCGACGCGCGTACAACGTGCTGGAAGCGGCCACACGGCTCGCCTCCAGTCAGAAGCAATCACAGCTTGACGGCAAAGCTGATTGCGGATGCTGTCCAGCAGAAGACGCTGCTCTACGACAAGAGCGGCGAAGAGCACTATAACCTGATCTCGGCGCTGCATAAATCGATTCGTAACAGCGATGCCGATGCGGCGCTCTACTGGCTGGCGCGCATGTTGCGTTCCGGCGAAGACCCGATGTATCTGGCACGCCGGCTGGTGCGGATGGCGTCGGAGGATATCGGACTCGCCGCGCCTGAAGCGCTGAACCTTGCGCTTTCCGCGCGAGATTCGATGGATTTTCTCGGCTCGCCCGAAGGTGATCTCGCGCTCGCCCAGGCTGCGGTCTATCTCGCGCTTGCGCCCAAGTCGAACGCCCTCTACACCGCCTTCAATGCGGTCAATCGCGATGTTGAACAAACCCGTGCCGAGCCCGTTCCGCTGCATCTGCGCAATGCACCCACCAGGTTGATGGAGTCGCTCGAATACGGCAAAGGCTATCGCTACGCCCACAATGAGCAGGGCGCGGTGTCTGACATGGAGTGCCTGCCGCCCGGATTGATCGGCCAGAGATATTATCAGCCAACCGAGCACGGCCGCGAGAAACTGCTGCAACAGCGCATGGAAGAGATCGCTCGCATACGCGAGCACAATCGCAAATCGAGTTAATGCCGCCTTGCAAATGAGCCAATGCGATGGAACGGCGATTTAGGAATCAGACAGGAAATAAGCTTCCGCTGCGCGCGCGACCGCCGCGTCATCGATTCGAGGCTTCCTGTTTTCGTATTTCGCAACCCAGCAGATCTGGTTAACAATGTCTTTTGCATAGCAAGGGCGCAGCAAATCTGAATGGCTGCGGATCACCTCGACTAGCCCGCCGACAACGCCCGCGTCGTATTCAAGCCCGTACTCGCATGCCACCCGGCGAAAAATCTCGCGGAACTGGCCGTCCGAAACCGCACCTATTTTGATCTTCGTGTGAATCCTTCGCAAAAAGGCATCGTCCAGCAACTGAGCAGGATCCAGGTTGGTCGAAAATACAACCAGAATCTCGAATGGAATTTCGATCGTTTTGCCTCCGGAGAGAGTGAGAAAGTCGGTTCTGCGATCGAGGGGGACAATCCAGCGGTTCAGCAGCGCCTCCGGCCGCAGTTGCTGCCGTCCGAAATCGTCGATAATCAGCGCCCCGTTGTTCGCCTTCATTTGTACTGGGCCCACATAGAACTTCGTGATCGGGTTGAATTGCAGGTCCAGCATTTCGGCCGTCAACTCACCGCCAACCAGAACCGCAGGACGATCGCAGAGCACCCAGCGCCAATCGCTCTCCCATGGCACCGATTCTGGTACGGCCTTGTGGATCACAGGATCGTAAACAGTAATTATCTGACCGTCGACTTCGACCGCGTACGGTATCCACACCCTGTCCTCTGCGAGTACGCGCGAAAGCGTTTCGGCGATTACAGTCTTCCCCACTCCTGTCGGTCCGTAGAGAAAAATCGAAGTGCCGGAATTCAGTGCCGTGCCGAGTTGCGACAGAATCTTTTTCTCCAGCACCAGGTGAGCGAAGGCTCGTTCGATCTCCGGCGCATGCACCTCCATTCTGCGAGCACTCTGCTCACGAATCTGTTTTACATAGCTTTCAAGGGAGACGGGCGCCGCGCCCGCATATTGACAATGAGACAACAACTCCAATGCCCGCGATCTCCCCTGCGATGTGACCGCGATATCGGGAATGTTTTGGGACATCCCCATAACCTCACAGAGCTGCACGGATCGCAGCCGGTCAAACAGCTCCTCTCCCACGCTGAGACTTAGCCTGATGTGTCTGGAGAGTTCAAGCAGCGATAAGGGGCCGAACAGGTAAAGCACCTTCAGCGCCAGATCTTCGAGGACTCCTTTGTGCACACCCACATCAGAAACGTTTTGCGGTTTTTGGAGCGGACCGCTGAGGAACTCAGCTTGTGACACATCTTCCATTTCTGCTCCCTATAAGACCTGAACACGGGACGGAAAATGTCAGCAGACCACGCCCGCGAACCGAGTGTACACGCCCGTGTTCACAGCAGCACGGATAGATTTACTTCGCCCGCACGCGTCGCAGCTCATCGAAGACAATGCCCGGGGTCAGCACTTCCGGGAGCAGTGTAGGCGCGGTGTTGGGATCACCGGAGTAAAGCGCGTACGTGGGAACTCCGCTGCGTCCCAGCTGACGAAGCGCCTCGGTGATTGTGTCGTCGTGATCGGTCCAGTCCGCGCGCATCGTGACCACCCCGCTTTTTCGAAACGCTTCTTCCACATCCGGCCGGTCGAGCACGACTCGCTCGTTCACCTGACAGCTCAGGCACCATGCCGCGGAAAAATCAACGAAGACAGCCTTGCCTTGCGCGCGAGCCTCCGCCAGTTTCTGTTCACTAAACGGCTGCCAGGCGCCGCCACCATCTTGAGCGTGAACTCCCCGGCGTACAGATGGGCGGAATTCCTTGGCAGCGATACTGGGCAGGGCGACAGCCAGAATCAGCAGTAGAATCGCGGCCATATTGGCGAACCATTTCGCCGGCCAATGGCCGAGTACCCATCCGGCGATCGCGGTTATCAACATACCGGCCAGCAACGCGGCTACCCCATCGCCGCCGACAACCTTTGCGAATACCCACACCATCCAGATCACCGCGACAAAGATGGGAATGGAGACGGCTTGTTTTAGATACTCCATCCACACACCCGGCCTGGGCAGCAGGCGTGTCCATGAGGGTTGAATAGTCAACAGAACGTACGGCGCGGCGAGACCTAAAGCAAGCAGCGTGAAAACAGCGAACGTGACAGCGATGCTTTGTGAAAGCGCGAAGCCAATCGCAGCCCCCATGAACGGCGCTGTGCACGGCGTCGCGACGACGGTCGCCAGCACGCCGGTGAAAAAGCTGCCTGTGTATCCGCCACGGCTGGCTAGTTCCCCGCCAACGCTTGTAGCCGAGAGCCCGATTTCAAACTGTCCTGCCAGGCTAAGTCCCAGGAAGAAGAACAGCAGCGCCATAACCGCAATGAAGTAGGGCGACTGGAATTGAAATCCCCAGCCGAGATGCGTGCCGCCGGCACGCAGCAGCAGTAGCACCGCAACAATAATCCAGAATGAGACAAGTATTCCCAGCGTGTATATCGCCCCATGGGCGCGCAGGCGCTTGCGCTCTTGGCCGGAGGACTGCACCAACGACAAGCCCTTGATGAACAGCACCGGGAACACGCATGGCATCAGGTTCAGGATGATGCCGCCGAGAAACGCCAGACCCAGCACACGCCACAGTGAGGTGCCTTTTCCTGACGGTGCGACCGGCGTGGTCGCAATGGGAGAGCTGAATTGATAGGCCGTGCCATCGGCCAACTTTATCAACCCATGCAGATTCGCTGGAGTCCGCTGTAACCCTTGCGCCTTGAGGATGGAAATGCGCACGCCATTCGCGAGCGGGTCAATTGTTTGCGGCGCCGCGTTGGCAATGATGTTCTGGTCGAACGGGTAGAACTCCGCCGATCCGATGCGTCGGCCGATTTTGAACGCGACTACGAACGCTATCTTCGTCTGATTTACAGATACGGAGGCGCCGGGGGGCAAACTGCGCGGCAGATGACGCTCGGTTGCGAGAAACAATGGCGCGGTTTTCGGATCGGGAGCGGATGCATGCTCCGCAACGGATATCGTCCGCTCCAACTGCGCCTGACCGGGAATGCATACATTGCTGCAGACCAGAAAATGCACCTGGCCGCGCAGGGTTGCCTTTGACCCGGCTTTAACACTGGCACCGGCACGCATGGGGACCGGCAGCAGCACTTCATTCTCATAACCGAAGTCCATCAACGGCCCGAGCGGCAGACGCTGCGGCGCAGGAAACTGTATATCCCCGGCGGTGATTCCAGCCGGAAGCTTCCAATCGACGCGTGGAGGCTCGCCTGCGTCCCCGGCGTTGATCCAGTAGATGTGCCAGCCTTTGTCGAGAATAAAATGCAGACCCGCAAGAAAGTCCGCATTCGGTGCAATGGTCCCGGTTTCCGTCACCAGTTCGACGGAGAGATGGTCCGTACGAACCGGCTGCGCGAAGGAGTACTCCCCCAGCCAAAGCAGGCACACCAACAGGAAGAGGGTCGATATGAAGCGTCCGCTCAGGCGAACTTGGCGATGCATCGCTTCCCCCGCGTCGAAGCTCCGGCGAAATATCAACGCCTACTTCCTCGTCTGCCAGCGCACATGCTCTTTGTAAATGCACCGATCGGCAACCACGCCGATGCCGGCGGCTTCCGCGCGGGCAATCGCTTCCGGGTGTACGACGCCTTCCTGCAGCCACAGATATTTCGCTCCGATGGCGATCGTATCTTCGACGATTTGCGGAACAAATTCCGGCGCACGAAACACGTCAACCAGATCGACAGGAAATGGAATCTCCCGCAGGAACCGATAGCATGGCTCGCCCAGCACTTCCTTCAAGACAGGATTGACGGGAACGATCCGATAGCCGCGCCGCTGCATCTCCGCCGCGACGTGATAGCTGGGCCGGTCCGGCTTATTGGAGATCCCGACGACCGCGATTGATTTTGAGTTTTCTAGAATTTGTTGCATGATCTTCGGCTCGTTCATCCTCACTCCCCGTTTCCGCATCAACTGTTTTCGCACGATCGTACACAAAACATCTGTCACCTGAGCTCCTGCACGACAGCCCAGTAAACAGCTCCTTTAATCCAAATCCTCAACCGGACCGGCGGGGTAATTCCCTTCCCGCCGCAGACGCAAGAAGCCTTGAATAAACATGTCCAGATCGCCATTTAACACCCGATCGACATCTCCAGTCTCCACGCGCGTCCGCAGGTCTTTCACCATGCGATAGGGCTGCATGACATACGACCGGATCTGCGAGCCGAAGTTGATTTCAAGCTTCGCGTCTTCGATTTTTTTGGTCGCTGCCCGCTGTTTCTCCAGCTCGTATTCGTACAGGCGTGAGCGCAGCATCTTCATCGCCTTCTCGCGGTTCTTGTGCTGCGAGCGTTCGTTCTGGCAAGAGACCACGATTCCTGTTGCCAGATGGGTCATGCGCACGGCAGAGTCGGTTGTGTTGACATGCTGACCTCCTTTGCCGCCGGAGCGATACGTGTCGATGCGCAGGTCTTCCGGCTTAATCTCGATCTCAATCGAGTCGTCGATCTCGGGCGAAACGAAGACGCTGGCAAAAGAAGTGTGACGTCGTTTGGCGGAATCGAACGGTGAAATCCGTACCAGGCGATGAACCCCGGTTTCACCCGAAAGCAGGCCATAGGCATACTCGCCGGAGATGGTGAAGGTTGCTGACTTGATGCCCGCCTCTTCCCCTGCCTGGTAGTCATTCATCTCGATCTTGAATTTCTGCTGTTCGGCCCAGCGCAGGTACATGCGCATCAGCATCTCGGCCCAGTCCTGCGACTCTGTGCCGCCCGCCCCAGGATGAACAGTCACAATCGCATTCAGCGGATCGGTCTCCTCCGAAAGCATGGTGCGGGATTCCAGCGCCTCGGAAAACGTCTTCAGCCCTTCAATCTCCCGTAGCAGGTCGGGCTCAACCGTCTCCCCTTCCCGCGCCAGCTCGAAATAGGCCGCGATATCATCCCTGCGGCGGCGCAATTCGCTGTCGTCGGCTAACAGCGACTCCAGCCGCTTACGCTCCCGCATCAATGGCTGCGAGGCTGCGGGATTTGCCCAGATGGCCGGGTCGGCTACTTTTTCTTCAATGGAAGCGAGTTCTTTGCGCATGCGGTCCGCGTCAAAGGTACTCCTGCAGATCGCGAACTTTTTGCTCTATGGGGTTATAGGCAAACTCTAAGTCATTGAGCATTTGCGGTCAGTCTTTGAAATGAATTTTCACGCTCTTCGATAGTGGTTCTGCAACGCTCCATCGACGGCGAGAACTATAGAGATTATGGCACAGAGCCACGCAAATAAATCTCCGTGGCGAGTGTAGAACGTTACACGCGATATGTAGTTGAATTTCCCGTACAAGGAGGTCTCAACGTGGCGCGGGGCACTCTCCATGGTCCTCCCGTGGGGATCGATCACAGTTGTGATGCCACTGTTGGTGTCGCGCAACAGCCAGCGGTCGTTCTCGATGGCCCGCATTCGCGCGATGTTCAGGTGCTGCCATGGCGCGCTGGTGTCTCCGTACCAGCCATCGTCGGAGATGTTAACCAGTACATCGGCGCCTAGATTGACGAACTGGCGCACCTCGTCGGCGAATATCGACTCATAGCAGATAAAAACTCCGTAGCGATGACCGCCCCCGGCAAACACGACCCTTCGCTTGCCATGGGTCATCTGACCCACTTCGGTCGTCAGTGATCCTGCGAATGAAAGTAAACCCTGGAATGGCACGTACTCACCGAAAGGCACGAGATGCATCTTGTCGTAGCGGCCCACAAAGTTGCCATCCGGAGCGATAAATGCCGCCGAGTTATAAACGGAGTTTCGCGCCTGCCCAGGCTCTTGCAACACCGAAATATCGCCCACGATCATCGGGGCATGGACGTCCTCGGCTAACGCCGACACCCAGTGGCGAAGCCGTGGATCGCTGTCTTCGAAAGGCGCGGGCGATTCTGGCCAGACGATCAAACCAATCGGCGCCTTCTTCCCATGTCGTGGCTTACATTCCGGAGTAACCGGTGGAACGCCGCGCGTAGGCAGGCCAGCGAAGTAGGAATTGCAGACATTCTCACTTACCGCCGCGAAGTGCTGCATGTGCAGATCGAACACGCCGCCGGCCCAGTTATTTCCACCTCCGACATTCAAATTCGGCTGGAACAGCACAGCGGTTGCGTGGGTAGTCTCTTGGGGAATGGCAAGCTTTAATCCTCGTTGCAGCATGGCCACGAACGCGATTCCAACAAGAGCGGGCAACAGTCGCGCACGCCACCCGCGAAACAAAAATAGGCTTGCGACGGCACAATTGACGGCGACAATTATGAACGAGATTCCATACGCACCAGTCCACGGAGCCAGTTGCGTCAGCAGCAGATTGTCAATTTGCGAATAACCCAACTGATCCCACGGAAAGCTGGTAAGACGCGCGCACGCCAGTTCCGTAGCGACCCAAAGAAACGGAGTCAGCAGCAATGTGAAGCCAGTGTTACCCATAGCGCGCCGGGTGAGTGTTACCAGCAGACCGAATAAAGCAAGATAAAGTCCCAGAAACAAACAGAAGAGCGCAAGGACTATGACCGCCGAAAGGGAAGACAGGCCGCCATACAGCCGCATCGTAGACTCGATCCAATAACACGTGCCGGCGTACCAGATGATCCCGCAAAAATATCCAAATAGAGTGTTGCGGCCCACGCGCCACAAACTGAAACCGCTCCTCGGAATCAGCAGTGCAATCAAAAGCGGGACTAGAGCGATCCACGCCAGAGCCGCCCGCCAATGCGGCAACGGACCAGCAACAGGAAACGGCAGCACCAGCAATACACCGCTTTCCGCGGCCAGCAGCCATCCCAGCTTTATTCCTGCTCGCATCGGGTGAAGTCTAACATTCCTTCGTCGAGTCAAATTTTTATATCCGCAAAATTGGCGCTGCCAAAGGCAGTCCGCAGTACACTCTTGGAATGCAGCTTCTTCTCAAGACGCTCGATCATGTTTTGGTTGCGATGTTTGTAGTCGGCGGAGTCGGCTCCGCATTCGTTATCGTCATCAGCTTTGTTGAAGACATGCACGAACTCTTCACCAGGAACGCGGGAGAATAACTCCTATGAAGGGTCCTTATGAACGACGCGATCCATGTCATCTACCAGAAAGCGGTATCGTTCGTAACAGCGCATGTATAAAGAGACGCTATTTGCGGAATAAGAGAAATCTATCGCAGTCTCGGCGGTTACGGCATCACGTAAGGTGTGAAAGGCACAATCGGTTTCCAGGTGAAAAATCCTACTGCCTTAGCTGATCAATGTGGCGAGCTGTCTCACGTTATCTCGAAATAATGAATTAGGTTGGTGTTGACGGATCTCACAGCTCTCGAACTTCTGACGGATGGAATTCCGCAATAAAGGCAGCTTTTTCTAGGCTGGCCGAAAGCAAGCGTTGAATAGCCCCACACCCATGCCCCAGCAAACCGCCTCCGCGCCCACAATCGAGCCGTATACGAATCGTAGTCGCATCCACCGTGATGCTGACCTTCATCTCCTTCTGGAGTGCGGCCGCCATTGTGCTGAATGACCTCGCGTCATCAGCTTTTTACGCTGTGGGTATCGCTGAGCAGGACTTTGGCAAGTCCGCTCCATGGATCGTCCTGTCAGTTATGTTGTTTTCCTTCGCCGTGCGCGCCGTCTATGTCGAAAGTTGTTCGATGTTCACGCGCGGCGGGGTTTACCGCATTGTGAAGGAGGGACTAGGCAGCACCTTCGCGAAAGTCAGTGTTTCCGCGTTGATGTTTGATTATGTGCTGACCGGCCCAGTGTCGGGCGTCTCCGCCGGCCAATATATAGTCGGTCTGCTCAATGAACTGTTGCGCATCTGCGAACGGCACGACCTGCTTTCGGGCTGGTTCATGAATGCACAGGGTCACGCCGTGCAACTCCCCGTCAATGCCACCTCCGCGGCTTTTGCCGTTGTCGTAACTGTCTATTACTGGTGGCTCAACGTTAAAGGAATCGAAGCATCGAGCAAGCGCGCTGTCGATGTAATGAAAATAACCACCCTCATGGTCGTTGTCATGATGGCCTGGGGATTTTTCTCTGTCATCTATAAAGGCGCGCATTTACCTCCGCTGCCCATACCCGCCAACCTCACATTCACCACCGATTCCTTTGGATTCCTGCGCCACAGCAGCCTCATGCGAACGGTCGGCCTGTTCGGCGTACTTATGGCTTTCGGGCATACCGTACTGGCTATGAGCGGCGAGGAAACGCTGGCTCAGGTCAATCGTGAGATCCAGCATCCAAAACTCAAAAACCTGAAACGCGCAGCCATTGTCATCGCCATTTATAGCCTGATCTTTACCGGCGGCGCTTCCCTGCTCGCTGTCATGCTGATTCCGGATAATGTCCGCGTATCCGTCTATGGCAACAACGCCATCGCCGGCATAGCGATGTACATGGTAGGCCCGCTTGCACTGCGCGTAGCCTTCCGCATCTTCGTCGTGATGGTCGGCTTCCTTATTCTTGCCGGGGCGATCAACACTTCGATCATCGGTTCGACCGGGGTGTTGATGCGCGTGGCGGAAGATGGCGTGCTGCACGATTGGTTTCGCAAGCCGCAAAAACGGTTCGGCACTCCGACCCGCATCATCAACCTGGTTACTATCCTTCAGCTCGCCACGATCATACTGAGCCGAGGCGACATTATCGTAATCGGCGAAGCCTACGCGTTTGGAGTTATCTGGAGCTTTACGTTTAACGGGCTTGCCATGCTGGTGTTGCGCTATCGATACCATGGCGAGCGCGGATGGAAGGTGCCCATCAATCTCAAAATTAGAAACACAGAAATCCCGATCGGACTCTTCTCTGTGTTTCTCGTCCTGCTTAGCACCGCTATTGTGAATTTACTTACGAAAGAAATTGCTACCATCAGCGGCATCATCTTTGCCGCGACTTTCTATGTCATTTTTACTCTTTCAGAAAAGGACAATATTCGGCGGCACGCCGCAACCGCCCGCCAGATGAAGGAACATTTTCAGCTGGAAAACGACGACACAATCAGCCGCGAAAGCCTGCAGATCCGGCCCGGCAGCATCGTCGTCACCATGCGCGATCCCAGGTCCAGCAGCGCACTGCGCTGGGCCCTGTCCCACAGTGCCAAGGAACGGCAGGACGTTGTTGTGCTAACCGCCCGCTTGATGGGTGCCGGCGGTCCGGAATATATCGATGCTTCCCAACTGGCATTTACTGAACACGAGCAGATGGTGTTCACTAAGGCTGTTTCTATTGCGGAGAGCTTCGGCCGCCATATTTCTCTTCTCGTAGTCCCCGCTGGCGATCCATTTGCCGCGCTGGTCCAGACCGCAAATTCTCTCGATGCGGCCACCGTGGTCGCAGGCCTCTCCACCCGAATGACAGCCGAAGACCAGGCCTTTCACTCCGGTCAGGCGTGGGAAGCTTTACCCGAACCAAAGCGTCAGTTCACATTTCTCGTAGTCATGCCCGACGGCACGGCGAAATCCTTCCATATTGGACCCCACGCGCCCACCCTGGAACCTCAGGATGTGGCGCTTGTGCACCAACTATGGTTGAAGTTTCGCAGGCATCCATCTATGCAGGAACTACACCATAGTGACATAGTCACCTACGCGCTCGATCGACTGTCCGCAGAGTATCGAATAACTCCCCAGGATGTCCTTCACGGTCTGAAACAGTCCATCGAAGATGGAACTCAGGTATTTGGTCGCGAACCCGAGCCTAACCCGGACGCTAAAGTGTTGGACTCTGAAACCAACCGATCCGAACCAACCGCACCGGATGCCGAGGAGAAATATGTTTCAGGAGACAAAACTACCTAAGTTCATCCGGCCGGAAGTAGTTCGGACAATTCTCTTCTAGTTACTATTCTTGGAAAATTGTTTGCCGCTAGTTAAGAGTTTCTGTATCGTTGTAGAGTCCGTTGCTTCCGCGAAGCCATTTTCGGAACCGCGGGGATAATAGATCGAACGTTGCAATATATCGGAGGAACTGTGGATTTCAATCGTATCGTAGAAGAAATTGATGCAGAAATTTCGCGGCTACAACACGCGCGCGCTGTATTGACGGGCGGATCTGCAAAGCGCGGACCGGGTCGCCCAAAGGCAGCCGCCGCAACCGCCAAGCCCGTTTCTCCCGCAGCAAAAACCAGCAAGCGCAAGCGCCGCTTATCTCCAGAGGGACGCAAGCGCATTGCCGATGCCATGCGGAAACGCTGGGCCGAACGCAAGAAGCAGCAGGGATCAAAGTAAGCCGACAACTATTCCCACTCCGAAGAAGAAGGCGGCCAGGTGGCCGCCTTCTTCTTCTACAGACCAGCCTTCGACACCTATCGCAGGAATTGCCCCGGAGTCATCTCGATAACCTCGATCGGCTTGCCCTTCAGGTGATTTCGAAACTCGGCCGGAGTTCCGGTCAACACAGGAAAAGTTCCGTAGTGGATCGGAATCGCCTTCTTCGATCCCAGGTACTCTGCGGCGATCGCCGCTGCTCGCGGCCCCATCGTATAGTGATCTCCGACCGGCAGACACGCTATCTCCGGCGCATAGAGCTCACGGATCAATTTCATGTCGCTGAACAACGCTGTGTCCCCCGCGTGGTACACCGATGGTTCTCCATCGACATGTACAACGTAGCCTGCCGCGTCACCCGCATAAATTATGGTTCCACCATCGTCGATTGCAGAAGAATGGCTGGCCGCCACCATCGACACTAAAACGTCCTTGAAGCGATACGATCCGCCTAGGTTCATCCCCATCGCGCTCTTGATCCCTTTCGAGGTAAACCACGCTGCCAATTCATTCATTCCGACAAACATTGGGTGATATTGCTTCTCGACTGCCAGCGCATCACCAATATGATCGGTATGCCCGTGGGTGCAAAGTACAAGATCGATTCCCTTCGGCGCTTTCCAGCCCTTTGGAAAAGCGGGATTGGATTCCATCCACGGATCGATCAATATAGAAGTTCCCTGAGCGGTCTCGATATGAAATGTTGCATGGCCCAGCCACTGAAGTGTCATCCCATTAAAGTGCGGCATCATTATCTCCTTTACACTAAATTTTCCCATAAGTCGCGGTGAGATCTGAATGGCTACACGCAACTTAAGCGCCGCCGAAAGGTATGAAATGTCCAGGTCTCGAGCATCGTCCACCTATCCGCCGGGCCCGGGCTATCTGAGCCGGCTGCGCAGTCCGGGGTTGCTGCGGCTCAGCACGCATGAATTCCTCGAGAAGAATGCCCGCACCTATGGCGATCTGGTGCATTACACAGCCTTCGGACGTGATGTGTTTCAGTTCAACCATCCGGAAATGGTCCCCGAGGTTCTGATCCGGGACACGGCCATGCATCGTCGTGGGATGGTCATGCAGCGCGCAAAGTTTGCACTGGGCGAAGGCCTTCTCACCAGCGAAGAGCCGCTGCACATGCGCCAGCGCAGACTGGTTCAGCCGGCTTTTCACCGCGCCAGAGTTGCGGCCTACGGCGAAACGATGCTCCAGTTTACGCGGGAGATGATGGAGAACTGGGACAGTGGCGCCACATTCGACATTCATCGATCCATGCTGCAACTCACCTTGCGCATCGCGGGAAAATGTTTCTTCGACAGCAACGTTGAAGCCGACGTGCAGACGATTTCCGACGCCGTCACAGCCTTCATGGGATTTCTTCCTCTGGCATTCTTGCCGTTTCCAGAATTGATTCTCAAGACACCTCTCCCATTCATCCGGAGAATCCGTGCATCGCAGAAAAAACTGGACACCATGATTAGCACGATGATCGCGGAGCGACGCAGCGCTGCCGAGGATCGCGGTGACCTGCTCTCCATGCTGCTCGAAGCTCTCGACACCGAAGGGCAAACAGGAGCGATGACAGACCGCCAGGTGCGCGACGAGTGTTTGACCCTGCTGCTCGCTGGACATGAAACTACCGCCAATGGATTAAGCTTCTGTTGCTTTCTCATGGCGCAACATCCTGCAATTCAGGAGCGGGTGTTCGCGGAGGTGTCTGCAAATTTCTCGCAGCGAGAGGAGTGCGGTTGAAATATACGACAGTCTTCGCTACACCCGGCTCGTCGTCTCCGAAGCGCTGCGCATGTATCCACCCGTGTGGGTGACAGCCCGGGAGGCGGCAAACTCCTATACCTATCGCGGCCTCGCCATTCGCTCCGGCTCTCTCCTGCTTGTCCCCCAGATCGCAATTCACCGCGACCCGCGCTTCTATCCGGAGCCAACGCGGTTCGACCCCGACCGCTTCCTACCCGAAGCCGTGGCAGGACGGCCAAAGTACGCGTACTTCCCTTTCGGCGCCGGTTCCCGCATGTGCATCGGAGAAAGCTTTGCCTGGATGGAGGCCGTCCTGGTGCTTGCCGCCATCATTCACAATTGGAAGCTGACCCTCCCCGCGAAGGCTCCGACTGAACTCGCTTTGAGCGCGCAGATCTCTCTGCGTCCCCGCAACGGCGTCCTCCTCTCTGCGACCCGCCGATAATCTAACGTCCTCCGAGGCATCAACGCCGTTGACGTACTCCTCTGCCCGGCGTAGGGTGTGTGAAGGCGAACAAATGGCGAATACTCTACCTCTATTTCCGATCCTTCCCTCCACCGAAGAACCGCCGGAACTGAAAGGAATCGCCCGCCTTGCCGCCCGGACCATTGTCGTCGATCAGGGCCACAACATAGAATTTCGCCCGCTCGCCGTGCGCTCCATTCTGAACCACACCGAGTCCAGACGAGGCTTCGGGTTCGCCCGCAGCATCAACCCCTATCGAGGGTGCGAATTCGGCTGCCAATATTGCTACGCCCGCTACACGCACGAATTTATGGAGCTGCGCGAGCCGCATGCGTTCGAGCGCCAGGTCTACATGAAAGAAAATGCCGCGTGGCTGCTGCGGCAGGAGCTGCGTACCCTCAGGCCGGAGGAGGCCATCGCGATTGGCACCGCGACCGATCCGTACCAGCCCATCGAGCGGGACGCGCAGATCACGCGCAGCCTGCTCGAGGTCCTGGCCACGCAAAGCGGTCTGCGCATCGGCCTGGTGACAAAATCCACGATGGTGACGCGAGACATCGACCTGCTGCAGCGAATCGCTCTAAACAACAGCATCACCGTTAATCTGACCATCACCACCCTCGACACCCATCTGGCGCGAATTCTCGAACCCCGCGCGCCGCGGCCCGATCTTCGGCTGAAGGCGCTCAATGAATTGCGCCGCGCCGGGCTGCGCGTCGGCGTGCTTTGCTGCCCGATTCTGCCCGGCATCACAGATACCTATGCCGCCATCGACAGCGTCGCCACTCACGCCAGGCAGGCGGGTGCGTGCTTCTTCCACGCGAATCCCCTGTTTCTGAAACCCTGCTCAAAAACCATATTCGAGGAATTCATCGCCGCAAATTTCCCGGAACTGCTGGCCTCCTATCGCCAGCGCTTCAACGACCGCGCGTTCGTCGGCCCTGTATATCGGAAACGAATAACTCAACTGGTTGAGTCGGTGAAGAAAAAACACGGCTGGCACCGCGTCTTCAGAGACACCGGCATCGAGCCGGAGAAATCGGTCGAAAGCGCTCAGATGACCCTGATGTATTCGCCAGCCCAGCCCCCGCAGCGCGCCAATTCGTCATCAGCGAAAGCCTATCCAGCATCAAACGCTTAGCGGCTGACGATCACTTCCCGTGTATTGTCTTTGGCAAGTAGAAAACGGCACGAGCCCAACTCCTGCAGCAAAACCTCGATCTGCCGGTTCTGATAGTTGCGGAGTACGGGATGATCATCGCCCTCTTGCGTCTGGATGGTATCGCCATCGAGAACGTGGTACCGGCAGAACACCGTCTCCGGCCCAGCCATGCGGGAGTGAAAGAATGCCAGGGTCTGCCCCTGCTCAGTCAACACCACCGCCAGCTTGTGGAGAATCGCGTCAGCAAGCGGACCGGGAACATAGTCGAGAGCATCCCAAAGGAGAATGATTTCGAATTTACGATCGCCAAAATCCATGTGACGCGCCAGAAACGCCTCTACGTCATAGCTCGTAGGTTCCCCGGGTATAGAAGGTTTCATCCACTCCGGCTTGACAGCCTCTTCCACCAGGTCCGCCATGTACACACTGTGGCCGAGGCTTGTCAGAAAATTAATGTTGTTCGGAGATGTCGGACCAATGTCCAGAACTCGCAAGCCAGACTCTGCCTTCAATCGCGCCAGAATCTTCATCCACCCGCTGGAGTGCCGGGGAATGCGTTCAGCGGGCGTGGACGAGCGTCGGCCGGGAGTTTTCTTTTGCGGTTCCGCCCGTGGAAATAAAGGACTCATCGGATTGTCATCTCCTCTCTGCGATCCTGATACTTTCATCCGGCCTTCAGAAGGGCGCTGGAAAGCATCCCACCTCTGTGCGGAACCATCCGCATGAACCGCTACCGCAATCGACTGCAATTTTTAATGTATATCGTAAACTATCGCATGCAGACGCCTTCCGCTGCGGCTCCCAAGACAGTGTCAATCGTCCGCACATGGCGGTGCTGCCCATTCATCCTGTGCATCCTGCTAAGTCTCAGCCTTGTTTCATCCAGCCAGGCTGCGACCGCAAAAAACTCCGCATGGGCGCTCGCGGAATCGAATCCAGCCGAGCTCATGCGACAGGCCGCGCAAAACGAGCTGGCAAATTCCTACGGCCATCGTTCCCCTTTGCGCTATTCACTCAGAAAGATCACCGCGAAATCCGACACTACGAAAGAAATTGTCGAAACATCAAACGGCGGGGTCGCTCGCCTGATCGCCATCGGCGGTCATCCGCTCTCGGCTTCCCAGCAACAGCTGGAAATTGAGCGACTGCATGCCATCGCGGCCAACCCGGAGATCGAAGCGCATCGCCGCCGCAACGAGCTGCGCGATGCCGAGCGCATCCGAAAGTTCACCCGCCTGCTGTCGGATGCGTTTGTTTATCAGCTGTCCGATTCGGTTGAGACCGCGCATCCCGGCACGGTCCAGCTGAGCTTCGCGCCCAACCCGAAGTTCACGCCGCCGGATTTCGAGTCCCGCATCCTGACCGGAATTCGCGGGAACGTGTGGATCGATTCCGAGGACTTGCGAGTCGTCCGCATCCAGGGCCGAATTTTCAAAACTGTCGACTTCGGCTGGGGCATCATTGGAAGTCTGTATCCCGGTGCAACCATCCAGATTGAACAGTCGCAGACTGCCGACTGTGGATGGCAGCTGGCGCACCTCAGTCTGCACCTGGAGGGCAAGGCCCTGATGTTCAAGTCACTGCATATTGTCGTCGAAGAATCGGCAGACAATTATCAGCCAGTGCCGCCGCGGTGGAATTATCAGGACGCGGTTCAGTGGCTGCTTCAAATGCCCGCGGCGCCTACGCCTGCGCTCAGCAACCAATAGTTTAAGCGCGAAGGCAGCCGTAGTCTCATGCGCGTGCTTTCACCGCCCCGGCGGTTTCGGTGTGTGGATGGTTTCGTGCGTGGAAACGTTCGCTGCGCACCGACAATTGGTCCACCCGTCGGGTATTCACTTCAAAACCACGGCCTGCGATTTGCGGGACCATGATCTCGCCCTCCGGCGAAACTTCCACGGCCGGCTCAATAATGTCTTCCTGCCAGTAGCGGCTGGAGGCGGAAACATCGCCGGGCAATGTGAAGTTTTCAAGAGATGACAGCGCGATATTATGCGCGCGGCCAATGCCTGTTTCCAGCATGCCTCCGCACCAGACCGGCACGCCTCGCTCAGCGGTGACGTTGTGCACCCGAATCGCCTCACTGAAGCCGCCGACGCGACCGAGCTTGATGTTGATGATCCGGCAGGACTCCATCTCGATCGCCGCCAGCGCGTCTCGCCGGTTGCGGATCGACTCGTCTAGGCAGATCGAAGTTTCCACCTGACGTTGCAGCATGGAATGGAAATAGAAATCGTCGTGCCACAACGGCTGCTCAATCATCAGCAGACGAAATGCGTCGAACGAACGCAGATGTTTCTCATCCTTCAACCGATACGAAGCATTCGCATCGCAGCTCAGCAGAATGTTCGGCCAGCGCTTGCGCACCGCTTCGAACAGCCTGACATCATATCCCGGTTTACATTTCAACTTGATCCGCTGGTATCCCGCAGCGAGTTCTGTCTCTACTAGCTCCAGCAGTTCCTCAACCGAGCTCTGAAGTCCGAGCGAAACTCCACAGGCGATCTTCTTACGCACGCCCCCCAGCAACTCCGCCAACGGAACTTCCCGTTGCTGGCTTTCCGCATCCCACACAGCGTTTTCGAGCGCCGCTTTCGCCATCCGGTTCCCGCGAACACCACCCAGAGCCTTCGGACAGGATCCTGCAGAATTTATATTCGCCCGCAGCAGCGCCGGGATCAACTCACCGCTCAGGATCAACCAGGCCGTGTCCGTCGATTCTTCACTAAAGCTCGGATGTTCTCCGGCCGTACATTCTCCCCATCCGGTCACTCCTTCGGACTGAAGCTCGACCAGAAGAACGCGCCTCTCTACGGTCATTCCAAAGCTGGTTTCAAACGGGCGAATCAGAGGCATGCGAATCTCGCGTAGGACAATGCTGTCAATCTTCATTGCAGAACTTTCCCCCAAAAACCCGAATGCAAAATCAACTGCCCGGAATTGCCCCGGGCTCCAAGGCTCCCAACAAATAATGAGCCTCTCCGTCGCGCTCCACTTGAAACCGCAGACCCATCAACCCTTTCGAAAAACCGTTCAGGAACTGCCGCCTCACCCGCAGAAGCAATTCTAACGCTGAATTGGCCGACGCGTGAACCCGGCCGTCCAGGAGCAGCTGGCGATCTGTAACAGCCACAGTTTCATACTCCGAACATTCCGACAGGCTATCACCGGAAATCAACGCTTCCACCCGCTTCGATTTCAACCACCATTCCGCATGAAGTCTGTCTGTAGGCAGCGAATGATGGAAGGGCGAGGTAGACGGACCGTAAAAGTCCGGGGTATAGCGCCTCACGATCGCGCCAAGTTTTTCGAGATTGAAATAGGCGTTTTTCGTTTGCAGCGGATCGAACGTCCACTCAATCAAATCAATTCCGCGAGTCAGCGCATCTTCCCGCTGTGCAAACTTCAACAATTTGCCAACGCCCCGGTTCCGGTATTCCGCTGAAACAGCGAGCATGTGCGAATGCAGGTACGGCCGCCCACTCCGCATCCCGGGAATTGCGAGTGCGTACCCCGCAAGTCTGCTGCCATCCCATGCTCCGAAAATCTGCCCACCAACGGCTCGCGCAACGACGAACATTCTGCGCGGCACAATATCGATATCGGCGAATTGCCACACTGACTGTTGCAGACGCACGCAGGCGTCCATGTCATCAAACAAGTCAATTCGTCGAATTGCAATCGAGGTGCCCGGGGTCGATTTCACCGGGATACATCCTTCCCTTCGCGCGCCTTAGCTCGATCCCACAACTCTTCCAGCTCGACGGAACTCCGTTCAGCAAGCGGCTGGCTGCCAACCGTCAAGGATTCCATCTCGCGGAATCGCCGCCGGAATTTCCCGTTCGACGCACGCAATGCCAGCTCTGCCTGCAATCCAAGTTTGCGCGCCAGGTTCACCACCGTAAACAGCACGTCTCCCAGTTCTTCCTGTTGCGCTTCCTCGCTCCCATCGCTGTTCTTGTCCGCAATCGCGCTCCGCAGTTCGCTGATTTCTTCCTCGAGCTTGTCGAACACAGGCGCGGCTGCATCCCAATCGAATCCAACAGAGGCCGCTTTCGTTCCAAGCTTGCTCGCCTCCATTAGTGCCGGCAGTCCACGCGGCACGGAGTCCAGCAGCGAGTCAGCTTCTGGCTCATTACGATCGCGTCGCTCCGATCTTTTTATTTCCTCCCAATTCGCCAACACCTGCTCTGCGCTATCGACCCCGGCACGCTCGCCAAACACGTGCGGATGCCTGCGAATCAGCTTTGCGTTCAAGTTCTCAATGACATCCTGCAGCTGAAAATACCCTGCCTCGCGCGCCATTTCCGCATAGAACAGGACCTGCAGCAGGAGATCGCCCAGCTCGTCCTTCAGCCCTTGCCAGTCCTTGTGCTCAATCGCGTCGAGCACTTCATAGGTCTCTTCCAACGTGTATCTGCGAATTGAATCGAACGTCTGGTCGCGATCCCAGGGACAGCCGCCCGGCGCTCGCAGGCGCGCCATGATCTCTACCGCGCGCGAAAACACTTGTTCCAGCGCTGCCGAGTTCGCAGCACGTTCAGCTTGACTCGTCTTTCTCTCATCCATGCTCAATATCTTAGCGGCTTCCCTGCTGCGTATACTGCGTCTGAATGCCATTTAACATTCCCATTCTGGCGTGGACACTCCTCGCGACCGCAATGGTTGCGGGGCTAATCCTCGGCAGCTTTCTCAACGTCTGCATTGCCCGTCTGCCCGCGCACGAATCCATCGTTACGCCGCGCTCTCGCTGCCTCGCCTGTGGCGCACAGATTCGCGCCCTGGACAATATTCCGCTGGCAAGCTGGGTCGGGCTGCGGGGCCGCTGCCGCGCCTGCCACGCCAGCATCTCCATCCAATATCCGCTGGTGGAGCTGGCCACAGCCCTGCTGTTCATCGCCTGCCTGTTGCAGACCGGGTTCTCATGGCAGACGTTGATCGACGCGACCGCCTGCTTCTTTCTGCTGGGACTTGCAGTCATGGATGCCCAGACGATGTTGCTGCCCGACAGCTTTACGCTGACCGGGCTTGCGCTCGCGATCATTCTGAAAGTTTGCCAGCCTGGAATTTATTCGCGCCGGCGCATTGCCCTAAAAACGCTCGAAGACACCACCATCGCAGCGGCGCTCTTACTATTAGTCCTGCTCATCTATTGGTTGATTCGCCGCAGACAAGGGATGGGACTGGGAGACGTGAAGCTGCTAGCCATGATGGCGGCATTCATGGGCCTCCCGCTGGCACTGTTCTCCTGTTTTCTAGGCGTGCTGGTTGCCGCGGCGTTTGCCATTGCCCTGCTCGCTCTGCGGAAAGCCCAAACCTCCGACAGCATACCCTTCGGCAGCTTTCTCGCGACAGCAGGTATTTTCGCGATTTTCGCTGGCAAGCCGGTGCTCACGTTATATCTAAAGCTGTTCCACTGATCGCGAATAGCTTAAAAATTGTGCATGCACTTGTTCGGGTGCGCGAGCATCTTCTCCGCTTTCATCGCGTACGGCCCTTGCGGATTGTTCTTCGCGTAGCTCTTAAACCGCGCCATTGCCTCGGCGGTCAAATTTTGTTTACACATCGCATTGGCGATGCCGAACAGCGCCGTATCATTTTGCGGATCGTATTGGATTGCGTCCTGATACCGCAGGAGTGCGCCTCTGTAGTTTCCGTTCCCCATATACAGGTCCGCCACTTTCAAGTCGTCCTCGATGCGGCCGTCCTGCGTCTGATCGCGGGTGAAAGTATCCAGCTTCTCGTGCGATTTGTAATCTCCCTGTCCCAAATCCGTCGGTGGAAGTTTGGCGTCGCTTGAACTGTACCCGCCCTCGGAGGATGCGCCGTTCTTCGACGATCCATCCCCCGCGGCCTGAGAGCCGTCTGTGTCAGCCTTCGCGGCTGCTGCCGATTGAGCTTCCGGGAAAGGATTGTCTTGTGACGACGACTTCTTCTGAGTTGAACGGGTGCCTTGGTTCGTTTGTGTGTTTGTTTGCGGAGCAGACTGCTGGCCCTGCCGCGCGGCAGCTTTGGCGGCCGCTTCCGACTGCTCCGCCGGGAAGTCGTTGTTCCCGGAACCACTCTGTTTCCCGCCGTGCCCGCCTGGCTTTGCGTACTTGCAGCCGGAGAATCGGTGCCCGCACTCTGGCCGCCCTGCTGGCAGAACGCTCCAGTGGAATAGATCATCAACACCGACATCGCCAAAACAGAAGCCGCACGACACACTGTTTTTACTCGGTCCATACATCTATTTTGGACGCAACTTCGACCGCGCGCGAAGATCATTTTCATCCGATGACACCGCCACTCTCCAGCCCGCGCCGGCTGCTATACTCGGGGTTCTGCTCCAATCGATTTATGGGCCTCATCATTCGCTCCTCCACAATTCACGCAGCCGGTTGCTACACGACCTCCCCGATCGCAAAGGGCACCCGTGTGGTCGAATACACCGGTCCGCTCATCGATAAAGACCAGGCTGACCTCCTCTATCAGGACAGGCCGATCACATATCTGTTTGGGATCGGGGATGGCACACGCGTCATCGATGGGCATGGAACGGCCATGTTCATCAATCATTCCTGCGATGCAAACTGCGAGACCGAAGAGATCGACGGGCGCGTCTGGATTATGGCCATCCGCGACATCCCGGCCGGTGAAGAGCTTTGCTACGACTATTGCCTTTACGATGGCGACGAGGAAGATGCTCCCTGCAACTGCGGAGCGAAAGCATGTCGCGGATCCATGTTTTCGCCCGAAGAATTAAAACGTCGCAAGCGCCAGGCTCAAAAGACAGCTGCGAAGCCCAGGTCAAAAAAGAAGAAGCCGAATGCTGCGAGCCGGCCGGTATCTCGCAAAGCAGTTAAGACAAATAAGAAAGCTGCAACGCCGAATCTCCCGCATAAACTGGCTGCCGGCAAGCACAAGCCTCCTGCTAAAAACTCTCGCAGCAGCCGTTCCAGTGGGCCTGCAAAGCGGCAACGAGCCTGACTTTTCACTGCAACCAACACACACTCCATCCAGCCTCTCGGCAAATCCGCACGCTTTGCTCAAGCGCTACAATCGGAGTATCTGTTGCTCCTTACTGAACCTCGAACAATCCTATGGCCTACCAGGTTTTGGCGCGCAAATACCGCCCCCAGCGTTTCGTGGATGTGATTGGGCAAGACCACGTCACCCAGACGCTGTTGAACGCGCTGGCCCAGGACCGCATCGCCCACGGCTATATCTTCAGCGGCCATCGTGGCATCGGAAAAACCACCATCGCACGTATTCTGGCCATGGCTCTCGAGTGCCGCACTCCGCAGGGAACGCCCGAACGGCCAACACCGGAGCCATGCGGCCTCTGCGATGCCTGCACCGAGATTCGCGCCGGCAACGCGATGGATGTGATTGAAATTGACGCCGCAACTAACCGCGGCATCGATGAGATTCGCGAACTGCGCGAAGGCGCCCGCTACAGTCCGGCCCGCGACCGATACAAGATTTACATCCTCGACGAAGCCCATCAGATCACCGATGCTGCCTTCAACGCCCTGCTGAAGACGCTTGAAGAGCCGCCTGCACACGTCGTTTTCATGATGGCGACGACGCAGCCGGAGGATATTCCTCAGACCATCCGTTCTCGCTGCCAGCACTTCAGTTTCCATGCCGTGCGCTTCCAGGAAATTGTCGCGCAACTGCGCAGCATCGCGGAAAAGGAATCGGTCGGCGTGGATGAGGCGGCGTTGTCTCTGTTGGCGGAAGCCGGCGACGGCTCCATGCGCGACGCGCTCTCCATCATGGACCAGGCGATTGCCAGCGCTCCTGTGCTCGATGGCAAACACACCCTCGATGCCGCGCAAATTCGATCGCTCATGGGCGCCGTTTCCAACCAGATCTTCGAGAACATGATGCAGGCAGTCGCGCAGCACAACGCCGCGTCTATGCTGGAGCAGGCCGCACAACTGCTGGATGCCGGCAACAGCCCGCAACAGATCGCGCGCCAGATGGTTCGCTTTCTTCGCAACTGTCTCATGGCCCGGCTGGCGGGAGTCCAATCGGATTTGCTGCAGATTTCAGACGAAGAAAGCGCGCGCGCCGGACGAATTGCCGCAATCTTTTCGGAGGAAGATCTGACCCGTTTCCTGAATGCAATGCTGCGCACCTTCGATGACCTCGGCTATCGACAGGAGCAGCGCTTCCACCTGGAACTCGGATTGCTGAAGTTAGTCCACATGCAACGCCTGCTACCGTTTGAGGAGCTTTTTCGCCAGCTTTCCGGCAGCGCAGGAAACGCGGGAGCATTGCCGCCACGCAAATCGGAAGCGACCGCCAGCAGTGCCACCCAAACCAAAGCAGTCGCGCCCGCCCCATCTGCGCAAAAACCAACACCACCAGCGCCCACCGCTGCCATAAGCGGCGCAGCCTCGCCGAGCGTTGACCCCTGGAGCGGCGTCTTCGATGGCAGCTCAACGTCAGCGCCATCCGGCCAATCTGCAAGGCCCCCATCAATACAGGATGAGACGTCTAGCAAGGTCCCGCCCGTGGAACCGATCAAGCCTGAACCTGCGTCTCCGCCCCTCACCACCTCACCATTACAGCCGCCGGTCAACTCGCTGACTCCGCGACCGAACACCACGAAACCAGAGCAAGAAAAAGATCAGCCCATTTCCAAGCCGGATTCGGTCGACTCAGAAATGCTGCGCTCGACGATCTCCCTGGCCATGGTCCAGGGCGGCCACGAAACAGCAGGCGCCCTCTTCGAGGCAGGAGCATGGCACTGGGATGGGAGCGAACTGCGAATCCAGGTCGGCGCATCCAAAACTCTTTTGGGCCTCGTCTACACGACCCACGCGCAGCAAGTCGTACGCGATACGTTCCGGCGGCTCACCGGGTCGGCGCGGGCCGTAAAGGTCGAAGCCGGTGAAACGCCCGCTGTCGATGCGAACAAGACGCCTCTGAAGCAGTCTCCGCGAGATTCGACGAATCCGGACGCTCGTCCCCAGGACCACCCTTTGATACGCCACGCGCAGGAACTTTTCAATGCGGAAATTCGCAGCGTCGTCTCTTTGCGCGACCCCAATTAGCAGCTTTACGAAGAGGTTTCGATGGATTTTGACAAGATAAAGGAAATGATGGGGCAGGCCCAGCAAATGCAACAGCAGATGGAGCAGGCCATGGCTCAGACCCAGGTGGAAGGATCTGCGGGCGGGGGCGCAATCCTTGTGCGGATGAACGGCCAGAAGCATGTACTGAGCGTGCATGTCGATCCATCCGCCGCCGCAGTCGGTGCCGGAGACCATGCCAGTGATCTCGAGATGCTCCAGGACCTGATTGCCGCAGCGGTTAACGATGCCTCACGCAAGATAGATGAAGCTCTTCAGGGAAAATTATCGGGTATGTTCGGCGGCATGGATTGGATGCGGATGCTGGGGCGGTAAATCGCACGCCGCCACCGTCGCGCAATGGTCAGTCAACATTATTTCGGTTCCAATCTATCGAGGACGTCCTTGGCACGATTCGCACAACCACTTGATCATCTGATAGACCAGCTATCCAAGCTTCCTGGCATTGGAAGGAAATCCGCCCAGCGTCTTTCCTTCTACATTCTGCGTGCAACCGAGCTGGATGCATTCGCCTTAGCCGACGCCATTCGCGATCTCAAAGCCCAGCTTCATCTTTGCTCCATCTGCCACAACATCACCGATGTAGACCCATGCCAGTTCTGTTCCAACCCCTCACGCAATCGCGCCATCGTCTGCGTCGTCGAGGAGCCATCGAACATCGCCTCCATCGAAAAAACAAAACATTTCAACGGAACGTATCACGTCCTGCACGGCACGCTGTCTCCCTTAAACGGCATCGGACCCGAGCAACTCCGCATCGACAGCCTGTTGGAGAGAGCGCGAAACGGTGCCCTGCAGGAAGTAATCCTGGCGACAAATCCGACCGTGGAAGGAGAGGCTACCGCAGGCTATCTGGCGCAGCAGCTTCGCGGAACCGCAGCGCGGATTACCAGAATTGCAACAGGAATCCCTGCCGGCGCGGATATTGAATATGCGGACGAAGTCACGATGACCGGTGCAATGGAAGGTCGCAGGGAGATGTGATCGAGATCACATCGAATGCGAAAATTATGAATAGTTCGGTGTACGGATACTAAAAGACGGTCGGCGAAAATTCCAGGCCTGATCGGATCTAGAGACGCAAGCGCGTCAGCAGATCCTGCGGATGAACCGGCTTGGCAAGAATCTCAAACTCATGCCCCTGCGTCCGCGCCTTTTCCAACAGATCGGCAGTAGCTGCCTGGCCGGAAAACAACAGGATTTTGCACTTCGGCAGCAACGAGCGGATCTGGATTGCAGCGTCGATTCCATTCATGTCGTTCATGATGACGTCGCTAATAATCATCTCTGGCTGCGTAGACTGCGCCAACTCGACAGCAGCTTCGCCGCTGTATGCGGCAGTCGCTTCAAAACCGTTTCTATTCAGGATAATAACCAGAGTGTCCGCGATAACTCGCTCGTCATCGACCACCAGTATCTTTGGCTTCACAGAATCTCTCTTTTGCGATCAAGGATGGATACGACTAGTTTCGGGCGATCATGCAAGCCATATGAACAATAGTGTAACTGAACCAATTCAACACCGTGGGCTCGCGGCCTGTTCCAATTTTATGTCTCGCTCCGGCATTCGGCGGCAAAAAGTCGTCAAATTGCGAATTCGATTTTCCCTCCAGTAGCGCCTCCATTTGACCTGGCTCCACCGGCGTAGAGGAACTATAGCATGTTTCATAAATATTCATGTTGGACGGTTAAGGTCGCATAGCTTGGCGATAGAGAGTTCCACCTTTGCGCCCCTTAGTGCTTCCCGCCGGAGAAATCTGCTACCCCGACCCGCACCACGGTATGCGCTTTGCCGGCTTCCAGATCGCCAGTCTTGACCGGCTTTGTCCCCGCAGCATCTGCAGTTTCCTCCGTCCAGGCGCCGTAAACGCGGCCGTTGTAAGAGTCGATTCCGCTGTAATCCCCCATGAACCCTCCCGTCGCAACGAACGGCTTCACGCTCCAAGCATAGTTGGTAAAGCTTCGCCCGCCATCGGTGGAACGCGCCAGCGTCACCACCGTTTTACGGTTCTCCGGGTCTCCGCGCCGATCGTAAAAGATCACCGAAACGGCGCCCGTTTCCTGGTCGACAGTCATCCACTGATAAAACTGGTCAGCGCCATCGTGAATGGGGTCATCATTCACCCGCACAGGTGGGCTCCAATGTTTCCCGCCATCGTTCGAGCGGGAACAAAACACGTCGATGTCGCCGTTGCGATAATCGCTCCACGTCACATACAGGTGTGCATGTTTTCGGTCTCCACTGCGCCGATCTACAGCGATCTGGGGGAATCCGTTGGCTCGCTCGAAATCCTGCACCGCAAACATAATCGGGGCGGTATGCACAATATTCTTTGTCGGAGCAAAGGATTTGCCGCCATCGCGCGAAGTGGTGAATTGAATGTCATCCCCATAGGACCACACCGCATACAACGTGCTGTCCGCCCCGACGGCACCGTCAAATCCTTCCAGAGCACCGTTATCATCCCGCGGCAGCCCGGGATGCTGGTCGATCTCAACCGGCTCTGACCACGTCCTCCCATCATCGACAGAGCGCGAAAAAACCATGCGAGAGTCGACAAGACTCCAGCGCGTCCAGGCAATGTACAGATTCCCGGCAAATGGTCCACTGCTTACGTCCGCCACCACGTACGGCTTGTCTTCCATCGGCACGCCCGGCTTTTTTTCCTGCTCGGACACCGTGATCGGTTGCGGCTCCCACGTCTTTCCACCATCGAGAGAACGCCTCACATAAATGCCGTTTGTATGACCGGCATGGCCCCAGTAATTGAATGTCCCCAACCTGT
This sequence comes from uncultured Acidobacteriota bacterium, assembly GCA_963744615.1. Taxonomy (GTDB): domain Bacteria; phylum Acidobacteriota; class Terriglobia; order Terriglobales; family Acidobacteriaceae; genus JAKAAZ01. The sequence continues at coordinate 1,611,804 of CAVUUE010000003.1, forward strand.
TGAATGCGATAAAGCAGAATATGGCGTGTCCCTTGTTATCGAACGTGACGGAAGGATCGCCGGAAACCTGAAACTTTTTGGGAGCCACATTGGCCGCCGGTGCCCAATGTTCTCCCGCGTCAGTCGAGTACGCTATGCTTGCCGGAACCTGGTAAGCGACCACCACCTGCTGCGGATTTCCGCGGATTCACCGCGACAGACGGTTCGCTGTAGGGCCCAGGGACGGTCAGGGTAGTCACCTGAGCCTGCGGCGCGCGCTGCAGGGGAGCCAACCCCTGAGCGATTGCAGCATCAGAGGAAACCAGCATGGCCACGCCGGCGAGCATAGGGAAGACAAGAAGCGTTTTCATCATGGAGTGAACAGCTCTTCGAGTCACGTATCAACGTACCCTATCTGACACCGGCTGGTTACAGCTCGCAGCGGCATCGAACCGCGAGGGGGCGTTCTGTCATATTGACAACACGCCGATCAGACCCCCATCTCCGCAATGCAATTTATTCAGCGGTCGAGTCCGGCGAGTGAATTCGTATTCCAAAGCTTGCCATCCGCGGCGTGCCAAGCGTCAGCAGCGGGGTTCGTCCAACTTCGATCGCGCGATCGAACATGTTGTTCACCGCTCCATACACTTCCATTCGTCTGCCAATCCGGCGCGAGACATATCCGTTCAGTTGAAAATATCCGTGCAGTAAGAACACATTGGCATCGTCATCAAACTGACGTCCGCTCACAGTTCCAAGCAGGGCGATCGATCCAATCCGGGGCTTACTGGCTCGCACCTGCAATGTGGCCATATTATGCGGGACCTGTGGAATCCACTTCCCAACCAACTGCGGTTCCTGCACAAATTGAGTGACCGTGGCGTTGGCATACTGATATCCGCCCGTCACAGCCAGCCATGAATAGGGCTCAGCCTGATAATCGAGGGCCACGCCACGGCTGCGGATCTGACCTAGATTCTCACGCTGGTTCACAATCTTCGATGGAGTTACGCTCAGCGTCAGCGCCGTAACCGGCCGGTTTACCTCCGTCCAGAAATAGCTGGCTCGAATCCTCGTGTTCCTTGCGGGCAGCGCAAATTCCGAGCCAGCCTCCCACCCTGTCGCGCGCTCGGAGCGCAACTCCGGATTCGCCAACGTGATTTCCTGCCCGACCTGGCCCTGGCGGTACAGTTCATTCAAAGTCGGCGACCGGAAAGCTCGATAGGCCGAAGCGGTCAGGGTAATGTACCGGTCCAGCGGCCGAACAACACCTAGCTTTGGACTGAAGATGCTCTCGCTGCGATTCGGAATCTGCCTTTGCGTAGTCGGTCCTTTCCCGGTCTGAAGGTTCTGTACCGCATCTAGATTCAGGAAATTGTCTCCACGTATCGAACCCGAAATCGTCCACCCATGATTCTCGAGAATCGCCTCGGCATACTCTCCAACATCGCGCTGCCGTGCGCTGGTGTCGCTCAGTCCGTTTGGCTCGCCGTGCAGAATCGGAACCTCATAGTCGGTCGCGCGAACGTCACTGGCATCGGCGCCCGCGAGTAGAGTAAGACTGCGAAACGGATTCTTTGTCCATTGCGCCGACGCACCCAGCTGCTGCGTCGTCACATGTTGGAGTCGGGTTAGTGTTTCCGTAGACCGACCGGCGGGAACCGAAGAGAAACTTTGCCTATAGTGCTCCTGGCTCCCGAACAGCTGCAGCGCGAAAACTCCGGCGCTTTCCGTAGTCCAGTTCAAGCCACTCGAATATCGCCAGAAGCGCGTGGCGTTCTTCTGTAGCGGTGTCCCATTGTCGCGAGCTTCGTTCAAGACATTACCTCGCAGAAAGCCGATCGCCCGTTCCCCAAAAATTCTCCTCAGGTATATTTCGCCATTTTGATAATGCACATTCGCCCGCGTATCGACGGGGCCTCGCGCATCCGGCGCAACCTCTATATATCCATCCGTGCGCAGGAAATCGCCCGCAGCCATGCCGCTCCATGGGCCCCGCATCGTGGTAGCCAGCGCGAAAACGTGAGGAGTATTTTCCTGCGCGTAACCGGTGTCGAGCGCGTAATTCGTCTCATTCGGCTGCCGCTCGATAACGTTAATCACTCCCCCAACCGCGCTGCTGCCATACAAACTGGAAACTCCCCCACTCACCACTTCAACTCCATCGATGGCGAGTGCAGGCACCTGGTCCCAATAAATCCAGCCGCCGAACGGGTCGCTGATCGGGATCCCATTGGCCAGCACCAGCGTTCTGCTGGCTGCAGTCGAACCGAGCCCGCGCAGTGAAACGCCTTGCGACGTGGGGTTTGCGACCAGAGTGCTGGAACGCCGAAAAAACTCCAGTCCCGTAACCTGCCGCAATCTATCTCCGAACGCAATCGTCCCGCTGCTCTGCAATGCCTGCCGCGAAAGTACCTGCACAGCATTGGCGGACTCATCGAGAGCCATTGGAGTTTTGCTGGCGGTAACGACGACCCGCTGAACATCTGTGGCTAGGCTCAAACGTAAACGCACAGGCTGGGAGGCCGGAATCGTCTGTCGAAATGGCGCGAAGCCTGCGGCACGAACTTGAAGAACTGCCGCACCCTCAATGCCGGTCGAAAATTGAAACCCGCCATCGTCCGCACTGACCGCCTGCAGGCTATGTGCGCCAATATTGAGTTGAAGGTTGGCGCCGGCGACAGGCTGCCCCGTGGGTCCGGAAATTTGACCAGAGTAGACGTGGCTCTGCGAAAGGACAAACGTAGTTTGTCCGCCGCACAGCAGCGATAACAAGAGATAAAACGCGGGCGCAAGTCTACGCACCAGAACACGCAATTCGATTCAATGCACGAACTCCCCCGGTGATTTCATTCTACTTTTTTATGCTGTATGTCGTCGCCAGCGGGAAAGTTATCATGACGCGCGACCGCTCTCAGATCGACGGATCGAGCCAAATACTAGATCAGGCCGTTTAAATAGGACTGGTCCGGTCGATTATCTCTTTCCCGGTCCCGTCGGAAATTCCTTCGAAAGGTTCTGGATGATGGAATCCGAGGGCGTGCCGCCTTTGCAGGCCGGGTGCCCGAATCCGCTTGCGCTCTTGCCATTCTGAAAATCCAGAATCATATTGTCGTTGTGCGCCGGGCTCGGCCCCATCGTCACGACATCCAGGTGCAGCTCGTGGCGCACCTTCCATGCGATCACATGATCGGTGCATGAAGTATCGCCGCTTAGTCCCAGGCCGCCTACGATCTTTCCCTGTGCGTTGTACAGAGCCAGACCGCCGCCGAAGACAATCACACCGCCGACGGCCTTGCCCACCATAGGATCATCGGGCGTTCCGAAGGAGGCTGGATTGCCAAAATCTGCTAGCGGATTGGGCGGCGCGCTCGTCGCCAGACTATAGAGACTCTGGCCGGGCTGGGAAGCAGCGTAGATATTCGCCGTTGAAAGCGCGTAGTCGCTATTGCTCAGGCCGTTCGCCGTATTCGCTTTGGAGGCGGCAATCACCCGGCTTCCCGGCCACTCCTGGCTGCGCTCCGTTCCGCTGAAAACGACCGCGCACCCGATCCCATCGCGGTTTACGATCACCGCCCATTCCTGATTTCCCATACCCCCGTTCTTCATATGGCCCTGTTTCACCACCGATTGCAACACGCTGCGCAGTTTGCTCGCGTTCGGCAGGGCCGAACAATCAGGCTTGGCTTGCGCCAGGCACGGGACGGTGAGCGCGAACGCCGTCGGCAGCAGCAAAAGCCCGAATGCTTTCCTTACATCGCCGGCAAATAAGTTGAACATGGATCGCTCCTTACGTGAACTTGTTTCCGATCACTGCAGTTGACGAAGATAAGCAACCAGGTCGCGCAATTGCTTTCCATCGAATTGCGTCATATCGGGCATCTGCGTTTCCGGTTTTAACGACTGCGCATGCGTCACCCACGCTTCCAGATAGGCGTTGTTGTTTTGGAAGGAATCGGCCGCGATCATGCGTCGGCTGCCAATGTGCGTCAGATCGGGAGCGACCATGCCGCCAGCCAGGGTTCCGCGAATGGTATGGCACAGAATGCACGGGCCCGAAAGAAAAACTTGCTGCCCCTGAATTGCCTCCGGGGTTGTCGGCTCCGCCGCGGGTTTGCGCTGTTGCTCCAGCCACGCCTGGTATTCATCCGGCTCCTGCGCGATCACGAGTAGCCGCATGTGCGCATGCTGAGCGCCGCAGAACTCCGCGCACTCTCCCGCATATGCCCCGGCATGGTTCGCTTCAATGCGTACGAAATTTGGATGACCGGGAACCAGGTCCACCTTGCCATGCAGCGCCGGCACCCAGAAAGAATGAATCACGTCTCGAGACTCCAGCTCTAGCGTCACGGGCTTGTTCACCGGAATGTGAATCTCGTTTGCCGTCGTCACCTGCAGGCTCGGCTGATCGTTCAGATAGTGGACCTCCCACCACCACTGATGTCCGATGATCAAAATTTCGGCTTTAGCGTTGGAATGGCTCGGGTCGTCAATGGGGAAGCTCTCGAGCAGTTGCAGGCCGAGCACGAACAGTACAAAAAGAATGATCAGCGGAATTAACATCCCCCCGATCGTTATCCAGCTTTGCCCCCCTCCAATCTTTATGGGAGCGTGTTCCGCCAGCGTTCCCGGCCTTCTTCCGGTTCCCCACGCGATCAGAACCCACATGATCAAGGTCACGACCAGAAATAGAATAATCTCCAGCCATTGCATGCGCGCGATTCGCTGGGCGGCCGGCCCACTGGTATGCAGCGATGACTGAATGCTCCGGCATCCGACCACCAGCAGCAACAACGGGCTAAAGAATATAAGGCGGCGCATGCTTCTCCTCGATCAGTGTTGATGCGGTCCGACGCCGAGATGGTTATTGTCGGCGGGGTTCGGAACCTGTTCATTCGAAGGCTCGACTGGTGGATCCGGTTCAGCCGGCGTGCGCATCGATTTGATATACGCAACCAATTTCCAGATCTGGTCCTCGGGGATTTTCGATCCCCACGCCGGCATCCCCTGCGATCTTCCTTCCGCGATGGAATCGAAAATCTGATCGTCCCGGCTGCCGTAAAGCCAGTCCGTATCGCGCAGGCTGGGTCCCATTCCTCCGCCCGCGTGGCCGCCGTGGCAGCCGGAGCAGTTGTACCAGTCGAAAAGCTTGCGCCCTTCCTGCAGCGCAACAGGATTTCCAATGTACGGATCGACCCGCCCTATTTCGGTCGGTTGCCCGCCCGGCACCGGTCCAACGTTGGTTGGCGATGGAGGAGCCCCTGTCACCACCGACGGAGAGGAGTTGCAGCCGGCAATGGTGAACACGCCTGCGAGCAGTAGAGAGCTCACCGTGATCGCGGTCTTCGTCCGGATCGAACCCGCTCGCATCGCCTCGATTTGCCTGATCCTGTTTCGCACCCTGTCCATTTGCATATCAATACCCCACTCGCTCTGCCGCTGGCGCAGGAAGGATTGGAACGCCGTATGACTTCAGCAACTGGCGAATCTCCGGTTCGCGCCGCTCGATTTCGGCGTTCAGCTGTTGCTGCAGCCCGGCATCTCCGCGCCTGACCCCCATCGAAATGGCAAATGTAAATGGGTTCTTCGGGTCCGGTGACACCACGTCTATAGGACTCACATCCAGCGGAACCGAAGCATGTTCGGCAAAATAGCCCGCCATCGGTCCCCAGGCAATTGCGATATCGACGTCTTTGCGAACCACCGCCTTAATCAGATCGGACGGAGGATTCTTCTCCGAGAGATTGCCGTAAATGTTGTAGCCGACAAGGTTGCGCACGATTCCCCTGCTCGTCAGCGCGTTTACAGGCGGCAGATCGCTGTCTTCATCGCCGGTGATATGCACCCCGATGCGAAGTGATCGCAGACGCGGGTCATCCATCGATTTAATGTCCAGATGACGATCTTGCCGCGACACGAAAACATAGCTCGACCGGTAGTAAGGAACCGTCGTGCTCGCGACGGCGATTCCCGTCGGAAGCCCCATGACCACATCGCAGCGGCCCGCATTCAAGGTGCTGCGGAAGAATTTGCTGCGCTGCGGAAACCAGAAATACGTGACTCGCATGCCAAGGTCTTTCGCGACCATATCGGCAATGCGATTTTCGAAACCCTGCTGCGCCTGGTTGGAGAACGGCAGGTTGTTCGGGTCGGCACAGACGCGCAGCGCCGGCGCTTCAGCAAGGCAGGAAGCCGCGCAGCCGAGAATCAACACAACCAGCAATTTAAAAGCTGAATACATAGAGAACGGCTCCTGGCTGTGTGAACGATTTGATTGGTTTCATAGCACCCACGACGCCCAGCGCGGCATACGGATCGTCGATGGAGACCGTAGGCAGAGCCGTCGCACCCATCCAGCCGCCCATGCCGGAAAAGATCGCAACGTACTGCTTGCCATCCGGCCCGGTAAACGTAATGGGATCGCCAATAATTCCCGAGCCTGTTTTGATCTGCCACAGAATTTTTCCGCTGTGTGCATCGACCGCGCGGAACCAGCCCTCCATGGTGCCGTAGAAGACCAGATCGCCCCCGGTCGACAGAACCCCGGAATAGACGGGCAGAATCTTGTCCTTGACTCCCCAGACTTGCTTGCGCTTCGCCACATCCCAGGCGATCAGCTCTCCCTGATAATCGCCCGGTCCTGGATACATGCGTACGCTCGCGCCCATGTAAGGAGTGCCGGCGATGTAGTTCACCGCTGTCCCTTCGTAGTCCATGCACGTGTTATGAGCGGGAATATAGAGCAGGCCCGTGCGCGGCGAGAAGGAAGAAGGAATGTAATCCTTGCCGCCCGTCGAGGAGGGACAGATGTCTCTGGCGTACTTTCCCATGTGCGTGCGTTTGTCCAGATTGATGTCAGGCTTTCCCGTCTTCAGGTCGTAGCCATTCGCCCAGGTCACAGGCACGAACTTGTCGGCGGAAAGCACTTCGCCGGTTTCGCGATCCATTACAAACATGAATCCGGTGCGGCCGGGATGCAGCAGCAGCTTGCGTTCCCTGCCCTGCCACGGCATATCGACGAGAACGTTTTCCATGATCTCGTCGTAATCCCAGTCATCGTGCGGCACCACCTGGTAGGCCCACTTCGCCATTCCGGTCTTGGCATCTCGCGCCCAGATAGTGACGGACCAGTGATTCGTTCCAGGTCGCATATCGCCGCTCCAGGTTCCAGGATTTCCCGTCCCGTAATAGATCAGGTTCGTTTCCGGATCGTAGGAGATCCAGCCCCATATCGGTCCGCCACCTATCTTCCATTGGCCTGGAGTCCAGCTGGTGAGTCCGAGATCCTTGCCCCGATCTTTTTGGTAGAACGGCTTGAAGTCCGCACCGATACGCGCGTCGGCGTCGGAACCGGTGCTCCAGGCCCGCCACAATATCTTGCCCGTCTTCAGGTCGAGCGCAGTCAATCTGCCGCGCACTCCCAGCTCCCCACCGCTGATCCCGGTCAGCACGATATTCTTCACCACCACTGGGGCCATCGTTTCGGTCTCGCCCAGCTTGATGTCCCCCACCGGCGTGTCCCACACTTTCTTGCCGGTATTGGCATCGACTGCGACTGTCTGCGCGTCCAGCGTGTTGAAAATGATCTTTCCATCGGCATAGCTTGCGCCGCGATTCACCACGTCGCAGCAGGCGATGCCGACAGCCCGGATGTCCGGATGCGGCTCGAAAATCCACTTCTGCGGAAATCCCGGTTTGGTCAGATCGAGTGCGATCAGATTATTCGGATACGGCGTGACCATATACAGCGTGCTGCCCACCACCAGAGGTTGGCCTTCAAATCCGTGCGGAATTCCTACCGAGTAGGAACTGACCATTTTCAGGTTCTGCACATTCTTCGTGTTGATCTGTGCCAGCGGACTGTAGCGCGTATTCGCATAGTCGCCTGCGGGCAGCGTCCACTGGCCATTTGGCACGGGAGTAATCAGGTGGATCCCAGGCAGTGCGCCGGGGATATCGTTAGTCATCCCAGCCCCAGCCGAACCGTTCTTGTTCTTATTGTTCTTCTGTTGTGCCCAGCCAGCCGCGCTCAGCCCACCCGCGATTGCGAAAAGGGTTGCGATTGCGGCGACAGACACCCACCATCTTTTCATCCGGTCCATGTTCGTTTCTCCGTTTATCGCAACGTATACAGATAAGCCGCGATATCGCGAGCCTGTTCGTCTGATAACCCTAGATCCGGCATTGCGGTTCCCGGCTCGACCGCTTTCGGGTTCTTGATCCAGCGCACAAGATTCTCCGGTGAATTCGGCAGCTCCCCTGCAATCATCGTTCTGCGGCTGAAGAAGAACAGCGGCGGCCCGACAACTCCCCGGGCCGTATAAATTCCCGGAATCGTATGGCAGGAGCCGCATCCGTAGTCGGCAATCAGCTTTTTTCCCCGCCCCGCATTTCCACTGCCCTCGACAAAATAGGGCGGCACCTGGCGCCCCCCCGTACATCCGGCAAGGACCATCGACAGCCCCGACAGCAGCAGCAGAGCCGCTCGCGCGCGACGGTTTCCCCGCCCAGCCGCCCGGTTCATCGCGTCCTCACACACAGGGTCAGAATCATCAGCGGAAGGCCCAGCCAGATGATCCCTACCACCAACGTAGTGGCAATCAGCACGCCCACAATCGCCATATATTCCTGGCGTCCATACCCTTCCGCATGGGTCAATTTCGACTGGTCGGAAAGGCCTCTCCAGGTCCGATACGACATGAACCCGGCCACGATCGCGACAGCAAGCAGCACAACGAAAAGAACGATGTTCAAGGTCCGCAGTCCGGGATGCGCGCTTGCGCCGCCGAATTGCTCCTGGTGCAGACACTCCCGCCACGTGATCAGGATGTCCGTAATCCCCAGCCCGACCCAGCAGCAGGCCGCACCTGCAAGGCCGAACCACAGCCTTTTCCCGGAGACGTTCGGCTCTCTCGGCGCGGTAATTTCAGTGTCCATAAACAACGCCATTCGGTATCAGGTAAAGAATCACAACAACGAAGAACCACACGACGTCGACGAAGTGCCAGTAGAGCGATGCCACATGGTATGGGCGGTAAGGGGTCTCGGTATTGTGGCTGACTCGCGGCAGGCACAGGACGTATCCAAGAATCAGCAATCCCACGATCACGTGTGCCGCGTGAAATGTCGTGATCGTATAGAAAATCGACCCGTAGGAATCGCTGTAGGGCGTCAGGCTTTTCCAGTGGTCGATGTATTCAAACGCCTGCAGCGTCAGAAATCCCAGCCCCATCACCACAGTTGCCGCCATCGCCCCACGCGCGGCGCCGTATCGCCGCTGCTTCAACAGCCGCTCGCCCCACATCAGCACAACGCTGCTGCAAACCAGGATCGCCAGCAGGATCAGCGCATACGTAATTCTCGGCGGCTGATCGATGAGCCACCGGTTCTTGGTATTGCCAATCAAAAAGTAAGCGGAGAAAAGACTAAGGAACAACGCTGCCTCGGTAGCGATTACCAACCAGATGCCGAATGTTCCCCGCCCATCGTCGAGCGGAGTAACCACTCGCTCCCCGGTCTTGTGGTAAAGGTTGACCGTCGTGCTCATGCGGGTTGCTCCCTTTCGTCGGGCCACAACCAGTAACAGGCGCTCGCGAAGGTCAATATCAGACCCGCCAACGCCAGCCACAACAGTTGAAACACTAGCGCGATGCAAAGAATGAAAAGTGAAAGGGCCAGCAAAAGCGGCGCAATCGTTTCGCCCGGCATCTGTGAGATCGCGAACGGCTCCCCGTCAAGCCATGTCGTGGCTGGCGTTTGTCTTCCCCGATCCAGCACCCGGCTGCCCTCCGGATCCTCTTCCTCTTCGTGATCGTCCCAGAGTGGATGACGCGACACCACCGTCGGAATGTGGATGGTTGCATACGGCGCGGGAGGAGAATCCGTCTCCCATTCCAGCGTGTCGGCATTCCAGGGATTTTTGCCCGCAATCCTGCCGAACCGCCGGCTGACGGCAAAGTTATAGAAGCTGATCAGTATGCCGATCCCAAATATGAATGCGCCGATCGTCGTCGTCATATTCAAGCCGCTCAGGCCCAGACCAGGCGCATAGGTATAAATCCGGCGCGGCATCCCGGCCAGCCCAAGAAGATGCATGGGGAAGAAGCCGACATTGAAGCCGATGAACATCACCCAGAAACTCAGCTTGCCCAGCCGCTCGTTCATCATGCGTCCCATCATCTTCGGCAGCCAGTAATAAAACCCGGCGAAAACCGGAAATACATTCGCCCCGATCAGAACGTAATGGATATGCGCGACAACGAAGTAGGTATCATGCACCTGCCAGTCCACAGGGATGATTGCGGTATAAACCCCATTCAAGCCGCCGATGATCAGCAATGCCACCGAGCCCATCGCGTAGTACATCGCGGCCGTCAGCACCGTGCGTCCGCGCCAGATAGTTGCGATCCATGCAAACACCTGAATGATTGTGAAGATCGATACCAGCATGCTGCCCGCGCTGAAAAAGCTCATCGCCATGTTCGACATCCCCACCGAGAACATGTGGTGCAGCCAGACACCGAATCCCACAAGACCGGTCAACACAGTCGCCATAGCGACATAGGGATAGCCCACAATAGGGCGCCGGGAAAATACCGGGATAATCATCGACAGCATTCCCATCGCCGGAATGAAAATCACGTAAACCCAGGGATGGCCGAAGAACCAGAAAAGCTGCTGCCACATCAGCACGTTTCCGCCGCCGCTTACCTTGAAAAAATGCGTGCCCCAGTGCCGGTCCAGTTCGAGGAAGACCAGGTCCACCGTTAATGCGGGCAGCGCAAATATCAGCGCGAAAGAGATTGTGCCGGTGCTGTAGCACAACAGCGGCATCTTGTTAATTGACATCCCGGGGGCGCGCAGCCGTGCAATCGTCACGATGAAATTGATCGCGCCGGCGGTCGTCGAAATCGTCAGGAAGATCAAAGCTATCGCGAAAAAATCCATGCCATGGGCCGGCGAATACGTGATGTTCGTATACGGCACATAGGCAAACCACCCGCCGTGCGGCGCCTGACCCATGAACATCCCAATGTAGAGAAGGATTCCGGACAGCAGAAACGACCAGTACGTAAACGCGTTTAGCCGTGGGTAGGCCATGTCGCGCGAACCGATCATCAACGGAATCAGATAATTCGAGAAGCCGGACAGTATCGGCGAGGCGTACCAGAAAATCATGGTAACGCCGTGCATTGTGAACAGCTGGTTGTACATCTCCGGGCTCATCAACGCCTGTTCCGGGCGCGCAAGCTGAACCCGCATGATCAGCGCTTCCACGCCTCCTATGCAGAGGAAGGCCATCGACGTCCAGAGGTAGCGAATTCCGATCGACTTATGATCGACGTTGGCGAACCAGCCCCAGACGCTCTTTGGTGTCTCCCATATTTCCGTCAGGCGTTGCTCGATAGTCGCGGTGCTCATGCACTCTCCGTACGAGGCCAGATCCACACAGCTTGCCCATGTCCCCGAGCCAGGTCGTGCGGAATGCAAAGGTAGATGACAGGCCAGTCATTCAGGATGTCCTCTCCTGAACCCCTCGGTATTGCTGTAGCAACCAAAGCAGTGGAACTCTACACCGGCTCGACATCGGCGCATTGCTCTCGATTCTCCGCTCGGCGGAACCTTGGTCTGCGAACTCCATGATTGGCAACTTGGATCTCTTCGGCTTGAATCGCAGCTTGCGTCAGACGCTCGCTGAACCCTGCAAGAAGATTCCAATCGCTCTCTCCAAGCGTCCGCCTCAGGCGCATTTGTGCATTTTCCCAGTGGGGCGTCGCAGTCTCCAGCGCTCGCCTGCCCTTCGTGGTCAGGCTGTAAATTCTTCTCTGGCGATCGCCGGAACGCACCCGCACAAGCCCCGCCTTGCGCGCGCTTGCAAGTCTTCGGGAGAGCGTTTCGATCGAAGCGGCAAACTCCCGCGCCAGATCGCAATGCGCAATTTCCCCCGACTCTCCGATCGTTTGCAGGATCATCCATTGCGAAGACTTCAGTTTCGCCGGACTGAGCACCAGATCGTACAAATGGCAGACGGCACGGCTCGCGCGCCGAAGATTGATGCAGGCGCAGGATGTCTCTCGTAACGGGGTCGACATATCGGCTCCAACCAGGCGTTCAAGTAGTTGGATGCTTTTGCAATGATCCTGTTCAATGCACTGACCCCGCCGCTTAAAAGTCCACCGTGAGACGGAGCCCATAGCTGCGGGGCGGCGCAACAGCGTTGCCGGAAAACAACCCCGCGAAGTCGATCAGGTTGAGCCGATTGTTCAGGTTCTCGCCATCCGCCTGGATGCTGATCGTGGTCAAATTGCTCCGGACAATACGGATGCCCGCCGACGCATCTACCGCCAGCGAAGGCCTGACCCGACCGCGGGAAAAATTCACTCGGTTCACCAGCTTCTGCCCGTATTGTGCAATCGCCTCTTGCTCTGTGCCGGTAAAATCCACCGGGAGCCCGGAGCCATATTGCGCGCCCGTCCCCACCCACACTCCGTGTGGCAGATGATATATCCATCGTGTGCTGAAGGTGTTGCGCTGGTCCTGCGAGACCCAGATGCGTCCAGTGGTCTGCTGCAATGCCTGCGTCGCATCGTCCCCTAGAAAGAGTCCTCCCGTGACAGGCAGGTAGGCAGACCCGACCATGTAGGAGTAACTCAGCGATCCCGAGGTCCGCCGCCAGTTCGGAACAGTTACCTTCGCTTCCGCGCCATAGATGGATGCTTTACGGAATGCAATTGGAAAAGATATCGCAGTATCCAGAAGCGGGTTATCGTCTGCGAAGTTACTGAACCGCCTCAGATATGTATTTACGTCGAGCCGCAAACTATCGAAGACCCCTTTGGTTAAGCCTGCTTCGTAATAGTTCCCATAAGAAGGCTCGACCGGAAGACGCAACACTTCCGGATTGAGAGAGACCACAAGCGGCGAACTGGAAAGCAGAATATTCTCAAACGCAGGCGTCTGGAAAACACGGTCATAGGACACATGCGCGACCATATTGCGCCGCTGGAAATAGCGCGATAGTGCCAGGCGCGGACTGAATGCGTTTCGATCCACAACCAGTTCATAGTTATCCCAGCGAAGTCCGGCCGCAAAATTCCAATCGCGGAACCGCACGTTGTCTTCAAGGAAGATTGCCTGCTCCCTGTCTCTTCCACGTTGAAAGAAATCGAAATGTGTCGGGGTTCCCGGATCGAATCGTGACGGGTCTGTGATCGTGTAATTGAACCCCTCGTGCAGATCCAGAAAGTCTCCCTCGAAGCCTGCCTTCCATTCCTGCTTTCCCCGGTCGACGGTTGTGCTCGCTTTCAAATATCCTTCGCGATATCCGCGATCCTGACCCGCGATGATCGGAGTGGACAATGCATTGGAAGTAAGGTGAGTGGTATCGTCGCGCACCATGCCATCCAGGTTCGTCAGCACGTGGGACGAGATAATGTGTTGCCACGCAGCCGTGCCCATCGACTCCAGCACATCGCGATGCTGGATCTGGCCGGCCGCCTCCTGGATCTGCTCATTCGGCACCAGAAAGCGCGCGAATTCGTGTCGCGCAACCAGGCTCAGTCGGTCTTGCTTTTGAAAATTGCCGCTCAAACTGCCCGGAAAAATCACCGCTGGTCGCGTTATTGGTAAAGTTCTGTGTGACCGGCGGATTCTCGTACCAATCGGTGTACGCGCCATCAGCCCCGACGCCGGCGCTGTTCTTTCCCCAGCCGTATTGCGTAAACAGGTAGCCATCCGCGGTCGAGAAACTTCCGCCGGAAAGCACTGCGGTTCCGTGCAACCCCTGCCGGGCATCGCGCAGCGTGTTCACCTCGACAATTCCGCCCATCTTCCGCCCATACTCCGCGGGAATGCCGGCAGTGTAGATGCTCATGGACTCTACATCGCTCGCTTCAAGTTGCGATCCGAAACCAGGTGAGCGGTTCTCCGTGAGCGGAATGCCATTGACGACAAACTGTGTCTGGTACTCGGACCCTCGCGGATGCAGTACCGCATTTCCTTCAATAACCCAGCCGGGTTCGGAATTTACCAGATCGATCAGCCCTCGTCCCGGCAAGGAGGAAAGCCGGTTCTCAATCTGAAGCTTGCCAATCTCGTTCACCGCACCTGCTCGATCCATGTCGATCAGGGTCTGCGAACTCTTGACCACAATCGAAGTTTCCGATCGCTCCGGGTTGAGCGTGATCCTGTATTGTGCCGGAAATGCCGACCGAATCTCGATCGTTCGTACCACCGGAGCAAACCCTTCATGCCGGATGGTCACGGAATATACGCCGAAAGGCAGGCGCCTCACATCCAGATCCCCCGACGAATCCGATTGCAGCGTTTTACTTATCTGGGCTGCTTCCCCTCGCAATGTCACCGTCGATGGCAATCCGAGGTTCTGCGAATCCCGGATGTGCAACTGCAACTCGCCGGTTGCGGTCTGTGTGTGGCCCGGAGTGGCCGCTAGAATCGAAAGCAGAGCAAAGCCCGCAAATTTTCTCATCAAGAATCCGAAAGAAGGCCGCTCGCGCAATCGGGTTGGGTGCAATGCGCGTTGGCTCTAAACCAGCACCCCTGTTCGAAAAGCCGTCGCCAGATCTGTGGGAGCGACTTTGACTTCGCCATCCGGGGTATCCTTCGCTTGCGGGGGGTCAAGGCAATTATCGCAAGCTCCGCAGGGTTCGCCGCTCGGCTCTCCAAAATATTCGCGAAGCATCTGCTTGCGACAGCCCGTGGCCTCGGCATACCGCATCATCTCTGTTAACCGCTCCTGGTCAGTCTGGCCTCGGTCTTTGAAGGCCTGAACCATCCGCTCAAAATCCTCATCCGTCGCCGCCCTTTCCGCGCGAACGTAGCCGCGCATGCGGCGGCGAACCAGGCCCGCCTCCCGCATTAGATGAAGAATCACCTGCAGCCGGCGCAGCGGCACACCGCTCCGCTGACGAACTTCCTGCATCGGGCATTCCGGAACCAGCGCCTCGTAAACCTTCCGGCATTCCTCCAGAGTCGGATAGCGCCCGGCAAGAAAAAACTTCTGTATGCGACGATCCTCCAGTCGGTACAGCAGCACCGCACGCGCGGGTTTTCCATCGCGTCCCGCCCTGCCGGCCTCCTGATAATAAGTCTCGAGCGAATCCGGAAATTCGTAGTGATAGACGAAACGAATATCAGCCTTGTCGATTCCCAGGCCGAACGCCTTCGTCGCGATCATCACTTTGATGTCGCCGTTCATAAAAGCATTCTGCACCCGCTCCCGATCGCGCAGATGCATGCGCCCGTGATATCGCCCCACCGAAACGCTGTCGATCTTCAGCCACTCGAACAGCTCGTTCGCCGCTCGTACGCTCGCTGTATAGATGATCCCGCTTCCCTTTTCTTCGGCGATCAGCGCTTCGATCTTCGCCCGCTTGCTTTCCTCATTTACTGTGTTGCACACCGAAAACTGAAGATTATCGCGCTCCGTTCCCGTGTTTACGATCAACGCATTCTTCGCGTTCAGTTGTGCAAGAATATCTTCGATTACGCCCTCCGTCGCTGTTGCCGTCAGGGCAACCACCGGAGGATTCCCCAATCGCTCGCGCGCGAATCGCAAACCCAGATATGCCGGACGAAAATCGTGCCCCCACTGCGAAACACAATGCGCCTCATCGACAGCAAACAAACTGACTCCGCCCGCGGCCAGCATATCGAGAAATTCCGGATTCTCAAGCCGCTCCGGCGTGCAGTAGATCAGTTTCGGAATCCCTGCCTGGATCAGGTCTGCCGCTTCCGCGGTTTCCGATGCAGTCAGAGTCGAGTCGACTTTTTCAACAGCAATCTCCGCTCCTTCCGCTTTCGATTGCTGGTCTTGCATCAACGCAATTAGCGGCGACACCACCACGACAGAATGCGGCAGGAAGAGAGCGGGCAGTTGGTAACAGAGCGATTTCCCCGCACCCGTCGGCATCAGCGCCAGAACGTTGCGGCCGGTCAAAACACCCTCCAGCACCTCACGCTGGCCCGGACGAAAATGCCGGATGCCGAATCGTTCCCGAGCCTCCCTGTGCAGCTCGCTCCATGGCACCGAATTTTCCTGCGCGTCCTGACGCCTGCGACCACTGGGCATACACGCCTTCTCCGCAAACCTGACTATCGGCTGCACCATTCGAAGCTCAAATGCGAGGCACGATGCATTGTTAGAGCTCTCTGCTGCTGGAAGGGTTTTCTTACTGCTGGAGCAACCCATCGCCGAGGAATGCGTCAATTTGACTTTGAACTTCCTGCTGCAGTTCGCGACCAGCTAGGTGTTACAAAGAGATACCGGAAATTTGGCAAATGAACCTAAACTCGAACATGTTCGGTGGGGTGGTTTTCTTCCGCTGATACCAGCGATGCGGTTTTCTTGCCCGCCGGAACTTCTCACGACAGCAAGGTGAGTCCAGTGCGATCTCGCAGGACGATTATCGGTCTTCTGAGTGCGTTCAGCCTTGTCGGATATGTCCTGAGGATGAATATTTCCGTAACGTCCCGGCTGATGATGTCCGAACTTCAGTTCAGCAAAATTGAAATGGGCGAAATCTTCAGCGCTTTCATGCTGGGCTACGCTATCTTTCAAATTCCCTGGGGCATCCTGGGCGATCGCTTCGGACCGAGACGCGTTTTGACCCTGGCCGCAATATTGTGGGGAATTACAACGCTGCTCACCGGCCTTGGGCCCGGTCTCTGGGTGCCTGCAGGGATCGCCTCCTTTTCCTGGCTGCTTGTTGTCCGCTTTCTTCTGGGTGTCGGCGAAGCGGCGGCTTTTCCGCTCGCGGCGCGCGCCATCGCAAGCTGGATGCCGCCTTCAATTCGCGCGGGCGCTTTTTCCGTCGTGGTTTTCGGGACCGCTGCGGGCTCGGCCATCACCGCGCCACTCGTCTCCTGGTTGATGGTCCGCACCGGCTGGCGCGCTTCCTTTTACGTCTGTTCAGCCCTGGCGTTCGTGCTCGCGATGCTGTGGAACCACGCTTCAAAGCTTGCAGCGCTATCCGAGAATTCAATCCTGAAAGAGCAAACCCCGAAGGCGGCAGCAACAAAGATAGCCGTGGATCATGCAACCGCGGCGGCTTCGCATTGGTGGAAACTGCTCCGGGATCGCAACCTCGGCCTGATCTGCATCAGTTATTTTCTCGATAGCTACACGATGTTCATGTTCGTCTTCTGGTTTTATCTCTATCTAATTGAGAAGCGCGGGTTTAGCGTCTTGCAGAGCGGTCTCTATACCAGCCTGCCATTCATCGTGGCAATGCTGTTCGTCCCCATCTCCGGCCACCTCTGCGACAGGCTCTCCGTGCAATTAGGACCTCACCTCGGGCGGCGAATCATCGGAGCCGGCGGCCTGGTGCTTGCAGCTGTATTCCTGCTTATCGGTCTACGCCTGAACAGC
This sequence comes from uncultured Acidobacteriota bacterium, assembly GCA_963744615.1. Lineage (GTDB taxonomy): Bacteria > Acidobacteriota > Terriglobia > Terriglobales > Acidobacteriaceae > JAKAAZ01. The sequence goes on from CAVUUE010000003.1 coordinate 1,629,172, forward strand.
CCTGTTGAAGCCATAATCGGCCTCTCGCTCAGCGTTGGATTTTTGCTCAGTACAGAGCCGGCGTTCTGGTCGGCCTCGATGGATTTATCCCCGTCGAATGTCGGAGCTGCCGGCGGCATCATGAACACGGCAGGAAATCTGGGCGGCGTGGTCTCGACCGCGCTCGTGCCCGTCTTAATCAAGCATTTCGGATGGACGATTGCGTTTGGATCCGCGTCCGCTCTCGCCCTTTGCGGCGCGATCCTCTGGTTATTCATCGGATCGGACAATGTTGCAGTCGGGTTGACAACTGATTAGCTGGCGGAGAGGGAGGGATTCGAACCCCCGATACCCGTAAAGGTATGTCTGATTTCGAGTCAGGTGCATTCAACCGGGCTCTGCCACCTCTCCGTAGCTCTAGCCTACCGAAATTCACCTCCATCGGCCAGTAGGAATACTCTCAAAACCCGGACGATCGGCACCCTCTCGCCACCGGAAAAGCGTCCACGCAAACAGCAGAAGGCCGCCGAAATAGATGTGCGAGATCAGGAAGGTCCACCGGCTGTACATCAACAGGCGTCACCGGAGCCCAGTTGTCGGTCATCAGCAGATACATGCCGAGCAATCCAAAGAACGCCCGCCAATTCCGAAACGCAATCGGCATCCAGAGCAGAAACACCAGAAAAAATATTCCATAATGATGCTCCCATGCAATCGGAGAAGCCATCGTCGTTGCCATCGCAAACACCAGAAAATCTACCGGCGTGGCAGCGAACCGCCTGGTCACCGGAATCACCAGGGCCACAACCAACAGGACGGCCGAGGAAACCATCGTAGCCAGATAAATTGTCCGACTATAAGGCGGGTACCCGTAAACCCACGTCACCGGCGATCCAACATGCATCTGCCGATGCAGCAGCCCGTTCAACGATTGATTGGTAAACAGCGCGTCTCCATGTCGGCTCAAATAACGCAGTACCGTAAAGTATTCCGCAGTGTTGTGAACTCCAAACACCGTCAGCGAAAGCGCCACTCCAATCGCGAGCATTGATGCCAGCGAAACAGCGAAGCTCCATTGCTTTCTCAGCAGTGCCCAGACCAGAAACAGCGCCATCTGCGGCTTCAGCCAGCAGCTAAACCCGATTAATATTCCGGGAGCAGTCCGCCGCTGTCGTAGCCAAAGCAACGCACTCGCGATCAGCAGAAAGTTGAGCAACGTCTGCACCTGCCCAAGGAAAAACGCATTCACCAGCGGCAAAAATGTGTAAACCAGAACAGCGAGCAGCATCCGGATCTTCCATCGATCGCGCGAGGAAGAATTCTCGATAACCCGCGCCGGCAGCAGCAGGAAAAAGAACTCCGCCGCTACAGCCCATGTTCCCAGCAAAGCAAGCAACAGGGTCATCTTCAACGCGGCAAAAGGTCGAATGTGGAAAATGCGCGCCACCCGCCACGCGCGGTACGCCAGCAACGATGTCGGAGGATAGATGAAACGAACATCGTGCTCAAAAAATGCAGTCTCATAAATTGCGTCAGGATGTTGCCTCCACGCCAAATCGCCCTGCGCCATATAGCTCCAGGAATCGGTGCGGGCTCGCAGCAACAAGGAATCTTTGGCAATCTTCAAAACGCTGCCGGAATGCAGCCGCGGCGCAACGGCGATCAGCAATCCCTCAAACAGCAGCACGCACCCGACAAACATTGCCAACCGGCGCACAATGCGATCAACGCCGGCATCTGTCATTCTCACGTTCATTTCCTGCACGAGTCTAACAAAGCCTCGCGCCGCATCTTCATCCGCGGATTCCCCACGGCCCGCCTGCTCTTGGTACCATGTCACTAATCGCATCCCATTACTGTTGTGCGACCTATGCCTATGCTCAAGCGCGCCTGGATAGTCCTCTTCGCTCTGCTGCTTGCGGTTTCTACCTCGCTTAAATGCGCGGCCAGCGCCTACGATGCCCACCCCAAGTTGGTCGTCATCCTCGTCATCGATCAGTTTCGCGAGGACTACCTCGAGCGCTACCGTGCCGATTTCAAAGGCGAGGGCTTCAATCTGTTTCTCGACCACGGCGCTTATTTCCCGGACTGCTATTTCGATTACGGAAACCTGGTCACAGCGGCCGGCCATGCCACCATTGGCACCGGTGCTTACACAGACGGACACGGTATCGCCGCCAATGAATGGTGGGACCTGAGCCGCAACAAAAGCCGTCCCATCTCCTCCGTCGAAGATCCTCGCTACAGCATCGTAGGGCTTGCGGCGAATGCTCCGGAGTCCGAGCGCGAGGGCTCTTCTCCGCGGAACCTCCTGGCTACGACGATCGGCGATGAAGTCCGGCTGGCCACCAAAGGAGAAGCCAAGCTCTTTGGAATTTCGCTCAAAGATCGCGCCGCTATTTTGCCCTCCGGCCACACTGCGAATGGCGCGTTCTGGATCGATCACGATAGTGGCGCATTTGTTACCTCCACCTACTACATGCCAACGCTGCCCGACTGGGCCGCCGCATTCAACAGTAGTGGCGCAGCCGCACAGGCCCGCACGGAAGCAGGACTTCCCGCCGATGCTCCCTTCTACTCCAAGGTCGGTCCAACCGATGCCGCGATCGCGTATGAGCTGAACTTCGCCCAGGCGTTGATCCAGGGTGAAAAGCTCGGTTCCGGCAACGTCACTGACGTTCTGACCATCAGCATTTCTTCCACCGACATGCTCGGCCATCGCGTCGGTCCCGACTCGCCGGAGCAGCAACAGCTAGTGGATCAGCTCGACGGCAACCTGGACGACTTCTTCCGCTGGCTCGACCACAATGTTCCCGGCGGACTCCACAACGTGTGGATCGCGCTCTCCGCCGATCACGGCGTGGCGCCGGTGCCCGCGACCGCGCAGCAGTTGGGAATTCCCGCCGCCACAATCGATATGAAGCGCCTCTCGGCCGCGATGAACAAGACCATGAACGATCGATTTTCGCCGGGCCAGGAACTCGCCTATCTGCTCCCCCATCAGGAACTGCCCTACATCGCTCTAAACATTCCCGTGTTTGAACGCGCAGGCATCAATGAACAGGAAGGCGAACGCGCCATTCAGGATTCCATTCCCGCCGCCATGGCCGCGCTTGGAGCCGAGCCGCAACTGGACTCCGATGTGAAACCGAGCGCGGTGCGGCTTCCCCCCGAGCCGCGAATTTTCCGCAGCTACACTCGTTTGCAGATGGCCGCCCTGCAGCCTGGATTACCGCCCACAGATTTCGGCCAGTTGATCGCGCACAGCTATTCCTCCAACGATGGCTGGTACGTCATGCTGATTCCCGACGCGTATCAGATACAGGCTGCGGGAAGCGGCACAACACATTTCTCGCCTTACTCCTATGACCGGCACGTGCCCCTCGCTTTCTATGGCTCAGCATTCACTCCGGGTACGTACCGCGGACGGGTCCAGCCGGTCGATCTGGCGGCCACTCTTGCGGCACTGCTGGATGTCAATCAACCCTCCGCGAGCGTCGGCCGTGTCCTGAAGCAGGCGATTCACGCTCCCGTGGATGTCCAGCCAAGGAGAACAACCGCGCACAGAAAAAAACATGAAAGCGCGGTGAACGCTTCGCCGGCTCCCGACCGTGGTCCGTCTCAATCCCCGACCCCACCCGCCGCCGTTCCGGCCCAGAGCGTGCCGGCACAGAGCGCGCCTGCACAGAACCCAGCCCCAGCCCCGGCAACAACTCCCGCGCCCTCCGCTCCCTCCACAACACCGCCACAAACCGGGGCGACTCCCCACCCATGACAACTGAATGACAAGCAGCCACAAACCCGATCTTCACGTCCGCTTCTGCGGCATCGAGCTGCGCAACCCGGTCATCGCGGCCAGCGGCACCTTTGGCTATGGTGTGGAGTTTGAAGACATCGTCGCGCTTCAGAAAATCGGCGCCTTCATTACGAAAGGTCTTTCGCGGGAACCCATGGCAGGCAACCCGCCCCCGCGGCTGATCGAAACCGCCGCCGGAATGTTGAACGCCATCGGACTGCAGAATGTGGGCGTGCGCGCGTTTGTCGAACACAAGCTCCCGGCCATTCGGCGCCTGCCCTGCCCCGCCATCGCAAATGTCTTCGGCGGCTCGATCGAGGACTATTGCGCGGTGATTGAAACCCTGAACGCTGCCGAAGGAATCGCCGCTTACGAACTGAACGCATCCTGCCCCAATACGCAACACGGCGGCATGGTGTTTGGAACTGACCCGGTGATGCTGAAAGAATTGGTCACTGAAACGAAGGCCGCTGCGAAACGCCCACTAATCGTAAAGCTCTCGCCGAACGTAACCAGCATCGCTCTCATGGCGCGGACTGCCGCCGAAGCCGGCGCCGATGCCATTTCTCTGATCAACACGTTCGTCGGAGTTTCAATCGACGTGAGAACTCGACGCCCGCGCCTCTCGAATTTCACCGGCGGACTGTCGGGGCCGGCCATCAAACCCGTGGCTCTGCGCATGGTCCATGAGGCCGCGCGGGCCGTTTCCATCCCGGTGATCGGCATGGGCGGCATCACCTCACCCGAAGACGCAATCGAATTTATGCTGGCAGGAGCGACCGCCGTCCAGGTGGGCACCGCCAGTTATGCCGACCCGCGCGCAGTCGAGAAAATTGCCACCGGCCTCCAGGACTGGTGCCAGCGCCATCGCGTCGACAAAGTCACCAGCCTGACGGGAGGCCTGAACGCGCCACCCGGACCACCGCGCTGACGTTCCCGTACCGAGGATCGATTCCTCCGGCGAGTGCGTGAACAATCCCGCCTGCTGGTGGAAATACCGAGGAGCCTTCGAACCTATTACAAAGAGACTTTCGACAGGGGAGAAGCAGTTTTTGTAAATTGACGACCGCAAGATCGATCTCGCCGGCGAACCCGTGTGCGCCAATGAACGAGATGCATCCGCTGTTCAATTTATGAGAACAGCCTGAATCACTATGGAGCGATTCGCAGTTAACTTTGCGATTCCAGGTGGATGGTCGGCGAATCAGAAACGGAACGATCGCTGCAAATCAGGCCGGCTTGCCGGCGCCCTCGGCGGCCGCGATGCGTTCTTCCGCCTCATGGATGACAAGATTTGCCTCCGCATAGCGCGAAGCCTCTTCCCCGGCATCCTTCCACATCTGGTTGCCGTGTTCCAGTTCCTGCCGCGCATCCGGGACGCTGATCTCGCTCGGGCGTTCTACACTTTCCGCCAGGATGGTCACGCGATCCGGCAGCACTTCAGCAAATCCCCATGCAACGAAAAACTGCTGATCGCCCGAGTCGCCCCCATGCAGCGTCACTTCTCCCGCGCCCAGTTCCGTCAGCAGCGGAGCGTGCGCATACAGGACCTCGAGATAGCCTGACCGCGCCGGCAGCGAGACAGAGTCCGCCGTTCCGTCGATGAAGGTCTTCTCCGGCGTGACCAGCCGGACGCGAATTAGATTTCCGTCTGCCATAGTCGAGCGCTTACGCCATCTGCTTCAACTTGCCCGCCGCTTCCAGAACTTCGTTGATGTCGCCCTTCATATAGAAGGCCTGCTCCGGCACATCGTCATGCTTGCCATCGATGACTTCCTTGAAGCTGCGCACCGTGTCCGCCACTTTCACATAGCGTCCCTGCATGCCGGTGAACTGCTCCGCCACGTGGAACGGCTGTGACAGAAACTTCTGCACCTTGCGGGCTCGCATCACCGTCAGCTTGTCTTCCTCTGAAAGCTCGTCGATGCCAAGGATCGCGATGATGTCCTGCAGATCTTTATAGCGTTGCAGAATGCGCTTCACGCCCTGTGCCACGTCATAATGCTCCTGCCCGACAATGCGCGGCGTAAGAATGCGCGAAGTCGAAGCCAGCGGATCGACCGCTGGGTAAATCCCCAGCTCCGACAAAGGTCGCGACAGTGACGTCGTTGCGTCCAGGTGAGCAAACGTCGTCGCCGGAGCAGGATCGGTGAAATCGTCCGCCGGAACATACACGGCTTGAACGGAAGTAATGGAACCCTTTTTCGTCGATGTAATGCGCTCCTGCAGCTCGCCCATCTCCGTCGCCAGGTTCGGCTGATATCCCACAGCGGATGGCATGCGGCCGAGCAGCGTCGAAACCTCGGAGCCCGCCTGCGTGAATCGGAAAATGTTGTCGATGAACAGCAGCGTGTCCGCGCCTTCTTCATCGCGGAAATATTCCGCAACCGTCAACGCCGTCAGCGCCACCCGCAGGCGCGCTCCGGGCGGCTCCGTCATCTGGCCATAGATCAGCGCCGCCTTCGATTTGTCCAGCTGCTTCAGATCGATGACGCCGGACTCCTGAAATTCCAGCCACAAATCGTTTCCTTCACGCGTGCGCTCGCCGACTCCGGCAAAAACGGAAAATCCGCCGTGCTGCGAAGCGATGTTGTTGATCAGCTCCTGAATAATGACCGTCTTGCCGACACCCGCGCCGCCGAACAGGCCCGTCTTGCCGCCCTTCAAAAACGGCTGGATCAGGTCGATGACCTTGATGCCGGTCTCAAACATTTCTTCCCGCGTCGACTGTTCATCGAACGCCGGCGCCTGGCGATGAATCGGGCGAAACTCCTTGGCATTCACCGGGCCCATCTCATCCACCGGTTGCCCAATCACGTTCAGCACACGACCGAGCGTAGGCCGCCCCACTGGAACGGTGATGGGACCGCCGAGATCGAGCGCCTTCATGCCGCGCACCATCCCCTCAGTGGCTTCCATCGCGATGCAGCGCACACGACCCTCGCCAAGGTGCTGCTGAACTTCAACGATGACATCGAGCGGCGTCGGCACTTCGAAGCCTTCGCTCGTCACCCGCAGAGCCTGGTAAATCGGCGGCATGTGCGCCTCTTCGAACTGAACGTCAACCGCCGGCCCCGCAACTTTTATAATCTGCCCAATATTTTCTGCCATGATCCCTTATCCAAACTCTCTTTCAGTTCCCGTCTATGACAACGCCGCCGCACCACTGACAATCTCAATGATTTCCTTGGTAATCGCTGCCTGGCGCAGTCGGTTCATGGTTAGCGTGTAAGCATCGATCATCTCGGAAGCATTATTGGTAGCCGCATCCATGGCCGTCATCCGCGCCGCATGCTCCGCCGCGACAGACTCCAGCAGCGCGTGATAAATCTGCGTCGAAATGTATCGAGGCAACAAGGCCTGCAGCAGCTCACTCGGCGGTTGCTCGTAGATGTAATCCACCTCCGAGGTGCCGAACTTGTTCGCTTCTTCGTCCGCCTCGCGGGTGTCCTCGGTCTTCACGCTTACGCCCGCGGCCTGCGCAGCCTTGCCCATCTCCTCGCGCTGTTCCTGTTCCATCTCGAACGCGCTCGCAATGTCCTGCTTGCCGACTTCCTTAATCGGTAGAATGCGCTCCACCACCACTCGCTGCGCGATCACCGATTGAAATTCATTGAACACCAGGTACACCGCATCCGTTTGCTGCGCAATGTAGCGGTTCACCAGGATGCGACCCAGATGTGCCGCCTTCTCAAACGTTAGCCTGTCCAGAATTCCTGTATGTTCGCCGGTAATCTCCACCCGCGCATTGCGGTTGCGCGTCTGCGATCCATGCGCGATCTGCTCGTCTTCCTCGATCGAGGACACCGCGTAGCTGTGGCGCAAAATGTCCCGTCCCTTGCGTCCGATCACTTCCAGGTCAAGGTCGATGTTGTCGTGCTCGTTGATAAACTTGTTCGCCGCCTTCAGCACGTTGGTGTTAAACGCCCCGGCGAACCCTTTGTCTCCAGTAATGACAACCACCGTCACGCGCTGCTCGGGCCGAGTAGCAAGCAGCGGGCTCCGTACATCCCCAGTCTCGGGATCGTACGGGTCCACGCGCCTGACCAGCGAATCCAGCACACTTGCCATCATCCTGGCATATGGCCGCGCGGCGAAGGCGCGCTCCTGCGTGCGGCGTAGCTTGGCCGCCGACACCATCTTCATGGCCTTGGTGATCTGCCGGGTGTTTTTCACGCTGCGGATTCGCCGCCGTAGATCGAGAACACTCGCCATCGGTTAGGAGCGCTTCCCCGCCGCTTCCGGACGAGCTGCGTTGGCCTTGTCTTCGGACTTGGCTTCTTTCGCTGCTTCATTCGTGTTCAACGGCGGCGTCGGTTGATTGCCGTTCTGATTGGCCGTCGGCCGTGTCTCATTTCGCTTGCCGTCGCCTTCGTCCTCTTTCTTCGCCGCCTTCGCTTCGACATGCGCTTCCGGCCGCTCCGCGAAAAAGTTCTGCTTGTATTCGTTGATCGCCGCCGTCATCCGCTTCTTCAGGTCGTCATCGAGCGCCTTCTTCGTCGCGATGTCCTTCAGAATCGCGCCTTGCGCAGCGTCCATATACGGATATAGCCCTTCCTCAAACGCGCGCACCTGCTCTACCTTCACGTCATCGAGCAGCCCGGTTGTTCCCGCGAACAGAATCACCACCTGCTTCTCCATCGACAGCGGCGCAAACTGCTTCTGCTTCAAAAGCTCCGTTAAGCGCTGGCCGCGGTTCAGCTGGCTCAGCGTCACCTTGTCCAGATCACTGCCAAACTGCGCAAACGCCGCCAGTTCGCGATACTGCGCCAGGTCCAGCTTCAAAGTTGCGCCGACCTGCTTGGTCGCTTTGCTCGCCGCCGAAAATCCGACGCGGCTTACCGACAATCCCACGTTCACCGCCGGCCGAATACCGGAGTTGAACAAATCGGTTTCCAGAAAAATCTGCCCGTCCGTGATCGAAATCACGTTAGTCGGAATGTACGCCGAGACGTCCCCTGCCTGCGTCTCAATAATCGGTAGCGCCGTCAGCGATCCGCCGCCATTCTTGTCGCTCAGCTTTGCGGAGCGCTCGAGCAATCGCGAGTGAAGATAAAACACGTCTCCGGGATACGCCTCGCGGCCCGGCGGACGCCGCAGCAACAGCGAAATTTCCCGATACGAAACCGCATGCTTCGACAGATCGTCATAGATCACCAGCGCATGCCGGCCAGAATCGCGGAAAAATTCTCCAATGGCCGTCGCCGCATACGGCGCAATGTATTGCATCGGCGCAGGCTCGGAAGCCGAAGCCACAACCACGATGGTGTAAGCCATCGCGCCGTGCTCCGTCAACGTTTGAACCACCTGGGCTACAGAAGACCGCTTCTGCCCGATCGCGCAATACACGCAGATCAGGTTGTTCTTGGCGCTGTTGATGATCGTGTCGAGCACCACGGCCGTCTTGCCCGTCTGCCGGTCGCCGATGATCAGTTCGCGCTGGCCGCGGCCAATCGGAATCATCGCGTCAATGGCCTTGATGCCGGTCGACATCGGCTCCCGCACCGGCTGGCGATCGATCACGCCCGGCGCAAGCCGTTCGACAGGCAGCGTCGTATCCGTAGCGATCGGGCCCTTGTCATCGATGGGCTGGCCCAGCGCGTTCACCACGCGGCCAATCATCGCGTCCCCGACAGGCACGCTCATGATCCTGCCGGTGCGCTTCACCTGGTCGCCTTCGCCGATCTCCGTATAGTCGCCGAGAATTACAGCGCCCACCTGATCTTCGTCGAGGTTCATCGCCAGGCCAAGAATGCCATGCGGGAACTCGAGCATCTCCCCCGCCATGACCTTTTCCAGGCCGTGGATCCGCGCAATTCCGTCGCCGAGCGAAATAATGGTGCCCACCTGGTCGACGCGGACGCGCGACTCAAAGTTTTCTATCTGCTCTCGGAGTAACTGCGAAATTTCGTCTGCTTTGATCTGCGCCATTCTACTTCCAATTGAAAATCGTGAATTTGTTGGTGCATCAACCTGCGATCAACTTCTCGCGAAGCTCTTCCAGCCTGCCCCGCACCGAACCATCGTAGATAGTATCGCCGATGCGAAGCACAACCCCGCCCAGCAGCGATGGGTCCTGCTTGTACACCGGGCGAATGGTCACGCCGGCCAGGCTTGCGGCCTTTGCTTCCAGCTTCGACTTCTCCTCCGGCGTCAGTTCGCGCACGCTGCTGATTTCCGCTTCCCCGAACCCAAGTCGCAAATTGATCTGATTTCGGTATTCGGCATTGATCGATTCAAACTCGTGGATGCGATCGTTCTGCAACAGCACCGCAAGAAAATTACGCACCTGCTTCATCATTCCGATCCTTGGAGCGATCGCGTCCAGCACCTTCAGCTTGGAATCGAGATCGATCGAAGGGTTCGCGAATACTTCGCGCAATTCCCTGCTGTCGGAAAAAGTGGACTGAAACTCCGCCAGCTGCCGGTCAACTTCCCCGGTGTCCAATTTCTGCGCCATCACCACGTCTGCCAGGGCACGCGCATATTGGAGTGCGAAAACGCTCATCAGTTCACTCCTCCGCGCGGACGCTTCTCATCGAGATCCTTCAGAAACCCCGCCACCAGGGTCTGATCGGCCTCCGGCGAAACAGCGATCTGCTGTTTGGCGTGTTGAATGATCAGATCGGCAGCCAGCTTCTTCAACTGGCTCTGTGCATTCTTCGTAGCGGCTTCAATATCCTGCCCGGCCGATGCCAGGATCGACTGCTTCTCCTCTTCGAGCGCAGCGCGCAAGCGCTTCTCCTCGAGATCCGTCTCGTGCTCAGCCTGCGTTCGGATGCTTTCAATGTCGCTGTCGAGCCGCGACAGCCGTTCCTCCACTCTGGCAAGCCGCCGATTGGCGTCCTCGGTCGCAACCCGGGCCTGCTCGATCTCATTGCGAATCCGCTCAGTGCGCGCGCGCAGCGCCTTCGGCAAAAGTCTTGCAATACCCCACACGATCAGGATCACCAGCAACACAAAATTGATGATCTCGAACAGCCGCGACGTCGCTTCGACGGAAAGCCCGAACATCCCCGCCAGCTTCTGCACCATCGGCGAATGGCGATAAACATTCTCGCCTTCCTGCGCCTCAGGATTGTCGATCTTCCGCTGGCGAATCTCTTTCCGGCGCTCCGCCTGCAGCTTCAAGCTGTGTTCCGACTGCGCGCTGGTCTGTGCACTCTGCGAGCTTGCATCCTGGGCAGCGCTATTGGATTGAGCCACCATCGAAGCCGGAGCCGCAAACATCAACAGGAACAGCACACAAGCTGCCGCACGCCGGAGGTATTTGCGTCCCTGGTCTTTCAATTTTTCAGCAGCATTCACAGCAGCCGACGTTGTCATCCGGCCTGCCCCTGCACCGGTGCGCTGCCGGCGGGAAGCACCGCGCGCACAACATCCGCCGTAAGCCCGCCGATCATACTATCCATCTGCAGTCTTGCCGCCGCGGCGCTCTCTTCAATCACGATCAAAGCGGTTCCTAAGCGTTCCTGCGCCGCCGCGCGGGTCTCCGCAAGCGCAAGTTCAGACTCTACCTGCACCTGGTGCAGCCGCTCGTGCCGTAGGTGGAACACACCCGCCCGTGCCGCCCGCATTCGCTGTTCGTACTCGGAAGTTTTCGCTTCCACCGCCGCCACAGCTGCCGCCGCCTTTTCTATCGCGCCCTGTGTCCGCTCATAACGTTGACGCAAAACTTTCGTCAAAGGAGTGTGCACCAGCACCCGATACGCTGCTAGCGTGATCAGAAAAAGGATCATGGTCGGCACGGAGCCGAGCACAAGTCCACCAAGCTGTTGGAACAAGAGACCCATTTGCAGTGTGTTTTCGGAGTCGCAGCAGCGACGAGGGGTTGTGTATCTGGTTGATTGCTTTAAACTTAGTTTTTAACAAACTGAACAGTACAGTGTCAAACCGCCTGGATTCGATCCTACTGCAGGCCTGCCATTCATTCCGGTGCGGTCAACATTCGCGCCTTCGCTCTTGACTTCATTCCACGCCGGCCTACACTCAGGGTAACAGCCTGGGCCTGGTCCAAGGCCCGTCAGGCCGGGTGCCATGAATAGTAGTCCACCGTTCCGGCACCCGGCCTGGTAAATCTCCCATATCCAGACAGCATGCCTCGACTGCAAATTGAATGGCCTTAGTTGCCGGATTTTTCTCGCCCTTCAATCATTGCCGAGCCTTCAGGCAATGCCCACGCGAACAATACTCCGCCCGCACCTGTCATCACGTATTGGCGGCCATCCAGCTCGTAGCTTATCGGAGCATTCTGCATACCAGCTCCCAGGCCCGCGTGCCATAGGGTCCTGCCATCGCTCGTTGCCAACGCAAGGATGTTTCCGTGCGCGTCGCCGGTAAATGTAAGTCCGGAATCGGTGGTAAGCACGCCTGCGCCGGAGCCCCCCGGACCCAGTTCATGGGTCCAACGAAGCTTGCCCGTGCGGTAATCGATCGCTTCAAGCGTGCCCTTGCCCCACAAGCCGTAATCCGCGCCGGCCCAACCGTAGTTACCATCCGCCGGTTTCGCGAAGTAGATGCTGTAACTCGGGTGGGCATTCACGATAAACAGGCCGGTCTTCGGATCGAAACTCGGAGCGCGCCAGTTCGTAAGACCGCCTTCGTCTGGCGCGATCAAGCGGCCGTCGGGCGCAGGTTCCTTTTTCGGATTGGGAATCGGACGTCCCAGCTTATCGATACCGAGCGTCCAGTTCACAGGCCCGTAGGGAACGGTCAACAAGTCTTTTCCATTCGTGCGGTCCAGCACGAAAAAATATCCGTTGCGGGAAGTCTGCATCAGCATCTTTCGCGGCTCTCCCCGAAACTCCCCATCGGCGAGCACTGGCGTCTCCACCGCGTCCCAGTCATGGGTATCGTGCGGCGAGGCCTGAAACGCCCACACCAGCTTCCCCGTATCAGGATTAAGCGCCACGATGCTACACGTATAAGGATCATTTCCTGGACGCGTCCTGCCACTCAAAACCGGCGTCGGATTTCCGGTTCCCCAATAGAGAAGATTGAGTTCTGGATCGTAGGTGCCCGTCATCCACGTCATGCCTCCTGTCGTGGTGTTCGGTGTTCCCACAGGAGGCGTACTGTCCCATTGCCATTGCGTTTTCCCCGTTTCCGGATCAATCGATCGCAGATAGCCGCTCAGATTATCGAAATCTCCTGAAACACCAACAACTACATGATCACCGACAACCAGGGGCGCCATAGTTGTCCAGTAACCCTTATCGACATCGGCGACCTCAACACTCCAGCGCACGGATCCGTCCTTCGCATTCAGAGACAGCAGATGTCCATCCGGAAGCAGGAAGTAAAGCCACTCTTTATACATGGCGACTCCACGCTGTCCTATCTTGTCGCCTTTGGTGGGCGGGTTCTTGTAATGCCAGATCATATGTCCGGAATGGGCGTCAACCGCCCATACATTTTCCGGCACCGTGAAGTATAAAATTCCGTCCACCAGCAGCGGCGTGGACTTAATTGAGGCCGCCTGGTCTGTCTGGAAAATCCATGCGAGACTCAGGCCTCTCACGTTCTGCGGAGTGATCTGTGTCAGGCGGCTATGGCGTCTTCCGGAATAATCGCCGTGGTAACTCGGCCAGCTATCCGCGGGCGGATGAAGCAGCATGGCCGCGTTCACTCCTTGCGCGAAAACGCGAGCGGATCCACAAATGAAAATTGTTGCGCCCAGGACCAGAAGGACTGCATTTTTCAAGAGCTTCATCAAAATCAGGAACCTTTCGAAACAGGGGATTCAAGGTTGCTATCGTAGCGTCTGCAGATAAGCCATTAGATTATGGATGTCAGAATCGGAATATTTGGGGAACTGCCGCGCATGGGCTTCAACTGGCGCATCGACCGAATATTTCACTCCGGGCAACGCCCATGACTTATACCTTCCGCTCGCATCTCGCATACCGATCGTAAATTCATCCAGATATTCGAGCGTGCCTGAAACCCTCTCACCGGAAGGCAGCGTCACAGTCACCTTGCTCTTCACATCTCGTGGATACAACATACGCTCCTCTAGAGCCAGCCCTTCATACCGGGATGCGATCCCAGCAAGATCTCCAGTCGCTGAATGGCACGACGCACAATTCCCCGCACCATCGAAGTACCGTTTTCCAGCCTCTACGTTCCCGGTCTGCAGGTCGGCCGCATCGACCCCGCGGCGACCTCCTTTTTGGGCCTTTGCTGCCTGCCCATGAATAAACGAAACCAGGCTCGCCAACTCGCCATCGGAAAAGTGGAAGCTTGGCATCCCCTTCTCAGGCCGCCCATTTCGCACTACGTCCGCAATGGTGCTTCCCCCAACGTCCTTCGCCACCAACGTGGATTGCGTGAGGTCCGGCCCGGTCTCTCCGCCCTGTGCATCGCGACCGTGACAAAACGCGCAATTCGCTTGAAACAATGAGCCGCCGATAGCCAGCTGGGTTGCAGGATTCTCTGGAGCACCGTGAGATATTGCCTGAACTTTTTCCGACGCGGTGGCAGAACCCGCATAAACCGCGGTTCGTTTTCCCCAGTATTGAGTCAACATTACGATCGCTGCCACAAATGTAATCGCTGTTACTTTCTTCATCCGCCTGTCCGTGGCCCTCGTCGATCTGAAAATTTGTTCATGCTGCTAAGCCTACCGAATCGGCTGCACAAACAATAGTGGATGGCTGAAGATTTTTCTCGACCAGAACGATCTGTCAGCCTTGGCGAATCGAAGTCCCCTGCGGTTTTGCCGGATCTGGCGAAAGAAGAGCTCCTCAATCCCGCCAGTACATTCGATATCGGCCCAGCAGAGAAGCCGGCCCTCGCGCCCGCAGATGCACCGTCTGATCTTGAAACGTTCTGTCGAAAACGATCGCCCCCGCGTCGAGCGCGGCCAGCTTCGCGCCTTCCCTCTGCGGAATTTCCATGGCGTGCTCCTCCAGCGGATCGGCCTCAAGCGCCCGATCGAGCGCCTCCAGCAACGCCTCCAGCCCAGTGCCCGCGCGTGCGGAAACCGCGAGAGCACTGCCGATCTGGGCCGCTGCTTTCTCCCCAGGCGGCAGTAGATCGATCTTGTTCATCACCTCGACGCGCGGCTTCTTGTCCACTTCCAGCTCGCGCAGCACCTTCTCGACTTCTTCGCGATGGACATCAAGCGATTCGCTGGAGGCGTCCATCACGTGAATCAGCACCTCGGCGGTCTCTACCTCTTCCAGCGTCGCGCGAAATGCCTGGATCAGGGTATGCGGCAGCGCCCGGATAAATCCAACCGTGTCCGACAACAGAATGCGTCGGCGCGAGGGCAGCGTGAGCAGATGCAGCTTGGGATCGAGCGTAGCGAACAGTCGGGGGGATTCAAGAACACCCGCCTGGGTCAGTGCATTAAATAGCGTGCTCTTGCCCGCATTGGTATAGCCGACCAGCGCTACGGTGGGCACCGGCACAGAAGATCTTCGCTGTCTCTGCTGGCGGCGAATCCCCCGCACCGCTTCGAGCCGCGCGCGCACAATCTGGATCTTCCGACCGATTTTCCGGCGGTCGACTTCAAGCTGCGTCTCACCCGGTCCGCGCGTTCCGATGCCGCCGCCCAGCTGCGACATCGCCCGTCCCCGCCCGGCCAGTCGCGGCAGCATATATTCCAGCTGCGCCAGCTCCACCTGCAGCTGTCCTTCCCGCGTGCGTGCGTGGGAAGCAAAAATATCAAGAATCAATTGCGTGCGATCGATCACCCGGCACGGCAGTGCCCGCTCCAATTCTCGCAATTGCGAAGGCGATAAGTCCTGCTCGAAAATGATCAGGTCCGCCTCGCGTGCGCTGGCGGTCGCGGCAATCTCTTCCAGCTTCCCCTTGCCCACCAGCGTCGCGGGATCGGGGTGGTCGCGCCGCTGCACAATCACATCCAGCACATCGGCTCCGGCGCTTTCGGCAAGCTCCCGGCACTCGGCTGCCTCAGCTGAAAGTTCGACCGCGCTGGGTATTGCCGCGGTCGGCGACTCGTCGGTCTCTTGCGCCCCGCCGTCCAGTGTCGCGCCCTGCTCCCGCACCGCGCGCAAAGCGCCTTTGGCCAGACGGGCGGACTCCGTCAACCTCTGCCTGTATTTCCGGCCGGTAAATTCACAGGCGACGATTAAGGTTCTTTCTCCCGGGCCGTTGCCGCTCCCGGGAGAATTATTCAAGGATGGATGAGAATCGAACGGTTCGATCATGCGGTCGACGTGTCGCTGTCTCCATTGCGCCGGCATTCACAAACCGCGAGACGCATTCTCACGACGCCGTGGAAACCGGCGAGCTCAGGTTGGCCGCCGAATACACGGAGTTTCCTCCGGACCCCGCGGATGCAGCCGGCGCGTGGCCGGTTCCCTGCGATCCCGTCACCGGCGTGCCCGTCGCGCTGTGGCGATGTTCGCCCATCAACACAGGCTTGCCGCTGACGACGGTGGAAATTGCATGCTTGAAAATCAGCTGCTCTTGATTGTTGTTTTCCAGCAGCACGGAATACTTATCGAATGAGCGGATGCGCCCCGTCAACTTCACGCCGCTCACCAAATAAATTGTGATCTGGGACTTGTCTTTGCGGACCGTGTTCAAAAAAGTGTCCTGAATGTTCTGAGCTGTTTTGCTTTCCATCTGTACTCTCCTGACGTCACCTACTAGTTGTTCAAAGCGTGCTGCGCAAGCGGGCGGGCAGAGCCCCATTGCAAATCCGACAGCCACACCATTTCTTCTGCCCTTGGAACCAGTGTCACCGCACCCTGCCACTATTGTCTAGGACCAGTAACGATACAGCATGCATACAAAACACGGCTTGCTTTTTGGATGCAGCTATCGCGACCCGCGTTTCATTTTTGACCCTGCAAAGCTTTTCGCTTCTCCCTTCCACTCGCGCTTTGCCGCTCAACACACGGAGAACGTCGCCCGTGTCCATGCGGATGTGGGCGTTTTCAGCCCTCATCCAGTCATTCCAAAGGGGATTGCAGCGCCGGCCCGGGTGCTAGCATGGACTGTGCAATCGGACCCAGCTGACACTCCAGACCCGCAAACCCCAGTTCCCGTCGCCGATTTCTCGCGCCAATATGTCGACATTCGCGAAGAAGTCCTGGCGGCCATCGAGCGGGTCTGCGACAGCCAGCAGTACATTCTCGGTGAGCCTGTGCGTCAGTTCGAAGCCGCGGCTGCCTCGGTTTGCGCCGCGGCCCACGGGGTTGGATGCGCCTCCGGAACAGACGCTCTGTGGCTGGCCATGGCTGCCGCCCAGGTCGGCCCGGGCGACGCGGTTCTGACCACACCCTTCAGCTTCTTCGCGACCGCCAGCTCAATTCTCCGCGCAGGCGCCGAACCCCGGCTCGCCGACATCGATCCGCGGACTTACAATCTCGATCCCGCGTCTGCGGCCAGGGCGCTCGAAGACGGTGCGAAAATTCGAGCGATGCTGCCCGTTCATCTGTACGGCCAATGCGCGGACTGGGATGGCTTCGCAACGCTCAAATCCCGCTTCGGCGTTCTGTTGATTGAAGACGCAGCCCAGGCCTTCGGCGCGAAATGGCAGGGCCAGCCCGCCGGTAGCCTGGGCGACCTCGCAGCCTTCAGTTTTTACCCGACAAAAAATCTAAGCGCCTACGGGGACGCCGGACTGGTGACCACCAGCGATGACATCTTCGCGGAACGCGCCCGTATGCTGCGCGCGCACGGCATGCGTCAGCGTTATTTTCACGATGAAGTCGGCTGGAACAGCCGCCTCGATACGCTGCAAGCCGCCGTGCTGCTGGTCAAGCTGAATCATATCGACCGCTGGAATCAGCAGCGGCGTCAGCGCGCGAAAACCTATGACGAACTCTTCCGCCGCAGTGGACTCGCTGAAAACGCCGTCTATCCGTCGCGCGGCGTGGTGCTCCCGTTTGTCGACCCGCGCGGAACCCACGTCTTCCATCAATACGTCATACGAGTGCACCGCCGGGATGCGCTGAAAACATTTCTCGCCGCGCGCGGCATCGGCTCAGAGATTTATTACCCCGTCCCGCTGCACCTCCAGGTCTGCTTGAGAAGCCTCGGCTACGCTGAAGGCGCGTTCCCGGAAAGCGAACGGGCCGCAGGAGAAGTGCTCGCGCTCCCCATGTTCCCCGAGCTGACCCACCAGGAACAACAGCAGGTCGTCGCCGCAATCGCAGAATTTCTAAGCTAGCCCGGCTCTCCCGGCGTCTGGCGTATCCACAGTGTGTGTCGTCCGGAACCGAGCGCCGGGTGCCCCGCGCGGAGTGGCTTAGCGACCGCCCTGTCTATGATGTCTGTGCCTGTGTTCGACAACGCGATGTCGAACTTCCGCCGGTCTTTCCGTCTTTGCCCCGCCCGGAAGAACCCTGCGGACCAGGTTCCCTTCCATTCGAAAGGTCATCGTCTCCAGCTGCGCCGCGTGCGCCCGCCCGGTCTGCGGATCGAGGCTGACCGCGTTTCCGGCCGCCGCCTGGAAAGAGAAAACCGGCACCGGCCCGTTCGGGCTGTTCGCATCCCCGGGCGTCACCTTCACAGGAAAAAATCCGGCAATGTCCCGCAGCCGGAACGCCGTCCCATAGCGGTGCCGACGTGTATCCCACGTAAACACCCGCACTTGGTCGAAGTCATACGGCAGCCCCTGCTTGTAGGGAGTCAGCACCGTCAGATACTCCGGCACGTGTTCATCCGGCTTGCCGGAATCAGGATCGTCCACCGTCCGCAAAACATACGCGCCGATCATTTTTTCATTTTCCGCATATTGCGCCACGTCCTGGGGTACGTCCACCTCCAGGTCGCGAGAAAGCATCCATCCTGTGCGCCCGGTCGTATCGCGCACCAGCCACCAGTCCTCCATGGGAACAGAGGAGGCGAACTGCGAGTCGAAACTCTGCTTGTGAACTTTGCCCGAACGAGTTTTAATGCGCTTTGGCGCCGCTCCCGCGGGCTCTGCAACTGTCTTCGTCGCGGGCAGGCCCAGCGCGCCATTGCCGGCGACTCGGGGCACGGAGGCACGCTCCAGCAGCGCAACCTTCGTGTTGACCGGGAACAGATAGTACCTCTGTGTCTTCCGCCCCGGCTCCAGATGCACATACAATTCGTTAAAAAGCACTGCGGTCGCGACCGGCCTCTCGCCGGCATGCTGTTTCGCCAGTTGTTGAAATTGGTCATATCCGTTCTGGTCGATGACGGCATGGTCCTCGATCCAGCCCACCGCCCCATCCGGCGTCTTCACCCGCAGAAATCGCCGCCCATGCTCGAGCACCGTAAGACGCTCGCCGTTTCTCACCTCCGCCACGCGGTTTGCCACCACAGCGACCCGGTCCCGCAGATACATCTGCTTCACCGTGACATAGACATATTCCCTGGGCGCAATGGCATGGAAGTGGCTGCACCCCGCCAACCCCACAAGCAGCGAAAAAACAAATATTCCGCCGACCCATTGACGCCAGCCTGCGCGACGCACTTGCGCCATCATCGGAATTTGCCTCGGAAACTCGGACATGATCTTGAATGAACGGAATCTCAGTCTACGCGCTGCCGCGCAAGAAATGCGCTCTCCGTATCCGCTCATGGTTACTTTGAGGTTGCGCTACGGCACGACGGACAGCGCAATGGCATTCGCCGGGGACGTTCCCGTCGCGGCGGTCGCCACCGAATCCAGCTTGCCCCCGCTGGTTGCATCGAAGCTGAAGACCTGTAGATCGGGATTGCCATTGACGCACGTCACCAGCAGATATTTTCCCGTGGAGTCGAGAGACATCGCACTCGGTCCGCTTCCCGTCTGGTACGGAGAGCTGGCCAGCGCCGTCAACGCCCCGCTCGATGCCAGCGTGTAGCCGGTGATCACATTCGCAGTGCGGTTGGCGACGTACACATACGCATTCGTGGGATCGACCACAATCGATGCGGGTCCGAGTTGCGATTGGAATGGTGACCCCGAAACCTCCGTCAACGCCGCGCCTGCGCCGATCTTGAAAGCGCGAATGCCGGAACCAGCTTCCCCTACAAATAAGAAGGCCGATTTATTGTCCGCGGCAATCGCATTGTCCGAGGTTCCCGCTGTCCGTGTCCCATAATGCAGTTGATTGGACAAAGCTCCGGTCGAGGAGTTGAAGGCAAATGCATTCAGCCCTCCGGTGCTGAGACCCACATAAACATTCTGGTCGTTCGGCGTCACGTAGACCTGCGTCGTCGCCTGCGTCGGGCTGCCCGGATTCAGCGGCGTCCCGGTCGACGGGCCAACCTGCGTCAGCGTCCCCGTTGTCGTGTCGATCTGGTACTCGAGCAGCGCCGAAATGCTCGAGGAAATCAAAAACAGCCACTTGCCGCTGGGGTCTACCGTCAACCCTGCGGGTGTTAAAGTCTGAGCCACCGGGCTGCTGCTGTTTCCGATCGTCAGCGCTCCTTTGCTGCCGATCGTATAGACGAAAATCGACCCGCCCAGTGTCGCCACATACAGGAAGTTCCCATTCGGAGTGGCCGCCAGCGCGCTCGGCGTCGTTCCCAGCGCATAGCTTGTGCCCGTCAGACTTGTGAACGCATTGGTGGGAATTCCGAATCCGGCCAGCGTTCCCTGCGCTCCACTAACGACCGCCGTCGCGTTGGCCACATACGCATAGGAACTGTACGTCGTGGAACCGCCGCCTCCGCCGCACGAATTGTTCTCTTGACAGGATGGGATAAAAAATTTGCCGGAGCCGCAGCCTGTCATCACAGGCAGGCAAGCGAGAAAGAGGATTCCTGCTGCTCTCAAGGCGGTATGAACGATGGGTTCGGCTCTCATGCAAGTGTCGTTGAGCCCAAGTCTATACCCGCTCCAATCGAAAGCAAACCTCACCGGACTTGCCCGTCAAAAATGCATGCGGTTTTTATTCGCGGGTAACGCGTGCAGTAGTCGAAGGCGCCGTCAGCGTCGCGGTTGCGGCACAGCCGGCACGCGCTCGTCACATAATGGTGTACGTACTCGTCAACACCCCGGAGTTCGTATTCCCGGCCAGCGTGCCGATTGCATGGATCGTCGTCGTAGCCGAAACAGCGATAGGCGCGGTGTAGGTCGTGCCTGCGCTGCACGTGCCCGCAGTCGTCGCCGTCGGCGTGGAGCCGTCGGTCGTATAGCAGATCGTCGCGCCGGTCGTCGTGTCCGTCAGGGTGACGGTCTGGGCCCCGGTATATGCCCCCGCCGCCGGAGAGGCGACCGGTATGGCTGTCGAGCCCGTGCAGTTATTGCTCGCCTGGCAAGGCGGAATAAAAAAACCCTTACAACCCGTCATCAGGGAGACCGCCGCTGCGAGAAGAAGAACAGATGTCCCCGCGCCTGCATTTCGCATCAATCGTGGGATGCCCATAGGGATTAGTTTACCGTCACCGCAGGGATATAAGTGCTATGGCATCGACATACTAGGCTGAGACGGTAAGTGTCCGCCTCAGCGAAGCGAAGAATCTTCCGGTTCTGCGGATGCCACCTCGGCGCGGCGCTCGATCCGTGCGCTCGGTCAGTTCGGTTTCTGCTTGTGCGGCCGCCGGAAGCGTTCGTCCAGGGACTTGCGACTGCTGAAGCCGGAATCCATCGTGTGCCAGTGCTGAATCTCCGTCTCGCCCATCTTCCAGCACAGCAAAACAATGTCGTCCCCCAGCCGGCAGGGGAAGTCAAGCAGCCCCATCTCCAGGTCCTTGACCTGCACCCCGATTGAATCGATCTCCGCCAGCGTGTCTTTTACCTGCTGCACGGCTTTATCCTGCTGCGCCCGCTGTTTCGCGACATCCGCAATGCGAACCAGGGTGCCCCCGTTCATAAAAATACGCTGGCTCAGCGCCTGCAATTCCCCGGCAATAGTTCTCCGCCCTGCCTTTCGCCTCCATCGCATTTTTCAACAGCGATTCCAGTACCGGAACCAGCGTCTGCGCTTCTTCCAGAGAGAAAGTTTTCATCGCTACCCCCGTATCTCCAGCATACGATCCAACGCCACTCGCGCCCAGTACTTCACGTCCTCTGCAACACGGATGCGATTGACCACCCGGCCCTCCACCAGATTTTCCAGCGCCCACGCCAGGTGGTTGCGGCGAGATGCGAAACATCGTCGTGCACAGGCAGCCGGAATCGTCGAGCGTGATCACCTTCTTGCCCAAGGGCGCAAACCGCTTGCCCAGCCGGTTCACCAGGTGAATTTCAGTCCCCACCGCAAACATCGATCCCGCGGGCGCGTCTTCAATAATCTTTATCAGCCGTTCCGTCGACCCGATTGCGTCCGCCTTCTGGCAAACCTCCAGCCGGCACTCCGGATGCACGATCACCTGGATACCCGGATAGGTCGCGCGCACTTTGTCCGCATGTTCCGGCAGAAAGCGCTGATGCACCGAGCAATGCCCTTTCCATAAGATGATTCGCGCCGAGCGCAGTCGCTCCTGCGTCAGTCCGCCGTTGATCTGGTACGGATCCCACACCACGGTTTCCGACAGCGGAATCCCCATGGCGAATGCGGTGTTGCGGCCCAGGTGCTGGTCGGGCAGAAACAGCACACGCCGTCCCCTGCGCGAAAGCCCATTCAAATGCCGCTTTGGCGTTTGATGACGTACAGACCAGCCCGCCGCGTTCCCCGCAGAATGCTTTGATCGCCGCCGTCGAATTCATATACGTCAGCGGAATCAGCCCGCCCGAATCCGCCTTGTCGAGCCCCGCAGCAACAAGCTTCGACCAGCACTCTTCCACCTGCGAAATATCCGCCATGTCCGCCATCGAACATCCGGCATTCAGGTCGGGAAGAATCACCTGCTGATACGGTCGCGCCAGAATGTCCGCGCTCTCCGCCATGAAATGCACGCCGCAGAACAAAATGTAGCGCCCGCTCGATTCCGCCGCGATCTTCGACAGCTTGTAGGAGTCGCCGGTGAAATCCGCGAAGCGGATCACTTCATCGCGCTGGTAGTGGTGGCCAAGGATCAACGCATCCTTGCCCAGCCTCGCGCGCGCGGCCGCGATCCGGTCATCCATCGTGTGGTCCGGCATCGCCAGATAGTTATCGAGAGAACAGGTATCCGGCAGGATTTCCGCAGACGTGCTGAAAACGGGTTCAACTAAAGTTGCCATTTGTGTTCCGCCTTCAGTTCCATACGCTTGTTCCGCGCGGAACGGGGATGTTGAAAGCATTTCTGTAACGCATGTTGCAGTGGATTCGCTAAGAGCCAGCCTCACTTCAGCCGCTTCTTCCAACCCACGGGGATGTTGCAACATTTATTGGACGCTTAACGGGATCGAAAGATTCATCCTGTAAAGCACTCCGTTGATTTCATTATAAATGATCTACGTTCAATGAATCTCTTTCTCCGCGCGCGACGTTCTTTGAATGATTCTTAAGTAACTCGCAGCACGTTACTGTTCCTCCGCGGGTCCGGTTTGTCATCCTGAGCGCAACCAGGAGAACTGCTCGAACGAAGCCGCCGAAAGCAGTGCGACCACATTCTTCGACACGTTTGTTCGCTCCAACTTCACTAGGTATGATGGAATTCGATGAGTCTGCCCGACACAGTATTTATCTTCGTTCTGGCCTTGATTATCTTCGGCCCCAAGAAGCTGCCGGAAATCGGGCGGCAACTAGGCAAACTTGTCGGAGAATTTCGCCGCGCCAGCAACGAGTTCAAATTTCAGATTGAAGAGGAACTGCGGCAGGTCGACATCCTCGACAAAGCCGGCAATCGAACCACCATCGCCCCTTCGACCATCACCACCACCGCCGAGCCCTCCACCTTTCTCAGTCCGACCGATGCCGTCTCCGATGCAGCCGCAAACCTCCCGGTAGGCCAGCATCCGAATATCGATACCCTGAACACCGCCGAACTGAAACTTCCAGCGGTGGACGACTCCGCCGCGGAGACGGCCAACACGGCGCCTCCGATTCCGCAATCCACAACCGTCCCCACCATCACCCCGGCGGAAGGCGCAGAGGCCCGCACCACCATGCCTTACGCCGCGATACCCGGGTCCGCTGAAATCCTGAACGAGCAACGCTTCCCCATCACCGCAAGCGCCCGCACCGGAAAATCCGCACCCTGCTCCAGTCGAAGCGGAAATCACCCATGGTTGATCTGGTAGACCGCGCCCGCACCGCCGTGGGCGAACGAGCCGACCTGCCCGGCATGAGTCTGCTCGAACATCTGCAGGAGCTGCGCAAGCGGCTCGTCTATTCGCTTCTCTCCGTCGGCGTCGGGTTCTGCGTCGCCTACGGATTCCGCGAGCGCATCGCCGCGCTGATGATCGCGCCCATCACCAAGGCCCTCTCCGACAATCATCTGCCGACCAAACTCGCCTATCTCAATCCCATGGACCCCTTCAACTTCTTCCTGAAGATCGGGCTCTTTGGCGGCATCATGCTGGCCTCTCCATTCATCCTCTATCAGGTCTGGCTCTTCATCGCCCCCGGCCTATATCAGCATGAGAAGCGCTACGTCGTCCCCTTCATGGCCGCGACCATCGGACTGTTTCTTGCCGGCGCATTCTTCGGCTATCGCTTCGTCTATCCCGGCGCCCTCACATTCCTCATCGGCTACGGCTCCCAGTTCAAACCCGTCGTCACCATCTCGGAATACATGGAGCTCTTCTCGACCGTGATTCTCGGCCTGGGCATCGTCTTTGAGCTGCCCATCCTGGTATTTTTTCTCTCCCTGTTCGGCATCATCAGCGCAAAATGGCTGTGGAAGAACATCCGCTACGCCATCCTCATCATCTTCATCATCGCCGGCATCATCACTCCCACCCCGGACCCTCTCAGCATGTGTATCTTTGCCGCGCCCATGCTGCTGCTCTACCTCATCAGCATCGGCATCGCGCACATGGTCCATCCCGACCGCAGAAACCGGTTGAAAAAAGCAAAGCAGGAGGCGTAATGCTCACTCGACTGGCGCGGATTCTCTCCCTCGCGGGGATTACGATAGCCTGCTGCGGGGCGCTTCCAGCGGTAGCCGCCACGCAGCACGCCCATAGCACGCACGCCGCATTGCCCACGCAGTTCGACGGCTCCCGCGCCTACCGCTACGCCCAGCAGTTCGTCGCCTGCGGCCCGCGCTGGATTGGAAGCCCCGGCCATCTCTGCGCCGAAAATTTCCTGAAAAAACAGTTTGCCAAAGACGATCTCGCCGAAGACACCTTCACCGCCAGCACTCCCGCCGGCGTCATGACCATGCACAACTTCATCGTGAAGTTTCCCGGCAAAAAAGATGGCGTCATCGTGCTGGCCTCGCACTACGAAACCAACTACCCCCTGCGCGATATCGATTATGTCGGCGCCAACGACGGCGGCTCGACCACCGGCCTCCTCATTGAAATGGCCAATCATCTGCGCGGACGCAAACTCGACGGCTACAGCGTCTGGCTGGTTTTCTTCGACGGAGAGGAAGCGATCCAGCAGTGGTCCGACGCCGACTCCCTATACGGCAGCCGTCATCTCGCCGCACAAGTGGGATCGCGACGGCACCCTGAAACGCATCAAGGCCTTCCTGCTGCTCGATATGATCGGCGATAAGAGTCTCGATATCGATCGCGACCAGAACTCCACCCCCTGGCTGCTCGATCTGGTCGATACCGCCGCAAAAAGTCAGGGCGATCAATCCTATTTCTTCGCCAAGCCCAACACCATTCAGGACGACCATCTTCCCTTCGTCCAGCGCGGCGTTCCCAGCGCCGACATCATCGACATCGATTACGGCCCGCATGACATGATGCATCCCGACGGCTATCACCACACCGCTCAGGACACCATGGACAAGGTCGGCGCACACAGCCTCACCGTCGTCGGCCAGACCATGCTCGCAACCATCAATCTGCTTGATCAGCGCTAGATGCGTAGAGATCACCATGCTTGACCACATCCTCGGCGGAGCACCCCTATGGATGTGGCTGGTCTTTCATCTGCTTGTATTCGCCTTGCTCGCCGCCGATTTTCTCCTTACACGGGGATCCCTCCCCGCCCCCATCATCGAACGCCGATCGTACTGGCTGACTGCCCTCTGGATCGCAGCCGCCCTGCTCTTCGCGCTGCTTGTCCATCGCGTCCTCTCCCCCCAATATGCGCTCGAATACCTCACCGGCTACGGCATCGAGGAAGCCCTCAGCATCGACAACCTCTTCGTCTTCCTGGTCCTGTTCCGCGCCTTCGGGCTCGCGCCAACCCAGCAGCGCCGCGTACTTTTCTTCGGCGTTCTCGGCGCCATCGTCATGCGCGCCCTCATGATTTTCGCCGGCATCCGATTGCTCAACGCGTTCTGGTGGATGAACTACTTCTTCGGCGCCATTCTGCTCTACACTGCGTGGCATTTATTGCGGGAGTCGCTGGGACGCACGGCCGAAGGCCCTCCGCGCATAATCGCATGGCTGATGCGAAAGCTGCCGATGGCCGCTCCACCCCGCGATCGCAAACACGAGCGCTTTTTTGTTCGAGAGAACGGCCGCCTCCGGCTCACGCCGCTCTTCGTGGCCCTCATCGCCATCGAGGCCACCGACGTCATCTTCGCCACGGACTCGGTGCCGGCAGTCCTCGCCGTAACCCACCATCCATTTGTCGTCTACTCATCGAACATCTTCGCGGTACTCGGCCTGCGTTCGCTTTACTTCACGCTGGCAGCAGCGCTCGAACGCCTGCACAAACTGCGGTATGGACTGGTAGCAATTCTGGCCTTCGTAGCCGTCAAAATGATACTGGCGCGCGCGGTAACGCTGCCCATCTGGATCTCGCTCACCGTGCTCGCGTCCGCGGTCACGATCACCGCGATATGGTCGCTCGTTACCGAGCCGAAAAATCAATGAAATCCACTCGGCCGTTCGCCATTCGCGAGTGACGCGCCACCCCCGCAGCGTGCTCCGGAAAATCCGTCCGCGCATGCGCTCCCCGCGATTCTTCTCGAGCCAGCGCAGATGCCGTAATCAACTCCGCGACCGTATGCAGATTGCGTAACTCAGCACCCTCGCGCGTCGTCGCCGCCGGCAGCCGCCGGCGCATCGCATCCAGCTCCGCCAGCATCGCCTCAAGTCCTCGACGGTCGCGCAGCAGCCCCGCGTGCAGCCACATCAGGTTCCGCAGACGCTCCCGCATCTCCGCCGCATCCTCGCTTGACACCGGCTCCGCGGGTTTTTCAGCCGCCCCCGCAACCTCGCCCTCAGCCCTCGCCGGAAATCCCTCCTGCAAAATAGCCTCCGCCGCGCGTGCCCCAAACACTAGCCCCTCCAGCAAGGAGTTGCTCGCCAGCCGGTTCGCTCCATGCACGCCCGTACACGCCACTTCACCCGCCGCATACAATCCAGGCAGTGTCGTTCTCCCGGACAGATCCGTGCACACTCCGCCCATCAGGTAATGCGCCGCCGGCCGCACCGGGATCAGATCGCGCCCCAGCTCCAGCCCATACTTTTTCAGGAATGAAGAAATGCCCGGAAAGCGCGCATTCAAATCCTTACCGGTAATATGCCGCATGTCGAGATACACCGGCAGCGGCTCGCCCTCCGCCGAACCCACCAGGCTTTCCCGCGTAATCGCCCGCGCCACAACATCGCGCGGCGCCAGCTCCGCCAGCGGATGATATCGCTCCATGAAGCGCTCCCCCCGGCTGTTGCGCAGATAAGCGCCTTCCCCGCGCAGCGCTTCCGACAACAGAAATCGCGGCGCGCCGGCAATTCCCAGCGCCGTCGGATGAAACTGGTAGAACTCCATGTCGCAGACTTCCGCGCCCGCTCGATACGCCATCGCAATGCCATCGCCCGTTGCCACCGGAGGATTCGTCGTATCGCTATACACCTGGCCCGCGCCGCCGCTCGCCAGCAGCACCCCGCTTCCAACAAACTGCACCGGCCTGCCTTCCGCATCGAGCGCCGTCACCCCCACAACTCGGCCATCGCGCAGAATCAAATCGCAGGTCGTCACCCGTTCATGCAGATGGATTCGCGGCTCCTGGCTCGCCCGTTCCAGCAGCGCGCGGCCAATCTCCCGCCCGGTCGCGTCACCATTGGCGTGCAGAATGCGCGGCAAGCTGTGCGCGCCTTCGCGCGTGCGCATCAGGTCGCCGCGACTGCCATCCCCCGCTCGGGAGTGCCTGGCTCGCGATCAAAATTCGTTCCCCAGGCCAGCAGCTCTTCCACACGCAGCGGGCCTTCTTCTACCAGCAGCCGCGCCGCAGGTTCATACACCAGCCCATCCCCCGCCGCAATCGTGTCCCTGCCGTGCAGCTCAACGTCTTCCGCGCCGCCCATCGCAACCGCGATCCCGCCCTGCGCATAATGGGTGTTCGACTCCGACGCGACTTCCTTCGTGATCAGCGTCACTTCCGCGACTGTCGCCAACGTCAACGCCGCGCGCAGCCCCGCAATTCCGGCGCCGACAACGATCCAACAAGGCAGTGAACTCTTTTCCACGATTTTTAGCCTAGCATGCTGAACCTCGCGGCCTCCGCGACCAATCGCACCTCTGCGGTACGATGAAGACCAGCATGCATTCGATTCCTGTCACGACGAAATCCGCGGAATATTCCGTCCGCGTTCAGCCCCGGCTGCTTGAAACGCTCGCTCGCCAACTCACCGCCGCCTGCGGCAAACAACGCTCCATCTTCGTCGTCACCTCGCCCGAAATCTGGTCCCTGTGGAGCCGGCGTTTTCTCTCCTCCTTTGCCGCGAAGCAGATTCAAATCCACCCACTGTTCGTTCCCGCCGGAGAACAGCACAAACGTCTCGCCACCGTCGAACGGCTCGCCGAAGAGATGAGCAACGCCGAAGCCCGTCGCGACGCCCTGCTGGTCGCCTTCGGCGGCGGCGTTATCGGGGACATGACAGGTTTTCTCGCCGCCATCTACATGCGTGGGATCCGCTACGTGCAGGTTCCGACAACATATCTTTCGCAGATCGATTCCTCCATCGGCGGCAAGACGGGAGTGAATCTTCGCGTCGGCAAAAATCTGATCGGCAGCTTTCATCATCCCGATGGTTGTCTTTGCCGATCCAGCCGTTCTCTCCACCCTGCCGCCGGCGGAGTTGCGCGCCGGCTTGGTTGAAAGCGTCAAGGCCGCCGTGCTCGGCGACGCACGCTTCTTCAGCTGGCTCGAACGCAATCTCGACAAACTTCTCAGCGGCGAGGAAAAAAGTCTCACCCAGGCGATTGAGACGTCAGTAAAAATCAAGGCCCGCATCGTCAGCGCGGATGAACGCGAAACCGGCCAGCGCATGCTCCTGAACCTCGGCCACACCGTCGGACACGCCATCGAGGCGGCCACCAACTATCGCACCCTGCTGCACGGCGAAGCGGTCGCCTGGGGAATGCTCGCAGCGCTTCATCTCGCCGTCGCACGCAACGCGCTCCCGCCCGCGAAAGCCGCAGCGTATCGAAGACCTCCTGTTCCGCCTCGGGCCCTTTCCGCGCTTCCGCGCGTCCGCACAGGCATTGCTCGATCGAACCTCCGCCGACAAAAAACATTTGCAGACCGCGCACCGGTTCGTTCTACCCGTCGCCATCGGCAAGGCAATCGTGGTTGAAGATGTCAGTCAGCAGGAGCTGCTCGCAGCCATCGGATCCATGCTGCGGGTCATGAAAGCACGCGGCGTATGACCCAGCCCGCACGCGGCGCCGAGCCTCCCGGTTCGCTCGATCAACAGAGCGCAAGCGACGCCGTACAGGAAATGTTCAACCGCATTGCGCCGCGTTACGACCTGCTGAATCATCTGCTATCGGCCAATGTGGATCGCCTCTGGTGGCGTCGCACCGCGCGCACCTTCGCCCACATCCTCAAAAATCCCGAAGCTAGCGTCGTCGATGTTTGCTGCGGCACCGGAGACATGACGCTCGCTTTGCTGCGCCTCCGGCCCGCGGACGCCATACCAGTGACCGCGCTCGACTTCGCCCACGCCATGCTCGTCCGCGCGCAGGAAAAATTCGCTTCGCCGGAATTTTCCGCCATCACGGCGCATCACCGTCGAAGCCGACGCGCTGCACATGCCCATCGCCGACAATTCCGTCGACCTGATCACCACCGCGTTCGGATTCCGCAATCTCGCCAACTATCAAGCCGGCTTGCGTGAATTCCATCGCGTCCTCCGTCCTGGCGCGGAGCTGGGCATTCTCGACTTCAGCGAACCCAACGGCATCCTCGGCGTGCTCTATCAATTTTATTTTCGCCACATCCTGCCCCGCATCGGCAAAGCGCTCTCAGGATCCGGCGGCGTCCTATGAATATCTGCCGCGCTCCGTCCATCGCTTCCCACCGCCCGATGAAATGCTCGCCATGATGCGCACCTGCGGATTTCGCGATGCCACCTGGACCCCGTACACATTTGGCATTGCAGGCCTCTATCGCGCTGTGAAAGCATGAGCATCGACCCCAGCTGAAGCGGTCGCAAACACAATGGCTCGCCCCATTTCCATCTCCGCTCGCAAGGCATCCGACACAGCCGTCAAAAAGCGCACCGTCGCCGTTTCCATCCTGGCGGCAGCCTTCATCACCTTTCTAAAGCTGTGGGCTGGCCTGGTCAGCGGCAGCATCGGCATGCTGTCGGAGGCCGCGCATTCCGGCCTCGATCTCGTCGCTTCCCTCATCATTCTCGCCTCCGTCACCATCTCCGACCGGCCCGCCGATGAGGCCCACGCCTACGGCCATGGCAAGATGGAGAATCTCGCCGCGTTTACTGAAACCCTGCTGATGGTCGCCTCCGTTCTCTGGATCGTCGGCGAGGCTGTCGAGCGAATCCTCGGACCCGCTGCCCCGCTGCGGCTTTCCATCTGGCCGTTTGCCGTCCTGCTGCTTTCGATGGGGGTGGATTTCTTCCGCTCGCGCGCTCTCGGCCGTGTCGCCCGGCAAACCCAAAGCCAGGCGCTCGAAGCCGACGCTCTGCATTTCAGCATGGACATCTGGTCGAGCCTCGCCGTCATCGGCGGCCTGCTCGCCGGCGTCGCATCGCAACGTTGGCATCTCAGCTGGCTGCGCTTCGGCGATCCGCTGGCCGCCGTCGTCGTATCGATCATCATTCTCAAAGTCTGCTGGCGTCTTGCGCGTCAAACCGTCGACATTCTCACCGACGCCGCGCCTGTCGAAACTCGCCGCCGCGTCACCGAATCCTTGCGGCAGCTGCCGAATACTCTCAGCATTGAACGCGTCCGCCTGCGCCTCTCCGGCAATCATTATTTCGCCGACCTCACCGTCGGCATGCCGCGCAATCTCAGCTTCCAGCGCACCGAACAGATGAAGGAGCAGATCGCCGACGCCGTCCATCGCATCCTTCCCGACGCCGACGTCGTGGTCAACGTCGTGCCGCGCGCCGGAAGATCGGAAAGCATCTTCGACCGCGTCCGCGCCGTCGCCGCCCGCCACGATCTCTCCGTGCATGATCTCAGCGTGCAGCACTTCGACGCCAAGCTGCATCTGGAGCAGCATCTCGAAGTGCCGGAATCTCTCAGCCTGCGCGAGGCCCACGCCCTGGTCACCACCATCGAAAGCGAAACCCGCGCCGACGTTCCCGAAATCGACACTATTCTTACCCACATTGAAAGCGAGCGCGGCACCATCGAAATCGAGGCGCAGCGCAGCGGCGACGCGGCGCTCGAAGCTGGAACTGCGCCGCATCGCGGCGGAGTTTCCCGAGATCCTCGACGTCCATGACGTCGTCGTTTCGAACGCCCGCGACCGAATGCAGATCTCCTGCCACTGCACCCTGCCCGACGATCGCAGCATGGCCGATGTCCACGCGCTGATCACCGCTCTTGAAGATCGTGTCAAGGCGGAGATGCCGCAGATCGCCCGCGTTTTCATCCATCCCGAACCCGCCACCGACAACGCCCGCTAGTTCTATCAGAAACGAGGAAAAACAATTTGCAATCCAGCGTGACATGGAAAACCGAAATGCGGTTCGATGCTCTCTCCGGGAGTCGCCACCTCGTGTCCCTCGACGGCGACGCTGCCCACCTTCACGGAGCCAGCCCAATGGAGCTGGTTCTGATGGCGCTCTGCGGCTGCACAGCCATGGATATCGTTACTATCCTGCGAAAGAAGCGCGAGCCATTCACCGGCCTCACCGTCTCCGCAGCCGCGGAGCAGGCCGCCGAGTCTCCACGGGTTTTTACCTCTGTGAAATTGACCTATCGCGTCAGCGGCGCCGTGTCGGAAAAAGCCATGCAAGACGCCGTGCATCTTTCCGAAACGAAATACTGCTCCGTGGCGGCTATGATTTCAAAAACGGCAAAGATCGAATACGCGATTGAATACGCCGGCGAAGAAAAGTAGCGGGTCATCCATGCGGCAACTGTTTCGCACCCTCTCGGCGGTTCTGGCGTTGCTCGCCATCGCGCTCGTCTCCGCGCTGATCACCATGCGTTTCGCCATCCACGGCGCGGAGGTGCGCGTCCCCACGCTCTCCGGCCTCACTCTGTCAGAAGCCGCCGCACGCCTGCACGCCAGCGGACTCGAAGCCGGCGTCGACGGACACTTCTACAGCCCCACCGAAGCCGCGGGAAATGTCCTCACGCAAAGTCCAGCGCCCGGCACGCTGGTGCGTAAATCCTGGCGCGTCCGCGTCACCGTTAGCCTCGGCCCGCAGAAAGTCGCAATTCCATCGCTCGAAGGAATGGACACCGGCATCGCCACCATCACCATCCGCCGCACTGGATTGCAGCTCGGCGATGTGATCGCGATCCCGTATGCCTACGCGCCCGACAACACCGTGATCGCGCAGACTCCACTCTCCCGCGCAACCGATGTGCAGGGCCCGAAGATCAGCCTGTTGACAGCCCGGACCGCGGCGCCGGAAGAAGCTGCCAGTGTTATGCCCGACCTGACCGGAGAAAATTTCTCCACCGCCGCTCTGGCCATCCTCCACGCCGGCTTCGAACTCGCGCCGCTCAAGCCTCAACCCGTCGCAGCGCCGGCTCCCGCGCCCACCGCTGGCCAGCCTTCCCCCGCCTCCGGCACCGTCATCGCGCAGATTCCCGCCGCCGGCAGCCGCATCCCCGCCGGGGCCACGATTCAATTAACCGTCCAGCCGTAAAGAATTCGCTGCGCTTATGGTCGCTCGATCAAAGCCGCAAAAAATCCATCGCAGGGATGCACCCCAGGCAGCGTCCGCAGATAGCCATCGCGAAATCCACTGGCCCGCAATTCCACAACAGCTTCCCCTCGAACAATCCCCTGCTGTTCCAGCCTGTCGAACTCAACGCGCAGATCCATCCGTCTGAACCCAGGCAGAGATCCCACGCAAGCCTCCACCACCGCCTCATTTTCCTCCGGCTCCAGCGAGCAGGTCGCATACAACAGTCGACCGCCCGAAGCCAGCAGCCGCAGCGCAGCCGCAAGAATCCCCCGCTGCCGCTCCGCCTGCCGGACAAATTCCCGCGGCTGCAGACGATGACGAATCTCCGGATTGCGCGCTAGCGTTCCTGTCCCGGTGCACGGAACATCGCACAGAATCCGATCGAACGCACCCACATCGCCCAGCTCGCGCCGCATCCGCTACTCGATATTCAATTCTGCCCGGCAGCCCCGCCGCACCCAGCCGCCGCTCCATCGTCGCCAGCCGCGTCGGATGAATATCGCAGGCCAGCAAATCGGCTTCAGGATTATTCGCAAGCATCACCGCCGTCTTCCCGCCCGGAGCCGCACAGCAATCCAGGATCGCGTTCCCCCGCGCCCAGCAATTCCGCCACCAGCTGCGAGCCTTCATCCTGAAACTGCGCTCCCGCGCAATCCTCGCATGCGAGCGCTCTCCGCCGATCGCGCCTTCGCCAGAAACGCTCCAGCACTCAGCGTCACGCCGTTCGAAATCAGCATCTCCTCCGCCTCGCGGACTCAGCAGCCGCACTGCGGTGCGCGGCTCCCGCTGGCCCTCCTCGCAGATTTTCTTCGCCGCATCCGCACCATAGAACTTTCGCCATCGCGCCACCATCCACTCCGGATAGGCCAGCTCCGCGTCGAAATCTTCGGCCCTTCGGCAACCCCGCCACTTTGCGCAGCACGGCGTTGATCAGCCCGGCCTGCCGCGCGCCCCCGGAATGCTTCGCCCACTCCACCGATTCGAAAATCGCCGCATGCACAGGAATGCGATCGAGAAACAGCAATTGATATGCGCCCACCCGCAACGCCAGCAGCGCATCTTCCGGCAGCCGGGAGATCGGGCCGCGAAAGAAAGCGGCGGCACTCCGCATCCAGCACGCGCTGCCAGCGAAGCGTTCCCAGAACCAGGTGGTGCACAGATTGCGGTCCGCCGCCGACAACTCGTCGACCATGCGCGAATGCAGCAGGCTGTCGCTGTTCCCCTCTTCGAGCCCCACCTTGCGAAGAATCGTGAAAGCCGCCTGTCGCGCAGGCGCTATAGGAGCTGTCGCAGACGGCATGGCGCTCAATCCAGCCGCTCGCCTTCCGCGAGCGCAACGCCGTTCAGAAACGCCTCCGCCGGCATTCGTCGCTTTCCTTCAACCTGCAACTCCAGCAAGTTCCAGCCAGGTCCCTTCGCCGCACGCCGCGAACAATCGGTTCGCACTGCGCGTCAAAGTTCCCGGCAGCGCCCGCCGAAAAATGAGACTCGGCAACTCGCATGGAATGCACGCTCAATTTCTTTCCTCTGAAACTGGTAAACGCTCCCGGCCACGGTTGAAACCCGCGCCAGCGATTGTAAATTTCGACCGCCGTCCGGCTCCACTCGATGCGACCATCCTCCCGCCGCAGCATGGGAGCAAGCGTCGCCGCGCTGTTGTCCTGCGGCGTCGCCTGCAGTGTGCCTTCCGCCAGTCCCGCCAGCGTCCTCACCATCAAACCCGCACCGACAGTCAGCCAGTATCGGCGACAGCTCCATCGAAGTCTGCTCCGGCGAAATCGCCACACGCTCCTGCAACAGCATGTCGCCGGTGTCGAGCCCTTCATCGATCCGCATCGTGGTGACGCCGGTCTCGCTTTCCCCGTTTGCCACCGCCCATTGGATGGGCGCCGCGCCGCGATATTTCGGCAGCAGCGATGCATGCAGGTTCAGGTTGCCATGCCGCGGCAGCTCCAGCATCCACGGCAGGAATCAAGCGCCCATACGCGACCACAATGATCGCTTCCGGGCCCAGGCGGATCAACCGCTCTTGCAGTTCAGGATTGTTGCGAATCTTATCCGGCTGCATCAGCACCAGGCCGCGATCCATCGCAAATTGCTTAACGGGAGAAAATTGAACTTCCAATCCGCGGCCGCTCGCCCGATCCGGCTGCGACAACACCAGTTCCACTTTGTGGCCGGCATTCAACAGGGCTTCGAGCGTTGGAACAGCGAATTGCGGGGTTCCGCAAAAAACCAGGCGCATCACTTACCAATCGCCCGCTTTCTGCAGCTTGCGAATCTTCCGCAACTGCAGATCGCGCTTCAACCGGCTCAGTCGAAAAATAAAAAGGATTCCATCCAGATGATCGATTTCATGTTGCAGAGCGCGGGAAAGCAGCTCCGTTCCTTCCACCTCGAAAAACTTGCCCTCGGCATCCTGCGCCCGCACCTTCACCTCGGCCGCGCGCGCTACCCGGTCGCGAATCTCCGGCAGGCTCAGGCAGCCTTCTTCCTCATTCTGCTTACCTTTTTTAAAAATAATCTCCGGGTTGATAAGAACAATCTTGTCCTTGCGGATTCTTCTGAAAGCTCACGTCAATCACAGTCAAACGCTTCGAAATACCGATCTGCGGCGCAGCCAGGCCAATTCCCTGCGCGTCGTACATGGAGGTAAACATGTCATCGACCAGCTGACGCAGCTCTGCGTCGAACACCGTGACCGGCTCGGCAACCTGCTGCAGGATCGGATCCGGAAACTTCACAATCGGATAAATCATGGAATCTATTTCTTAACTTTCGAATTTAGAAGCAGTCTCATCAACCAATTTGTCATCCTGAGCGCAGCGAAGGACCTCGCGTTTGTCTTGAGTCTTCCATCCCGAGCGCCGCAAAAACAGCTCCGGTGCCCCTCTCCAGCGTCAAAATTTACGAATCTGCTCGCAATACCCTTGATAGTTTCGCACCATTTCCCGCAGGGAGTCGCCCCCGAACTTTTCGCATGCCAGCTTCGCCACCGTCAGCGCGACCATCGCCTCCGCCGCAACTCCGGCCGCCGGCACCACGCAAACATCGGAGCGCTCATACGCCGCCTTCACCTCTTCGCGCGTCGCAAAGCTGACTGAAGCCAGCGGTCGGCGCAGCGTGGAAATCGGCTTCAAATATCCGCGAACAATAACATCCTCGCCGTTAGAAATCCCACCCTCAATTCCGCCGGCATTGTTCTGTTCCCGTGCGAAACGCGTGTGCTTCGCAGCCGATTCTCCTTCCGGCTCGTAGTGGATCGCATCATGGACAACGGAGCCGAAAGCCGCGGCCGCTGTCACTCCCCGCCCAATCTCCACCGCCTTCACCGCCTGCAACGACATCACCGCCGCAGCCAGCAATCCATCCAGCCGCTCGTCCCAATTCGCATAGGTTCCTAACCCTGGAGGAACGCCGTGCGCCACCACTTCGAAAACGCCGCCAACCGAATCGCCGGTCCGCAGTACCTGGTCGACAACCGCCTTCATCCGCTGCTCGGCAGCCTCGTCGACGCAATTCAGCAGGACCTCATCCTGTTCGAGCAACGCCCAAATCTCCGCCCAGCTCGCTTCCCTGTCGAGCTCCGCCGACCCAACGCGAATCACATGGCTCGCAATCGCGATTCCCAGCGCCTCCAGCATCTGTTTCGCGATCGACCCCGCAGCCACGCGCGCCGTCGTCTCCCGCGCCGATGCGCGCTCCAGCACGTATCGCGCATCGGGAAAATCGTATTTCAGCGCGCCCGCCAGATCGGCATGTCCCGGCCGCGGCGAAGCTACAGCCTTATGCTTGCGTGGCATCGCCTTCACCCACCGGAAGAATCTCCGTCCAGTTCTTCCAGTCGTTGTTTTCTATTCGGATTGCAATCGGCGAGCCTATCGTTTTTCCGTGCCGAACGCCGGAAAGAATCTGTGCGGTATCGCGTTCGATGCGCATCCGGCCGCCACGGCCATAGCCCTGCTGCCGCCGCCATAATTCGCGATTTATTTTGGCATCGTCAATGGGCACGCCCGCGGGCATGCCGGAAACCATCGCAATCAGACACTCGCCGTGGGACTCGCCTGCGGTCGAAAAACGAAGCATTCGTCGGACCTGAATTCACTTTCTATAGCAGTCTTTCACGCAGCCAGCGCAAAAATCTGGGTGCCCCATGTCTCGCATCTGAGACATGGGTTTATAACTTCGTAATCCACGCAAACTGCGCGTCGGTCAGCGGTACCACCGACAATCTACCCTGCCGCAACAGCGGCGAATCTGCAAATAACTTCTCCGCTTTCATCTCACCCAGCGTCTTCGGCGGTATCGCTTTGCCGCAGCGAATCCGCACCCGCGGTGCCTTTGGATCTTTCGCATCCACGCTCACCACAACCGCCGTTCCCACTGCGGCCCGTTCGCCGCCCGTGTGATAAATCACCAGCCGCTCTCCCGTCCGCATCTCGCGCAAATTCTTCACCGCCGCTGGATTCGTAACGCCATCCCACACAGTTTCGCCCGCTCGTTGCAAATCGCTGAACGAATACGCATCCGGCTCGGTCTTTAGAAGATATGGCATCAATCGCGTTTGCCGGCAGCCTCGGCCAGATATTGCCGCGTGTTCACCAGCGGCCGCTCCAGAGCCCGCACGCGATCGATATAGACCGGCCCCGGTGCCCCCTCGGGCTGGCAGGCCTCCTGCATCGCCAGCATCTTGGCCTCCGCATCATCCAGATAATGCAGCAGCACCGCCTCTGGGATCATCGGCAGCTTCGGCGATCCGAATTCCAGCGACCCATGATGGCTCAAAATCAAATGTTCAACCAGCGTGTGAATCTGCTTGGGAAAATCCGGCAACTCCCTCACTTTTTCATCCAGCATCCGCGTCGCGATTGAAATGTGCCCGATCAGCTGGCCTTCCAGCGTGTACTCGAAACCGCGCTCCCAGCTCAGCTCATAAATTTTTCCCACGTCATGCAGAATCGCCCCGGTCAGCAGCAGGTCGCGATGAATCAGCGGAAAATGTCCCGCCGCCAGATCACAAAATTGCAGCAGGTCGACCACATGTTCCAGCAGCCCGCCAATCCACGCATGATGCATGAACTTCGCCGCGGGAGCTGCCTTGTAGCGTCGCGCAATCTCCGGGTCGTCGAGGAACGCAAACACCAGCCGCTTCAGATCAGCATGGGTAAAACTATTCACGGAATCGCGAAGCTGACTCCACAGGTCTTCGATATCGCGCGTGCTCTTCCGCTGAAAATCGCCCAGCTCGATCTGCTCCAGATCCAGCCGGACAATCTCAGTCACCCGAAGCTGCAGCTTGCCGTTGAACTCATCGATGCAGGCGCGCACATCGACAAAATCGTTCTGCTCGAACTTCGCCGCCAGCACTTCCGCATTGTCCCAGATGCGCCCATCCAGCCGCCCGCTGCGATCGCACAAAGTCAGCGAAAGATATTTCCCGTTGCCATCATTGCGATCCCGCAGTTGTTTTTGAGCCACCAGAAAATGGGAGCGAATATTCTTGCCGCGGTGCTTGGCTGCATCCGCCAGAAAAAAATCTTTCATGCGCTCCTCTCCGGCAAGCAGGGCTCGTCAATGCGTTCGGTGCCTACTGCGGTTGGCTCGCTTCCGGAGCAGAAGAGGAAGAAGAACCCGATGCCCCGGCCGGCGTCTCGGTTTTCTCGTTGTTCTTCTTCTCGTCGCTAAGCCGCGTCTTCTCGCCATTCTTGACCACAACTTTTTTCTTCTTCTTCTTGCGGGTCGTGTCTCCGGACAATCCCAGCGGCGCCGAATCTACCTTCTGGTTCGCCACCTCTGAGGGCGTCAGATCCGTCGGCTTGGCGTTATCGACCTTCACCTTCTTCACCCGCTTCTCGCCGGGTTTTCTCGGCGTCTTCCTGCGGGCCTCATCGCTCAGCCGCGTCTTTGTTCGCTTCGGCTGCGTGATCTTCGGCGTGTGTTCGAGATCCGGTCCCAGCGGCTGCACAGGCGCTCCCGCCACCGGCGTATTCGTCGCCTCCGGCGCTTCCGTGTTCCCGCTGCCGGTCGCTGCACTCGCAACCTGCTCGTTTGAAACCGGCGTCGCAGGCGCCTGCCCATAGCGCAGCTTCACCCGCTTGCTCTTATGCGTCGAGTGATCTCTCCCCCGCAGTATTCTCAGGCGCGCCGGCTTTCGATTCTCCGCCGTCACAGCCGGAGCCGCAGCCGGAGCCTTCGTCGCCGCAGGAGTAGGAGCGGCAGCCGTCCCCGCAGCAGACCCCGCCGCCGTCGAAGCAACCTCAGTCCTTCTCCGCCGATCCGACATCCGCCCATACCGCTTCGCGCGCGTATCGAATCGCTTCTTCTTCTTTTTCTTCTTCGGCTGCGGCGGAACATACGCCGTAAACGTCGGCTTGGTCTCGTTCGGGCTCGCCGCGGAATCCGTAAATCCCGGGCGAATGTCGATGTAAGCCTCGTCGCGCAGCCGCGTCAGGTACTGCCGCACCGCAGGCTCGATTCGCTCCATGTACAGCGCTTCTTCAATCTTCGGTTCCACCTTCTGCAGCGGCTGCACTCCACCCGGAGTGTGCGCCGTCACCTGCAGAATAATGTAGCCCTGCCGCGTGCGGATCGGCCCGGTATAGCCGCCCACCGGCAGATCGAACGTCTGGTCTTCCAGCACCTTGGCCAGTGCGCCCCGTTTGAAATCCCCAAGGTCTCCGCCCTGCTGCGCCGTCGGACCGCCGGAGTACTGCTTTGCCAGATCCGCGAAGCTGGCGCCCGCCTTCAGCTTGGCTTCCACTTCGTTCGCTTTGGCCTCGGCCGCACTCAACTGGCTGGGCGTCGCATTCTCATCCGTCGGAATCAAAATCTCATTCAGATGAATCGATTCCGGCTGGTCGAAGCTGTCCCGGTGCGCTTCGTAATATTTCTGGATGTCGGCCTGCGAGACCTGCATCTTGCTGCCAACCTCCTGCCGCACCACCGCCTGGGTGATGATGCTATTGCGGATGTTGGCCTTGAAATCCTCGTAGGAAGTGCCCGACTGCTCGACCGCCTTCTCCAGGTCGTCCAGCGACGCCATATGGTTCTGCTTGCGGATATCGTCCAGCCGCTTGATCAGGTCCGTATCGGCGGTGATGCCGAGCTGCTTGCCTTTCGACAACAGCAACTGCTGGTCGATCAGGTCGCGCAGCAGATTTTTCTGGGCAGCGTTGAACTGGTCGAGCGTCAGACTGCCCTGCCGCGACTCTTCCGTCAATTGCGACTGCGCCCGCTGCAGGTCGGAGTTGGTGATCACCCGGTCGTTCACCCGCGCGACAATCTGTTCCACCGGCGTCCCATACAGGCTCGCCACATCGTTTGAATCGGAACTCAGGCTGGTGCTCGAACCCATCGTCTGCGCATTCTGCGCCGAAGAGTCACTGCCGGTTTGCGCCGGCGCCGGAGCCGCAGTCTCGGCAGGAGCCGCAGTCTGGGCAGGCGTCGCAGTCTGGTCCGGCGTTGTGTCCCGCGCCGCGCCGGCATTGGGGGCGGGACTGGTGTCCTGCGCCACGGCGGGCAAGCATAGCGTGGCGGCAAAAGTCAAAGGAAGTACAACGCGGGCAACTGCTCTCAACATCATCAAGTTAGCTCATACCATCCAGGCCTGCGGCCTCGCGGCGAAATTTTCTCCCGGCGGCATTGGCTACATCCCGTTACCCGGTAAGCAAAACAGCAGCACGATGCAGGTCGATTCCGTTGCTTTCATTCTAACCGCATCGTGATCTCCTTTCCCAGTCAGCGGACCGTGGCATCGTCGCCCATCAGCCGGAGCACTGGCCTGCCGTGTTCGTCACTCATCGGAATAAAGATCGAAAACACAGTACCGCTCCGTCCCAACCCGTCACAGGAGCGAACCTGGATCGAGCCCCGATGCTTTTCTATGATTCCCTTGCTGATCCACAGTCCCAGTCCGCTGCCGTTGTTTCCCTTTGTGGATTTGAAGAGTTCGAACAGGTGCGCTCTGATTTCCGCGCTCATGCCCGTCCCGCTGTCCCCAACCGATATCCGCACCCCGGGCACTCCGGTTTTCGGATGCCTCGCCGCCCGCTCCCGCAGAATGATGCGGCCGCCTTTGCGCGTCGCGTCAAATGCATTGCCGATCAGGTTCGCGAATACCTGCCGCAGCTCGCCCGGATAGCAGATGAAAGGAGCTGTGTTCTGATAGCGCCGGTCAATCACCGTTTTTGAACCCGAGAGCCGGCCCTGGTAGAGCACCAGAACGGAATCCAGCAGCGCGGCGATCGACGCCTTCCCTCTGATATCCCGCTGCCGGTTAAAGGTCA
Organism: uncultured Acidobacteriota bacterium; assembly: GCA_963744615.1. Taxonomy (GTDB): domain Bacteria; phylum Acidobacteriota; class Terriglobia; order Terriglobales; family Acidobacteriaceae; genus JAKAAZ01. The sequence goes on from CAVUUE010000003.1 coordinate 1,670,228, forward strand.
GCGTCTGCGAAGCGATCTCCGCCACCCGCGCCAGCTCCTGCTGGGCCGAATCCAGGTACCTGCGTTGTTCGGCGTTCAAAGGGGTATGGTCCAGCAGATACAACAGATTCGTCACCGCCTCCAGCGGATTGTTGATCTCATGCGCGATGCTCGAGGCCAGCCGTCCCACCGCCGCAAGCTTCTCGCTCTGCCGCAGCACCCCCTCGGCGAACCTCCGTTCGTACTGGCGGCGGCGGGCGTGCAGCGCCGTCTGCACGCTGGTCAATAGCGTCGCCATGCGGATCGGTCTCTCGAGCAGCGTCGTGTTGCCCAGCGAAAGCCACCGCCGCTCCTCGTTTTGGCTCTCGACCGTTTCCCTTCCTCGCATCGTGAACACCAGAATCGGAAGAAAGGACCAGGCAGGCTGCTCCTTCAGCGCGGCCGCAAGTACCGCAACAATCTCCTGCGAAAGCGCCTCCTCCGCAATCAATAGAGCGCCCACATCCTTCGCGCGAAATTCCGCGATGGCGGCTTGGACGTCCCTCAAGGCCCGGCTCTGTATTCTCGAGGACTCCAGTACTCCCTCGATCAATACCGCATCGCGTCCTGTTGGCGTGACCAGTAGCACCTCAAACCCATCCTCCGCCGTCATCCGATCACTCCTCGCTTCGCGGCACCAGTCCATCCATGGAATCGGGCAAACCCGACAATATCCCCTTGAATTCGGCAAGAGGCTCCCCGATCTGGATGCCCGCCGGGCCAAGTCGCAGTTCACGCAAGCTGCTTTCGTGCCCCCCGCTGCGTTTCTTTAGGACGGAGATTGTCCGCCGCAAGGACGCCGACGCTTCAAAATAACGCAGCATCAGCAGCGTATCCGCCAGGTAGCTGATGTCGATCGCGTCCGACCATTCGCCGAGAAGGGTCTTCTGCGTGAGAACAAGAAATGTATCGACCCCCTTCTGATTCAGATAGGAGAGCAGCTCGTGCAGGTGCAGCGCCAGGTCGCCTTCCCCCGGCATCGAACGCAGAAAGCCATTCAGGCTGTCGATGACGAGGACACGCGCGCCTTTTTCCTCCACCTCGTGTCGTATCTTCCAGGCGAATTCGCCCGGCGAGAGCTCCGCGGCATCCACCTTCTCCATGCATAAAGTTCCCCTTTCTAACTCCGGATCAATCCGCATTCCGAGCGAGCGCGCTCTCATTCTCGCCGTCCGTAACGACTCATCGAAGGAGTAAACGACCGAGCGCTCCCCCCGTGTCGCGGCCGCATAGGCATACTGCATCGCGATTGAGGATTTTCCCACCCCGGCAGGACCCATAATCAGCGTGCTCGCGCCGCGGTCAATTCCGCCGGCAAACATCGCGTCCAGCACCGGCAGATTGCTCGAGAGCTGCTCCTCGGAATATTCCTTCCCGTGCTCGGCCGCAACCAGGCGTGGATACACCATCACGCCCCGCCGGTCCAGCGTGTAGTCGTGGAAGCCTCCGCGATAGGCCGATGACCGTATCTTCACCACTTCCAGATGACGGCGCACCACCCCATAGCTGCGCTGCACCGTGCTGAAGCGAATCACACCATGCACAATGCTCAGCACCTGCTGATCGTCGTTCGTCGGAGTGTGGTCGTCGAGCAGCAGCACCGTCATATTGTGTCCCGCGAAGTATTGCTTCAGCGCCAGCAGCTGCCTCCTGTACCGCGTTTGATCCTGGGCCAGCAGCCGAAATTCGGAAAGCGAATCGATCACCAGCCGCTGCGGTCCTACCCGTTCGATTTCTCCCAGAAGCTTTTTGATTGTGGTAGCCAGCTCCACCTCGCCGAAATGGAATACCGTGTAGCCCTCCTCGTCGCTCAGGCTCGCTTCCTCCGGCACAAACTCCGCCAGCGTCAAGCCCTCGAGCGACCAGCCATGACCCAGCGCCGCCGCCTCCAGCTCTGCCTTCGATTCCGACAAGGTCACATAAAGGCAGGTTTCGCCGGCGCGCGTGCCCTCCATCACGAATTGCATGCCAAGGGTCGTCTTCCCCGCCCCCGCCTTGCCTTCCACCAGGTACGTGTGGCCTTCCGGCAAGCCACCTAACAGAATGTCATCCAGCCCCGACACTCCCGTGTGCAAACGGGCCCGTTCTTTTGCTGCGTCCATAACCTAAAACCGATTACCTCTCATGCCCGTGTTCAGGGACGTTTCATAAACTAACCTGAGTCGCTGGCCATCCGCAAATCGCCGCCCGCCACGCGCGCCGCCAAGCTAGCTAAGCGCGCGTGTCCGCAGGTTTATCGTCACCGTATCGTTGGGTGTCTTCGTCACTCCGCCATCGCTCGCCGGATGAAACTCAATCGTCATCGTCGCCGCATTCACCACCACCCGCAGATATCCATAATCCGTATCGTCATAGCTTTCCAGTGTCAGCGTAGCGTCGATCTTGTACGGCGTGCGATAGGTCCCACGCATCGCCGATAAGGGCGAATGGCCGCCGCATCCCGCCACCAGGAAAGGAATCTGCATTCCGTTCACCGTCCGCGTGTAGCGCTGATAATTGTGCGCGTGCCCGGAAAACACCGCATGCGGCCACACCCCCGCCGCCGTGCAGGCTTTGTCGATATCGGCCAGCATCTGCGGACTTCCTCCATGGATCGTCCCGCCGGTAAACGGAGGATGATGCACCGCGATCACCACCGCCCCCGCGTAGCTCTCGCTTTTCACCCGCGTCAACGCCGCAGTCAGAAACGCAATCTGCCGATCGTCCAGGGAATTTGTTCCCCCCTGGCTCGAAATCACTCCCGGATCTTCCAGCACATTGCTGTAAATCCCCAGGACGCGCACGAACGGCGCGTCGAACGTGAAATACACTCCCGGCTCGATCATCGTCGTTCGCGACAGACCCCCCGCATCCGGTGACGGAGCAGGAGCGCCAGAGCAGAAATTGCGCAGAAACGCATCCAGCGTCGCCGCCGGATCGCTCGCGTAAACCACGCCATCATGATTGCCCGGAATCGCCACAATCGGCGCCGCATAGCTGCGAAACGGCTCGTAAAACTGGTCGTAGTAATACGACCCTTCGCCGAAATAATAGATCACGTCCCCAAGATGAAAAAAGAACGACGGCACATCCGCCGCCTTGGCCTCATCGAAGTCCGACACCATCTTGTCGGCCACCAGCGACTGCGTGTCCGGCCCCTTCACGCTGCCCGTGTCGCCGACGGAATGAAACACAATCTGTCCCGCCGTCGTGATCGCCTGCACCCTGGCCGCTCCCGCACTGCCATACACCTCGGCCAGCGTAAGGATTGGCTCCGCGGCGCCGCCAACCGGCGTCGGAACAGGCTCCAGGTTGCTCAGCTCCGGATACTTCTGATCCGTTACCGGATCCTTAAAGGTCGTCGGATCGGGAGAAGGTTGCGGCTGCGCGAAAACCGGTTCCTGGTTGCTGCTCGCCGTAGCCCGCGCGTTTGCCCGTGGGTTCGAACCGGGCGAGGATTTTGGGGGAGTATGCTTCGCCATTTGTAGCTCCTGAAGCGATCTGGGTAGGATTCTATAGCGACTCATCCGGCCCCGTCGCCATGTCAAACTGGAAGCATCGAAGAAATAAATGGGTCGTCGCATAGGTCGATCGTCCCGACGAAAAAATCCATCGGCAATATTTGAAAAGGCGAAATAATGAAGGCTCTATTCACCGCGGTCATATTAGGATCTCTCTGCGCAGGCGCGCTCGCACAGACCGTTTCCCCGCTCTTCGCGCGCGGATACACCGTCATCCCCGAACCGCAGAAGGTCTCTCTCTCCCCCGGCGACTTTCCCTTCGGAGCCGGCTGGCGCCTGCAAGTCGAACCCGGCGTCCCCGCAAACGATGTCGCCGTAGAGGCGCTGCGGCAGGGCCTCTCCGATCGCTTCCACATCGCGCTCGACAACTCCAAAAACTCCGGCAGCGTTCTCTCGCTCCGCATCGCCCCCGGCAGCGTGCCCATCGGGGCAGCACAGGACAGCAATCGGCCCTCCCTCGAAGAACAGGCCTACAGGATTCAACTCAACCGCAGCTCCATCACCATCACCGCCAACGCCCCCACCGGCCTTTTCTACGGAGTGGAAACCCTCCTGCAATTGCTCCGCCCCGCTCAGGGAAAATTATGGCTGCCTGAAGGCGTCATCGAGGACTGGCCCGACCTCGAGCTGCGCCACATCTATTGGGATGACAACCACCACCTCGAACATCTCGATGAACTTAAGCGAGACCTGCGTCAGGCCGCCTTCTACAAGGCCAACGGTTTTGTCATCAAGCTCAATGGCCACTTCCAGTACAAAAGTGCCCCCGCCGTCGTCGAGCCCTACGCCCTCAGCCCGGCACAGTTGCAGGAACTCACCGACTACGGCCTTCGCTATCACATCGAAGTGATCCCCTATCTCGACAGCCCCGCCCACATCGCCTTCATCCTCAAGCATCCGGAATACGCCGGCCTGCGCGAATTCCCCAACAGCAATTATGAGATCTGCGCCACCAACCCGGCCTCCTACAAACTCGTCGAAGGGATGGTTCAGGACCTGCTCGACGCCAACAAGGGAGTCAAGCACTTCTATCTATCCACCGACGAGCCCTACTATCTCGGCCTGGCGCATAACTCCCAATGCAACGAAGAAAAACTCGGCTCTCCCGGCCAGGTCTTCGTCCACTTCGTCAATAACGCCGGCGGCTATCTGCATGACCACGGCAGAACCGTAATGTTCTGGGGAGAGTATCCGATGAAGCCCGCCGACATCCCCTCTCTCCCCCCCTGGCTCATCAACGGAGAAGTCTACGGCCCCGCCTACGACCAGGCCTTTCGCCGGCGCGGCATCCCGCAGATGATCTTCACCTCCGCGGAAGGCGAAGAAAATCTCTTCCCGGAATATTTCACCCAGCCCCAGGGCGATCGCCTCCACCCCGCCGCCCACAGCGTCCCGCGGGTTGAAGATATCGTCAGCAAAATCTCCTTCGATTCCTCCCGCATCAATTCCAATCTCGTCGGCGAAGTCGACGCAGGCTGGGCCGACGAAGGCGTCCACCCCGAAACCTTCTGGCTCGGATATGTCGCCGGAACCTCCGCCGGATGGCATCCCGGCTCTCCGAATACACAGGAATTAGCCAGCAGCTTCTACTCGCTCTTCTACGGCCGCACCGCCGTCAACATGGATCGCGTCTATCAACTGATGAGCGATCAGGCGGAGACGTGGACCGATACCTGGGACACCGTCCCATCAAAGGCCCGCAAAGGGATCTGGGGATATTCCTACGGCATCTACAAAACCCGCAAACCTGCCAACGATCAGACGCTGCCCCTGCCGCCATCCCCGGCCGGAGATCTCGATTACAACTCCTCCTGGTCGGTCGACAACGCCAGAAGAATTCAACTGGCCGCAGACGCCATGCGTAGCAACGATGTCCTCCTCGGCCTGCTCGATGAAAACATCCAGCGATCGCAATTCAACCGCTACAACCTCGAAGTCTATTTATCGATCGCCTATCTCTGCCGCCAGAACTTTGAAATGATCGCGGCCATACAGGAAATGGATCAGGAGCTTGCCTCCGCCTCGAAAACGAAATCCGCCGACCCCAAACAAGCCCTCAGCGACGCCGACCTCGCGCTTGACACTGCCACTTCCATCTGGAGGCAGCGGAATCAGTCGCTCCAGAATGCAGTCGCCACCTGGGATGAGCGCTGGTTCCCCCGCGTCCCCAGCGCCAACGGACGAACCTTCCTGCACGAACTGGACGATGTCAAAGACCATCTCCCGGACCGCACCGTCGATATGAGCTATCTCATCTACCGCGAAACCCTGCTCGACTTCGGTACATGGGTCAACGCCATCGCCCAGTCAAGAAACCAGTTCGCCAAGGCCCACAATCTCCCGGTGAGAGACTACCGCCTCGACTGGAACGATCTTCGCCCCACCTCCGCCACCTGCTCCTCAGCCGCGGAAATCAACGCCAACCCACAGATGCATCCAGCCAACGTAGACCAGGCCGCCACCTGCGGCCTAGGAAGATGATCGGTCACCGAGTCTCTCCCAGAATCGTCCATTTGTCGCAGCTAAGAAGTATAAGAGCGTGCGGCGATGCCCCACTGAGGCGCAGTTTCGTTAGTTTCTGGCACATACGGAGGTCCATTCTTCCATTCCAACCAAATCCGGCACACATTTCCAACTTGGTTAGTGGTCAGCTTCCGGTTAGCCCGTAAATCGGGAGGAGCTTGGCAGCCGGAACCGGATGGCTTCCGCTACGCCGACTTATCAGGACTGATCTAGGTTCGATCTATCGTCGCCGATGGACTTGTACGACAATCAGGCAAGAGGCCCGAATGCAGAACAAAACTGCGGGAAACGACATCTATGCGGGACAAGGAAACGCTACCGTGCAACGCACGGTGATTGCCGGGGCTGTCGCTGCGTGTGTCGTGATTGCCAGCTGGTTGCTCTTCGGGGATGGGCTTGCTTTCGTGAGTCCGTGGGTTGGGCAGCGGTGGAGTCAGGGGGATGAAATACGTCGCCTGCTCCTGATGGCCGCCCTGTCCATCTACTTCCTTCGATTGCTTTGCACGCAATTCCTCTTCCTGAAACGATCTGTGAGCTGGGGTGAGGCGGGGATGGTCGTGCCGTGGATCCTCTGCATTTACCTCGTACTCTCCATCGCCGGAGGGACAAACACCACGCGGACCGACGCGGTGACCCTGGTCGGAGGCATCCTTTTTATCTTTGGGTCTTGGATGAACACCTGGGCCGAGTACGAGCGCCACGTCTGGAAGCAACGCCCTGAGAATCAGGGACGCCTCTATACAGGTGGCCTGTTTCGATATTCAAGACACCCGAACTATCTCGGCGATCTGATCTCGTTTTCAGGTCTTTGCCTTCTATCGGGCCGCTGGCTGACGGGAGTCATTCCACTCATCATGTTCGCTGGTTTCGTCTTCTCAAACATCCCAATGCTCGATTCGCACCTGCGCCATCACTATGGCTCGGCATTCGATGAATACGCGTCGCAAACACGCAAGCTGATCCCGTTCGTGTACTGATAGCGGCCGCAGAATCCACTCCAGAACATCTGCCCATCGCCGCCGATCCGGAAGCACGCCCATACAGCGAAGAGGCTGAAGTAGAGAGCAGAGATCGGTAATCCGAGGAACGCACTTCAAGATCCTCCGGTTGCTACCAATAATGCCGTTCTCGTCACCTTACTCCCGGATTGTCGGTAACTCTGAAGCCGGTCAATCGATGTCCGTAGAACGAACCCCAACCGCACCAAAATGCTACACTGAGGCATAGTTTCGTCAGTTTTTTGGCTCTCAGAAACTGCTACGTGTCTCGAATCCGAGCACCGAAAAGGAACCAACGGCTCATGACTCCCCGCGCCCGCCGCTCGCTTTTATTTATCGTCGTATTTCTCATCGTCTGCGGCGCCGCCGGTGCTTTTTTCAGCCACAGCGTTGGCGCGCAATCCTCGGACAATCAGTCCACCCTCCGTGACAGCCTTAAGCAGTTCACCAATGTCTACAGCGTCGTCGAACAGAACTACGCCGAACCCATGACCAAGGATCGCGTCAACACCGCCATCTATGACGGCGCGATCCCCGATATGCTCCACGTCCTCGATCCCCACTCCAACTTCTACGATCCCAAGGCTTTCGCCGCCATGCGCGAGGAGCAGAGCGGCAAATACTACGGCGTCGGCATGCAGATCATGCAGCAGAATGACAAGATCGTCGTCGTCAATCCGTTTGAAGGAACGCCCTCCTACAAAGCCGGCATTCATCCCGGTGACGTGATCCTCGCCGTCAACGGAAAGCCCGTCAACGGAGTTGGTCCCGACGGCAAAGCGCTCAAAAAGGCGACCACCCTCGACGTCGCCAACATGCTCAAAGGCCCCAAGGGAACGCCGGTTGAAATCACCATCGGCCGCGAAGGCCGCCCGCAGCCCATCATCTTCAAGCTCTTGCGCGCCGAAATCCCCCGCGCCAGCGTCGATCTCGCCTATGAAATTCAACCCGGCATCGGCTACATGCACATCAAGGACTTCGCCGAGGAAGCCACCGGTCAGGAAGTCGTCGCCGCTCTCAATCAAATGGGCCCCCTCAACGGCCTGGTCATCGACCTGCGCGGCAATCCCGGCGGCCTGCTCTCGGAAGCCGTTTCCGTCTCCGGAGATTTTCTCCAGAAGGGTCAGGTCATCGTCTCCCAGCGCGGGCGCGCCTTCCCGCCCATCACCTATCGCGACACTCACGGCGATCAGGGCCGTAAATATCCCATCGTCGTCCTGGTGAATCGCGGCACCGCCTCGGCCGCCGAAATCGTAAGCGGCGCGCTGCAGGACCATGACCGCGCCCTCATCGCCGGCGAAACCACCTTCGGCAAAGGTCTCGTCCAGACCGTCTATCCGCTCTCCGACACCACCGCCCTGGCGCTGACCACCTATCACTACTACACCCCCAGCGGCCGCCTCATTCAGCGCAACTACACCGGCGTCTCCATGTACGATTATTTCTTCAACCCCGATGACCGTCCCCACAACGATGCCAATCGCGAAGTGAAGCTCAGCGATTCCGGTCGCCCCGAATACGGCGGCGGCGGCATCACCCCCGACGTCAAAATCGACACCCCCAAGTCAAACCACTTTGAAGATGTCCTGATGGAACAGTTCGCATTCTTCAATTTCGCCAATCACTACCTCGTCAATCACACCGTCACCAAGGATTTCAAGGTCGACGACGCCGTCATCTCCAACTTCGAAAACTGGCTCACCCAGAAACAGATCCCCTGGACCACGGAAGACATCAACGGTGTCCGCGACTGGATCGACATGAGCATCAAGAGCGAGCTCTTCACCTCCGTCTTCGGCGAGCAGGAAGGCCTCAAAGTTCGCGCCGCGTGGGACCCGATGATCTCAAAGGCCATCACTCTGGTGCCGCAGGCCGAAGCCCTCCAGCAGACCGCCCAGAAGGAAATCGCCCTCAAAGCCACCGCCTCAAACGCCCCCATCCACTAGGCCGGAATTGAATCTTCCACCCTGCGCGATTGCGTTCAGCATGCACCACCGGAACGCGGCCGGCGCCTTTTCCGCACACCAGATATGGAGCGAGGTTTGAGGCGGAAAGAATTTGTCTTACTATCGGCGCTCACAGTTTCCGCACTCCTGATCCACGGCTATCATCCTGGAGCAGAAGATTCAGAAACCTATCTCCCCGGCGTCGAGAAAGTTCTCCATCCCGATCTGTTTCCCGTCGGAAAAGAATATTTTCAACTCCACGCGCACCTAACGTTATTCCCGCAAATCATCGCCGGCCTCGTCCGGCTCACCCATCTTCCCTTGGATTGGGTACTCTTCCTCGCGCACCTCGCCTCCATCTTCCTGTTCCTTCTCGCCTGCCGCGTGCTCGCCGGCAGGCTGTTCACAGACCAGCGTGCAATCTGGGGCGGCGTCGCCCTGGTCACGGCCCTGCTCACTCTGCCGGTCGCAGGCACCGCGCTCTACATCATGGATCAGTACCTGAACCCTCGAAACATGACCGCCTTCGCAGTCATCTTCGGAGTGGTCTACGTCCTTGAGAAGAAATACCGCCGCGCAGCCTTCTTCCTGATCTTCGCCGCCCTCATTCATCCCTTCATGACAGCCTTCGCGATCTCCTACTGCCTCCTGCTCGCCTGGATGAACGCCGCCGCCCTCAAATCAGCAACGCACGTCCCGGCCACATCGACCGCACCCGCCGCATGGCTACTGCTTCCCGCCCTCTCCTCCACCCCAACCAGCTATCACGACGTCGCCGTCTCCCACGCCTACCAATACCTGCTGCAATGGCGCTGGTACGAAATCCTCGGAGTTCTCGCACCCCTGGCAATCCTCTGGTGGTTCCGCTCTCTCGCACGCCGGCGAAATTTGCTCAGCCTGGAACTCGTCTGCAAATCGCTCGTCGCCTACGGCGCTTTTTATCTGCTCCTCGGCGTCCTGTTTTCCAGTTCGCAGATCTTCGAAAGCATCGCCCGCCTGCAGCCCATGCGCAGCTTCTATCTGCTCTACATTTTTCTCATTTTGATTGCCGGCGGCTTTCTCGCCGAGCACATCCTCAAAAACCACCCGCTTCGCTGGATCGCACTCTTTCTCCCTCTCTGCGCCGGAATGTGCTTTGCTCAACTGGCGCTCTTCCCCGCCAGCGCCCATGTTGAATGGCCGGGAGCCGCGCCGAAAAATCCATGGGTGCAATCCTTTCTGTGGGTTCGACGCAACACTCCCACGGACGCCATCTTCGCCATCGATCCGTCCTACATGAATATCAAAGGTGAAGACGCCAACGGCTTCCGAGCCATCGCACAGCGCAGCCAGCTAGCCGACGCGGGTAAAGATGCTGGCGTCGTCGAAATGTTCCCGGAGATCGCAAACAGTTGGCTGCAACAAGTCCATGCGCAAACCAACCTCAACAGCTTTCGCCTGCAGGACTTTCAAAATCTCCGCGCTCGATATGGAGTAACTTGGGTCGTACTCCAGCAACCCGGCAACCCACTCCTCCATTGCCCCTTCGCCAATCAGGCCGTAACCGTCTGCCGTCTACCCTGAACACGGTTTGACTTGTTCCCGCGGATGCGAGCATGATGTTTTTAATATCAACCAATGCAAGCGCACCTGCCGGCACATCGCGGTAGTCAGGAAACTTGATTCATATGCCCAGTTTGCAACTCGAAACAAATGATCTTTCGATCTTTCCTTACTCCGCGTGGAATCGCGACCTGGCGAAACTGTCCCGCCGATACCGCACCAACACCCCGGGACCGCACATCTATCTAACTTCTTTCGTCGATCCGGAAATCGCATCCAGGGCAGCGGCAGAGTTTCCCCAGCCCGACTCCGATGCCTGGACCCACTATCAGCATCAGAACGAAAACAAGCATGGAATGACAAAGCGCTCTCTCTTCCCGCCAACCGTGGGGGAGATCAGCGATGCCTTGAACTCCGACTCTTTTCTGCAGTGGCTTTCCCGGTTGACCGGCGTCCCCAATCTCCTCGCCGACCCCAGCCTCGAAGGCGGCGGGCTTGCATCAATCCGGCCCCGGCGGATATCTAAACGTCCACACCGACTTCTCCCATCACCACTACAACAAAAACTGGAAGAGACGAATCAATCTCATCCTGTATCTCAATCCAGGTTGGCAGGAAAATTGGGGCGGAGCCATCGAGCTATGGGACAGCGCGATGCGCCACTGCGTCGCGAAATACCCTTCGGCCTTCAATTGCGCATTGATATTCAATACCGACGACAGGTCATTTCACGGATTTCCCGAACCTCTCACCTGTCCCCAGGGAATGTCCCGCAAAAGCCTGGCCTTCTACTATTACACTTTGGAAACCGATGAAAAGACCGCCGTACGATCGACCAATTATCGAGCCCGCCCTGACGATGGCTGGAAGAAATCCGCACTCATCTGGCTCGATAAGCAGGCGGTCCATCTGTATTCCAAAGCAAAAACTATCTTCGGATTTTCCGACGAAACAGTCAGTAAATTCCTAAATCGGCGCTCCAGAACAAAACGCTAGGCAAGCACGGTAACGAATGGAATATCCATGCTGAACGGTCATCGAATCGCCGTGGTTCTGCCCGCCTACAATGCCTCCCGCACGCTTCAGCGGACTGTCGGCGAGATCCCGAGAGAAATCGTCGACGACATCATTCTCACCGACGATGCAAGTTCAGACGACACCCTGCAGATATCCCAGCGGCTTGGACTCGAAACCATCAGTCACGATAAAAATCGAGGCTATGGCGCGAACCAGAAGACCTGCTATTACGCCGCGCTCGAACGCGGCGCCGACGTCGTTGTCATGCTGCACCCGGATTATCAGTACACGCCAAAACTGGTCACCGCAATGGTCTCGATGATCGTCTACGGCGAGTACGATTGCGTTCTCGGCTCGCGCATCCTCGGCGGAGGCGCTCTGCGCGGCGGCATGCCCTTCTATAAATATGTTTCGAATCGAGCCTTGACTCTCGCGCAAAACCTGATCATCATGCAGAAAATGTCCGAGTATCACACCGGTTATCGCGCCTGGAGCCGCGGCGTTCTCGAGAAACTTCCCTTGCTGAGCTGCTCGAACGATTTCGTCTTCGACAACCAGATGCTCGTGCAGGCGGTTCACTTCGGCTTCAAAATCGGAGAGATTTCCTGTCCGACAAAATATTTCCCCGAAGCCTCTTCGATCAACCTTCGCAGAAGCGTCGTATACGGCCTCGCCGTCCTGCAGACTGCGTGTCAGTACCGATTCCAGCACCTCGGCCTGTCCAGCCCCGTCTTCCTGCAGGACGCCCCGCACTCCCGTTTGACTCACTATCAAATTCCGCAGCCCCAGCCCGAGAGCATGGAACTCCAGTACCGCAGCGCCGAAGTTTAAGCTTCAATCCAGAATTTCCCAGCGACCAGCGAATCTGACACAGCCACCCCCCGCCATTTATCATCAAGGCATGACCCTGCTCTTCTATACCGCCGCCTGGTGCCGCGACTGCCGCGAGGCCAAGCGATTCCTCGCCAAGCACCAGATTTCCTACACCGAGATAGACGTAGAAAATACCCCCGGCGCCGCCGAAGAAGTCGTCGCAAAAGTCGGCAAATGCGCCATCCCCCAATTCGTCATCGACGGAAAATGGGTACAGCCCTACCGCCCCGGAGTAGGCTTCCTCCACGAAGAAATGTCCAAACTCCTCGGCGTAGCGAAATAACCGGGTGCCCAGGTCTCGAGAATGCTCGACTCAAAAGAATGCGGCTGCCCCAGATGCGCGAATCGGGGCTCCGGCGACAGATCTTCGTCGCTAGTGTAAGAAGCTCACCTGAGTCTTCTAATTCCGCACCAAAGAGGAACCAACCGTGATCGACCGCTACACTCGCCCCGAGATGGGCCGCATCTGGACGGAAGAGAATAAATACCGCATGTGGCTCCAGGTCGAGTCCGCCGCCTCCGAAACGCTCGCGGAATTCGGCATCGTTCCGCCCGAGGCCGCCAAAGCCATCCGCGATCGCGGCGCCATCGACGTCGCCCGCATTCAGCAGATTGAGGCGGAAGTCCGCCACGATGTCATCGCCTTCACCACCGCGGTCGCCGAGAAGATCGGCCCGGAAGCGCGCTGGCTGCACTATGGCCTCACTTCGAATGACGTGGTCGACACCGCACAGGCGCTCCAGCTCAAGGCCGCATCCGCAATTCTGCGGGAAGACATTCTGCGTTTCATTCGAGGTCCTGAAGCGCCGCGCTATCGAGTTCCAGCACACTCCCACCGTCGGCCGCACCCATGGCGTTCACGCCGAACCCACAACCTTCGGTTTGAAACTGCTGAACTGGTACGCGGAAATGCGCCGCAACCTGAAGCGCTTCGACATCGCCGCCGAGGACATGCGCGTCGGCAAACTTTCCGGAGCCGTCGGCACCTTCGGCCATCTCAAGCCGGAGCATGAAGCGCGCATCTGCGAACGCCTCGGCCTCGCTGCCGCGCCCGTCGCCACCCAGGTTTTGCAGCGCGATCGCCACGCATTTTACGTCGGCGCCCTCGCGCTCATTACCGCGACGCTCGACAAGATCGCCACCGAAATCCGCCATCTGCAACGGACCGAAGTACGGGAGGCGGAAGAATATTTCTCCGAAAAGCAGAAGGGCTCCTCCGCCATGCCGCACAAGCGCAATCCGATCACATCGGAGCAGATCAGCGGCCTTGCAAGAGTGGTGCGGGCCAACCAGCAGGCTGCGCTTGAAAATGTCGCCCTCTGGCATGAGCGCGATATCTCCCACTCTTCCGTCGAGCGCATCATCCTGCCCGACTCCACCATCCTCACCGATTACCTGCTCGAAAAAACCACCGCGCTCATCGATCGTCTCGTCGTTCATCCCCAACGCATGCTGCGCAATCTCGAGCTGACCGGCGGACTGATCTTCTCGGGCCAGTTATTGCTGGAACTGGCCGAAGCCGGCATGTCCCGCGAGAACGCCTATCGGCTGGTGCAGTCGCACGCCATGCGAGCCTGGCAGCAGGATTTAAACTTTCGCGAAGAGGTCGGCAAGGATCCCGAAATCAACAAGCTGCTCACGCCGGAAAAGCTGGCCCACGCCTTCGACCTGCAGCGCCAGCTCACGAATGTGGATACCATCTTTCAAAGGGTGTTGCACGAGGAAGCCACGACGAAGCATTAGACCGGCAGTTTCTACGCGGCTATAACTAAAGCCGGGTGCCCCATCCTTTGCAGCTTCACCGCAAAGGGTGGGAAGGACAGGAAACGAAGGCGATGGCAGGAAAAACCCTCACCGTAGCGATGACCGGAGCCAGCGGCGCAATGCTGACGCGCGAGATTCTGCGCCTCCTCGAAGCCGACGAGCGGGTGGAGCGCGTGCATTTCGTTCCCTCGGAGAATTCCCTGCGTGTCTTGGCCGAAGAATTGGACATCAGCGGCCGCTCCGGCCTAATTCCTAAACTTTTAGGACACAGTTCGAAAATTACGCAATTTGCACCTAACGATATAGGAGCTCCCATCGCCAGCGGCAGCTATCCTGTTGATAGCATGATAGTTCTGCCATGCAGCATGGGAACGTTAAGTGTCGTCGCTCACGGATTCGCAGATACGCTGATTGCGCGCGCGGCGGATGTGTGCCTGAAAGAGCGTCGCCCGCTGCTGCTTTGCGTGCGCGAAACCCCCTTTAATTCCATACACTTACGCAACATGCAACTAGCCGCCGAGGCGGGTGCCGTCATCTTCCCTGTGATCCCTATTTTCTACAATCGACCCGTCAGTGTAGAGGAAATTGTGCACCAGTATGTGTGCAGAGTGCTGGCCCATGTCGGCCTGCCCCAACCCTCCGCATATCATTGGAATGACAAGGTTTAGTTTCGGAGACCTCGCTCGGCGGGCGGTTCATTGGAATGTAGCGCTTAGTCAAGACTTAGTAGTGATAGACCCCCGGAACGGGCGAGCTATTGCTAAGGAAATCAACAACATGCGGCACTATTCGCCCGGCACAAATAGCCGGCCCTATATGCCCGCACCCGCTGTAGACCTCTAAAATCGACTGCGGAATTGCCTGGTGCATCCTTGAAGCTACACTTCCAGGAATCAGTGTATCCTGCTCTCCCCAAACGATTAATACAGGGGAAGAAACTTGCTTGAGATGGCCGTCAAGCAGGTCTTTTCCGGAGAGCATGGATGCTACTGTTCGGTGGACTACGCGGAAGTTTTTTTGCATTGCGCGCAGCAACGCATCGTTGAAAAAGGCCGGCAAATCGTGTGGGTGGGGCACTAGCAAGCCCTCTAATTGCTTCAGTTGCGGGATGGTTCGCGGCTCAAATACCTGGGCTGTAAGGCCGGTTTTGAACGATAAACCGGCGCTGTCCATTACTACTAAGCGATTTACGTTTTCGGGGTGCTCTATCGCGTAATCGAGGGCGATCCAGCCGCCCATGGACCAGCCGATCACGTCCATTTTCGGCAGGTGGAGAGCCTGCCTAAACCCTTCAATCAAATCGGTTTGTTGCTGGATCGTGTAGGCGATATCGGGGTGGTCGGTGCGGCCACAACCTAGTAGATCTATGGCGTAAACGCGGTAGCTTTTCGCGTAATCCGGCATTTCCGGCGTCCAGTCCTCGGAACGGGAGCCAAGTCCATGAATCAAAAGGAGCGGCGGGCCATTTCCGCCGACGAAATACTGCACGCGATAGGGTCCAACTTTTACGAATTTGCTATGTATTCCGGCCATGCTCAAACGGGCGTGCATGACCTCATCAATCACCCACATGGGATGGCGGTAGAAGGCCACGGTGAGGAAGATGTCCCAGATCATTATGACCAGGAAAATCGCGGCTCCCACCGCTTTCAAGCGGGAACGCGCACGGGATTTTCCGAGGCTTTTATTTCGGGGCGCGAGGCCAATTCTGGGCATGGTTTCCATTGCGATTGTAGCTTGTCAAAAAATTGCGAAAAGTAGGTGTCCGATGGTGGACACTTGCTGTTTTTTCGTCAAAAAATGGTATTCCGATGCCACTTTGCTACTCGGATGGTGCGTTTAAGGCTAGTTCGCTTAATACTAGTTTGCTTAAGGGGTGTTGGCTCCAGGCATGGCGTTTGAACGGCATCGTCCTTTTTCGATGACTTCAAGAGTCCAGTCCGGCAGAAGAAATTCGGTCGAGTCGCGCAGAGTTTCGAGCGGGACCCATTGAACGTCGGACACATCGGATGCGGCTTTTGGAGTTTTCGCCGCTCCAACCAGTCGGCAAAGAAAGTCGATCAGGACGTAATGGAAGCGGACTCGGCCTGTCGGGTTGCGATCATCGGGGGCATCGCGTTCGATTCTGTCGAAGGCTTTGAGCACCGCCAGAGGTTCGATGGTCAGGCCGGTCTCTTCCGCGACTTCGCGGACGATGGCCTGCTCCAGGGTCTCGCCGAGCTCGACTGCTCCGCCGGGAACGGACCACTGGCCGAGCAGCGGCTCTCGATTGCGGCGGACCAGCAGCACGCGGTCCTGCTCGATGACGATTGCTCCTACTCCGACGATGGGAGCGGCTGGGTATTCTCGCTGGGGCAAGCTTTTTCCCTTCTCGCGGGTGCGATTTCCGTTAGCAACGAATGGCACCCATCGTAAGATGCCGTCTGTTTCGCATGCCGCCCGCTCTGTTGAATGTCGAAACCAACACCACAAAATCGAGCTGCTGCCGGAGACGCTTTCTTCCCTGCCCCGAGTCCTCGCTGAGTGATTGAAGTCGATTCACGGCGACGGGGCGGCGGATGTCTGGGCGCGGATTTCCGCGATCTGCTTGATGTTCTGGCGCATGGTTTGAATGCGGCTGCGGCCTGCTTCGGTGCCTTCGGCTACGGCTTCGAGGCTGCGGAGGAATTCCGGGAGATTCATCTTCTCGCGAAACTCCTTCAGGTAGGGTTGGATTTTTGAGTACTGGAAGTACATCTCCTGGCAGGTGTCGTAGACGAGCGGTTCGGTGAGAGCGCCGTGAAGAACGAAAGCGGAGAGCATGTCCCAGTAGCCATAGACCTGGAGGATGAATGCGGTTTGCTCGTTGCCCGCGCAAACCTGCGTGATGAAGTCGTCGACCGATTGCGGCAGGAAGGCTCCGCCGATGAAGCCGCGTGCCTGGCGCATGACCGGTTCGCGGCGAAGTTCGTAGAGTTTGAGAATGAGTTCGGCCTGTTGAATGGGTTGCGTAGTGGCGGTGTTGGCTGGCACTGGCTGCATCGATCGGCTCCTTCATTGAGGATAAGCGAGCCGTGCGTTCGTAGATACTCGCGTTGGGCCCGAGTGTCTCGGCTACATCGCGAAGGCGTTTGTCGCGCGTCCAGAAAAGGATCGAGATGTTGTTTGATGAAGATGGCGGCAGAGTTCCGTGTCATCTCTCCGGAAGTGATCGACCCGTAGGGAGGTGTCCGCCGGGATCGAGCATCCCACGATGGTTCTGATCCGGTGTTACTACAATTGCATCGGAGGTCATCGGCAGCACATGGGCAAGGTTCAAGTGGCGACGTTTTCAGTTTCTCTCGATGGGTTCGGTGCGGGGCCTCGGCAGGATATCGACAACCCCTTAGGCGTGCGCGGATCGGAGCTGCTGAGCTGGTTTCGGGAAACCGAAGTGTTCAAGAAGATGCAGGGGCAAAGCGGCGGCAGCCGGGGTGTCGACAACGATTTTGCCGTGCAGGCGTTTGAAAATGTTGGCGCCTGGATTCTGGGCCGCAATATGTTCGGTCCGGTGCGCGGACCCTGGGTGGACGACTCGTGGAAAGGGTGGTGGGGCGATACGCCGCCGTACCACACGCCGGTGTTTGTGCTGACGCATCATGCGCGAGCTCCGCTGGAGATGCAGGGCGGGACAACGTTTTACTTTGTGACGGATGGGATTGAAGCGGCGCTGGAGCGCGCCAAAGAGGCGGCGGCTGGGAAAAATGTCCGCATCGGCGGAGGCGTCTCTGTCATTCGGCAATACCTGGCCGCGGGTCAGATCGACCAAATGCACCTGGCGATGCCGCCGGTGCTGCTGGGCGAGGGGGAACATTTATTTTCCGGAATAAATCTATCGCAGCTTGGGTACTCGCCTTACAGAACGGTGTGGGGGGAGAAGGCTACTCATATTCTGATTGGGAAGAAATAGGCGAGGCCGGGTGAGTTTCGCCACTCCAGTCGAAGCGGCTTGAACGGGAACCGGCGGGAAGCGCTACGGGGGCGCCAATCATGAGTGGCAAGTGCTGGCGGCTGGTTATTGGCTTGCTGCTTTTGCTGGCGGCGCCGAAGGTGTGGGCGCAGGGGCCTCCGTTCCAGACGGACGATCCGGTGCCGGTGGATCTGCATCATTACGAGTTTTACGTGTTCGGCGCTGCGGACGGGACGCCGGTGGAAGTGGATTCGACGGGACCGGCGATCGAGTTTAACTGGGGCGCGATTCCCCGGGTGCAACTGCATGCCATTCTGCCGCTGGGTTCGATTAACCCCTCGAACAATCCAATCTATTTGCCGAGTGGAACGGGCCCGAGCGCGTTTGGGCTGATCGATGCGGAACTGGGCGTGAAGATCGCGTGGATCAAGGAGACAAAATACACTCCCCAGATCGGCACCTTTACGATGTTTGAAATGCCGACGGGCAGCTATGACAATGGGCTGGGCGTGGGCAAGGTTTGGTACAGAGTTCCGCTGTGGCTGCAGAAGAATATTGGGAACTGGCTGCTGGATGGCGGGGCCGGGGAAACACTGGTTCCGCAGACGCAGTATCGCAATTTTCCGTATGGCGGATTCCTGTTGAAGTACAAGTTTGGGGAGCGGCTGGAGCTGGGCGGCGAGTTGTTCGCGCATGGCCGCGAGGGGATCGCGACGCCGCAGACGGAGGCTTCGGCGATGCTTGACCTGGGCGGGTACTACCACTTGAAGCATCATGAGGGCGAGCAGTTTTTGTTTTGCTACGGGCACTCGGTTGCGGGGCAGACGGAAAATTATGCGTATGTGGGGATGTACTGGACGTGGGGGAAAGATAAGAAAGCCGACGCGGATCAGGCGTGGTTGCGAGGGCCGATGAATGCTGGCGGGGCGCAATAGCTGCGGCGTGGGATTCTTCGCGGACGAACGATCGAGCAACTACATCGGGTCCGGCTTAATGTTTCGAGCCGTGGGCTATGGTTCCGTCGGCATTGATTCTGTCTCCGGGCTGCATTCCGGCGGGGCAGCTGCCCAAGTATTTTGAATCGGCGATGGTGATCGTTTCAGTTCTGCCGTACATTGCGGGAGTGTAGGTGGTACGACTCTCCGCGTGCGCGACGGTATCGGCCTGATAGGTGGTTGTGCCTTTGGTTTCGATCACGGTGTTTCCGATGGTGCACTTCATTTCCAGGACATACTTGCTGCCCTGCATGTTGTCGGTGACTGTGGTGCAGCCCGGCATCTTTTTCATGAGACCTAGCACATATTGGTCGTAGGCATCATTGCGGCACGTCTTGATGGCCGGGAATACGTTCTTCTTGTTTCCCGGGCTGTCGATGGTCTGCCGGTCGAGGGACCAGAGACCTTCTTTCAGGTGAGGTGGGCCGCTTGCGAGAGCGATGCCGATGGGCAGCAAGAGGACGGCACTGGTATAGAACAGCTTGATTTTCATGTGGTTTCTCCGGGTAAGGCCTGGTCGGTCCGGATTGTTTCACAGGTGGAGTTCGGGGGGTGGAAAACCTAGACATTTCGGGCGTATTGGTGAAAGATCGGTGGCAGTGGTCCACTTGTTTTAATTTTTAGAGCCTGTGACGCGGATGCGGTCTGCCGGGTCGGGCCAGCGCTGAGCTGGAATGTCCTGAGCCGGAGAACGCGAGGAGATACCTGTGACCCTGTTGCTGGTCCAGATGATGGTCGTGTTGCTGATCGCGCTGTTGTGTGGGTGGATCGCGCGCAGGCTCGGGCAGGCCCGGGTGATCGGCGAGATCATCGGCGGCATCCTTATTGGGCCTTCCGTGTTTGGGCGGATTGCGCCGCACGCGTCGGCGACCCTGTTTCCGCAAAGCTCCTTTGGTTCGTTTGAAGTTCTGAGCACGATTGGCCTGATCCTTTTTCTGTTTCTGATCGGCAGCGAACTTGATTACGAGCAGCTCCGGAAGCAGAGGAAGACAGCGGTGCTGGCAAGCGGGATGAGCATCCTGTTTCCGTTTATCATGGCGGCGCTGGTGGCGCACTCGCTGCGGATACGCTTTGCACCGGATGGGATCGGCAGAATTCCTTTCGTGCTGTTTCTGGGAATTTCGATGAGCATCACGGCGTTCCCGGTGCTGGCGCGGATCCTGGAAGAGAGGAAGCTGCAGTCGACGCCGCTGGGCACGCTGGCGCTGATGTGCGCGGCGATTGATGACGTGTGCGCGTGGACCCTGCTGGCGATCGCTCTGACGCTGCTGCCGCACGCGGGCCCGTCGATGGCGCTGTCGTACCGGCTGCTTTGGCTGGCTCTTTACATTGGCGTGATGCTGGGTCTGGTGCGGCCGCTGGGCAACTGGCTGGTTCGGCGGCATAGCAGTGTGGGGCTGTCGTATGAATTTCTTGGCATCATCATTGCGATCGTGCTCGCCTCCGCGGCGGCTACGGAGGCGATCGGGGTGCATCCTCTGTTTGGAGCGTTCATCGCGGGGGTGTGCTTCCCGCGCATCGAGCGGTGGCAGAGTGCGGTTCGAACGCGGCTGGACATGCTGATCTCTGTCCTCTTGCTGCCGCTGTTCTTCGCAGTGACGGGGATGCGCACGCGGCTGGACCTGTTGAGCGGGACGAGGATCTGGTTCTGGGCCGGGGTGGTGCTGGTGGTCGCGGTTGCCGGGAAGATGGGCGGGGCGGCGCTGGCTGCTCGCTGGACCGGCCAGTCCGGGCGGAATGCGATGGCCCTGGGAGCCTTGCTGAATACCCGCGGATTGGTCGAGCTGATCGTTTTGAACATTGCCTACAACGCGCACGTCTTTTCGCCGACGCTGTTCACGATGCTGGTGGTGATGGCGCTGATCACGACGATGATTACTACGCCCATCCTGAACTGGCTGCATATTGAAGACCGAGGGCTGAAGGGTGAGGATCTTGCGGCGATCGATGTGGCGTAGAGTCGCTTCTGCTCCGTATGTTCGGTGGCGAGTGAGCCGATTCCGAAAATCAATAGCGCGGCTCAAATTCGACAGCACCTGTGGACACGCGGTTCTTGTAGCGGAATGGGTGTTCGGATACGATGTCGGCTATGAAGCGTACTGTGACTGCCATTTTCCTTCTCTCTTTCATTCTGGTTCCTGTGAAGTTGCTGTTTGCGAAAACGCATGACTATCCCCTGCGTGTCCAGGTGCTACGCTCACGCTGGCACGGCCGTCGCGGCTGGTATACAGGATTTGGGCGCGGCAACCTGATTGCACAGCAGCCGGGACAACCTCCGAAGCAAGGCATGGACTTCGAATACGAATGCAGCAGCCCAATACGCCATTCGTTTGCGTCCGACGCTTATCCGGCGCGGTACGGGAAGAACCAGTACGAAGTGGTCGTACTTCTGCCAGTGCTGGGAACCGATAAGGGGACGGAATGCAAGATGAAGATTGAGATGAAGGATTTCAGGTATCAGGGAGACCGCGGGGGTCTTTACACAGTGCCGCTCGCCGGGGGGGCGCAGACTCCGGTACAGGAAGACGGCCAGGGGCAGAACGGATCTCCTTACTAGCGCAGGCGACCGTGCCGGAGTGGTAGCGATGGGCGCCGCGCAACAAACTTATCGAACTTTGAAGCCGGGGCGCTGCCTAGCCGAGCTGGTGGGTTGACGGGCGCTAGAGGCGGAGGGGCTTTCCGTACTCTTCGGCGAAGATGGTGCGGGAGGGATCGAAGCGTCCGCCGTTGTGTTTGTCGGGGCCCTGCAGATGGCCGATGCCCAAGAGGGCGACCACGTGATAGCTGAGGGGGAGTTTGAGAACGTCGCGGACTTTTTCTTCTTCAAAGCCTTCCATGGGGGCGGTGTCGTAGCCGAGCGTTTCCGCCATGAGCATCATGTGGGTGAAGGCGATCATAACGTGGCGGTTGAGCCAGACGGCGATGTTGGGGTGGTTGGAGAGATAGTTGGGGATGGTTTCCTTGGCCTGGGCGGCGTAGCTTTCCGACATGCCGCCGATGCGGCCGAGGCGCAGCATCTCATCGAGATCCCCGCTGCGGAAGCCGTCGGCATCGCCGCAGGCGACGATCATTACGGAGGCTTCTTCGACCTTAGCCTGGTTGTAGCTGGCGGCGCGCAGACGCTTTTTCTGTTCCGGCGTGCGCACGACGATGAAGCGCCAGGGCTGCATGTTGTAGCCGCTGGGGGCGTTGCGGCCGGCGTCGATGATCTGCTGCAGGTCCTGATCGGGGATTGGGGCGCCGTCGAAGCTGGGAGTGGCGCGGCGGTCTTGAATGGCCTGGGATAACGGTTTTTCAGATTTCTCTGACTTGTCGGACTTTTTGGTCGAACTCATTGTGATGGCTTTTCCTCTGCGCCTGCACCGTTGGCTGGTCGAGCGATTCGGCTATGCCGTAGAAACCAGCCTGGGTAACGGCGGCTGGAATGGGGCAGCCGGCATGGTTCGCTGATGCAGGCAAACATTGTTAGTCTAGTACACGGATGGCTTTCCTACCCGATTGCGACGTGAAGAGGGGTTCGACGCGGTGCATGTTGGTGTCGCTGGCGGCAGTTCTGCTGTGGGCGCTGGCGGCTACGGCGGGGCCGGCGGCGGCGCAGACGGGGCAGACGGCTCCGGCACAGGCTACACATCCGGCGGCGGCTAGCCCGGGACCTGTGGCGCATCGCCATGCTCGACACAAGCGGGCGAAGGCGAAGGAGCCGGTTGTGGTCGCTCCGGCGGCGCCTCCTCCACCTCCTCCGCCACTTCCGCCGGTGCAGCAACCGGCGCATCCGGCGACGGTTGATTTCCGGCGGGACACCCTGCGGATCGACGCCAACAATGCCAGCCTAGTCGAGATTTTGCACGAGGTATCGCGGAAGACCGGGATTGTCGTCGACGGGCTGGGCCACGATGAACGCGTGTATGGACAGTATGGGCCTGGATCGATTTCAGACACTTTGTCGCAACTGCTGGACGGCGCGGGATATAACTACGTCATCATCGGCGGCGGGGCGGGCAAACCTCCCGCCAAGCTGATGCTGACGATGGCGGGTAGCACGGCGGCAATTACACCTGCTCCGCCTGCTCCGGCGGTTTCCGGTTTCGGCGGTCCTGTGGAACCTCCGGCGGCAGAAGATCCCTCGGCGGCGACCCAACCGAAGACGCCGCAGGAAATATTCGATGAATTGCGGGCGGCGCGTGCAGCGCGTCATCGGCCGCCGCCTCGGTGATTTCGGCGGGGGATGATTTCAGTCAATAGCCCAGGCGAGCTTTGCGCACCTGGGGACCCGGGATCTCTAAAATTGTTAAAGGTTAGCGGTTTTGGCTTGCATGGTGAGCGCGGCGGGGACCGGGGTTCGAGCCTGGGTGCGGGTGTGGACGCGGAACAGCGTGAACAGGGCGCAGCATAGCGCGTAAGCGATTGTTACACCCATTGCGAGTGAGGCCAGGATGGCGGACACGACGAGCAGCATCATCTGAATCTTCCTTTTGCGCAAAGGTCCCAGTTAGCTGAAGCCGCGCATTCCGGCTATCGGCAAACTGCGGCACTCGATTATGCTTTAGAGTGGCGCGGAAATTACTTAAGTGACTTTGATGCCCATTGAACCCGATTTCCGGGCTACAGACTAGCGCGTTCCGTACACAATCTATTACCTAGAAAGATTCCCTGCCGCAAAATGCGAACGGCTGGCGAAACATGCGGCGGAAAGGCCGCGCGAAACCCTCTGCACGAGAAACGATGTCGATAACCCAGCTAACTGTGCGCGGGGCGCGCCAGCACAATCTGAAAAACATTACGGTCGAGATGCCGCGCAATTCCCTGACGGTGATCACCGGACTTTCCGGCTCTGGGAAAAGCTCGCTTGCATTCGACACGATTTATGCCGAGGGGCAGCGGCGGTATGTGGAGACGCTTTCCGCCTATGCGCGGCAGTTCCTGGACCAGATGGAGCGGCCGGATGTGGATTCGATTGAGGGGCTGAGCCCGGCGATTTCGATCGAGCAGAAAACGACCAGCCGCAGTCCGCGGTCGACGGTTGGGACAATTACGGAGATTTACGATTACCTGCGGCTGCTGTATGCCTCCGTGGGTGTGCCGCATTGCCCGAATTGCGGGCGGCCGATTTCGCGGCAGTCC
Organism: uncultured Acidobacteriota bacterium; assembly: GCA_963744615.1. GTDB lineage: Bacteria > Acidobacteriota > Terriglobia > Terriglobales > Acidobacteriaceae > JAKAAZ01. Next base: position 1,694,453 of record CAVUUE010000003.1, read on the forward strand.
GCGGATCAGATCGTTGCCCAGATTGTGGAGCGCGTGATGGAAGGCGCGCCGGGCGAACGGGTGACGGTTTATGCGCCGGTCGTTCGCGGACGCAAGGGTGAGTTTCGCGAGGAGATGGAGAATCTTGACCAGCAGGGATTTCGCGCGCGAATCGACGGCGAGGTTCGCGACCTGGCCGAGGAAGTTGTTTTGGAGAAGCGCAAGAACCATACGATCGAAGCGATCGTCGATCGCATCGCGATCAAGCCGGGAGTGGAGAAGCGGCTTGAGACGGCGGTGACCAAGGCGCTGCAGATGGCCAATGGGCTGGTGCTGGTGGCGATGCCGGCGGGCGGGGGCGCGAGTGCCGAAGAGCAGTTGTTTTCCTCCTCAATGGCGTGCCCGGATTGCGGGATCAACGTCGCCAAGCTGGAGCCGCGCAGCTTCTCGTTCAACAGCACGTATGGAGCCTGTCCCAATTGCAATGGGCTGGGGAGCATTTACGACTTCGATCCGGCGAAGGTGATCGTGGACTGGTCGAAGCCGCTGCTGGAAGGCGGACTGGGGCCGGGTGGCACCTCGCAATATCTGGCCAGGCTGGTGAACCTGGCAGCGGCGAAGTACAAGATCGACCTGCGCAAGCCGTTTGAAAAGCTGCCGGAGGCGCAGCAGAAATTGCTGCTGTATGGGCCCGGATACGGAGAAACGCCGCAGGCGGGACGCGGAGAGGGCGCGCGAACGGGATTCCACGGCGTGTTGAAGTGGCTGCGGCAGTCGCTCGATGAAGTGCGCTCCGACAGCTATCGCGAGTGGATGATGGGATATATGTCGGCGACGGTATGCCCGGAGTGCAAGGGCAGACGGCTGCGGCCGGAGTCTCTTTCGGTTCGGGTGAACGGACTATCTATTGCGGACTTCACGGCGATGCCGTTGACTACGGCGCTCGGCACGATGCGAGGCTTTCAATTTCGCGAGCGCGAGCAGTTGATTACGGACCGGCTGCAGCGGGAGATTATCGAGCGGCTGGAATTTCTGAATGCTGTAGGGCTGGGATATCTATCGCTGGAACGGAATGCGGCGACGCTTTCCGGCGGCGAGGGACAGCGGATTCGACTGGCGACGCAGATCGGTTCGCGGCTGCGTGGGGTGCTGTATGTGCTGGATGAGCCCTCAATTGGATTGCATCAGCGGGACAACCAGCGGCTGATCGAGGCGCTGACGGCGCTGCGCGATCTGGGGAATACGGTGCTGGTGGTCGAGCACGACGAGGACACGATTCGCAAGGCGGATTACGTTGTCGACCTGGGAGTAGGCGCGGGGCGGCTTGGCGGCGCGGTGGTGGCGCAAGGAACGCCGGCGGAGATTATGGCGGCTGCGGATTCTTTGACCGGGCAGTATCTCAGCGGCACCCTGGAAACTGTTTTGCGCGAAGAGCCTCGTCAGCAAAGTAAACCCTGGTTAACGGTTGAAGGCGCGCGTGGGCATAATCTGAAAAATATCAACGCGCGATTTCCGCTGGGACTGTTGACGGTGGTCACGGGAGTTTCGGGTTCCGGCAAGAGCACGCTGGTCAATGACATTCTGTATCGCGCGCTGGCGCAGCACCTGTATGGGTCGCGGGAAGAGCCCGGGGAGCATGACCGGGTGCTGGGCCGGGATGAGATCGACAAGGTGGTGCAGATCGACCAGTCTCCAATTGGGAGAACGCCACGGTCGAACCCGGCGACCTATACCGGGGTGTTTACTGCGATTCGCGAGCTCTTTGCCATGCTGCCGGAGGCGCGGGAGCGTGGGTACAAGGCGGGACGGTTTTCTTTCAATGTGCCGGGCGGCCGCTGCGAGGCCTGCCAGGGCGACGGGCAGCGGCGCATTGAAATGAATTTTCTTCCCGATGTTTATGTGACATGCGAGGTGTGCAACGGGCGCCGTTACAACCAGGAGACGCTGGCGGTGAAGTTCAAGGGGCACTCCATCGCGGACATTCTGGAACTCCCGATCGCGGATGCGCTGACGGTTCTGGAAGATATTCCGGTGGTGCGGCAGAAGCTGGCGACGTTGAACGATGTCGGGCTGGGGTACGTGCATCTTGGGCAGTCGGCAACGACGCTTTCCGGCGGCGAGGCACAGCGGATGAAGCTGGCGCGGGAACTTTCAAAGCGCCAGACGGGGCGGACGCTCTACCTGCTGGATGAGCCGACGACCGGGCTGCATTTTGACGACGTGCGGAAGCTGATGGAAGTGCTGCATCGGCTGACCGATCTGGGGAATACGATCATCATCATCGAGCACAATCTGGACGTGGTGCGAAGCGCGGATTGGGTGCTCGACCTGGGGCCGGAGGGCGGGGTGGACGGCGGCGAGATTGTGGGAGAAGGAACGCCGGAGCGAATTGCTGCTCTCCCGGGATCGCATACGGGGATGTTTCTGCGACGGTATTTTCCGCAGCCGGAAGCGGGGTCGGCGGTGGCCTCGAAGAATGGCCGCATGGCCGCGAAGAAAAAGATGACAATGGGTGCAGCGAATAAATAAACTCGACGGCGAAATGCGAGGATGCCGACGACGCTGAGGGATGACGAGCTTTTTAGAGGACCCGATCGAATGAATTGGAACGCATATCCAGTTCCGGAAGTTGTGCCGCCTGCGCCCGGGGAGCCTGTTGTGGGTTTGCGTCCGGCTGCGCGCGAAACGCCGACGCTGCTTGAGATGCTGGCGTTCTTCGCGCTGGCGGCAATACTGCTGACGGGGATTCAGGGAGTGGGCGCGGCTATCGTTTTGCACTGGCACGTGTTCGGTGGGATCGGGCTGAAGAAGCTGATTTACGAGCCGCGATTCACGATCCCGATTATGGTGCTCTCCTACGGCTTGGTGCTGTGGGCGGTTTCCGCGCTTTTCGGCCGGGTTTGGCAGCGTAGTTTTTTTGAGGGCATCCACTGGAACTTTGCAGCGGTGCGGCGGAACTGGGCCTGGCTGCTGATGCTGGGACTTGCGCTGGGTTTCGCGATCCAGCTGGTTTCGAATTATTTGCCGGTGCCGAAGGAATTGCCGGTGGACGCATTCTTCCGTAATGCCACCGATGCGTGGATGGTGGCGCTGTTCGGAGTTTTGATCGCGCCGATTGCGGAGGAGATTGCGTTTCGCGGGTTTCTTTATCCTTCGCTGCGGCCCTGGACGGGACGGATTCTCGCGGCCATTTTGACGAGCGCTCCGTTTGCGTTTCTCCATGCGCAACAGGTGGCGCATGCATGGGGGCCGCTGGTGATGGTGTTCCTGGTGAGCATGGTGCTGGTTGCGGTGCGCGATCGCGCGGGGTCCGTCGCGGCTTCCGCGCTGGTGCATGCCTGCTATAACCTTTCCATCTTCGCGGTGATTTTCTATGCGAGTGGCGGGTTTCAGCATCTGGACCGATTGAAGAATTAGTTCCGCATCGCGCTCCAGCGGGCAATGAACCGGGACAGAACGGCGGCCGGCGGAGGGAATGCCCGCTTTGCTTTTTGAGCGTCGCCAAAAGAATTGGGGGAGTTCGTTGTTGACTCGTGTTGGAATTTTTCTGCTGGGCGCCGGCATTCTGTCGGCGCAGACTTCTCTTCCTCAAAAAGATGGCGCGCCTGCTTCCCTGCTGGGATTTCGCGATGCTGCGGCCCAGATCAAAGTGGATCGGGAATTTTTGCGGGTGCCTGACGCTGCGCTTGCGGGGGAGGAGCTGAAGGCGCTGACGGCTGCGCCGCACGTTGCGGGATCGAAGGAGGATTACGCGACGGCGTTGTATGTTGCGAAGAAATTTCGCGAGGCCGGGCTGGAGACGAAGATCGTTCCCTACCGCGTGATGATGAATCTGCCGAAGAAGATTGAAGTGACGGCGTTTGACGCCGATGGAGAGCAGATCATGGCGGGGCCGACGCCCGAGCATGTTGAAGGCGATCCGTACCAGGATGACAAGCGCATTGTGACGGCGTTCAATGCCTACTCGCCCTCCGGGGATGTGACGGCGGAGGCGGTGTATGCGAACTACGGCCGGCCGGAGGATTTCGCGAAACTTGCGGCGAAAAACGTCAACGTGCGCGGGAAGATCGTGATCGTTCGCTACGGGGAAAATTTTCGCGGGGTGAAAGTTTACGATGCGGCCGAGCGTGGAGCGATAGGAGTGATTATTTATTCCGATCCCGCCGATGATGGATATTTTCGCGGCGATATTTATCCGGATGGGCCGTATCGTCCTGCGTCAGGAGTGCAGCGCGGGTCAGTGCAGTATCTGTTCAAGTATCCGGGGGACCCGACCACTCCTGGCTTTGCTTCGACGCAGGAGCTGCCGGCCAGCAAGCGCGTTCCGCTGAAGCAGGCGACGGACGAGCCAACGATTCCTTCGACGCCGCTGTCGTATGCGGATGCCGCGCCGATTTTGAAAGCGCTGGGAGGTGCGGAGTCGCCGCGCAAATGGCAGGGCGCGCTGCCGTTTACCTATCACATGGGTCCGGGGCCGGTGAAGGTCCACATGCGGCTCGAGCAGGATTATGCGCTGCGCACGATCTGGGATGTGGTCGGGACGATTCCGGGCACGGAGGATCGCGGCGCCTGGGTGATTACTGGCAATCATCGCGATGCGTGGGTGTTTGGGGCGGTCGATCCGAGCAGCGGTACGGCGGCGATGCTCGAGGCGGTGCATGGGGTGGGCGCGCTGTTGAAGCAGGGCTGGAAGCCGCGGCGGACGATGGTGTTCGCGAGCTGGGATGGGGAGGAAGAGGGACTGCTTGGCTCGACGGAATGGGCCGAAGAACACGCGGCGCAGTTGGCCCATGCGGTTGCGTATTTCAATGTTGATGTGGGGGTCTCCGGACCGGACTTTGAGGCGGCGGCGGTCCCGTCTTTGAAGCCGTTTGTTGCGGAAATTACAAAGCTGGTGCCGAGTCCGCAGGGCGGCACGGTTTACGACGCGTGGCGCAGCGAGCAGCAGGCAACGGCAAAACACAGGGATGACGATTCCCAACCGGCTGAGGGCGTACGCATGGAGGACCTTGGCAGCGGGTCCGATTACACTCCGTTTATTCAGCACCTGGGCGTGCCTTCGACGGATATCGGATCGTCCGGTCCGTATGGGGTGTACCACTCGGTGTTTGATAATTACGCGTGGTTCACGAAGTTTGCCGATCCTAATTTTGTTTACCTGCAACAACAGGCGCGGGTGCTGGGGTTGGAAGCGGTGACGATGGCCGATGCGGACGTGCTGCCGTATGACTATGCTGCGTACGGCGAGGCGGTGACGGGATATCTGCACGCAGCAGAGAACAAGGCGGCCAAGGCGGGAATGAGGGAGCTGAATTTCGGCGCCGCTGTTATCGCGGCTGATAGTTTGCAGGCGGCTGGAGCGCTAGCGCTGAGGGATGAGCGAAATCCCACAGGCACGGCTGGCCGGGAGAATGTTATTTTGCGGCGGGTGGAGAATGATCTGTTGTCGCAACAGGGGCTGCCGAATCGGCCCTGGTATAAGCACACCATCTACGCGCCGGGGGAATATACGGGCTATGCAGCGGTGGTTATTCCCGGGGTAAATGAGGCGATCGACGCGAAGGATTCTGCGCGGGCCGCAGCGCAGCTGGCGGTGCTGACAGAGGCGTTGAATCATGCGGCGGCTACGCTGCGCGAGATGCCCTAGGCGGGAATCGTTCGACATTTGTCGGGCGAGGAATTCTCCTTCCCTGACTTTGACATGTTTGCGAGCGAAAGACTTGCAGGTGAACTTTGCGCGCCTGGGCACCCGGTTGTTTTTTCTTTATTCGCAATAGTTGGGGCGATTGCCTTTCGGATGCCATAATGCGGATATGCAGTTTGGCGAGTTTCTGCGCGAGAAAGTCCTGGCGGTACAGGAATATTCCCTGCTGTCGTGGGCGGCAATCGGCAATACTTTTCGTAAGCCCTTTTACTGGGGAGACCTGTTTACGCAGGCGGACCTGATCGGCGTGGGGTCGCTGCCGATTGTGGTGCTGACGGGATTTTTTACCGGAGGCGTGCTGGCGTTGCAGTCGGCGACTACGCTGGCGCAGTTCGGCGCGAAGTCGGTGACGGGCGAGCTGGTCAGCCTGTCGATGATTAAAGAACTGGGTCCGGTGCTAACGGGCCTGATGGTTTCCGGGCGCAATGCATCGGGAATGGCGAGCGAGCTTGGCTCGATGATGGTGACCGAGCAGGTGGATGCGATGCGGGCGCTGGGCACCGACCCGATCAAAAAACTGGTGACTCCGCGGCTGATCTCGACCGTGGTGATGCTGTTTTTTCTGACGATACTATCGGACGCCGTGGGAACGCTGGGCGGCGGGCTGATCTCAACGACGATGCTGGGGCTGGACGCCTCGCAATATTTCCACATGGCGTATCAATACCTGCGGTATCCGGACATTCTGGAAGGGCTGGTCAAGCCGCTGTTTTTCGGGTTCATTATCGCGACGATCGGTTGTTATTTCGGCATGTCGACGCGCGGCGGCACGCAGGGTGTGGGCCGCTCGACAACGCAGGCCGTTGTCTACAGTTCCGTGCTGATTATTGCGAGCGACTTCGTGATCAGCCGGTTGATGATTGGTGTTTTCGGGCGCTAGGCATGTCGACAACAGCTAACCCGACGGTGGCGCCAGGCGCGCAGGCAGGCACTGCGGAGGCCGAGCCCGTTGTCGAGTTCGAGCATGTATCGATCGCGTTCGATGGAAACTCGGTGCTGACCAACATCAGCTTCGCGGCGCGGCCGGGAGAGATGTGCATCCTGTTGGGAGCCGCGGGCACGGGAAAAAGCATTCTGTTGAAACTGGCGAATGGGTTGATCCGTCCCGACTCGGGACACATTCGGATTTTCGGGCAGGACATTGATGCGCTGCCGCAGCGGGACCTGTTTGCGTTTCGGGCCAATATTGGGATGGTATTCCAGGAAAGCGCGCTGTTCGATTCGCTTTCTGTGCGGGACAACGTCGCGTTCCGGCTGCGGGAGCAGCACGATGACGAGGCGGATATCGAACGCAAGGTGACGGAGGCGCTTCGCTTCGTCGAGCTGGAAGATGCGATCGATAAATTTCCGGCGGAGCTATCTGGGGGTATGCGGCGGCGGGTGGCGATTGCGCGAGCGATTATTACGCAGCCAAAGCTGCTGCTGTATGACTCGCCGACCGGCGGGCTCGATCCGATTACATCGACGACGATCATCGAGCTGATTATGAAGCAGCGCGATGTGTACGAAAGCACGGCGCTGCTGGTGACGCATCGCCTGCAGGATGCATTTACGCTGGCGACGCATTGCTTCAACCGCAAGACAAACCAGATGCAGCGCATTCCGGGCGACGGGGTCGACCCGAATACGACCATCATGGTGCTACGGAATGGCGGGATTGCGTTTTCGGGTTCCCTGGTGGATCTGCTGAAATCGCAGGATCCATATATAAGGGAGTATCTGGAGTAAGCTGCTGTATCCTTGGAAGGCCGAGAGTTGCACCCGCGCACCAGCAAATCAGGGCTTCACAAGCGAGATGAATGGTAGCGAACCCGAATTCTAACGTCAATTCGTCATCGATCCCGGTGTCCCTCGAAAGCTCGGCTTCACTGCTCGAGGCGATCGTTCATTCTTCCGATGACGCAATTATCACGAAGGATCTTGACGGGCTTGTAACCAGCTGGAACCGGGCAGCGACTGATATTTTCGGCTATCTTCCGGAAGAGATGATCGGAAAATCGATTCTCCAGATTATTCCGACACGCCTGCACCACGAGGAACCCGAGATCCTCCGCAGATTACGAGCGGGGGAGCAAATTTCTCACCATGAAACCGTGCGTCAACGCAAGGACGGCCGCGAGATTACTGTTTCGCTCGCGATTTCTCCCGTACGCAACCGGCAGGGAGAGATCATCGCGGTTTCGAAAATCGCGCGGGATATCACAGAACAAAGACTTTTGAGCGAGGCTCGCTTCCGGCTGGCTGCCATTGTTGAGTCTGCCGATGTCGCCATCATCAGCAAAGACCTGAATGGTGTGATTACAAGCTGGAACCAGGCGGCGGAGAAGATATTCGGGTATTCGGCGGCGGAAACCGTGGGAGTATCCATTTTGCTTCTGATCCCGCAAGAGCTATACGGCGATGAGGACATAATTCTTAAGCGGATTCGGCGCGGAGACAGAATCGAGCACTTTGAGACCATTCGTTTAACGAAAAGCGGCGAACGCATCCATGTCTCGCTGACGATTTCGCCAATCAAAGACTTTTCAGGCAACGTTATCGGCGCCTCCAAAATATTGCGGGACGTTACGGGAAGCAAAAAGCTGGAGCGCTCCCTGATCCAGGCGGAGAAGCTCGCCGCGAGCGGCAGAATGGCTGCCACGATCGCGCATGAGATCAACAACCCTCTTGAAAGCATTCTGAACCTGATCTATCTGGCGCGGGCGAATTCCCTCAACTCTGAAGCGGCGCAATTTCTCGCGACTGCTGAAGAAGAGATCCTCCGGCTGTCGCATATTGCCAAGCAGACACTCGGGTTTTACCGCGACCAGAATGCGGCCACCAGCATATTGATGCCGGAACTCATTGGCGATGCACTCAAGATTTACGACTCAAAGCTCAAGAGCACGGGAATTCAGGTGCAGACACACTTCGCTGAGTGCCGGGAAGTGACGGCGCGCCGGGGAGAGATGATGCAGGTGATCTCGAATCTGATCTCCAATGCTTTTCAGGCGATGGCCTCCGGGGGAACACTGACGATTACAGTGGAGGACTCTTCCCTCCGCGGCGAGCCTGCGCTTCTGCTGTCGATTGCGGACAGCGGCTCAGGTATTCCGCGCGAAAACCTGCGGAAGGTTTTCGAACCGTTCTTTACGACGCGAGATGCGATCGGCACGGGAATCGGTCTGTGGATCGCGAAGCAATTTGTCGAGGGACATGCGGGGACAATCGAACTGGAGAGCAGCACGGACCCGGCTTCACACGGCACGAAAGCAACGATTCTTCTGCCTTATGAAACCAGGCGTACGCATGGCGCTGAATCGCTCGCAGATTACTCTTCCTCCATACAATTATCTACGGCGGGTTGAGAACCGGCGTACGCAGATCGAGCGAACGAGACCTGGGCAGGGCCGCTCTGCTAGGCTGAATAGTTTGCTCTCTGCTGGCGGAGAATAATTCTGATGGCTTTCAAATTTAAGGGCGTTGATTTTATCGGCTTCGACACGCTGTTGAGCGAAGACGAGCGGATGGTGCGGGACACTGCACGCAAATTTATTGAAGACAATCTGGTGCCGATTATCGAGGAGTGCAACCGCGAGGGGCGCTTTCCGAAAGAGCTGATCAAGCCGATGGGCGAGCTCGGCTTTTATGGCGCGACCATCGAGGGCTACGGCTGCGCGGGCATGAACAATGTCGAATACGGCCTGGTGATGCAGGAGACCGAGCGCGGCGACTCCGGGGTGCGCAGCTTTGTGAGCGTGCAGTCTGCGCTGTGCATGTATCCGATCCATGCATTTGGCAGCGATGAGCAGAAGAACGAATGGCTGCCGCAGATGGCCACCGGCGAGAAGCTGGGCTGCTTTGGACTGACGGAGCCGGACTTTGGATCGAACCCGGCCGGCATGCGCACGCGCGCGAAAAAAGACGGCGGCGACTACATTTTGAACGGCGAGAAGATGTGGATCACCTCCGGCACGCTGGCGGATGTGGCGGTGATCTGGGCGAAGGTGGATGACGAAGATGGTCGGGTGCGCGGATTCCTGGTGGATACGAAGCTGCCCGGATTCAGCGCGTATGACGTGCATGGGAAGTGGTCGCTGCGGGCATCGGTGACTTCCGGGCTTTCCATGCAGGATGTGCGCGTGCCCGCCTCCGCGCTGCTGCCGGGCAGCGCCGGGCTGAAGTCTCCGCTGATGTGTTTGAACCAGGCGCGGTACGGCATCGGCTGGGGAGCGCTGGGCGCGGCGATGTCCTGCTATGACACGGCGCTGCAATATTCCCTGCTGCGCAAGCAGTTTCGCGATCAGCCGATTGCGAGTCATCAACTGGTGCAGGAAAAACTTGCATGGATGATCAGCGAGATTACGAAGGGCCAGTTGCTGTCGCTCCAGGTGGGGCGGATGAAGGATGCGAAGACTGTGAGCCACGAGCACATCTCCATGGCGAAAAGGAACAACGTGTGGATGGCGCTTGAATGTGCGCGGATCTCGCGGGACATTCTTGGGGCGAACGGGATCACGGATGATTATCCCGTGATGCGGCACATGCTGAATCTGGAGTCTGTGAAGACCTATGAGGGTACGCATGACATGCATACGCTGATCATCGGGCAGAGCGTTACCGGGATTCCGGCCTATTAGATTTCCGCTCTAGGTGCGGCGCTTCTGTATTTGTAACTCTTTCAGTTGCGTATCGCTGACTGGGGACGGCGCGTCGACCATCAGATCGATGGCGCGCGCGGTTTTTGGGAAGGCGATGACTTCACGCAGGCTTTGAGCACCTGCCAGGATCATCACAATTCTGTCGAGCCCCAACGCTATGCCGCCATGCGGTGGGGTGCCGTATTCCAGGGCTTCGAGGAAGAAGCCGAAACGCTCTTTCGCCTCCTCGTCACTCATGCCGAGCGATTGGAAAATTTTGGCCTGAACATCCTTGCGATAGATACGGATGGAGCCGGAGCCAAGCTCCAGACCATTCATCGCAAGATCGTAGTAGCGCGCGCGGACTGAGGCGGGATCGGAGACGAGCCGGTCCATGTCCTCCTCATGCGGAGAGGTGAATGGATGGTGGGCGGGCATCCATTTCCCGGTTTCCGTATCGTGTTCGAACATGGGAAAATCCGTGACCCAGATGGGGTGGAAGCCTTCTGCGCCGTTCACTTCTTCACCACGGCCTGCCTGCTGAATGATGCGCTCGGTTGCGGCGAATGCGTTGTGTTTTGCCGCGTATTTTTTTGATAGCTCCGTGCGCAGGGTGCCCGCGGCGGAGTAGACCGCAATTTCCCGCTCGCTGAGGCGACCGGGGATTTTCGTATCGCTGGCTTCGATGCGAGCTGCCGCGTCGCCGGCTACGATGACGAGGAAATCTTCCGGTTGCGCCTGCGACTGACTGCGGATTTTTGCTACGGCTTCCGGGAAACTTTTTTCCAGGCGCTTCAGGTCGTCGATCAGCTTGGCGCCTTTGCGAGTGTCGAAGAGCGGGCGGTTTTCTTCGCGCTCCTTACGGGAAAGCTCGCCTACGTTGGCGACGCGTACTGCGACGACGGGCAGGCCCGGGTCGATGGCGAGGGACTCGAGATCGGCGGGAGTGAACAGGTTGCGCACATCGATGAGTTCGGGCAGGCGCATGTCCGGCTTGTCGCTGCCGAAGCGGCGAACGGATTCGTCGTAGGTGATTTGCGGAAACGGAGTGGGGAGTGCGATGCCGGCGGCGGCGAAGGCGGCGGCAAGGAAACCTTCCACCACGCGGAAGACTGTTTCCTGTTGCGGGAAGGTCATTTCGAGATCGATCTGGGTAAACTCCGGCTGGCGATCGGCGCGCAGATCTTCATCGCGGAAGCAGCGGGCGATCTGGAAATAGCGATCGAGGCCGGAGATCATCAAAATTTGTTTGAAGATTTGCGGCGATTGCGGAAGCGCGTAAAACTCGCCGGCGTGGACCCGGCTGGGGACGAGGTAGTCGCGTGCGCCTTCAGGCGTGGAGCGTGTGAGATAGGGCGTTTCGATTTCCAGGAAGCCCTGCGCCGCGAGAGACTGGCGGATGGCGAAGGCGATTTTGTGGCGCAGGATGATGTTGCGCTGCATGACGGGACGGCGCAGGTCAATGTAGCGATACTTGAGGCGAGTTTCTTCGTTACCGATGGCGTCTTCGGCGGGGGAAAACGGCGGCGTCTTCGCGTCATTGAGAATGCGTAGATCGTCGACTTGAATTTCGATTTCGCCCGTGGGCATATTCGGGTTGATGGCGGCGGGATCGCGGCGTCGTACCTTGCCGTGAACGGCGACGACGAATTCCGGACGGACGGATTCTGCCTTGGCGTGTGCGGCGGGGCACAGCTCTTTATCGAGCACAATCTGCACGATGCCGGAGCGGTCGCGCACGTCGAGGAAGATGAGGTTGCCGTGATCGCGGCGACGGTTTACCCAGCCCATGAGTACGACCGACTGACCGTCGGCGGAGAGGCGCAGGTCGCCGCAGGAGTGCGTGCGTTCTAAATTTCCGAGAAGATCGAGTGCCATTGTTTCCTTATTGCAGTGCTCTGAATTTTTGCTGCGATCCGTCGATTGCATATTCTCCCACTTTCGCCACGAGGAACGCGGCTAGAGTGGGACGCCCGTACTTTTCAGGAAGGTCGAGAGTTCGGTGCGCGGTACTTTTTTCTGCTCGCCGGATTGAAAATCTTTTACGGTGAGGATTCCGGACTTTGCTTCGTCTTCGCCGAACAGGACAATGGAGCGGGCGATTTTGTTTCCGATTTCAAATGATTTTTTCAGGCGGAAGGTACCGTCGCCCAACTCGACGCGCAGGCCTTCGCGGCGCAGTTCGCGCGCGAGCAGCAAAGACTGCGGCTGTTGCGGCTCGCCTAACGGCGCAATGTAGACGTCGGCGAGGGGGCTTCCCTGCTGTGCTTCATGTTGGGCCTGCAGTGTGAGGATGAGACGGTCGGCGCCGATGGCGAAGCCAATGCCGGGCGCCCTGGGTCCGCCGATGGCCTCGCTGAGACCGTCATAACGTCCGCCGCCAAGCAGTGCGTTCTGCGCGCCCAGGCCGCCGTGGATGAATTCGAAGGTGGTTCGGGTGTAGTAGTCGAGGCCGCGCACCAGGCGGGGGTTCACGGTATACGGCACGCCGCAGGCATCGAGCGCGGCGCGAACCGCAGCGAAGTGGGCGCGGGAGGCCGCATCGAGATAGTCGGCGATCTTTGGCAGCGCGTTGATTTTCTCCTGATCCTCCGGAACTTTGCAGTCGAGCACGCGCAGCGGATTGGTTGTGGCGCGACGCTGGCAGTCTTCGCAGAGTGTGGGGGCGACGTTGACCAGGGCTTCGCGGAGAGCCTGGACATAGCGCGGCCGGTCTTCGGCGGAGCCGACGGAGTTCAACTGCAAAGTCCAGCCGGTGATCCGTAGCTCGTCGAGGAGCGTGGCAAGCATCTCGAGCACTTCCGCATCGCGCAGAGGCGATTCGCTGCCGGCGCTCGTGGGGCCAATGACCTCCGCGCCGATCTGGGAGAACTGGCGATAGCGGCCTTTTTGCGGACGCTCCCGGCGGAACTGCGGGCCGATGTAATAGAGCTTCTGCAGCAGGCCCGTGTCGCCGAGCTTGTGCTCGATGTAGGCGCGGACGACGCCGGCAGTGTTCTCCGGACGCAACGTGAGCGACTGCGCTTTTTCCGACTGCGCGCGGGCGCGATCTTCCCAGGTGTACATTTCTTTCGAAACGATGTCGGTTTCTTCTCCTACGCTGCGGGAGAAGAGCTGTGTGTCCTCAAAAATGGGCGTGCGAATTTCGCCGAATGCGTAGCGCGTGAAAACGCGGCGAGCGGTCGATTCGACGTGGTTCCATAGATCGGTTTCAGGCGGCAGCAGGTCTCGAGTGCCGCGCACAGCCTTGATCTGGCTCATATCGTTATTACTTACGATAAATGGTCTCGGCCAGGAGCGGAGGATTGGGCGGGAATTTCGCACCCCCTGAAGGCCGGAGCCTCAAAGGCGAGACATGGGGCACCGGGATTTTTAGAGCGGCTGGCAGCTGGGGCACCAGAAAGTGGTGCGGGCTTCTGTTCCCTGGCTGCGCATTTCGATTGTTGTTCCGCAGCGGCGGCAGGGTTCGCCCCGGCGGCCGTAGACCCAAAGGCGTGCGGACTGATCGAGGGAGCCGGTGGTGCGGCGGGCGTTGGTGCCGGTTTCTTCGTTGACGTTCATCTTTAGAAATTTGCGGGAGACGTCGACGATTTTTTCGAGCTGCGCGTGGCTCAGGGTTTCTACACGGCGGAAGGGATGGATGGTGCAGGCGAAGCAGATTTCTGACTTGAAGACGTTGCCGATTCCGGCGAGCACGTGCTGATTGAGCAGAGCGACCGCAATTTCTTCCGTTGCGCGCTCACGGATTTTTATAAGCGCGTTGTCGGGATCGAAGGTCTGTTGCAGCAAGATCGGGGCCGAGCGTTGGTGAGATTCTTTTTGCGCGCGAGCGAGGCAGCGGTATGAAATTCCGCGACGGGAATGGTGAAGCCGACGGCGATCCAGTCCGAGGTTTCAATGACGAGGCGCATATCGCGGCGCTGGCGACGCCATTTTTCTCCCGTGCGGTAAATGTGCCAGCTGCCATTCATGAGCATGTGGGTGAGCAGGATGAGGTCGCCTGAGAGATACATGAGCAGCCATTTGCCACGGGCTTCGACGTGTTCCACGGTGCGGCCCGCGATGGTGTGGTTGTCATCTGCACTGGCCAGTTTTGCGACCGCGGTCTCGAAGCGGGTAATGATTTTCCCGGCGAGGGCGCGATCCAGAGTGCGGGCGGAGCGGAAGATTGTGTCGCCTTCGGGCATGCTTACTGAACCTCTCGCGGGAGCGCGGCGGATCCGCTCGCGGCCAGCGGCAGGAGGATGCGGCGCAGATGGAAACCGGCGAGAGAGGAATGGAAGCCGGCATCGAGGAGAAAGCGGGCGAGGAAATGCTCGTCGACGCGGATGTCGTTGACGGTGGCGATGAGCATTCCGGCGGGGCGTGAGGAGCCTTCGGCGTGCAGTTGCTGCTGGCCCAGCTCGGCGAGAAAGCCGGCGAGATCGCGTGCAGTGTGGGAGCGGGCGGGTTCCTCCGGCGGCAGGAAGGCGACGAGATTAGGATTGTTGCGGCGCGTGTAGGCGACGAGCTCGCCATTGCGGAGGATAACGCGAGCACCGACGGCGCGGGCCAGCATTCGTGTGGGCTGCTCCGCGGTTTCCTTTTCAATCGAAGCCGGCCAGCGGAGAACGGCGCCGTAGAGATTCGCGGGGTCGGTTGCTGCGAGCGAAAGCATTTCCGGCTTCTCCGGTTCGCGATCTGCGCGGAGAGAGCGGAGCAGATCGATGGCGGAGGGGAGCGCGAATTGCGCGCCGCCCATTCCGGCGACGAAGTACCCGCGGCGCACCCGGCCCGATTCTTCGAACGCTTTGAGCACACCATAGACCGCGCTGAATCCACCGGAGATATTTTCCAGGCCCATGGTTTCGCGGGTCACGATGCCGTGCCGCTTGAGCAACTGGAGCGCGGTGGCGTGGCTGCGCGTGGTGGGGGATGGCAGCGCGGCGGCGGGTGTTTCGATCAGCGTCCAGCGGCCTTGCGCGCTGGGTGGGAAGGTGCGGCGCGAACGGAAATTGGACTGCGTGTGCTCGCGGTGCGAGGAGCGCGTGCTGGTCTTGCGGGCAATGTAGGCGCGGAGGGCGTGGAAGGTGTCGTTGGTGATGCGGCCCTGCCAGACGAGTCCCCAGAGCGCGTCGAGGGTTTCGCCGGGATAGCCGCCGCCTACGGCCTCATGCAGCGCGGAGAAAAACATTGCACCGCGTGCCGCGAGCAAGTCTAGAAGCTGATGCTGCTTTTGTTCGAGGGGACCGTTCAGCTCACCTGGCGCTGTTGCGGGCGTGTGGAGTTCCGGCAGTTTGTCGGCGAGGTACAGGGCGATGCGGCCGTCGGATTCGCCGATGGGTTCGATGCCGCACCAGACGACTTCTCCGGCGGCGACGAGCGTATCGAGGTCGCCCTCTTTGTAGCCTTCCACGCGGGCGGGGAGAATTTCCCTCTCGATGAGCGAGGCGGCCAGGGGCGCACCCTGCAGATGATCGATGGCATCGAGAACGGCGTCGAGGCCGCGGCGGCGGTGCAGGCAGCCGTGCCAGTGAGCGGCCATGCGGGCCAGCGTGTGCTGCTCGACGGGTTCCACTTGCTTGCGCAGGCGGGCGAGCGATTTGCGCCGGATGGTGCGCAGGACTTCCGCGTCACACCATTCGCGATGCATGCCGCCGGGGCGAAAATCTCCTTCTACGAGACGGCCGGAGTGGACCAGGGCGCGCAGTGCGGTTTGTACTGTCTGAGGATTCCAGCCGAAGCGGGCCGCGGCATCGTCGAGCGTGAAGGGGCCGTGGGTGCGGGCGTAGCGCTTGAGCAATTCCTGATTTGGATCGGCGACAGGCTCGAGAAAAACTTTGGGAATGCCGGGAGGCAGCGGCAGGCCGAGCGCGTCACGATATTTTGCTGCGTCTTCGATTGCGATGAGGCGTTTTCCGCCGAGCATTTGCAGCTCTAAAATGCGGCGGACGCGGAGGAGGCGGTCGATGATGGCGTTGACGTCAATGTTGACGCTGCGTTCGGCGACTTCACTGCGGCTGAGATCGCCGAGGCGGAGCAGCAGGTCGTGGACGCCGTCGATATTTTTCGCCCGGTAATTTTCGGCGAGCGCCTGAAGCTGCTCTTCGACTTCTTCAATCGCGGCGGCATCAAGCAGCTCGCGAAGATCGGCGTCGCCCATGAGATCGCGAAGTTGATCCTGATCGATGGTGAGGGCCTGGGCACGGCGCTCAGCCAGCGGCGCATCGCCGTCGTAGATAAAGTTGGCGGCGTAGCTGAAGAGCAGCGATGCGGCGAAGGGCGAGGGCGTTCGGGTGTCAACGACGTGGACGCGGATGTTTCGCGTGGCGATGCCGCGCAGGACTTCAAGGAAGGCGGGCATGTCGAAGACATCGCGGAGGGTTTCGCGGTATGCCTCGAGCAGCATGGGGAACGACGCGTAGCGCGAGGCGACGGAGAGCAGGTCGTAGGCGCGTTTTCGCTGCTGCCATAGCGGGTGCGCGGCCCTGGGCGCGGCGGCGCGGCAACAGCAGCGCGCGAGCGGCGCTCTCGCGAAATTTCGCCGCGAACATTGCGGTCGAGCCGAGCTGGCGCAGAACAAGGTCGGTGGCCTCGGCGGCATCGAGCATGAGGATATCGGAATCGGGCGGCTCGACTGTTTCCGGGAAGCGCAGGACGAAGCCGTCGTCGGTCCACAGTGTTTCGACGTCAACGTGACCGGCGGCGTGCAGACGCGCGCTGACGGCCATGGCCCAGGGCGCGTGAATGCGGGTGCCGAAGGGCGTCATAACGCAGACGCGCCAGTCGCCCAGCTCGTCGCGGCAGCGCTCGATGACGATGGTGCGATCGTCGGGAACGACGTCGGTGGCGAGCTCCTGATCGGCGAGGAAGCGGAGGAGATTATCGGCGGCTTTGGGGTCGAGGTCGTGCTCGCGCGTGAGGCGGCTGAGGGCGGCGTTGCGCTCCATGCCGCGCAGCTCGCGGACCATGGCGCCGATGCGGCGGCCAAATTCGATGGGGCGGCCGGGGCCGTCGCCGTGCCAGAAGGGCATCTTGCCGGGCTCGCCGGGCGCGGGGGAAACGAGGACGCGATCGTGGGTAATCTCATCGATGCGCCAGGTGGTTGCGCCGAGGACGAAGGTGTCTCCGGAGTTGCTTTCGAAGACCATTTCCTCATCAAGCTCGCCGACGCGAACTGGTTTTTCGGAGCCGGAGAGGAAGACTCCGTAGAGGCCGCGGTCGGGGATGGTGCCGCCGTTTAGTATGGCGAGGCTCTTCGCACCGACGCGCGGGGTTAGTGTGTCGTGGTCGCGGTCCCAGGTGATGCGCGGACGCAGCTCGGCGAATTCGTCGGAGGGATAGCGGCCGGAGAGCATGTCGAGCACGCCCTCAAAGGCGGCGCGGCTGAGGGTGGCGAAGGGAGCGGCGCTCGTGATGAGGCGATAGAGCGCGTCGGTGTTGGTTGGGGTAATTTCTTCGACCCCATCAAGATTTTTCGTGGAGGCTGAATCCCAGGTCTCAGAGGCGAGACCTGGGGCACCCGGGTTGTTTGCAATGGATTTCTTTCCGCCGGGTTTCGCTGCTCGGGGCTTCTGCGGCGGCTCGGCTACGGTGGCTACGATTTGTTGCGCCAGCACGTCGAGCGGATTGCGAAGGTAACGGGTGGATTCTACGAGGCCCTCGTGCATTGCCTTTGTTGCTGCGGCACAGGCGATGAGGTCGGCGCGAAACTTTGGGAAGATGATGCCGTCGCTGACGGCGCCGACGTGGTGCCCGGCGCGGCCGATGCGCTGCATGCCGCTGGCGACCGAGGGCGGCGCTTCAATCTGGATGACGAGATCGACTGCGCCCATGTCGATGCCGAGCTCCAGCGATGAGGTTGCGACCAGCGCGCGGATGCGGCCGGCTTTGAGAAGCTCTTCAATTTCGGAGCGCTGTGGGGCGGCGAGCGAGCCGTGATGGGCGCGCGCAATGGGTTCGGCAGCGAGTTCGTTGAGCGCGCCGGCGAGGCGCTCGGCGACGCGGCGGCTGTTGACGAAAATCAACGTGGATTGCTTTTCGCGGATGAGTTCCAGCAGGCGCGGATGGATCGCGGTCCAGATGGAGGTACGCTTCGGGCCTTGCGAGGCGGGGCCGCTGGATAGCTCCTCCTGCTGGCCAAGTTTTGCCATGTCTTCAACGGGCACTTCAATGCGGAGGTCGAGGCGCTTGGGTTCGCTGGCGTTGATGATGGTGACGGGGCGAAACGCGGGAGCGTTTATTGAGGAGGAGTTAGCGATCCACTCCGGTTCGAGTTCGGCGGCGGCAAGCGCGTTTTCTTCGATCAGGTTGTGGGTCGCTGCGGGCGCGATCTGCGCGCTGATCGGGACGTCGACGCCGCCGAGGAACTGCGCTACTTCTTCCAGCGGGCGCTGGGTTGCGGAGAGGCCGATGCGCTGGATTGGACGGCCCACCAGTGCCTGCAGGCGTTCCAGCGACAGGGCGAGATGCGCGCCTCGCTTGGTCGGCACAAGCGCATGGATTTCGTCGATGATGACTGTTTCAACGTTGCGCAGGGAAACGGCGGCATCGCTGGTGAGCAGCAGGTAAAGCGACTCCGGCGTGGTGATGAGGATTTCCGCGGGGTCGCGGCGAAAGCGGGCGCGCTCGCGCGGCGGCGTGTCTCCGGTGCGGACTGCAATCTCGAGCTCCCGCACACTGGCGCCGGCGCGCTCGGCCATCTGCTGAATGCCAGCGAGCGGGGAGCGGAGGTTGCGCTCGATGTCGACTGCCAGGGCTTTCAGCGGGCTGATGTAAATGACGCGGCAGCCGGTTGCGTCTGGCGGCGGAGGTTGCAGCATCAGCTTGTCGATGCACCAGAGGAAGGCGGCGAGCGTTTTTCCGCTGCCGGTAGGAGCGAGGATCAGGGTCGATTCATTGCGTGCGATGGCGGGCCAGCCCAGGCGCTGCGGGGTGGTGGGTTTTTCGAAGACCGCGCGGAGCCACGACGCTGTTACGGGATGGAAGAGGGAGAGGACGTCGGAGGTTTCGCTGGGTGTGGGGACAGTCTTTTCCACCTGCGGCTTTTTCGATGATCGTGTTGGATTGGCTGGCTTCACGGCTTGCGGTTCGGCGGGGAGAATCCCTTCTATATAAGGATAAACGGTTGGGGTGGGCTGAAACGAAAGCGAAAGATCGGACCGGGGATTCGCCGCCCTTCGCCGCCGCGAGTGATTCCAATTAATATGATCGAGTGATGGGCGAACCCATGTCTCAGGTGTGCTTTTGGAACTCGGCTGAAGATTCTGAGTTGCTGAATCAGCGGGCGGCGGCGTTGCTCGCACAGCATGACAGACCTTGTTTTGGAGGATAGTGCGATTACGCTTCTTGGGATTGATGTTGGGACGGGTGGGACGCGGGCGCTGCTGATCGATGAAGCGGGCTCTATGGTTGGCTCGGCGATCGCGGAGCATCAGCCGTTTGACTCCCCACGCACGGGGTGGGCAGAGCAGGACCCGGCGGACTGGTGGAAGGCCTGTCAGTTGGCGGTGCGGGCGCTGTTGCAGCAGTCCTCGATAGCGGCGGAGGAGATTGCCTGCATCGGGCTGACCGGGCAGATGCATGGCGCGGTGCTGCTTGACGCAGAGGACCGTCCACTGCGGCCGTCGCTGATCTGGTGCGACCAGCGCAGCACGGAGGAATGCCGGTACTTGAACGAGACGATCGGGCCGGAGCGGATGGTGGAGCTGACGGCGAATCCTGCGCTGCCGAATTTTACTTTGACGAAATTGTTGTGGGTGCGGGAGCATGAGCCGGAAATCTGGAAGCAGTTCCGCAGTTTTCTGCTGCCGAAGGATTATGTACGTCTGTGCCTGACGGGCGTGCGCGCCATCGATGTGGCCGATGCCTCCGGCACGCTGCTGCTGGATGTACGGCATCGCCGATGGTCGCGAGAGATTCTCGATGCGGTTGGGCTGGATGTTTCTTGCCTGCCGGCTCTGTATGAATCGCAGGAGATTGTTGGCCATGTGACCGCGGGTGCCGCGAAGTTGCTGGGGCTGAAGGCGGGCACTCCGGTGATTGCGGGTGCGGGCGACCAGGCGGCGGGTGCGGTGGGGATGGGGATCGTTCGGCCCGGGGATGTGAGTGCGACGATCGGCACCTCCGGCGTGGTATTTGCCGCGACGGATGCGCCGGTGGCCGATCCGGGCGGGCGACTGCACACCTTCTGCCATGCGATTCCGCAACGCTGGCATGTGATGGGCGTGACCCAGGCGGCGGGGCTTTCGCTGCGATGGTTTCGCGATACTTTCGGCGGCGGCTACGAAGCGTTGAGCGAGGAAGCGTCGTTGATTCCGCCGGGCGCGGATGGAGTTTTGTGGGCGCCGTATTTGATGGGCGAGCGGACGCCGCATCTCGACCCGAATGCGCGCGCGGCGCTGGTCGGTCTGGCGGCCAACCATGGGCGGGCGCATGTTGTGCGGGCGATTCTCGAAGGCGTGGCGTTCAGCCTGAAGGATACGCTGACGATTTTTCGGGAACTTGAAATTCCGGTGGGCGAGATTCGGCTGGGTGGTGGTGGAGCGCGCTCGCGTGTGTGGCGGCAGATCCAGGCCGATGTTTACGGTCAGGCGGTGACGACGGTCGAGGCGGAAGAAGGCGCGGCATTCGGTGCGGCGCTGCTGGCCGGGGTAGCGGTTGGCGTGTGGCCTTCGGTCGAGGCCGCTTGCGACGCAGTGGTTAGGGTGGCGGAGCGGGTCGAGCCCGGCGAGGCGGCGCTTGCAGTGATGCGGGAGAGATATCGCGCGTATCGAAGAATGTACCCGGCGCTCCGGGAGATTGGCTGAGCACGTTCGACGCCGCTCGACTTCGAGTGGACGCAAGCATCTCTTTCAATAAAGCACGCCCACGTCTCAGAAGCGAGACGTGGGCGTGCTTGTTTCTGCTGTATTCCGATGCCGCGTGATTGAGCAATATGCGTTACGCGGGTTTTTCGCAGTTGATCATCCAGGGGATGCCGAACTGGTCGACGAGCATGCCGAAGCGTTCGGCCCAGAACGTCTGTTGAATTGGCATCTTGACCTGACCATTTTCCGCCAGAGCCTGGAAGATGCGCTCCGCTTTCGCAGCGTCGGTGAAGTTGAGGGACAAGGAAAATCCGCCCGGCTTCTCAGAGTGATCGGGTGGAGCGTCGGAAGCCATGAGGCGCTGGCCTTCGATGGTCATGGAGGCATGGAGAATTTTGCCGGCCCATTCCGGCGGGACGTGTTTCTCTGCCGGCGTACCCGCATGGGTGGACATCACTTCGATTTTTCCATTGAGCGCGCGTTCATAGAACTTGAAGGCGGCTTCACAGTTGCCGTTGAAAAGCAGATATGCGTTCAGTTGCATGGTCTTTTCCTTTCGAGATGAAAATTCTGTTAGAGCGTGGGGACGAGTATTTCGGTGATGAGCTGCTGTTCCGGCGTCGTTCTGGGATCGTTCAAATAATTTTCGATGCAGTAGTCATCGCGGAGCTGAATCTTTTTCTCGGAGACAATTTGGAAAACGCGGCGAGATGCTTCGGGCAGGTTGGAGTACGGCCCGGTCAAAACAAAACGGCTGTACTTGCCGCCTTTGAACTTCGTGGATTCGAGACCTTCCGGCAAATTCTTCGGAGAGGATGCGAGCGACACACCGGCGCGATAGATTTGCGGCGCCACTTTATACAGACTCGTATATCCGGTGATGCTGTTGTGTTCAGCGATTTGCGGGGTCAGCCGATGCAGGGTTTGCCAAGCCGCAGGCGCCGAGGTCATGAATGGCCCGGTTTTCTCGACGAAGACGTAATGGGTTTCTGGCCAGGTGACGATTTCAGGCTCTTCTGTTAATTCCATGAGGCATTCCTTTCAAGTGTGGGTGCGGCGGTTGATGTCTGAGCGATGTGAAGACTTTAGGCCTTCTGTGCGAACAGGGGCGCGAGCGATGCGCGGTGCCTGGACGCGACGATGAGCCAGAGGATGGCAGCGAAGATGCCCGGCGGGAGACCGCTGGGCTGCATGGTGATATGAAATACGAGGATGTTGGCGATGACCGCGGCGAGCAGCACCAGCGCCAGTGGGACGAATCGATCGATGAGCAGGAATGCGCCCGCGATCAGCTGCACTCCAGAAACAAAATACACGTAATGGGATTGCATCAGCACGCTAAGGAATTGGCCGGCCATGCCGCCGGGCAAAGATCCGTGGAGAAAATTAATAAATCCGTTCAGGCCAAAGATGAAAAACATGACGCCGAGAAGAATGCGAGCTATGAGTGCGGCTATTTTCATGGATTCGCTCCCCGTACAAGCTGCTGAATCGATTTGTTCCTGAATGGTTGGGTTCAGGAAATCCCCACACGCGAATACATCGAGAGGCAGCGGCTAACTTCGAACCGGGAGAAGTAGCCGCAACCTGTTCTCCCGCAGAAAAATGGCGGCCCAGAGCACCACGGCGAAGAGTACGGGGAAAACTGTATCGAACACGGGCTTCCCCGCGCGCATCTGAATGGCCACGGCGCCGCCGAGATAGCCGGTGAGCAAGAGAGCGCCCAGGACAGCCGTCTGCGGGATGGCGTAGAGCGCGGTGCAAATCAGCAATATGATCCCGATGACGGGAAGAAGATGCGGGGCCAGACCCAGCTGCGCGGCTATCTGGCGCATTTGCGGCGTGTGTACAAACTTCACTCCGGCATCGAAGAGCAGAAACAGCACGACCAGAATGCTGAGAATGCGACCGGTCCAGAGACGGCCTTTTGAGGTGGCTGCGGTTCGCGTATCCACTTGCATGCATTTTCCTCCACTAGTGTTTCGACCGAATGAATAGAGTTCAAAGTTGTTGCGAGCGCGCGGGGCAGCCCGACGCGACGGACTTGATTTATCCGCCTGCAATCGCTCCCAGAACGATCAAGGGCTCGGCACCGGAGGCGACCGCTGGGGGAAGAGGCGTGTCCGTTGGATCGTGAGAGAGGTCCTCTTCGCAGGCGAAGAAGCGCAGAAAAGGCCGGCGCTCCAGTGTTACGTGATCGCGGATGGTTCCCTGCAGCACGGGATAGCGAACCTCGAGCGCGTCGAGCACGGAGCGAATTGTGATCGGGGCGGCGACTGCGAGCTCGACTTCGCGGCCCACCTTCGCCAGGGTGCGCAGGTGGGCGGGAAGTTCGACGCGGATCGTCGCCGGAGAATTGCCCGGGTTCATGGCAGCGTCTGCACCTCAACGGAAAGTACCGCGGGAAGATCGCGGGCGATGGGGGCCCAGTGATCGCCGGCATCGGGGGAAGCGTAGACCTGGCCACCGGTGGTGCCGAAGTAGACGCCGCAGGCGTCGAGTGAGTCGACGGCCATGGCGTCGCGCAGAACGTCAACGTAGCAGTCCTGCTGCGGCAGCCCGTCGCTCAGCGCCTCCCACTCATTACCGCCGGAGCGGCTGCGGTAGACGCGCAGCTTTCCATCGGGCGGATAGTGTTCGGAGTCGCTCTTGATGGGGACGACGTAAATCGTCTCCGGCTCGTGGGCATGGACATCGATGACAAAGCCGAAATCCGTGGGGAGATTGCCGCTGACCTCATGCCAGGAATCGCCGGCGTCGTTGCTGCGCATTACGTCCCAATGCTTCTGCATAAACAGCACGCCCGGGCGGGATGGGTGCATGGCAATGTGGTGAACGCAGTGGCCGACGTCGGCCGTGGGATCGGGGATGTACTGCGAGCGGAGACCCTGATTGATGGGCCGCCAGGTTTCGCCGCCGTCGTCAGTGCGGAAGGCGCCGGCGGCGGAGATGGCGATGAAGATGCGCTGCGGATCGCTCGGATCGAGGATGATGCTGTGCAGGCACATGCCGCCCGCGCCCGGCTGCCAGCGCGGGCCGGAGCCGTGTTTGCGCAGGCCGGATAGCTCGCTCCAGCTCTTGCCACCATCGGCCGTACGAAACAGCGCGGCATCCTCGATACCCGCGTAGACGGTGTCGGGGTCCGTGAGCGAGGGCTCGAGATGCCAGACGCGCTTGAATTCCCACGGGTGGGGCTTGCCGTCGTAGTACTGATGCGTGCCGGGAACGCCATCGTATGCGAACTTGTTATCGACGGGCTCCCAAGTTTTGCCGCCGTCGTTTGAACGCTGGATCAACTGGCCAAACCAGCCGCTGGTCTGCGAGGCATAGATGCGGTTGGGATCGACGGGCGATCCTTTGAGGTGGTAAATTTCCCAGCCGCCGAAGTGGGGGCCGCTGACATTCCAGTTCTTGCGCTTGCCGTCCGAGGTTAGAACAAATGCACCTTTGCGCGTGCCAACCAGTACCCGCACATTGCTCATTTTCTTGCTTTCCTTTCCGGTGATTTCGTGATGGGTTCTTGTACAAACTCGTCGTCCGCGAAGCTGGGGAGCAGCGGAGTTGGATCGCGCTCCCGCCATCGTCTACGCGTTTCGGCGAGGAGGGGTTCGCGGTTTTTCGCCATCTCGGCGATGACTTCGCAGGGCGCTCCCGTGGCTTCGTGCGTTGCACCCCAGATCAGCAGATCCAAGAGCACGGGGGCGAGGTCGATTCCCTTCTCTGTCAGCCGGTAGTTCATCTTTCGTCCATCGGATGGGTCGCTCTCCGAAAAAAGAATTCCGGCGGCCTGAAGTTTTTGCAAGCGGTCCGCCAGGATATTGCTTGCGATTCCTTCGCCTGAGTTCTGAAACTCCTTGAATGTGCGGTGCGCGCGAACCATCAGGTCGCGGACGATCAGCAAGGACCAGCGATCTCCCAGAATTTCAAGGGAAACACTGACGGGACAACCGGAACGCCGGTTTGAATTTGGTTTTCCGACCACATTCGACACGGTAGCTCATGTTAGTTGCAGATTGCAAGTAAGGCCTGTGGAATTTAAGGCGGGAAAGAACCGAGTGCGATTGAGCGGGGTTCTCCGAGACTTGATGCTTGGCGTTCTTCGAGTGCTCTTTTGCCATCTATATACGGGATGACGAAAAAAACTGCATTGCCTAGCCGAACTGCGGGCTTCATCGAATCGATGGAATGCCTGCCTGTGAAAAAAGTGCCAGATGGCCCGGAGTGGAGCTACGAGGTCAAGATGGACGGGTTCCGGCTTGAGGCAGTGCGGCAAGGGGGTGAGACGACGCTGTATTCGCGCCGCAGGAATGTGCTGAATCGCAAGTTTCACTATGTGGCGACGGCGCTGAAGAATCTGCCAGAGGGCACCGTGCTGGACGGAGAACTGGTGGCGCTGGGGCCGAGCGGGAATCCGGATTTCAGCCTGCTGCAAAGCTTTCGCTCGGCTGAGCCGCATATTTTCTACTATGCGTTCGACATTCTTGTTCATAAGGACCGCGATGTGATGGGGCTGCCGCTTGCGGAACGGCGCGAGTTGCTCGGTTCGCTGATAAGGCCGAACGAGCATGTTCGCCTGTCGGAGGCGGCGAATTTTTCAGCAGCGGAAATGATGAGTTTCGTGAAGAAGCAGGGGCTCGAGGGCGTGATTGCCAAGCGGGTTGACAGTGTCTATGAACCGGGCGAACGAAGCGGGCTATGGGTGAAGCACCGGATCAACCTGGGGCAGGAATTTATTATCGGCGGCTATATCCCGGGACACCTTGGGGTGGAGGCGCTCATCATCGGCTTCTATCGCGGCAAGGATCTGGTCTTTTCCGCACGGGTGAGAGGCGGGTTAACGCCGGCGAACCGGCGAGAGGTGTTCGAAAAGATTAAACATCTGGCGACCGCCAAGTGTCCGTTCGTCAATCTTCCGCAAACCGGACCGGGGCGCTGGGGGCCGGGACTGACGGCGGAAAAGATGAAGGAATGCGTCTGGCTTCGGCCGGAAGCTGTGGCGCAGATTGAATTTCTTGAGTGGACGAGTGCGGAGAATCTGCGACACACAAAGTTTGTTGCGCTGCGGGATGATAAGGATCCGCGCAAGGTGGTGCGGGAGACTTAGCGTTCAGAATGACTCCGCCGACTCCGTTGCTGATCATGGTTGAAGGTACCCATGCGGTGGACAAAGGTTGCTGCCGCAAGCGGGCGAGAATACTTTCTTCGGCGATGAGAGCCGTAAGACAGGCTAGATAGACGATCAGCTCGCCGAAGATTCTGGTTTCGATGAGGATGCCGTAGAAGAACATCAGGGCGAACCAGGCCGGAAGGCTCCATAGCCAGATGCGCAGGGTAGGGTCCGCAGATTCGACGGTGGAAGAGGAAGATGACGGGCAGCGTGTAGGCGCCCGCGCCCAGGATTTGCGGCCATGCCAGCGGAATCAGCAACAGACCGAGATTGACGAAATAGCGCCACGACGACTTCTGATGCATTGTGGCGAAAGGTCCAAACTACCCACAGATGCCAGGCTACCCAGACGAACGCGAGCGGCACGACGACTGCCCACATTTGCACTTCGCGCAGCCGCGACCAGTCGGTTCGGCCATAGCGGATAACGTGCGCAAGAACAAAGAAGAGTAAGAGGACGAGAGTAGTTTCGCGGTTGACCGTTCCGAGGAGAAACACCGCTGCAAACAACAATGGATGGCCGCGAAAGTAGATGAGAAACAGGCCGGCGGAAAAGAATAACAGGCTGGGAAAGTCATAGTAGTAGCGCAGGCTCTGCGTGCTGTGCAGCATGTACGTGGAAACGCACATAACCAGGACGAGAGGATAAATCCATTGCGTCAGCAGCTGCTCTTTTGAAGCCGCCTGGTAGATGCGGATAGCGATGGCCCCGGTAATCACGATGCAGATGGTATCGACGATGAGCTGGAGGACGGATTCAGGCGTGGCGTGGGGCAGAAACCAGGGGAAGAATTTATCCGTAGCCGCTGCAACCGTGATGAAAAGCGAGCTTTGATGCGCCCAGCGCAGTGGGTACATCATCAGCAGCCGTCCCTGGAAAGGCATGCGGTCGGAGCCATGTTCATAAGCCATGAGCCGCATGTAGGAGGGGACGTGGCGCAGATAGCAGCAGACGAACTGGAAAGTGGCGAGAAGATATAGGGTGCGGGCGAGCGGGCCTATCCTCTCGCGTTTTACCGCGTAAGCGCGATGTAAGTGTCGCTCGATCATTTCGCCGCGCTGTTCTGTCTTTCGAAAAGAATTGTGGTCGAGTCGCTATAGTCGATCTTCCAGCCCGGATTATGTTCCAGAAGGTAAGACAGCGGCGCTTGTTTTCGGAAGAGAACATAGCGGATTTTGTAGGTGTCGAGCACGGCGAAGCTGCGGCGCAGCTGGACGAGGTCTAGATAGTCCTTGAAAATTCCGCTGTATTCAAACACGTCCACCCGGGAGTCGACAAATACGGGAATTTGCCGCGTGTTCCAGATGAGATATCCACCCCAGAGATAGTCGTTCAATACGTTTCCTTGTGGATGGAAATTTTGGAGATAGGTCTGGGCGGCAACCGGGTAACTGCCGGATTCCGCCTGGAGAAGCCGCGGGCCGGTTGGAAATCTGAAGCAGATCGCGAGCAGGCAGGCCAGTATGATGGCGGCGTTCAGCCGGAATTTATCGTTTTCGGGACGATAGTTCGGCAGAAATTCCTGAAGATCTTTTGCGAGAAGCGGCGCGACGAGGATAGCGGCGAGAAACAGGAACCGGGAATAGGTGAAGCTGGAATCGATGGCAATCAGGAGAAACGCGACTTCGTAGAGCTTCCACTGCTTTCGTCGCACTAAATGCAGGATGATCGAGGCCGCCAGGATGACAATGACGAGCTTGCCGCGCGGTGAATGGAAATCGAGCGTTCTCCATTCCACCACGTTGGCAATGTTCAGTTGTTGATGGAAGGCGAGATTGAAAGGGTAGGCGACGAGCCGCCATCCGTAGGGATTGACGAAAAGCGCGAGGAGCGAGAGCGCGGCGGTGGTGGCGAGCGTGCGCGCCTGTGATGTTGTCCATCGCCTCGCCGCGATCGAACCCCAGTTCCCTTCCACGCAGCCCGACAAGGCGAACACACTGAACAGCACGAGTCCGATGAGCCAGGAGCCATGGGTGTTGACCCAGAGCAAGAAAAGCGGCGGAAGCATCCAGATCAATTTCGGCGTGCTGTTGAAGCGGTAGAGAATGGCCAGTTCTGCGACGAGAAAGATCCAGCCGAACAGAAGAGTGCGCGGACCGAAGGAGACGCTGGCCAGCGCCACTGCGAGAAATGATGTCAGGAATGCCGCTTTGACGTTCCGCGACTCGAGGGTAGCCAGAGCGAAGATGCCCAGCATGATCGCGCTGATGGACGCATAGGTAACAAGAAAGATGCCGCGCGCGCCGAGCCATTTCCAGCCCAGATAAAAAGGAATTTCAGCGAGCCATTCGTGGTCCATCCAGGGCTGGCCATGGGTGGTGAAGGAATACATTTCCGTTCGGATGAACGCGTGATGCTGAAAGAGAAACTGCGCGTTGCGCAGATGCCAGCCGAGATCGGGATCGGCGTTCGTCTTGGGAAGCACGACAAATACGATCGCGGCGAGCAGGACCGCGAGCAGCGCCGGGAAGCTGCATAAAAGCCTCAGTCCAAGCTGCGGCTTTGATTTGTCGGCGGTCTTCAATTCCGCTTGAATTACGCAGGTAACCATTTCCGGGAAGATTCCTTAATAAATCTGGAGAATGCTGGCGCAAGCTATAGGGACGTTATCGGCAGCTCTGGCCGGAACCGTTACTGAAGTGGCGGAAAAGCGCGAGACTCCTCGGCGGCGCTGTGCTCCGCCTGAACAGCAATTTGGTGATACGGCCATTCATGCAAAGGACTGAAGAATGAAACTGCGGGCGCGACGATCACACATGAGCGAAGAGAGCGGACAGAGCCTGCTTGAAGTGGCATTGTTTTTGCCGCTCCTGGTGCTGCTGGCGGCGTTTGCCGTCGACTTTGGATATTTCTTTATTGTTGCGGCGAACCTTAGCTCCTCCTCGCGCAACGCGGTTGAGTATTCGATCCAGGGATATGAATCGCCGCAGCAGAGCAGCCTGCCGGCTGCGGGGCCGATCTCGAGCGCGACCTCCGTGGGCGCTCTGGCAGTGGCCGACCTGTCTGGCCTGATGAGCGCGGGGACAACGACAACGGTCGAGGTCTGCTCGAAGGCGATCGGCGTGACCGGCAATGTGACGAAGTGCGCCAGCTATGGACCCACGAGCACAAGCTATACGCCCGGCACAGACCCGGAGGCGCCGCGGTTTCTGATGAACCGCGTGGATGTGACCTACACGGTGCAGCCGCCGATTCCACTCAGTATTTTTTCTCATCCTCTGATACCTTCGCTGAGTTTTCATCGGCAGGTCTCGATGCGAGTGCTGGACTAATGCGATTCGCACGCCAAAGGTGGGGACTACGGCGGGTGCCTGTACGCCGGATGTTTTTCCGCGGCGCGGAAGAAGGCTCGCTGCTGCTGGAGTCCGCGATCGCATTGTTGGTGATCATGCCGCTTGTCTTATGGTTGTTTGAGATTTGTATGCTGACCTACACCTGCAGCGTGCTGGGAGACGCGGCCCGGCAGGGCGTGCGATATGCAATCGTGCACGGCGCGGACAGCAGCAACTGCAGCGGACCCAGCCTGGGGTGCGGCGATTCCTCAGGAGCGAACGTAGTTGCGGTGGTGGACCACGTCGCGACCTACTCCTTCAACCACATTGCGCCGATGAAGGTGGAGGTGAGCTATCCGGATGGCAGCTCGAGTCCGCCCGCGCGGGTGAACGTAACCGTCGATTACTCCTATACGCCGGTTGTCGCGCTTCCGGGTCTGGTGCGGAATGTACATATGACCGCGCAGGGCCGGGTGATTTACTAGTGCGGCCGATAAATATTCGCGTTCCGTGCTCGATGGCCGTGCTGCCACGGACGGTGACGATTGGACGAGATCCACGTCAGCCGGGAGAAGCCGGCGCATCCGCAGCGCTCACAAGGATGGCGACGATGCACAGCACCGGGGGCCTTCCAGTCGAAGGAACTTCGACGGCCGGCGGAGAATCCGGGCAGGTGTTGATTTCGCTGCTGATGATGCTGGCGCTGTTCCTGCTGGCCATCGTGGGATTCTCGGTCGATTTGACGAACTTGTGGTTCCACCGACAGGCGGCGCAGTCGGCTGCGGATTCCTCCTGCCAGGCGGGGGCACTCGACATGTATGCGGTGGCCGATGGATTGTCGCTGCCGTCAATGGGATTCACTCCGGGAACAAGCGGCGACTGCAGCGCGAGCCCGAGCACGACGATCTGTTATTACGCGAAGACGAACGGATTTGCCGGGGCGGGATTGTCGGCGAATGCTGTTTCGAGCTCGGTGGGATGGATCTTTCCGGCGACGGTGCCGGGGGCGACCGCGCCGCCGGGTTCGGTGACGAGCTATCCGTTTTTGAAAGTGACGGTGAAGGAAAACGTCAAGACGCATTTTCTCTACACGCTGCAGGGAACGCGCTATCAAACCGTGGCGGCATCCTGCACCTGCGGGCTGGTTGAGAAGGCGGCGGCACCCCCGATGGTCGTGTTGAACCCGACGATCTCCGGGGCGTTCACCTACGGCGGGGGAGCGTCCTTCAACATTGTGGGCGGTCCGCAGCGCAGCGTTCTGGTCAACTCCACGAGTGCAACGGCGATCGTCTGCGTTCCGTCCGGCCTGATTAACACCTCCCTAGGAGGCCCGAGCGGCACCGGATCGAACGTGGCAACGGTGGGAGGACCGACGCAATCGCCCAGTTGCTCCGGCGGCGGCTTCAATGGTGGAACAACCGGCAACTGGCGAGGCAATGCTTTGCCGGTAGCCGATCCGTACGGGACTGTGCCTGCGCCGAGCCGGCCGACCCTGTCAACCACTGCCAGCACACCCCACGTGGTGGCGTATGGAAGCGATGGCTGTCCAGACCATTCGCCCACCAATTATGTCTCCACAATTCCACACAGTGGATGCCTGGAGTTCGAACCCGGCTACTATCCGAGCGGAATTGCCGGCTCATTGAATGCGAATGACGTCGCCATTTTCAAGCCGGGGATCTACTACATGAATGGGAACCTAACGGTGGGGGGTAGCGATGAAATTCGCATGGCGACGCCGTGCAAGCCGAGTTGCAGCGCTTATTCAACCATTGCATGGCAACAGACGGACGGAGTGATGTTCTATTTCCTGACAGGAAGTCTGAACATTGCGGGCGGAACGGGTTCGCTTCCATCGAGCCGCGTTGATCCCGTGGCCTCGACGGCGTTGACTTGCGATGGCAGCGTGCCGACAGGCTCGCTCGGAATGCCGAGCGCGAACAATGGAAACATTCTGGTGGCGCAGTGCGCGACCAATGGAACCTACTGGGACGCGAGTGGGGATACGACGGATTCGCGCGGCAATCCGGGTAGCCGCGGGCTGCTTGTGTTCCAGGCGCATAGCAACACGATGAAGGCGCAGTTTGGCGGATCCGGCAGTCTGTCGTTTTCCGGCTCGCTCTATTTCCACTCAACCGGATATGCGGACGTACTGAGTGTGTCGGGAGGCGCGAGTTCGGGGACTTACATTCTGGGAGAGATCGTCGCCGATCAGGTGAACCTGAGCGGCAGCGGCGCGATCAATCTCGCGCTGAATCCAATTCCTTCGACGGACATGTTGAAGGTGGGAATGTTGCAGTGACGCCGGCGTTGCGAGTTCCATTCGGGGAACGGAAATGGTGTGTGAGTTTCTTCGGAGTGCGCAGAAACGACGCTCCATGCCGGGTGGGCCGTTACCTTCGTACCGGCGCAGCGTTCGATTTTCCTCAAGTGACCTTCGTACCCTCCGGTAACGCGAATTAGGGTTACTGCTAGCGAAACTCACGCTAGGATTCTCTCCAAAGCAACCGTCAGAGTGTCACCATTTTCTTCCTGAGGATCTCTCTCCGGGATGGCGGCGTATCTGGCAAAACCGTTAAGGAGAAAACTCATGAAAACAGTAAAAGAAATTCTTATCCGCTTGGTCAAGGAAGATTCGGGTCAGGACCTGATTGAATACGCGTTGGTCGCAGCATTGATCGGCCTGGGCGCGGTTGCCGGCATGAAGGCGCTTTCGAGCGACATCGGGACGGCGTTCAACTCGGTTGGAAGCACACTGACCAGCGCACTGTAACTCCGTGGCCACGCTCCAACCTTTGGAACAAAAGCGATGAGGGTAGTGGGAAGGACAATGGCCTGGCCGCTGTCCATCCGCTGCCCTCATTCGCGTTCATCTCCCCGGCGGAGCGGGCGGCACAAAAAGAGCGCGGTCCTATTAACAAATTTGGACACAGCGCTGTAGCCGCAACCTGTTTCTTCCGATACATGAATACAAAGTCCTATGCCGATTGAATCCCCCAATCTCGTCTACCTGTTCTGTGCGGCGCTGTGCGCGACTCTCGGGGCTGTTTGCGATCTGCGGACGCGGCGCATTCCCAATCTGCTCACTGGGTACTCGATCGTATTGGGAATGCTGCTGCACCTGGAATATGCGGGATGGACGGCGATGGGGATTTCCGCGGCCGCGGGGCTACTGGGCGGCGCAATATTTTTTCTTTTCTTTCTCGCCGGCGGCATGGGCGCGGGGGACGTGAAGTTGATGGCGGCTGTTTCCTGCATCGCCGGATTTGGCCATCTTGCGGAATTGTTCGTGGCGACGGTTCTTGCTGGAGGAGTGCTCGCAATTGCGCTGGCGCTGGCTCGCGGACGGCTGAACAGCACGCTGATGAATGTCGGCACACTGGTTGCGCACCATGGCGCGAATGGGCTGCTGCCGCATCCGGAGCTGAATGTGCATCATGCAGGAACGCTGCGACTGCCGTATGGATTGGCGATTGCCTGCGGGTGCTGGATCACACTGCTGGGCGGGATGCTGGTGAGGTGACGGCATGGCAAAACGCAGACTGACCGCCGCCTTACTAGCCGCCCTGCTGATTTCCGGAGCCTGCACATTGCTGCTGAACCGGCAGATGCGGAGGCATGGGCAGACTCCCGTCCCCAGGCAGAAATACATGGCGGCAGCAGTGCCGCTCGACGCGGGACAGACTCTGAGGGCGGAGGATTTAAGAACCATCGACTGGCCGGCTTCCATTCCTTTGCAGGGCGGCTTTGTGCAGCCGCAGGCTTTGATAGGGCGCGCGGTGCTGTATCCGCTTGCGGTGAATGAACCGATTCTGGAACGCGATCTGGCGGTCCCGGGGATGGGGTTGACGGTAAAAATCCCCGAGGGAATGCGGGCGCTCGCGCTGAAATCGGATGAAGTTGTCGGGGTGGCGGGATTTTTATTTCCAGGCTCGCACGTTGATGTGTTGGTCACGTATCGATCCGAAAAATCGCCGGAGCCCACGACGGCGACGGTTCTGCAGGACGCGGAAGTGCTGGCGGCAGGACACCAGGTGGAACCTGATCCTACAGGCAAGCCGGCCACGGTGAATGTGGTGACGCTGCTGATGAAGCCGGACGATGCCGAGCGCGTGGTGCTGGCGAGCACCCAGGGAACGATTCATTTTGTGCTGCGCAATTCGACCGACAGAGGACAGGTTGTGGACCCGCCGGTTGAGCTGTCGGAGCTGATTCCAGGCGCCGAGAGAAAGGCCGCGGCAGTTGGGAAAACCCAGGCGCCGCAGATTCGGCGATTCATTGTGGAAACGATCTTGGGAGACAAGCGAAGCGGGACGAGCTTTTGAGAATTCATACATTGACGGCTACTTCTCCAATTCGGACATGTATAGCTTGCGCGATGGCGCTGGTTTGCTTTTCAGCTCTTGCCAATCGACCGGCGCGCGCGCAGGCGGCTGTCGCATCGGGTATTCATGCGGGCATTGTGTCTTCTCTGACACCAGCAGCAACGA
Source organism: uncultured Acidobacteriota bacterium (assembly GCA_963744615.1). GTDB lineage: Bacteria > Acidobacteriota > Terriglobia > Terriglobales > Acidobacteriaceae > JAKAAZ01. The sequence goes on from CAVUUE010000003.1 coordinate 1,728,472, forward strand.
CCGGCATCGTGACGGTTACAAATGCGATGGTTGTAACCGATTCCAAGGCCGCCAATCTTCACCTGGTCATCGGACGCTCTATTTTTCTGAAGACAACCAAAAGATTGCGGCGCGTATATGTCAGCAATCCACTGGTGCTGCAATCCTTTTTGCCCAACCCGAATGAAGAGGTGATTACGGCGAAGGCTTCCGGCATCAGCAGTCTTGCGCTGTGGGACACGTCGGGCAATTCAGTGCTTTATACGGTTTCGGCCGATGTCGATGTGGAGCCGCTGCAGCGCTCGCTGGCGCAATCGCTGCCCGGGGAAGATGTTCACGTGCGGGCAGAGGAGGGGCGGATTTACCTGTCCGGGACGGTGGTTGGAGATGATGCGGAGAAAGAGGCGCTGGCGCTAGCCGGAGTCTATTCCAAGGATGTGGTGAGCTCGCTGGCGGTGACCTATGTCCATCCGAAGCAGGTGCAATTGAAGGTGCGGATCGCGGAGATTGATCGCACCAAGCTGGCGCAGTTCGGGGTGAACTTTTTCAGCACGGGTTCGAAAATGTCGACGCTGTCTACCCAGCAGTTCACCAGCGTGGGACTGACCCAGGGCTCCGGGGGGCAAGCGGAGATCGGACTGAGCAATCCACTGAATATGTTTTTCTACGACGCCAAGCTGAACGTGGGCGTGACGATTTCGGATCTCGAAGCGCATAACGTTCTCCAGATTCTGGCGGAGCCGACGATCACGACAATCAGCGGCCAGGAGGCCTCCTTTCTATCGGGCGGCGAGTTCCCTTACCCGGTGATCCAGGGCGGCGGCGGCACGTTCGCCTCGGTGACGATCATGTTCCAGCCGTATGGAGTGAAGCTGAAGTTCACCCCCAAAGTGAATCCTGACGGGAGCATTCTTCTGAAGGTCGCGCCGGAGGTGAGCGCGCTCGACTATACGAACGCAGTCACAATTTCGGGCTATACGATTCCGGCGATCTCGACGCGCCGCGCGCAGACGGAGGTGGAACTGAAGGATGGGGAGAGCTTCAGTATTTCCGGGCTGCTCGATCATCGGACCACAGTGCTGTTGAGCAAGGTTCCGGGCATCGGCAATGTGCCGGTGCTGGGCGAGCTGTTCAAGTCGAAAAACAACAGCCACTCCGTGGAAGAACTGGTGGTGATCGTGACGGCGACAGTTGTGGACCCGCTGCACCAGACGCAGCGTGCGGTGACGCCGAAGATGGCGATCCCGTTTTTGAAAGCGGGAAAGTTCGACACCAGGATCCACGAAGACCCCAACGTGCAGAAGGTGAAGTAGTCCGATGATGAAGCGTTCAATTTCAGCTCCGGCCAGGTTCACAGCGTTTACGGTTTGCGCCGACCCGGAGACGGCCCAGCGGGTTATGGACGGATGCGCGCGCTCCTCGGACACGGAGTTTGCCGGCGAATTTTCCGACTACATCAGCCGAAGCAAGCGGCCGCAGTTCTCACAGCGGGTACGCGACTCGGCGGCTTCGATCGCCCTGATCGACTTTGATCAGGACTCGGCGCAGGCGGCGGCAACGGCGGAACTGCTGCAGCAGATGTTTCCCGGCAGGATAGCAATCATCGCAATTTCCGCGCATCACGACCCCGGCATGCTGGTTCAGGCGATGCGTGCGGGCTGCAACGAGTTCCTGACGTCTCCGCTCGACCTGGCTCAATATGCAGAAGCTGTCGAGCGCCTGCAGTTGAGGTTTGCCACCGGTTCGGCCGATCCGCCGAAGCACTCGGGAAACATCATTTCCTTTTTCGGCGCCAAGGGCGGCGTCGGCACCACGACGCTGGCGGTTTACCTCTCCATGTTTCTGGTCCGCCAGCATCGCAAGAAGACGCTGCTGATCGACCATCATCATCAACTGGGCCATGTGTGTCTGTATCTGGGAGTGAAGGAGAATGCGTATCACTTTGATGAGCTGATGCGAAATGTCGACCGGCTTGACGTGGAGCTGCTGGCCGGATTTCTGACGCGGCATCCCAGCGGACTCGACCTGTTGCCCTCGCCGGATATCTGCGCGGCCCGTTACAGCGCGAGCATTCCGGAGATGGAGGCGGTGCTTGAGTTTCTGCGCGGACAATACGACTATGTGCTGCTCGATTCCTCGCTCGAATACCAGGACGCCAACTCCGCCATCGTCAACTGTTCGGATGAAGCGTACCTGGTTTCGACGCCCGACGTCGCTGCCCTGCGCGACCTTTCGCGGCACATCGAGAATTTCGGCCTGAATGAAGAAGCCTCCACCAAGGTCCGCATCGCGATCAATCGCTCGACATCGAACGACGCCGTGAGCGTGGAGCAGGTGGAAAGCACGGTCCGTTTCCCGGTTTCGGTTTCGGTGCCCAACAATTATGCGGAGCTGGTGCGTGCGATCAATGCGGGAGAACCGCTCTCGCCCAACTCCCGCTCCGAGTTCACAACGCAGATCGGCAAGTGGGCCAATCGAACGGTGCAGTCCCACTCTCAACCCGACAGCCCGGCTGCGAAACCGAGCCGCTTCGCTTTTTGGAGATGAAGATGAACAGCACGCCCCGACAGGAGGGACCGCGATGGCCGACGCCGTAGTGTCGATGAGGGTGCTCGAGCGCGCGGCTCCTCCGGTGGCGGCTTCGGTATCGCTGAAGTCGCAGCAGGAGATCAAGTCCGCCGTACACCATGAACTGATCAAGCGGATGGATCTCGAGAAGCTGGGCTTCATCCAGGAGAACAGAGCGGCTCGCCTGCAACTGCTGGGGTTGATTCAGCAGTTGATCGGGGAGCAGGGCGTGCCGTTGAGCGCCAATGAACGCGACCGGCTGGGCAATGAAGTGATGGACCAGGTGTTCGGGCTGGGACCGCTGGAGCCGCTGCTCCAGGACTCGACCGTGAGCGACATTCTGGTGAATACGTTCGACACGGTGTACGTGGAGCGCCGAGGCATTCTTGAGAAGACCAGCGTGGTGTTCAAGGACAATATCCACCTGATGCACATCATCGACAAGATTGTGTCGGCGGTGGGGCGGCGGATCGACGAGTCTTCGCCGATGGTCGACGCGCGACTGAAAGATGGCTCGCGGGTAAACATTATTATTCCGCCGCTGGCGGTCGATGGACCGATACTTTCCATTCGGCGCTTCGGCAGCGTGCCGCTGGTAGCAGACGACCTGGTGCGCAACCGCGCGCTGACCCCGCAGATGCTCGAAGTTTTGAAGGGCGCGGTGCGGGCGCGAATGAATATCGTGGTCTCCGGAGGTACCGGCGCCGGAAAAACAACGCTCCTGAATGTGCTTTCCAGTTTTGTTTCCGATCGCGAGCGCATCGTGACGATTGAGGATTCTGCCGAACTGCAGCTGAAGCAGGAGCATGTGGTGAGACTGGAATGCAGACCGCCGAACATCGAAGGCCGGGGCGCGGTGCGGCAGCGGGAGCTGGTGATCAACGCGCTCCGAATGCGACCGGACCGCATCGTGCTGGGCGAGGTGCGCGGCGAAGAAGCCCTCGACATGCTGCAGGCCATGAACACGGGCCACGATGGCTCGATCACGACGATCCATGCCAACAATCCGCGCGAGGCAATCTCGCGAATCGAAACCATGGCGATGATGGGAAACATTGCGCTGCCGGAAAAAGCGATCCGGCAACAGATTGCGGCAGCGGTCCACCTGATCGTGCAGGTTTCGCGGATGAGCGACGGTACCCGGCGCATTACGCATGTCAGTGAGGTGACGGGCACCAGCGGCGAGGTCATCAGCATGCAAGACATTTTTCTTTTTGAGAAGCAGGGGCTGGGCGCGAACGGAAAGGTGCGAGGAAGATTTTATGCGACCGGAATTGTGCCGAAGTTCGCCGAGAAATTGAAGGCATCCGGGATCCCGATGCCGCTGAACCTGCTCGACCACTCGATGGAAATCTAGGAGATTCTCTATGGTCGTTGTGCTGACTTTTTCGATCGTGCTGGGGCTGAGCTTCGCGACCATCGCGCTGCTGACGCGGGAGTCGCAGTGGGAGAAAAAGGTACGGCACAGGGTGCGTTCGCTGACCACGACAGGGCAGCCGGGCAATTCTGTCGAGCCGGAAGCGTCAAAATTATTGAAGGACAAGCAACAGGGGATGTTCCCGTGGTTCGATCAATACCTGGATCGCTACAACTTTGCCGTGGGACTGAAGCGGCTGGCAATGCAGGCGGGAAGCCAGTGGACTCTGGGAACCTTCGCTCTCTACAGCCTGGGGGCAGGCGTGTTCTGTCTGCTGACGGGATACTATTTCTTTCCGATTCTCGCGCTCGATGGGGTGTTGGCTGCGGTTGGTCTGAGCGCGCCGTATCTTTACCTGAAATATCAACGGAGCCGCAGGACACTGGCCTTTAACGATGGGTTGGCAGATGCCATTGACCTGATGGCGCGTGCCCTCCGCGCGGGCCATTCTCTCAGCTCCGCGATTGAAGTTTTGTCCGAGCAGGCGGCAGGACCGGTGGCGCAGGAATTCCAGGCAGTGTTCCAGCAGCAGAACTTCGGCTTGCCCATGCGCGATGCCTTGCTCGCGATGGCTGAGCGGGTTCCGTCAAAGGATCTGCGATTCCTTGTGACGGCGATGCTGGTGCAGAAGGAGACGGGCGGGAACCTGACAGAGATCCTCGACCGGACGAGCTATGTGATTCGGGAGCGGATACGGATTGAGGGCGAGGTGCGGACCCACACGGCGCAGGGACGTTTGACGGGCTGGATTCTGAGCCTGCTGCCAATCGCACTGCTGGTGATGTTGAACCTCATCAATCCGGGGTACTCGGCGGTTCTCCTGCACGATCCCACGGGGCAGAAACTTTTGTATGCGGGAGCGGCGCTGATCGCAATCGGCAGCTTCATCATCAGCAAAATTGTCGATGTGCAGGTATGAGCCACGTGACCATCGCATACTATTTTGCAACGGCCATCACTCTGTTCTCGGGAGCGGTGCTGTTGCTGTTCCAGATTTTCGGGGAGAGCTCGAAGGCCAGTAGACGGGCGCGGGAAGTGATGAACCGGCCGCACGCCACCACCGGCAGCAGCGAAAAAGGAAAGAAACGCTTCGAGCAGATTTTTCAAAAGACGATTCGAGGACTGCGTGCGAAGGTCGGACTGGCGGATGACGCCCGGCTCCGCGAGCGTTTCTTACGAGCCGGACGGCGTGGAAGCGTCCAAGTCGAGATGTATTTGGCGGCGCGAATGCTGTTCCCGGTGTTGGCTGTGGTGGGAGCGAGCTTCATTTCGAGCAATACATTCTTGTGGGCGGTGGGGCTTGCGGCAGCCGCCTACCTGGCTCCGGATATCTGGCTGGAGCGGGCGATCAAGGCGCGGCGGGAGCGCATCCGGCGCAGCATTCCGGATGCTGTGGACCTGTTGGTGATCTGCGTCGACGCGGGCCTGGGACTAGACCAGGCGATGTTGCGGGTGGGGGTGGAACTAAGTGTGAGCCATCGCGAGATCAACGAGGAATTTCTGCAGATCAACCGCGAGCAGAGGGCCGGCAAGCCGAGAATGGCAGCCTGGCAGAGCATGGCTGAGCGAACGAAGGTGCCGGATCTGGAGGCATTCACCGGCATGCTGGTGCAGACCGAGAAATTCGGTACGCCAATTGCGCGGGCGCTGAGCGCGTTTGCCGACGGGATACGCCAGAAGCGGCGGCAGCGTGCGGAGGAGATGGCGGCGAAAACAACGGTGAAAATGATCTTCCCGCTGGTTCTGTTCATTTTTCCGAGCATGTTTATTGTGTTGCTGGCGCCGGCTGTTCTGAGCATCGCGCGCGGGTTGGCCGGATTGGGAAATTGAGATGGTTGAGTGCATGCCGCTCACTGTTGTGCAAATCGCGCAGCTGGAACAGCCGGGCCGTAAACGGGCGCGGGGTGACGGCCCATTCTGGCTAAAGTTTTCTTTGCAGTTGTCGATATCTCAGGTGGAGATGCACATGGATTTCTCCCTCGCGATTTCCTAACTGTCCATGCTGGTGAATTTCAACGAAGAGGAAGGAGGTCAGGAATGGATACAACAATGCTTGTTCGAGTAGTCGCTGGCGTTCTGTTTGTGGTAATTCTCAGTGTGCTGATTCTGCGCCGGAAAAAAAAGGCGATCTAAAGTTTGCGAGAAACCGGCGAATGAATTCGCCGATAGGGCCGCAGTCGACTGGACGACGACTGCGGCCTTTGGTTTGAGCTTTCGTCCGGGATGCACTCTCCGAACCCGGTTCGGAATTCTGCCCTGCCTCGCCCTTCCGTTGTGAATTCACGGCTCGCGTCTGCAAATTGCTCACATTTGCATCCAAGATAGTCGAGCGGCTGGCGTCCAAGCAGCTGCTCCTGAATCGACAATGCAAACTACAGAAATCGTTACTGATCCGGTCCAATCCGCGAAAGAGGCGGGGCTTCGTTATGTTTCCGACGCGAAACCCGGCATCGTACGAAAACGTTCGGGTAAGGGATTCCGCTACATCGATGTAGATGGCAAGCCGATGCGCGACCCGGAGACATTGGCGCGCATCAAGTCGCTAGCGATTCCGCCCGCGTGGACCAACGTCTGGATTTGCCCCAACCCGAAGGGGCATCTGCAGGCAACCGGGCGCGACGCGAAGGGGAGAAAACAGAGCCGGTACCACCCGCGCTGGCGTGAGGTGCGGGACGAAACCAAATACGAACGGATGCTGGCCTTTGGAGCGGCGCTGCCGACGATCCGAGAGCGGGTCGAGCGGGATCTGGCCGCGCCCGGCCTGCCTCGCGAGAAGGTGCTGGCGACGATTGTGCGGCTCATGGAGACGACGCTGATCCGTGTCGGCAACGTGGAGTATGCGCGGGAAAACCACTCCTACGGATTGACTACGATGCGAGGCCGTCATGTGCAGGTGCATGGCTCGACGGTAACGTTCAAGTTTGAAGGCAAGAGCGGCGTGCGCCATACGATCGATGTGAACGACCGCCGGCTGGCGAAGATCGTGCAGCGATGCCAGGACATTCCAGGCTACGAGCTGTTTCAATACATCGATGAGAATGGAGAGCACCACACCGTCGATTCCTCGGACGTGAACGACTATCTTCGCGAAGCCAGCAGCAGCGATTTTACGGCGAAGGATTTTCGCACATGGGCGGGGACGGTGCTGGCGTGCATGACACTGCGGGAGCTGGAGGCATTTGGATCGGAAGCCGAAGCGAAAAAGAACGTGGTGCGGGCAATCGAGTCGGTGGCGGAGCGGCTTGGAAACACGCCTTCCGTTTGCCGAAAATGCTATGTGCATCCGGCGGTGCTGGACTGCTATCTGAGCGGGACAATGGTCGAGCTTTTCAAGGAGTGGGTAGCGAAAGAGGTCGCCGATTCCTCGAACGCGCTGCGGCAGGAAGAATTTGCGCTGCTGCACCTGCTGGAGAAGCGGTTGGCCCTGGCAGACGGCGGTTCGGGGAAATAAATCACGGGGGAGTTCACTGCAGTTCATCGCCGGGGACAACAAACTTCGCATCGGCCCTTGGCAGCGGAACCACGAACAAAAAGCCAAGCGCCGCGGCGGAGGCGGCTACAAAGACAGGCAATTTCAAATCGTGCAGGTGATCCACCAGAGCACCAGCGGCGGGCGGCCCAACCAGGCATGCAATCCCGAAACCGGTGAATAGAATTCCGAGCAGCTCACCCAGCCCATCGATGCCGAAAACGGATGCGGCCACGGCGGGCGACATGGCTGCGATTCCTCCGTAACCGACTCCCATCAACAGAGCAAAGATCACGAGCTCCGCGTAGGAGTGTGCCGTCATCCACACAGCGAAGCTGATCAGCATAATCAGATAGGAAACCTGGTACATCCTGATCAACCCGAAGCGGGGCGCTAATGCGTCGAGACCGAGCCTGCCCACAACGCTGGCAGCGCCGACATATCCGACCAGTCCGGCTGCTGCGATCCGGCTGGCCCCCATGTGGCTCGCGTACGTCGGCAGAAACACGAACGAGACGTATACCGCAACTCCCGCGAACAAGAGACAAATGTATTGGATTGAGAAGGCGGGGGTGCGAAGCTTGGGGGCCGTCCGGAATTTCTTCTTCTCGCCGAAAACAGGCGGCCGGGAAAGCAAGCCTGCACAGAGCAGCAGGAGAGCGGCCCCTCCCCAGCCAAAGATCTCGAACGCGGCTCTCCAGCCGAGGCGCTCGATGAGCATGGCCGAGAGCGGAGCAGCCACCAGCGTGCCGCAACCAATGCCGCTGATCGCGAGGCCTAGCGCTATATCGCGACGCAGCTTGAACCACTCGCCCACGGCCGAAATTGACGGGATATACGTGCAGGCGACCGCCCCGCCCAAACCCACTCCATAGGTCAAGAACAAGAGCGCAAAGCTGTGCACGTGCGCTGCAACGACCATTCCGCTGCCCATGAGCAGTGCTCCGACAGCCACGACGGGACGGGGTCCGTAGCGATCGGCGATTTTCCCGGTCAGTGGGGCGGCAAAAAAAGACAGGACTGTAATCGTCGAAAAAAGCGACGACATTGCGGCATGTCCGACGTGAAATTCGAGCGCCAGCGGCCTGAGAAAGATTCCGAAGCTGTAGGTGATACCGAACGTGACGAACGATCCCACGAACGCAGCAAAAACGACAATCCAACCGCGCGCTGAATCGATTCCGGGGGTGGATTGGTCAGGCATTCAGGATAGGTGCGCGGCGACAGTCCGCAGTTCAGGATATCCCGTGGACGGCGGATGGCGCGATGCGATTTACGGATGGAAGTAACTCGGTTAGGTGTGGGTGGATTGGACCAGGGGCAGCAGCGTTCGATCGATGGCTTGGTCTGTAAGCGCATCGAGTTTTATGTTGCGGTGCAGACTCCAATGCTCGACATGTTCAATCGACTGCTTTGGCAACAACTTGCTGAGCGGTCCGAGTGTTTCCAGCTCGAGAAATTCATCGTTCGTAAATGTCTCGAAAGAGCAGCCAAGATCCGGATAGGTCTTCGATGGATCGGCTTTCGACCGCTTGAGGAATGCTTCGTTGTTGAGCAGGTATGCGCCCCAGGTGTCGGGATGGAATAACCCAAGTTTCTGAGGGTTTGCGTTTCCAGCGTCCTGGCGCAGCAGGAGATATTTTCCGGTAAACGTCCAGCGCTTGTCGGAAAGGTCGGAGTAGGCCCACATCACCAATGGGTTGGTCGGGCTCAAGTCAGCAGGGTGACTGCCGCGCGGAGGGAATGCGGAGATTGCAAGGCCCCCGGCAGCCATCATCGTCAGCGCCCAGGGCGCAAATTCAACCGCGAACAGCGAGTGGTTTGTGATTCGGTGCGTAACTGTGACGTTTCCCGTCGCAGTGAGGTTTATGTCGATTTCTTTCTGGAGATTTGTAGCTGGTTCAACGGGAGAGCGAGCGGCCAGGCCATCTGGTGTGGTGGTAATTTCAACCGGACCATTGTCCGCTGCCCAGGTGGCGGCGAGATCTTCTGGGGCCTTCCACAGGCGATGGCCGCCCCGTGCCTGGAATTTCTCCTCGCCGGTCTTCCCGATCTGATCCGGGAATTCCTTGAACATGTTCTGGCCGCCGACAAATCCAAATCGAATAATACGCGGGCCAACGTCGCCGGTGACGATCAGCTCCACTGCGCCGTTGCTGATTCGATAGCAGTTCGGCCAGCCTTTGTACTCGACTTTTTCAACGGCGACTTCTACGGATGCCTTCACTCTTAATTTCTCCGTGCGGAACTGTGGATCGCCCTTTTAGGCGCGATTGGCCGAGCTGTTCTTACTGCGGTTGTCCGGAAGGAGAAGCTGTCTGCGAATCGCCCCCGGCAACTCGCGCTGCATTGCCCGGGCCGCCCACCATCTGCAATGCGGGCAGTCTCTGCTCCACTGGAGGCAAGGGGGGAAACGGCGCGTGCGGTTCCGCCTGGTACCAATACGCGACGGAATAAAAATTGTCGGACCGGTGATTGGCGTTGCCATGCTCGATGGTCGCGCGCATGGACTGGCTGAACGGTATGGGCGAATCGAGATGGAAGCGATAGACGCTCGATCGGCCGCCTGCGAGCTCCTTCCCGACCACCGGCGCTCCGTAGAGCGCATAGGAGAATGGCTTGCCGCCGAAGTCCCACGCGCCCAAAAAGTAGTCCTCAGTACCTGTGCCGGCGATCGAGGGTGCTTTTTGCCCATCAATGAAGAACATGTCATCGCCCTCGCCCCACCAGAAATCCTGGTTCTGCAGCACCGACATGGTCACGCCGACATACTGGCCGTGCCCTTTTGCATCCATCCATACGTAATTGCCCTTGCCATACAGGTTCGTCTTCCCATCGACCTGCGGATCCTGGTTGCTGTTCCACTTATTGGTCCAGCCCTGGTTGGGCTGTGCCTGGCGGTACTCGGCGTGAAAATACAGGGTGTCGGCGGGAAGCGGATGGGAGTAGGTGCGGTAATCGACGTTGTAGTAGAAGGCGTCGATTTGCTGCTTGCCTTCATTAGTCACGGTGATGCGCGCGTGGCGCCGAAACGGCATGGGAAAAAAGCAATTCAGCGCCCGGATGCTGCCGACCGACAGCATTTCAGATTGCCAATTCTGATATTCGCCGAGGCCAAGCCCAAAGAAGTCACCTATCGGCGCCTCGACGCTGGGAGAGTTTTCTCCGTCCCAATACAGGCGCAGAACGATGCGTTTCAGATTGTATGACTCGTTATCGGCAATGGTGTACCACATGTGGGAGATTGTGCCGGGACCGTCGGTATCGAGGATGGTAAGCGTCGCGCCGGGAGCAACGGGGCGAGCATCGCTGTTTGCGCCGGTTGGATCGGCGCTCGATGCGCGATGCTGGGTATACGTCTGCTGGCGAGTAAGATCGGGCTGCCACGCCGAGTTCTGGCCATAACTTACAAATGCGGAACTGGTCGCTAGCAGAAAAAGAATGGTAAGCCGGTTCATTGCTGGTCCTCCGAAACTAAAGTGGCGCTATTCGATACCGAAGCTGTGCTGCATGTGTTCGAGGGAGATGTTGCTCGTTTCCGGGTAATAGAAGAAAACCAGGAAGAAATCGATCACCATCATCACCGCAAAAAATATGAAGGGATAGGCGCCCGAGGACATGGCCATCATTGGAAACACCAGGGAAATGATGGCGTTCATGATCCAATGCGACGAGCTGCCAAGGCTTTGCCCTTTGGAGCGGACGATGGTCGGAAACACCTCGCTGATATAGACCCAGACCACCGCGCCCTGCGACACGGCAAAGCAGGCGATATAGGCCATCAGCAGCCAGACGAGCCAATCCAGATGTTTATGGGTAGAGAAGACAACCGAAATGGCAGTGAGACACGCCGTGAGACCTGCTGTCCCGATCAGCAGCAATTTTCTGCGGCCGATTTTGTCGATCACCGCCATAGCCACCAACGTCGCGACGAGATTTGTCGCGCCTACCGCGACCGCCTGCAGATCGCCGGAAATCTGCGATGCTCCCGCGAGCGCGAAGATGTCATTCAGGTAATACAGAATCGCATTGATGCCGGACAACTGGCAGAACATACCAACCGTGATGGCGAGCATGACAGGCAGACGATACTTGCGGGAGAACAGCGGCTCGGCGGCCGCGGACCGCTCCAGATGGATGGAAGCGACAATCTCGTTCAGTTCTTCCTGCGGGTTAGGGATGCCGGTGAGGCGAAGCACATTCAAGGCCTCATCCAGCTTCCTCTGCATTGCCAGCCAGCGCGGGCTGCGGGGAATGCCAAAGAGCGCAATGAGAAACAGGACGGCCGGAATGCCGGAGACGCCAAGCTGCCAGCGCCACTGGGTTGCGCCGAGATGCAGGCTGCCAATTAGAAAGTTTGAGACATAGGCCAGCAGAATGCCGACAACAATATTCACCTGGAAAAAACCAACCAGGCGGCCGCGCCATTCTGTCGGGGCGATTTCGGCGATATACATCGGGCCCAGTACGGAAGAGCCGCCGATTCCAATGCCGCCGATAAAGCGGAAAAAGATCAGCGCGGGCCAGTTCCACGCGAACGCGCAGCCGAGAGCGGAGATGACATAGAAAACAGCCATCACCCGAAGGCTGTCGCGACGCCCATAACGCTGCCCCGGAATGCCGGCGGTGATGGCGGCGAGAACGGTCCCAATGAGAGCGCTCGAGACGGTGACGCCAAGCAGCGTTGGGGAAAGATGATATTGCAGCGTCAAGGCGTGGGTGGTGCCGGAGATGACCGCTGTGTCGAAGCCGAACAGCAGTCCACCGAGCGCGCCGACTACCGTGCTCTTGATGACGTGAGAGTTGATGGTCATGAAATCTCCCTGACTTGTGTCTCGATTGCAATCTGCCGCAAAGTTGGCAGGATGTGTCCGATGCGCGCGGACGGAGCGTCGGGTTTTCCCAACGAAAAATATAATTCGCGAAACATAGAATATAGCCTGTCGTACACCGCTGCTTCCTGCTCATCGGGCAAAAAAGTTGTGTACGGCGGGCATAGCGCGTCCTGGGCTTGCTCCACGGAGGCGTAATCTCCGCTGGCTACGAACGCGAAGATGGCGGAGCCGAGACTGGTGACATCGCCCGAGGGCGCGAGCACGGGCTTGTTGAGCGCGTTCGCGTACACGCGATTCAGCACGCTGTTTTTGCGAGGAATTCCGCCGCCGTTGAGGATGCGCTTGACCGGAGCGCCCTTTTCTTCCATTCGTTCGAGAATAATGCGGGTGTGGAGCGCGGTGCCCTCGATGGCTGCGAACAGCTCATCCCGGGCGCTGCTCATCACGTTCCAGCCAAATGTCACTCCGCCGAGATTGGGGTTCACCAGCACCGTGCGGTCGCCGTTATCCCACGTCATGCGCAAGAGGCCCGTCTGTCCTGCGCGATAGGACTCCAGACCCTGGCTGAGAGTGGAGACATCGGATGCGGCCCGCCGCGCGATTCCGTCGAACAGGTCGCCGACCGCGGATAGCCCCGCTTCGATGCCAACGAAACCCGGCAGCACCGAGCCGGGAACCACTCCGCACACTCCAGGAACCAGCGTTTGCTGTTCGCTGACGCCGATGATGCAGGTCGACGTGCCGATGACGTTCACCACATCGCCGAGGCGAATGTTGGCCGCAATCGCGTCCCAGTGCGCATCCAGCGCCCCGACCGGAATCGGTATGCCGGGGCGAAGGCCGAGTCTCCCGGCCCACTCGGAACTGAGCGTACCGGCAATTTTGTCGGAAGTTTCGTATCGTCCGGCGAGTTTTTCTCGGATTCCGCCAAAGAGAGGATCGACGGAGCTGAGAAATTCCTGCGACGGCAGGCCGCCCCATTTCGCGTTCCACATCCACTTGTGGCCCATCGCGCAGATGCTGCGCGGCAGCTCGGAAACAGAAGTGATCCCGCAGAGGGTGGCGACAACCATGTCGCAGTTTTCAAGCGCGGTCGCCAGCCGGGCGCGCTTCTCCGGGTTGTGACGCAGCCAGTGCAGCAGCTTCGAAAAGCCCCACTCGGAGGAATAAACTCCTCCACACCATTGGATTGCTTCGAGTCCCTGCGCATGCGCCGCGGCGGTGATCTCCTCCGCTTCTTTCCAGGCGCGGTGATCGCACCACAGATAGTAATCGTCGAGCGGCCGAAGATTTTCATCCACAGGAATCACGCTTGAACCCGTAGTATCGATCGCCAGCGCCTTGACCTGATCACCGCTTACGTTGCTGGCCTGGAGCGCCTTTCGCATCGCGCTCGCCAGCGCGTCCATCTGCGCGGCGTGGCTCTGCGTGGCCAGGTTAGGATCCCGCGTCGAGCGGTCCAGCGGATACTCCGCCACACCGGACCCCAGACGCCCCTTGTCTTTATCGAAGAGCGATACGCGCACGCTCAATGTGCCGAAATCGGCGCCGGCCACAATGCTCATCCGTTCACTCCCGCTCGAATTGTGATGCTCGCCGGTTTCATGCGGCCAAGCGAACCGGGCCGCAGAGATGCACTCGCACGCCGAGCGCATTGAACATCGCAGATTTGACGGCGAGCGCCTTGGCAGCGGCATTCGCATCCGGCGCATACGCGATGTTGATGTGGTTAGCCCGATGCCGGGCCATGAGTGCGTTGCGCGAGATGCCATCGAAGGTGGCGCTCACCATTGGCCATTGAATGGTCGTCTGTTTCCAGCGCCGCATGGTTTCCTCTTCCGGCAGTGCCACCACCGAGCCAAGGCCCATGTCGACGTGCAGCGCGTTGTCCTCGACGAAGACGCGGCTCCACACAATGTTCCCCGGTCTGCCTATTCCCTTCAACGTGCCGCCGCCGAGAGGAAAATACATTGGCGGCTGCCGCTCGCTCGACGCGCCGGCATAGCCCTTGACGAAGTGGCTCGCCGGCGCCGCTCCGGAAATCTGCAGCACCCAGACGAAATCGTCCAGCCCATCGCCCTTGTAATGCTCGCCCCAGCGCACATCGTGCAGTGTCGTCGAAGGATCGAGTCCGAGCGCGGTCCAGCAGCGGTTGGTCACCAGCGCATCGAGCCCCGCGCACTCGTCTACTTCGTTGAAGTGCGGCAGCGGAGCGCCCGCATACAGTTCCCTGCCTGAGCCTTCCGCGTACACCGGAGGCCGGTCGGAATTATTGAGCAGGCCTTCCGTCAGATCGGACGCCGGAACCATGTCCTTCAATCCCTGCTGATACTGAATGCCGATGGCGTCACAGCCAAATTCGTCCGCGATTCGAACCGCGGCAATATACATTTTGCATTGCTGATGAATCTGCGCGTCGGTCAGTTCTGTCTTCTCATCTTTTCCGGTGACGAACCGCGTACCCTTACCTTCCAGCCAGCGACGCACGCCCTCTGCCTCTTCGTCTGTAACTGTCCGCATCCTTGCCACGAGCGCCGATTGGCTGAGCCGCTCCTTGAAAACGCCCGCGCGATTCAGAAGCTCATCATCGATGATGGCGTTATACATCCCCATGCAGCCCTCATCGAACACGCCAAGGATCGCCTTGCGACGTTGCAACGCTTCCGCGAGTTTCTCGCCCATGGTGCGCGACTCGGCAGGCAGCGCTTTCGTGTCAAGGTCGCGCACATGGGTCAGATCGTGGCTTACAGTTCCACGCCCGATCCACTCCCGCAGACCGCCCAGGAAATAGTCGTCGGTGAAGTTTTCACTCCACAGGGTGTTGAACTTGACGCCGGCTTTGACCAGAGAGCCATTCAGGTTCAGCAGGCCGACCAGCCCGGGCCATTGGCCGGACCAGTTGGCGACAGTCAAAATCGGGCCGCGATGGCTGCGCATGCCCGGCAGCACGTGATGGCTATACTGCCATGCCGCCGTGGCAAAGATAAGACTGGCCTGCGGGTCGATACCGGCGAAAACATCCATGCCCATGCGCTGGCTGGAAATAAAGCCATGCCCCACGCGCGGATCGACGGGAAACGCACGCCGTACCGTGACGCCCTCGTTCAGCAAACACTCCGTCAATTTTCGTTCCAGCTCCTGTTGCGCTGGCCAGCATACTTCGTTCGCCGATTGCCGTAAGTCCCCACTCGTAACTAGAACGGCTTCTCTGACAGGACCATTAGAATTCACCATATACCGCTTCCCTCACCTTTATAGGTCTTGCTTTTCATCTCTATTAGCAAATTACATCGCGACACTCAGCTTGAAATTAGTTCCCGAGAAACGCACATGCAACGTGCGGTCGTTTGCATTGATTCGCCAGCCGTTCTTGTGATCGCGGTACTCCTCCGCATTCAATGCGCTGAGCGACTCACCGGAAACGGTTACTTTGCGAGGCTTGTTCGTAGCGGTCATGACTACCTCGTACCTTCGCACAGAAGGAGAATTTTCTACCTGCACACTTGTCTCCGCTGCATCCTGACGGGCGATGGCCGACGTGCCGTCGTACAGCGTGAAGCTGTCATGCGAAGGGACTGAAGCCGGGAAAACCCGCCAGATGAGATTGTTTGTAAGTTCGCGAAGTTTGTGATCGGGCAGGTCCTGTGCGAGTGTCTGAGTTTCAGGGCTGATAAAAGGAATGATACTGCCGGAACGCACCAGGATGGGAATTTGTTCCAGGGGAGCGGGCACCGTCACCTGGCGATTTCCCTGACTGATTTGCCCTGTCCAGAAATTCACCCACGAGCCGCCTGGCAGATACAGTGAACGACTGGAGGCTCCTTGCTTCAGCACAGGCGCGACCAGAATCTTGTCGCCCAGCATGTACTCGTCTCCGGCATCGTATGTTTTCGGATCGTTCGGGAACTCCAGCAGGAGATCCCTAATAATCGGAAGTCCATTCTTCGCCGCTTCATGGGCATAGGTATAGAAGTACGGAAACAGCGAGACATGCAGTCCGGCGTAGAGTCGGAACGTATCGATCGTCTGCGGGTCATGCCAGAGATCCACCGCGCCGTATGGTTTGTTCCACAAATGATTCCGCATCACTGGAGTGAGCGCGCCAAATTCAACCCAGCGTGTCCAAAGCTCCGTGGAGTAGCCGTTGCCGGCAATATCGGGCCCCCATACTGCAAATCCCGACATGCCCGCGGTGATGCCGGCGCGTACGACGGAGGGGAGGCCGTAATCCTGAGTCCAATTTGGAAATTGATCGCCGCCCCAGATTACGCGCGTGTAACCCTGCGAGCCGGCATAGCCGGAGCGGTCGAATGGGACGACGTCGGGCTTGGCCTTTCGAGCAATTTCATAGGTGATCCTGTGATAAAAAAGCGGATTCAGATTCGCCATCTTGCGGCCGGTAACGCCGGCTGCGAAGCGGTCCGTATCGTTCACCCACTCGCCAAAGTCTTCCATCCATCCGTCGAAATTGTCTCTCAATACAATGCCGCGAATCTTCTGTTCCCACCAATCGACGTTGCTGGTGCTGGTGAAGTCGATGTTGCCGTCGACAAAAGGTTCAAATCCGGGCCCGGTCGGCTTGCCCGCCGAATTCAAAATGAAGAGATCTGTTCGGACCCCTTCTTCAAATGCCGGGTTCGGCAGATTGTAAGGATCGAGTACCGAGCGTAAATACGGGTGGACATAGGTGAGGACCTTGAATCCAAGGTTGTGAAGCTGGTCGGTCAAATTCCGGGGATCCGGGTAGTAGCCGGTCCACCATAAGGGCCAGCCCATGATGTCGCCCTGCCCCATCACATCGAAAATCCAGATTGCGCTGGATGGGATCTTCTCCTTCCTCAGTCTTCGCGCATCATCGAGGACCTGATCGGGGCCTTGATACGAACAGATCCAGACTCCGAAGGTCCAGGGCGGAGGAACAGGCGTGCGGCCGGTGAGAGCCGTGTAGTCCTCGAGGATAGTTTTCGGTTCGCCGATGAAGAAGTACGCATCGACAGAGGAGTGCTCCAGTTCGATCGAAAACATCCCGCGATCCGCACCGCTTAGATCGAAGGTGCTTACGGCCGCAGTATCCAGGTACATGCCAAGACCGCGCGGCGTGAAAAGAAACGGTACCGGGATGTAGGTCCAGTTATGACCTGGCTTGCCGAGCAGGTCCTCGGGACGAAGCACGCTTCTCAGCCCGTCGAGCTTCACGCGGTCGAATCTTTCGCCGAGTCCGAAGTAGGGTCCCGCAGCAATGAAATTCAATCTCATATTCGCGTTGTCTTCCGAATGCTGCGATCGAATCGACAAGCGAATTACCTTTGGGGAGATGGCCTCAATTTCGATGGAGGCGGGTGCGGTCGAGCCGGCGATTTCCACCTGCAAGCGCCAGACGTTTCCCTGACGTTCGACGCTCTCGACTTTTGTGAGCTGCAGGGTGGATGCGCCGGCTCGGGCCTGATTACCGACGACGCCGTCCGAGGCGAACGACAAACCCGCCAAGCGCCACGTAAGCTGTGTCTGCTTATTCGTCAGCGCCACTCCCCAGCGATCCTTCGATATCTCCAGACGCCACAGGTCAGTGTCGAGGCGCAGCGCTGCGGCGCTTTGGTCCACTTTGAGGTTCGAAGGCGGCTGCGCGGTTGCGAGCAGCGTGCCGGTGCTCATGTGGCTGGGACGAACCTGATCCTGATGCAATTCCTGAAGCATCGACCGATATTCGCTGCTCGATGAAAACGGCTGGTCCTGCGCCTGTAAACTCACAACGCAAATGCTTGAAGTGAACATCAGAAGAGCGGCCCAATATAACGCGCGGCGTGGGCCGGGTATTCTATCGATCCGCACTCGCGCTACGCGATATGGATCGGAGTCCTCCGGCGGCCGGTCCCATTGAAGATTCACTGCGCCGCCTTCCCCGCCAGGTTCGTCGTCTCGCCGGGTTTTCGGCCGCTGGTGTCGAGAGGCTGGAGTTCCTTCTCCGCTTTCCGCCGATTCTTCGCGTCGATTGAAGTCTGCTTGTAAAGAGCCAGCATGCGGTTCATCTCCGCCTGGTTGCCGGTAGCCCGGTATGCGCGGCTCAGCATGTAATACCCATCGGAGTCGCCGGGCGACATCGCTACATACTTCGTCAACAGACGAATGGCTGAAGGATAGTTCTCGCGATAGAGATCAATCTTTGCGAGAAGCTTGTAAGTCTCTGAAGGAGGTCGATTGAGTTCGAGCGATCGGCGCAACATTTTTTCGGCGTCATTTTCATCGTGCATCAGCAGCAGAACGTTCCCCGCATTCATATAGGCCATCGCGGAGTCCGGCTCATTTTGAATCTGCGCCTGAAATTGTTTCAGCGCCTCTGGAGCCTTACCCTGACGAAGAAGATTTTTTCCAATCGCCTCATGAATACCAGGCAGTGTCGGCTTCAGGGCTAAAACTTTCTCGTACTCCGCGTTCGACTGGTCGTACTGCTGCTGTGCGCTGTACGACTCCGCCATGATCTGGTGAGCACGATAGGAGTCCGGCGCAATCTGGACTACCCGCTCGAAGGCAGCGCGCGATTTTTGTTCGGCATCGTGCGCCTGCCGGTAGAGCTCGTCTTCCCGCGCGTTGCCTCCATGCCGGGGAACGGGAGCGGCTGTGGACGTGCCTCCCATGCGTGCGATAACCGTATGCAATTCCGCGATGTCGGGACGGCGCTGGCTGGCCTGCTCAAAGTCCTCAAGCGCCTGCTTGTGATTTCCCTGCAATTGAAACTGTTCGCCGGCAAGCTGCCATGCCCGTCCTCCATCCGGGGCAAATGCAAGCAGCTTGCGAGTCGCCTGTTGTCCGATCTCGAGATACGCCTGTCCGAGCGCGTACAAGGCATCGATGTTGTCAGGGTTCAGTTGGCGGACCGCCTGGAACTCTTGTATCGCTGCTTCATAATGGCCCAGGTCGGTGTAAGCATAGCCCAGCCATGTGCGGGCGATAACATCGGAACCGTTCAGCTGCACGGCCTTTTCCAGCTCCGGCACAGCCGCATCGGGGTTCGACAAGCTGTACCAGGCCAGGCCGGAAAACAGGTGCGGCGCAAACAGCGCCGGGTTCAGCAGGATTGCCTTGCGAAGAACTTGAATCGCTTTCTGTTTGTCTCCGGCGAAATAGAGCGCGACTCCCAGATTGCTTTCGACCTCCGCATTCCCGGGCAACAGCTTCACCAGTTGCTCGTCCTCGCGAACGGCGGTTTTGAAATCGTCGCGCTGTTCAGCCTCTTGCGCCGCCCGTGCATGGGCAGCGATCGATTCAGAATCGGAAGCAGTCTGAGCCACAAGCGGCATGGCCATACTCGCCAGAACGATCAGGATAGCGGCGAGTATGGCCATTGCTTTAGAACTCCAGTTTCATGCCGAATTGGATGATCCTGGGACTATTCTGCTGGTCGGTCATGATGCCGAAGATACTGTTCGAGTTCGCCAGTTGAGCCGGAGTCAGATTCGCCGGAGCCGGCGGACTGCCATTCAGGATGAAGGTATTCGCGTTCCCGCCCGCGGAGAAGATGGTCCGATTGAATGCGTTGAAGAAGTTGGCCTGGAATTGAAGATCAAGGTCACGAAACAGGACCGTGCGCTTGGAGACGGACAAGTCCTCATTGAAATAGGAAGGCATTCTCAAAGAGGATATAAGGTTTGGCGCGTTGCCGAAGGTTCCAATCGGCGGCGGAGTGAACGCCGCGGGATTGATGTAGAACTGGCACGGATTACGTCCCGCAGCCGCCTGCACCGGACCGGAACAGCTTCGCCGGTACGCGGGATTCTTGAACGGCTGTCCGGGAACGATGTTCGGGCGGAAGCTGTAGCCGTCGCCCGCCGCCTCGAAGGGATTGGTGCTGGCGGAAACATAATCCACTTCGATATGGATTGGCCGCCCGCTCTGATACTGGTGGATGCCGGAAACTGACCATCCTCCCAGAACCTTGCCCGTCACGCCGCCGCGATTGAGAAACGGCTTGTTGGGGCCGATGGGCAGCTCATAGGTATAGCTGATCGACAGCACATGTGGAATGTCGGAGCTGGTCACCGAGCGGTCGGCTTTCTGATCGTAGTCGTTCTGGAAAAAAGAACCCGCGAAGATCGCGTTTTCCGCTCCGGCGGAGGGTCCGGAGTTGGAGTCGACGTTGCCGATGGTCTTCGAGAAGGTATAGGAGACGAGGAATGTCAGCCCATGCGAAAAGCGCTTCTGCAGACTTGTCAAAAGCCCATTGTAGGAGACGCTCCCAATGGGATCGAGCGGGTGATCCACACTGCCGTACTGCGGGAAGGGGCGCAGAGTCTGGGCGACCGTATCGGCCGGCGCCATGGTGGCAACAAAGCCCGGCCACGGAGGCGTCACACCGGCAGCGATTGCACGGGGATCGGTGATCGGCAGAGCCATGAATTCCGTCAAAGGAATTCCAGCTTTCGCCGCCGCATCACCATACTTCGCCTCCGCCACCGCGGGATTCACCTGGTTGGGTTTGTACCATCTGCCAATATGATAGGTATGCATTCCCACATAGCCGAGGCTCATCACCATGCTGTTCGATAGTTGCTGTTGGTACTGCATTGTCCAATAGAACTGCGTCGGAGGCAGGCCGGCATTCGGAGCGACCCAGACCGGATTGTCATTGCCCACAAGCTGACCTGGATTCAGACTCGCTCCGGGCGGGCTGATCCCACCCGCCGGGAAAGGCTGATCCCAGTAGTAGGCCGGAGAGCCCACGTAATCTCCGGGTCTGCTGGCCTGCGCCAGGCCGGCGAAGCCGATGTTGTATCCGCCGGTGAACCCGCCCTCCAGATTGTCATTGCCGATGGGACGATTGACCGCGAATCCTCCACGGAAAGCGGATTTGTGATCGCCCGGGGAAAATGCAAACCCGAACCTGGGCTGGAAGCCGTCATAATAAATTTTCCCTTCGCGCGGCTTGCCGTTCCGCCCAGGCCCCTTGCCGAAAAATACATAAGCTCCGGGAAGTCCTCCGGCCAGGGGGTTCGGCAGGGTTGGATCCACGCTCGAAACGTTCCCGTACTTCTCCGTCCTGGGTACCTGGATGTCATAGCGAATGCCGAGATTCAGCGTCAGGTCGGAGTTGACTCTCCAGTCGTCCTGCAAATACATCCCTGTTTGCAGCCAGCGATAATATTGGCCGACCGGATAGTCGTTGTGGACGTAATCCGGCCCGCCGAGCAGGAAACTGGCTACCGGGTTCCCGGTCCCTCCAGGGTTTGAGATGGCTACGCCACCCGCGAACAGGGTTCCATTCAGGGCCGTCTGCGTCGGGGCAAAGGTGAAGGTTGCGTCGGGAACGCCAAGGTTGTTCAACTGCTCGCGCCTCACCTCGCCTCCCAAGGTAAAAGTGTGGGCGCCGCGGAGCATAGTCACGTTGTCGTTCACGTAGTAGCGATTCGCGATGGAGACCGCGGGTGCAGCTCCCGACCCGATGCTGGTGGTGGCGCCACTGGTCCCGATGAAGGGATAGGGGCTATTCGCCGCGAGAGGAGGAAGCCCGGCGAATCCAAGCGCCGCCAAGCCGGGCCCGGGAGTGGATACCCCGCTACTATTGTTGTCCCGCAGAAAACCGAGATTGAAGTTGTTCACCAGAGTGGGAGAATGCGTGTAACTGTAGGTGAACCGAATCTGCTTGCTCGGATTCTTGGTGGCTGTCGCGTCCAGCAGATTCAAACCACCATTGTTCGAATTCGTATAGCCTCCGAGAAATACGCTGCCGGAGATCGAATTTTTCTCGTTGATGTGTTCGTCGATCTTGACGACGAACCGGCTCTCGTCAATTTTTGAGCTTTGCAGGCGGGTGAAATTGTTGAACAAGGCGCTGCTGTCCGCCATGGGAAAGCTCTGCAGAACGTTCTGCGAAATCTTGCTGAGGCTCGGATCACCGGCCGGAATCATGTTCCCCGGATACGGATCGCGCACCAGGTAGCTGTGGCCATCCGGCCCGACGACCGTGTGGACGGAATACGGATTATAAATTTCGCCGCTGTAAACCGGGCGTCCGGCAGGATCGAAAATCGGGGCGCCGCTCGGAGTGGTCAACTGCGCGCCCAGCGCCTGGGAGAAATCCCCGGTGCGGTAAGCGTTCGGGATCGTGGTCAGGGTGGCGTTATTGGAGCTGGGACGGTATGCAAATCCTGTGTAGTCGACGAAGAAAAATGTTTTATTCCGGCCCTGGTAAAGCTTGGGAATCCATAGCGGGCCGCCCACATTCCCGCCGTACTCATTCTGCTTGAGCGGGGCTTTTTTCAGATGCAGCCGGTCGGTAACAAAGCCGGCCGCGTTGAGAGCGTCGTTCTGCAGGAATTCGTGGAGCGCGCCATGGAATGCATTGGTGCCGGACTTGAACGCAAATGAGACGACACCGGAGGAAAGACCGTACTGCGCGCTCTGATTGCTGGTGATGACCCGGAACTGGCCGATCGACTCAATCGAGGGGTGGTCGAGGCCGATGTCGCCGGTGAGGTTCGGGTTCATCTCCGGGACGCCGTCAATGTACACCTCGTCGCCATAGCTCGCAGAGCCGCTGAAGTGCAGACGATAATCCGGCGAAGCGCCCGGAAGCGAGCCGGACACACCCGGCGTGAGGACAACAAAATTCAGCGGGTTCCGCATGTCCGCATTCAGCGAGACCGGCAGATCGCGAATCTCCTGCGGAGTAACGACGGTACCGATGTCGGAGGTCTGCGTCTCAACGTTAGCGGAGACGGAGGAGACAGTGACGGTCTGCTGCACATGGCCGGGTTGCAGCGTCACGGTGACTGGCACAGTGGTTCCTACGCCGACCACAATGCGCTGCTGGACCGATGTGCTGAAGCCCTCGGCTCTGGCCGTGAGACTGTAGGTTCCCGGGGAGAGTGTGCGAAAGCTGAACCGTCCCGCAGCGCCCGATGTGGCGTTCGCGACGACGCCGGTGGCGTCGTTTTTCAGCGCCAGGCGTGCGCCCGGAATGCTGGCGTTCTGGACGTCATGAACTTCGCCGCTAATGGTCCCGAGGTTGGTTTGGGCACACACGCGCGCTGGGAGAAACCAGAGCGCGAGAATGAAGGTGCAGACGACAACTGGCCAGAGTTTTGAGGAGAAGGCATGCATGGAATTCACCTATATGTTTTAAACGTTTAACTCAGCGGAACAATGGAACCATACAGCGAAAACTGTTGTCAAGCCGAATGTGAACTCCGTTGATCAGACGAAAACGGACGGAACCTCGGGGTGAGATTCTCTCTCTCAGCAACAGCCAACGAGGTTTTGCCAAGACATACACCCATCGAGCGCCGGCGAAAACTCTATGCTTTCCGCGCTCTGGTTGATTCGCGAATCACCAACGTTGGCGCGATCCGCACCACCGATGGCTCCTTCCCCAGTTTCCCTTCGATGCGGTTCATCAGGATCGTCGCCGCACGCGCGCCGATCTCATAACTGGGTTGTACCACCGCGGTCAGGTGCGGATGAAAAGAATGGTCGAGTGTCAGATCGTCGAATGTCGCAAGTGCGATATCCTCCGGACACGCTACGCCGATTTCTTCCATCGCTTTCAACACGCCCAGGGTCATGACGCCGTTACATACGAAAATTGCGGAAGGCTTTTGTCGCCTGCGTAAAAATTCCTTGCTCAGCCGATAGCCGGACTCCTCACGGAAATCTCCCTCGAAGATCAACGCCGGATCCACCTGAATATCCGCCTCTCGCAGCGCGTCCTCATAACCGCGGAGCCGCTCGCGTCCGGTCTGCAGCTTCTTTGGGCCGGCAACGATTGCAATCCGGCGATGGCCGACCTGTATTAGATGACGCACGCACTCCTGTGCCCCTCGAACGTTGTCCAGCAATACGGCATCGGTGCTGATACCGGAAACAGATCTATCCAGGCATACGATCGCGATCCCAGCCTGAATGGTGCTCTGGATGTGACTGGTGTCTTTTCCCGGCGCGGAGGCCAGCAGGACCCCGTCAACGCGGTAGGACCGCAGTGCCGAGATGATTCGCCGTTCGCGTCCAATCTGCTCATCGGTGTTCGCCGTCATCAGGAAATAACCGCGCTCAAAGGCACAGTCTTCCGCACCGCGGATGATTTCCGGAAAAAAGGGATTGGTAATATCCGGCAGCACCATGGCCAGCATGCGTGTCTGCTTCACCTTCAGGCTGCGTGCCAGCTCATTAGGATAGTAGTCCAGGTCGCGAATGGCTTTCTTGACGCGTTCCTGCAAAGCGGGGCTCACGCGCTTCGTTCCCCGGATCACATTGGAGACCGTGGCGATCGACACTTTCGCGCGCTCTGCTACTTCCACGATGGTAGGCATAATTGAACGGTTCAACCGCCCATGCGCGAGCGGAACAGAATAAGAGCGGCTCGTCCCAAGAGCCGGCGTAGAAGGATTTCAGCGACGCAAATCGGGGACGTGTAGCGAAAGTATCTGCGAGTGCATCGGTAGTCTACAGTATCAGTCTTGCGATGCGACGAAAGCCCTCGTCGACGTTCATCTCACCCGCCTGCTCCAGCCCGTTACTCAAATCGAGAATCGCCATCCAAAACAACTCCTCGGACGACGGGTCATTTGACAGCAATTTCCTGTTTATGATTCCATCGTGCCGAATCATTTAATGGTTTAACTATAAGCCCGAATAAGAGCCGCAAGATGACCGGAGAAGCCTCCCCATGGACTTTCATCATAGATTGCAGGGCAAGCTGATCGGCACGTTGATCTGGATGCCACTCTTGTTTCTGGGTGGAGGCACTCCACAAGCGCAAGTGCGAGCGAACGGCGCAGGCCAGTCTTCGACAACGCAGCCTCAAGCGTAGTTACTCCGCCTGAGAGCAACTTCTTTTCCACCGCCGCCGAAGAATCCTATTCGACCTACCAATTGCCAGGCGACGGTGACCTATGGCCATCCTGCTGGGCCGACGACGGAAATCTGTATACCGCCAACGGAGACGGAACCGCATTCACCACTGCCAAAAAGCGCTTCGACCTTGCGGTAAGCGTGATCAGCGGTGTGCCTCCCGCACTGCACGGCCGTACTCTCGCCACTGACGTTGGCAGCGACTGGAGCGGCACACGCTACAACCGCAAACCAACCGGCATGCTCTGCATCGACGGGGCAATTTACCTGGCCTTTCAAAATCTCCGGCTCAATTTCTACGACGTCCCGGCGGCATCGATCGCAAAGTCCACCGATCATGGGGTGACCTGGACGTGGGACAAGACCGCTCCCATGTTCGGCTCGCCAAAGGACGCCAGCAGCCCGCTGGCCTACAAATTTACGACCATATTCTTTCTCGACTACGGCAGAGATTCCGGCAATGCCATCGACCGATATGTTTACGCCTACGGGATGGATACGAACTGGCGTGCGCAGCAAACTCTGTATCTCGCCCGTGTTCCAAAGGATAAGATTCAGACCCGATCCGCGTGGGAATTTTTTACCGGCATGGACAGCAACGGAGACGCAACATGGTCGACCGAAATAACCGAAAAGGCGCCAGTGCTCACGGACGACAGGCTGCTGTATCAGAATGTTTTGGGTGGCGGCTGCGAAGCGAATGCACATGTGATCGGACAGGGTGGCGTGGTTTACGACGCGCCGCTCCATCGCTATCTCTTCACGTCATGGTCTTGCGCCACTCATGAGTTCTACGAGGCGCCCCAGCCGTGGGGACCATGGCGCCATTTTCTTTCGCAAGATTTCGGCCCGCTGAGAGGGCCGCGTAATTACGGCCAATACGGCACCAGCATCCCTTCGAAATTCATCAGCGCGGACGGCAGGACGCTGTACCTGCAAAGCAATGTCTGGGTCCATGCGTATACGCTCGCATTTCGCCGGCTCTACCTGGAACCCTACACTCCGGCGTCGCCCGCCAACGCGATGTCGAACGCAAACCTTGCGCTCGCCCCGGGAACACGCGCGACCAGCAAGAGCACACACTTCGGCGCGCTGTGCGGACTCGATTGCTCGGACCAACTGAGTAGCGGCGCCTTGAACAGCAACGAAGACGATTTTGATGAAGAGTTGAAGACTACGGACTGGTGGGGCTATGTCTGGCCGCGGCCCTACAACATCAACCGTGTCGTCTATGAAACCGGCAACGTCTCGCCGGATGGTGGTTGGTATGCCGGCAATCTACGGGTGCAGGTGCGACAGCACTTCCAGTGGATCGACGTAACCGGAGTGGCCGTTTCCCCTCCCTATCCATATTCTGTCGCGGTCGGATCGCACACAACCTACACGTTCAAGCTGCCGGACACATGGGGCGACGGCGTGCGCATCGTGGGCACTCCCGGCGGCATGTCACATTACACTTCGATTGGCCATCTCTCCATCTACTTCAGTAGAAGATGAATCTGCAGGCTGTGTGGCAACGCCTGATTGCAATGAAATTCATATAGCATCATCCGGCCAAAGGCGTGAAGATCAGCCGTCCCTTGTGCGCATATCGTTCCGCCGCAAAGTATAACGGTAAAGGCAATACGAACGACACGGCGAACGAGGGATATATGCCTTCAAGGCTGGATGGACATACAGCGCTGGTCACCGGAGCGAGCACGGGCATCGGCAAAGGAATCGCTCGCGGCCTGGCGCAAGCCGGTTGCAGAGTGGCGGTCAACTACCATACGGATTCCGACGGCGCGGAACAGACCGTCTCGGAGTTGCGCGAGATCGGCGTTGAAGCCTTCCAGGTGCACGCGGACGTCGGTGTCGCCGCAGATGTGAAGTCCATGTTCGTCGAGGTGCTCGGCCGGTTTCGACACCTGGACCTTCTTGTGAACAATGCGGGCATACAGGCATGGAAGCCGCTGCTCGAAATGGAAGAGGCGGAGTGGGACCAGGTCATCGCCACCAACCTGAAAGGATGCTTTCTGTGCACCCAATATGCGGCCAGGGCGATGAAGGAGCGTTCGTTCGGAGTCATCGTCAATATCGGATCCGGGAGCAACAAGGTGCCGTTCCCGAATCTTTGCTCCTACACCGCGAGCAAAGGAGGCATCGAAATGTTTACGAAAGCCGCGGCCGTCGAATTGGGGCCCCTTGGCATCCGCGTGAATTGCGTAGCGCCCGGGGCGATTGAGATTGAGCGCACGAAACTTGAGGCCGACGGTTACAGTGACGCCTGGGCAAGCATCACTCCGGTTCGACGGATCGGTACACCGGAAGATGTCGCCGCGCTCGTGGTCTTCCTCGCGAGCCGTGAAGCGGCGTTCATCAGCGGACAAACAATATGGGTCGATGGTGCTGCGTTTACCCAGCCGCGCTGGCCGCATGAGGGCTACGGAACAGGCTGATTCGGTCGGCGATGATAGGCGATGATATAAGGTGGTTTCCCAATGAAGAACCTGTCCGATCCTATCCTGGTCGAGGATACAAAACGGCGCATTCTGCGACTAGGTCTCGAGAGCGAGCGTCAGTGGGGCAGCATGACCGTCGCTCAAACCTTTGCCCACTGCACCTCCGGCGTGGAAATGGCGATGGGTGTCATCAACCCCAGGCGTGCACCCTTTCCTGCGACCATGATTGGCCCGCTTATCAAAGCATTCGTCTTCCGCGACGACAAACCAATGCGCCGCAACTCGCCTTCTTCGCCGGAGCTTTTCCCTGCCGATCCGACGCAATGCGACATGGAGCGCGAGCGGTCCAGGCTCATCGCAGCAATCGACAGCTTTGCCGGTCGAGGCGCTGCGGGCTGCTCCAGGCACCCACACCCTTTCTTTGGCCCGCTAAGCCCCCAGCAGTGGGCCATTCTCATGTACAAACACATCGACCATCACCTGCGGCAGTTCGGAGTCTAGCGCGTACGCGCGCCCGAATTCGCAGGAACGTCAGCAATTTGGCGCAGTTTAGGAAGGGGACTTTCTAACTTTTTGATATGGCTCCTGAGGTAGGACTCGAACCTACAACCCTTCGGTTAACAGCCGAATGCTCTGCCATTGAGCTACTCAGGAACGTGCGTGGCGGGGTGAATCTCTTTCGTAAGGTAACAAATCGCCGGGGTCGCGTCAAAGTTCCTCGGCACTCTGTTCGCAATTCCATTTCCCGCTTAGCCAGGCCCATACACGCTTGCGAAAACGCGAAGAATCTCGCAGTCGCGGACGATTGTTATCATGAAATTGGAGAAAGTGTATGCCCAGAATTTCTCGTTTGACACGCAACGAAGTCACCACCGGGACAGGTGAAATTTACGACCGCTATATGCGGGAGCGCGGGAATGTGCCGAACATGTTTCGCACGGTGGCGCACCGTCCGGAGATTTTCGAGACCATGATCGCGCATTTTGAGGCGGTGCTGAACACCGGTACGCTGCCGCTCAAGCTGAAAGAACTCGTCATCGTGTGGACATCGAAGCTGAACCACTGCGATTATTGCCTGGCCTCGCACTCGCGCATCGCGAAGAAGCTGGGCTGGAGCGAAGATCAACTGGCGCACGTTGATCAATACGCGCTACGCAATGACTTTACTCTGCAGGACAAGACAGCACTGCGGCTGGCCGAGCTGATGACGCGCAATGAACGGCCGTTGACGGATGCGGAATGGCAGGAGATGCGCGACGCTTTTTCCGAAGGCGAAATCGTCGAGTTGATGGCCGCAATCGGGCTGTTCAATTATTTCAACCGGTTCAACAATCTGCTCAACATGGAAGCGACCGCTCCCGCTGTGCCGCAAACAGCATAATCGCGCTCGCTCGCCGCGCGAAATATTCAGTACAGCAGGACGACCATCTGATAAGCGGAGAAGCCGTTCTGGTTGGCTGAGCCGCACGCCGCCACAACAGCGCGATGGAAACTGCCCGACGCGATTCCCTGCTTCACCTGCTGCGGCAACTGGCTCAGGTCCGTGGTGCTGTACTTCATCACCAGTCTCGGCAGGGGCCGCGTACGACTGGGCGAACCGGCACAATACGCGCGGGCAGTCGCGCCCTGGCTAAGCACCTGCAAACCCTGTGCGGTGAGTTCGGTCGCGACCTGTTTTTCCTGCTCGGTCGTGGTCAATGCCGTCATCTCATGGGCGAAGTCCTGCACGGCAAATAGTTCCCCACCCTTTTGAACAACTGCGATCCCGACCGCGTTCGCGTGCGGATCGAGCAGATTGGCGCGATGCCCAGAGGAATGCATCCATTCATCGTTGATGCGTTCAGCCGTAGGAGCTTCCGCAATGTTTTCCGCGACCATGCTGCTATGCACGCCAGCCTGCTGGATGCGCGCGGTCAGGTCCGGCTCTCCGGGCAGCTGGTGCGAGAGAGCGCCGGTCGGGACCATGGCTTGCGCGTGCTTCCATGCCGCCTGCGTCAGCGCCCGATCGTGCCGGAGCGGCGGCAGATTGTTGTCGGCCCGGTCCTGGTTCGCGGCCTGAAAAAGCTCGGCTGCCGCCTGCTGTTCCGTCGGGTTCATGTTGGTTTGCGCGCTTGCGGAAACGCTGAGCGCGAACCAGAGTAACGCCAGGAGGATCGCCGACTTGGAGAGATGCATTCCAGTGCCTTTCTATTGCGATCGCTGCCAACCGCGAGCGCCTTTGCCTGCTGCAGCAAAACAGTATCTAACTTTTATCCGGCGGCGGAGAATATTTTATTTCTTGCCGCCTCATAGGTTCGTTGGATGCCCTCGTCGAGCGTGACCCGCGGACTCCAGCCGAGCGCGCGCATTTTGCTGACGTCGAGCAGCTTTCGTGGCGTGCCGTCGGGCTGCGTCGGGTCGAAGATCAGATCGCCGGAGTAGTCGAGCAGCCGGCAGATGCGCTCGGCCAGTTCGCGGATGGTGATGTCTTCTCCAACTCCTATGTTGATCAGCGGCGGTTGATCGGCCTGCAACAGAGCTTCAAATTGTTCAGGAGGAAGTTGCAACAGGAACACGCAAGCCTCGCGCGAGATCGTCGCTATAGAGGAATTCGCGGCGCGGCGTTCCGGTTCCCCAGACGACGACCTGCGTCGAGTTCTCTGCCTTCGCGGATGCGATCTTGCGCAGCAGAGCCGGAAGAACATGGGAATTTTTCAGATCGAAATTGTCTTCCGGGCCGTAAAGATTTGTCGGCATGGCCGCCAGGAATCGCGTTCCGTATTGACGGTTGTAGGCCCAGCATTGCTCGATGCCGGCGATTTTTGCGATGGCGTAAGGACGGTTGGTTGGCTCCAACGGACCGGTGAGCAGATACTCCTCGCGGATCGGCTGCGGGCAGAGTTTGGGATAGATGCAGCTCGAGCCGAGGAACAGCAGGCGCCTCACGCCGAAGGCATGACAGGCATCGATGACATTCGCCTGGATGAGCAGATTGTCATTGATAAAGTCCGCGGGACACGTGCTGTTGGCGTGGATGCCCCCGACTTTCGCCGCGGCCAGCACGACGTATTCCGGCTGCTCGGCGGTGAAGAATTTCCAGACGGCCGCGCGATCCTTCAGGTCCAGCTCGGTGCGCGATCGCAGGATCAGATTTTTGTACCCGGCAGCATCCAGGCGGCGGCGAATGGCGGAGCCGACCAGCCCGCGATGTCCCGCGATGAAGACACGGCTGCCTGCGTTCATCGGAAGGTCGGTTGTGAATTTGCGATCGATGGAGTGCTGCATGAACTTGCGATTCTCCTTCGCTGTCTTGGCCCGCTCGCAACGGCAGGCAGCAGATTCGTTCCGCGTGGCATCGGCCACTGCATTACCGGATGAAATCTTCGGGAGCGTCCTTTTTCCAGTCGATCATCGCCTGCTTCCATCGTATAGCGGAAGCGGTATCCGGCTTCCCGGAGCCGCTGCGGTTCGATGTTCGTCGGCTGGGAAAGTTTACGCATGCGGACCGGATCGATCGAAGGACGCATCCCGAACAGTTGCGCAATTGCCGCGACTGGATACGAAGCAGCCACCAGCAGGTTGCGCGGCACAGAAAATCTCGGCCGCGCGAAACCGGTCGTCGAGCAGATCGCGTCGACGAACTGCTCCAGCTTCGGCGGAGGATCCATCGAGACGTTCCACAGAAGCATTGGCTCCCCTGTTCTTTCCTGATATTCGAGCGCGAATTCCATCACGTGGCAAAGTTCCTTCACGTAGACGCCGGCCTTGCGCGTTTCTCGATTGCCCATATAGACGAAATAACCGCGGGCCAGGCTGCGCGCGAGCCGGGCGACATTCGCGTGCTCGCCGGGACCGAAGACCACGCCCGGCCGGAGCACGATGAGACGCCGATCCGATTGCGCCTCTTGCCAGGCAATGTGAATTTTTTCGGCGACGAGTTTCGAGCCGCCATATGCCGTCTCCGGCATCGGCAGCGAGTCTTCGTTCCTGACCGCATCGCCGGCGCCGTAGGGAGAGATGCTGCTGGTGAACACGATTTGGCGGCACTGGGCTGCGGTGGCATAGGCGCAGACGTGCTCGGCGCCCGGCAGGTTGGTCTCGTAATACTCCTGGGGATTGTGCCCGGGTTCGCGATGGACGGCGGCCAGATTGACAATCAAATCAACCTGCCGCGGAAGTTCGGTGGAATCGAGCGGCTGGCGCACATCACACCGCACGTAGCTTACGCGAGGCTGGGGCTCCGTTCGGGGACTGCATCGCGCGACGTAACGGATCGGCATAGGATTCATCACGCAGTGGACGAATGTCCGCGAGATAAACATGCTCAACCTCCGCGTGCTCCAGCAGATGTTTGGCGATGTGCGTACCGATGCAGCCGGTGCCTCCGAAGATTACGCAGGTTCGCGGGTTCATGACCGCGCTCCTCCGCTCATCCGCGCGCACCACTCTGGACGGGTGTAGGCTCCTGCAACGATTCGCGGTCCATGCAGAGTGGGGTCTGTCGTGGGAGCAACTTCACCAAGCGTCAGGCGCACCATGTTGCTGACGGAGAACAACTCAAGCAACGGCTCGACCCTCGCGCGGCGCACCGAAGAGGGTTCCATTCGTACGATCGCCAGAGCATCATCAAGCCGGCTCAGGAATAGCTCCTGGTCCCAGCGATCGACGATCGTGCCCGTGCCGGCCTGCTGGATCAGTCGCCCCACTTCACTCTCTTCTCCGCAGATCGCCAGCAGATGAACGCCGGCGGCGAGCAGATTCGGCAGCTTCGACGGCAATGCCGCCGCCTCCGTTCCCTCCGCCTGAGGAATAATCTGAATCGCCGATCGCGCATACAGCTCTTCCAGGTCCCGCTCCGCGACCAGCGGATGAAACTGTACGCGCGGGCCTTGCCCGCCTTCATAGCGGGCATTCAGTTCATCGAAAAAGGGTCCGCCCGAAAGCACATGGAACCGGACATCGGGGTAACGCTCCGCGGCCGCCTGCATCAATGCCACAAGCTGCTGAGAGTTCTGCTTGTAGCCGAGCGCCCCGGAATAGACGACGTGCAGATTCGACGGAGGGAACATGCCGGCGAGGCGGCTCTCAACATGCGAATTGCCGTTCTGGCTTGCGGATACGATTCGTCTTCGGGGCAGAGTGATGAATGGATATTGGACCGCAACCTTTGCGGGATCGAGCTGATACGAGTTCTGAGCCGCCTCGGCCATGTCGCCGGAAAAGAAGATGCACAAATCCTGCGAACGAAAGGCGCGACTCTCAACCGCGTGGATCAGGCGAATGATGGCGCGCCGGGGCAGGCTCTGCTCCTGCGCGGCGAGAACGCCCTGCAGGTCGTGGACGACGGCGACACGCCGCACATGCCGCGGCAAAAGTAGATGAAGAAAATATGCGAACAGACTGGGTGGCAGAATGCTCACCACGACATCGGCCTGCCGGCGCAGCCGCAGCATCCGGCGCAGCGCGTAAACAGCAAACCAGCCCTCGAGTAGCAGCCGCCGAAGCGGCATGGTTTTTGGGTAACGCACCCATGCGCCGCCGCGCAGAATTTTAACGCCGGAGATTTCCTCTTCACTGCGTACCGGGAGCCAGGAGGGATACAGCGGATGGGAACAGACGACGGTAACTCCGTGGCCCTCTTCCACGAAGGCCTCGGCCAGGTGCTGGTTCGCTTTCCCGGTGGAAATCAGTTCGGGATGAAAGAAGGGAGAGACAAGGACAATACGTTGTTGCCAATCGATCACGCGCGCATCCTGTGTAATTTCGACGAAACGTTGCATCTTCCGCAAGTGAGTCTGCTCCGCAGCAACATTGTTGCCAGGCCGCTCGATGAGCTTCGATGCTGCTTAGCAGACTCTATTGAAATCGATACATTACGATACCATTGGCCTCCTCGGATCCCGACTTCCGGACCGCCCTTCTATCAAACCCGGACCGCCGGATTTCCACTCGGTCCATTACAATCACTTGGATGCAGGCGTTGCGTTCCCAGCCACTCGCGATCTTCGGGCTTTTTTTTCTCGCGATCTTCATCGTGCTGGCGGTATTTGCGCCCTGGATCGCACCCTTCGATCCCGCGGCCATCCATCTGCACGCACGCCTCCTGGCGCCTTCCACGATGCACTGGTTCGGAACCGATGAGCTGGGCCGCGACATTCTCTCTCGCGTCATTTTCGGCACTCGAATTTCGATGATAGTGGCAACATCGGTCGTCGCCGTCGCTCTGTTTGTGGGGATCATCCTGGGTTCGATTGCAGGATTTTACGGCGGCTGGCTGGACACGTTCTTGAACGTCCTGCTGATGAATGCCTTCATGGCGCTCCCGGGAATTTTGATTGCCATCGCTCTGGTCGCGTTTCTAGGCCCCGGCATGACAAACCTGATTATGGCGCTTTCGATTACCGGATGGGTCGGATACGCGCGCCTTGTGCGGGCCCAAGTGCTGGCGGTCCGGGAGCGCGAATTTGTCGAAGCGGCGCGGGCCATAGGCGCGACCGATCTGCGAATTCTCAGCCGCCACATCCTGCCGAACATCATCCAGCCGGTCCTGGTGCAGGCAGCGATCGGCATGGCCGGAACGATTCTGGCGGAAGCGACCCTCAGCTTTCTCGGCCTCGGCGTTCCCCCACCCATGCCGAGTTGGGGCGTCATGCTGAACGACGCGCGCGCGCACCTCTTCGATGCGCCGCACATGGTCATCTTCCCCGCCATCGCGATCATGCTGGCCGTGCTTTCATTCAACTTCATCGGCGATGCTCTGCGCGATCAGCTCGATCCCCGCACCCGCGTCGCTGTGGGAGTGGCGGCGAATTATTGATGCGCGTTTGCGCCTCGACGCGCAAAATTTGCGGCTCAAATGGAGCACACTGCAGCGCTCACCCCTCTCCGTACATCTTGAGAGATGGCCGCATCATCCCACAAGTACGGGCGCTTTCGCCCGGACGACCTGGAGGAGATACATATGTCTGTCGCGGATTCGGCTCTCGATGTAAGTACGCATTTGCCTAAAGTGATCAACCCAAGAGTGCACGGCATGATCGACTACGGCCATGCGGCGTTCTTTTTCGGCTTCGCGCTGCTCTGCCGTAGGGAAAATAAAGCCGCGGCCATGGCGGCGCTCGGCACAGGCGCCTTTATTTTGGTGCAGTCGCTGCTGACGGATTATCCAATGGGTGTGAAACCTGTCATCTCCTTTGAGACCCACGGTAAGATGGACGCCGCGTTCGCCTCCTCCTCCTGGGTGATCCCCAAGCTGTGTGGGTTCGCCGGCACAAAGGAGGCGAAGGTCTTCGAGATGAATTCCGTCGTCGAAGCCAGTGTCGTCGGAATGACGGACTTCGACAGCAATCGCGCGCGGCTGGAGCGCATGCAGGCTTAATTCGCCATTTCTTTTTCGCACGGTAACCATCACCGACATGCGCATTGGGGTTATCTCAGACACCCACGGACTGTTGCGGCCGCAGGCGGTCGAAGCGCTGACCGGATGCGATCACATCCTGCACGCCGGCGACGTGGACAGCGATCAAATTCTGTCCGCGCTGCGAGCGATCGCTCCGCTGACCGCGATCCGCGGCAATGTTGACCATGGCGGCGCGTGTGGCGCGCTTCCGGCAACCGACGCGGTGGAATTGGCAGGCAGCCTGTTTTATCTCGTCCATGCGCGTGAGCATCTGGATCTGAATCCCCGTGCCGCTTCAATCGCGGCGGTCATCTTCGGGCATTCTCACCAGCCGGAGATTTCCTGGAATGACGGCGTGCTCTACTTCAATCCCGGAAGCGCGGGTCCGAAACGCTTCCGGCTGCCGGTCAGCGTAGGAATGGTGGAATGCCGCGAAGGAAAATTGCTGCCCAGCATTGTGACGCTGGCGGTTTAGCCGATCGCTACGCGAAGATGACCGTCTTGTTCGCGTAGCAAAGAATGCGATGTTCCAGATGCCAGCGGACGGCGCGCGACAGGACCAGGCGCTCCAGATCGCGCCCTTTCTGGATGAGCCCAGCGATCTGATCGCTTTGCGACACGCGGGCGACGTCCTGCTCGATGATGGGACCATCGTCGAGCTTCGCCGTGACGAAGTGGCTGGTGGCCCCGATCAACTTGACTCCCTTCGCGAACGCGGCATGATAGGGCTTGGCCCCGCTGAAGGCTGGCAGAAATGAGTGATGCACGTTGATGACGCGCTGGGGATACGCGCGAACAAATTCCGGGGAAATAATTTGCATGTAGCGCGCAAGGATGACCGTGTCGATGCGGTTTTCCGCTAAGAGGGCAAGTTGCTTTTGCTCTACAGCCGCCCGGGTCGCCGGGGTGACGGGCAGATAATGAAACGGCACCTTGTGGAATTCCGCCAGCGCCCTTGCGTCCTGGTGGTTGCTGACGATCAACGACAGGTTGCAGTGAAACTCCCCCGTCTGATGGCGGTGGAGTAGGTCGGCTAGGCAGTGCAGATAGTGGGAGCAGAAGAGCGCGACGTTCTGCGGGACATCGGCAAACTTCAGCTGCCAGTTCAGCGATTGGCGCTCCGCCAGGGGAGCAAAAGCGGCGCGAAACTGCGCCTCGTTGAAGCCGGCTTTGTCGGTCGCGAACTCCACGCGCATAAAAAACAGCCCGAGTTCCACATCCTGATGCTGGTCGGCGTTCAGAACGTTGGCGTCATATTCCTCGACGAGGAAATTCGCGATGGCGGCGACCAGCCCCTTGCGATCCGGGCAGTCGATGAGCAAAATGGCGGTCTTGGACATAGATATAGATAAAGGTAGAGCTGTGGGTTGGTACTTTCAGTACAACATCGTGTTCGAGAAATGAGAAGTAGCAGCTATGGTTCGTCAAATCGTCATGCTGGGGCAACCGTGAGATAGCGCTGCAACTCCAAGCAGCAGGAGGAACACACCTATGATGAAAAATGTTGCAATCGTTGCAGTTCTGCTCACCGGATTGGCGCCTATCGCCTCCGCCCAGCTGTCGCCCGCCGACAAGACCTTCGTAATGAAGCTGGCGAAATCGAACAATTACGAGCTCAAAGCCGCCCAGATGGCCCAGGACATGAGCACAAACGACGGCTACAAGACCTACGCGCAGATGATCATCACAGACCATACGCAGGCCGGCCAGGACCTGGCGTCAGCTGTCTCAGCCGCCGATCCGTCCCTCCAGTTGCCAACCGGCGTTTCGGCAACCGATCAGGCACACCTCGATACCCTGAAGAACGCCGGTAAGAGTTTCGACGTGAAATATCGCATGCAGATGATCTCGACCCACCAGGCCGCGCTCGCGCTGGTAAAGAATTATCTGCAGCAACCGAACGACAATCCCGGCATCAAGAAGTTCGCCGAAGGGCTCCCAACCGTGTTTGAAAAGCACTGGGGCGAGGCCAAAAAGCTGCAGAGGCAGTAGCGGTTACCAGCCTTCAACAGCCTTTCCACCCGCAACAGCGCTATAGCCCCAGGCCCCCATCGACGCCGAGTATCTGGCCGGTAATAAAGTGGGGGCCGGTGGCGAAGAAGAGGATTGATTCGAGCGGCGCCGTGGCAAACATGCCGGCGTTGTTGATCGGGACGTCGAGTCGGCCAAAACTCCTTGACAACCGCGGCGACGGATTCGCGCACGGAATGCGGATCGCCCACCTCGTAGCGCAGCGCCATAGAGCGCTGGCCCGCCCGATCGCCCCCCAAGTGTCGCTTGACCTCAGCCAACCATCTCTGGAAGAGAAGCTACGCGGAGATGCGAGCAGCTGTTCAATCAGCAGTCTGATCAAACAAGGGACATTTCAACTGTGGTATGACATTTCAAAACTGAGGATTGCGGTGAATTGATTCGTAAGCTAGAATTCTTTTCCGAACCCAGATCGATTCCGAATTTCACCCCAATCTACGCTTCAACTCCTCCATTCGCGGACTTTCTGGAACTGGCATGAATCTCGAAATGGTAGGGGTTGAAAATGAAACGAAAACTTCCGATTCAAGAGCATTTTGCTCTCCTGACGCACTTCGCACTAATTTGCGGGTTCGTCATTGCCGTTACATGCGCTGGTCCTGCCGGCGTGGCGCAGGAAAATTACGAACACCATCATCACAGCAAAATCTATACGATCGGCGTCGACGCGTCCGCTTCCGGGCCATTGCTGGACCTTCTGTCTCGCGACTACTCAATCGTCGATTTTGACAAGCTCACGCCGCCGTCCAGGCTCTACCCCGTCCTGATCGGACCTGACGCCCTCGCCAACCAAGAAGTCACCGCATACCTCGTCCGGGCGTATCGAGCCGGCCTGACCGTCGCCATTGTGTATGCGACGCAGAAAGAAGCCAACCGGTTCGATCGACTGGTCGAAGGCGAGCAGGCGGCAAGCTGCCTGCCGGCCTGGGGCGTACCGAGAATCGCGCTTTATGGCGTGCAAAAGACGACGCGGGAACAGCCGGAAGAGGTGTCGCGCTACTGTCTGCCCACCTTTGCCCTTTCCGGTCCGCGATCCGACGAATCCGATTCCGATGAGGAATCGGCAGAAGGACAGAGTCGTGATCAGCGGTCCGCCGAGACCGAGGAGCAGTGGTTGACCGCCGCGTTTGCGCCCCAGGCCCCTCCACCGCCGTTGCAGTCGGTCGATATCGCCAACGACAGTTCGGTCAATCTGGACAGCCTGTCCCGAAAGACCCACTGCTCGGAGTTTTACGAAAACCAAAGCGGTCAGGTGCAAGACGATTTCTTTGTCACCAGCATGCGCAACTTCGACTCGCAGAGGGATTATTACTATGTGCAGGACTTCCCCCAAATCAGGTCGTACCGCGCCTGGGATTCCTTCAGTTCAGGAGGCAGTACGCCCTGGGTTCGGCGGTATCCCGATTCCGACAGGGAAAGGGTACTTACGGGAACGCGAATTCTCTTCTCCGAACCCGCCACAACGACGGCGTACGTCAGCGAGTACACCAACGCGAGAAGCACCACCATCTCGGCAAGTGTTGGCTACTCAAGCGGATTCCCCGAGGTCAGCACGAGCGTGAGCGTAACGGTGGGGAACTCAACGACAGTCACCGTGCCGCCGGTCACCATTCGGAACCAATCCAATCTGGGGTCCGGTACTACTAGGTGGGACTTTCATCCCGCCAATCCACGGCTGAACGTCCTCTACTCCACGGCCGAGAGTTGGATCTGGTTCATCGATCGAGACGTCTACGGCGATACGCCGAATGAAACTCGCGAGGTATTTAGTCATTTGAATTCCGGAACGGGATTCACCACTATAAACGGAGTGTGTGGTTTCCCCCCTCCTTTCCCCACCTTCGAGGTTGGCGCGCCGCAGATCACGAGCGTGGATCCGGAAGCCGTGCAGCGAGGCGGAGGCACCTTCCTGATTCGTGGCGCGCGGATGTATCCGGGAATCCTCAGGAATGTTCTGCTAGGCGGGGACGCCCTTCCCCCGGCAAATTTCGTGCCCATAAACGACAGGGAAATCCGGGTCGTCGTACCGAGCAGTCAGAATACTGGACCGAATCCAATCCAGGTGAATACGTCGTTCAACGGAAGTGTTCTGCCGTCGAACAGCGACGTCAACGTGAACGTGAGATAGCCGGTCGAATCCGCAATGGCGATAGACGAATAACTCACCAGAGCAGGCTGTCTTCGCTGTTCTTGTTGGTGGATTGAAGCTATGTGAGGGGAAAGTGAAGCCTTACAAGCCCAGTCCGCCGTCCACGCCTAAGATTTGTCCGGTAATAAAGTGGGGGCCGGTGGCGAAGAAGAGCACGGCTTCCGCGACTTCTTCCGGCCTTCCATTCCGCAGCATTGGAGTTTTGGCGGCGAAGTGTTCGTAGTCGGGCTGCGCTTCCCCTGCGGCAATCATGCCCGGCGCTACGCAGTTGACGCTGATCTCCGGCGCGAATGCCTTCGACATCGTCTGCGTAAGCATGTGCAGCGCCGCCTTCGAAGTGCTGTAGTGCGCGTGCGTTGCCCACGGATGCGTGCCGCCCAGGGAACCGATGTTGATAATCCGTCCGCCGCTCGCCTTCAGATGCGGATACGCCGCCTGCGCCATTAAAAATGCGCCACGCGTATTGGTTTCAAACATCGCATCCCACTGCTCGACCGATATAGATTCAAGCGCCGCAGTGGCGAACATTCCAGCATTATTCACCAGCACATCGAGACGTCCGAATTCCTGAACAACTGCCGCGACAGTGGATCGCACCGAGGCCGGATCGCGAATTTCGCAGCGCAGCGCCATCGACCGCTGCCCCGATTGGGAGAGCTCGAGCAGCGCCTCCTGGGCGGCCGTGTCGGAATCGCGATACGTGATCGCGACATCCGCGCCCGCGCGCGCCAGTGTGAGCGCCAGAACTTTTCCAATTCTGCGGGCCGCGCCCGTGACCAGCACGACTTTTCCGCTCAACGGATGCATGGATGGATGTCTCAGGAGAAATTTCCGTGCGTAATATCATGCTGCATTTGTGAGAAAGTCCAAAGGTATTGTCGCGCGCCCGCGACAGCATCAGACAACCTTCCCTTCCTCCCGGACTAATTTATCCGGAACGGAAGCTCGACGCCGGAACCCTTCTTCGCGGGCGGCGTAAGAAGCGGGCTGTCTGCCGGAGCGGCATGGCCCATCTCCGTGTGCGGTGTGTTGCTCTGCACATTGGAATTCGGGTGATTCTTGGCATACGTCGAATATTGCTCCGTCGGCGGGAGCAGCTTCACGGTGATCTCTTTCTTATCGGTAGGAACATCGTATTCCGCGCCGAAGGTTCGATAGCCGGTCGCGATCACCTGCACCAGCACTTTGGAGCCGATGGGCACGATGTTCAGCGAAGCTTTTCCCTCTTCATTGGTCTTCAGCTCCATGTTTCCGTCATCGACGCCGTCATGCGTGGGATGGAACACCACCGCCACATTCCGCAGCGGCTTGCCGCTTTCTCCCCGCAGCACCGTCACTTCCACCTGGGCCATCGGCGGCGGAGCTTTGTACTTCCTCATATGACGCTGGCCCAATGCCGGCGAAGGAAGAACGTAAAGGCTGGCGGCGAGCAGGAGCGGCACGGCGGCGGAGCAAATCGTGGAACGACGCATAGCTTGATTCTAACTCTTTCTCTGAATTCGAGAATCGCTTGCAAGGGCACCATCCGGAGCAATCTGATGGCATGCTGCTGGTCTCGCAGTCCCCAGTTGTGGGAGCAGGATCAGCAGCTCGAGCCGACCTTGCGCTGACAGGAAGCAGGCACACTATCTGCGTCAATGTCACTCATATTCTTCCGAAACCGGTTGACATTCAGCCGTAGACAGCTTAACCTAGCACTCGTAGGGCAGGAGTGCTAAAACCTCCCCTCGCAACCGCACGATGCTCGAATCATCCGCAAAGGCTTGAAACGCAATCGCAATAAAAAAGCTTAAATGGAACCGCAATAAATTAAGGAGAAACACAATTATGGCAAGTGCAAAATCTACTGCAGCCTCGTCCCTGACGCCGCTGCATGATCGTGTCGTTGTCCGCCGCATTGAAGAAGGCGAAACCATTCGCGGTGGCATCATCATCCCCGACTCCGCCAAGGAAAAGCCGCAGGAAGGCGAAATCATCGCCGTCGGCAAAGGCAAGTCGAACGACGAAGGCAAGGTATTTCCCGCTCGATGTCAAGGCCGGCGATCATGTTCTGTTCGGGAAATATTCCGGGACCGAGATCAAGATCGATGGCGAAGACTTCCTGATCATGCGGGAAGAAGAAATTCTCGGCATCCTGAACAAAAAGTAAGCGAGCCCAACGGTCTCGCATTTTTTATGTGCGATTTTTGAAGGCGGTACGCGCACAGTTCTTCAACAATTTTTGAGCAATCCGATATAGGAGATACAGAATTATGGCAAAGCAAATTTTGCATGGTGAAGATTCGCGGCAGGCGATTCTGCGCGGCGTCAATACGCTGGCGGATGCCGTGAAGGTGACTCTCGGGCCCAAGGGCCGCAACGTTGTCATCGAAAAGAAATTCGGTTCCCCGACCATCACCAAGGATGGCGTGACCGTCGCCAAGGAAATCGAGCTGAGCAATTCGCTCGAAAACATGGGCGCGCAGATGGTCAGGGAAGTCGCCTCGAAGACCTCCGACGTTGCCGGCGACGGCACCACCACCGCGACCGTTCTGGCGCAGGCGATCTACCGCGAAGGCGTGAAGACTGTGGCCGCCGGCGCGAACCCGATGGCGCTGAAGCGCGGCATCGACAAGGCCGTTGAGAAGATCGTCGGCAAGCGCGACAAGGAAGGCGTCTTTGAGCACACCGGCGCGCTCGGCAAGTTTTCCAAGCCCGTCTCCGGCGACATGATCGCCCAGGTCGGAACCATCTCCGCCAATGGCGACCACGAAATCGGCCAGATCATCGCCCAGGCGATGGAGAAGGTCGGCAAGGATGGCGTCATCACGGTCGAGGAATCGAAGACGATGCAGACGCACCTTGAGACCGTCGACGGCATGCAGTTTGACCGCGGCTATCTCAGCCCCTACTTCGTCACCGATCCGGACCGCATGGAAGCGGCGCTCGAAGATGCCTACATCCTGATCCACGAAAAGAAGATCAGCACCATGAAGGACCTGCTTCCCCTGCTGGAGCAGGTGGCCCGCAACGCCAAGCCGCTCGTCATCATCGCGGAAGATGTCGACGGCGAAGCGCTGGCGACACTGGTCGTCAACAAGCTGCGCGGCACGTTGAACGTCGCCGCAGTGAAGGCTCCTGGCTTCGGCGATCGTCGCAAGGCGATGCTCGAAGACATTGCCAAGCTGACCGGCGGACGCGCCATCACCGAAGAGCTCGGCATCAAGCTGGAGAGCGTAAAGCTCGAAGACCTGGGCCGTGCCAAGCGCGTGACCATCGACAAGGACAACACCACCATCATCGACGGCGCGGGCAAGGCTGAGGACATCCAGGGCCGCGTGAAGGAAATCCGCAACCAGATCGACAAGACCACCAGCGACTACGACCGCGAGAAGTTGCAGGAGCGGTTGGCCAAGCTGGTCGGCGGCGTCGCCGTCATCAAGGTCGGTGCAGCTACCGAAACCGAGATGAAGGAAAAGAAAGCGCGCGTCGAAGATGCGATGCACGCAACCCGCGCCGCAGTCGAGGAAGGTATCGTCCCCGGCGGTGGTGTGGCTCTGATCCGCAGCGCGAAGGAAGTTGAGGATCTGATCAAGACCCTCGAAGGCGACGAGAAGATCGGCGCACAAATCATTCGTCGCGCCATTGAAGAGCCGCTGCGCCTGATCGTCGGCAATGCCGGCGAAGAGGGTGCCGTGGTCATCGGCAAGGTTCTCGACAGCAAGGACGCCCACTACGGCTACAACGCCGCGACCAATCAGTTCGAGGACCTGGTCAAGGCCGGCGTCATCGACCCAACCAAGGTAACCCGCACCGCGCTCCAGAACGCAGCTTCGATCGCCGGCCTGATGCTGACGACCGAAGCCATGGTCGCCGACATCCCGGAGAAGAAGGAAGCTCCAGCCGGCGGCGGACAGGCGGCGGCGGCATGGAAGGCATGTACTAGAGCTACGCGCTCGGCGAACTGCGCCTTCGGCGCAAAAGCAAACAAAGGCCTCGCAGAAATGCGGGGCTTTTGCTTTTGATTGATATGGGCGAGTGCGTCATTTTGCCGATGCCCATAATTCGATCTGGAGATAGGGAATAAAGCCTCATACCTGGACTGGATTGCCGTTCTCTTTCAATTCGGCTGCACGGTCTGGCTCCATGATAGAGCCAAGTTTCTTCGGTCCATCTCCCCAGCGGTTGCGAAGCCAGCGG
Organism: uncultured Acidobacteriota bacterium; assembly: GCA_963744615.1. Taxonomy (GTDB): domain Bacteria; phylum Acidobacteriota; class Terriglobia; order Terriglobales; family Acidobacteriaceae; genus JAKAAZ01. Next base: position 1,771,758 of record CAVUUE010000003.1, read on the forward strand.
TTCATCGGCTCGGAATAGCCTCGCGCCACTAATTCGCCAAGCAGGCCTGCAAGAACAATGACGGCGAGAAACAATGCTGGAACACCAGCATTGGCTTGCCTGCGAAAACAAAGAGGCGAAAGAGTGCGAAGATGACAAACATATGCGTGAGGTAAACCTCATAGCTGCGCTGGCCCAGCATGAGCAAGGGCCGGAAAAGCCGCGGAGCTTGCCAGTGTGTCTGCGCAACAGCCGTGATGACGAGACAGGTGCCTAAAGCCAGAATCGTCATATCCAGCCCGTTCCGGCCGAGGCCCCATTCGTTGGTCGTAGATCGAGAACGCCAGAATAAATACAAGGAACGTGGTGCCGGAAGCTCCAATCATCCGGAGACGCGGACGCGATAATCGATGCTCCGCGAGGAAAAGTGCGGTGAGACAGCCGAGCGCGATGGCGTCCATTCCTCCAAGGTAGGAATATTCCCTCCAAACAGGATTGTTATCGAAAGCATGCGACCGAGCAAACGGGCCTAGCGCAACAAAAACAAACAAGAAGGATTAAAAGAAACTTGCCGCGTCGGAGAAGATAACAGACCAGAGGAAAAAACAGGTAGAACATTTCTTCAACGGAAAGCGACCACAAGATATCCCAGTTTGCTGGCAGATAGCCTCTTCTGGCCTCCAGCAGGTTGATGTGGAAAGTAAACGTCGCAAGCAGAGCACGCCCAAGCCCGCCGGTTTTCGGAGACACGACAAAGTCTGCAATGTGGGCGATGTGCAGACTACTTAATACCACGAGCAGAAGTATCATCAACGGCGCGATGCGGGCGAACCGCAATTTATAGAAATCTCGTATGTTCACCTGCGAGAGTGACCCCAACGTCGAAGCGCGGTCGATGTGATGAGAAACCCGACACGGCGAAGAATATCTGCACACCATACTGACCGTTCCACACAAGCGACGACACAAGCTGTCGCGGCAAACCATGCGTGTATGAAATGTGTGCACCCAGCAGCCGCATGGTCACGTGATTCATCAACACGAAAAAAATTGCGAGGCCACGAAGCAGATCAATGCCGTCGAGTCGCGCCCAGCTACGCTCCGGGCTTGTCGCCTCTGTTGAGATCATGCCCTCATTGTGCATGAAATGCGGTCGTAAAGCTTACGCATTCTGGATCGTCGGCTTCAAATATGGATGTGGCTGCCGGGTGCCCCATTCAAGCCCCGTTGGCTTGAGTGGGGAAATACCCGCTCGCCAATACCGATCGTCGCCTAGAAGAAATGTCATCAGCGGAGCGCAATCGAGGGACCTGCTTCGAAAAACCCGAATGCCAAATCTCGATTTTGGGCAAGCTACAGCCAGACCTGGACGAGCGCATTGGCTTATACGCGACAATCCACAGGAATAAGCCAGATCGATGCCGATAAGCCGACTTACCAGTACTAATCCGGTGTCGGCGAGTGCATTGGTGATCTAGCACCAGCTGAAGTTAAGCAGCGTCAACTACGATCTAACAACAATGGTCTCGTAGTTTCCGAAAATACCGTTTTTCGGGAGTAAGGCTGCAAAGAACTATCGTTGAGGGAGCACTCGGTACTCAGCTTTTAGGTGATGGATAAACCGTGCCATTCACAATTTCCGGGACGGATATCTGGTTCCAATCGAATGATTCAACATCTCGGACCTTCTTTCCCAGGTATTCGCTCCCGCTATACAGTCCGACCGCCTCTCGGTAGCGAAGGCGTTTATCGGCGAACTTGGAGAATCTTCCTACGATCGGGTCTGAAAGACTTGCATTGATGCACTCGAAACCCAATGCTGGAGGGAACAGAACCTTCAGACCCATGTCGCTGAACTGAAAAAAGTTCCATGGGCGCTCGTGAGTTCCGATGGAGAAGTGGGTCGCTACAAAGAGAAATCCGCCGACCTTGAGCATTTTGGATATCTCGACCGCGACAATCCAAGGCATCGCAAAATGTTCAAAACACGCCGAGGTATATATGACGTCAAATTTTTCATCTGGTGGGAAGTACGATGATAGTGAGTGCACATCTCCTACAACATCCACATTTTTCCCAGGATAAAAGTCAAATCCCACATAGCGCGAAGACTTGAATATTTCACGGTCCCGAGAGGGCCCGGTCACTTCCCGACTACCGATCTCGAGAATGTTCAGTCCAGGCTTAGCGGCAAGCTCCGCGGAAAGGACTTTCCAGTCCTGCTTGGCGCCCTGGGGTACACCGTCTATGAGATAACCGAAATCAAATGCCGACTGAGCTCTGGCTAGCATGGTAAAAGCGTTGCTGACCAGCCGCTGTACGCCTTTTCTCTTTCTCATCCACCTAGGAATTCCCATGAACCGGAGTTTACATCTGCATGCGATCAATATCTAAACTCATGGATTTCTTACATTGAAAGAGGCTTTTTGTCGCGTAACAGCGGCCGGGTGCCCCGTCCAAGCTCTGCTTGGGCGGGAGCCTATGACCGTCCCGGTAAACGGGGTTCAGCGCAACCATCTTCCGTGGGTGGTCAATGAGTGCATAATCGCCGAATCACTCATCGACACCTGGTTGATACCGACAGGTCGGCTTCTCGGAAGTGATGAAGAACGGCAACGACGTTCTCGAATGGATCGATCGCGCCGGATGGCCACTAATAAAGCGCTCGAAAGCCGACCCTCTTCCATTTGCATAAGGGTTCATGTGAGAGCAAACTCGTGGCATGACCAGGAGGCCCCTACCCCGGCATGCGAAGCTACGACTTCTCCTACTGCTTGCGCTGGGCGGCGCTTGCGGCGCCTCCGCAGCGCTCTTTACTTCCACAACAGTCCAGCTATGTTTTGTAAGCTTGGCAGCCTGCCTCGGCGTATACGCGGGAATCACGATTTACCGTGCCTTGCACCCGCGGGATAGCCGGGTGCCCCATTCAGGCCCTCCGTTGGCCTGAGTGGGGGAAATACCGCGCTCGCCAATCCAATCGCCGCTAGGAGAACTGTCATCCCGAGCGGAGCGCAATCGAGAGACCTGCTCTGACAAACCCGAATGCCCAAATCTCGATTTTGGTCATCTACAGCCAGAGCTGGACAAGCACATTGGCCTGGTATCGCCAAATTGACAGGATAAGGGCACTTGTCCGATATGCTGACTTGTCGACCAAGTGGATATCTTTCGGATAGCCGACGATACAGTAGCGACCGGCACTATACTCACTGGTTATGCATACGCAAGTGAAGATAAACCCGGTGAAAGCTGTGGTCGTTGGTCATGTGTTTGCGCTATTGCACCAAGCGGTCTTGGAGGTAAATTGATGCGAAATTCAGCGTGCGTTGAGAATTCAGCACAGTGCCCCAAAGGTAGCAAGAGAAACTACTCGTATCTCTTGATTGTCCTGATTGTCTTGGCGGTCTTACCGCTCCTTGGGGCTACCACCCCGCCACAGCAATTGCTGGGCAGATGGCGATCCATGCAGACCTCCAAGGGCGGTATCGGTTGGATGCTGCTCTTTCGTGCCGATGGTACGTTCGATCTTAGCCCTGGCGCTGTAGTCGAGATGCCATATCGAACCGAGCGCGACGAAATTGTATTCCCTCCATCCACGACAGACGGTCCTGAAGAGCGATTGAAACTGCAATTTACTGGAAAGGATCAGCTAAGACTGCTGGGTAACCCCGGGGAACAGCTTACACGCAAGGGTACTGCGCCCCATCCGAAAGTTCCGATCCTGGGAGAGTGGGAAGGAAAGAGAGATATGGGCGGTCACCAGGTAGAAGTGCATTACATCTTTTACCCCAACGGCAAGTGCCTGCTATTGATTCCCTTTGTAAAAAAGACTCTGAAATACACGATTGAAGGCCGAAACATACGCATGGAGCTGCCAAATCGGGCGCCGTGTTCCGGCAAGTTCCAGATCAAGGACGGCGTTCTCACAATCCCTGGATCAGACGGAAAGGGACATGACTTCAGCCGCTATTGATACCGCGCTCCCCAATACCAATCGCAGTTAGGAGAACTGTCATCCCGAGCGCAGTCCTTGCATAGCGCACTCGAGGGACCTGGGTTGTCGTGCCGCACTAGCCAGCCTGGGTGCCCCACATCTCGATCTTGAGATGCGGGTTCACTCTACCGACATCAAGAACTCAAGTCCGCCAACTCTCCCTTGAAGAAATCCTTCTGCATGTCCGTTAACGGACAATTTTGAGCCCCCTGGGGAATTTTGCCGCTGGGGTGGGAAGCAAAATCGACAAACCTGCAGTCTGTCAGCAAGATAGAGATGCGGAGCGGGAACGACCTGAATTTTCCGCTGAAATGACACAGAATTAAACGGTCGGTATCACTCGAAAAAAGCGCACATTTCAAAAACGTAAGTGCAACAGTATCAATCGCTTGCAATCTTGCAATGTGAGATTTGTAACCTGTGACAAACAGAGTCTCCGGTTACACAAAAACCTCTCTGCGGAGAGCCCCTTTTTCCCGGCCCTGAATCGGCCAGGAAAAAGGACATCTAGCACGTCTTAATTTTGCAACCTGTAAATCTCTCGATTCAAGCTAGATAGCCGCGGCTTGGCAATCAGATTGCAACTGGCCCGTCGCGTGCTTTTATGTTCCACGTGGAACATTTCGCCCGAGCTTTGCAATGAAGCGCACTACCATAGCTTCATGGCGCTCGTCGAAGTCTCGAACCTGGTGAAAACATACCCCGCACGCAGCGGCGGTGCGCCGAAGCGCGTTGTGGATGACGTCAGCTTCCGCATTGAGCGTGGCCAGACCCTCGGCGTCGTGGGCGAATCCGGCTCCGGCAAGAGCACCATCGCGCGCCTGCTGCTGCGCCTGATAGAACCAGACTCCGGCGGCATTCGTCTGGATGGGCACGATCTGCTGGCGGCCTCCAGAAGTGAGTTGCGGCATTTGCGGCGGCGAATGCAAATCGTTTTTCAAGACCCATATGCCGCGCTCAACCCTCGTATGCGCGTCGAGGAAATTGTCGGCGAGCCACTGATGATTTATCGCGAAGCAGGGCGTTCCGAGAACGCTTCCGCGAGAACGAACCGCCAAGCGCAGGCGTTGGAAGCGCTCCGCACCGTCGGCCTGGACGAGTCGGCGCTTCCCCGCTACCCGCATGAGTTTTCCGGCGGCCAGCGCCAGCGCATCAATCTCGCGCGGGCGCTCATCCTGCGGCCGGAACTCGTCGTGCTGGACGAGCCCACATCGGCGCTGGACGTCAGCGTCTCGGCGCAAATCATGGAGTTGCTGCGCACTTTGCAGCGCAACCTGCACTTGACGTATCTGTTCATCACGCATTCCATGCCGCTGGTGCGCTACATGGCGGATGAGATTCTCGTCATGCATCTCGGCCGCGTGGTGGAGCAGGGCGGCTGGCAGCAAATCTGCGAACGCCCGCAGTCCGCCTACACGCAGGCGCTGCTCTCCGCTACCCCGGAACTTCCGGCAAATACTTTCTGATGGTTTGTACAAGCAGGAGAAAAATGGATCGCAGGCCGGATTTTTATCAGGTGATCGCGCAAGGGAGAATGCAACTGGCGGGTATGCGCGTGGGTTCCCACAACCTACATAGTCTTTCATGGCCTGGTGGATTATGGCTTTCAAGAAATTGCCCGTGATATCGCCTACAAAACATTCCACATGGATCTCGATGAGAACGAAGTGACTCGCGAACTTACGATTTTCGGACACCGGCAGGGGAAATGGAAAGAACCCGTTCTGGGGCTGGTCCTCGCTCGCCTACGGCATGCCATTGGAGTACGAACTGCAGTACGATCCGACAAAAATAAGTGGCGCTGTCGAGCCCATGCTGCGCCGCGAACTGCAAATCGATTTTCCATCCGGTGGCGCAACTTCTCTCGTTTGAGGCTGATCGTCCTCAGCCTCGCAACATTTTGTGAATGCCCTGTAAAAGCTTCCGCCGCGGATGCCGGACGGCGGTCCGTTTTGTGTTATTTTGAAGCGGGTGGCAACCGCCATTCAACCAAGCGGAGGAACATACATTGGGCAAAACCATGGTCCCGAAGCGCCTGTTTTTTACCAAGGGCGTCGGGAAGCATAAAGAACGTTTAACATCATTCGAGCTGGCACTTCGCGATGCCGGAATCGCCGCGCAGAATCTGGTGCGGGTCTCGTCGATTTTTCCTCCACAAGCAAAAATGGTTCCGCGCAAAGAGGGCCTGAAATATCTGCATCCCGGAGAAGTGGTTTTTGCTGTTGTCGCCGAAAATACTTCGCGTGAACCGCATCGCCTCATCGCATCGAGCATTGGCGTGGCGATTCCGTCGGACCGCGACATGTATGGATACTTGAGCGAGCACCACAGCTTTGGAGAAACCGAAGATCAGGCGGGCGATTATGCTGAAGAACTCGCCGCCGAGATGCTCGCTACTACGTTGAATGTTGACTTCGATCCGGACACGAGCTGGGACGAGAAAAAAGAAATTTATCGCATCTCCAACAAAATCGTGCGCACCGCGAACGTGACGCAGTCCGCGGTTGGAGACAAGCGCGGCTTGTGGACAACCACAATCGCCGCGGCGATTTTGATTTTCGAGTAAGAGCTTCAGGCACGGCAGGCACACTCTGCCGTGCTATCCTGAAAGTGGTCACCGATTCTGACCACTTCATATGAAAATCAAATCCACAGCGCCGATTCCCGCCACTCAGTTCAAAGCGCAGTGCCTTGCCATCCTCGACACTGTGCAGCGCAAGCGGACCACCGTCATTATCTCCAAGCATGGTAAGCCGGTGGCGAAGCTGGTGCCGCTCGACACAGATCCGGTGCCATCCCTCTATGGCTCGATGAAAGGCACGATTCGAGAAATCGGGGATATTATGTCGCCGATAGAAGATGAGTGGGATGCCGCTAAGGACTGATCACGGTCGAGGAGTCCTGCTGGATACGCATATCTGGATTCACCTGCATGCCGGCTCGCAGACGCTGTCGAAGCCAGCTCTGAGGGCCATCGATACCGCGACTTCCAGCCGATCCGTTTATGTGCCGCTAATCTCTGTGTGGGAAATTGCCATGTTGACGGCTAAGAAGCGTATCCAATTTGACCGGCCGGTACGGCGGTGGGTGGAGGAAGCGCTCGAAAAACCAGGTCTTCAACTTCTGCCATTCTCCACGGAGATCGCCATGGAGGCCGCTCTGTTGCCGGAGCCCATGCAGAAGGATCCAGCGGACCGCATCATTGTCGCATCCGCACGGATCGAACGCTTTACCCTGATCACGAGCGACAAACCGATGCTTAGATTTGCGAGAAGTATCGGACTGGAGTGCATCCAAGGATGACCACGCCTGAATGCTTTCGGGTTGCGCTGGTGCAGATGGCGTGCTCGGCTGATCCCGACGCGAACCTAGACAAAGCGGCGGACCGCGTGCGGGAGGCGGCGCGCTCCGGGGCGCAGATCGTTTGCCTGCCGGAGCTTTTTCGCGCGCAGTATTTTTGCCAGCGGGAAGATCATGCGCTGTTCGATCTGGCGGAAGCGATCCCCGGACCATCGACGGAGAAGCTGGCGCGGATTGCGCGGGAAGAAAAAGTCGCCGTCGTCGCTTCCCTTTTCGAGCGGCGGGCGGCGGGCATTTACCACAACACGGCTGCGGTACTGGAAAACGACGGCTCTCTGGCTGGACTGTACCGCAAAATGCATATCCCCGACGATCCGCTCTACTATGAGAAGTTTTATTTCACGCCGGGCGATCTTGGCTTCCGGAATTTCCCCCTGCACGCCGGAAACGCAGGCGTGCTGATCTGCTGGGATCAGTGGTATCCGGAGGGTGCGCGCATCACTGCCTTGAAGGGCGCGGATGTGCTCTTCTATCCGACCGCGATCGGCTGGCATCCGGCGGAAAAGGCGGAGTATGGCGAGGCGCAATATAGCGCGTGGCAAACCATTCAGCGCTCGCACGCAATCGCCAATGGAGTGTATGTCGCAGCGGTGAACCGGGTAGGCCACGAACACGGAGATGTCCGCGGCAACCGCGTCGACGGCGCGGGTCTGGAATTCTGGGGCGGATCGTTTCTGGCCGATCCGTTCGGGCGAGTAATCGCGCAAGCGCCGCATGATCGTGAAGACATTCTGGTCGGCGAAATCGATCGGAAGCTGATTGAAGATACTCGCCGCAACTGGCCTTTTCTGCGTGACCGGCGGATCGATGCCTACCAGCCGATTACCAAGCGCTTTCTGGACGAGTAACTGCCGATGAGCATCGATCTCGCTACCCAGCCAACGCCGCAATCGCTCCGCCTGCGCATGCCCGCGGAGTGGGAGCAGCACGATGCTACCTGGATCGCGTGGCCGCATAACCCGGACGACTGGCCAGGAAAATTCCGGCCTATTCCCTGGGTCTACTGCGAGATCGTGCGGCACCTGGCCCGGGTGGAAGATGTGCACATCCTGGTGAACGATGCGGCTGCCGAGAAGCGCGCGCGCTATCTTCTTGCTCGCACGGGAGCGAACCTGGCGCGCATTCATTTTCATCCGTGGCCGACGGATCGCGTGTGGCTGCGCGATTCGGGCCCGATCTTCTTAACCTCTGCACGGGAAAATCCCGATGCGCCGCCGCTCGCGATCACCAATTGGAAATTCAATGCGTGGGCGAAGTATGAGAACTGGCATCACGACGACCAGATTCCCGAGCGCGTCGCCGAACTGCTGCACGTGCCCGCCTGGAAGCCGGAAATCGAGCTCGCAGATGGCACACGTCATCGAGTTGTGATGGAGGGCGGCAGCATCGATGTGAATGGAGCGGGCGCGTTGCTGACTACCGAGGAATGCCTGCTCAGCGAGGTGCAACAGCGCAATCCCGGCGTGTCCCGTGAACAATTGGAACGATGCTTCCAAGATTATCTGGGTGTCGATCAGGTGCTATGGTTGAACCGCGGCATTGCGGGCGATGATACGCATGGCCATGTCGACGACATCGCCCGTTTCATCGATCGGAACACTGTCGTCGCCGCATGCGAGAGCAATCGCGAAGACGAAAACCATGAGCCGCTGGAAGAAAATCTCGATCGCTTGCGCAGCGCGCGCACTCCTGACGGCAAGCCCTATCGCATTGTGGAGCTGCCGCTTCCCTCGCCTGTGATTTTCGAAGGCCAGCGTTTGCCCGCGAGCTATGCAAATTTCTATATCGCGAACGGGCTGGTGCTCATGCCTACTTTCAACGACGCCAATGATCGCATCGCTTTGAATACTCTTGCGGATCTATTTCCCCATCGCGCTATCGTCGGCATTTACAGTGGGGATTTCATCTGGGGGCTGGGCGCCATGCATTGCATGACGCAGCAGCAGCCCGCTGTTTCAGCTTAGCGGATGGCAATGGCTCGATGGGAAGCAACATTCCTCCTGATCACTGCGGCCGGAATTTTCATCTGGGCAGCTTTTTTCATCTCGAAAACCGGCCGCTTCTCCGGACATTCGACCGTGGGTGCGAAACGCGCTCGCAAAGTATTCACAGCGCTCGCTCGAATCTGCGAAACCCTGGACTCAACCAGGCCGAGCACGAGGCCAATTTCTTTCAGCGTCATTTCCTCGATGTAGTAGAGCGCGAGCACGCGAGCTTCGCGCTCCGGGAGAGCCGCGACGGCGGCGTACAACTTGGCTGAAATTTCTGTTTGCATGCACCGGTAAAGCGGGTCTTCATCCGGAGGCGTGGGTAGGCAGGCAAGTTCCTGCTCGGGAGAATCGTCAGAATGTGTCTCCTGCAAGCTGCCGATTTCAAGGCTTTTCAAATTCCCGATCAACTGCTGATATCGATCGAGCGCCATGCCGAGTTCCGCGGCGATTTCACTTTCCGAAGGGGCTCGATTCAGCTGCTGCGTGAGTTTCCGGACAGCCTCGGCCATGTTTCTTCCCTTGCGCCGCAGCTCGCGCGACGCCCAGTCCAGAGTCCGGAGGCTGTCGAGGATCGCCCCGCGGATGCGGAATTGGGCGTAGCTCCCGAATTGAACTTTCTTGCTGGCGTCGAATTTGTTGAAGGCATCGATAAGTCCGACAATTCCGGCGCTTACGAGATCTTCAAGCTCGACGTGCTGGGGCAGTCGCTCGTGGATTCTTCGTGCCACAAAGCGGACCAGCGGCAGATGATCCACCAGCACCTGGTCCCGGGTTGCGGCAAGTTCTGCCTGCGAAGCGGCGATAGTGCTGGCGCGAGAATCTGAATCCTGCTCTGCGCATTGTGGCGACGTGGAGGCCGTCCATAACAGGGGCGGCATCGTGCCCGGAGGCATTGTGTTCGGAGAGTGGGAAGCGGGGGAGGTTGCCATGAGTGACTCCTTCTGCTGCGGGTCCGGCGAATGGGAATCTGCCGAATGTCTACCGGCAGCTCTACATTCGCGCAACTGCGGAAGGGATTCAACGAAAGAAAAGCGAAGTTACTGGATGGGAAAGCCATTTCGGGAGGCGAATTGTCGGAGTTCCATTTTGGGTCGCCGAACGTTACAGCCGGACCGGGCGCTCTTAAAATGAAGGCTTGCCCATTCGCTTTTCATTCGCTAGACTGAACGCCATGGCGATTACACGGCGGCAAAAAGAAGTCCTGGATTTCATACGGAATTTTGTCGAGCGCTGCGGCTACTCTCCCTCGTTTGAGGAGATTGCCCACGGGCTAGATCTGAGTTCGCTGGCGACGGTGCATAAGCACATCTCGAACCTGGAGCGGAAGGGGCTTCTGCAGCGCGCCCACAACCGCAGCCGTTCGATCGATTTGGTTCCGGAACGGAAAAAATCCGCGATACAGGAAATCCCTATGCTGGGCCGCATCGCTGCCGGTCAGCCGGTGGAGGCTATCGAGACGCGGGAAAGCTTGTCGCTGGATGAGTTTGTCGACAATAAATCTGTCTTCGCGCTGGAAGTTCGCGGAGAGTCGATGCGCGACGACCACATCATGCACGGAGATTATGTGCTGGTCGAAAAAGCGCAAACCGCGCGGCAGGGAGAAATCGTGGTGGCGCTTGTGGACGGTTCAGAGGCCACTTTAAAGCGGTATTACCTGGAGGGTTCCGTCGTCCGCCTGCAGCCGGCAAATACAGAGATGGAGCCGATTTACGTTCCGGCGGCGCGAGTGTCGATCCAAGGGCGGGTGCTCGCGATTGTGCGCAAATTTGCATAACGGCTACTGCTTTTGTGCAGTGGTCTCCTGCTTCAGGCGCGCCTGAACAGCGTGGAATTCGGGAGTATCGATGGTGTAATTCGTGCGCGGCGGCAGGATGGTCGCGATCTCATGCTTTGTCCGCTCGACCCGCACGGACGTTTGTGGGTGCGTTGAGAATGTCTTCGAAATCGATTGTGGATGGCTCTTCTCGAGAGCCCCAATTTTCTGAAAAAATGCGACCATCTGCCGCGGATCGTAGCCGGCCTTGTACATATACTGCACTCCAAGCCAGTCGGCCTGCTCCTCAAAGTCTCGCTGAAATCGCAGAAAAGGCAGCGGAACCGCCATCGTCGAGGCGACCACCGGGACCACGCTAAGATCGGCAACATGCATTCGTGTCATTTCCCTCGCCTCGTGATGCGCGATCACATGTGCAATCTCGTGAGCCATGACACCGGCCAGTTGCGCCTCGTTATCGGCGGCCAGGATCGACCCTGAATTTACGAAGAGATATCCTCCGGGCAGCGCAAACGCATTGATCTCGTCCGACTTGATGACATAAACGACGAACGGGATTTTGGAGTCGGAATTCGCCACGATCTTCTGGCCGATCCGGTTCACGTACCTGTCGATCACCGGATCGTGGATGATTTTTGCGGACTTCAGAACCTGCGCGGCAATCTGATCTCCCCAGCCTGTTTCTGTCCGGCTCGAGTACCAGTTCCCCCAGCCGCGACCGCCGATTTTGCGGGAGCCGATTGCATTCACATCGTCGATGCTGCCGGGTTTTACTCCCGGCATGCCCTGGTCCGCAGTCACCTGCTGAGTTTGTGCGAACACAGCTGAGGGATCGAGCGGCACCAGCGTTGGTATCAAAAGCGGGATTGCAGGCGCCCACGAACTCGCACAGACGAAAAGAAATCCGAGCGACGAAGCAAAGCGAAGGATCCTGCGGTTGTGGAGAAGACCGCGAGCTCCTTCGCTTTCCACCCCGCTACTCTCAGGATGACAAGTCATGGATATGCGATTCCGGACTAGTCGTAGTATTCAAGCCCTAAGTGCGTGATCAGATCTTCTCCGGCGATGTAGCGAAGCGTGTTTTTCAGCTTCATCGACTGGATGAACAGATCGTGCTCCGGGTAGAGACCTTCCGGCGTCATGGGCGATTTGAAGAAGAAGCTGAGCCACTCCTGAATGCCGATGCCGCGAAGCTCTTCTGTGCGCTTCGCCAGATCCATCAACAGCACCAGATCGAGCGCGATGGGAGCGGCCAAAATGGAGTCGCGGCAGAGAAAATCGACCTTGATCTGCATTGGATAGCCGAGCCAACCGAAGATATCGATATTGTCCCAACCCTCTTTATTGTCCCCGCGTGGAGGATAATAGTTAATGCGAACCTTGTGGTAAATGTTCTTGTAAAGATCCGGGTACAGTTCCGGCTGCAGAATATAGTCGAGCACCCCAAGCTTCGATTCTTCCTTGGTCTTAAAAGACTCCGGATCATCGAGCACTTCGCCATCCCGGTTGCCCAGGATATTCGTCGAATACCAGCCGCTGACGCCCAGCATTCGCGCTTTGAAAGCGGGCGCCAAAACAGTTTTGATCAGTGTCTGGCCGGTCTTGAAATCCTTGCCGCAGATGGGAGCATTGTTCGCCTTCGACAGCTCCTGCATCACGGGCAGATCGACCGTCAGGTTCGGCGCTCCATTGGCAAACGGCAGGCCCTCGGACAGCGCTGCATACGCATAAATCTGCGAAGGCGCGATCCCAGGATCGTTTGCTTCGAGGCCTTTCTCGAACGCAGCGATCGATTGATGCACCGCTGAGGGCTCAAGGAAGATTTCCGTCGAGCCGCACCAGATCATCACCTGGCGTTCCGTCTTCTTCTTGAACTCACGAATGTCGGCGCGCAGCTGGTCAGCCAGGTCGCGCTTGTTTTTTCCCTTCTTGACGTTCGTCCCCTGCAAACGCTTGACGTAAAACTGATCGAAGACCGCGGGGAGCGGCGTGATCGACTCCAGAAACGGCTTGATGGACTGGAGCAAGTCCTTGTCGAGAACCTTTGCGGTGCTTGCCGCTTCATACACATTGCCCGGAAAAATATCCCAGCCGGTGAACACGACGTCCTTCAGATCGGCCAGTGGAACGAAATCCTTCATCAGCGGAGTGCGACCTTCGGTGCGTTTGCCCAGGCGTACGGTTCCCATCTGCGTGATTGAGCCGATGGGTTTCGCGATACCTTTGCGGACTGCTTCGACACCGGCGATGAGAGTAGTTGCGACCGCGCCCAGCCCGACAACCATGATGCCCAGCTTGCCCGTGGCGGGCTGAATCTTTGCTACTCCAGCGGAATTCTTCTCGCTGGTTTCGTGATTTGACATGCGTTCTTCGGCCATCCTTCAGGAATGATTTTTTGCGTTGAGGAGAAGACACTTCAGTCTAACAGCGCGGAATATTTTAAGCAGCCTTGGGTGTCCTGCAGCCTGTGGGTTATCGCCTAGTCACGGACGCGATTGATGACACGATGAATCCGGCGCAGCCGTTGACCCGTAGATCTCTACACGCCACAAAACGACCTGCGAGGAATTCGCAGCGAAGGCATCTGGGCAAGCCCCACAGCATCCTGGCGGCCTTCATCATCTGGATGCTGTGCGACCTTAAGGCCGGTGCGGTGGACCTATCACCGGGGTGTCGACCGGGGCGGCAAGCCCGACGAAGACAACCATCGCGTGGCCGCCCGGATTGGTCTGGACAGCTACCGTCAGCCAGTTGTTCGCAAGCCACACGTTTCCGGAGGGATCGATGGCGACACCGGTATTCCTTGTCAGAGCATCGCTGCCGTACCCTGTTCCGGGCGAGATCGGATCGCCGGTTTTCAACCCTTCCGGGCAATTCGCAGTTTGGGCGCCGCAGAATTCCGACAGTCTCCTACCGGCAAAATTCGCAACCCACACATTGTCGTTGCCATCGACGGCAATACCCCACGGTAGCGTGAGGCCGCCGCCGGTGAAGCGCATTGGGCTTGCGCCGCCGCCAGACCGATTGATCTCTGTTATCGTGGGCTGGTCGATGGGGGGAATAAGGCCTCCCTGATCGCCACACGGCAAACCAATTACACCGGAGTTGGCCGTCCACACGTTCCCCAGGCTATCGACTGCCACTCCCAGAGGCGCTTGACCGACTTTGACCGGCGATCCGATCACTTTGCCCTGTGGGTTCAGCCCAACCACACTGGCATTGCCGCTGCTGGTGACCCACGCGTTGCCCCCGCCGTCTATAGCCAACCCAAACGGCCTTAGCAGTCCCAGATCATGGAAATTTTTAGCAAGATCCGGATTGCCACCAGGGAATTGCGTGACAGTGTTGTTGCCACAATTCGCAACCCAGATGTTGCCCTGCTGGTCCGATGCTGTTCCCTGCGGCTTACTGATGTTCCCCTGCGTAAATCCCTCGGGAGGAGAAAGCGCGGTCCCATTCGAGCTGAATTTCGAAACGTTAGTCTGCGGAGGATTCGGATTGCAGGAAACTCCGTTATCCACTCCTTCGAATCCAAAGTTGCTGACCCAAAGATTTCCGCTCGGATCTAGTGTGATGCCGAATCCGGCGCCATAAAGACCGCCGCCGGTGTAGGGCGCGCCGGGAGCATCGAGGCCGCTCGGCGTCAACTTCAGTAACTCCCGGCCTCCGGGGACGCAGACAAACGGACTCTTGTTGTACACGTAATTATTTGTGATCCAGACGTTCCCATCCTTGTCGATGGACATGTTTCCCGGTCCGTCAAATTCGTGCCCGTTGCCCTGGTAAACGATTGCCAGTGTCCAGGCGTCAGGAGGCAGCGCCAGAGTTGGACCGTACGGCATCCGCAACTTCGACAACAGAAACAGCTCGATGGGATATCGACCCGGGTTGTGGGCTATGTTCACGGCGGCCTGCAAGGTGTCTCGCGGTTCAGTCCCGCCCGGCGGCGTCGCCAAAGCAAATAGCAACCTGCAAGGCAGCCACCTCTCAGCCGCGACGCACGACGCCAAGAGGTTCGAAAGCGAATTGAACTCCCTCATGGTTGAGGTACTCAAGCCGTTGGGAGCCGTCCCGAGCACGCGCCCGACTTCGCCTGTCGCCGGGTCAACCAGGTTCAGCATCGTGGCTACAGCGTTCTGCAGCCCCGGAGATTTTCCGCCTATCCGCGATCCGGAAATGAATTGAGCGAGCGCGTAGGCAGCGGCCACGGTGGTCCGTTCGTTGACAACAACTCCAGGCGCAATCGAATCCGGGCCCAGAACAGTGGCCAGTCGAATGGCGGAGCTCGGAGGGTTCGTCCATTGAAAACTTGAAGCTGGAATTCCACCATTCGCGATGACGTACAGAATCGTCTTGTCGTCCGACGGAGGTGTGAAAGCAATCGAAAAAGAGCCCGTGGCATCCGTCTGCGTGCTTCCCAGAATCTCCGGGGCTGCACCTTGAGAACTGCCCGCGCTATAGAGCGTTACGGACGAGAACCGGATCGGCGTGCTGCCGGTTCGAACCACGCCTCTTTGTTCGGCGGCATAACTCAGAAGAGAGCCAGTAAAAAACATCAACGCTAGTGTGAGGAGGGATTTCTTCCAGATCGGGTATTGCGGCATCGGACAGCCTCGCAGAGTGCGGCTGGTGTCAATATTCAGCCAACTCGAAACGTTCGAAAAGGGGCCGCGGGGCGGGCCGCCAATTCCAGAACGGATTATCAATGCGCGATGGACCGGTCGTCAAGTTCTACGCGCAAGTACTGGAAATGTACCGTCTCGAACGGAAAATGTCTCCATGGAGACCCTGATTTTGTTCGATCAGATGATCAGCCTGCCCGTCGAGAACGCGATCTGCGCACAATTCGATCGAAGTGATGGTGGATTCTAATGTTGGGTCGAAATCAGTTACTTCTTCTTGATTTTTGAATCAGACCAATTTAGTCTCACAAACTACGACCAGAACGGTCGTATATTGGCACGCGACTCCTCCATTCGGCTGTCGCGTGACTTTAACTCTTCTATGTGGGGTCACAGAAAGTGTTTTTTGAATTTTTCCCGCAGCGGATACAGTGCTGCGTTGTAAGAATGGCAATTCTGTTTCTCCTGCCTGCAGCCATCTTCTTGAGGCTTGCACAACCGGCTGCAGCGCAACAGGAACCTCCTTACTTCGTGACCTATTCCGCGGTCATGGAAGAGCCCGGCAATCTGGAAATCGAGAACCAGAACATTGCGGCCGCTCCCAAAGGCGCCAACGCCTTTTTTGCTCCGACCGTGGAACTGGAATACGGCACCACCGCGTGGTGGACGACGGAATTCTACCTGCAAGGGCAGGCGACCCGGAACGACTCCGCCGTATTTACCGGCTTTCGCCTCGAGAACCGTTTTCGTCCGCTGCCGCGCGAGTACTGGATCAATCCCGTGATTTACGTGGAATACGAGAACGTGAACGAGGCGGACAAGAGCTTTCTCGAGATCACGGGCAACGATACGATTGCCCTGGTGCGGACGCCGAATGCGATCGCGAGCAAGGTGGTGGTGCGCACGGTCGAAACCAAGCTCATTCTGTCGAGCAACGTGAAGGGCTGGAACATCTCTGAAAACTTCATCGCTGAAAAAGCGGTGAACAAAAGCGATCCCTGGGAGTTTGGATACGCGCTGGCAACGGCTCGCCAGTTGAGCCTGGCAGGGGGCAGCGACGCCTGTACACTCTGCCGTCGGAATGTCGCTCTCGGAGCCGAGCTGTTTGGCGGTCTTGGAACCCGCTATACCTTCGGGCTCAAGCAGACGCAGCACTATGCCGGTCCGACCCTGGCGTTGAACACGCCGCGAGGAGTCACATTGAAGTTCTCTCCCGAGCTGGGACTGAACGACAACTCCGCACGCGTGTTATGGCGCTTCGGGGCGTCGTACGAAATTCAACAGTTCCGGGATTGGTTTCGGAGGGAGAAATGAAAGTTCCCATTGCGATTTCGGTCGCGCTGCTTGCGACATCGATGATGTGCCTGGCGAAGGCGACTGGATCGTGGCTGAAGAAGGTGCCGAACGCGGATCGCGCCCGGCGAAACCCCTACGCAGGCAGTCCTGAGGCCGTAGCGGCAGGGGCGAACCTGTTCCGGGACAACTGCGCCCAATGCCACGGAGGAAACGCGGAAGGCAAAGGTTCGCGTCCCAGCCTGCGCAGTGAACGGGTCCAGAACGCGACAGACGGGGAGATTGCGTGGCTGCTGAAGAACGGGAACGCCTTCAAAGGAATGCCGAATTGGAGCGGCCTGCCGCAGCAGGAACGCTGGCAGATCATCGCCTACCTCCGCAGCCTGAACTTGGAGACTTTACACTCACAGTAAATGGCGTCAGGCTTCACCACGGACCTCATATTGGCCATGAATTCGTCGGAGATCCTTTAGAAGCGAATTGCCCTGGAGAGAAGTCGTATCGTCTATCGGCGTGCTATCTCAATTCGGAAGGCCGGCATGAGCGGACAATGACGCGGCAGGGTGCGACAGATGCGAGATGACTTGTAGTCGTTTCTGTGCCAGTTGCCAGGTAGACACCGTATCGACCGCGTTATCCGGTTTCTGCAGCTTGCGATAAGCAGCGACAGCGGCATCGTACTGGCCATATTGTTCATAGATACGACCGAAGCCATACCACATGTTTTCGTCAGGCTCATCCTCTCGATCCGCCAGCATCGCCTTCAGCAGTAACTGCCGCGCTTCCGTCGTTTTCCCTTTCTCCGCATATAGGCAGGCCAGCGTGTGCAACACTCCGCCGGCGCTCTCGGTAAGAGTGACCGACTGCCGCGCTGCGTCGATTGCTGCCTGGTCAACATTGCCGGTAAATAGACTGATCCAGGCATAGGTATTTAGATCATTCCCATTTGCCTTGCCGAGATCCTGAACCTGCTTCAGATAGCTCTGTGCGCGGGCGTAGTCGGAAACGGCGAGGGCTTGGCGGGAAAGCGAGCGCAGGCTATCTGGGTCATTCGGGATCCTCTGCAAGCGGGCCTTCGCCACCTGCTGCCAATTTGCCCAGTCCTGAGTGTGCATGTCGGCGATAGCGACCCACTGCATGGCGGTTGCGGAGTCTGGATTGCTCTTCAACAAACTGCGGCTTACCTCCGTGAGCTCCGGCCATTTTTTCTGGACATTGTAGATGCTTGCCAACAGCAAATCCAGGCTTGACGTCTCGGTTTTATCGCTCGCCTGTTTCCGAGCCTGGAGGATCGCCGGCAGGTAACGCTCAACGGCCTGCTGATTGGCTCTATTCGCCGCGACGATCGCGATTCCCACCTGCTCCGGCGTTGCCTGCTGTCCGACCGTCCAAAAGCGCGGGAAAACAGGCGCGTACAGCGGATCGTCTCCACCGGCGAAGGCGTGATTCGTTTCCCGCGCCCAGTCCAGCCACTGACGGGCTGCCTTCAAGTTGCCCTGCTTCAGCATGTCATAGGCGACCCCTGCAACGGCGGCGCCAGGTGTGATTGCCAGCATCTTGTATGCACCCTGCTGCAGGACTACAAAAGCCACCATGGGTGAAGCGCTTGGAGATTGCACGGTGATTTTGTATCCGGTGCTGTCGTCTCCTTCGACGACGAATTTCAGCGTACTTAATTCGTCTTGGGCGACGATCAGACTCGGACCAACCCCTTCAGCCAAACTTCGAGCCTGGAACCGCTCCAGCGCTAGTTGGCGCTTCGTGAATTTGGCCAACTCCGGAGTGGCGGTTGCGTAGCGGCTGAGGCAGGTAGAAATTATCTGATCGTCCGTCAGCGAATCGTCCCTGATTGCGAACAGAAGGCGGGAAACCGCGGTGCGAGGGTCGGAAGCGGGCAGCGTAGCCGCGTCATATGGATGCAGGAGACGGAGCCGATCGATCTGCTGCGAAACTGCGGCGGAGTCCTGCGCGGTGGTGACGCCCTGCGCGAGAATTTCAGCAGCCTCCTTGTAAAGCCTCGCAAACATGAGGTGTTGCCCTGCGTTTGCGAACGCCGCATTGCGCAAGGTGGCATCCCCGTCTATCTTATTGCCCTGCGCCAAGCCAGCCTCCACACCGCTTTCCGCAGTGGCCGCGGCGATTCGGAAGGCATTGTTGTCAGACGATGGCGGGACAGTCGCCAGTTCCTTCAGCAGCGGACCGTACTGGTGCGCGTACCACAAAGCGTAAAGAATATAGCTTTCGTCGTTTGCGGTGAACGTTTCCTTGTCCCTGCTCTGGGCTTCTCGATAGACGCGAATCGCCTGAGTCAAATCGGAGTTTGCGGAATAGCGCATCCCGTACCGGTCATGCTCGTAGAGAAAACCCAGGGTAACTCTGGTGGGAATGTCGTCAGGATCCAGTTCTACGGCTTTCGTATAGGCGGCGATTGCGCGGGCCAGGTCGAAGCCCTTGCCAAAATCCTGGCCGATCGAGTTGCTCTGGTACGAGGCTCCAAGCGTGCGATACGCAAGCGCGGACTTCGGTTCCAGCCGCACGGCTTCTTCCGCCTCCAGGCGGCTCTTATCGCCAACTCCGCCCAGTCGTAATGCCTTCGACATCTGCACGTGGGGCAATGCTTTAGCCGGGTGCGCCGCGATTAGCCCCTGATACGTTTTGATCGCGTCGCCGATTTTGCCAGCGGCGAGTTGGCTCGCTCCGATCTCGTCGAAGTAGATGACGGTCGCCTCAGCCTTGCGCCGCTCGTAGATGGCTTTCCGCAGCGCCGAGGCTTCTGGTGGGGTATATCGACCTTTAACAGCATCGAATGTGAGTACCGCAGCCACGTTGCCGTCGGAAGCTTTTTCATAATGCTGAGTGAGTATCGCCGGCCCCATTTGCTGGCTCACGTCTGCAGGCACCTCGCGCAATTTGAACCCTTGCGGCACGACGATGTGATAGCGCCACTTCGTGACAAAGGGCTGCAGCGCAAAATCCTCGGTTCG
The DNA here is from genome assembly GCA_963744615.1 of uncultured Acidobacteriota bacterium. Taxonomy (GTDB): domain Bacteria; phylum Acidobacteriota; class Terriglobia; order Terriglobales; family Acidobacteriaceae; genus JAKAAZ01. The sequence goes on from CAVUUE010000003.1 coordinate 1,791,755, forward strand.
GGGCTTCTCCGGTTTGTGCGTGGCATCGTTTGAATCGTGGGCGGTGTCATCCGGATCGTTGAAAAACCATGCGGGAAGTCTGCTGTAAAGACCACCGAGATGAATCGCAACCTCCGCATTGTCCAATGTCGAAACGCCGCGATTGGCCTTATCCATTGTCAGGGTCAACTGAAATGGCGTCGCGATATCCAGTCCATCGCTGTGGTCGATTTTTGTGAGCGAGTCGGCCAGATAAATGTTTTTGGCATATCGCTCCAGCTCTTTTCGTTCCGCTTTTGTTACCGTGCCACCGTAAACCGCTCTGTATATTTGATCGATATCACCATGGGATTCCGAGCGTTCGACTACATGGGCCGGCCCATTTTCGGGGAGAGTGAACTCGCGATCTTCGACCAGTAGATTGTCCCGTGAAGTGGCTGCCGGAGTGGTGATGAGGTACGTATTTGGGTCGCCGATCACCAGCGCATGTCGCCCGCGGTCCGGCCCCGGCAATTCGCCAACCGGCGCATACTGGTCTGTTGCGTCGATCCATAGATCCGATGTGCTACCCGGCGATGCCGGCACGTAGACGATGGCATGATTGAACAGGCTCATCCCGGGAAGATCCGGATTGATGTCCTGGCCCGGGCCCGTCGCCAGCAATGCGAGATATGCCGGAATCTTGACCGCGCGCAGCATGGAAACGAGCAGAGTCGCTTTATCCTTGCAATCGCCGTAGTGGCGGCGAAGCGTCTCCACAGGTGGTTGCGGGGTCAGCTTCGATTGCCCGAATTCAATCCCGGTATAACGCACGTTCTTGTGCAGGACCGTAAGGATCTGCGCGATCGTCTGGTCACGGTTGCCTCCCTGCCCCGCGGTTGTTAACTTTGCGACTTCGAGCGGCCGAATCGCAGGCTCCGCCAGTTTCGCGTATCCATCGGCCACACCCTGCCAGGATGCGCCGGTTGAGAACTCCACCTGGGGATTGGAAGGAACATCCGCCGGCAAGTTGGCGACCGGTTCGTCCGCCGCCTTCATTTTGTCCTGTGCAAACGTAAGCCGAACGATATGGTCCTTTTCTTCTTTTTCCGCCGTCGTATCGGGCAGCAGGTGAGTTTTGTAACGCAGCGGCAGTGTGTCCGGGGCCTCCACGATCAGCCGGCTCTCCACAACCGGAACGTTGGGAATGCCAAATCGAATTCGATACACAACGCCGGAATCAAAGAATGGCCTGTTGTCCTGAATGGTGACGATCTCTTCCACAATCGCTCCGGGGGCCACTCCGGGCAGCGGAGCCTGATAGAGCCGGTCGTCTGCAAACGTGTCCTGGTCGCTCGGATTCGCGGGAGAGTCGCTGAGGGTTTTTGGGTCCAGCGTATACACATTCCCTTGAGCATCGATAACTCTCGCGCGCACCTGCGGCTGGCTCTGGAACCATGGTTGCCACTGTGAGCCAACCGCACTCCATCCATTGACGCCCGCCGGCGTATCGACGCGATACACCCAGTGCCTTGTCTCTGTCATCCGTCCTGTGGAGTCGAACGCGAATCGGTTTTCCTCGAGCAGAACTGTGACATTCGCATCTTGCTCATGAGCAACAGCGGCCGCGGCCGTTTGGATCGCCTGCGGAGTGGCATTGAACGCGGATTCGTCCCATGGAGCCGTCGCATGTTGGGCCAGAATCTGCGGGGCGACCAAGTACAGCAGCGCGGCGATGAGACATTTCTGAATCGAGAACCTGACAGACATGGAACATCCTTACAAGGAGATCAGGGTGAGGAGCTTCTACTGGATACAGGAACCAAAGGGAAATTAGCAAGGAAATTGCACACCACGACGTACGGACAGCAGCGGAGTCGTTAGAGACCCAATTAGCCTGGAGGTCGGCCACGGTGTTCATTAGGGGGCCCACTCTTAAGGAACCGCGCCTGCCTCGTCGGACAGGTCCGTTCTTGCGTGCACGCGTCTTTTGAGGACGTTAGACCCCTATTCCGTACCTTCGCGCGCGCCTTTCCAGATGTCGATGCCGCCTTCCTGGGCATAGCGATCTATCCTGTTCAACTCTTCATTCGTAAAGCGAAGATTTTTGAGAGCGTCGAGTGAATCGTCGAGTTGTTCCACTGTCCGCGCTCCGATGAGCGCGGTGGTCACGCGCGGATCGCGAAGCACCCACGCGATCGCCATCTGCGCCAGCGTCTGCCCGCGCTCTCGGGCAACTTCGTTCAACGCGCGCACGCGGTTCAGGTTCTCCTCGTTCAAAAAGGATTTCAGAAACGAATCTTCCGCTGTCGCGCGTGAATTTTTTGGCACGCCCTTCAAGTATTTGTCTGTCAGGAGTCCCTGGGCCAGCGCGGAAAAAGCAATACAGCCGACGCCAAGTTCCGCGAGCGTCGCCAGCAACTCCTTCTCTACCCATCGATTCAACATGGAGTACGACGGCTGATGAATCAGCAGCGGGACGCCTTCGCTCCGCAGAATTCCCGCCGCTTCCCGCGTGTGTTCCGGGCTGTAGGAGGAAATGCCCACATAGAGCGCCTTGCCTTGCCGCACGGCGTGCGCCAGCGCTCCCATCGTTTCTTCCAACGGCGTCTCCAGCGACGGCCGGTGCGAGTAGAAAATATCGACATATTCAAGACCCATGCGGTCCAGGCTTTCATCGAGTGACGCCAGCAGGTACTTGCGCGAACCGCCAATGCCGTACGGCCCGGGCCACATGTCCCATCCCGCTTTCGACGAAATCACAAGCTCATTGCGATGATCGCGAAAATCCTTCCGCAGAATATGGCCGAAGTTTTCCTCAGCCGAGCCATACGGCGGACCATAATTATTTGCCAGGTCGAAGTGTGTCACTCCCCGGTCGAACGCGCGCCGGACCATTGCACGTCCGGTTTCGAAGACATCTGCGCCGCCGAAGTTCTGCCACAGCCCCAGTGATATCGGCGGCAACACGATCCCGGACCGCCCGCACCGGCGAAATTGCGCTCCGTCATACCGCTTTGCATCCGGCAGATAACTCATCCCGACAAACTCCTTCTTTCGCCCGGATCCCAGGTTTGGCTGCGTCGCCCTCTCGATATCGAGCAAACGCGCAGCCGAGACTCAAAATGAATCCGTCCCACTTTAGATGCTACAACCCGGCAAAGGTGGAATCGCGGTCGCAGGACGGGCTCGCCAGAGTTCGCCGATTTGAACCCTTCGCAGGGATTGAATATGGTCGAAGAATAAGAGAGATTCCATCGCATTTTTCAGGATGGAGGAATCGCCGGATCCAATTAACGGAATCCAGCAAACCTGCATCTCTCTTTAGGTAAACAACTTCTTGATCAGGGTGATTTGTTTTGGCAAAAAATGAGAGTGGGTCGGGGCGTCAAAGCTCCATTGCAGCGAAGCTGGAGGGACGAAGCCGGGTTGTAGTTGAAAACGTGCATCCCGAGATTGATGGCGGAGAGTTTGCGATTCAGCGGGTGGTCGGAGAGACGGTTGAGGTTGAGGCGGATATTTTCGCCGATGGGCACGATGTGATTGCGGCGCAACTGCTCTATCGCGGTCCGGGGGAGCGCGGTTGGCGTACGGCACCGATGAAAGTTGTAGAGCCGGCCGGAAACGATCGCTGGCGCGGCGAGTTCCCGGTCACGCAGATGGGAGAGTACCGGTACACGCTCGAAGGCTGGATCGATCCGTTTACAACCTGGCGCAACGCAATGAAGAAACGCCTCGATGCCGGCCAGGAGGTGCATGTCGAGCTAATGTCCGGCGGGATTCTTGCCGGCGCGGCGGCAAAGCGCGCCAAGGGTGAAGACGCCAGGCGGCTGAAGGAGTTTGCCGCAAAATTGGGTTCGGCCACCAGCGGAGGAGAGAACGCAGAAGCGTCGGCGGCGGCTCTCGATCCCGGTCTCGACGCCCTGATGCTGAAGTATCAGGAGCATGCCTACTGCACCCGCTACGGGAAAGAATTAGCCGTCAGCGTGGGCCGCGAGCGCGCCACGTTTTCCGCCTGGTATGAGATTTTTCCGCGCTCCTGCTCGCTGACGCCGGGGGAACATGGGACGTTCAAAGACGTCGAGGGATGGCTGCCGTATGTCGCTTCAATGAATTTTGACGTACTGTACTTGCCGCCGATTCATCCCATTGGGCACTCGTTCCGCAAGGGAAAGAACAATGCGGAGAAGGCCGAGCCGGGCGACGTTGGCAGCCCATGGGCCATTGGGTCGGAAGAAGGCGGCCACACCGCAATTCATCCGCAATTAGGTACGCTCGAGGATTTTAGGAGTCTGATTCAGAAGGCGAAGGAACAGGGCCTTGAGATTGCACTCGACCTCGCATATCAATGCTCGCCGGACCATCCCTGGGTACGCGAGCATCCCAGCTTCTTCCGCAAGCGGCCGGATGGCACCATCCAGTATGCGGAGAACCCTCCGAAGAAATACCAGGACATTTATCCGCTGGATTTTGAGACGGAAGACTGGCGCGCCCTTTGGACAGAGTTGAAGGGTGTGATCGATTACTGGATCGAACAGGGCGTACTGATCTTTCGCGTTGACAATCCGCATACCAAATCGTTTCCCTTCTGGAAATGGGTCATCGCAGAGACGAAGGCGGCGCATCCCGAAGTGATCTTTCTGGCCGAGGCGTTCACGCGGCCCAAGGTGATGTACCGGCTGGCGAAGCTCGGCTTTACGCAGTCCTACACATACTTCACCTGGCGCAATACGAAAAAAGATCTGACGGAATATCTGACGGAGCTGACGCGGACCGACGTGCGGGAATTCTTCCGTCCGAATTTCTGGACGAACACGCCAGACATTCTGCACGAAGAGTTGCAGAAGGGGGGACGCCCGGCCTTTTTGAGCCGGTTTGTTCTCGCAGCTACGCTTTCGTCGAACTATGGAATCTATGGCCCGGCGTTTGAGTTGTGCGAGAACCGGCCGGCGAAACCGGGGAGCGAAGAGTACCTGGACTCGGAGAAATATCAGCTGCGGCATTGGGATATTGAAGAGCCGCAAAACCTGCAGACATTGATTGCGCGCGTGAATGAGATTCGACGCACCCATGAGGCGCTGCATAGCAATGAGGGCCTTGAATTCCACCCGACCGATCACGATTCTCTGATCTGCTACAGCAAAACGGACCGGGAGAAAACCGATGTGATTCTGGTGGTTGTGAATCTCGACCATCGGCAGACGCAGATTGGCTGGGTCAATCTCGATCTTGCTGTTTTGAATCTCCCCGCCGACCTGCCGTTTGAGGTTCACGATCTGTTGACGGACATGCGCTACACCTGGACAGGCGCGCGGAATTACATTCAACTGGAGGCGGGCCGGGCGCATATCTTTCACATGCCACGATCGGCGGGAGTTTCAGTTTGAAGCAGCCAGGCAGCGCGGCGGATCCACTCTGGTATAAGGACGCCATCATTTATGAGCTGCATGTGAAGGCGTTTGCCGATGCCAACAACGACGGCATCGGCGACTTTCAGGGGCTGCTCGGAAAGCTCGACTATTTGCAGGAACTGGGCGTCACCTGCATCTGGCTGCTGCCTTTTTTTTCTTCGCCGCTGCGCGATGACGGCTATGACATCTCGGACTATCTGACCGTTAATCCGAGTTATGGCACGCTGGAGGATTTTCAGACATTTCTGCACGCGGCGCATGATCGCGGACTGCAGGTGATGATCGAACTGGTGGTCAATCATACCTCCGACCAGCATGCCTGGTTTCAGCGTGCACGACTCGCTCCTCCTGGATCGCCGGAGCGCGATTATTACGTCTGGAGCGACACGGACGAGAAATACAAAGACGCCCGCATCATTTTTACCGACACGGAAAAGTCCAATTGGACCTGGGACCCGGTGGCGAAAGCCTACTACTGGCATCGATTTTTTTCTCACCAGCCGGACTTGAATTATGACAATCCGCTGGTGCTCGAAGAGGTGCTGCGCATCATGCGTTTCTGGCTCGACATGGGCGTGGACGCGCTGCGCATGGATGCGATTCCGTATCTGGTCGAGCGGGATGGGACCAACTGCGAGAATCTGCCGGAGACCCACGCGGTAATGAAAAAGATCCGCGCGGAGATCGACGCCCATTACGAAAACCGCGTGATCCTCGCCGAAGCGAACCAGTGGCCCGCGGACGTGCGGCCCTACTTCGCCGATGGCGATGAGTGCCACATGGCGTTTCATTTCCCTCTTATGCCGCGCATGTACATGGCGCTGCGACAGGAAGATCGCCTGCCGATTACCGAGATCATGGGGCAGACGCCGGCGATTCCGGACAACTGCCAGTGGGGATTGTTCCTGCGCAATCATGACGAGCTGACGCTGGAGATGGTGAGCGACGATGAGCGGGATTATATGTATCTGGCCTACAGCGCCGATCCTCGCATGCGCGTCAACATCGGCATTCGCCGCAGGCTGGCGCCACTGCTCGATAACAACAGGCGGCGCATTGAACTGCTGAACAGCATTCTGTTTTCCTTTCCCGGAACGCCCATTCTCTACTACGGCGATGAGATTGGCATGGGCGACAACATCTATCTTGGCGATCGCAATGGAGTCCGTACGCCGATGCAGTGGACGGGCGATCGCAATGCCGGCTTCTCGCGCGCGGTGCCGGCGAAGCTCTACAGCCCGGTGGTCATGGACCCGATCTGGGGATATGAGGCGATCAATGTTGAGGCCCAGCAGGGCGACTCTTCCTCGCTGCTGAACTGGATGCGCAACCTGATCGCGCTGCGAAAACTGTTTCGCGTCTTCGGGCGCGGCGCTCTAAAATTTCTTCATCCCTCCAATCGTAAAGTGCTGGCGTATGTGCGCGAAGATGGCGATGAGATTGTCTTGTGCGTTGCGAATCTTTCGCGTTTCGCGCAGCCGGCGCAACTCGATCTCAGCAATTATGAGGGCATGATTCCCGTCGAGATGCTGGGATATGTTGAGTTCCCGCCGATCAGCCGGCAGCCCTATGCGGTCACGCTGGCTCCGTATGGATTTCTGTGGCTGGAGCTGCATCCGGCCCCCGACACGGGTACAGTCCAGTCCGACGATTCCGCACTTCTAGTCGCCGACCTGTCGGACTGGAAGAGTCTCTTCAAGGGTGACAATCGAAGGAAGCTGGAAGGATCGATTCTGCCCGCCTATATTCCGCGGCAGCGCTGGTTCGGAAATAAGTCGGCCGTGATCCGCAGTATGGCGATGGTGGACTGGGCTCATCTCGACGGTAACGGCGCCATGTTCTGCCTGGTGCAGGTGGAATACGAAAGCGGCAAGACAGATCGCTATTTTTTGCCGATCGCGATGGCTTTCGGCGGAGCTGCAAAGACGCTCCGCGATACTTCCGCCGCATCCATTCTCTCCACCGTGCTCTCTCCCAGTGGCGAAGGCGTTCTATATGACGCAACATTTGACGCTCGATCATGCCTGGAACTTCTGGCGATCGTCCAAAACTCCACTACATTGAGCACGCAGAATGGAACAGTAAAAGGGCAATCAAGCAGCGCTCTGGCTGGCTTGCTGCCGAAAACGACCAGCGCGACGGATACGATGCTGGCTCCCCGGCGCGGTTCCGCGGAACAGAGCAATACTTCGATTATGTTTGGCGATCGCCTGATCCTGAAGCTATTCCGTCATCCCGAGCCGGGGCTGAATCCGGATTGCGAGATCGGCAGATTTCTTACTGAGGAAGCGCACTTTCAAAATGTTCCTGCATTCGGCGGGTCCATCGAATACGCGCACACGGACGACCAGATAACAACCTTGGGCATGCTGCAGGGCCTGATCGCCAATCAAGGGGATGGCTGGAACTGGATGCAGGAGGAGCTGGAACGCTACTACGAAAACAACGTACAGGAGACGGTGCCTGCCGAGGCACTGAGCCAGCCTGGGCGGAATCCAGCGCCCCCAGGCATGGAGCGTGCTTCCGCATTCGCACTCGACCGCGCGGGGGTGGCGCTCGATGCAGCCGCCGTGCTGGGAAAACGAACCGCGGAGATGCATCTGGCGCTCGCCTCCTCAAAAACCAACGAGGCATTTGCCCCCGAGCCAATGTCTACGGAATACCTGGAGGGCGTGCAAACAGCGATCAATGCACAGGCGGCGCATGCCTACGACCTGCTGCGCAAATCCATGTCTTCGCTCGCCGATGACACGGTTGAAATGGCCGCGTTGCTTTTGAGCCGCCGCACCCGCACCCTGAACGGCCTGTGGGTGGCGAATCTGAACCACATCGATGGCGAACGAACGCGCATCCATGGCGATTACCATCTCGGCCAGGTGCTTCGGGTGAAGACCGATTTTATGATTCTCGACTTCGAAGGCGAGCCCGCGCGGCCGCTTGCAGTGCGCCGGGCGAAGCATTCACCGCTGAAAGATGTGGCTGGCATGTTGCGGTCGTTCAACTATGCCGCCTGGGCGGCACTGATGAAATACACCTCGCGCCGGCCGGAGGACCAGGCACGGCTCGACCCCTGGGCACGGCTGTGGGACCGGTCCGTAACTGCCGAGTTCCTGTACGCGTACCATGAGACGATGAATGGCAGCGCACTGCTTCCGTCGAGTCCCGCCGCTTTACGTGGGCTGCTCGATCTTTATCTGCTGGAGAAGGCGTTTTATGAACTTGTGTACGAACTGAATAGCAGGCCCGACTGGGTGAAGATACCCCTGATGGGCATCGCGTCGCTGCTGCAACAGGAACCCTGATAGAAACGCTCTTCCCGCGCATCGTGAAATGAAAAGGCCATGGCTGAACTGGAAACCCTACCAGAAGTGACACGCCAAGAAGCCGAAAAGGTCCAGACCGATCTGTTGATCGCGATTCCCGCTCCCTTTGGCAGCGAGGTCTTGTCTGCGACTATCGCAAAACTCTCGCAGGCATGCAGCCTGCTCGCCACCCCGTGCCACGCCACGCTTGCCCTACCTGGTGACAGCCTGCATGACACGCCGGCCGCAATTCCTGGCGGCATCTCGGAGAATGGATCTGCAACTCCGCTGCGTTTTCTGAATTACCCACCACCGCCGATCGATCCGGGCGCGATTCCCTGGCTCGCGAATGCAGCCGCGTATCGCACCATTTCCGCGCTCGCAGGCACGCTGGGCGCGCGCGCATGCACCGTGCTCGGAACCGATCTCGGCTTTAATCGCGAATCGCTGACCCCGGAGAAATTGACGCTCCTATTGGACCCGGCGATCGAGGGCAGCTTCGATCTGGTGATGCCGCTCTACAGCACCCAGGCGTTCGACGACCTTGTCAATAAAAGTGTTCTGTATCCGCTCACCCGCGCGCTATACGGGCATCGAGTCCACAATCCGCTGGGGAATGAATTCCAGATGTCTTCGAAACTTTTCCCAGCCATTTCCGCCACCAGCGTAAAGGATGCAGCAGGTCAGGGACGGCTGCCCTGGGTCGCCACGATTGCCGCCAGTCGAAATCTGAAAATCTGCCAGGTCCGTCTCGGAACCCGCCGTCCATCGAACGCCGATGGAATTGAACTGAGCGATGCGCTCGCGCAGCTGGCCGGTCCGCTGTTTATCGACATGGAAGATAACGCGGCCGTATGGCAGCGCGTCCGGGACTCCCATGAAGTGCCGACGTTCGGCACCGCGGAAACCGCCGCCGAGACGACGGACTCCGTCGACGTGCGGCACATGCTGGATGCATTCCAGCTTGGAGTGCGCAGTCTGCGCGAAGTCTGGTCGCTGATTCTTCCTCCGCTCACGCTGCTCGAGCTCACCAAACTCTCCCGCCTCGCGCCCGATGATTTCCATATGGACGACGCGCTGTGGGCCAGGATCATCTACGATTTCGCGCTGGCGCATAGATTGCGGAATATCCGACGTGCCCATCTCTTCGGAGCGCTAACGCCGATCTATCTCGGATGGGTGGCATCCTATGCGGTCGAGATCAACCGCAGAGGCATTGGCACGGCGCCGGAACGAGTGGAGCAACTAGCGCGCACATTCGAATTGGAGAAACCCTATCTCTTATCCCGCTGGCGCTGGCCAGATCGTTTTCATCCGTAGCGCAGGAACAGGAGCACGTCATGTGGCAACAGGTACATCAGGCATTGCAGGAATCACTCCACCGGGCTGTCTTCAAGGTTGCCACGCTGCTGCCAGGCGTTCTTGCATTGGTAGTAGCGTTGGTAATTGCCATCGTGATCGGATGGCTTCTCGCGCTGCTGGTGCGGAGTTTGCTGGTCGCAATCCAGTTCGACACACGAGTTGAGAAATGGGGAATCGCCAGCGTGTCGGAGTGGTCTTCGCCGAACAGCCCGACGTTTCTGGTGACGCGTGTTGTCTTCTGGGCGGCCATGGTCATCGGCCTTTTTGTCGGAATCGCGGCCTTCGACGCGGCCTCCGCCTTTGGACTGTCGGCGTACATTCTCGCGTATCTCTCGAAAATCGTGGCGGCCGCGGTTCTGCTGCTGGTCGGCATTGTGATCGCGCGCTTCCTTTCCCGCAGCGTGCTTATCAATGGGGTCAATATGAACCTGCAACACGCGCGGCTGCTTAGCCTAGGCGTGAAATGGCTGGTGCTGGTCTTTACCGCGGCCATGGTTCTCGACCACCTCGGGATAGCCCGCAGCATTGTGGACATGGGGTTCGGAATTTTGTTCGGCGGCATCGTGCTGGCGCTGACGCTTGCCGTGGGACTGGGTTCGCGCGACCTGGTCAGCCGATCGCTCGAACGGGAACGCGAGAAATCCGCTCCCGAGGAAGACATCGTTCGCCACTTCTGACCCGTACCAACCTGCATCCTACATTCGGCACCAAATAAGTGGGAGATCCCCGCTCGCCGCTGTCCGATCACCAGAATGACAGACCTGAACATGAGCCCGACCTTGTGAAAATTATCGACGCCGTATTGGGACGTCCTCTGGCGAATTGGGAGGACAGCGCGGAGAAGATTGGCGCGCCGAGGGGCGTAGCCGTATTTGGATTGGACGCGCTGGGATCCGCCGCCTATGGACCGGAGGCGGCCCTCACGCTTCTGATCCCGCTCGGGCTAGCCGGGCTCAATTACATTCTACCGATCAGTTTTGTCATCATCGTGCTGCTCGGCATCGTTTTCTTCTCCTACCGGCAGACGATCGCGGCGTATCCGGAAGGCGGCGGGTCGTACACGGTGGCTCATCAGAATTTAGGCATGTTCCCCGGTCTGTTGGCGGCCGCCGCGCTCCTGATCGACTACTCACTGGACGCGGCCGTGGGTATCTCGGCGGGAATTGCCGCGCTAACCTCCGCGTTTCCGCAGCTCCATCCGCACACCCTAGCGCTCTGCCTGGCAGCGCTCCTGGTGCTGGCCACTGCGAACCTCCGAGGGGTGCGGGAGAACGGCGCCATCCTGCTTGCGCCGACCTATCTTTTCCTGGTGTGCATGTTTATCGCGCTGGCGATCGGCATTGCCAAGGCGCTATCGAGCGGCGGCCATCCGCATGCAATCGCCGCTCCCCCAATTTCCCACGCCACGGTTGCAGCCGTCAGCGCCTGGCTGTTGATCCGTTCCTTTGCCGGCGGATGCACTGCGCTCACAGGGGTCGAGGCGGTCAGCAACGGCGTGCAGGCATTCGAGGACGATCGGGTCAGGAACGCGCGCCGAACGCTCGCAACCATCATCGCCGCGCTTGCCATCATGCTGGCTTCGATCGCCTATCTGGTGAAGGCATACGGAATCGTCGCGACCGATCCCAATGGAAGCAATTACCAGAGCATTCTTTCAATGCTGCTTGGCGCAATCACGGGCCGCGGCTGGTTTTATTATGTGGCGATTGCGTCCGTCCTGCTGGTGCTCACGTTTTCCGCCAACACCGCCTTCGCAGACTTCCCGCGTGTCTGCCACTTCGTCGCAGAAGACGGCTACCTTCCTTCCTCTCTCATTAACCGTGGACGCCGCCTAGTTTATAGCGAGGCAATCATAGTTTTGACCGTGGTCACCGCCGCGCTTCTCATCGCGTTCAAAGGAATCACCAACGGGCTGATTCCGCTGTTCGCAGTAGGAGCGTTTCTCGCCTTCACCATGTCCCAGGCAGGAATGGTCGCGCATTGGCGAAGAGAAGGCGGCAAAGGCGCGCGCCGCAGCATGTGGGTCAATGCCATCGGCGCAGTCGCGACCGGGCTTACGGTGATCGTCGTCATCATCGCAAAATTCACCGAAGGTGCGTGGATTACGGTCATCGCCATTCCATCGCTGGTCGCGCTAATGTACGGCATAAATCGGCATTACAAAGAATTATGGCGAGAGATTGCGACCACGACTCCGCTCGAAGCTGTAACGGAACCGGACCCGCTCGTCGTTATCGCAATGAGCGGGTGGACGCGAGTGGGCAAAGAAGCCCTGCGGTTTGCGATGACTCTGTCCAGGGACATTCGAGTAGTGGAAGCTGTGGAGGAGTCGAAGCCAGATGAATTGCGGGACCACTGGAGCGATTACGTCGGCAAGCCGACCGAAGCTGCCGGCATTCCAACCCCGGAACTGGTCACTCTTAAGTCCCCGTACCGGTTCGTGATTACCCCCATCGTGAATTACGTCCTTCACCTGGCAAGGAACAATCCGGAGCGCAGGGTCGTTATCGTGATTCCCGAGTTGATGGAACGCCGCTGGTACTACTACTTCCTCCACAAGCAGCGGGCCACATTGTTGAAGACGCGGCTGCTGATGGAAAACAACGACCGCATATCTGTCCTCAATATTCCCTGGCACCTCCGGTGCAAATGATCGCGATCGACCTCCGACACTTGGCGGGTCCGCTTCCCAGCGAAAAAGCTGACGTGTCCAGCGATACATGGATTCAGCTCTGCATGAATCTTGCTTGAATTTTTCGGTATCGCCTTTCCATTCCCTATAGATTGATTAATAACAAATCACTCGCACGCATCGCATATCGTGCGGTAGGAGAGTCGATGTTCGCCTGCTGTCTTGCTGTCACTGCCTGGCTGATCTTGAACCCCGCTCCGCAGATCGCCGGGCCACCGCAGCTTGGCTTTGTTCCGACGGCATCGACCGGGCACAATCGTGCGGAGAGATTTTGCTACCTATCAGAAACCAACTCTTCCGCAGCCATCCTCACCGCCTATCCTCCGCTGCTCCCTCAATCCGGCGTGTCCTCGGAAACACAGGCGAAAGCCGAGAGATCCGAACCCCCCGGTGAAGATACAGTTCACCTTCTTCCCTCATCCGGACGCCACACGGTACTGGATATCCGGCCAGGCGAACACGATCTACCAGATGCATGGAAATTTCCACTCGCCCTATCAGGGAGTGAACAGTTTCACCGCGCCCTTTCAATACAAAGCTTCTGTAGTGGGCACACTGTCGCTGGGTTATCAGATCAATCCCAATCCGCGCTACGAAACGGAAGTTCTCTACGATGAAGAGACTGCGGGCGGGCGAGGATTGAGCCAGGCATTCGGTCTGGCCGGATTCACCAATCTCGATGTGGTGCGAAACCCGAATCTCGGCCTCAACCCTTACACTGCGCGCGTTGAACTCCGTCAGATAATCGGATTCACAAATGAGACGGTAGCCGAGGCTCGCGGACCGCTGGCGCTGGCCACACGCGTGCCGCTTCGCAGGCTGGAATTTCGCGTCGGCAAATTCGGATTGCCGGACCTGATGGACATAAATTCTGTCTTGAGCGACAGCCATCAGCAATTCACAAATTGGACCATCGACAACAACGGCGCGTGGGACTATGCCGCCGACACGCGCGGCTACACGGTCGGCGCCGACATCGAATACCAGGACAGAAGCTGGGCGCTCCGGTATGTGCTGGCGCTGATGCCGACCATGGCGAATGGCATTACCCTCGACTGGGCGCTGCGGCGGGCTCGCGCGCAAAATATGGAGCTTGAAATTCGCAAGGGTCTTCTTCCGCGCAGGGACGGCACTGTTCGCCTGCTGGCCTACGGCAACAATGCCCACATGGGCGACTATCGCGAGGCGGTAAACGATTATCTCGATGGCAAAACGCCCACGCCGGAGATCACTTCGGTGGAGCATTTCGGCGCATTGAAGTACGGCGTTGATATCAACGTAGAGCAGAACGTCACCACCAGTCTTCGTCTTGGCGCACGCTTCGGCTGGAACGAGGGCCAGCACGAATCCTTCGCCTACACCGAAGACGACCAGACATTCATTTTGGGTGGGGACTATTCAGGCGCAAGCTGGCGTCGCAAGCTGGACAAGGTTGGACTGGCGTTCGTCACCAACGCGATTAAAAAAGATCACCAGAATTATCTACGGCTGGGTGGCCTTGGATTTCTACTCGGCGATGGCCGCCTGAATTACGCACGCGAGGACATTCTGGAGGCATACTACAACGCGCATGCGTGGCGCGGCCTCTACTTCGCGATCGGCAACAGCTTCATCGAACATCCCGGCTACAACCAGGACCGCGGCCCTGTAGATGTAGAGAGCGTTCGCATGCACCTGGAATTTTAGATGTCGCCGAATGCTACGTTCGCAGCGTCAATCTACTTACGGGATTTGGAATCTGGCGCTTCGGGCAGCGTGTAGATCACCTCGCCCGGGCGGGTGTAGTGCATCTGCTCGCGGGCCTCGTACTCAATCGTGTCGCGGTCGCCTTGCAGGCGCTGATCGTGCAGCGCGAGCCGCTGATTCTCTTTCTGCAGGTTCAGGATCTGCCGCTGAAGTTCCGCGGCCTGGCGTTGCTTGTGCTGATATGCCACTAGCCCGTCGTGGCCGAAGATCGCGTAGCCGGCCAGTGACAGCGAGAGCATCACCAGGATCACCGTAGCCGCCTTGCGCTTCATGCCGAGAACGCGCGCTGACAGGCGCTCGATCCAATTCCCTGCCGGCTCCTCGATGGATTCGCGATCGAAGTAGGCGGGAATCAGCGGACGCTGCGTCTCCTTTTGCGGTCTCCGCTCCGGCCCTCGCCGCGATCCTGCATTCATTTCCACATCCTCGACTTCAACTCTTCTCTTTCCATTTCATCACAAGGACCGGCGAGTCTCCATTCACGCCGTGACCCAGTGTTCGGCGGCTCTCGTGAGCCGCACCGAATCTTCTTTTGAACGCGCTTCCGTGTAGGCGCGGACCACCGGCTCGGTGCCGGACAAGCGATAGCAGACCCAGGAGCCATCGTCGAAGATCAGCTTCAGGCCGTCCGTCCGCACTATTTTCGAAACCTTGCGCCCAGCCAGTTCGTTCGGATCAGTCTTCAACTTCTCAGTGAATTTGTTTTTAGCATCATCGGTCAAGTGAAAGTTTTCGCGGACAGGGTAAAAGGAACCCACTTTGGCAAAGAGCGTCTGCAACTGCTCCCCCAGGCTCTTGCCGCGGACCGCGACCATCTCGGCGACAAGGAGGCCGGCGATGATGCCGTCCTTTTCCGGGACGTGGCCGCGAATCGTCAGCCCGGCGCTCTCTTCCCCTCCAATGACGATCTTGTCCTGGTTGATAAGCTCGCCAATGTACTTGAACCCCACCGGCGTTTCGTACAGCGGAATCTTGTGATGCTCGGCAAGCGCGTTGATTAGGTTGGTCGTGGCGACGCTCTTAGCCACGCCGTTGTGCCATCCGCGCGACTCCACCAGGTAATCGAACAATAGCGCGATGATGTAATTCGGCTGGATGAACGTTTCGTCGCGATCGACGATACCGAAACGGTCGGCGTCCCCGTCGGAGGCGATGCCAAGATGCGCGTCGGTTTCGCGCATCTTCGCCTTGCAATCGCCGAGAAGATGGTCGTCCGGTTCGGGCGCATGGCCGCCAAATAGCACATCGCGATAGTCATGCACGCTCACGGCGGACACGCCATGATCGCAGAGCAGGTGCTGCGCATATCCGCGGCCTGCGCCCCAGAAAGGATCAACGACGATACGCAGTTGCGCGTTGGCGATCGCCTTAAGATCGACCAGCTCCGCCAGCCGCTTCAGATAGTCGGGCTTCACGCCGATGTGGTCGAACTTCGTATCGTCGGCGGTGGCGTGCGGCACGGCGGAATCTCCCAATGCAACGATCTCCGCTTCGATCTGCTTTGTGACCTCCGGCAGCGCCGGCGCCCCGTCTGGAGTGGAGAATTTAATGCCGTTGTATTCCGGCGGATTGTGCGACGCGGTGAAATTGATCGCTCCACTGGCGCGGCGCTGGCGCACCGCGTAGGAAATGGCCGGGGTCGGCGCGGGTTCTGAGATCACCTCGGGTACGACACCCTGCTCAGCCAATAGCCGCGCAGCCTCGGCAACGAAAATTTCTCCCATGAAGCGGGGATCGCGACCAACCAGGATGCGGTGCTTTCCAGGCTGCTTGGCAACGTAGCGCGCGATGCCGGCGACTGCGCGGCGAATGTTGGGCAGCGTAAATTCGTCGGCGACAATCGCCCGCCAACCAGAGGTACCAAAGTGAATTTCGCTCGGCATTGTTCTCTCAGTTTCCCTAGATCAGCTTATCGGAAATTTGGATGCATCCAAACGGAGCAGCGGCAACACCCGACCTTGTTCGATAATTCCTTCTATGACCGAAGCACGCATTGTCGTGACAACGCTAGACGATCTGGGGCTGGCGAAACAACTCGCCGCTCAACTGGTGGAACTGCGGTTGGCTGCCTGCGTGAACATCGTCGAGCGCGTCCACTCCATTTACCGGTGGAAGGGTCAAATGGAGAGCGCCGATGAGGTGCTCATGGTCATCAAGACGGCCGCCGAACGGATTCCCACTCTGAAGGAAACAATTGCCCAGCTCCATCCCTACGAATTGCCGGAGTTCATCGTTCTCGAAGTAGCGGACGGCAGCCAACAATACCTGGCATGGCTGCTGGCTGAAAGCCGGGACGAGGCAAAATAGCTCACGGAATCAGGGCAATTGTTGCTTTTCTCGCTCCCCCATAGCAAAAAATTGCCAGAAAATTCCATTCCAAAATGGAACAGCTTTGCTATGATGGCTCCACTTCAGCCTTTTCAATTTGCCGTTCTTGGGTGGTTGCTATGCAGATTTTGTACGTAATCGGGATGATTGCGGTATTCGTGCTGTGTCTGGCGTTGCTTTCGACCGCGCACCGGATCTTGCGCGCCTCGCCTTTGTCGATCACACAGGGTGGCACGTCGCGGATGTATCAGTTGGACCATCCAGTGGAAGACGCCCTGGAGGAAAGCTCCGCGCGGCTGCTGGTTCCCGTCAGTGGAAGCCGCGCACTTCGAATCGACTCTGGTTATCGACGAGCCGCCTCAATTCGACACCGCCTCTGAAACGATCTCTGCGCACGCAATGCCTTCTGCTGCCGCCGCCGAATCTGCCGCACGCCGGCCTGGATCGACGAATGGGCGGAACAGGATGCTTTCGAACAAAGCGGCGCAAAGCATCTGGGAGCGGCTTCCCAAACCTACTCGCAAGACGTACAACTACGCGCTGGAGTGCGCGCTGCTCGGTATTTCCGCCTTGGTTCTCATTCAGACGCAGCGCGGCGCGTTGCGATTTGGCGACGGCGCAGCCCTCGGGCGAACGCGTGGCGTAACTTTCCCCCGCCGAAATCCTGCTGAACATCCGTTCAGCAGGATTTTCGTGCGCATTTTGTGTTCCTGTCTCCGGCTCCTTTACTCTTAACCATGAGGAGAGTTCATGCCTACGGAGACGCAAGCGGCAGTACGGGAAATCAGCATCGCGCACAGTCCGGACTCGGACGATGCTTTCATGTTCTACGCCCTGGCCAAAGATAAGGTTCAGGTTCCCGGCTACAGCTTTACCCACACCCTGACCGACATCGAAACACTGAATCAGAAGGCCATGCATGAAGCCTTTTACGATGTGACGGCGATCTCGTTCCATGCCTATCCCTATGTGCAGGACAACTATGCGCTGATGCCTTGCGGAGGCAGCGTCGGCGAAGGCTATGGTCCCATGATCATCTCTAAACGGGCGTACTCCGTTGATCAAGTCCGTCGTCTTAAGATCGCCATTCCCGGCCAGTTGACCACGGCTAACCTTGTGCTGCAGATGGCCATTCCGGGCGTCGAGACCGAGATTGTTCCTTTCGACCAGATCATTCCGCAGGTAATGGCGGGCAAGTACGACGCGGGGCTCATCATCCATGAAGGCCAATTGACCTATCTGCGCGACGGCCTGACCTGCGTGCTCGATATGGGAGCGTGGTGGCGCGAACAAACCGGTCTGCCGCTGCCGCTGGGCGGAAATGCAATTCGCCGCAGTCTGGGCGCGCCCGTCCATCGCATGATGAACCAGGCTTTGCGCGACAGCGTTGGGTATGCGCTGCAGCATCGCGAAGAGGCGCTTGCACACGCCATGCAATATGCGCGCGATCTGGACACGGCATCAGCCAATCGCTTTGTCGGCATGTATGTAAATGAGCGCACTCTCGACTACGGCGAGGACGGGAAAAAAGCGATTCGCCGGCTTCTGGAGATGGGACATGAGCGTGGCGTAATCCCCCAGCCGGTGCACGTGGATTTCGCCGAGTAGCTTTCGGCCTCTTGCAGAAAAACCGGCAGCCACTCTGAAATCGCTCCGGCCGCTCCGCAACTGATTTCCGGCATGTTCAATTCGATTGCTCGCAACTTACTGCATGCCTTCCGCGTCTTTAGTGGCCAGAGGTAGCATGTCATGCATACCCCACTGCGTACTTTGATCGGCTCTGCTCTCGCCTTGCTTCTCGCCTCCACGCCTCTTGCCAAAGCCCTGCCATCCGATGCCACGGCTTCAGCGCCAGTTCCTCCACAGTTAACTTCCGCCCAAACGATCTTCGTTTCAAATGGCGGCGGCTCAAACTACTTCAACGCGTTTACCGGCGGCCCCGACCGCGGCTATAGCCAGCTCTACGCCGCGTTACAGCGTTGGGGCCGATATCAAATCGTCGACTCTCCATCCCAGGCGGATCTCATCTTCGAGATTCGCTCCATAGCGCCCGCCATCGATAACTCGGGCCCTGAGGAACTCAGCTCGATCTCCTACAACCCCCAGCTCATCCTTCGCATTCTCGATCCGAAAACCAGTGCCGTACTCTGGACCACGACGGCGAACGTTCGCGCCGCCGGTCGTCAAGCGTCGCGCGACAAAGGCTTCGATCAATCGATAGCCGTTCTGGTCGATCGCGTCCGTCAACTCACCGGAGAACCGCTTGATGCAGCCCAGATCAAGGCCATTCACTCAAACTCCAGCCTGAGCAAATCCGGAAAAATCTTCATAGCAAGCGCCATCAGCGTCGCGGCCGGCTTCACGATCTTTACGGTCTACAAAGTTACGAATAGACCCTCCCTGCCCACGCTCCCTCAGTGTCCCAATCCACCTTTTTGCCACGCTTTTACTCGTTAGAGCGATCGGCGCTGCTGTACAAATTCGACAAGGGGACATCCTGTAGAACCCGAACCCCAGCGACTACTCTTCGTCGCTGGGGTGGAATACGCACGACCTTCCGGTTCTTTTCCCAGATCACGGGCGCTCTGAAAAAATGAGTTTAATGCGATCCTCGATTCTGCCGATATTCCTCAGTAACCCATCATATGAGCGACCATCCTGCTTGCGGAAACGAGCCACAACATGCTGCCCGCATGAGCGAGATGCTGGTCAGTTGCATTTGAGGTCGAACTGATCAGTAACGGATTGGCTGCGCTGAAGCGACTCCAGGACGCCGACGCTCCGGAGATGGCGCTGCTCGCCGAAACCTTTGTCCGATCAGCGGGATTGAAATCGGTCTGGAACTGCGGCGGCGCGCCTAGAAACGCGCCCTTTGGCTGTTGCACGATGCCGCGAACGCAATCGAATTTCATTCCACGCACGATTCCATTGACGGCGACCTGGCGCCGCGAAGCGATGCTCGATTTTCTTCTGAAAGAAACCGACAGGGTGCGACGCATCGGCACGCCTTTGTGCCTTATTTTGGTGCGAGTCGACGCCTTCGAAGAAATCACGACGCGTCATGGATTCAAGGTGGGAAACAATCTGCTACAAATGCTGAGCGGCCGGTTGCGTCGGGCATTGCGCAACTATGACTTGATCGGGCGCTATGTCGATGATGAGTTTCTGTTAGCGCTTCCCCGCTGCGTCGGCAAGATGGTGAGCTGAAAGCCGACCGCATCCGCCAGTCAATCGCACGAAGACCATTCGCAGTGGCTGGCAACATGCTCTCAGTCACTGACTGTTCTTGGCGTCGCGGAAATTTGCGGCGATCCCCGCTCATTGTCTTACGCGAAGCCGAGCAGCCCTTTCCCTCGCCAGGCACCGCGGCTCGAACGCAGTACATTATTTTTCCGAATCGAGCCAGCCCGCGACGTTTCTGCAGGACATGCTGCGGTGCACCCCTCCACGGAACAGCCCAAGCGCTTCTAGATATGGCCGTGCACATGCTCTGCGGCCGCTTTGGTCGCCGTTTGGGCGGCAATTACAAAACTGTTACAGTCGGGCTCCGCGGGCGCTGCTAACCTTAAATCAGCAAATCAAGTCCTGATTGTTCCCCGAGGTATTTGTGACCCCCACATCCTGCGAATCCACCGAGACGACTATGATCACCGCCCCCGCCAGCGACACTTCAACGCTAGAAACGAGCCCTGCCTCCTTTATCGGGACTCCCGTATCGGTTCCCCTGTTCATGCCGGCTGCCGCAGTATCGGCGAAATCATCTCTTCCCGTGCTCGGACGCGCCACACAAGACCACGGCGTCACTTGGACCACGGCGATTTTTCTGGCCATCTTCCATATCGGTGCGATTGCGGCGCTATTTTTCTTTAGCTGGAGCGCGCTGGCTGTTTTTGTTGTCACGTATTTTCTGGCGATCAACGTCGGCATCGGAATGTGCTATCACCGCCTGCTGACCCACCGCGGCTACAAAGTCCCCAAGTGGCTGGAGTACGCGACAGCCGTCTGCGCAACCACGGCGCTTGAAGGCGGTCCCATGTTCTGGGTAGCCACGCATCGCGTTCATCACCAGCACAGCGATCATGTCGGCGATCCGCACACCCCCACGGAAGGCACATGGTGGGCGCACGCCGGGTGGATCCTAAAGGGCAAGGCGCTGAACACGGAAACCGCAATGCTGGCCCGGTACGCTCCCGATCTCGCCAAGGAACGCTTTTATGTTCTGTTGAGCAAATACCACTGGGTGCCTTTGACGGTTGAAGGTCTGCTGCTGCTCGCGATCGGGGGTTGGAAGTGGGTTCTCTGGGGCGTGTTCCTTCGCGTCACCGTGGGCCTGCATGCCACATGGCTCGTGAATTCGGCAACGCACAAATGGGGCTCGCGGCGCTTCAAAACCCGTGACGATTCCCGCAACAGCTGGTGGGTTGCGCTGCTGACCGGCGGCGAAGGCTGGCATAACAACCATCACGCCCACCCCGTTTCCGCGCGTCACGGTCTGACATGGTATGAGTTCGACGTCAACTACTATGGCATCTGGCTGCTGAAGAAGCTGGGCCTCGCCCGCCAGGTAAAGGTCGCGCAGTTCGATCCCGCCGACCCCCGCCCCGCCGGCGTGCATTCCGCCTGAGGCTCACCCTGATCCCTCCTCTGCCCTGAAGCCTGACGGCTATACTGCCGTCAGGCTTTTCCGTTGGTTCACGGAACCTCGGCGGAGCTTCCGAAATCTATGCAGATTACTCGCCGAAGCGGAACCATTGCCTTCTTCATCACCCTGGGCTCTTGTCTGGTCGTGACGGCGATCGCTTTAAATGTCCGATGGGTCATCCTCAACTGGCATGAGATCGTTCCCCTGGTTCTGGGCGTTTTCTTCTTTGGGATCTTGATCGCCGGCGTAGTGTTGAACACAATTTTTCTCGTCCGGGAGATTCGCCGTAACGAGCGGCATGACAGCTTCCTGAACGCCGTTACCCACGAGCTGAAAACTCCGATCGCCTCCATCCGCCTGTATCTGGAAACTCTGCAGCGGAGAGATCTCAGCGAGGAAAAACGCCAGGAATTCTACGGCATCATGATTAACGATAGCGAACGCCTGCTGGCCACAGTGGAGCAGGTGCTGAAGGCCGGCGAAGTTGGCCAGCGCGGCGCCGACGACATCAGCATTCGCGTCGACATCAAAGCGATGACCGAGGAATGCGCGGCGACCGTGGTGCTGCGCAATCATCTGCCGCCGGAGGCGCTGACGCTTTCAAGCACTACGGGAAAGATGTCCACAATTGTGCTGGGAAACCCGGAGGATTTGCGCGCGGCGGTGATGAACATTCTCGATAACGCAGTGAAGTATTCGCCAAAGGAACCACGGATTCATGTCCAGATCGGCATCGAGCACGATGCCTGGGTGGTCATCCGGGTTTCTGACAATGGAATTGGAATTTCGAGCGTGCACCTGAAGCGAATTTTCAAGCGATTTTATCGCGCCCCCAGCATGGCTGTGCTGCGCTCGAAAGGCACCGGCCTGGGACTGTTTCTGGTGCGCACCATCGCTCGCCAGCATGGCGGCGATGTCACCGCCAGCAGCGAGGGCGAAGGCCGGGGAGCGACGATTACGCTGCAGCTTCCCCGGGTCCTGCACCTTTAGCAATCGGAATCCAGCATGAGCGAGACGCGAAGTTCAATTGCGAAAATTGAGAACGGCGGCGAGAAACCCGCCAGCCGGATTATGATTGTCGAAGACGAAGCGCATCTTGCGCAGGGGCTGCTCTTCAATCTGCAGGCCGAGGGCTACGAAGCAGCCGTGGCTGGAGAAGGTGAAACTGCCCTCGATCGGCTGCTTGAAAAGCGCGAAGTCTTCGACGCGGTCGTGCTCGATGTGATGCTGCCCGGAATCGACGGCTTTGCTGTGGCGCGAGCCTTGCGAGCCGCGGAAAACTATACGCCGCTCCTCATGCTGACAGCGCGCGGACGTCCGGAAGATGTGCTGGAAGGCTTTGCCGCGGGAACCGACGATTATCTTACGAAACCTTTTGAGCTGTCGATTCTGCTGGCACGTTTAAAGGGGCTGCTCCGACGGACCCAGTGGCTGCGCCCGCAGGCCGCAGAAGCCACAGGATCGTCGCAGGACGTGTACATCTTCTCCGGTAAGACGGTGGACTTCGCCTTGCTGGAGTTGCGGGCCGCCGACAAGCATGTGCGGCTGACCCTGATGGAAGCGGAACTGCTGCGGCATCTCGTGCGCAACCCGGGCCGCGCGATCTCTCGCAGCGAGATTCTGGAGCAGGTCTGGCACCTGCATGAGGACACGGACACCCGCGCGATAGACAATTTCATCGTCCGGCTGCGGCGCTATCTGGAAGACGATCCCGCGCATCCCGTCCACCTGCAGACAGTACGCGGCGTCGGATACCGCTTCGTCCCCGACCGCGAAACCTAACACAGCCCGCTACTGGTTGGAATACCAGTAATACTGCTCACCGGCCGAAAGTTGGCGGGTGACGAACGGCCATTCCCATATAAGACCTTTTGGTTCCAGGGTCGCTCCGTTCCGAAGATCCATCGCGTGAGCAGGGCGGCTGGGATTGTATTGCGCGTCCCTGGTCCATATTGCCGGATCAGCGGTACAGCCATTGCCATTCAGCGCAATCAGGTTGGCGAAGCCCCGGCTCACGGGAGCGTCGGGCGCAACCGCCTCGGTCTGCTTTGTCAACCAGGCGTTTGGGCTCGTTCCCGTCCATCCCCTGATGAGCGCTTTTGCCTCCTCCGGTGTGGGCGAGCGCCAGTGCGGAATCTGGTTCCAATAAACGTCGAAAACCCTGTACGTAGTAGCACCTTTCGGCACCAGGCCAGGGGTGTTCTGTTTCGGCCTGCATCCGGGGAAGGTCGTCAGCTCCGGGTACGCCGTCAGCCACATCATGCGGCTATTTGTTTGGATTACCGTTCCGGCAGGCAGAGGGGGAAACATGAGCTTGGCCTCGGCCGCCAGGGTGTTCTGGAAGATGCCCTGTGTGGGGGGTTTCTTTTCAGGATCGCCAAGGTAATTGATCAGATCGGCTCTCCCTCCCGGGTTCTTCTGCGCACCGATCAGATGCAGTCGCTCAACATGCAGGTTTGCCGCCTGCGTTTGCGCGGAGATCCAATAGTCGAACATGTTCTGCATCCTGGTCGAGTCTGCCGGACGGAAAAAAGGCAGCGCCTCGCCCAATGACTGGCTGTACAGGTGAATCATGCCCTTGAATCCGATCGCTTGCTTGTCCAACAGATAAATAGCAAGAGTACCGAACGCGTCGTCGATCCGCACGTCGTTCAATTGGGTTTTGATCGTTTCCTTCTGCTCCTTGCAGTATTTGTCGAAAGTGTGAGTGCGGTCAGCGGAAGCGTCCGCGACCAGCGGTGGACATCCCTGGGCAAAATAGCTCAGGTTCCGCTCGACAGCATTAACATTGCTCGCCAATGCCAACGCGGGCACCACAACCTGCTGGTATTGCGTCTCCGTGAGCTTCGCGCGCACCTCTGATGTGAGCGCATCCAGTTGTCTGCTCAGATTGTCCACGCTGCTCTGCAAGTCGGCCAGGCTCTTCTGTAGCTGTTCGATCTGTTCAGGAGTTGCTCCGGGCGTCACCAGCCCCGCTTGCGCCATCACCCAGCCAAAGCCCTCCCCCGCGGCGAAGTGGAACGCTGCCGATGCAAGATGTTTTCCAATAAATATTGCAACCGGGCCCGCGGCAGCGGCGGCGGGCGCGCTGGCAAATGAATGTGTGCGAAAAGGCGGTGTCAGCATCTCTCTTACCAGGAAATTTAGGAACGGCTCCATCCCGCCCTTCTGTCCCGCCTGGGTCACGAATGCCGATTCCGAGAAATATGGAGACTGGTAATGTTGCCCCTGGCGCAGCGCGCTTCCAAGGTCGGCGTTCTGCGGCAGAACCAGATAGCGCCGGATCAGGGCCCGCGCAATCCGCAAATTATGCACCGGGAGCCGGTCCATGACCAGGTCTGCCATCGTCGTGACCGGGTCAACATACACGACGCCATACACCGGATCGAAGTCCCGCTCCTCCGCGCTCAATGTGAATTGTCCCAGCGATCCCAGGGTGGGGTCCTGCTGCGCCCCTCCATCGAACGTCACAACCACGCGAAAATTGCGCGGAAGATTCTTGATCTGCGCCGGAAATACACCCTGGTCGTTTGTGGCGTCTTCCCTTTCAAAAATGCGATTCCCCGAGCTGTCGTACACCGCGACATCCGCACCGGCCAGCGGGACATTTACAAACGCGCTGATCCGCAGCCAGGAATAGCCTGGAATCGTAGCCGTGGAGGATGAATCTTGTGCCAGGACATTGGCAGTCCCCGCGGACACGGCCAAGGCAACTGCAATGATGGAGCAAGTTTTCCAGTTTCGCATAGTCCTCCCCCTTCGCTCGCCACGTAAACCTGTCGGCGCGCGCCCGGTTGCCTGAATTTCGGGGGGAGAATCGTGGACGAGATTCGACCGCGAAGCTCGAAAATATTTGGCTTCGCCGCCTTTGTCAATAACTATCTGCTCGACGCCTGCGGATTGCAGCTGAAACGACCGGGTCGACACCATTCCTTAGCGTTGGTTCGTTACCAGATGCGCACGCGATTGGCCGGCGTTAGATACAGCGTTTGTCCGGGTTTCACATCAAATGCCTTGTACCATGCATCGATATTGCGAACCGTATCCGCGCGGTACTCTGCCGGCGCATGCGGATCGGTCAGCACCTGCTGCCGCAGCGCATCGGGACGCACCTTGTCTCCCCAGTTCTGGCCGAAGGCGATGAAGAATTGCTGATCACCGGTAAAACCCTCCTGCATCGGGGCTGACCCGCCTTTCAGAGATGCGCGATACCCATCGTAGGCGGCTGAAACTCCCGCCACATCCGCAATATCTTCCGCGAGGGTCTGCTTTCCGTTCACCGAGATATCCGGGAACGGCTTGTAGGCGTCATATTGAGCTGCCAATTTCGCCGTGGCAGCGCCAAAATGCGCAAGATCAGCCGGTGTCCACCAATTCCGCAGAGCCCCTTTCGAGTCGAAGGTACTGCCTTCGGTGTCGAACGTATGGCTGATCTCGTGGCCGATAATAGATCCGATTGCGCCGTAGTTCGCTGCGGCGGGCGCTTTGGCATCGAAGAACGGAGGCTGCAGAATTGCCGCCGGGAAGTTGAGCGCGTTTTGCAGCGGCAGGTTGACGGCGTTCACCGTCTGTGGCTCCATGGACCATTCTTTGCGATCCACGTTTCCGCCCAGGCGGGCGATCTGCTGGTGATATCGAAACAGGTTGCCGCGCCACCGATTGCCGAATACGTCGTCGGGCTTTACTTCATATCCCGCATAACTCTTCCAGCTTTCCGGATAACCCACCCCGACGTAAAGCGTGTCGAGCTTGGCCTCGGCCTCGGCCTTGGTCGTCGGGGCCATCCACGTCAGACCCTGCAGGCGCACCTTGTAAGCGGCGATGATGTTCGCCACCATCGCTTGCGCTTCCGCCTTGGCCTGCGGAGGGAAATAGCGCTGCGCAAAAATCTGTCCAACGGCATCGCCCAGAAGACCGTTGACGAAGACCACTCCACGCTGCCATCGGGGACGCTGCTGCGGAACGCCGAAGAGCGTCTTGCCAAAAAAATCAAAATTCTCATCCGCAATCGATTTCGGCAGCACGCCCGCGTATTCCGCAACCACATGAAACGCCAGCCAATCTTTCCAGGTATCGAGCGGCGTCGAAGCCACCAGAGAGGATTCGCCAACAAACGCCGATGGCTGCCATACATTGAAGCTCGCCTGATTCGTGAGGCCCGCGCCGCGAAAATACTCCGTCCAGTCCAGGCCCGGAGCTTTGGCGGCAAAGTCGGACTGCCTCCAGGTGTTGTTCGCCTTGTGGATGTCTTCATTATCGGCCAGGCTGATGTGCTTCTCGGCGATGTCATGCTCGAGCGCCACGATGCGCGCGGCGCGTGCGTCAGTATCGGTCAGACCGGCGAGCCTCAACATGGTCGAGACATACGTCAGATATTCGGCGCGCACTTTTTTCATACGCACGCTGTCACCCAGGTAGTACTCGCGGTTCGGCAAAACCAGACCGCCCTCTAGCAGATATGCCATGTAGTGGGCTGAATCGTTGAAACCGGGCGCGACCCATAATCCGAACAAATTGATCGTGCGGAAGTTTGTGTTGTTCAGTGGGTCTACATCCGCGCGCAGGCTTTCGCCCAGAGCATGGGCGAGCTCGCGCTTATTCTGGATCGCCGCGATCGCCTGCAAGTGCGGGCGCAGAGGTTTAAGGCCAGCCGCTTCGATCGCCGCCTCATCCATATAGGACTTATAGAGATCGGCGATCTTGCGCTCGTTTGAACCAGCAGGAGCGTCCGACTTGCGCGGCGTCCTGAATCAGCGCCGCGGTACGCTTGTTGCTCAAATCATCCAAAAAGCTAAAGACACTGACTCCCGCCCGGTCTGGCGGAATCACAGTTCGCTTGATCCACTCGCCGTTGGTATACAGATAGAAATTGTCTCCTGGAATTACAGAGCGATCCATGTTCGCAATCACGATGCCGTGCGTCTCCGGTTGCGGAGCGTTCTGCGCACCCACGGTGAGGAGGGAGAACGCAATGCAAAGGGCGGCCGAAGCCGTCGCGAAACTCGGAAACCGGGAGATGAATTTCATGTGGAATGCTCCAGAAGTTGCCGCCGCTGTTTTGCCGTGCTGCCAGCCGCCGGCTCAGGCAACGCAACAGAGTAGCACGGCTCCCGAAGGGCCTGCATTACCGACCCCGCTCGCGCAGTCCATGGCGCTACACTGAATATCACCGCCCACGCAGATGAAATTCCGGCTGCGGCAATGCACGATGCGCATCTTCACACGCTACATTCTCGGTGAAGTCCTCTCGCACACCCTGCTTGGGATCGTGCTGTTCACCTTTGTCCTGTTCATGCCCAACCTGGTGCAGATTCTGGAACTCGTAGTACAGAATGGCGCATCGGCGGCAAGCGTTTTTCAACTCATCGCCTACACACTCCCCAACTCCTTTACCGTCACGATACCGATGGCTGTGCTGGTCGGCATTCTGCTTGGACTCAGCCGCCTGGCAGCCGACAGTGAAGTTACCGCCATGCGCGCCTGCGGATTCGGCGTGTTCCAGTTCGTCCGCATCATTGCCATCGTCGGCATCGCCGCCTGGGGGCTGGGACTTTTCAACTCGTTGTATGTCGCGCCCAAGGCTACGAGCGCGATGTTGCGGGTGGAAAATTCTTTGCGCGACTCCCAGGCTACATTTCAGGTGCAGCCGCGCGTCTTCTATGAAGATTTCCGCAATTATGTGCTTTACGTTCAGGATGTGCACAACGGCCGTCATGCGTCGGTGTGGTCTCACGTATTTCTAGCCGACCTCAGCAATCCCCGTTCGCCGGTAATTACTGTGGCCGAAAAGGCCACCGTCGTCGGCGCCGGGCACCATGATCTTCGTATGCGCCTGCGCAATGGCGAGCAGCACGAGATGCCTCCCGGCGATCACGGCGGCTACAGCATCTCCACCTTTGGCCAGACCGATCTGCCCATCCAGATCAATAGCGCTGGAACGGAAACGGTCCGCATCGGCCACAGTGACGTCCCGATCCTTGCCATGTCGAACCGTGAATTGTTCCGCCACGCGCAGTTGCCCGGCGGGCAATGGTACCGAATTGAGATGCAAAAGCGCTTCGCCTATCCCACCGCATGCCTGGTGCTGATGCTGGTCGGCATCCCGCTTGGGCTGTCTTCGCGGCGCGGCGGCAAGAGCATGGGATTTGTGCTCACCATTTTGCTGGTCTTCATCTATTACTTCCTTTCTTCAACCGGCATGGCGCTGGCTAAGCAAAATAAGATCCCAGTGTTTCTCGGTGTATGGGGCGCGAATTTTTTATTTGCCATCGCCGGACTCATGCTGCTCCGCCAGATGGCGCGCGGGGCCGTGCGCTTCCCGGCAGCGTTGCGGCTGCCGCAAACCCTTCGCGTCCGGCCCGGACGGAAGCCTGATCCTGTAGCAGAACCAGCGTTCGCGTCCCTGCCTCGCCGCAAGCTCTACGAAGGCTTTCCGCTGATTCTTGACGACTACGTTCTGCGCTCGTTCTTCGGCAGCTTTCTAATGGTCGAAGCAGCCTTCGTGCTGCTGTCCCTGATTTTCTCTCTCTTCGAACTGCTCGGCGACATCGTCCACAATCACGCTTCGCTGCCGCTGGTCGGCGATTATCTGTTGAACCTGACGCCCAGCATGATCTACAGCATCACTCCGTTGACCGTGCTGATCGCGGTGCTCGTGACCATCAGCGTGCTGAACCGTTCCAATGAACTGACCGCCATGAAGGCGACGGGCATCAGCGTCTACCGCGTCATCCTGCCGATCCTTCTGGTCGCCTGTGCGCTGGCCGTCGTGATGTTCGTTTTCGATCAGGTCTATCTGCCCAACGCCAACCGCACCCAGGAAGCCCTGCGCAGCGAGATAAAAGGCAAACCTTCCCGCACCTTCCTGCGGCCCGACCGCGAATGGGTGTTTGGAGAAAACAAGCCCGGAGAACCCGCGCGAATCTTCAACTACGAGTTTTTCGATTCCGCGAACAATCGTTTCGCCAATCTGACGGTGCTGAAGTTTCAGCCGAACGGCTTCGCGCTGGTGCGGCGCATCTTCGCCGCCGACGTCGCCTGGGACCCGCAGCAGCATCAATGGATATTTCACAGCGGATGGGAGCGCAGTTTTCAGGGCGGCACAATCGCTTCCTACAAGACATTCTCCACCCAGGTTTTTCCCGACATAGCCGAGCCGCCGGGATATTTCAAGAAGGAAGATCTGCAATCTTCAGAGATGTCCTTCGGCGAGCTCGCCCGCTATATCCACGACCTGCGCCAGAGCGGCTTCGATACGATTCCATTGCGCGTCCAATTGAATAAGAAAATTGCCTACCCACTGGTGACGCTGGTCATGGCGATTCTGGCCGTTCCCTTCGCGCTTTCGATGGGAAGGCGCGGCTCCCTCACCGGGGTTGCCATTGCCATTGGCATGGCCATCGCCTACTGGGTCGCTGCAGGACTGTTTGAGGCAATGGGCAACGTGAACACGCTGCCCGCCGCCTTGGCCGCATGGTCGCCGGATTTACTCTTCGGGCTGATCGGCGGCTATCTGCTGCTGCGCACCCCTACCTAGCGCCTTCTCTCCAGCAACCGCTTAGAATGGAATCAAGAGGCTCCTCAGTATGCTCGAAAATCTGCGGCCCCTGTTTCCTTACATGCGACGCTATCGCGGCGGATTTATTGCCGGAGGTTTTTTCGCCCTCTGCAGCAATGCCATCTGGATACAATTTCCCCGGGTCATCCAGCGCGCCGTGAACGACATGGGGCGCGTGAAATATCACGACATCCTTTTCTGCGCCGCATTGCTGGTCGCCATTACTCTCTCAAAAGGTTTGTTTCTTTTCCTCACCCGATGGGTGCTCATCGGCATTTCGCGCGATATTGAGTACGACATCCGCAACGATCTTTTCCGTGTATTGGAGCGGCAATCCTCAGCGTATTTTCAGGAACATCGCACTGGTGACATCATGGCGCGCGCCACCAACGACCTGAGCGCCGTCCGCAATCTGCTCGGACCCGCGATCATGTACAGCGCGAACACCATTCTATTTACAATCGGCGCGCTGTTTTTCATGGTGCGCATCAGCCCCTGGCTGACGCTGCTCGCGTTCGTGCCGCTTCCTGCCGCCAGCATACTGGTGCAATACTTCGGCAGCAGAATTCATGAGCGCTTTGAGCGCATTCAGGCCATGTACTCCGATATCTCCGCGCAGGTGCAGGAGAATGTTTCCGGAGCCCGGCTGGTCCGCGCCTTCGCCCAGGAAGAGGCGGAAGTCCGCAGTTTCGAACGCGCCAACAAGGAGTACATCCGCCGCGCGCTGCGGCTGGTCCGGTTGATGGGAATGCTGTGGCCGACGCTGGAATTCATGCTAGGAATTTCCGTCGTCATCGTGCTGCTGGTCGGCGGCCATGAAGTCGTCACCCACAGAATCACCCCGGGAGCATTCGTCGCCTACACCACCTACATCATCATGCTCACGTTCCCGGTCATCGCGCTCGGATATGTGGTGAACCTCTTCCAACGCGGTACCGCATCGCTGCGGCGCATCCACGATATTCTCATCGCGGAGCCATCGATCTCCGACGCCACCCTACCATCAGGGCAGCCTGTTGCGGAGGCCATTCGCGGCGAGATCGAATTTCGCAATCTTACTTTCGCGTATGACAGCAGCACCGCGCCGGTGCTGCACAATATTAACCTGCGTATCCCCGCCGGCAGTAGCCTTGCCATCGTCGGCCCCACCGGATCAGGAAAAACAACGCTGGTCAGCCTGATACCGCGTCTGTATGAGGCGGAACGCGGAATGCTGCTGCTGGATGGGCGCTCTGTGATGGATTATCTGCTCGAAAAATTACGTCAGGCAGTCGGATTTGTGCCGCAGGAAACATTTCTTTTCAGCGAATCGATCCGGGAGAACGTCGCCTTTGGAGCACCCGACACATCAGAAGAAGCGATGCTGGAGGCCGCGCGCGCTGCCCATATCCGCGACGAAATTCTTGAATTTCCGAAAGGCTTCGACACCCTGGTGGGCGAACGGGGCATTACATTGTCGGGCGGACAGAAGCAGCGCACCGCCATCGCGCGCGCTATCGTTCGCGATCCTCGCATTTTGATCTTGGACGATGCATTGTCGAGTGTAGACACCTTCACGGAAGAGCGCATCCTGCATGAACTCGCCGAAGTAATGCGCGGGCGAACGACTATTTTTATCTCGCATCGTATTTCCACCGTGCGCCATGCGGATCAGATCGCTGTCCTGGTCGCCGGCAGTATTGTGGAGCTGGGCACGCACGATGAGCTCGTCGCGCGCAACGGCTATTACACCCAGCTGCATGAGAAACAGATGCTGGAAGAAGAGCTCGCGGTCGTCAGTTAGCTGAGAGTTAACTGGTACCCATCGCCTTTACAATAATTCGCTTGCGCCTCTGGCCGTCGAACTCAGCATAAAACACACGCTGCCATGTACCCAGGTCAAGCTTGCCGCCGGTGATCGGCAGTGTGGTTTCATGATGCAGCAACAGGGACTTCAAATGGGCGTCGCCGTTGTCTTCCCCCGTCTGATGATGTTTGTAGCTTGGCCGCGCGGGCGCGAGTTTCTCCAGCCACTCCATAATGTCTTCAATCAACCCGTCTTCCAGATCGTTCACGTACACGGCGGCTGTAATGTGCATGGGCGACACAAAACACAGTCCGTCCTTAATTCCGCTGCGCCGAACGATAGCCTCGACCTCCGGTGTAATGTGAACGATTTCGCGCCGCTCTTCCGTTTGCATCTGCAGGTATTCCGTGTGTACCTTCATGCGACATAAGATACTGAATTGCGAGCTAATGCTGCCAACCCAGAGAAATGATGTGATTCGTCGAGCTACATCCGACGCGCAATTCTGATAACCCTCCGCCCCCTGAGGAACGACTTCGCGAGATGTACGCCACCCTCCTCGCCGCCTATGGAACCCGGCAATGGTGGCCCGCCGAGACTCCATTTGAGGTGATCCTGGGCGCATATCTGACGCAGGCGACCGCGTGGCGTAATGTTGAACGGACGATTGCCAACCTGCGCAGCGCCGGTGTGTTAACCGTAGAAGGCATTCGCACGATTTCGGAAGAGTCCTTGCGGCAGGTTATTCGACCTTCGGGATTTGTGATGCGCAAGGCTGCTTCCATCAAGGCGTTTGTGCAGTTTCTCGATGAAATCTACGGGGGATCACTGGATAATATGGCGGCGCAGTCCACAGACATTCTCAGGCCGCAACTGCTCGCGCTGCCGGGCGTTGGGCCGGAGACTGCCGATGCAATTCTGCTGTATGCGCTCGGCCATCCGGTGTTCGTTGTAGACGAATATCTGCGGAGGGTTGCAACACGCCATGAACTCGTCCCGATGAACGCCCGCTATGCGGAACTGCAGGTACTCGGCGACCGTGCGGTTGCGAGCGGAACCGCGGAAGAAACCGCACGGCACGCCAATGAGCTGCACGCGCTGATTGTCGAAGTAGGCAAGCGGCACTGTGGAACCACTCCGCGCTGTGAAGAATGCCCGCTGGAGCGCTTTTTTGCCGTGAGCCCCACGATCACGCTCTACGTTGCGACGACCAGCGCCGGCAAGCTGCGCGACTTCGATGTCGCGGCAAAATCTTTCGTAGACAAATTCCAATTCGCGGCTCTCCCCGGAATCGAACACATTCCGCCCCCGCTTGAAGATGCTGCGACTTTCAAAGAAAATGCCGTCTTAAAAGCGATTGCCTACAGTCGGCATGCCGCTGGCCGCAGTGTGCTGGCGGATGACTCCGGATTGGAAGTGGACGCGCTGGACGGAGCGCCCGGCGTACGTTCGGCGCGTTACGCTGCGGACGCGGCATTCGAGCTCAATGGGCTCTCCGCCGACGAGCGCAATAACCTTCTTCTGCTGAAAAATCTGCGCGGCGTCCCGACTGCAGTGCGGACCGCCCGCTATCGCTGCGTGCTGGCTGCGGCCCGTGACGGCGAATGCATTGCTCTCGGGCAAGGAGCGGTTGAAGGAATGATTATGGAAGCTCCGCGCGGCACGGGCGGATTCGGCTATGATCCGCTGTTCTATTTACCCGATACGGCGCAAACGATGGCGGAGATCAGTCTGGAAGAAAAACTCCGGATCAGCCATCGCGGCCAGGCTCTGCGTGCGTTGATGCAGGCAATGTCTGCTCTAATCGGTTGACGTAGGGTCGACCTTCAGCATGGAACCCGTGCTCCACTCCGTTACCGGCAGGATGGGTTCTCTGACTTCGCCACGTTTTTTCCAGCTGGCCCGCAGGTAATCCCGGTTCATGGTGGCGATTACTTCCAGCGGAATTTCCTTGGGGCATACTCCCGTGCATTCGCCGATGCTGGTGCAGTTCCCGAAGTGCTCCGCATTCATCTGCGCAACCATGTGCAGGGCGCGGCGGTCGCGTTCCGGCTTGCCCTGCGGCAGAATACCCAGATGAGCGATTTTTGCACCTGTAAACAGCGCTGCGGAGGCGTTGGGGCAAGCGGCGACGCACGCCCCGCAAGCGATACAGGCGGCAGCGTCCATCGCATTGTCCGCATCTTCTTTGCTGACCAGAATGGCATTGCCATCCGGTGCCTGTCCCGTCGAAACAGAGATGTAGCCGCCGGACGCAATGATGCGGTCAAATGAACGCCGATCAACAATCAGGTCTTTAATCGGCGCGAACGCGGCAGCACGCCACGGCTCGATCACCAGCTCCTGGCCATCTTTAAAATGGCGCATCGTTAGCTGGCAAACCGTGGTGGCGCGCTCCGGCCCATGCGCTACGCCGTTGATCATAAAGCCACAGGAGCCGCAGATGCCTTCGCGGCAGTCATGCTCGAAAGCCACCGGCTCTTCGCCGCGCTCCAGCAGCGTTTCATTCAGCACGTCAAGGCATTCGAGAATCGACATCTCAGGGTCGACATTGTCCATCGCGTAGCGGACGAATGCGCCCTTGTCTTTGCCCGTCTTCTGCCGCCAGATCTTCAGGGTCAGTTTCATTACTTGTAACTCCTCTGGCTTGGATGAACGTAGTTGAATTCCAACGGTTCCTTCGTCAGTTCCGGAGGCTGACCAGGCCCGCGATACCCCCATGCCGCTACGTAGGAGTAGTGTTCGTCGTCGCGCAAAGCCTCCCCGTCCGGCGTCTGATATTCCTCGCGAAAGTGGCCGCCGCAGGATTCATTTCTCTCCCGCGCATCGATGCACATCAACTCGGCAAGCTCGAAAAAGTCTGCGACCCGGCCAGCTTTTTCAAGGCTCTGATTCAGGTCGTCGCCGCTGCCCGGAACAGTGACGTTCCGCCAGAACTCTTCGCGAAGTGCGCGAATTTTCCCGATCGCGGTCTCCAAACCCTCGGCTGTTCGCGCCATGCCGCAGTAGTCCCATACAATTTTGCCCAGTTCACGATGGAAGGAATCCACGGTTCGCTTGCCGTTGATCGAAAGGAGCTTGTCCGTCGTTTGCCGGACGGAGGCGACAACGTTCCGGACCTCCATATTCGATTCGTCTACCTTGGGAAACTTGTGAGTCGCAATATAATTCCCGACCGTATACGGTACGACGAAATATCCGTCGGAGAGCCCCTGCATCAGCGCGCTCGCTCCCAGGCGATTGGCCCCGTGATCGGAAAAATTGGCTTCGCCCAGCACGAACAGACCAGGAATTGTGCTTTGCAATTGATAATCCACCCATAGGCCGCCCATCGTGTAGTGAATCGCGGGATAGATGCGCATGGGGACTTTATAAGGATTTTCGTCCGTGATGCGCTGGTACATTTCGAACAGATTTCCGTAGCGCTCGCGAATCGTGTTCTCGCCCAGGCGCGCGATGGCGTGGGCAAAATCTAGATAGACACCAAGTCCAGTCGGGCCGACACCACGGCCTTCATCGCAAACTTGCTTGGCGTTGCGGGAAGCTACATCGCGCGGCACCAGGTTGCCGAAGCTGGGATAGCGGCGTTCAAGATAATAGTCCCGCTCCGCTTCCGGGATTTCGTTCGGCGGACGCTTGTCGCCTTTTGTGAGCGGAACCCAGATGCGGCCATCGTTACGCAGCGACTCGCTCATCAACGTGAGCTTCGACTGATAATCGCCGGTGACCGGAATGCAGGTGGGATGAATCTGCGTGAAGCACGGATTCGCGAAGAGCGCGCCCCGCTTGTAGGCTCGCCAGCTCGCCGTGACGTTCGAGCCCTTGGCATTGGTGGAAAGATAATAGACGTTCCCATATCCGCCGCTCGCGAGGATGACTGCGTCGGCGATATGCACGTCGAGTTTGCCCGTCACCAGGTGACGCGTGACGACGCCCCGCGCCTGCCCGTCAACAACGATAAGGTCCAGCATCTCCGTGCGGGGAATCATGGTGACGGTGCCGGCGTGAACTTGGCGTTCGAGCGCCTGATACGCGCCCAGCAGAAGCTGCTGGCCGGTCTGGCCGCGCGCGTAGAACGTGCGCGAAACCTGGGCTCCGCCGAAGGAGCGATTGTCGAGCGTGCCGCCGTATTCGCGAGCAAACGGAACACCCTGCGCCACGCATTGATCGATGATGTCCACGCTGATCTGCGCCAGGCGATAGACGTTCCCCTCGCGCGCCCGAAAATCGCCGCCTTTTACAGTGTCGTAAAAAAGCCGATAGATGCTGTCGCCGTCGTTGGGATAATTCTTCGCGGCGTTGATACCGCCTTGCGCGGCTATTGAGTGCGCACGGCGCGGCGAATCCTGAAAGCAGAAGCACGTTACTTTGTAGCCAAGCTCGCCGAGAGATGCCGCGGCGGATGCTCCCGCGAGCCCCGAGCCAATCACGATGATGGAATGCTTGCGCTTGTTGGCCGGATTGACCAGCTTCATGTCGAAGCGAGCCTTGTCCCATGCCTGCTCGATGGGACCTTCTGGAATTTTTGCGTCGAGTGTCATCTTATTTTACAAACCCCGCCAGTATGCTTATCGGGATCGATATATATCCCAGGACAATAATTGTCGCGATCACGAGAGCCGCTCTCTTCAGAGTGGGCGTGTGCTCCGGATGGGCGAGCCCGACCGACTGGAACATACTCCAAAGCCCGTGACGCAGATGCAGACCCAGGAGCACCAGCGCGAAGATATACCAGGCCGAGACCCACCAGACCCGAAATCCAGCCACCAAATTTTGATATACATCGCCGGCGACAAATGCCGCTTCCGGATGGATATATCCCGCAGTGAATTGCAGCAGGTGAAAGATGAGAAACGCCAGTACGATGGGCCCGCTCCAATACATCGTTCGCGATGCATAAGAAGAATTGATCGCCTCTTTGCGGGAGTATCCGACAGGACGCGCCCGCTTGTTGCGCAGCGCCAGTTGCACCGTTGCTGTAATGTGCAGAACCACTGCGAGGATCAGCACGCTGCGGATGATCCAGAGCAGGCTCTCATCGAAACGTAAAAACCGGGAATACGCATTGATGGCCGCCGGGCCGCCGAACACCAGAAGATTTCCCAAAAGGTGGCCGATGATGAAAAGGAACATGATGGCGCCCGTGACCGCCATGACGACCTTTTTACCGTTGGTAGTCCGCCAGAAATTTGGCGCGCGGTTTTTCGGCCTGCCGACCGCCGTTGCGATCATAGTGTTTTCCCAGCCTTATCAAGGTGAGTCCCGAACATTGCCGCTCCTTTTCAGCTACCGCTTGATCGTGCCGGCCGGGCTATCGATCAGAAGACCAAAGTACGCAGGTCTGCTTCGATGCACGTTGCGCGGAACGCGACGCAGGTGTTGAACTGTGGAAGAGTCAACATTCATTATTGGTTCGCGAGCGCGGGCACGTCAAGGAATCTGGCGGATTGTGTAGGTAGATTGGAGAACGCGTGAGGAGAAAACTCGCTCGAACATGCGCGACTTGGAACACTATTCGGAAGCAAAGGAATCCCGACTTCCGCGCACAAATGCGTGGCCCTTCGCTCCCTTACAGGATGAGATCGCCGTCTGGATTTAGGAAGTCGCCGGAGCCATGTAGAAAACACGCAGGCGCCGAAAAGCACGAAGCAACTAGGTGCGAGAGCTATACCGAACCGATGTTGCTGAATTGATCGTTTCCCTCTTCGTCCTTTTTCATCCGCTCGTTCGCGCGTTTTGCGGCATTGTTTGCGTTGTGCTCCATGCGTCGATGAGCAATTTCGGCTTCAGTGGCGCCTACGGTTGTCTCGTTCTCATCCAGCCGGTTGGCTGGCGTATTTCCGCTTTGATCGGGAACTCCTGCCATGCGTGTTCACCCCTCCCGATAACAGATGGCGTGAAGGTGCGCGCGGTTGTCCACCGCGATAGCTCCAGGCTGCATTCAAGAAAAAAGCCCGGCACACGCCGGGCTTTTCTCTACTTCAGTCAGCTATTCACATTGCGTAAAGGCAAGTGGCGCCGCCGTCGTGCTCTGATTGGAATTCAGCTCGATCGCCCTGCCCTCTGCCGTCGCGGTCACGCTGAGGTTGTTCGACATGCAATCTGAGATGACACCCGAGCCCGCTATTTGTGCAAACGATTCGGCCGTGTAGTTCGGGTGCAAGCTTCCCTGCTGACTAAACGGCGCCGTTTGTTCGGAGCAGGCCGCTACGTTGGGCGCCATGGCTGGAAGTTGCAGTGAATAGGCTGCGCAATCGACCCCCTCTGGGCAGAAGGAGGCATTCGTCGTTAACATCGCTCCGTTGTAAGGATCATCGGAGGGCAACAGCGGAATCGTGAGCTTCGGGCCGTTGTTGGTCAACTGTACGAAAGCATCAGCGCGCATTGCGACCGAAACGCCCCCGATAGGACGTCCCATGTTTTGGGTTGTGATCGCGCCCTGGAGTGTGCCTTGACCGGTACCGGGCAGGAGGGGAATTTGTCCGGCAAGTTGACCGGACCGGATTCCAAGCTCGACGCCGGGAGAATACGATACATGCGCTCCGTCCACACCGACAGCCACCAGATCGTAGGTACCCTCTGGAACCGGGCACAACGTGAAAGCGCCCGTCGCGCTGGCAGTTGTGCGCATCAACACGCGGTCAATTCCGGACTTCGCGTCTTTTTGCTCCAGGGCGACGACGACGTCTCCACCCTGCAGCGCCCGGCCAGTGGCGGAGCTGACGACCGTTCCACTGATCGAACCGCCGCTCGCGGGAATCACGCCGACGTGGATAGCCGGATTGAACTCGTAGCCGCCTTCCGGGGTAAGCAGGATCGACGAGCAGGTGTCGAAATCAACGTCAAGCGAGGGGTGCGTGCCGCCGTCAATCGCGATGCCGGCGTTGGCAATTTCGGTCGTTGGAATCTCGATGCCTTTCGCAACTGCGGCTGTTAGCTGCAAATCGTGAAGGCTGTTATCGCTCTTCACGACGCAATTGGAATAGGAAGCGCCACAGGCATTGTTTGACACCTTCGACGCCTCTGAATCCGGCGCCAGGAAAACGCGCAGCTGCTGATAGTTTCCGGCTGCAATCTGCTGGTCCACACTCAGCGACGCCAGGAAGCAATGGCTGTTCGCCTTGCCCAGCAGATCCACTTGCTGCGGAGCCGCAGAAAGACCTGGAGTGAGGTCAACGAAACTCGGATCGTTTGCAGGAGCCTCCGGGTTCGTGCTGGCCTTCACGTCCGTGATGGTGATGTAGACGTGGGATAAAAGTCCTCCGGGAGCTTTACAAGCCGCCGGATCGCTGACCATCACGGAAACCGAAGTACCGTCGTTGGTAACCGGAGGCCCACCGGTAGAGCCGCCAGTACTGCTAAAGGAAGATTTCCCATTGCAGCCGAGCGAAAAAAGACAACACAGGGTCAAAACCGCGCATGCGGGGGCAGCGAGCGAGGGGCGCATTCAATCTCCAATAGTCTGGTAAAACTTACATGTGAAACGGGGTTGTGCCGACATAGGTGCAGGCTCGATGCCAGAACTCCGGAAAAAGTTGCCCAGTGCATGAAAGCAAACTGATGATGTATGGAAACTATGCCGTTCGGAGATGACTGGCGTTTGCCTGTAGTTACCGAATGGTTACGGAAGGCAGGTATCTTCCCAATATGGGAATTTTTGATTCAGTAAAAACAACCCGAGAGAGTAGTTTTTACGTTCTCGCCCGATCCGCTTCGCTTTGCCAGGTAACATTTACCCGAAACGGGCCTTCAGATGTGGAACGCAGGTGCCACATCGACATTCCGGCCCGCTCGCACGCGTATCCGACCACCAGCCAGTACAATGTCTAATAAATGTTGCGTTCAAACCTTCGTCTCATCGCCACTTTTCCTGTGATCATGCTCGCTCTCGCCGCCAGTGCACAGCAGGATGCGAGTTCGCCAACCGGAGTATCCGGCTCCACCGACGCACAGAGTGAACAGCAGCCGGCATCCTCGTCAGCGCCCGCCAGCCAAAGCAGTGCCCTGCCCGACGATCCAGGAACATCGGCTCACGTCGTCGCACCGGTGGCCCCGGACGGCCCCACCGCCGTGATCGACACCTCAATGGGAAGAATGAAGTGTGGGCTCTACTCCAAAGAAGTCGCCGCAGACCGTCGCGAACTTCATCGGCCTCGCGACCGGACGCAAGGAATGGACCAATCCCGCCACCCACACTAAGGTGCGCCGCAAGTCGCTCTACAACGGGACAACATTTCATCGCGTCATTCCTGGCTTTATGATCCAGGGCGGCGATCCGCTGGGCACCGGCACCGGAGACCCGGGCTATTACGTCAACGATGAATTCTCGCCCGACCTGAATTTCGACGTCGCCGGACGATTGGCGATGGCCAACTCCGGACCGAACACCAACGGATCACAGTTCTTCATCACCGTGGCGCCCTACCCCTCTCTGGACCAGCACTACTCGATCTTCGGTCAGTGCGATCCTGCGAGCGTGCTCGTCGCTGAATCCATCACCCAGGTCCCGCGGAACGGCCAGGATAAGCCGCTCGATCCTGTCTACATCCGGAAGATCACCATCGTGCAGCCGGGGCAGCCGTTGCCGCCGCCGGTTGTAAGCCCAACCAACACGCCCGCGGCCAACCATCCCTAGCGGGACGGAACACACCGTCTTTTATCCATTTCGATTTTTACTTAAGGAGTCCGCTACTTTATGAACCACGCACCGGGAACCTACGCCGTTTTCCATACATCGGAAGGCAAGATCGTCTGCCGTCTTTTTGAAAAAGACGCGCCGAAAACAGTCGCGAACTTTATCGAGCTTGCCGAGGGTAAGCGCGAGTGGACGCACCCGCTGAACAACAAGAAATCGAAGGACAAGCTCTACGACGGTACCGTCCTGCACCGCGTGATTCCAAAGTTTATGATCCAGGGCGGCGACCCGGCAGGCACTGGATTCGGTGGACCCGGCTATAAGTTCGAGGACGAGACCAAGGGCTCGCCCCACAGTTTCGACAAGGCCGGCAAACTCGCCATGGCAAATTCCGGACCGAACACCAATGGATCGCAGTTCTTTATCTCCGTCGCCCCGACACCATGGCTTACCGGAAACCACACCATCTTCGGCGAGGTAGTCGAAGGTCAGGACATTGTCGAAAAAATCTCTGAAGTAGATCGCGATCGCACGGACAAGCCGCGTAAGCCGGTTGTGATCGAGAGGGTGGAGATCGAACGCATCGCGTAGTGCCACCCTCGTCGGTTATCCTTTTCCAATTTCTGACAGAGAAAACCCCGTATCCGAATCCTTTCCGCGCCGCGCTGAATCCAAACTGATGAAGGAAAAGCTGACACGGATACGGGGAGATTTCCATGGATCAGAACAAGCGAGTGGCGCTGATCACAGGCGCGAACAAAGGCATCGGTTTTGAAACTGCACGGCAGCTTGGCAAGCTCGGCATTACCGTCCTGGTCGGCGCGCGCAACGCCGAGAAGAGCGAATCGGCCGCAACCAAACTTCGCGATGAGGGCATCGACGCCCGCCCACTGAAGCTGGACGTTACCAGCACTCAAGACCGCGACGCAGCCGTCAAATTTATCGAGAAGAATTTCGGCAAGCTCGACATTCTGGTCAATAACGCCGCCATAGCCACCGAAGGGTGGGGCTCGAACGAAACCAGTTCGCTCAGCCCGGCGGCGTTGCAGCAGACATTCGAAACCAACCTGTTTGCTCCTGTTGCATTGACGCAGGCATTACTGCCGCTGCTTAAAAAAAGCCCGGCCGCTCGTATCGTCAACGTGTCGAGCATCATGGGTTCACTCACCCTGCACAGCAGCCCGAAATCGCCCATCTATGACAACAAGCCCTTCGCGTATGACGCATCCAAGTCCGCTCTGAATGCCTTCACCATCCACCTCGCCCACGAACTGCGCAACACCAACATCAAGGTAAATTCCGCCCATCCCGGCTGGGTAAAGACCGAATTGGGCACCGATGCCGCACCGATGGACGTTGTGGAGGGTGCGAAAACTTCCGTGGATTTGGCCACTTTGCCGGACGATGGGCCGACCGGCGCATATATCCATCTCGGCAAAACACTGCCCTGGTAAGCACTTTGAAAACAAAAAAGCCCGCTGAATTCAGCGGGCTTTTTCTATGCATGAAATACAGCTAGACGCCGATCACCGCGCAGAGTTCCTTCACCGAGTCGGCGCTCTTCTGCAGTCCGGCCTGCTCCTCGTCCGTCAATTTGATCTGGATGATTTCCTCGATACCACGCGCGCCAAGCTTGCAAGGCACGCCGATAAAAAGCCCGTGAATGCCGTACTCGCCCTCAAGATACGCAGCGCACGGAACAATTTTCTTCTTGTCTTTCAAAATTGCTTCCACCATCTCGACAGCCGCAGAGGAGGGCGCATAGAAGGCGCTCCCGGTTTTGAGGTGTTTGACGATCTCTGCCCCGCCATCACGAGTGCGTTGAACAAGCCGCTCTATTGTGGCCTTGTCCATCAGCTCTGTAATGGGAATGCCGGCGACCGTCGAATAGCGCGGTAGCGGCACCATGGTGTCACCGTGGCCGCCGAGTACGAAGGCGGTGACGTTCTCCACGCTTACCTTCAACTCATCCGCAATAAAGGTACGGAAGCGGGCTGAATCGAGGATGCCGGCCATGCCGATCACGCGTTCGCGATTGAACTTCGACAGCTTGTAAGCCGCCTGCGCCATGGCATCGAGCGGATTCGAAACGATGATCAGGAAAGAGTCCGGCGACGCGGCAACCACTTTGCTGACAACATCCGACATGATCTTGTAGTTGGTGTGCAGCAGGTCATCGCGGCTCATGCCCGGCTTGCGCGGAATTCCGGCAGTGATCACGACGATATCCGAGTTCGCAGTGGCCGCGTAATCATTCGAGCCGATGGCATGGACGTCATGCTTTTCAATCGGCATTGCAGACATCAGATCGAGCGCTTTGCCCTGCGGCACGCCTTCCACCACGTCGACCAGAACAATATCGGCCAGTTCCTTGGCCGCGATCCAATGCGCGGTGGTTGCTCCCACATTGCCCGCGCCGACGATCGATACTTTCTTCCGCATATTTCTCCCTTTTTGAAGCTTTCTATCGGCTACGCGCCGAACAGCATCCATGTTTTCGATCATGCGCGTGGCGAATTCGCTGGTGCCGACTTTGGTCGCGCCCTGCATCTGCCGCTCGAAATCGTAGGTGACAAA
Source organism: uncultured Acidobacteriota bacterium (assembly GCA_963744615.1). Classification (GTDB taxonomy): domain Bacteria; phylum Acidobacteriota; class Terriglobia; order Terriglobales; family Acidobacteriaceae; genus JAKAAZ01. The sequence goes on from CAVUUE010000003.1 coordinate 1,834,751, forward strand.
TTTCTGCTGAATCGTGCGCTCCATCGATCTTTCAATCAGCCGCGCCGCCTCGCTCCAGCCGATAAAGTCAAACAGCATCACGCCGGAAAGCATGACCGATCCAGGATTGATGACATCCTTGTCCGCGTACTTCGGCGCCGTCCCATGGGTCGCTTCGAACACCGCATAGCCATCGCCAACATTCGCGCCCGGCGCAATTCCAAGCCCGCCCACCTGCGCGGCGCAGGCGTCGGAAATGTAATCGCCATTCAGGTTGGAAGTGGCCAGCACGCTGTATTCATCGGGCCGAACGATGACCTGCTGAAAGATGGAGTCGGCAATGCGGTCATTGATGAGCAGCTTCTGCTTCCACTTGCCTTTTCCATGGCTGCCGCCGATGCTGTCGATTACCTGCTTTACTTCCGCATAAATTTCGTCGCGAAATTTCTGCGGAGCATGCTCCAGGCCCGGTTCAATCAACGCGGCATTCTCCTCGATCGATCAAGCCGGGATTCGTTTCCAGGTTGCCGAGAATCCAGCTCTCCCGCTCCGTCACAATCGGCATCGCGAAATTCATCGACTGCGACTTCATAGCCCCATTCGCGGAACGCGCCCTCGGTGAACTTCTGGATATTTCCTTTGTGCATCAGCGTGACGGATTTGCGCTTGTTCTTCAGCGCGAACTCAATCGCAACGCGCACCAGGCGCTTGGTTCCGGTGATCGAAATCGGCTTGATGCCAATGCCGGAATCCTCGCGAATCTTTTTCTTCGTGCCCGCCAGCATGTCGTTGTTGAGGAAGTCGAGAACTTTCTTCGCCTCGGCGCGTCCCCTGCTTGAACTCAATGCCCGCATACACGTCTTCCGTGTTCTCGCGAAAAATCACAATGTCAAGTTTCTCCGGATGCTTCACCGGACTGGGCACGCCCTGGTAGTAACGCACCGGGCGGATGCAGGAATAGAGATCAAGCGTCTGACGCAGTGTGACGTTCAGCGAGCGAATGCCGCCGCCCACAGGCGTTGTCAGCGGGCCTTTGATCGAGACGCGCAGGTCGCGTGCCGCCTGCACCGTATCCTCGGGCAGCCAGTTTTGAAAACGTGCATACGCCTTTTCGCCTGCGAAAATTTCAAACCACTTTACTGCGCGCTTGCCCCCGTAGGCCTTGGCGACCGCGGCATCGAATACGCGTTGCGAGGCACGCCAGATATCGCGGCCCGTTCCGTCGCCTTCAATGTAAGGAATGATTGGATTGTCGGGTACTTGATACGTTCCGTTGGAATATTGAATCGGCTCGCCGTCTTCTGGAAGGGCGACGCCGCTGTAACTTGCCTGCATCGAGTACGTTCTCCAATGCGAATAGGTTGTTTCCTTATTAGGCTAACATTCCGTTTCCGCCACCGCCAAAGTCTGGTGCGCGTTGACTTTCCATTTCACCCGCACGGCAGGTTCCGCTCGGCTACCATAAATGTAGGGACCTCGTGGACCTTGCTCATCATCAGGATTCGACAATGCGCGCCATTCGCAAATTAGCCCGAACGTTCCCACTTGCACTTCTGCTTGCGTTGTGGGCGCCGCAATGTCATGCGCAGTACTCCGCCGACAAGCCTGCGATGGGCAACGTACAGCGCGGCGTGCCTGCATATCTGCAACACGCCGGCATCTCTCAAAATTTGAATAACAGGCTGCCTCTATCGGCGAAATTTGTCGACGCCGCTGGGAGACCTGTTTCGCTCGGCCAGTACTTCGGCACACGGCCAGTGGTGCTCGCACAGGTTTACTTCAAGTGCGGGATGCTATGCCCCCAGGTCATGCACGGCACCGCCGAGGCCCTGAAGCAGACGGGCTTTAAGGCTGGAAAAGATTACGACGTTGTAATTGTCAGCTTCGACCCTGAGGACACACCGCAGGAGGCTGCCGGCGAGAAGGACCTCTTCCTCAAGTGGCTGGGCGATCCCGGCGCCTCTTCCGGCGTGCACTTCCTCACTGGCACGCAGCCTTCCATCGACGCGCTGACTCACGCCACCGGTTTCCACTACGTGCGCGTGCCCGGGCCTGACGGCAAGATGAACCAGTTCGCCCATTCCAGCGTCATCATGGTGGCGACGCCTGACGGTCGACTCTCCAAATATTTTTCGGGAATTCAATACGCTCCGCGCGATCTTCGTCTCGCTGTTGTCGAGGCTTCTAATCATCAGATCGGCACAGCCGCGGATTTATTTCTGCTCTACTGCTGCAGCTACAATCCTTCCTCAGGAAGGTATACCGTGTCGATTCTGCACCTGCTGGGCTTGGCCGGACTGGTGACAATCTTCATCGTCCTGGGCATGTTGTACCTGCTGACCCGCAAGCCAAAGGGAAGACAATTTCCGCCCTCGTCACCTACCGCGGCATAGCTACTCATCTCCCAGGCATTTTCTGCAAAGCAACGTCATCCCGAGATGTTGCTCACGACCTTGTTCATCGATCACCCAGGGCCGCAGCATCCAGGGCGGCGTGTGCCGCACATGCTGGCTGTGTCCACACGACAGATCCGCTACCCAGTCTCCGTGCTCATCCTGGTGGAATCCGATGATCGTTTGCGGCTTCCCCTGTTCCATGCTGCTACCAATGTAAAGCAGGTTCATCCAACACTTTCATTTGAACTAGCTGCAGCGGAGCATAGATTGCCGTCATCGCCTGTTGTCGTTCACGCGCATCAGGATAAGGCCTCTCCGACAAGGCATAATGAAGCAACGAGCACCTTTGCCCCGTGAACGAATCTTCAATTCAGATCTTTGACGTCATCATCCTGGGAGCTGGCGCCGCCGGGCTGATGTGTGCGATTGAAGCCGGGAAACACGGCAAGCGCGTCGCAGTGCTCGAACACGAAGACCGCATCGGCAAAAAAATTCTGATCTCCGGCGGTGGACGCTGCAACTTCACCAACCTCCACACCGGCCCGGAAAACTTCCTCTCATCCAATCCGCATTTTGCAAAGTCCGCGCTCGCGCGCTACACGCCTGCGAATTTCATCTCGCTGGTCGAGCAGCACCACATTCCCTACCACGAGAAAACACTAGGACAGCTTTTCTGCAATCGCTCTGCTTCTGAAATTGTCTCCATGCTGGAAGCAGAATCCCAATCCGCCGGCGTGCAAATCTTCCTGAACGCCCGCGTCAAGCAAGTCACTCACAGCGTCGGTTTCCAAATCCGCACGGACAATGCTGCCTTCTCTTCCCCGGCGCTTGTAGTCGCCACCGGTGGACTGTCCATTCCGAAGATCGGTGCCACGGAATTCGGCTACGAACTGGCCGCGCAATTCGGAATCGCAGTGCGCGAGTGCCGGCCGGCGCTGGTGCCTCTCGTTTTCAGCGGCGATGATCTGTCGCGCTACGGGGATCTTGCCGGCCTTTCAACGTTGGTCGATGCCAGTTTTGGCCCACAGCGCTTTCGCGAAAAAATGCTGATCACGCATCGCGGGCTAAGCGGCCCAGCCATCCTGCAGATTTCTTCCTACTGGCAGCCCGGCAAGCCGTTGCAGATTGACCTTGCTCCCGATCAGCATTGGACCGCTCCACTATCCGATCCGCGTGTGCCGCGCACTCCGGAAACAGCAAAACTTCTTCTGCGCGAGGTCCTTCCCCAGCGTCTCGCGGAGCGCTGGCTGGCGCTCAATCCGCCGCCGGACTGGACCAATCGATCGATCGCTCAATGGGAACAGCAGCTTCATCGCTGGAACCCAATTCCCGCAGGCACAGAAGGCTATGCAAAAGCTGAGGTGACAGCAGGCGGCGTCAATACAGACGAGCTATCCGCGAAGACAATGGAAAGCCGTAAGGTGCGAGGACTGTTCTTCATCGGGGAGGTGGTCGATGTCACCGGGCACCTCGGCGGCTTCAATTTCCAATGGGCCTGGGCGTCAGGATTCTGCGCCGGACGGGCACTTTCTGCTTAAATTGCCCCAATTTTGTTTGCAATGGTAGTTCAGTCCACTCTTCTTTCCAGACGAGAACGATTCTTTTAGTTCCGGCTTCACCGATAAACAGTAGCGACGAATCCTCGTTGAGCTGTCACTTTTAAGAAACTTCTTATTGCAAGGTGCGTCTATTAGGGACACAATAGCCGCGCTCGCCGTTGTGATCACAGTTTGAACTCAGGATTGAGGTAGGTGGATTGGCTCGACATCGTCCGTTGACGGCTGCATCGGTAGCCATCCTTATATTCTTTGCGGCACCGCTCATGCGATCACAAGCGGCGGACGGCATAACAGGCCTCCCGGATGCTCCTTCAGCGAATGAACAGCAAAGCGCCACTGCCCCCGCACCCCCGGCGACCCCCGGACAGACAGCAGCGGAACAGCTGAAGCAGCAGGAGCAACAGCGAATTATGGGTGTGATGGCGACATTCAACACCACCCAGAACAAGGACGCGCTTCCTCTCAGCTCCCGCCAGAAATTCCAGCTCTTTTTCAAAAGCGTGACCGATCCGTGGCCCTTCGTCCTGACTGGTTTTGTTACCGGCATTGACCAACTGCAGGACAATACACCCGAATTCGGACATGGCGTAGAAGGGTTCGCAAAACAATACGGCGCTGCCTACACAGACTATTTCACAGGCAATTTCTTCGGAAACGCAGTGCTGCCCAGTCTGCTGCATGAAGACCCCCGCTATTTCCAGAAAGGAAGCGGCAGCATCGCTGGCCGCGCACTGTGGGCGGCTGCAAGCACGGGATGGTGCAAGCGCGATAACGGCTCCTGGGGTCCGAACTATGCGAACGTCACAGGGAATCTGATTGGCGCCGCCATTTCCAATCTGTACTACCCCGGCGTGAATCGCACCGTGGGCAGCACAATCGGGCGTGGGGTCACCGTCACGGCAGAAGGCGCCGTGGGTGCCGAACTCATCGAGTTCTGGCCGGACATCGCACGTCACTACAAACGAAAAAAAGCTGAAAAGCTCGCCCGGCAGGCGGCACAGAAAAGCGGACAAGGCGCATCTCAGCCCGCCACCCAGATTCCTGCACACCATTCCGATTAGCGCTTGAAACGACGCTCACAACAAAAGGCATGGCCGAAGCCATGCCTTTTGCGCAATTCTGCTGCACCAGACTAAAACTTATTCCACAGAAACTGGTTGTAAACATCGTGGTGGTATTGCACCTCGGGAACTTTCACAAACGTTCCCAGAAGCCGCGGGCATCTGTCCGCGGAGGCCTGCTTCAGATCCGCATATCGGTTCTTCACATCTTCCCCGAGCAGCGCCGTTGTCCATTCCGAAGCGCGGAAGTTTTCAATCGCCGTATAGATGTTGTCCGGAAGATACCGCTCCGCTTGCCGCAGGTTCTTCATCTTCGCCGTCGTTCCTTGCAGCCCTGCCCTGAAGATCGAATAGAGCACAAGGTAAGGATTGGCATCCGGACTCACGGAACGAACTTCAATCCGCGAGCTCTTTTCATTGCCAATCGGAACTCGAACCATCGAGCCGCGATCCGTCGCCGAGGTCTTGATCTGGTTCGGCGCTTCAAAGTGTGGATCCAGCCTGCGATACGCGTTCACGCTGGCATTCAGCAGCAGGCAAATGTCATTGCCATGCGTCAAGATCCGATCGCTGAACGACCACGCAAACTTGCTCAGCTTCTCTTCGCCCTTCGGATCCCAGAAAAGATTCTTCCCTTTCTTGCTGACGGAAATGTTCGTATGCATTCCACTTCCATTCACGCCAACGACGGGCTTCGGCAGAAATGATGCTGTCAGCCCCATCCGAGTAGCAACTTGCCGGCAGATCAGTTTATATAGCTGGATCTGGTCGGCGGCCGCCACCACTTCGCTGTAGCTGTAATTAATTTCAAACTGCGACGGCGCAACCTCAGGATGATCCTTTTCGTTCTCAAAACCCATCGCACGCTGCACTTCGGCGGTCGTGTCGATAAACGTGCGCAGCGGATCGCCCGGCAGCGAATGATAATAGCCGCCCGTGTTGACGTACTCGAACCGTCCAGTCTCGTGATACTCCTGTTCGGCGTCTACGCCCTCGAAGAGAAATCCTTCGATCTCATTCGCCGCGTTCAGCGTATTGCCTTCCTGCTCGTACTGGTCCTGCGCAAACTGCTTCAGCACGCTGCGTATGTCTGCGGAATACAGCGAGCCGTTCTTGTCGATTACCTCTCCGAACACCAGCACCTTGCCGCCGCCGAATATATCCGCCGGAGCCCAATAGAACGCGCTCCAATCGATCCCCAGCCGCAAATCGCTCTCCCGCTGCGCCGTAAATCCGCGGATTGAAGAGCCGTCGAACGTCAGATTGTCCCAGCTTTTGACCAGAAATTTCTTGTCATAGTCCAGCATGTGCAAACGGCCTTCCAGATCGCTGAAAAGGACCGTCACCGCCTTAATCCGCTTCTCATCGGTTAAATATTTCAGCCGTTCTTCCTGGATCGTGTGCGAAGCAACACGGTTCTTCCGCTGCTCTTTGGCCTGCAGGTTTAACTGCTCCAGCTCTTCGTAAGAGAGCGTCAAAAAATCGCGAAGTTCGTTGGACATGAATCTCCTTCAGAATTGGATGGAATCGCTCCGTCCAGCTTATGTTCTAAGGTTGTTCGGCAGCAGGTTTCGCGCAGAAATGTATCGCTGTTCAAACCTTACGTGATGCGGCTGGCGCCGTAAACCCGAATAGATTTCCTTTATCGTACAAATAGGTTTTCTTTATACATCTGCAAGGAGAACTAGCTCCAGCCATGGCTTTCAACGCGACAACTGTCCCCTTCTCCACGCTGCGCGCTGCTTGGCTCGGAACCGCCTGCTTTCTGGCTGGCGGCATCAACGCGATCGCCGGTGGTGGTTCGCTGCTGTCTTTCCCCGCACTGCTGCAGGTGGGCGTTCTTCCCGTGCACGCCAACGCGACCAACACGGTGGCCTTGTTGCCGGGCCAGTTCACGTCTGCGGCAGCGTACCGGCGGGAACTGCGGCGGTATCGACCCCTGCTGCTGCCATTGCTCACGGCCGCGTTCGCAGGCGGGCTCATCGGAGCACGGCTGCTCATGGGAACGCGCCAGGACGTGTTCCTTCGCATGGTGCCGTGGCTGCTGCTGACCGCAACGTTGCTTTTCGCCTCGGGACCGCCGCTCCAGAAATATTTATTTCAGAACCGGCAACGGGACAGCGCCGCCGGACAAAATTCTATGGGATTGGGCCGGCTCGCGAGCGTTCTGCTGCCCATCGGCATCTTCTGTGTCTGCCTTTATGTGGGCTTCTTCGGAGCCGGCGCAGGCCTGCTCATCATGGGCGTTTTGAGCTTTGCCGGCATCGACAGCGTGCATGAAATCAACGCGCTGAAAACCGTGATTACGAGCACCTCCAACACCGTGGCCGCCGTCACATTCATAATTTACGGCGCAGTAATCTGGCGTTATGGATTACTGATGATGATCGCCGCCAGCATCGGCGGCTACGCCAGCGCGCACTACGCGCGCAAACACGAGCCGCGCGGCATCCGTGCCCTGGTGATTGCGATCGGTTGCATCGCAACTGCTTACTTTTTTTGGAAGATTGGCTGAGACCCCGTCACGCCGGACAAATTGCGCCTGTCGCCGAATGTACGGACACTGCGGCAGTTACAATCTCTATCAATGCTGCCATTTTCGAGTTTTCATGCCGCGTGGCTGGCGGTTGCATCGTTTCTGGCGGGCAGCATCAACGCGGTGGCCGGCGGTGGCTCGCTGCTCTCCTTCCCTGCACTGCTCCAGGTCGGCGCGCTGCCCGTTTATGCCAACGCCACCAATACGGTCGCACTGCTGCCTGCGGAGATAACCTCCGCCACAGCCTATCGACGGGAGCTGCGACGATATCGCTCCCTGCTGCTTCCCCTCCTGCTGGCCGCTCTGGCGGGTGGCTTTCTCGGTGCAAGGCTGTTGATGGCGACGCGCCAGGAACTCTTCTTCCAAATGGTTCCCTGGCTGCTGTTGACGGCCACGCTGATCTTTGCCATCGGCCCGCTGCTGCACCGCCGCATCGTCCAGGCGGAGCGCCATCACACCACCGGATTGACTCCAACTGCCCGCATCCTGCTCCCATTTGGCATTTTCATCGTCTGCCTCTACGTCGGCTTCTTCGGTGCCGGTTCCGGGCTTCTCCTGATGGGCGTGTTGACCATTGCCGGCGTCGAGAGCGTGCATGAGGTGAACGCGCTGAAAACAGCGGTGATCAGCGTCTCAAGATGCATAGCGGCAATCACATTCGTTATTTATGGCGCGATCCTGTGGCACTACGGCGTGCTCATGATGATCGCAGCCAGCTCCGGCGGATATGCGACAGCGCATATCGCGCGCAAACACAAGCCGCATGGCATACGCCCTCTGGTTATCGGAATAGGTTTTTTCGTCACCATCTACTTCTTCTGGAAAGTACGCTGACCGTGAACACGGCGCTCTAAATCGATCTCTATACCTGAGGAACCGAACACAATGCCCACCCGCGGTCAAACACGCCTGCTGCGCCGCCTTGCAACGCACCACATCTTTTTGATGGCAGCCTCGGGCGTCGGCATTTATCTCCTCTACACAACCCGCCCCTATTCTGACGGCATCACCCGCGCAAGCTTTTCCAGCGGCTATGTCGCCCTCGTACTGCTGGTAATAACGCTATGGCTCGGCCCCTGGAATTTGCTGCGCGGCCAACGCATGCCAATCTCAAGCGACCTGCGGCGCGACATCGGCATCTGGGCCGGAATCACGGGAATCCTTCACACCGTCGTCGGACTCTGCGTCCATCTGCGCGGCAGACCCTGGCTGTATTTCGTCTATCAGCGCAGCGAGGGCCCGCACATCGTTCCCCTTCGCCACGATCTGTTCGGCTTCGCAAACTACACCGGCCTGTTCGCGTCCATCGTCCTGCTCCTCCTCTTCGCCACCTCCAACGACTACGCCCTCCGCGCGTTAAGCACCCCGCGCTGGAAGCAGCTGCAGCGCTGGAATTATCTCCTCTTCGTGCTCGCGATTCTGCATACGGCCGCCTACCAGAAGATGGAAAAACAGCACGTTCCCTTCGTTGCTATTCTTGTAGTATGTTGCGTGATCACCTTGGTGTTACAGGGTCTCGGATTTCAAATGCGCCGTAGCCACGCTCAACAAACAGGTATCAAGTCAAAGTTGGAAGCACAATGAGCCATGAAGGAATCCGCTTCGTGACGGAAGACGCCGCTCGCAAGGCGATTGCGCAGAACGAGCGGGAACTGTCCCACGACGCCATCCATCCGAACCACGTCCGGGTGGACAAAACCGGTGGCACCGGCGTCGAGATCGACTGGAAAGACGGCCACACCAGCCGATGGACATTTCCCTGGCTCCGCGATGCATGCCCCTGCGCGACCTGCGTTGAAGAGCGCGAGGCCACCGGCAGAGCGCCCGGCCAACCAAAGCCGCAGCCAAAAACCACGCTGCCAATGTTCAAGGCCCCGGTTCGTCCCAACAAAGTGCAGCCCGTCGGACGCTACGCGATCAGCTTCGACTGGAACGATGGCCACACCAGCGGAATCTATTCATGGCATTACCTGCGCTCCATCTGCCAGTGCGAAGCGTGCACAAGAGCGGCGCTGTAACTGAAAACAGTGCGGAGATAAATCCGGGTGCCCCAGGTGCGCGTAGCTCACCTGGGTTGCTGCCCGCGGATGCCGTTACACCTGCTGCAGAATCCTGAGCACATCCGCAACACCAGTCGCTCGCAGCGCATGTTCGCGAATCTCCGCCTTCAGAAACCCTTCCTCAACGGCGCGATCCAGCATGGAATATAACGGCTGCCAGTACTCTTCCACGTCCAGCAAAATCACCGGCTTTGAATGCAACCCTAGCTGCGCCCAGCCAAGAACCTCGCACAGTTCATCCAGCGTCCCGTAGCCACCCGGCAGCGCAACAAAGGCATCCGCCAGCTCCGCCATCATGTGTTTGCGCTGATGCATTGTCTCTACGATATGCAATTCAGTCAGCCCAGTATGCGCCACTTCTCGTTCGGCAAGGTATCGCGGAATAATGCCGATCACCTCGCCGCCCGCCGCAAGAACCGCATCCGCCAGAGCGCCCATCAGCCCGACATGCGCTCCTCCGTAAACCAGCCGAAACTCCTCCTCGGCGATGGCATTTCCCAGTTCGCGTGCGACCGTGCGATACACCGCTCGTGACCCATCCGATGAGCCGCAATAAACACAAATCGTCTTCACTTTCGACATGTCCTCTCAGCATATCGCGCGGAGTATCGCCCGCTTGAGCGCGATACACTAGAGGTGTGGCCATAGGCCAATAATGTCATCCTGAGCAGAGCGAAGGACCCCCGCGTGACGGCACACAGCAGGGTCCTCGGCGTCGCTCGCAATGACAACCTTTGCGTCAACTTTAGAGTTTCCCCAACTTGCAGGAGTTCCCCTTTCGTGTCCCGACTGCTTGAAAATATGAATCCGCAGCAGCGCGCGGCGATTGAAAACGTGGACGGTCCACTGTTGATCCTCGCCGGTGCGGGCTCCGGGAAAACCCGCGTCATCACGCATCGCATCGCCTATCTCATTGAGGAGCGCGGCGTCCCCGCCGACTCCATTCTCGCCGTCACCTTCACCAATAAGGCGGCAACGGAGATGGCCGAGCGAGTCGAGCGGCTCATGGATCATCGCAGCCTCGCGCGGCCCTTGCTCTCCACGTTCCACTCCTTCTGCGTGCGCGTATTGCGCCGCGACATTGAAGCATTACGGATTGACGGTCGCGGGCGCACAAAAGATTTTGTCATCTACGACGAAACCGAGCAGCAGGCGCTCGTCAAACAGGCCATGCGCCGCCTCGGCCTCGATGACAAGCAGCTAACCCCGCGCGCCGTGCTCTCCCGCATCTCCTGGGCCAAAAATCACATGCTCGACCCGCAGGAAATTTACTTGCAATCGCCGGACCCGAACAACGAGCGCATTGCCCATCTCTACGACATCTACTCCAAAGAACTGGAGCGCGCGAACGCCCTCGACTTCGACGATCTGCTGCTCGAAGCCGTGCGCCTGCTGCGCTCTTCTGCTGAAGTCCGCGGCTATTACAACAGGCGTTTTCGCTACATCCTGATTGACGAATATCAGGACACCAACCGCCCACAGTATGAGCTGATGAAGATGCTCGCAGGCCAGGAACACAATATCTGCGTGGTCGGCGATGAAGACCAGAGCATTTATTCCTGGCGCGGCGCAGACATCAAGAACATTCTCGAGTTTGAAAAAGATTTTCCCAACACGAAAATCATTCGACTCGAACAAAACTACCGCTCCACCCAGGTCATTCTCGAAGCGGCGGGCGCAGTAGTCGCAAACAACATCCAGCGCAAAGGCAAAACGCTGTGGACCTCACGCGATGGCGGCAACCAGATCGGCTATTACGAAGCGCTCGATGGCGAAGGCGAAGCATTATTCATCGCCGATTACACCCAGAAATACATCCGGCAAACCGGGAATGAACCCGAGCCGCCGCGCATCGCCGTGCTCTATCGGACCAACTCGCAGTCCCGATTGGTCGAAGAAGCGCTGCGCCGCTACGGAATTCAGTACACAATGGTCGGCGGATTTTCCTTCTACGACCGCGCCGAAATCAAGGACATGCTCAGCTACCTCAAGCTGGTCGTGAACACCAGCGATTCGATTGCATTGCAGCGTTCCATCAACACGCCGCCGCGCGGCATCGGCAAAACGACGCTGGAGACAATCGAGCGGCTGGCGCTTGAAACCGGCGTCAGCGCCTGGGACGCGATGCGGGAAGTCATCGCGCAGCGACTGGTCTCCGCACGCGCCGTCGCAGCCCTCGAAGGATTTCGCCGGATGATCGAGGACGCGCGCGCCATGCTCGCCCCAGGATTCGCCGACAAGCTCGAGCAGGATATCGCCGCATCCGGCACAGAGACCCCGGGTGAAGCCGCAGGCCCGTGGACCAGCGCCGACACAAGCTTCGACTTCGGCGTGAGCGACGAAAGTCCTGCCCGGGATGAGGACGCCGACCTCGCCGCAGCCTTCGATCCTTCAGAATTCTCCCCGTTCGCAGCGAATCCGCCAGCAGCTAAAGTTGTGTCCGCACGCGAAATGCGCTCCGGTTCCGACGCACTTCCCTCGAGCGAAGAAAACGCCTTTCGCAAACCGGGTGACCCCGCCACGCTGCCGGAGTTGCTGAAATTTCTCATCGATCGCAGCGGCTACATCCGCGTGCTCGAAGAGGAAGCGACTCCGGAATCGCAATCACGCATCGAAAATCTTCGCGAGCTTGTCAACGCCGCCCAGGACGCCCACGAGCGCGGTGAAACCCTGACGGAATTTCTCGACCACGCCGCACTCGTCAGCGACACCGACAAATACGATCCCGAATCGCGTGTCACCCTCATGTCACTCCACGCAGCCAAGGGTCTGGAGTTCCCGCTCGTCTTTTTGGCCGGCATGGAGGAAGGATTGTTCCCCCACTCGCGCACCATCAACGACGGCGAGGGCCTGGAGGAAGAACGGCGGCTTTGCTACGTCGGCATCACCCGCGCGATGAATCATTTGCTGGTTACGCGTGCCCGCTTCCGCCGCCGCTACGGAAACGACTCGCCGGAGCATTCGACCCCCTCGCGTTTCCTCGGCGAGATCCCCGGCCATCTAATTGAGGACCTGAGCGCTCCGGTCCAGGCCGACACCTGGGGCGGTTTTGCCGCGCAGACCACCCGCTCTCCCAGCCGTCGAACGACAGGCGAATCGCATTGGAGCTACGAAGACGAGGACCAGAGTTCCGAAAACTCAGGCTCCTCACAGCGAGCGGGGACGCACACATCTCGCGTTCCACCCGGCGGTTCCATCGACAACATCGCGCAGTTTTTCAGCGCGCGAGGACAGAAATTTCCCCGCCCCAAATTGCCGGTTGCGGAGCCCACAGGCTTGACCGGCTTTCGCAGCGGACAACGCGTGCGTCACCCGAAATATGGGGAAGGCGTCGTCTTCCGGCGCGAAGGAGAAGGGGAAGATGCGAAGATTACGGTACAATTTCCTCGGTTCGGCGTAAAAAAACTGGTCGAGAAGTTTGCGCAGTTGGAGCGGGTTTGAACCCTCGCCTTCCGCAGCGCACGCCCCACAAGTTTCAAAAAAAGAGAGAGAGCTTCCCAGGCAGATGGCAAATACAAAAACGATCACCGACACAACGGAACGGAAAAAAGTAAAGCGGACAGCCCGCAAAAAGGCCGCTCCCAAAGCGAAGCGCACCACCCCACGCGGCTCCAACAAGCAGAAGCTCAAGAAACTCGCGCGCGGAACAGGCAAGCGGTAAGCTCGGTTCACAAGCGACTCCTAGTCACTCAGGAAATCTCGCAGGGTGCCCCATTCAAGCCGCACCTGGCTTGAGTGGGGGAAGCAAGCCGAAAGGACCAACAGGAGCAGACCCTGTCGAAACAGATCTTCGCCACCAAATCCATCGACAAGCTGCTCCTCGATTCGGAGAATCCCGAGACACGCCTCAAAAAAACTCTCGGGCCGCTATCGCTGACGGCCCTTGGCATCGGCGCGGTCATCGGCTCGGGCATTTTCACCGTCATCGGCACCGCCATCGCCGGCGAACCATTCGATACTTCCTCCATCCTCAACACTCCGGTGCTGGATTATCTCGTGCGGCACACGGCAATGCTCGGGCGACCCGGCGCTGGTCCCGCTCTGGCAGTTTCGCTGCTGCTGGTAGCCGTCGTCTGCGCCTTCACCGGCCTTTGCTACGCGGAACTCGCCTCGATGATTCCCATCGCCGGCAGCGCCTATACCTACACCTACGTCATCATGGGCGAACTCATCGCCTGGATCATCGGCTGGGATCTCATCCTTGAATACGCCTTTTCCAACATGGCGGTTTCAGTGGGGTTCGCCGCGCACGTTGAGGCCCTGATGGATTGGTTCGGCATCCATCCCGCCTTGCGTTGGATCTCACCCGCCTATCTGCCCAGCGGATTGCAAAGCCTCAGCGGCGCAACCCTCTATGCGCCGGGCTGGCACTTCGGCTTCAATGTTCCTGCCTTTCTCATCGTCATGTTGTTGACCGTCGTTCTTGTTCGCGGCATCCGCGAATCGGCCGAAACCAATAACATCATGGTGGTGCTCAAGATCGGCGCCGTCCTTCTGTTCGTCAGCTTCGGCGCCCATTTCATCCATACTTCCAACTGGCATCCCTTTTATCCCAACGGCTGGTCCGGCGTACTGACGGGCGGCTCAATCATCTTCTTTACCTATATCGGCTTCGACTCTGTATCGACCGCCGCGGAAGAATGCAGAAATCCGCAGCGCGACGTTCCCATCGGCATCATCGCTACGCTCATCGTAGCCACCGTCCTCTACGTCGCCGTCGCCCTCGTGCTCACCGGCCTGGTGCCCTGGAAACTGCTTACGGAAGACGCCGCCCCGGTGGTGAACACCCTGCGTCGCCTCTATCTCGAAAATCACAGCGGCAGCTTGCATTGGGTGGAGCTGGTGGTCATATTCGGCGCGCTGCTGGGCATGATCTCCTCCATCCTCGTCTTCCAAATTGGCCAGGCGCGGGTATGGTTCGCCATGTCGCGGGATGGCCTCTTGCCGCCCCTGTTCAGCCGCGTACATCCACGCTTCCGCACGCCCGCGGCCGCCACCTGGATTGCGGGTCTATTCGTCGGCCTGCCTGGCGGACTCCTCGATATCGGCACCTTCGCCAATCTCTCCAACATCGGCACCCTCTTCGCCTTTGTTCTGGTCTCGGCGGGAGTTATCATCCTGCGCTATAAGGACCCGGATCGTCACCGCGCCTTTCGCTGCCCCGGAGGCTTCATCATCCCTGCGCTCAGCGTGTTTTTCTGCCTCGTGCTGATGCTTGGTCTGCCCATCCTCACCTGGGTCAGCTTTTTTATCTGGCTCGCGATTGGCCTGCTGATCTACTTCTTTTACAGCCGCCACCGTAGCGAATTTGCATCCGGTAAACGTCAGGCTCTGTGATGTCATCGCGTCAAGAACCTGCGCCACCCGCCAATCTAAGCGAATGGATTCGCTGGCTGCCGAAAGCCGAGCTCCACCTGCACCTTGAAGGCACGATCACGCCGGAAACGCTGGTCGAGATGAGCCGGCACAACGACTCCCATCCGCTCACCCTCCAGGCCGCTCGAGCCCTGTACCAGTACAACGATTTCACCGGCTTTCTAATGGCCTTCAAAGCCATCACGGAGCGGCTGCGCACCCCGGAAGACTACGAACTCACAACGTATCGCATGATGGAATCCCTCGCCGCCCAGGGCGTGCTCCATGCGGAAGTCTACGTCTCCGTCGGCGTCGTCTATTACTGGCGGCACATCGAATTCGAGCCGCTCTTCGCCGGCATGGAACGCGGACGGCTGCGCGGCGAGCGGGAATTCGGCCTGTCGCTCTCCTGGATCTTCGATGCCGTGCGTCACTTCGGCGTCGAAGAGGCTGCACGCGTCTTCGACAAGGCCGCCGAGCTCAGGCAGAAACATCCATCCATCGTCGGCATCGGCATCGGAGGCGATGAGCGGCGCATGGCCGCTGAACCGTTCCGCGATCTATACGCAAAAGCTCGCGACAGCGGTCTGCATCTTACCGCCCACGCCGGAGAGACGGTGGGCCCGGAAGGCATCTGGTCGGCACTGAACATCGGCGCGGAACGCATAGGACACGCCTTGAGCGCAGGACAGGATCAAGAACTACTGGACGTCTTGTCGCAAAGACAAATCCCGTTGGAGCTATGTATCACCAGCAACCTGCGGACCGGCTGCTGTCCACAGGCGGAAGAGCATCCCGTGCGCGACTACTTCGAAAATGGCCTGATGGTGACCCTGAATTCCGACGATCCCGCCCTCTTCGGCAGCAGCCTCGCCGATGAATATCTTCTGGCGCATCAGCGTTTCCAGCTAACCCTTGAACATCTGCGGGAACTGGCCGGAAATTCCATCGAGGCAAGCTTTCTCCCACCCGGGCGCAAGCTTGCACTGCTGCGGAAGGTGGAACAATATCCCGATTTGGTTCAGCCGCGATAGGCGTTTGAAATTGGGATCAGGTCAACAGGCGAGTCACTGATTGTTAACCATTTGCGGCACGATTTGCGGTAATATTTTGGTATGAAAAGCCTTAGTCTACGACTGGCAAGCCGGTTCATTCCGCAGCCGAAGGGAGAGCGGAAGCAAATGAAAAGAAAACTTTTGCGCTCGAAACCAGCGCCGTGGATTCAGATCGTCGGCTGGACTTCCGTCGCCACTGGGGCACTCACAGTAGGCTTCTTCGTGGGAAAAAATCTACGCGCCCGCTACCGTCTGAATCATCGCACCCCCTACGACTTCTATTCCCATGCCGGCGATAACGGACATGGCATCGAATACGGCGTCGGCATTTAATAGGCCAGCTTTTAACTGACGAGTGCCCGTTTCCTGCCCAGTCGGTTCGCCAACTTCCGTGGCCACGCGGGATCCATGCAAGGCCGTTCAATCAAGACGAAGGCCAGCACGCTGACTGTCGCGATGGGAATTCCGAGCGCGATCGCCTGTACAAGAAAATTCAACAAAAAATCCTGGAACACAATCAAATGCCGTGTTGTCTTGAAAAACACTCCAATTGCAAAAAAGTGCCATAAATAAATCGAATAGCACATTCCCCCGATGGTCGCGATCCAGATATTGCTAAAGAATTTTCTGAACAACACACCCTTGAAAGCCGCGATATAAAGAACCATCATCAGGAACGGCATGATCGCGTGATACCAGGGAAAATTTCTTGGCACCAGAAAAATGATCGGCCATCCGCAAAAACTCACCCCGTCCCACCACCGGTGGTTTCGGATGCATGGCCCAACTGTGAGGTATAGGTCCGTCAGTAATAGCCCAGCAAGAAAATACTGGATGTAAAAAACGATCGTCAACGATGCAACCGTCGCACCCATTTGATATGCCATCTGAATTGCGCCGATGGATCCAATCAAAATGAGAAAAATCGTCCTTCGCAACCAGGGGCGCCGGATAAGAAACAAGAGCGAGATCAGTGGCGCGAGAATGTAGAATTGAATTTCTACTTCCAGGCTCCACGCCACCCCGTTGATTGCGCTGGGCGTGTGATAAGCCAGGTTGTGCAGATACACGAGGCTCGCCGCCAAGTGCTGGAACATGTAACTGGGTTTTTGGTGATAGTAGACGAACGCGACCAGCGCACAAAACACTAGATTGAATATGTACGGCGGCTCCAGCCGTGTTACCCGTCGAAGAAAATATTTTTTCAGATTGACGGCTTTTCCACGCTGCAGATGGTGTCGCGCAAATCCCAGACCAAGAACAAATCCACTGATAACAAAAAACAGCCGCACGCCGCGGTCCCCATTGCCGACCGCCGTCACGATCCAGCTATACCGGCCCTGCAAGGTTATGGCGTGTCCGCTCTTAACCAACAGTTGAGCAAGGATATGGTAAAGCACGACAGAAACAATCGCGACAAAGCGCAGCCCGTCCAGTTCCCGTATCCACGAACCATCTGTGGTAATACGTCCTAGACTCCAGGAGAATCTCTTCGATTCCACCGAAGGCAAGTGAACCGCAAATCGCGATGGAAGAGAGTCTGGCATGGAAGCTGGCAGCAGGTTCTCCTACGATACAACTGTCCGCGCGAATCAGCGACGAAAAGGCCCGGATCGCTCCGGGCCTTGACCTTTCACGGTTGAAGAGACCCTACGCCTTCCCCGCCAGTTGCCGCAGCACGTATAGCAGAATCCCACCATGCTGGTAATACAGAATCTCCTGCGGAGTGTCGATGCGTACCGTCGCCGAGAATTCCTTCTGCGTCCCATTCGCCGACGTGGCCTTCACCTGCAACGTGCGGCCATGCGCACACTTCGCCTCCAGCATCGCCGACAGCCCCGCGATATCGTAGACCTCCTCGCCCGTCAGCCCCAGCGATTCCGCGCTCTCCCCGTTCTCAAACTGCAACGGCAGGATCCCCATCCCCACCAGGTTCGACCGGTGAATCCGCTCAAAGCTCTCGGCGATTACCGCTCTCACGCCCAGCAGCTTCGGCCCCTTGGCCGCCCAGTCGCGCGAGGAACCCGAGCCATACTCCTTGCCCGCTAGAATAATCAGCGGCGTCTTGCGCTCGGCGTAGCGCACCGATGCGTCGAAAATACTCATCTGCTCGCCCTCAGGCAGCAGTCGCGTCACGCCGCCTTCCGTACCAGGCGCCAGCTTGTTGCGCAGCCGGACGTTCGCAAACGTTCCCCGCACCATCACCTCATGGTTCCCGCGGCGCGAGCCATAGCTGTTAAACTCGGCGGGCTTCACGCCATGTTCCATCAGGTACTTCCCCGCCGGCCCCTTCAACTTAATCGACCCCGCCGGAGAAATATGGTCCGTCGTCACGCTGTCGCCCAGCACCGCCAGCACGCGCGCCCCGCGGATATCCTCGACTGCCTCCGGCACCGCCGGCATGCCGTCGAAATACGGCGCTCTGCGGATATACGTCGAATCCTGCTCCCACCCATACGTCTTTCCCGTAGGAAATTTAAGGTTCTGCCAGTTCCTGTCGCCCTCGCTCACCGTCGAATATTGCGTGCGAAACATCTCCGAATCGATCGAGCTCGCGAGCGCAATCTGCACTTCCTCCTGCGACGGCCAGATGTCCCGCAGGTATACCAACTCGTCCCCATTGCCCTTGCCGATCGGATCGCGCTCAAAGTCATGATCGATCCGCCCCGCCAGCGCATACGCCACCACCAGCGGCGGCGACATCAGGTAATTCGCCCGCACATCGGAATTGATGCGGCCCTCAAAATTCCGATTGCCGCTCAGCACCGAAACCGCTACCAGTCCGTTGTTCTCAATCGACTTCGCAACATCCGGCGGCAGCGGACCGGAGTTTCCAATGCACGTCGTACACCCGTACCCCACAACATTGAACCGCAGCTTGTCCAGATACGGCATCAGCCCGGCCTTCTTGTAATAGTCCGTCACCACCCGCGACCCCGGCGCCAGCGAGGTCTTCACCCACGGCGGCACGCCCAGCCCCTTCTCCACCGCCTTTTTCGCAAGCAGACCGGCGGCCAGCATCACCGAAGGATTCGATGTGTTCGTGCAGCTCGTAATCGCCGCAATGACGATCGAACCATTGTCCAGATATTTATCCACATCGACTCCGAACCGCCATTCGATCGATGCCGCATGCCCCGGCTCCGGAGCTCCCATCGCACTGGAGCTTCCATTGGCCGATGGGTGTCCGCCCTCGCCATCCCACCGCTGCACCTGGCGTTCTGCATTCAAGTTCGCGTGCGGTCCCTGCAGCGCCGGTAATTGCTGCTTAAAACTTGCCTCAACATTGCTCAGCCGCACCCGGTCCTGCGGACGCTTCGGTCCGGCAACGCTCGGCTCCACCGTGTTCAGATCGAGCGCCAACGTCGCCGAGTAGGTTGCCTCGGGCGCGCCCGGCGTGTGGAACAGACCCTGCTCCTTGTAGTACGCCTCGACCAGCGCGATCTGCTCCTCGCTCCGCCCGGTCAGGCGAAGATATCGCAGCGTCTCCGCATCGACTGGAAATATTCCGCACGTCGCCCCATACTCCGGCGCCATGTTGCCGATCGTCGCCCGGTCGGCTAGCGACAGTTCGCTGATCCCCGCTCCGTAAAATTCCACAAACTTCCCCACCACCCCATGATGGCGCAGCATCTCCGTTACCGTCAGCACCAGGTCGGTCGCCGTCGTGCCTTCGCGCAGCTTGCCGGAAAGCTTGAACCCGACCACCTGCGGCACCAGCATGGATACGGGCTGGCCCAGCATCGCCGCCTCGGCCTCAATCCCGCCGACACCCCAGCCCAGCACGCCCAGCCCGTTGATCATCGTCGTGTGGGAATCCGTGCCGACCAGCGTATCCGGATACGCCTGCACAACACCGTTCGCGTCCGGCTGCGTCGTGAACACCACCCGCGCCAGGTACTCCAGATTTACCTGATGACAAATCCCCATGCCTGGAGGCACCACGGAAAAATTGCGAAACGCCGTCTGCCCCCACTTCAAAAACGCGTATCGCTCTACGTTCCGCTGGTACTCCATTAGCGAATTGATCTCGTAAGAGTCCCCCGTGCCATACTGGTCCACCTGTACGGAATGATCGATCACCAGCTCCGCCGGCTGCAGCGGATTGATCTTCTCCGGGTCGCCGCCGAGCGAGCGCATCGCATCGCGCATCGCCGCCAGATCGACCACCGCCGGCACGCCGGTAAAATCCTGCATCAACACCCGTGCCGGCATGTAGGCAATCTCCCTCGAAGGCTCCGCGCCCGCATCCCACTTCGCAAGAAATCGAATGTCATCCGCGGTAACGCTCTTGCCGTCTTCATGCCGCAAAAGATTTTCCAGCAGTATGCGCAAGGAGTAAGGAAGGCAATCGAGCGATACGCCCTCTTTCTCAAGCGCAGTCAACCTGAAAACCTCATACGTCCGATTGCCGGATTTCAACTCCGACCGGCTGCCAAAACTGTCCATAAGTTTTCTCCATGAAAGGCCACAGAAGCGGATGTTCGCTGTCTGTGGGTGAGTAGCCCTGTCAAATTGACTGAATGGGTACGCGGATCAGGAGAGAACGGAGCGTCCACGCTCTCGTCTGCCACGGCGCCAACGACGAAGCTTAGCAATCTGCTTCATAGATGCCTCAAAGCTATTCTAACTCGTGGCTTGCAGCATCATTCCTCGTAATCGTTGTACGGCGCATGAAATCCAGCAGCCTGGATTCTGGGATGAAGCGAGGGATGATAAACATTGCAACGCGATCTGCCCTCGCTTCGCACTGACTCCACTGATTCAGCAGCAAATTGACCATCACGCCTCTCAAACCAACGCGCCTCGAAATTTGAGGCATCCTAACGATTCCTAGCTGAAAAACACCCCTCTGGCCGTTTCACCTCGTTCACGCGATTGCGGCATTGACGATCTTCCTCGCTCTGACGCCGCGTCGAATGTGGTTCGAACATTCGTCCTTGCGGGTGTCCATTTGACTGATCTTTCTAAATGAACTTAGCTGTAAGTCGCATTAAGATCCTCTATGTGGAATTCAATGATTTTTGTCAGATTTAACCTCTACCGTAACCGGGGACTACTACTCACACTTTTTTCTTCTTCGTCAAGGAGAAACTCTGGCCCTACCCAACGATTGCCGGTCGCTGGTACTTCGAAATGCGTACCGATGTTACTGCATACACTCCCTACACCGGTATGGTGCTTCGCTATGTTGCGATGACGTGGCGGGAAGGCTCCGAAATCAAGGGAACGGTTGAGAAGATTCACGAAAATCGCAGTATTGCGAGCTCCGCGATAAAGGTAACGCGGAACCAGACGCAGGGCGCGAGCACAATTGAACAGCAATTTGTCCGCCGCGCAGCGGGACGCCATGAACGCACTCTTCCTCGAAAACTTCGGGAACAAGCTTTGGCAATTGCGGTGGGTCGTCTACGCAGCAAGCGCCAGATAGCCTGTGCATACTTATCCATCGCGTTCTATGGCAGCGACTACAAGGTATCGAGGGATTGATGAAATATTGTGGGCACGAGTTGGGATCGGCTCCATCCTTTTCTTCCAATGCAATGATTGTGAGATTGCAGTACCCTCAACCACTAATTCCTTCATCTCGCTGGCAACATAGAATCCAGAGTCGGATCCAGTACATCGAACAAAGGATGGCGCAGGTAAGAGCCAGAACTTTCCCATCGAGCCTTCAATTACGCAATGCCTCCCGCGATTCTCTACAGCCGAGCGAGCGTCAACCCATCCCGCTCCCCACCAAAATACTTCTCCAGCGCCGCCAGAAAAATCTCATTCTCCTCCGTCGCCACGGCAAACAAAGTCATAGAAGAGCTAAACTTCATATCATCCGGATACCCAAGAATCTCCTCAATCCGCTTCCCCTCGACCTCCGTCACTAGTCGCGTGCACTCCCGCAACCGAGCCCCTAAGACTGGATGCTCCAAGTACGCCGCAGCTTCCGCCCGCGAAGAAATCGCAAAGCGCCGAGCCGTCTCGCTATGCCCCAGCCCGCGAATCTGCGGAAAGATGAACCACATCCAGTGCCCCGTTTTGCTGCCACGGCGCAGCTCCGCGCACACCTGTTCGTAAACCGGCTTCTGCGCATCCACAAAGCGCTGCAAATTGTAAGCATCATCCTTCACAGCCACCTCCCCAAAACGCGGCGTCAACGCCGCCAAACTCTCCGCGTTTAGATGCGCCACAATACGCCGTGTTCGTAGCCATCCCGCGCATCCTACCCTACGAAAGGACCTGCTCGATGAAACAGAACTTCGTCCAATTTGTCGGCGTTCATCACAATCTGCAGATCGGCGGCGTCAAACTTCTAGGCCTAAATTCGAACAACGCGCGCAAGCTGCTTGTAACCGCAATCTTCTTCGCCATCTTGTATTGCCTGGGATGGACCCTCCGTTTCATCGCGCAAAAAGTTGGAGGCTCCCGCCAGAAAACAGCGTTCTGGACGCGCCAGGGCATCAGTCTTGTAACCTTCCTGCTCGCCGTGATCGGCTTCGTCTCCATCTGGTTTGACAATCCAACCCGGCTCGCCACCGGCGTCGGACTGCTCGGCGCAGGCCTCGCATTCGCATTGCAGAAAGTGGTCACCAGTTTCGCAGGCTACTTCGTCATTCTGAGAGGCAAAACGTTCAACGTTGGAGACCGTATCAGCATGGGCGGCGTGCGCGGCGACGTGATTTCCTTGAACTTCATCCAGACCGTCATCATGGAAATGGGCGAGCCTCCCGCCGTACAACAGGAGGACCCGGGGATGTGGGTCCAGAGCCGCCAGTATTCCGGACGCGTGGTCACAATTTCGAACGCGCAAATCTTCGAAGAGCCCGTCTACAACTACACCCGCGACTTCCCCTACATTTGGGAAGAAATGCACCTGCCCATCTCATTCAAGGATGACCGCAGACGCGCCGAGGAAATCATGCTCGACGTAGTCGAGCGTCACACCGCCGAAATCGCCAATATGGCTCAACCCGAACTCGATCGCCTCCATCAACGCTACTTTATCGAAGCACCGGACCTGCGGCCGCGCGTGTTTCTGCGCATCACCGACAACTGGGTCGAGCTGGCAGTACGTTTCCTTTGCGGCACACACGACATCCGTGGGCTTAAAGATCGCATCAGTCGCGAAATCCTCTCCCGCCTGGAAGAGGCGAAGATTGGCATTGCTTCGAGCACGTACGATATCGTCGGTTTTCCGCCGATTAAATTGGAGCTGCCAGAAACGCCCCACAAAGAACAACCCAAGAACTAGCGGGGCCTGCGTTTTAGCGCCCATTTTCTAGAAGATTCGCCGGACTGGTAATCTCTGTTTTATATGGAGCAAACTCAAGCACTCAAAGTCCTCGTAATCGGCGGAGGCGGTCGCGAGCACGCGCTGATATGGGCCATTCGCCAGTCTCCGCGCGTACAGGAAGTTGTCTGCGCCCCCGGCAACGGCGGCATTGCGGCGCTCGCCCGCTGTGTTCCCGTCAATCAGAAAGACCTCGCCGATCTGGTCCGCGTCGCGGTCAGTGAACAGCCGGACCTCACCATCGTCGGCCCCGAAATACCCCTCAGTCTTGGCCTGGTCGATGAGCTCGCGCGCCGCGGCATGCGCGCTTTCGGTCCAACACGGCGCGCCGCCATGCTCGAAACCAGTAAGGTATTCGCCAAGGAATTCATGCAGCGCCACCAGCTCCCCACGGCTCACTACGCCGTCTGCGAAGCCGCCGGCGAACTTCCGGAAGCGCTTGCCCTTTTTCACGCCCCGGTTGTCGTCAAAGCCGACGGTCTCGCTGCCGGAAAAGGCGTGGTCATCTGCGACTCGAAAGAGGAGGCGGAACAGGTTGCAACACAAATGCTCGAGGGAAAGCTTCTGGGCGAAGCCGCATCTAAAGTCATACTTGAGGAGTATTTGGAAGGCGAAGAAATATCGCTACTTGTACTGACGGATGGCTTCCATGTTCTGCCTCTGGCCGCCGCCCAGGACCATAAGCGCCTCGGCGAAGGCGACACCGGCCCGAACACCGGGGGAATGGGCGTCTACTCCACCGACAAACTAATCGAACCCGAAATGCTCGACTGGATCATCGCTCATATTGCGCAGCCCGCCGTCGCGGCAATGGCGTCCGAAGGATCGCCGTTCACCGGCGTGCTCTATTGCGGCCTCATGATGACCGCGCGCGGACCTATGCTGCTCGAGTTCAACGCGCGATTCGGTGACCCGGAAACGCAGGCTATTTTGCCCCGCCTTCAGCATGGCACCCTGCTCGAAGCCCTTGAAGCCACCATCGACGGCAGCCTGGAAAAAATCAAGCTCAACTGGCGTCCCCAGCCCTCCGTCACCGTGATCGCAGCTTCCGCGGGATATCCCGGCGGCTTCACCACCGGCCATCCCATCAAAGGACTCGACGCGGCAGCCAGAAAAGAAGGGGTCACCATTTTTCACTCCGGGACATCAATGATAGATGGGACGCTGGTCACCGCCGGCGGCCGCGTGCTCGCCGTCACTGCGGTTGCGGACACACTGCAGCAGGCATGTGATCGTGCCTATGCCGCGCTCGGCAAAATTCATTTCGAAGGCATGTATTACCGCTCCGACATCGCCTATCGCGCGCTGAAAAAGGAGAGCGAATGAATCCGCCCGCAATTACGCTCGAAGAACTTCTGGACGACAACGATGTCGGCACTCGCAAATGGCAGGCATGGTTCACGGAGAATCCGGCCGCCCTTGAGGTGCCCTGCGACATCTACAACAGCGGCACTGTCCGCGGCATGCTCAAGCACATATTCGCCGTCGAGCTGCGTCATTCCCAGCGCCTGCGCGGCCAGGAGGTGATCGCCTACGATTCCATTCCCACCGGCTCGCTGGAAGATCTGTTCCGCCTGCACATCCAGGCGATCGGCAACCTGGAAACCTTTTTGGACTCCGCGGACGACCCCAGCCTGGAAGAAACAATTCCGTTGCAGACCGTCTCCACCGGGACCGTGCAGGCCACCCGCCGCAAGCTGTTTGTGCACATCATGCTGCATTCCATCCGACACTGGGCGCAGTTGAGCACCACCCTGCGCGCGGCTGGTCACAACACCGACTGGCCGAAAGATTTTCTGTTTTCCGAAGCGATCCGCTAGTCGAAACTCATGCTGAAATGATGCGCGTTCATCGCCATCCCGTGCTTCAGATAAAAACGGTGCGCCTCGTGGCGCTGATGGCCCGAGTCCAGATGTAATTGTTCACAGCCCAGGCGTCGAGCTTCTTCGGCCAGCCACTCGAAAATTAGATTCGCGTAACCTCGCGACCTGTACTGCGGCAACGTGATCAGATCATCCACATAGAGATAGCGGGCCTTCGATAGCTGGTGCAACACGCGAAATCCCGCCGCTGCAATCGCATCCTGCAACTCCGGCAGAAATGCCGCGACGATTCGATATCCCTCCGGGCGCTGCCGGGAATTCACCCATTCCGTGAAGCTCTCTGCCGACGCCATCACCGGCCGTCCTTCCCGCAACACACAGAACGCCGCGTAGGTTCGCGCCGTATTCTCCGGAGCGACTTCGACCACCTGCGCGACCTGCGACGATCTACCCATCGAGCTTTTTCGTCACCAGCTCATTCAACATTACCGGATTCGCCTGCCCCTTCGACAGCTTCATCACCTGCCCAACGAAAAATGCAGCCACAGTCTTCTTGCCCCCGCGATATTGCTCCACCTGTTTTGGATTTCCCGCGACGACCTCGTCGATCAGTTTCTCAATCGCTCCAGCATCGCTGATCTGCTGCGGTTTCTCCCGCTCATACACCGTACCGAAATCTTCGCCGGACTCGAAGCACCGGTCGAAGAGCTGCTTCAGCATCTTGCTCGACAGCTCTCCGCTCTCCGCCAAGTCAGCCGCCAGCGCAATCCCGCGCATCGAAATCGGCGACTGCTCCATCTCCAGGCCGCCCGCCTTCAATCGCCCCAGCAGCTCTCCCTGCACCAGGTTGGCCACGCGCTTGGGACTCTTCGCCGCCTTCGCCGCCGCCTCAAACTGGTCCGCAAACGCGCGCGTCCCAGTCAACACCTGGGCATCCTGCTCGGTGATCTCATAATCAGCAACCATGCGCTTCCGCCGCGCCTCCGGCAGCTCCGGCATGATTTCGCGGATGCGCTCCCGCCACGCCGCCGAAACTACCAGTGGCGGCAGATCCGGCTCCGGAAAATAGCGGTAATCGTGCGCCTGCTCCTTCGAGCGCATCGAATATGTCCTGCCTTCCCCCGCGTTGTAGAGCCGGCTTTCCTGCACGACCCGGCCACCGGACTCGACCAGCTCACTCTGTCGCTGAATTTCATATTCCAGAGCAGCGCGCACATAGCGAAAGCTGTTCACATTCTTCACTTCTGCCTTGGTGCCGAATTTCTCCCCGCCCCTCAGCCGCACGCTCACGTTCGCATCGCAGCGGAGCGAGCCTTCTTCCATGTTGCAATCGCTCACGCCCGTGTAGAGCAGAATCTCCTTGATGCGCGTCAAGTATTCAAAAGCTTCCTCTGCGGAGCGAATGTCCGGCTCGCTGACGATTTCAATCAGCGGCGTGCCGCATCGGTTCAGATCGATGTACGTCCGCTCGCGCGAATCATGGAAACCATCGTGCATGCTTTTGCCCGCGTCCTCTTCCATATGCAGCCGCGTGATGCCGATCCGCTTGGTCCCCTGCGGAGCAGGCACATCGATCCAGCCATGTTCGCCAAGTGGCTTGTCGAACTGCGAAATCTGGTAGCCCTTGGGCAGGTCGGGATAGAAATAATTCTTCCGCGCAAAAATGGAGGTTTCGTTGATCTCACAATGCAGCGCCATCGCCGCCAGCGTGGC
Organism: uncultured Acidobacteriota bacterium; assembly: GCA_963744615.1. Taxonomy (GTDB): domain Bacteria; phylum Acidobacteriota; class Terriglobia; order Terriglobales; family Acidobacteriaceae; genus JAKAAZ01. Next base: position 1,861,573 of record CAVUUE010000003.1, read on the forward strand.
AAACTCCACCGCCCGGCGATTCAAGACCGGCAGGGCGCCGGGAAGCCCCAGGCACACCGGACAAACCTGCGTATTGGGGGCAGCGCCAAACCGGTTGTAACAGCCGCAGAACGCCTTGGTCTCCGTCAGCAGCTGAACGTGAACCTCAAGCCCAATCACCGGCTCATACTTGGCGAAAATTTCAGGAGAAAGCTCTGTCGTGGCTGGCATAGCTGGTTTGATTTTAGCAAGTGCCGCCACCGTCGAGATTACAGCTGCGCCGAAGCCGAAGGCGTCGGAACGGAACCCGAAATCTTTTCCGGAGTGGGCTCCCGCTCGCTCGCGGAAGGCATCAGCGGCAACGGCGTGTGCGGCTCCAACTGATACCAGTAAACGGTTGAGGAAAATTGCAGGATATTTTCCGATTTGGATCCATCGATCCTGAAGTTTGGATCTTCATGGGCGCCAAAACCAATCGCCACGCGGAGCGACTTGTTGAAATTGATCGCATCCTGCGTAAAAAACCGGTAGGCCGCAGCTCCGTTGAGAAACTTCGAATAGCCCCTCGATGGAAACCAGTTATCGCTGTCCGGCGGAAAACCCCAGCTGAACCCGAACGAATCCTCTAACCCCTGGCACTCGATTGACGGGCTCTTCTCACCGTTAATATAAAATTTTTCGTTCTCATCCACCGGATAGTCGTTCTGATGAAGGCCGCGGACCGTCACATTCCACCCGACGAATTTGCCCTTGCCTCTCGCATCGAGAGCGACATAATCCCGCTTACCTAACAACAATGCGTGCTGATGCCAGCTCGCATGAAAATAGGCATCGTCGGCGGGCACGCTTTTCAACCTCTGCCAAAGGACTTAGCTGTAGCACGGCATGATCGCCTCCAGCATTTCTCGCGGCTGCAGCGGACCGTCGTAAACAAGTTCGATCTTCGCCGAATGGCGGAACGGCATCGGAAAATATGCATTCCAGCCGCGGAGCTTATTCACCAGAGCCGTATTAACTCGATGCTGTAAACCATCTGGATCGGCAAGGAAGTCCACCAGCGGGACGTCGACGCTGGGCGAGCTTTCATTGTCCCAATGCACGCGCAGCAGCACATCACGATTCAGCTTCAACGTAGAAGGGATCGCAAAATGGATCATCGTGATGATGCCAGGACCATTCATTCCCGCCACTACGCCGGTCTTCGAAGATGCAAATTGCACGTTCAGCGGGTTCTCATGCCAAAGCGGGTTTTCCGCACGAGTCTGGCCCGGCGTCAGCTTTTCAAGACCGCTGCCGCCCGACATTTGTGCCCGCGCGGAGTGGGCGAAGAGAAACGGAAAAACACAGAGCCCTGCCAGGCACGCAGCCGATTGAACATGTTTCCTCAGCGAAAACTTCGGAAAGCTCAAAATATCTCCGCAATCCGGCAACAGTATTTTTAGTCCGAATTTATAGATTGCGGCCAGTCACCTTACGCATCGGCGCGCCACAATCTGCAGATGCTCAGCCTCGATCAGCCGCTTGGCCTGCCCGCGTGCGTGGCTGGACCATGGCCCCATCGGGTCGAGCCGGGCATACGTCATCCAATGCGGCAGCGCCCTGCGTTGCTCGCCAATCCGCTCATAAGCCAGCGCCAGGTTATAGTGCGCATCCGCATACTTGGGCATCAGTCGAATCGCGGCCTTGTACGCTTCGATCGCCTCGAGCAAACGTTGCAGCTCATCCAGCGAATTTCCAAGGTCGAAGAAGGCCAGCGCATAATGCGGATCGGCTTCCGTCGCACGCCGATAGACCGCTTCCGCCTGCAGATACTGCCGCTGATTGTAGTAAATCGTCCCCAGATTGATCAGCGCCGCGGCGTGCGTGGGATGCAATTCGATCGCACGGTTGTACAGTTCCATTACTTCCCGCGCTCCGCCTTGTTCGTCTTCCATACGAACAGCTTGGTAAAACAGTTCCGCAGCCTGCAACTCGCGGTACCGCTGGGTAGACGCGCCGCCAACCACGGTACAGAGGCCCGACGTGTTGCGAGCATCAAAATCGAAGACCAGCTGGCGCGACAACGGGTCGACGATTGCACCCTCGTGCCGAAAAATAACTCGCGATCCGGCGTGCACCATGCCAGCTTCGAGCAATGGGTTGGCCATGCCGGAGACGCGCTGCATGGCAGCTACAGAGGCCGAGATGCGCGAGCTGGGAATCCGCTGCGAAGACAGAAGCCGAAGCTTGCGCAGTTGAGAAAGTTGCTGGAATGTATAGGATTCGAGAGATTCAACCAGGCCTGCCCGCTCCCAGCCTTGTAGCTGGCGGGCGGACACTTGGAGAATTCGCAGTACATCTTGACGGCTATATCGGGTCACGCTTCAGTGCTCGCAGGTACCGTCTCTCGCCACGATTATGCAGTGTTTGAGCGGCTGCTGCAAGAACATTTGGTAAATTCCCTAGGAAAAGCAGGTACGAAATTCCCGAAGCGCCTGACAATAATTACGGCGCGCCACATGGAACCCGGCACTCTGCGTCCAAAAGGAGCCGACGAATAGAGTTGATTGGAGACCAACTATTACGAACCAGTTGGTTTCTGCTTCCCCATCAGTAGCTTCGACGGAATAGTTTGGAGCCGACGACCAGAGTTGAACTGGTGACCTACTGATTACGAATCAGTTGCTCTACCAACTGAGCTACGTCGGCACTTCGAACAAACGCTTCCGGAGAGGAACGCGCCGCACCCTGATATTTCAAGTGCCTGCAGGCCTTCCCGCACGCCTGAAGAGCGCAGAAAAACCTCTCATCAAGTGACAACCTAAAGGTAGCATCGAGCGGCGTGAGAATGCAAAATAACGCGAAGCGTCGCCTTCGGAGCTCCCAAACGCGCCGTCAATTATTTATCCGATGCACCAGCCGCCGCGTTAACTTCTTAATCCCTCCGCTCCAGAAAGTCGAACGACCCGGCTCGGCATCCGGCACCACGACAGCTTCCGCCCCGACAACTTCAGCCACGGCACCTTCGCTAAACACAAGGGTGCGAAGCGGCTCATCAGGCTGCTGGCCAATCTCAGTCATCACCGCAATAAACTGCTTCGCCAATCCATCGATACTCGCCGAATCGAAAAGGTCCGTGCAGTATTCGAACCACCCGGAGATTCCATCCGGACCTTCGCGCAACTGCAGCGTCAAGTCGAATTTCGCCGTCCCGGGATTCGTGTCGACGGGAATAAAAGTGTCCTGCCCTGGCCGTATGTCGGAATCGAATCCAAACATGATCTGAAACACCGGAGACCTGCGCGATCGAAGGTCCGGCTTTAGCGCGCGCACCAGCTCCTGAAAAGGAACATCGCTGTGTTCGTACGCCTCCAGCGCGGTCGTACGCACCCGCCGCAGCATCTCGCGGAAGCTGGGCTCCCTATCTAACTGGCATCGAAACGCAAGCATGTTTACAAACAGCCCGATCAGCGGCGCGGTTTCAACCTGGTTGCGATGGGTAAATGGAGAACCGATACAGAAGTCTTCAACTCCGGAATGCTTGTACAGCAGAACTGCGAAGGCCGCCAGCAGTGTCATGAACATGGTGGCGCCCTCCTCCCGCGCAATTTCGCTCAGCGCCTTCTGCACAGGCGAAGGAATAGAGACGAGCACCGCCGCTCCCCACGGGGTCCGGTCTTCCGGATAGGGCCGACTGCACGGCAATTCCAGGTAGGGCGGCGCTCCCGCCAGCTTTGTCTTCCAATAGGCGATCTGACTGGCCATCGCACCGTCGGCCAGAAACCTTTCCGCCCAAAGCGCGTAATCGCCATATTGCACTGGAAGCTCAGGCAGGCGAATCGTTTCGTTCCCCGTCGCCGACTGGTACAGCAGATTCAATTCGTGCTGCACAACAACCAAAGACCGCCGGTCCGCAATAATGTGATGGATATTGAAAAAAATTACATGCCGATCCTCCGCCAGCCGGAACAGATGAAACCGCACCATCGGCGCGCGGCTTAGATCGAAAGGCTCTCTCCCCTTTTCCCGAACCAAAATGCTGAGTGCCTTCTCCCGTTCGCTGTCTGCAATCTTTGAAAGATCGGTGAAGCCCACGATGGTTTTCGCGTCGTCGGAAACCGCCTGCAGCAGCTCGCCATCTTCTTCATAGAAATACGTCCGCAGTGTTTCGTGCCGTGCCAGCAGGCGATCCACAGCCGTTTGCAGCGTTTCCAGTTTGCACGGCCCCGCGACCCGAAAAGCTTCCGGAATGTTGTATGCCACGTTGCCCGGATTGAAATGTTCAATGAGCCACATCCCCTGCTGAGCATGTGTCTGGGGAATTCTCCCATTGCGCTCCATCGGAACCAGCGCGCGTGGACGGGAAGGCGCTTCCGGCACCTGGATCAAGGCCAGCAACTCCGATTTGCGCCGCGTCAGTTCCGCATGCAGCGCGGGATCCACCGCCCCGGTCGGCGCGCTGACCTTCAAGCGCCCCTCCCTGACCGATATCTCGATGCCGCGTTGCTTCAGCAGCCCAAGAAACTGCGCGTGACTCAATTCCTGCATACGTGTGGTTGCCCTTCAGACCATCTGCGATGACAAGAATCGCACGAGCAATGTCTATTTCCAAAACCGGAGGACCAGGCCAACCGCAAATCGACTTCCCACAGCGCCCTATATTTCGATCTCTTCGCGCTCCAGGATCGAGCCCGCGGATGCTGGCATCGAAGCCCAGGACATCACCCGGACATGCTCGGCCAACTCCGCCGGCGTTGCTGCTTCGAAAATAATGCGCAGCGATAAATCGATCTTGAACCGTTCCCGCATGCGAGCCAGCACCTGCGTTCCCAGCAGCGAATGCCCGCCCAGCTTGAAGAAGTTATCATGGATCCCGATCGGTTCGATCCCAAGCAGCTCCTGCCAGACATTCACGATAAACTGCTCGATGTCATCTCCCGCCGCGGAAAACTCGTCCATCGAATCGGGTCTGCTGTGAACAGTCATCGCCGGGGCTGAAGCGGACGGCTGGTGAGCGCCATGAAATTGCGCAATCGCCTCCGCCGTCTGCCGCTGGAGAACTTTGAAATCGCGCGTCGAAACCACTACCTGCGACAATGGCGAACCCAGCAGTCGATCGAAGACCTCTTCCGCCTCGCTCGACAATATGCCATGTCTCAGCCGGCCTTCGCGGAGATGTGCCAGCGCTTCCGGCAGCGGCGTATCGACCGCCATGCCAACTTCGCGCCAAGTGTCCCAATTCGCGGAAATCACGCGCGTTCCCCGGGGCTCGTCAAAGGCCGCAGCGAATCCGTCGAGGTAAGCATTCGCGGCGGCGTAATCCGACAGGCCAAACGAAGGGATCACAGCGCTGATCGAAGAACATAGCATGACAAAATCCAGTTCCCCGCCGATCCCGTCTTTGTTCGCAAGGCATTCGCGGATCCACTCCGTTCCCTGCACCTTCGGCATAAAAACATCCAGCGCCTGCTCCCGCGATTTGGTCTGCACCATGCTCGCGCCCGCGGTTCCGGCAGCGTGGACGATCCCGTGAATCGGGCCACATTCCGCACGCACATGTGCCAGGGCCTGCCGCATAGCCTCGCGATCCGTCGTATCGGCAACCACAACGTGGACGCTTCCGCCTGCTTCTTCGATCGACCGGATCCCTTGAATTCTCCTCTTAACTACGTCCGGTGTATCCGATGACGCCAGCAAACCTTCCCATTCTGAAGCTGCAGGCAGCGGCGTGCGGGATGTCAGAATGATCCGCGCCTTCGCCTTGCGAGCCAGGTGCTCTGCGAGTACCAGGCCCACGCCGCCCAGTCCTCCCGTAATCAAATATGTCCCGCCCGTCCGCAGCGAAATCTGAGCGTCATTCTTCCCCGTCGCGGCCGGCTTCTCAATCCGCACCGGCTCATATTGCTGTAACCACCGCGCCGATCCGCGATACGCAACAGTTTCGTTCGCCGCCACCGAAACAAGTTCTCCGGCAAGCTGCTGTGTCACTCGTTGGAGACCCGCTTCCAGATCGACATCAATCACTCGGCAACGAAAGTGTGGGCATTCCAGAGCGACCACTCCGACAAACGCATTCAATGCCACCGCCGCCGGCGAGCAGATGCGCTCCCCGGAAATGCTGTACGCGCGATTCCCCACCACGTTCAGCTCGACCATGCCCGCCGAGCTGCGGCCTTCGACAGCCTGCGCCAGAAACATAGCACTAAACACGCCCCTGTCGAGCACCCGAGTTGGGTCACGCTTCCCGCTCGAATCCGGCATCCACGCGTGAACCACACGACGGGGCCAGCGGCCGCTCGTTTCCAGCTCCTGGATCAGGCTGTCGTAATCCCGCCGATCTGCTGGATCGATCTCATACAGCTCCGATGAGATCCTGCGGAACCCTCCGCCGGCGCGCACGCGAACCACCGTTCCCCGCCCGCTAAGCTCCTCCGTAAGCGCGCCGGCCAGCGCTTCATCGTCGGTCAGAAGCAGCCAGGTGTCCGCCGCGTCCACTTCCGATTTCAGCAGGAATTGTGGAGCACTCCGCTTCCACGACGGCACATAAAACCAGTCCGCGATGTCCGGCTGTTTTTCGGGCGCAGCCGTCTGCGCCATCGGGGCAGCGGCCTTCTTCGGCTCCACCCAGTACCGCTGGCGTTCGAACGGATACGTCGGAAGCGACAGCCGCGCCCTGCGCTCACCTCGATGCAGCCCGTCCCAGTTCAATCGGACATTCGAAAGCCACAGCCGCCCCATCGCGCTCAGCCACGTCTCGCGATCGTCCTGCTTCGCCATCGCATGCCGCATGGATGCAATCAGCGGCCTCGCGCTGCGCGGTTCCAGTTGGGCACGCAGCAGCGACAACAGCGTCTCGCCCGGTCCAACCTCCAGCATTAAGTCGTTCGGTTCGCGCAACAAATTGCGTCCGCAATCGGCGAACCGCACCGTGTTGCGAAGATGCGATCCCCAATACTCCGGATTCGTCGCCTGCCGGTCTGTGATCCATGTGCCGCTCACGTTCGACAGGTAGCGCATCTTGGGAGTGTGCAGCTTCACGGCCGCGACCCGCTCGACGAAATCGCCCACCACCGCATCCATCATCGGCGAATGGAAGGCGTGCGATGTCCGCAGCCGTTTGCACTGAATCTTCTTGCTGCGCAGCGTAGCTTCAAGAGCAGCGAGCTCCCCCTCCGGCCCGGACGCAACCGTCTGGCCGGGAGAATTCACCGCGGCCACCGAGATTTCTCGCGACAACAACGGCTCCAGATCCTGCTCTGAAAGATTCACCGCCAGCATCGTCCCGCCCGGCGCCGACTGGATCAGCCGTCCGCGCGCGGCCACCAGCGCCAGCGCATCTTCCAGCGAAAACACTCCGGCAACGCAGGCCGCGACATATTCTCCAATGCTGTGCCCGACCATCGCCGAGGGAGTAACCCCCACATCCATCCACAGCTTCGCCGTCGCATATTCAATGATGAAAAGTGCCGGCTGCGTAATTGCCGTCCGGCCAAGTAGCCGCTCCGCTTCTGCTTCTCCTCCCGCCTCCGGATAAAGAATTGTCCGCAGATCAAGCTCAAGATGTGGCGCAAGAATTTCACAGCACGCATCCACCGTTTCTCGAAACGCCGGCGTGCTCCGATATAAATCGCGCCCCATATTCACATACTGCGATCCCTGCCCGGGAAACAAAAACACCACGCCCGGTGCTTCAGCAGGAGCGTTGTCGGTTCTCATCTGCTGCTGTCCGGCCGACTGCGCCCGCGAGGATTGCAGGCCAGCTTTCAACTGGCTTACGTCGCGCGCGACCACCAGCCGGCGATGGCGGAATGCCTGGCGCCCCTTCTGCAACGTGAAGGCCATGTCAGCAAGATTCGCCGACGGATTTTCCTCGAGGTACCCCAGCAGTCGAGCCGCCTGCTTATCGAGCGCCGCGCTTGATTTTGCGGAAAGCACGAACAATTGCGATGCCGCCGCAGGATCAGACACCACCGGCGGCGCTTCCTCGATCGACACGTGAGCATTCGTGCCGCCGATCCCAAACGAACTCACACCCGCGCGCAACGGTCCCGCGCCATCGAAGGGAACCAGCGCGTTGTTCACATAGAACGGCGTCTTCGCAAAATCGATCAGCGGGTTCGCTTTGCTGAAGTGCAGTGTCGGAGGAATCGCGCGATGGTCCAGACTCAGCGCAGCCTTGATCAGCCCCGTCACCCCGGCAGCCGTGTCGAGATGCCCGATATTTGTCTTCACCGAGCCCAACGCGCACGAACCCGCACGGGCCTCCGGCGATTCAAACGCCTTTTGCAGCGCGGCCACTTCAATCGGATCGCCTACCTCGGTCCCGGTTCCATGCGCCTCCACGTAGCCGACCGACTCCGGCGCGAACCCGGCCATCCGCATCGATTTCTGAATCACCGCAGTCTGTCCCTCGACGCTCGGCGCGGAGTAGCCGACCTTCGACGAACCGTCATTGTTGATCGCAGCACCGCGGATCACGGCGTACATATGATCGCCATCCGCGATCGCATCTACCAGACGCTTCAGCACAACCACACCCGCACCCGCCCCCGGCACAGTTCCCGAAGCCGCCGCGTCAAACGCGCGGCAATGGCCGTCGCGCGAAAGAATCATTCCCGGCACATACACGTATCCGGAACTCTGCGGCAGCGAAATAGAAACTCCGCCCGCCAGCGCCGTATCGCACTCATGCCGCAGCAGGCTTTCAAACGCCATCTGCACCGCCACCAGAGAAGTCGAACAGGCAGTCTGCACACCCACGGAAGGCCCCCGCAAATTCAGCTTGTAGGAAACCCGGCTGCACAGAAAATCCTTGTCGTTGCCGACCATCACCTGGTACGGGCCCACCGACCCGATGATCTCCGGGTTCGAAAACAGGTTAACCACCCCGTACGTATTCATGCCCGCCCCGGCGAATACTCCAATCGCTCCCGGATACGAACCGGGATCGCAGGCGGCATCTTCGAGAGCCTCCCAAGCGCATTCGAGGAACACTCGCTGCTGCGGATCGATGATCTCCGCTTCTCGCGCGCTGAATCCAAAAAACGAAGCGTCGAAGAACTCCGGCTCATGGACAACACTGCTGGCAGGAATAAAGTCCTTGTGCGCCGCATCCACTCCGGCCGCGACCAGCTCCTCATCGGATGCGAATCTGATCGACTCGACCCCCGCGGCCAAATTGCTCCAGAACTCTTTCACCGTCGCCGCGCCCGGAAACCTTCCGGCCATGCCAACAATCGCGATGCCTGTCTTGCCGCATTCTCGTTGAGACTGGCTCATAAAGCTCTCACCTGGAAACTTTCGTCCACATTGCTCGCCACGTTGGAACCGCCATTCCGGCCATGCTGCTCGATAAATTTCGTCAGCGATCGAACCGTCGGGTATTGGAAAAAACTGATCAATGGGATCTTCGAATCGATGCTCTGGTTCAGCTCTCCATGCACCTTCACGATCTGCAGGGAGTGCGCACCGAGGTCGAAAAAATTATCGTCGATCCCGACCTGCTCAATATGCAGCACCTTGCGGAATACCGCCGCCACGGCTTGCTGCAGCGTGGTCGCCGGTGCGACGAATTCCGAATTGCCTTCGCCCCTCCCACCCGACGCCCGCTCCGGCGCCGGCAGCGCCGCGCGATTCAGCTTCCCATTCGGCAGCCGCGGAAATTCCTTCAAAAACACAAACGCGCCAGGAATCATGTACTCCGGCAGCGTCGCCCGAAGCATCTCCCGCACCGTCGAATCCGCCGGAGCCTCGTCCCCCGGCGCAACCAAGTACGCAACCAGGCTCTTCTCCCCATCATCTTCGCGCAGCAGAGTGACCGCATCCAGCAACGCCGAAGCAGCCGCGCAGTGCGTTCTCAATCTCTCCCAGCTCGATGCGGAACCCGCGAAATTTCACCTGGTGGTCCATCCGCCCAAAGAAGTCGAGCGTACCGTCCACCCGATACCGCACCAGGTCGCCGGTCCGATAGAGCCGCGCCCCGGAATCTGCATCTGCGAAGGGCGAGGGAATAAACCGCTCCTCCGTCAGGTCCGGACGGTTCAAATATCCGCGCGCCAGTCCTTCCCCACCGATCCACAGCTCGCCCGCAACACCCTCTGGAACCGGCTGCCCCAGTGCATCGAGCACATAAAACGTGGTGTTCTGGATCGGCCGTCCCACCGGAATCGCCGCTGGCCCCACTTCTTCCACGCGCAGCACCGCCGACCAGATCGTCGTCTCAGTCGGCCCATACATGTTCCACAAACTTCCCGAGCGCACCAGCAGCGAGCGCGCCAGGTCGGTGTCGAGCGCTTCCCCGCCGCACAAAATTTTCAGCGACGCGCTGCCTCTCCATCCCGCCGCAATCAGCAGCTTCCACGTCGCCGGAGTGGCCTGCATCACCGTCGGACGATAACGCTCAACATCTGCGAGCAGCGCCGCCGGATCGCCGGGCTCCAGCGCAATACACACCGTCGCGCCGGCGTAGAGCGGTAGCAGCAGTTCGAGCGCCGCAATATCGAACGACACCGTCGTCACCGCCAGCAGCACATCATCGGCTGAAAACCCGGGCTCCCGCGCCATGCTCTCAAGAAAATTGACCAGCGCCCGGTGCGGTATCTGCACACCCTTCGGCCGACCCGTCGAACCAGAAGTAAAAATCACATACGCCAGATCTTCCTGCCGCACGCCTTCGGAAGAAATCTCGCTTCCCTCCTGGCTCGCCGACCCGTCCAGATCCTCCAGGCAGATCACTTCGCCCGCTTCCTCCGGCAGCACTGGCAGCAAATCCCGGCTCGTCAATACCACCAGCGGCTTCGCATCTTCGAAGATGTTCGCGATCCGCCCTTTCGGATACGCCGGATCGAGCGGGATATACGCAGCGCCCGATTTCGCCACCCCCAGCATTCCCGCGACCAGGTCGGCGGATCGTTCCAGGCAAAGCGCAACCAGCCGCTCCGGCCGCGCTCCGCGCGCTCGCAACCACGCCGCGATGCGTTCCGACCTCTCGTCCAGCTCGCGATATGTCAGCGAAGTTTCTCCTGCGATCACCGCCACGCGGTCCGGCGTTTCTCGCGCATGCTTCTCGAACCGCTGGTGGAAACACAACCCCACGGGCACCGGCGCTTCCGTGCGGTTCCATTCGACCAGCAGCTTCTGCCGCTCCGGAGTCGACAGCAGCGGGATCGCGCCAATCTTCTGCTCCGCGTCTTCAAGCACCGCATTCAGGATTGTGAAATAGTGCTGCGCGATGCGCTCGATCGTGTGCGCGTCATACAGGTCGGCGTTGTAATCGAAGTAGGCATGCATCTCGCCGCGCCGGGTGAACACTTCGACCGTCATATCGAACCGTGCCGTCTCCAGTTCGAGTTCCACCGGCGTCGTCAGCACTCCGGACAGTTGCACCTGTTCTAACGGAAAATTCTGGAAGATGAACATCACCTGAAACAGCGGCGAGTGGTCAAGCGACCGCTCCGGACGCAGCGCCTGCACCAGCATGTCGAACGGAACATCCTGATGTTCATAGGAACGCAGCGTCACCTCGCGAACCCGGCCAAGAAGTTCCGCAAACGTTGGATTGCCGCTCAGGTCCGTTCGCAGCACCAGGTTATTCACAAAAAATCCAATCAGCTGGTGCAGCTCGGTGCGGCTGCGATTGGCCGAAGGCGAGCCGATCACAATATCGTCCTGACCGGTGTAGCGCGCCATCAGCACATCGAACGCCGCCAGAAACGTCATGAATAAAGTCACGCCGTATGCCTGGCTCAGCTGCTCCAGCCCCTGGATCAGCGGCTTCGGCAGGTCGATCTTCGCCCTCGCGCCGCGAAACATTCCCGCCTGCCGGCGGCGATGGTCCGCGGGAAACTCGAGCACCGGCGGCGCCCCCGCAAGCTGCTTTTTCCAGTATGGAAGCTGCCGTTCCAGCTCACCGGACTCCAGCCATTTTCTCTGCCACGCCGCGAAGTCGACATACTGAATCGTCAGCGGCGGCAGCGTCAGCTCCCGTCCCGATGCATAGGCCTCGTAGAGCTCGGCGAACTCATGCACCAGCACACCGAAGGACCAGCCATCGGAAATGATGTGGTGCATCGTCAGCACCAGCATGTGATTCTCCGGCCCCGCGATCAGCAGATGCGCGCGGAACAGCGGTCCTCGTTCCAGGTCGAGCACCTGCACCGTCACGCGCAGCGCAAATTGCAGCAGTTCCGAACCGGGTCCATCATCGGACAGGTGGCGCAAATCGCTCATTTCCAGCGCCCAGTCCTTTCCATCTCCGATCACCGTCTGTGGCGTTCCATCCACTTGAATAAAGGTGGTGCGCATGTCCTCATGCCGCTCAACGATCTCCCGCAGCGCCCGTTCCAGCGCCGGCACATCGAGCGATCCGATCATCCGCAGCGGCACGCCGATGTTGTACGCCGGGTTGTTCGGATCGAGCTGGTTCAAAAACCACAGCCGCTGCTGCGCAAAGGAAAGCGGAAGCGGTCCCGAGCGGTCGATCCTGGGGATGTGCTGGTCGCCGCCCCGCGAAGCCTCTCGCGAGCTCCGCAGAAACGCGATGATCTCCGGCTTCCTCGCGCCCAACTCTTCCCGCAGCTCTTTTGTCAACACCCCAGGCGGAGCGCTGCACTTCAACGCGTCGCCGTCCAGCGTAAGCGCGACGTTCTTCGAACGAAGATCGGTAAGCATCTCAACAATGGATCTCATATGCGAATTTCATCCTTCTCTGCGGCAGCGAGATCGTCCGCCGCACCGCCATGCACCGCCCACAGCATGGTTTCCAGCATTCCGACCAGCTCTGCGACCGTCGGATAATCGAACACCACGGTCGGCGACAATTCCCGGCCAAGTCCCGTCTGCAAACGATTCTTCAGATCGACCGCCATCAACGAATCCAACCCGATATCCGTCAGCGGTACATCGACCGGAGGCAGTTCCCCTCCGCGAAACCCAAGCACCCGCGCCGCCTGCTCCAGCACGAACGCCTCAATGAATTTCGTCTGCGCTTCCGGCGACATCCCCGCAACCGAATGCAGACTCCCCGCCGCCGGGCCAGACACAGCGCTCAGCTTGCGCGTCTTCGCTCGGCCCGTGCCAACATACTCAAGCAACGGCCGGGTCCGCTTTGTTTCAAGCAGCGGCTTCAGAACCTCCCAGTTGATATTCGCCACCATTACCTGCGCCCGCGGAGAAGCGATCAATTCGCCCATCAATGCGAGCGTCTTGTCCGACCCCATGGGCAATATTCCGGTCTCCGCCAGATACGTCTGACCCTCCTGCGATACCAGCCGCAGCACGTCCCACGATCCCCAGTTCACCGAAAGCATCGGCAACCCCGCGGCACGGCGGAAATACGCGAACGCGTCCAGAAAGTGATTGGCGGCCGCGTAATGCGCCATGCCCTTCGCCCCCATCACCGCCGCGATCGAAGAGAAGGCCACAAAAAAATCAAGCGGCAGAGTCTTTGTCAATTCATGCAGCACCCATGTGCCGGAGACCTTCGCCCGCAGCATGGTCTCAATCTGCTCGTCCGTAAGATCGCCGATCTCGACGCCGCTCACCGCCGTTGCCGCATGAAAAATCCCGCGCAGCGGAGGAAACTCCGCATCGAACCGGACGAACAGATTTTTCATGTCCCCCAGCGACGCGACGTCTCCCTCAACCACCGTGACTTTGACGCCCAGCGCCTGAATCTCCTCAATTGCCTTCAACCGCTCCGCCGCAAACGCGCCCGCACTGCTCCCCGTTCCCGTCCGGCCCAGCAAAATCAAATGTCCCGGACGCTGCTCCGCCGCCCACCGAGCCAGCTTCAGCCCCACGCCGCCAAGCCCGCCCACCAGCAGATAGGAACCATCTCCGCGCAAGCGGGCAGGTGAAGTCGGAACCTTCAGTTTGTCGAGACTCGAACGCCGCAGGCGCGCTGCCACGCGTTCGCCACCGCGGTACGCAATTTGATCTTCCCTGTCCCCACACGTCAGCTCCGCGAATAGGCTTCGAGCCGCATCTTCCGTAGTCATCATGGGATCAAGATCGATCAGCGCGCGGTATCTTTCGGGTGCTTCGAGGCTGAACACGCGTCCCACACCCCAGGCCAGCGATTCGACCGCGCCGCCCGCGCTCGGCGAAAAACTTGCCGTCGCTTCCGCCCCGCGCGTCACAATCGACAGGTGTGCTGTTGTACCCCCGCCCGCCATCATCGCCTGCATCAAATGGACCAGCGTTCCAGTGCACAGCTCCGAGGAACGCCCCAGCTCTCCCATCGCATCGATCGGCCCGCCGACATCCATTCCCCACAGATACACAATCTCAAGCGCAGCCTTCCCAGTACGCGTCTCCAGCTTGCGAAACAAAGATGCGCTCTCAGCCGACGATCGTGGGCGCCAGATCATCTCGCATTGCTCCCCTGTCCTCGCAAGCAGACTGCACAGCGCATCTCCCACGCCCGACTCATCCGCTAGAATCATCCACTCTCGATCGAGCTTCCGTGAAACCGCCACCGACGCCGTCTCCTCCGCATCCGCTTCGGCGACGATAACCGTCTGCTGCGAAGCCGACCCGTCCCCATTGATATAGGAGATCGTCCGGCTCGAGCTCATCCCCGCTTCGCGCAAAACGCCTTTCCATTCCTCGGCAGAAATCAGCGGGTGCTCCGGGCGAAGATCGTAATCAATGAACCGCCACCAGCCGTCCGTAAGTCCAAGCGTCATGTCGAGCCAGCGGTCCGCATATACTCCTTCAATCAACACCAGGACGCCTCCCGGCCGCAGCAACTTGCGGACATGCCCCAGCGTCCGCCGCAGATCGGTCGTGGCATGAAGAACATTCGCGGCGAGAACAATGTCGTATCCGCCGGCTTCAAAATCCTGTTCCGCCGGATAGTTCTCGATATTCAGAACGCGAAACTCCATCGACGAAACATCGGAGAACTTCACCCGAGCCCGCGACAAAAACGCCGCAGAAATGTCGGTAAAGCAATAGTCGAAGTCTTTCCCATAAACAGCAGATACAATAGATGCTGTAGTCGCCCCGGTTCCCCCGCCAATCTCCAGAATCCGCGCCGGACGACCGGCAATTCGCTCCACCGCGGAACGAACAATCCGTCCCGCCTTGTCATTGAAGAAACGGCACACCGGGGAGTTTTGATAGACCTGTTCCGTCTCCTCAATCGACCCATCGGCGAACACCAGCTGCATCGGGTCATACTCACCGCGAAGCACAGCCAGCAAACCCTTCCCGCAGCGGCGAAGAATATTCATCTCAATCCGGCACTCGGGATATTCGTCGCCCAGTCTCTGCAGTTCTCCATCCGGATCGGGCCTCGAACTGGAATCCAAAAAGCGGAAACGACTTCCCTGGCGCTCGACCAACCCATCCTCGGCAAGTATCCCCACCAGCCGCGCCAGCAAACGAAGCCGCGCCGGAATCACTTTCAATTGCCGTCCCAGTTCGTCGACAGTAAACGCCGACGCATGCTTCCGGGAAAATCCCGCACTCTCAAACGCCCGCAGAATGTATGTGGAATACACCGGCATCGCCGCCGTCGTGGCTTCGGTAACGCGCTTCAACTCCGCGCTCGCCGGTGTTTCCGCCATACCCTCGATCAGCTCTTCATCCATCAGCCCCGGCGTTTTCAAATGCAGCGGCCTCGGCTCCCAAACCAGATCGTATATCCATTCCTCGCACGTTTCCGCCTGGACCTCGACATGCTCAACCCCGCGCTCGGCTCCCGCGCCAGACGTGCGGCCATTCGTATCTAGCCAATACCGCTCGCGCTCGAAGGGATAGGTCGGCAGTGAAACCGTATTCGCCACGTCCCCATAAAAACCGTTCATGTTTAGATCGCAACCAAGAACATAAAGCGCGCCCGCCGCTTTCAAAAATTCGCCGCAATCTCCGGAGCCTTCGCCAAGCGACGCCAGCCAATTCTTCCGGCCTGGGTTCGCCAGCCGCCGCAGAGCCGCATCGCCGCCGATCACGAGATTCGCCGCCGTTCTTTCCTGCGCCAGCGCCTCCAGCACGGAAGTCGCGAGCGGACCAGCGTCGGCACGACCCAGCCAATATTCGGCGGAGTTCACCCGGCCTCGACCCGGCTCAGAAATAAACGGAATCTGAGGCTCGCGATAGCCCACCTCCCGCGCAACTTCGCGATGTCGCGCAGAATTTTCATCCCCATGCGCCATCGCCAGACGCAGCCCATCTTCCTGGCTTAAGACCCCCGCAACACAGGCCGCCACATATTCCCCAACACCCAATCCGATCACAACGGCAGGTTCGACTCCGCACGACCGCCACAATCCCGCCAGCGCATATTGCAAAGCGAACTCCGCCGCATTCCTATCTGCCGCATTCCCATTCGTGGCCGAATACAAGCTGGAAAGCAGCGATCCGCCCAGCTCATTCTTCAATATGTCCTCACACCGATCGATCGCCCGGCGAAACAACGGCGCTCTCTCATACAGCTCGCGACCGCACCCTGCCTCGAAGCAGTTCTCTCCGCCAAAAACAAACGCAATCCGTGGCGAGTGGCCGACGACGCGCCCCGTCGCAATTTCCTTCCGCCCGTCTTGTTTCAAAAATCCGTCCAGCCGCTCCACCAGCTCGCCATAGGAAGCCGCCGTCACAGCCGCGCGGCATTCAAAATGGGAACGGCCCCTATTCAGCGTCCCAGCCACATCGAAGAGCGGAAGCAACGGATGGTCGATCAAATAGCGCCGCAACCGCGCAGCCACCGAAGCCAGCGCAGTCTCCGTCTTGGCCGAAAGCATGAACAGCAGCGCCCGCGCGTCCTCGTTGCCAGCGGCCCCGCCCTGCGAATACTCCTCAACAATCACATGCGCATTCGTGCCGCTGAAGCCGAAGGAGCTGACCCCGCCCACCCGCTTCTTTTCTCCGCTCTCCCATTTTTCCAGTCTCGTCGGCACCTTCAGCGGAAGCCGCTCCCAATCGATGTGGCTGCTCGGCTTCCCAAGGTGCAGACTCGCCGGAATTTTTCCCTGTCGAATCGCCAGCACCAGTTTGATCAATCCCGCAATTCCCGCCGCCGACTCCAGATGGCCAAAGTTCGTCTTTACCGATCCAATCCATAGCGGTTCGGTTCTGCTGCGCGACCGCGCTCCAAACACAGCATTCAGCGCTCCCGCCTCAATCGGATCGCCCAGTGACGTCCCTGTCCCGTGAGCTTCGATGTATTGAACCTCATCCGGCTCCATTCCCGCGTCAGCCAGCGCGGCCGAAACCACTGCCTCCTGCGACGGCCCGTTCGGCGCGGTAAGACCGCTGCTGCGGCCGTCCTGGTTGCACGCCGAACCGCGAACCACCGCAAGAATCCGATTGCCGTCACGGATCGCATCCGGCAATCGCTTCAGCACAATCATGCCGCCGCCCTCGCCGCGCACGAACCCATTCGCCGCGTCGGAAAACGATTTGCAACGCCCATCGGGAGCCATCATCCGGCTTTGCGACAGCGCAATCGTGATCTCGGGACTCAGAATCAAATTCGCGCCGCCCGCCAGTGCCGTATCGCATTCGCCCAGCCGCAGACTCTGGCAAGCCAGGTGGACCGCCACCAGCGAAGCCGAACACGATGTATCGACCGCCAGGCTCGGCCCCTGCAATCCCAGCACATACGAGATGCGCCCGGCGGCCACGGCATGCGAAAGCCCCGACGCGTGATAGGGCGTGATCTGCTCCCGCGGCGCGTTCAACGCCACCTGACTGTAGTCCCCATTGCAAAGGCCCACAAAAACTCCGGTAGCAGTTCCCGCCAACGCGCCGGGCGCGATGCCCGCATCTTCCAGCGCTTCCCACGCAGTCTCCAGCAGCAGCCGCTGCTGCGGGTCCATGCACACCGCCTCGGCCGGCGCAATTCCGAAAAACTTCGGATCGAACTGGTCCTGTCCCTCAATAAATCCGCCCCAGCGCGTCGCCATCTTGCCGGGAGCCTCAGGATTCGGATCGTGAAATTCCTCGATATTCCACCTCGCTCGCGGAACCTCGCCCACAGCGTCCACGCCCTCGCTCAGCAGCTTCCAGAATCCCTCAGGATCGTTGATTCCTCCCGGCAGGCGGCAGCCCACTCCGACGATCGCGAGCGGCACTTTCCGCCTTCGCTCCGATGCCAGCAGGCGCTCATTCAACTCATCGGCCAGCAGCGCCAGCCGCTGCGGCGAAAGCTTTGAGATTCGATCCAGAAATTCGCTCATTGGACCTCCTCCATCGCTCTCGCGCTCAACAGGCGATCCACTTCTTCGTCAGAAAGCGATTCGATTCGATCCACCAGATTCGCCGGCACGGAGTTCGCCTTTTCCGCCGTTATCTTATTCTCGCGATCCCGCCCCGCATCCATCCCCGTCTCCAGCAAAATAAATCCGGCCAGCGCATCGAGCGTCGGGTAATTGAACAACAGCGTAGCAGGCAGACTCCGGTCCAAACACGCCCCTAGCGAGTTGCGCAACTCGATTGACAGCAGCGAATCGAGCCCCAGTTCGTGCAGCGCCTGAGCCGGATCGATCTCCTGCGCGCCGCCTAATCCCAGCGTGGACTGCACCCGCTCTTCGAGCAATCGCATCAGCAAATCGCGCCGCCGCCCGGGAGCCGCGCACTCTAACTGCGGCAGCCACAACGCATTTTTCTTCTGCGCGGAAGCAGCCTGCGAACGAGCCGGACGCGAGCTCCGCAGATCGCTGAGCAGCGGCCGAATCGATTCAGAATCCGTGCCCGCAAAATACGCCGCCCAGTCCATCGGCGACACGACCACCTGACCCCGTCGTTCCTCCAGCAATCTTTCGAGCGCCTTCAGACCGTCGTCCGTAGAGATTCCGCCGATGCCCATCTTCGATCGGCGCTCGGCCGCGTCTCGCCCAGCCGCCGCGCCAATCTCATTCCACGCGCCCCAGTTGATGCTCAACCCCGGCAGTCCGCGCCCGCGCCGATAGAGAGCCAACCCATCGAGGAACGCATTGGCCGCAGCATAATTCGTCTGCCCCTGCGAGCCGAATACGGAAGCCATCGAAGAAAACAGAATGAACTGGTCTAGCGGCGCATCCATCGTCAGGCGGTGGAGGTTCACAGCTCCTAAAATCTTAGGAGAGAGAACTCGCCCGAATCGCTCCCAGTCCTGCTGAAGAACCGCGCCGTCATCGAACACGCCGGCACAATGAAAAATGCCCCGCAGCGGAAAACTTTTCGCCTCATTCAGAGCATCCCGCACATCCTGTTCCTTCGCCACATCTCCCCGGCAAACACTGACCGTCGCTCCGGCATCGCGCATCCTCGCAAGAATCTCCGCCGCCTCTGCGCTCGCCCCGCTGCGGCCCATTACGATGATCTGCGCCGCCCCTTGCTTCGCCAGCCATTCGGCCACCGTCAATCCCAGTCCTGACAATCCTCCGGTCACCAGGTAGGCGCCGTCGCTGCGGATCCCGTGGTGCGCACTTGCCGTGCAAATGATCACCCTACCGATGTGCCGCGCCTGCGCCATGTAGCGGAACGCATCCCGCGCCTTCTCCATGCTGAACACTTCACGAGGCAGCGGCTTCAGAGCGCCGGATCGGAATTGATCGAGCAGCACGCTCAGAATCTCACCGACAAAACTCTCTCCAGCTTCGAGCGCCGGCGCCAGGTTGAACGGACGATACGCAATGTCCGGCCTCACAGCGGCCACCGACTCCGCGGAACGAATATCGGCAACGCCCATCTCGATAAAACGCCCGCCCGACGGCCAGCGTCTGGAATCCCGCATCGATAAACGGGTCCGGCCAGCGAATTCAAAACAACATCCACGCCTTGTCCGCCCGTCATCGCGGAAATTTCTTGGGCGAAGTCGAGCGTTCTCGAATCCATGACATGCCCGACGCCGATCGACGCAAGATACGCCCGCTTCTCCGCGCTCCCCGCCGTCGCGAGAACAATCGCTCCCGCGCGTCTGGGCGATCTGGATCGCAGCCAGCCCCACTCCTCCCGCGCCCGCATGGATCAGCACCCGCTCCCCCGGCGAATCGCCGCCAGAGTATGCAGCGCATAGTGCGCCGTCAAAAATGCAATCGGAATCGTAACGGCAGCCTCAAAGCTAAGATTCATCGGCTTCCGCCACACAGAGCCCGCGCGCGTCGTCACATACTGCGCGAAACATCCCTGCCCCAGCGCGACCACTTCGTCTCCCGGCTTCAGCGATTTCACCGCCGAGCCCACGCGAACAACCGTGCCCGCGCACTCTCCGCCGAGCGGCCCGCTCTTGCCCTTGTACATGCCGAGCACGTTCAACACATCGCGAAAATTCATCCCCGCGGCATGCACGCGAATCTCAACCTCGTCAGCATTCGGACTCTGCCGCGCCGCCGCGATCGTTTCAATACCGTCAATCGTCCCCGCGGTCGTCAGCTCCAGGCGAAGATTCAATTCCGCGATCGCTCGCCACTTTTTCGCCGACTTTTTTCGACGGAATGGTCCGCAACCGCGGCGCATAAATTTGTCTGCCACGCTGCGCCAGCTCATCCTCCGCGCCGGCAAGCGCGCATACATCGCAGAACTTCTCTCCGCGTCTGCTTCTCGCACAGGATCGAGATCGATGCGCCGCACCCGCAGTTCAGGATGCTCCGCCGCCACCGACCGCCCAAATCCCCACAGCGCCGACTGCGGCACATTCGACACGCCCGACCCTTGCGCGCCGCGTGTTACGATCCACAGCCTCGGCGTCTTTTTCAACTTCATCCGCAGCAGCGCCTGCGTAATCCGCAGGCACAGCTTGAGCGTCCTCGCCTCAAGCTCCATCAAACCATCGGCGCTCAGGCTGGAAACATCTTCGATCGTAGCCGGCGCGATGTAAACAACATCGCTCACCGTCGGCCCGTGTCGCTCCAGTTCCCGCAGCAGTATGCCCGCGTCCTCTCCATTCGTGGCGCCAACCTCCAGCGCCGCGCACGCCACGCCGCATTTTTCCAGCGCCTTCGACAAGCCGGAAACGAGTTGCTCCTCGCCGCACAAAATGCAGGTGCCTTCGATGCCGATCTCTTGCTTTCCATCGGCCTCAACGGGCACCCACTCGATTTCATAGAAAGACTTCTCAATCCAATCCGTCTTTTTCCCGGAATTGCGCTGACCGTCCGCAGCCTCCCGCTGAACCGGCACCAGCACCAGACCCTTCACCGAGACCACCACATCTCCCGCTAACATCGAATCCACGAACATCCGCAATCAACGAGCCGCCGCGACCACCTTCACGCATCTGCGCGTGCGCAAACGCCAGCTTGCGCGCATCGCCGACCGCATCCAGCGATTCGAGCGCCGCCGGAAGATGAACCGCCTCCGCTGACAGCAACGCCACCACCGCCTGGAAACAAGCGTCCAGCGCGACCGGATGGATCTCATACCTGCCGCCATCCTTCTTCGCCATCTCCTGCAACTCAATTTCAACCAGCGCTTCCCCAGGACCGCGAAACAGCCGCGAGAGCAGCCGGAAGTTCGGCCCGAAATTCACTCCATTCGCGTCGAATGTGCGATAAAATTCAGCGCCGTCCGATGCATCCGTGCAGCGTTGCCGGATTGCATCCAGATCCACCCGCCCGCTTTCTTCCCGAACCTCCGCCGAACTTGCCGCAACAGTTTCGCCCGTCGCGTGCAACACCCACTCATCGTCCTCGCCGCCTTCCGCTCGGCCGTAGATGGAAAACGCCCGGCCCGGCCCGCTTTCCCCGAGCACGCACTGCAGAATCTGCGGCTCGTCGAAGATGCAAGGCCGCAAAAATGCCGCGGTCCCAATCGCCGCCCGGCCGCCGTCTACAGCGCGCGCAGCACTCAACGCCATCTCCAGATACGCCGCCGCCGGAACCACTCGACGCCCGCCGATAGCATGGTCCGACAAATATGCCGGCTCCTCCGGACCGATTCGCGACTCAAACTGAACCTCGGCCAGCGGAGATTTCACCCGCGCTCCCAGCAGCGGATGGTCATCAGCCGAGCGCGCCCGAGGCGGCAAATTCTGCCCCGCATTTTTCGCAAACCAGTGCCGCTGCCGCTGAAACGGATACGTCGGCACCGCGATGGGCCGGCCCGATCTGCCGTGCAGCGCGCGCCAATTAATTTCCGCGCCGCGTTCATACAGCGCCTTCACCGCGGCCAGAATATCCACCCACGCATCGCGCCCCTTGCGCGCAGAGGGCAGCCACAAAACATTGCCCTGGCTGTTCGCGGATTTTCCCAGCGTCAGCAAATGCGGCTGCGGCCCAATCTCAATGAACGTCTCGCAACCCGTGGCCAGCGCCGCTTCGAGCCCTGCATGGAACAGCACCGTGCTCCGCATATGCTCGCGCCAGTACCGCGCCGTCGCGATCTCTTCCGCGCGCGCCGTTTCTCCCGTCAAGTTTGAAATCATCCGAATCCGCGGCGCACGATAGCGCACCGTCGCCGCCACCGCCTCAAACTCATCGAGGATCGGCTCCAGCTGCGGCGAGTGAAATCCATGCGTCACCTGCAGCGCCCGCGTCCGAATGCCTTCCGCCTCCAGCTTCTCCGCAACCCGCGCCACCGCCTCCACAGCTCCCGAAATCACCACGCTCTCCGGACCATTCACCGCCGCGATGCTCACTTCTTTTTCGAACCCAACAATCTTCGCCCGCACCCACGTCACGCTAGCGTTCACCGACCGCATCGCCCCGGGGGTTTTCAACGTCTCCATCATCCGGGCCCGCGCCACCACAAGTCGCAGCCCGTCTTCCATGCTGAACACTCCCGCCACCACCGCCGCCACGTATTCGCCCAGGCTATGCCCCAGCAGAACGCTCGGCTCCACTCCCCAACTCCGCCACAGTTCCGCCAGCGCATACTCAAACGCAAACAGCGCCGGCTGCGCGAACCGCGCTTCCGTCAGCGGATTTGCCTCTCCCGCCGCCGGATACAAAACCTCGATCAGCGACTCGCCTGTCTGCTCTTTACACGACGCCGCGCAACGCTCCATCGCCTCCCGGAACACCGGCGAGCTCGCATATAACTCCCGCCCCATGCCCGCATACTGGCTCCCCTGCCCGGTAAACAAAAATCCAATCCGCGCCTCTCCGCCGAACGCACTCCGCGTCCCCGGCTCAAACGCGGCGAACTGCTGCCGCATGCCCTCGGAATTCTCCGCCAGAAAGCACGCCCGATGCGAAAAATGCGAGCGTCCGGTGTTGACCGTAAAACAAAAATCGCGAAACTCCGCCGTCGGAATCTCCGCAAGAAACTCCCCGTATAGCGAGACTAGATCCCGCAACGCCGTTTTGCTCTTTGCCGACACGGCGATGATCTGCGTCGGCCAGCCGTTCTCATCCCGCGCGCGCTCAGCCCTCGGCGCCTCTGCAACCACAACGTGCGCATTCGTCCCGCTGAAGCCGAACGAACTCACGCCCGCAATCCGTGCCTTCCCATCCGCCTCCCAATCCAGCAGCTTCGTCGGCACCGTCAACCGCAGCTCATCCCAGCGCACGTGCGGAGTCAACTGCTTCAAATGCAGATGCGGCGGAATCTGACGATGTTCGAGCGCCAGCACCGTCTTGATCAGCGCGGCCACTCCCGCCGCCGCTTCCAGATGCCCCACGTTCGTCTTCAGCGAAGCAATCGGCAGCGCTCGATCCGCCGCTCGCGCCGCTCCATACACCGCACCCAGCGCCTGCAGCTCGATTGGATCTCCCAGCGATGTCCCAGTCCCATGCGCCTCTATATAGGAGACCTCACCCGGCAGCACACCCGCCGTCGCCAGCGCCTGCCGCATCAGCGAAACCTGCGCAGGCCCATTCGGCGCGGTCAGGCTGCTGCTTGCTCCATCCTGATTCACCGCCGTCCCGCGAATCACCGCCAGAATCCTGTCGCCATCCGCCTGCGCCTTCGACAACGTTTTCAACGCAACGAACCCGCAGCCTTCTCCCCGCACATATCCGTCCGCGCTCACATCGAAGGCCTTGCATCGCCCATCTGGAGAAAGCATCCGAGCGCGCGACAACAGCGCCGTCGTCTCCGGAGCCAGCATCACGTTTACGCCTCCCGCCAGCGCCACGTCCGAATCTCCGGCGCGAAGGCTCTGACAGGCAAGATGCACCGCCACCAGCGACGACGAGCAGGCGGTGTCGAGCGAAACACTCGGCCCCTCCAGTCCCAGCAGGTACGAAATGCGTCCCGCAGCGATGCTGTGCGCCACGCCCGACGCGTAATGCGCATCCAGCAGGCTGGCATCGCCCGCCGCTAAGTTCAACTGGTTGTAATCGCTGCTGCCGATGCCCAGAAAAACTCCGGTCTTCGACCCCTGCAGTTCCGCCGGCGCATACCCCGCGTTTTCCAACGTCTCCCAGACCACTTCGAGCGCCAGCCGCTGCTGCGGATCCATGCTCGCGGCCTCGCGCGGCGCAATCTCAAAAAATTGAGCGTCGAACGTATCCACCTGCTCGAGAAATCCGCCGCAGCGCGTCACCATCTTCCCTGGCCGGTCCGGATCGGCATCGTAATACGCATCCGCATCCCATCGGTCGCCTGGAATCGCGGAAATCGCGTCACGGCCTTCGCTCAAAACTTTCCAGAACGTCTCCCCATCGACCGCACCGCCCGGAAACCGGCAACCCATTCCAACAATAGCGATGGGCTCGCGGCTGCGCGCCTCCGCCCGGTCGAGCCTCGCCTGCATCTCCTGGACCGCCAGAAATGCCTGCTTCAGCAGTGAGGATTGTTCCGTCATCTTCCGTCCTTGATCCATCGGCAAAAATCTCTCATCGCGCCAACCGGCTCCGCAGCATCGCCACAATCTCCTCGTCCGGCAGTTCGAAGACTTCCTCCGCCGTCAGATCCCGCGGCAGCAAATCCGAGGTCGTCTCTGCGGACTCCGTCTGTACCAGCCCGTCATCGCCCGCGGCATGCTCGTCTCCGAATCGTTCCAGGAGATATCCAGCGATCGCGTCGGGAGTCGGGTAGTCGAACATCAGCGTGGCTGGAAGATCACGCAATCCAACCTTGGTACCCAACCTGTTCCGCAGCTCCACCGCCATCAAAGAATCCATCCCAAGATTCATCAGCCTGTCGCGCTTCTTCGGCACCGCATCCGTCGGCAGCCGCAGAACCAGCCCAATCTCACGGCAAACTGCATCCAGCAGCACTCCGCGACGTTCTGCGGACGGCGTCTCCCGCAGCAACGCAACCATTGCCGAGGGCTCCGTCTCCACCACGCCCATGCACGGCCCGCGGTCCCACGCACTCTCCCCCGCACTGTCGCTCGATGCCGAAGCCCGCTCCAACACCCGCTCCGAACCCGCCGCTCCGCGTGCAAGGATTACATGCAGTCCAATCTCTCCCGCCGGCGACCCCGACTCGGGCGCCGAGACAACGCCCTCAAAACCCGTCTGCTCCAGCGCCGACTTCCACTCCTGCACGCCCAGCAGAACGCTCCCCGGCCGCAAACGATCATCATATTTCTGCCACCCCCGGGTCAGGGCAATCGAAATATCATGCCAAGCCAGGTCCTTCGTCGTTTCAAGCAGCACCAGCGTACCGCCAGGCGCAAGCAGCCGCGAAATTCCAGACAGCGTAATCTCCAGGTCGCGCGTCGCATGCACCACGTTCGCCGCCACCACTACGTTGAACGAAGCCGCATGGCGCGCAAGGTGCTCTTCATTCTCAATGTCCAGCAGTCCATAGCGAAGGAATGGATACGCCGCGAACCGCGCCGCCGCGCGCTCTAAAAAAATCTCCGAAATGTCCGTGAAGTAGTAGGACACACGATCCGCCGGGAGCCGCGGTAAAACAGCAGCCGTCGTCGCGCCAGTCCCCGCCCCTAATTCAAGCACTCGCAGACGACGGCCCGCCGGAGCCGCCGCGCACGCGGCTTCCACCGCCGCCGCCACCATCAGATTCGCGTAGGGCGAGCCCCCGGATTTTTCGTACAGATTCCGCGCCAGGTCCGGGTACTCGTTCGGAAAAATCGTCTCCAGCGGACTCGTCGTTCCAAGCAGCACGCCCTTCAGATGTTTCGAGCAGTTGCCCAAATACTCCATCAGATATGGATCGTCGCTCAGCGCGATTTCCGCATCGCGCATCGCACTCGCCGCATCGATTTCCGGGAGTGGCGCCGGATTCCTGAAACCAGACCCATTCCGCTCAAGATATCCGTCTTCACACAGCAGGTTTAGCCAACGCGCAATCAGCTTCGTGTACGCCGGCAAAATTCCACAGCTCGCGGTCAACGATTGCGCATCGTGCCGCGTACCTGCCTTCGAAAATTCGCCAAGCTCCCGCAGTGTTTTCAGAATCTCCGCAATCGTAAGCCGCCGCAGGCATTCCCACTTCGCTCGAAATGACTCAACGTGCATCTCGATAGGCGCAAGCGTCGACTGCTCCAGCGCCGCCGCCGTCGAACGCTGCCACACTCGTTCCGACGAGTTGCCGTCCCGGCTCGCCGGCCAGTACCGCTGCCGCTCGAACGGATACGTCGGCAGCGCCACCCGCACCCGGCGATACCCTTCGTCAAAATTCTTCCAGTCGACCTTCTGCCCGCGAACATACAATCCCGCCAGCGTTTCAAGCATCTGTTCCCAGTTCGAGTGTTGACGCCGAACTGAGATTCCAATCCGGGTTTCCAGAGACGAATCAACGTGCACCGCGAGCGCCTTCAAATGCGGCTGCGGCCCAATCTCAATGAACGTCTCGCAACCCGTAGCTAGCGCCGCTTCGAGGCCAGCATGGAACAGCACCGTGCTCCGCATATGCTCGCGCCAGTACCGCGCCGTCGCAATGTCTTCGGCTCGCGCCGTCTCTCCCGTCAAATTCGAAATCATCCGAATCCGCGGCGCACGATAACGCACCGTCGCCGCCACCGCCTCAAACTCATCGAGGATCGGCTCCAGAAGCGGCGAATGAAATCCATGCGTCACCTGCAGCGCTCGCGTCCGTATGCCTTCCGCTGCCAGCTTCTCCGCAACCCGGGCCACCGCCTCGACAGCTCCCGAGATCACCACGCTCTCCGGACCATTCACCGCCGCGATGCTCACTTCTTTTTCGAACCCAACAATCGCCGCCCGCACCCGCTGCACGTTCGCGTTCACCGATCGCATCGCTCCGGAAGTTTCCAACCTGTCCATCAGCCGGGCCCGCGCCACCACCAACCGCAGCCCGTCTTCCATGCTGAAGACTCCTGCCACCACCGCCGCCACATACTCGCCCAGGCTATGCCCCAGCAGAACGCTCGGCTTCACTCCCCAACTCCGCCACAACTCCGCCAGCGCATACTCAAACGCAAACAACGCCGGCTGCGCAAACCGCGCCACATCCAGCAACCCGGGTGCCCCTGGCCTCGCTTCCAGGACATGGCTTCCGATCCGCGCCGGATATAAAACCTCGATCAGCAGTTCGCCCGTCTCCTGCTTCCACACCGCAGCACAACGCTCCATCGCTTCCCGGAACACCGGCGAGCTTTCATACAACTCCCGCCCCATGCCCCCATACTGGCTTCCCTGCCCGGTAAACAAAAATCCAATTCGCCCCTCTTCGCCGTCCGCAATTTCAGAGAACACACGCGCAGGAGCACTTTGCGTTTCCAATCCATCCGCCATCTGCCCCGCCGTCCCTCCCACCACGGCCAGTCGATAGGCAAAGTGCGCGCGCCCGGCATTCGCGGTGAAACACAGATCCGCCAAGCCATCCTCCGGACAATTCCGCAGCGCATCAATATACTTCGTCCGCAACGTATCGAGGGCCGCCTGCGATCTCGCAGAAACCGTAAGAACATGCCGCGTCCGCTCGCGGGCATTCCGCGCCGCCTCCCGCACCGGAGCTTCTTCCAACACCACATGCGCATTCGTTCCGCTGAAGCCGAACGAACTCACGCCCGCATACCGATGCCCGTCCAACGGCTTCCACTCCGTATTCTTTACCGGTACGAAGACCGGCAGACGCTCCCAGTCGATGTGAGGATTGTGCCGCTTCAGGTGCAGGCTCGGCGGAATCTCACCATGCTCAAGCGCCAGCACCGTCTTCATCAGTCCCGCGATCCCGCTCGCCGCCTCCGCATGCCCTATATTCGTCTTCACCGCTCCAATCGCCAGCGGATTTTCTGCCGGCCTTCCACTCCCCATCAGCGAAGCCAGCGTCTCCACTTCAATCGGATCGCCCAGCGCCGTCCCCGTGCCGTGCGTCTCCACGTATCCAATCGCGCTCGCCTTCACGCCCGCCGACTCCAGCGCCTTCCCGATCACAGCCGCCTGCGCCGGCCCGTTCGGCGCCGTCAACCCACCACTGCGCCCGTCATGGTTCACCGCGGAGCCTCGAATCACCGCCAGAATCTGATCGCCATCCACAACCGCATCCGACAGTTTTTTCAACACCACAATGCAGCAACCCTCGCTGCGCACGTAGCCATCCGCCGCCGCGTCAAATGTCTTGCAGCGTCCGTCGCGCGCCATCATATGCGCCTTCGACAATGCAATGTTCGACTCCGGCGTAAGAATCAGATTCACGCCCCCGGCCAGTGCCACGCCGCATTCCCCCGCGCGAAGACTCCCACACGCAAGATGCACCGCCACCAGCGATGACGAGCAGGAAGTGTCGATCGCCAGCGAAGGCCCATGCAGCCCCAGCACATATGACAAGCGTCCAGCCACCATCGCCGGGGAGTTTCCCGAACCCGTATACGCATCGATCCCGTCCACATCCGCCATCGCCGAGCGGCCATAGTCGCCGTTCGCAATCCCAAGAAAAATTCCCGTCGTGCTCCCCTGCGTCGCAGCAGGAGAATACCCGGAGTTCTCGATCGCCTCCCACCCAACCTCCAGCGCCAGCCGATGCTGCGGGTCCATCGCTACCGCTTCGCGCGGAGAAATTCCAAAGAACCCCGCATCGAACAGATCGACGCCGCTCAAAAATCCGCCATGCTGCGTGTACATCGCTCCGGGCGCGTCCGCGTCCGCGTTGAAATATTCCCGCCAGTCCCAGCGCTCCCGCGGAATCTCCGTTATCGCGTCTTTCCCCTCGGCCAGCAGCTCCCAGAACGACGCCGCATCCACCACCCCGCCAGGAAAACGCATCCCCGCGCCGATGATCGCAATCGCCTCGCCGCCGCCCGATCTCGCAGCCTCAGACTGGGCGGCCTCCAGCTCTTCCACCCGCGCACGCAGCGTTCGTATCTCAACCAGCGCCCGTTTCACCGGCGACAAATCCGCGGCTTCCTTCGACAGATCAGGCATTCGCTTTCTCCCTTTCCGCCCGATCCAGTTCTTCGATCAGCATCCGCTCCGCATCTTCCTCGCTCAACAAATCCACCGCCACCGTCGAGCACTCTTCCACCTCATCGCTCTCGAGCAACTTCTCAAGCAGTCCCAGCAGATGTTCCGTCGCTTGCTCTACCGATGGATAGTCGAACAGCAGCCCCGCCGGCAGCGTCAGCCCGAGAGACTGCGCCAGCTCATTCCGTAATTCGAGCGCCATCAACGAATCCAATCCGATGTCCTGCAATGGCACGCTGTCCTCAATCGCCGCCGCATCGTCAAGCCCCAGCACTCGCCGCGCACACGCTTTCACATGCGCCGAAAGGATCATCGTCCGCTCAGCCGCCGCCGCCGCGCTAAGCATTTCGAGAACGCCGGAGTCGCGCTTCGCCGTGTTCTCCGCGCCATCGCGCTGCGGCGCGCCTACTTCGCGAAGCTCGGAAAAAATCGCCGCATCTCGCCGCGCGCCTTCGCCCAGAAATCGTTCCCAGTTCAGGTCCATGATGGCCACCTGCGCCCGGCCCGACTCGATCGCCCGCCCGCAAGCGGCCAGCGCATCCGCCGGCTCCATCGGCTTCGCTCCCTGGCGCGTCCATCGCAGCGCTTGCTCCGCGGAAAGTCGCGCCGCCATTCCCGCCGAGGCCCATGCTCCCCAGTTCACGCTCACCGTCCGCAGTCCGCGGCTCGTGCGATGATGCGCCAGCGCATCCAAATACGCATTCCCCGCCGCATAGTTGCCCTGTCCCGGCGATCCCAGAATCGACGACGCCGAGGAGAAAAAGATCATCAGCCGAACCGCATCCTTCCGCGTCAGCCGATCGAAATTTTTCGCGCCGACGATTTTCGCCGCCGTCGCTTCACAATACGATTCCCACGACTCTTTCCCCAGCACCGAATCCTGAACCACTCCCGCCGCATGGAACACCGCCCGCAGCGGCGGCCGCGTCGCGCGAATCTTTTCCAGAAGCATCTCCACCTGGCTCGCATTGGCAACATCGACGCGCTCCATCGCAACATCGACGCCCAGCCCTCGCAGCTCGGCTGCAATTCCATGTTCCTCGCCGCTCTCCACGTGCCTGCCGGCCAGCACAATATTCCGCGCGCCCTCCGCCGCCAGCCATCGCGCGGTCTCGATCCCAAGTGCGCCCAGTCCTCCGGTAATCAACACCGTCCCGTCCGACAGAAGATCGCCCAGACTCACACTCTGCTCACCACCCTCAAGCCCGAGCACAATCTTCCCAATATGCCGCGCCTGCGCCATCGTACGAAACGCATCGGTCGCGTTTTCAAATGCGTAGAGCGCCGTCGGCAGCGGGCGCAGTTCGCCCGTCGAGAACCGCTGCATCAATTCCTTCAGCATTCCGGCAATCAGCGCCGGATTCTCCATCGCCACGTCGCCCAGGTCATACGGGAAGTAGCGAATATTCTTGCCCAGCGCCGCCACCTCCGCAGCACTCCAGATGCCGCGCTTCCCCACTTCCAGAAAGCAGCCGCCCTCGCCCACAACATCGAAGCTCGCGCGAATAAAATCCCCGGCCAGCGAATTCAGAACCACATCCATGCCCACACCGCCGGTCGCCGCCAGCACCTCATCGCGAAACGCAACCGAGCGCGAATCGAACACATGCTCCACGCCACGCCGCCGTAAAAACTCGCGCTTCTCCGCACTGCCCGCAGTTGCGAAAACACGCGCGCCCGCCCGCATCGCCAACTCAACCGCAGCTAGGCCCAGCCCACCCGCGGCCGCATGGATCAGAATGCTGTGCCCTGCCGAAAGTTTCGCCAGCCGCTCCAATCCATAGTGCGCCGTCAAAAATGCAATCGGAATTCCAGCCGCATCCGCGAACGTCATGTCCGCCGGTTTGCGCGTCACAAATTCCGCGTCGACATTGACGAAATTCTGAAAGCTGCCGGGCGCGAATGCGAGAACCTCGTCGCCGATCCGCCATCCCTCAACTTCGCCACCCACCCGCACAATCGTTCCCGCGCACTCGCCCCCCAGCGTCGACGCACGCGCCGGCAGCATTCCCAGCGCAGTCAGCACATCGCGAAAATTCAGTCCCGCCGCCCGCACCCGGATCTCCACCTCATGCGCCTCGGGAGCCCCCCGTTCCGCCTCTGCGAATCGCAAATCCTCCAGCAGCCCGGAGGACCCAATCTGCAGCTTCCGCATCGCATCCCCGTGCGCAACCGAACGGACCAACCGCTGCACATATCGAACGTTATGCCGCAAGCTCACCATCGGCTCCACGCCGCCGCTCGCAATCTCAGCAGCCAGCATCGCTCCTGTTTCGACCGAGCCATCGCCGCCAGCAACATCGATCAACATCGGCGATGTCTCCGGATATTCCAACGCCAGCGTCCGCACCATTCCCCGCAGCGGCGCCTGCTCCGCCGTCACATCTTCCCCCGGCAACACGGCCACTGTGGAAGATGTAATCACCCGCAGCTTCGGCGCCGCGCCATCTGAACCGTCCAAAAACTTTGCAAATCCCAGAACAAAATCGACAGCATCCTTCTCAGGATGCTCCGCGTCACCCGCATCTCCAGAGCGTGCATCATAGACCACTCCCGTCCACCGCGCCCTCGCCGCTCCCATCGACTCCATGCCGCGAACGATTTCACAACTCGCGCCCCGTTGGGTCAGCAGCTCCGCCAGCTCTCGCAAACTTCCTCGATCGCCCTCAATCAGCAGCCAACGCTCACCTCTCACCGCCGAAGCGCTGTGGCTTGAAACCAGCGGGCGAGCCCGCCACACCATCTCATACGTCAACCCATCGGCCACCGGCTCACTCGCATCGGCCAGCGACTGCACAAACTCCGCGCTGGTACGCTTCGCCGTAAAACCCGCCAGCATCGCCACCACAGCGCCCGCAGCATCCGCAATCGTCAAATCGGCGGAAAGCGTTTCGCCGCTTGAAGAAGTGATTCTGGTGTGGACCCAAACCTCCGCCATGCCCGCCCGCCGCAGCTCGAACGCATCTACCCCGATCGGCAGAAACAGCTCGTCGTTCCCTCGTCCCCGCGCTACTCCCACGGTCTGCAAACATCCATCGAGAAGCACAGGATGCAGCCCATACCGCCCTGCTTCCCCCGCGAGATTCTCCGGCAGTCGCAGATGCGCCAGCGATTCCCCGCTGCCGGCCCACGCCGCCTCGATCGTCCGAAACGACGCGTCATAGCGCAGCCCAGTCTTTTCGAGACCCTCGTAAATCTCCCGCGGGAAAATCTTCCGCGCACACCGCCCGCGCAACCCGGCCACATCCATCCCGCCGCTCTCCCCGGGCGCCGCAGGGCCTTTGTTCGTTTTTGCGGCGAAGCCCTCATCCGCCGAGCGCGTAGTTCCCTTCGCATTTATCTTCCAGCTGGATTTACTCTCGCTCGCAATCTCAACCGATCCCTCTCCGACTAGCACCTGCACCCGGCAGCTTTCGGTCGATACGAATCTCGCCTCCTGCATCTGAAAATTGCGGATCGCGCACGGCCCGCTCCTACCGGACTCGCGAACAGCCGCAGCCGCCATCTCCAGAAACGCGGCGAACGGCACCAGCGCCCGCTCGCCCAGCCGATGCTCCGCCAGATACGGAACGCTCGCCGTATTCAGATCGGCCTCAAACAGCGCGCCCTGCACAAACGCCGAATCAACCCGCCTCCCCAACAGCGGATGAACAAACCCCGCCGTTGAAGCATGCGCCCGAACCTCAACCTTCTCGACCGGTGGCTCCGCCAACCAGAACCGCCGCCGCTGCCATTCATACGCACGCAAAGGAATCGCGCGGGCATTCGCGCGCGCCGGCACCAGCGGCGCCTCCTCCACAAGAATGTGGCCGTTCGTCCCGCCTAAACCGAAAGAGCTGACACCCGCGACCCGCGGCACTTCGCTCCGCTTCCACGGAACATTTTCCGTCGCGATTTTCAGCCGCGAACCTTCGAGCGAAATCTCCGGATTCAAACGCTCGAAGTGAAGATTTTTCGGAATCTCTCCGTGCTCCAGGCACAGCACCGTCTTAATCAATCCCGCAATCCCGGCCGAAGCTTCGAGATGTCCAACGTTGGTCTTCACCGCGCCCAGCACGCACGGCAGCACATCCGGCCCGGTCGCGCCGTAAACATTCCCGATCGCTTCCATCTCAATCGGATCGCCCAGCGACGTGCCCGTTCCGTGCGTTTCGATATAGCTGACATCGCCCGGCGCGAGCATCGCGTTGCCGAGCGCCGCCCGCAGCACTTCCTCCTGTGCCAGCCCGTTCGGCGCCGTCAGCACAGTCGTCTTCCCGTCGTGGTTTACCGCCGTCCCGCGGATCACGGCCCGCACGCGGTCGCCATCCTCAAGCGCATCGGAGAGCCGCTTTAAAACCAGCACGCCGCTGCCTTCCCCAGGCACAAACCCGTCCGCCACGGCATCGAACGTCTTGCATCTGCCGTCGCTCGCCAGCATTCCCCACTTCGAAAAAACCTGCACCTCGTCCGAAAGCAGCTTCAGACTGCTCGCCGCCACGAGCGCCACGCCGCACTCCCCGGTACGCAAACTCTGACACGCCAGATGCGTCGCCACCAGCGACGACGAACACGCGCTGTCGAGCGCCAGGCTTGGCCCCTGAATGTTCAGCAGAAAAGAAAGCCGTCCCGCCGCCACGCTATGCGCGGCTCCAATCCCGGCATGCGCCGTCAGCAGGGATGCATCGCGAAAATGCAGCCGCGCATAGTCGCTGTTATAGATGGCGACAAAAACGCCCGTGTCCGTCCCGGCCAGCGTCCCCGGCTCGATCCCAGCGTCCCACAGCGCTTCCCAGCACACCTCCAGCAGCAGCCGCTGCTGCGGATCCATGTGCTGCGCCTCGCGCGGCGAAATTCCAAAATACGCCGCATCAAACGCGTCGATCTCGCTCAGGTATCCGCCCTGCCGCATTCGCGGCTCCAGCGAATCCGCATCCTTCCATCGCCCCGCCGGAATCTCTCCCACGCAATCGCGGCCCTCGGCGAGCGCCGCCCAAAACTCCTTCGGCGATTCGGCACCTCCCGGAAACCGGCAGCCCATCCCGATGATCGCAATCGGATCGGACCCGAGCAGGTCGAGGTTCTCCTTGTCCGCCCGCAACCGCCGCACCGCCAGCGCCAGTTTGGCCGCCGACACGCGTGCTGCAGCGCGAGAGTTGTCCCCGGCCGGCATCAGGAACTCCTCTGCCCGCTGCCCATTAACGTCTGCAATGCGTCCTCTTCCGACAACTCGCCGGAGAGATCGTCCACCGCTCCCGCTTTTTCATTCCGCGCCTGCAGATCACTCAGCTTCTCCACAGCGACGGCTCCCTCAACCGGCTCCAGATGCATTCTCCGCAGCAGGTGAGCCGCCAGCAGCCGAATCGTCGGATAATTGAAGACCACCGTCGCCGGCACCGCGATCTCGAGCGCGTTGCTCAATCGCCGCACAAATTCCAGTCCCATCAAGGAGTCGAGTCCCATGCTCCCCAGCGCGCGTTCGCGGTCGATCCTGTGCGTGGCCAGCTTCAGCACCCGCCCCAGCACCTCCTGCAGATACGCTTCCAGAATTTCCTGCCGCTGCCGCCCCGGTTCCGCGCCATCCAGCTCATCCAAGAATTTCCGCGCGGTTCGACTGCACCGCCGCCTTCCCCCGCGCCTGCGAAATCAAATCGGCAAATGCCGGCGGAACATCGTTCGCCCCATGGAACTCCAAAAATCTCTCCGCGTCGATGGGAACCGCGGTCATCTGGATCGGTTTACTTTCAAGAGCACGCCCGAGCGCTTCGAGCGCTTCTTCTCCCGAGAAAATTCTCAGTCCCTCGTTGTTGTACCCTTCGATGCTGCGCCCGGTGCCTGCCGCCCGCGCGAGTCCAATCTGGTCCCAGCCGCCCCAGTTGATGGAAATCGCGGGCCGCCCCAGCGCGCGCAGATAATGCGCGAAAGAATCCAGAAACGCGTTCGCCCCGGCATAGCTGCCCATTCCCGGTTGCGGATGGATGGCCGCAATCGAGGAAAACAAAACAAAAAAATCGAGATCCTCATCAAGCGTCGCCTTGTGCAGGTTCCACGCCCCGGTAATCTTCGGCGCCATCACTGGCAGAAAACGTTCCGGCGACAGATCGACGATCAGCGCATCATCGACAACCGCCGCCGTATGCATGATTCCCTTCAGCGGAAACCCGCTCGCGCGAATCGTATCGAGCGCCCGCCGAAGATCGTCCTCGCGCGTCACATCGGCCCGCACCGTCACCACCTTCGCGCCGCTTGCTTCCATCCTGCGGATCGCTTCCGCCGATTCTTCTGACGGCGTCCGCCGCGACAGCAGCACCAGGTGACCCGCCCCGTTCCGCGCCATCCACTCCGCCACCGTCAGCGCCACGCCACCCAGTCCGCCGGTTATCAGATAGCTTGCCTTCGTTGAAAATATCTGCCCGCCCCTTGGCGGCAGCACGCGCACATCGCGGTCCATGCTGAATCGAAATCTTTCCAATGTGCCGCGCCTGCGCCATATAGCGGAACGGCGCACCCGGTTCCGCGGAACCAAAGGAGGTCACCGGCAGCGCCTTCCACTCGCCCGATTCAATATGGCCCATCACCGTCCGCAGAAGCTCGACCACGTAGCCCGGCTTTTCCTCAATCGTTGCCGCAAGGTCCACCGCGTGGAATGAAAGATTCTTCCGGAACACCTTCAGCCCGATATTCCGGTCCTCGTAAATATCCCGCTTCCCCAGCTCGATAAACCGCCCATACGGCGCCAGCACTTCGAGCCCCTTCGCGATGAACTCCCCCGTCAGCGAATTCAGAACAATATCCACGCCGCGCGCGCCGGTAATTTCCATCACGCCATCGGCAAAGTTCAGCGATCGCGAGTTCAGCACATGCGCGATTCCGCGCGCCCGCAGAAACTCCTCTTTCTCCTTGGAGCCAACCGTCGCAATCACATTCGCCCCGGCCCACTTCGCAATCTCAATCGCCGCCAGCCCTACGCCTCCCGCCCCGGCATGGATCAGGACCCATTCGCCCTTTTTGATATGCGCCAGTTCGACCAGCGAATAATACGCAGTCAGGAAAGCGATCGGGGTCGCCGCCGCCTCCTCAAAGCTCAAGTGAGCAGGCTTGCGAAAAACCATCTCCGCGGGAAGGTTCACCGCCGACGCCATCAGCGCCGTCGTCCGCATCGAAGGCGTAATCGCCAGCACTTTATCGCCGACTCGAAACCCGCTGACTCCGTCGCCAACCGCCGCCACTCGCCCCGCACACTCGATCCCCAATTGGATTGGATCGGCTGGATCGAGCCCCGGATAAATCCCCATCACCTTGGTCACGTCGATAAAGTTCAGACCCGCCGCAACAACTTCGATCCGCACTTCGTCACGCCCCGGCGGAGCTCGCCGTACACGCACGCAGCTCGATGTTGTCGATAATTCCAGTCGCTGAAATTTCCAGCCGATAATCCTCGCTAGCGGCCAACGCATGTGCCTCTGCCGCAGGAGCCTGCCCGGAGAAATTCTTCAAACGCGCAACATATTTCTCGCTCCCGCGCAGCGCAATGCGATCTTCTTTCCCGTTCGCGCAAATCTCCAGCGTCAACGCACGCGCCTCTCCAGAAGCAGGCGTAAAGCTCAGGTCAACCAGCGCGGTGCGCAGTTCCGCATGTTCGCGGGCCACGGTGCGTCCCATGCCCCACATCGGCGCGTTCTCAATTCGCGCAAGCTCGTTGCCCTCGCCGGCTGCCATCGCACCCGCCGTCACCAGCCAAAGCCGCGGAGGATTCTGCCAGTTCGCCGCCGCAATCGCCTGCACAATCGAAGGAACGTACTGGCTGCCCAGCGCCTGCGAACCAATCAGCCTCTCCGCGTCATATTCCGCCGTCGAATTGTTGTCCAGCGTCCACAGATGGACAACCGCCGTGGGCACGCCTCTGTCCACGCTCACTTCCTCAAACAGCCGGTCCAGATCTTTCCGCTCCATCGGGTCAACTTCAAATTCCATCTCCGCGACCCTGCTGAATTCGCGAGCCCGCCCGCACCAGCGTGCAGCGCCCGCCCGCCGATACCAGCGACTCTCTCATTGCCTCCGCGATTCCGGTGCGATCGGCAAAAACCACCCAGTTCTCCGCGGAAATTTTTGGTAGCAGCGCAACCGTCGCTTCGGCCTTCTGCTGCGCCTGCTGCGATTTCGCATCGATCCAGTCCAGCGTCCAAAGCGGCTCGACCGCCCCCGGCACGCTTTCGCGCGCCACCCGCATCAACTCCATCCCCGCCACATCGACCAGGATGTTGCCCTCGGCATCGGCCAGCCGCAGGTTCGCCCGCAGCGTTCCCTTCACCGCATCCGCGTCCACCAGCGTCGCCTGCGCAAACAGGTCGCCGCCCGCAGGAATCGCGCCGAGCATGCGGATTCTTCTCAATCACCACCGGCAGATATGTGTCCTCCGCCCGGAACGCATCCAGCTCCGGCCGCACATGCGCCATGGCCTGAAAGCAAGCATCCAGCAGCGCCGGATGAA
The DNA here is from genome assembly GCA_963744615.1 of uncultured Acidobacteriota bacterium. Classification (GTDB taxonomy): domain Bacteria; phylum Acidobacteriota; class Terriglobia; order Terriglobales; family Acidobacteriaceae; genus JAKAAZ01. The sequence goes on from CAVUUE010000003.1 coordinate 1,899,205, forward strand.
TCACATATCCATCGCCATCGCCCGCATCGAATCGAAGCCGGCACAGGCTCTCGCCATCGCCCGCCCACGCCTCCTCGACCAGCTGAAATGCGGGCCCATAATGCAGTCCGCTTCTCGATGTCTTCTCGTATTGCTCCTGCCGGTTGCAGTGGAACGTGGAGCGCTTCTTCAACTCTTCAATCGGCATGGCCGAGGGAGCTGCTCCATCCGGCTCGACCGCCACAAGCGTGCCTGTTGAATAGAGCGTCCAGCTCGCCTCCGCCTTGTCTTCCGGCGACGAATCGCCGCCACCTTCCGCCTGATCCGTATGCCCGCGCAGCTCAAATCGAAACGTCTCTTTACCCTGCGGAATCAGCGCCAGCTGAAACGCCTTGCGTCCCTTGTCCGGCAGGTACGCCGCATTCAAAAACGATGCATTCCGCACTTCGAATTCATGCCCGGGCCGCGCCGTCTTCGCCGCCGACAACGCCATCTCGATATGTCCGGAAGCAGGAAAAACCGCCGAACGCAAAACACGATGGTCGTTCAGATACGGCAATGCGGCAATGTCCAGCTGCGTCTCCCAAAGCAGCGTGTCCGGTTGCATCGATGACTCAAACCTGCGTCCCAGCAGCGGGCTTTCACCACTTTCATGTCGCAGATGAAACGCCCGCGACGGATCGCCCGGCTCCGGCCACGAGCGCTCCCGCTGGAAGGGATACTGCGGCAGTCGAACGCAGCGAGCTCCTTCTGCATACAGCTGCTGCCACGCGATCCTGCGCCCGGATGCATACAGTCCGGCCAGCCCATTCAGCAGCGTCGCCGCCTCCGGCTTTTCACGGCGCAAGGATGCGACCACGGTCGTCCGCGAACTCGCCACACGCGCCGATGCTTCGATCGACGGCAGCAGGATCGGATGCGGGCTGAGCTCCACAAACGTATCGTGGCCTTGGCTGGCCAGCTTCCCAATCGCCGGTGCAAACAACACCGCCCGGCGCAGATTTTCCACCCAGTACCCAGCGTCCATCACCAGGCCGGTGACCCCGTCGCTCGAAGCGAATTCGCCCCGCACCGTCGACAGCATGGGAATCTTCGCCGCTCGCGGGCGAATACCCGAAAGCGCCGAAAAAAGTTCGTCCAGAATCGGATCGACCTGCGCACTGTGCGAGGCCACGTCCACCTTGATCTGGCGACAATAAATTTCCTTCGCCTCCAGCTCTTTCAGCAAAGCTTCAATGCCCTTCGAGTCACCGGAGATCACAGTCGTATGCGGCCCGTTGCTGGCCCCGACCGAAACGCCCTCCCTGGACGCAAGCAGCGCTTCGACTTCGCCAAGCGGCAGCTCCACCGTTGCCATGCTGCCCGCGCTCCGCAGCGTTCTCATCAATCGGCTGCGGCGGCAAATCACGGCGACCGCATCCTCGAGGCTCAGAATTCCCGCGATGTGCGCCGCCGCCACTTCGCCCATGCTGTGGCCCACAACCGCGTCCGGTTCGATTCCCCACCCGCGCCACACCGCCGCCAGCGCCACGCTCATGGTGAACAGCGCCGGCTGAATCACGTCGATCTGCGACAGGTAAACTTCTGCCTCCGGACCCAGCACGCGCTTGGAAAGTCTCCAGCCGGTTTCAGAAGCAATCGCCGAGTCGCACTGCTCGAACGCCTGCCGGAAGACCGGGTCCCGATCGAACAGTTCCCGCGCCATTCCGATCCACTGCGAACCCTGGCCCGGCGCGACAAACACGATCTTGTGTTCACCTGCATCGGCACGGCCGAACACAACTCCATCGCTGTCTTCTCCGGCAACGGCTGCGGCCAGGTTCGCCGCCAGCTCCAACCGGTCCCCGCCAACAATCGCGGCACGATGTTCGTGATGCGTCCGTCGCGCAGCCGCCGTATAGCAGACATCCCGAATGGGATAGTTCTCGCCGCCGCTTTCGATCGCCGCCAGATGCGCGCCCAGCAAAGCCTGCAGCGCCTCCGGCGTTCTCGCCGATACCGGCAGCAGATAGGGTCCGCTCCCCTGCGAAGTTTCCGCCGGGCCGGGCGCCGCCTCTTCCAGCACCAGGTGCGCGTTCGTGCCGCTCAACCCGAAGGAATTTACGCCCGCAAGAATCGGTCCCGCTTCCGCCGAAAGATCCACGGACGTCCTGGCGATTTCGACCGGCATCGTCTCCCACGCGATCTTGGGGTTCAGCACTTTCACATGCAGACTCGCCGGAACCATCCGGTGCTGCACCGCAAGCGCCGCTTTGATCAACCCGGTCACCCCGGAAGCCGATTCCGTATGCCCCAGGTTCGTCTTCACCGATCCCAGCACGCAGGCCCGCGTTACTCCGCTCTCTAGAAGCGTGCCGCCTACCGCCCCAATCTCCACCGGATCGCCGACACTCGTCCCCGTGCCGTGCATTTCGATATAGCGAATGTCCTTGGGCTCGACTCCTGCCGACTTCCACGCTGCCCGCAGCATCTGCTGCTGCCCTTCGCGGCTTGGAGTCAGGAAGTTGCTGCTATGTCCATCGTTATTTACCGCGCCCCCACGGATCAGCGCATAGATCGGATCGTTGTCCGCCAGCGCCTGCGACAGCCGTTTCAGCACCACGATCCCCGCGCCCTCGCTGCGAACAAAGCCGTCCGCCGAGGCATCTCCAAATTTGCAGCGTCCGTCCGGGGACAACATTTTTGCCTGGGTAAACAGCTCCGTAATCTCCGGCCCCAGCATCAGGTTGGCGCCTCCGGCCAGCGCCATGTCGATCTCTCCGGTCGACAACGCCTGGCAGGCCATATGCACCGCCACCAGCGACGACGAGCAGGCCGTATCGACAGTCACGCTCGGTCCTTGCAATCCGAATGCGTACGACAACCGTCCCGACGCCGAAGCCCGTCCGCAGCCGGTTATCGAATAAAAGTCGCTCTCCGTCCCCGACTCATACAGGCGGTTCTCGTATTCATTCGTCCACAGCCCCACATACACGCCGGTTGCGGAGCCCTCAAACGTTTCCCGCACCTGTCCGCCGTCCTCGAGCGCCTCCCATGCCACCTCCAGCAGCAATCGATGCTGCGGGTCCACATAGATCGATTCGCGCGGCGAAATCTCAAAGAACTGCGAGTCGAACCCGGCCACGTCCGCGAGGAATCCGCCTCGGTCCGTCAGCACGCGCGCAGGTTTGCGGCGCAGGTCCTCGTACAGCCTGTCCAACTCCGCGAAGCGCCCGCCGGGATACGGCCCCACTGTCTCCTCGCCGCCCACCAGCAGCCGCCAGAGTTCCGCAGCATTCGAAGCACCCGGATACCGGCACCCAATCCCGATAATCGCAATCGGGTCGGGCCGGGAGCTCCGCGACTTTCCCCGCCCGTTCGTCGCTTCAACTGTCTTCTTCGCGCTCATCTTCATGGTCCGTGCCTTCAACGTATAAACGTAGATTTCCGCTCGCCCAGTTGGGCCTCGATGCGAATCTGCAACGCGGCAATCAGTTCGCTCGCGCTCACAGTAGGAAAGAAATGTCCGCCGGGTAGGACGTTGATATCAAAACCCGCGACCGTATGCAACGCCCATTCTTCAAGGGACTCAAGTTGCACAGCAGGGTCCTCTCGGCCCCCAAACGCCGTGATCGGAATCTCAAGGGGATCTTCCTGCCGGAATCGGTACGCCTCATAAGCCAGAAAATCGGCCCGCATCGCCGGCAAAAACATCTCCAGCACCTCCGGATCGCGATAAATGGCCGCCGGAATCCCCCCGTACCGCGTTTGCACACTTTCCACAAACTCCCCATCCGGAAGCTCAGCGATCGGCGTATAGGGCGAAGGTAGTTGGGGAGCGCGCGTCGCTCCCACAATCAGGTGCAGCGGTCCCGGCAGGCCGGCACTCCGCATCCAGCGCGCCAGCTCGAACGCCACAATGCCGCCGAAGCTGTGCCCATAAAAGGTGAACGGCTTGTCCCTGAATTCCTCGAACCCGCCGGCGATCTCCTCTACCAGCCCCTCTACACTCGTGCACGGCTTTTCCCGAAGCCGCGCACCCCGGCCCGCATACTGCAGGCACACCACCTCAATCTCCGCCCCCAGCCGTTCCGACCAGTCGTAGAACGCCACCGGTCCGCCCCCAGCATGGGGAAAACAGAACAGCCGCGAGCCGGCCTCCGGCTTCGCCCTGGTCACCACAAATTCAGAATTCAGGCTCATTCCGCAACATCCTTACCTGCTGGACGGCCGACGACTCGGCCCCGCCACCACCCTCCCGGGCATGGCGCATTTCATGATCCGTTTGTGCAAATAATTTGCCGAAACTTCCCCGGATGGATTCGAGAATCAGGCTCGCTTACTCAAAAGAATTTCAATTGCCTCATGAAATCCGCCTGCGCCGCCACTTTCGCCTCGGGTCCCCGGCCTCTGCTCCCCATCGCAGTTTTCCGGCTCTGCGACCATCGAGAGGACACCGGATGAGGAAGAGTTTTCTCCGGGCTCAGCTGCTGAATCATCAATAGATGGGATGAGACTGTCCCGGCTCAAGATGCTGAACGACCGACAGAAACCGCCGCCGTAAAAATCCGGCTTCAGCTCGTTGGCAGGCATCTCGTTCAGCCTACCACTCCGAGCCTCTCCCATCCAGACATATTCACCCGGGCGGGAACCTGCCGACCCCCACCCAGCCCATGCTACATTGCGTCCCCAAAAGCTCTCGCGTACAGTGCAGTCAGCCATGCGCCGAGCCCTCTTCTTACTTCTTCTTGCCGCCTTCGCCGTTCCTCCCTCCGCCCCGGCTCAGACTCCAAGCCAGCTGCCGGCCCCGCCTCAAAGCCCGCCGGCAGTCCATACCCAAGCCCTTCCGACGCGCCAGACTCAAGTCCCACCAACAATCCCGCGCCAAACCCTGCCGGTCGCCCAAGCCCAACTCCGGACCCAAATTGAGACCCAAATCGCGCCCGCGCGCTGGACCGAGTCCCAGGCCAACGCCTGGTACGCCCAGCAGCCCTGGCTGGTCGGCGCCAACTACATCCCCCGCGACGCCATCAACGAGCTTGAAATGTGGCAGGCAGCCACCTTCAACCCTACGGAAATTGATCAGGAACTCGGCTGGGCCCAGGCCATCGGCATGAACACCATGCGCGTCTTTCTCCACGACCTGCTCTGGCAACAGGACGCGAAAGGCTTCCAGCAGCGTATCAATACTTTCCTCGCCATTGCCGCCCGCCATAAGATCCGCCCCGTCTTCGTGCTCTTCGATTCCTGCTGGGAGATGGATCCAAGGCTCGGCCCACAACATCCGCCCATCCCCGGCGTGCATAATTCCGGCTGGGTGCAAAGCCCCGGCTGGCCCGCCCTGCATGACCCATCCCAATATCCTCGGCTCGAGGCTTACGTAAAGGGCATCGTCGGCGCATTCCGCAGCGACCCTCGCATCCTCGCCTGGGATGTATGGAATGAACCGGCCAATACCAACGGCGCCACACCGGCGGATCGACAAACAGGCGCACTGGTTGCGGCACTGCTGCCCCAGGTCTTTGCCTGGGCACGCTCGCAGCACCCGATCCAGCCCTTGACCAGCGGCATTTATTACGGCGACGACTGGGACCGCTTCTCCGCCCTCCAGCCCGTCCAGCAGGTCCAGTTGAGCCAGTCCGACGTGCTCTCCTTCCACAACTACTCCTGGCCTGAGCAGTTTGAAGAGAAGATCGTCGAGCTCCGGACCTACCATCGACCGATCATCTGCACCGAATACATGGCCCGCAGCTTGGGCAGCACATTCGATACGATCCTTCCGATCGCCATGAAGGATCACGTCGGAGCCATCAACTGGGGCCTGGTCAACGGAAAAACCCAGACCAACCTTCCATGGGACTCCTGGCAGCGCCCCTATGTCCTGGAAAAACCCACCGTCTGGTTCCACGACATTTTCTATCCGAGCGGCATACCCTACCGCCAGCACGAAATCGACCTGATTCGCCAGCTAACCACCGAGGCCCAGGAAAGCCAGCAGATACTGAACAAATAACGGCATGTGGTGGATGTGGCTGGAAGAAAGACTTTTCTGGTTGCTGGCAGCATCCTGTCAGATCGACAGCATGCTGTCATATTGACAGACTGTCATTTTGACAGCCTGTCAATATGACAGTCTCCCGCTTGAATCAAATTTCCAGACATTTCTGGGGCGGCTGAAGAGAGCGCGGGGATTGGCCAGGCAGCGCACACCCGTTGTTTGCTCGTTCTGACCCCAAACCTGCCCTGTGGTCCAGCGGCAGCATCGAGACCATTCACTTCCGGACTTGTTTCTCGAGATGGCTGGCGATTCGGCGGGCGGTGTAGTCGGAGCCGTAGGCGAAGCGCATCATCGGGCCAAAGTTGTTGGCGGCGGCGATGCCTACAAAATAGAGTCCCGGCATTGAGGATTGAAAGTTTGCCGACAACACTGGAGCGTTGGCAACTGTCTCGAGCTGATCTCGAATTGTTTCTCCCAGGAAATTGAGGCGACGCATGTCGGGCCTGTATCCGGTAGCCGCTACGACGTGCTCCGCGTAATGCTCTTCGATTCCGCCTTCCGCGGAGGTGAGAGAAAGGCGAGCTCCCCCATTCGATGGCTGTACGCCGGTAAGGTTGCGTCCCAGCAGCATTGGAACCTTTCCCTCAACGCGCTTCTTCATCGGCCATCCCGGGGCCGGGCCGAGATGCTGGCGCACAATTCGCAGGCGGCGCTCTTCGGGAAAGAAGCGGAACATCCAGGGAGCGTCGGTGTAGAAGCGGGACTTCCATCCGGGACCCAGACCCGAACTCGGGTTGCGCATCCGTTGCCATAAGGTACGCGGGGCCGCTCCCGGCATGTTGTGAAAGCGGACAGTCGAAGCTCTCGCCACGATCGTTACCTCCGCCCCACTCTCATGCATTAGCGCGGCGAGATCGATTGCCGAGGCACCGGAGCCCAGAACGGTGACCTTTCTGCCACGGAAGGTCGAGCAGTCGTGATGCATGGAACTGTGAGAAACCAGCTCCGGCGGCAGGCCTTCGAGGGCAGGCGGCATGTGCGCGAAGTGGCTGATACCGACAGCAAGCACCACCCGGCGCGCGGTTACGGTTTCTCCGTCCGCAAGCTGGACGGAATAACCTTTGGCAATGCGCTCAATTCGTGTCACCTGCCGGGTGTCCAGATGCGGCACCAGTTCCTGTTGAAAGGCCAATGCGTACTCAACAAAGGTTTCGATCGGAACCGGCAGCCTGGTGTCGTCGTAGGGAAGGCCGCGGGTCTGGCAAAAATGTTTCAGTGTAAAGCGGGATGCGGGGTCGGAAAGGTTGGAAGCGAAGCCATCCGATTTGAGAAGCATGCCTTTGGGCATGTGTTCACGCCACACCTCCATCGGTGGTCCGAAGATGCGGGATGTAATTCCCCGCGATTGCAAATGTGCGGCAATCGACAAACCGTATGGACCTGCTCCTACGACAACAACCTCAACTTCGGCACTCATCGCTGCTCCACATTACTGGGGGTGGTTTTACGCTCAAATGATACATTGGTCACTACAATACGCAACCCACAAAATCGGGGCCTGAAGCAATTCGATGGCAGCAAAGATTCTGATTGCAACGACTTGCCGGTGGTTTTCCACGGCGCGGATGGCGACGGCATTCGCCGCCGCCGGATGCGCCGTTGATGTCGTATGTCCGGCGGACCATCCTGTATTGTCGACCCGGGCTGTTCAGACCCGATATCCCTATAACGGACTGATGCCGCTGCGCAGCATGCGAGCGGCGATTCTTGCGGCCGAACCTGATCTTGTTATCCCGTGCGATGACCTGGCAATGAAATTCCTCCACCGCCTCTACGAGTCGGCGGCTTGCACCGGAGCGGAAGATGCGAACAGCTTTTGTGGTCTGCTCGCAGCCTCGTTAGGAGACCCCGCCGGATATCCGATCACTGAGTCGCGGGACAACTTCATGGCCATGATTTACGGGTTGGGCATCCGCGCTCCGGAAACGAAGACGATTGCTTCGCTGGGTGAAATGGAGCAATGGCTGTCTCAGTTTGGATTCCCAGCTGTTTTGAAGGCCGACGGGACCTCGGGGGGGGAAGGGGTGAAGGTCGTCCAGACTTTGCCGGAGGCGTTGCGCGCCTACAAAAGACTGCATGCTCCGGTGGCCGGGACGATCGCGGCGAAACGCGCTTTTGTAGACAGCGACTGGAATTGCATCCTGCCCTGGGTAGTACAACGCAAGCGGGTCATCAGCATCCAATCGTTTGTGGACGGCCCGGACGCCAACATGGCGCTTGCATGCTGGCAGGGTGAAATTCTATCGAGCATCAGTGTCGAAGTTCTCCAGACCTGGAAACCGAAAGGACCGGCGAGCCTTGTCCGTTTATTTGAAAATTCTGAGATGCGCCAGGCTGCGAACAAGATTATCGCCAGGCTGAAGTTCTCCGGTCTTTGCGGATTGGATTTTCTACTCGATAAAATTTCGGGGGAAGCATATTTGATTGAGATGAATGCCAGGGCGACGCAGACCTCCACCTTGCCGTTAGGAGTCGGGCGGGACCTGATCACCGACCTGTGTTCGATGGTGGACGGCAAAGTTGCAACCCGCACTCCGATCGAACTGGATGGCGACACGATCGCTCTTTTTCCGCAGGCCTGGCAAGGAGATCGATCGAGCAGGGTGTTTCAGACTGCATATCATGACATTCCCTGGGCGGAACCCGATCTGGTACGGCGAGGGATGGAACAGATAAAGCGTTCACCTAACGAAAAATGGATTCAGTTGTTCTCCAAAATTGGCTTGTATAAACCTTGAAAAGCGAAGTCCCCGGAAAGCTGAAGATAATGAGTTACAACGTATTACATCTGATTGGCAGTAATTTGGTGGGTGGTCCGGAAAAGCAGATCCTGCACCACGCTGAAGATATGCAAAACTCTGACTACACAATTTCGATCGGATCGTTTCACGACCTGAGCGATCGACCGGAGGTGTTGGTTGCTGCCGAGAAAAAAAACATTCCTACATTCTGCCTCCCGGGCGGAGTGCGGATTGACTTGGTGGATCGGCTGTCCCAGGAGCTGCGGAAGCGGAAAGGATCGCTGCTCTGCACGCATGGGTTTAAGGCAAACGTGGTGGGATATCTTGCCACACGAAAGACCGGCACGCCTCATGTTGCGTTTGTGCGAGGTTTCACGGCGGAGAATAAGCGCGTCATCTTTTACGAAATGCTGGAACGCCAGGCGCTGAAGCGCGCGCAGAGAGTTGTTTGCGTTTCACAGAAACAGGCTGAAGAGATCGGACGCCTTCGCCAGAACCGGCGTAAACCGATGGTCGTGAAAAATGCGATGCTGCCTCCTTACTCCCGCATGACAGGCGGAGCGCCCGTGACGCGAAGCAGTATTGGTGTTGCGGAGGATGCCTTCGTGTTTGGCTCGGTGGGAAGACTGAGCACGGAAAAAGGACATCGGTTCATGGTCTCCGCTTTTCATAAGCTATGCGAGAAGGCCGGATCCGACGCGAAGCTGGCTCTGATCGTTGTAGGCGATGGCCGGGAGCAGGAACCGCTGGAGCAGCAGGCTTCGAGTCTCGGAATTCGCGAAAAGGTTTATTTCGCGGGATTCCAGGGCAACTGCACCGAGTGGATGAAGCTGCTCGACTGCCTGATCCAGCCTTCACTAACGGAAGGCACGCCAAACGCTGTGCTTGAAGCTCTCTGCTTGCGGGTTCCAGTTGTCGCCACGGCCGTTGGCGGAGTTCCCGATCTGATCGCCGATGGAGAGAATGGTATGTTGGTGCCCTCCGCGGACATCAATGCTCTTGCAGGAGCGATGGAGCGGATGTGGAAGTCTCCGGAATTACGAAAGCGGGTAGTCGCCGGCGCGGATCGAATGACGCAGGAGTACTCCCCGGCGCACCAGAGAGAGAAGCTTATTGAGGTCTATGAACAGGTTTTCCAGGACGCCGGAAGCAGCGTCAGGATGAAAAACGTTGTTTATGAGACCACCTCTACGGCTTCGTAGAATTCAATAGTTTGTCTAACTGCTGCATCGCTTTGCCGAAGTCTTCCCAGTTGCCTTGCTGCATGGCTTTTTGAGCTGCGGCGAATTGGCTGCGCGCCTCTCCCAGTTGCGGTGTTGTTTGCGGCTGCACGTTCAGCGTCGAGGACGCGATGATGCCACGTGCTCTCTGAGGCTGCTGCGCGCCAAACAGGTCCGCCAGCGCCCCGTCGAGCGTGGGCTCCATGGCGACTTTGTCCGCAGTAATAGCGATGACACGCTTCAGCTGCGGGAAATTCGTCCCCTGCGCTTTCAGATAGAGCGGCACCACATAGAGAAAAGAATTTTCGATCGGAATGACTACGAGCTTTCCACGAATAACGACTGATCCCTTCTGATTCCACAAGGTCAGTTGCTGGGAGATGATGGTGTTCTGATCGATCATGGCTTCGATCTGATTGGGCCCGTAGATCAGCTTTTCCTTGGGAAGCTCATAAAAAATCATCTTGCCATATTCAGGGAAATCGCAGAGAGCGCCTACCCAGGCGATCATATTGTCGCGGTTCTGCGGGGTGAACGGAGTCATCAGCAGGTACTCAAGCTTGTCGCTGCCCGGCAGCTTCATCAATATGTAATAGGGGTCCATCGAAAGCACATTGCCGTCATACTCTTCCCTTGGCGCGTCCCAGAGATCTTCGCGATTATAGAAAACCTGCGGATCGATCATGTGAAAGGTTTTGTATTCAGTGGCCTGGATGGCGAACATGTCTTCCGGATAGCGCAGGTGGTTCTTCAAGTCAGGCGATAGCTGGCTGAGATCCTTGAATACTCCTGGGAAGGCGCGGCGGTAAACGGCAAGGACAGGATCGTTCGGGTCCATCACATAGAACGAGACTGTTCCGTTGTACATATCGACGACGATTTTCACGGAGTTGCGGATGTAGTTAATCTCCGGAGTGGAGTCGGTCGAGTAAGGACTGGAGTAGGGAAACTTGTCCGACGTGGTGTATGCATCCTGAATCCAATAGAGCTTGCCGTCACTGAGCACAGCGTACGGGTCGCGATCGAGACTGAGGAATGGAGCGATTTTCGCGACGCGCTCCTGAACGCCTCTCCATATCTGAATTCGGCTCTGGGGGCGCAGGTAGGACGTGAATAGGATGTTGACGTCCTCCTCCGTCCAAGCGAACAAAAGCCGTTTCCAGATACTGTCGAGCGGAATGCCGCCGGTCCCGGCGTAGCTGGTATAGACATTCTGGTTGCCCTTGGGGTAGTCGAATTCCTTGATTCCAGTGGCGACGATTCGATATCCCGGCATCGCTTCTCCGTAGTAGATGCCGGGCTGAGTGATCTTGAGTCGGTAGTCCGATTGCGGGGGAATGTTCTGAAGTAAATATTTGGGAAAACCGCCGCCAACAGTCTGCGTAACAAAGCTCATGACCAGGCCGTAGCCATGGGTAAACTGCAGATATTGGTTCACCCATGTTTGCGCCTGCTCCGGCAGCTTTGGAGAGAGCTCGCGCGAGGAAAGCATGACTTGGTGGTAGCCATCCTGCAAGTGGTAGCGGTCGACGTCGACGTTGTAGAACTGGTAATAAAGCCGGATTGCCTGGGTTTGCTGGTAAGTCTGCAGCAGAGGTCGAGGGTCCCAGAGGCGAATATTTTGAATCGTGTCCTGGTTCCTTGCGATCACGTCTGCGGTCAGATCGGGAAGCGCCGGGTAGGATGTTTCCTGGATTGCGTCCAGACCATAAGCCTTGCGCGTGAACTGAATATAGTTCTTCAGGTACGGCGTTTCCATGCTCAGTTCACTGGGCTGCACAACGAATTTCTGAAACAACTGCGGCAGCACAACGATGCCGGCAACATAGAGCACGACGTAGATACCAAGCCCAACAAGCAGGGCTTTGAAGTGCGAACGAAAGAAGTTGAGCACGAGCAACGCGCAGCCAAGCGCTGAGGCAGCGACCATGATCCATAACACCGTGCGAGTCACGTGGGCGGCGGTGTAGCCTGCACCGTAGACAACTCCCAGCGTTGAATACACCAGATCGTAGCGGGCGAGGTAGAAGCCCCAGCCCCAGTTCGCGAGGAGGATGAAAGCGAGCACGGTGAGATGCTGCGCAACGTTTCCACGTACGGTGAACCTTCGGCCGGCGCTGAGCCCCAAAAGTCCGAAGGAGACATAAAAGATCACGACGATCGCGAGAGCAATGACGGTGAGGTACGCCATACTTCCCTGCAGCAGCTCATAAAAAGGAAGATGGAAGAGATAAAAGCCCACTCCTCTTTTGAAAAGCGGATCGAGCAGTCCAAAGTGTCCGCCGTACCGGAAGCGCAGGAATGTGTCCCACTGGCTGGAGACTCCAAGGGCAAACAACAGTGCAATGAAAGCGGAGGCAACGGAGATGACCAGTCCCAAAACTCTGGGATTAATGTCCAGGTCAATTCTTCTAGGAGGCAGTGGGGCGTCCACAAATGCGACACGGTCGATTGGATTAGAACGCCGCAGGCCGCGGATGGTTTCGCCGGCGAAACGAAAATTGATCCATAGGAACAGGAAGGCGAAGAGGAAGGCGACGCCAAACATAATCCACTGGACCGATAGAAGGGTCCAGAATATGCCGGTGTAATGAAGCTGTCGCATCCAGAGCCATTTCTGGATCATCCCCGCAATCACCGTTAGAACGACCACGACGGCGATAACCGCGAACCAGAGCATGCTGAACAGGTAATTGCGGCGGCGCGGCGGCGGGGGCGGTTGCGACGTGCCCCGTTTTTCCATCGCTGCGCGTCTTAGCTGCTCGAGGAATTTCGCATTCAGGGTCTCATCGATATCTTCATTCATGTTGCAATTCCCTCACCAGCCCTAATCGTGGACGGCACTTCTTCACTATCGCACTAATCGTTCTTTTTCGACGGCGCATCCTCTGCACGCGGCGCCTTCAGCGGGAATTTGTAGCTGGGAAGGACGATCGAGGCCATTAGAATGAAGTAGTCTAAGACTCTACAAAATGCTGAACGCAGGAAACTAAAGTTCTTCGTTGTATTCGGTGTGCCCATCTTACCTTTCAGCCTTTTTACTTTCGGCCGAGGCATTCTGTTCCCATGGATATGCTATCCAGCAGTTTGAACTCCGATGCTACTGTGTCTGTACCAGCGGCCGAAATTCGGCGACTTACTGTGCTGGTGCTCGATGAGGAAATTCCCTTCCCCTTGAATTCCGGCAAGCGGATCCGCACATGGAATCTGTTGCGTCATTTGGTTCGCGATCACAACATCACATTTCTCTGTTACGGAACCCCACAGGATCCCGGTTTCTCAGAACTGCAGGAGCTTGGTATTCGCGTGGTCTTGGTCGCGCCCCTGCCGCCATCGAATTCCCTCAGCTTCTACGCGGGCGCGCTCGCGAATGTTGTCTCTAAATGGCCGTATTCCGTATCGCGCCACCATACGCACCGTTTTTTGCGAGCCGTCCGGGAACAGACAACGGCGAAACGCTACGATCTGGTGCATTGCGAATGGACCCCCTACGCCAGTTTCATGCACTCCTTAAGAAAATTGCCGATGCTGGTGATGGCCCACAATATCGAGACGACCGTATGGCGGCGACGCGCGGAGCACGCCTCAAACCCTGCAGAAAGGGTGTACATGGGGCTACAGGCGCTGAAGATGGAGCGGTTTGAAAAGCGCTGCTTCGCCGAAGCCGCGCGGGTTGCTACGGTCACAATGGAAGAGCAACAGACCGCGAAAGAATGGCGCGCACGGGCGACTTCGCTGGTGCCGAACGGAGTTGATACGGAATATCTGCAGCCCACAGGGCAGCCGTTTGAACCCGGGTCGCTGCTGTTTCTCGGCTCTCTCGACTGGCAGCCGAACCGGGACGCGCTGCATTATCTGCTGCGCGAGATTTTGCCGGAGATTCAGGCCGCGAATCCAGGCGCTACTCTCCGTGTGGTCGGACGCCAGCCCGCGACAAAATTGCGGGAGCAGGTCGAAGGTCTGCATGGAGTGGAGTGGGTTGGAGAGGTGCCCGACATCCGGCCCCACTTCGCACGCGCGGCAGCCGTGCTGGTGCCGCTGCGGATTGGCGGAGGCAGCCGAATCAAAATCCTCGAATCGCTGTCGATGGGAAAAGCAGTTGTTACGACGCGGATCGGCGCCGAAGGGCTGGACGTGGTTTCGGGAGAGCACTGCCTGATGGCCGACACTCCAAAAGAGTTCGCGCGAAGCGTGGGTGAACTCTTGAACAACCCGGAACTGGCGGCGCGGTTGGGCTGCAATGGCAGGAATCTGGTGGTCGAACGTTACGACTGGTCCCGTTCGGCGGGGGATTTAAGCCAAGCGTGGTTGCAAACCGCGGACCGAGCTTCGGCCTAGGTTGCGAGCGCCAGCAAAACATCAGCTGTGGTTGTGCAGGCTTTCCTTTGCCCCCTTCGCCTTTTTCGCGATGAAGACCGGGAGTCTCATCGCATGTGCTTTCATGCGGTCGCGCAAGTGGGATCGTCCTGGCGGCAGCGGATTGATGCCCATCTTGCGGGCATAGAAGTTGGCGCGGTAAATGTTGGCGAGACGCTCGTTCTTGTATTGAAAATTCTGATTGATGGACACGGAAATGTCGTCGCCGTTTTGTAACCAATGGGGCGCGTTGATGGGAATGTGGACGGCTTTGCCAGGTTCGAGCAGGAAAGACTTGGCCCTGTCCTGCAGGTGCGGCTTATAAGTGGCGGCGTTATTGTCGTTCGTCCAGAAGCGCTCCAACTCATCCTCAGTAAGCACTTCTCTGTCGGTCTGGTCGAAGACGTGGATTGTCTTTTTGCCGTGGATCTGGAGCAGGAGACTGCATTCCCGGTCGATGTGGTATTCGGTAATGCGATGCGGCGAGGTGATGAAGATGATGCTCTGCGAGCTTTTCGCTTCGATGTCCAGCGGAATGCCGGTCATCTCCTGCACCTCGGCCAAACCCTGCTCCAACAGCGCATGGATCTCCGGGTCGCGATCGGCTCCGAAAATAATGATCCAGGCATCGGTTTCGCGAATGCGGCGAAAGGCCTCCTCAATCGAAAAATCGCGGCCTGGACGATCTTTCCAGCGCTGGCCGATGTCCTTTTTCCCGGCGTTCCAATAGACCTTGTCTTTGATCGGGAGGCTGCGCTCCAGCAGATCGTGAAGCCGGTCCATTGTGAACGCGGGATGGCCGCTGAGGGAATGATCCAGCATGAAAGGCCGCTTGTCGTACTGTTCCGCGAACTTCGCCTTGTCCGCTGAATAGATCCGTTCCGGCAAGTGAAGAACCGGCGCCGCCGCAGGCGGCATGGGTGTGCTTGTTATTGTCGACATGGTGTTACCTCTCCGCTACCGATGGTGTCGATAGCCTTCCTGAAGTTCATAACTTGAACTAGCCTTGGTCTAGCCTCTGGCTGGCGCGGGGAACGCGGCACATCCAGGGCATAACGATCCGAATGACTACACAAACTTTTCTCTGGCCAGGCACGCAGGAGATTCCGCCGCTCCCTCTCGATGCTGTCCATGTCTTTGCCTGGGATCTGGATGTTTTGCCTTCGAGTACGGACTGGGCCGCGCTCGATACGGATGAGGCGCTTCGCGCTCGCCGCTTTGTATTCCCCCGGGACAGGGACCGCTATGTGCGCGCCCACTCGAGGATGCGCGCGCTGCTGGCCGGGTATTCCGGCGTTGATCCCGAGCAACTTCTGTTTTCGAACAGCAAGTACGGCAAGCCTCAACTTGAGAGTCCGCAAATTGCGGAGCAACTCCAATTCAATTTGACCCACAGCGGAGGAATCGCTGCGCTGGCGATCGCCCGCGATTATCAGGTGGGAATCGATGTTGAAGTGGGACGGCCGATTGATGCCGATGTCGCTGAACATCATTTCTCGGCGAGTGAACTGGCGCTTCTGAGCAGGCTGCCTGCTGAACAATGGCAGGCAGGCTTTTATCGCTGCTGGACGAGCAAGGAAGCGCTGCTGAAGGGGCTCGGCGTGGGACTCAACCTGCCTCTCGACGGATTCGATGTGGAAGTGCATCCGCAGCGCGCTCCTGCACTGCTGGCCTCGCGAGCGCCGGCCAACTTTGGTCGCGAATGGCTGCTGGTAGATCTGAAGCCAGCGTCCGGAGTGGTGGGGACCCTGGCCGTGTGCGACCATACAGGAGATTTCCGGCGGGAGAAAGTCCGGTGCTTTTCCCTCAGCGGGTAAGTGCATTCTGCGCGAACCAGTTTTCAAAACGCACCTCCTTGTAGGGACTTCCGTCCGCGGTGAGCAACGGCGCCGCCTCCTGCCTTAAATAATGCGAAAAAAACTGCAGCGTGTAGTTCTCTACAATTTCGTGTGCCCGCCGGGGAGCGATTGGGCCGGATTCGGTTAGCCTGCGAAACGGAGAATAGAGCGATCGATCGCGAAAGTCATTGTGACGTGAACCGCGGATCATCAGCGTGTACCCTCCAAAGTGACGCATCGTCCGGCTCACATTCAGGGCGTCCCTGACGTTCAGCTCCGCATCTCTACGAGTCTGCACGTCGGCGGAGTGGAGTTTCGCCGAAGTCGGAGGTGGCTCATCCTCATACATCACCAGGAATGGCTTGGCGAGGCCGTTTGTTGCTACATCGCCAAAGATCCATCCGTCTTCGTTGACTGCCGCCTTCACGCGTGGATCCTGGTAACAGGTCTGCGCTGCCACCGCACCGCCAAAGGAATGGCCGAAAGCCCCGGCGTTACTGACCTCCACGCGGTGGAACCAGGGGCTATGCGGATCAGAATTCGCGGCGGCCAAATAATCGAGTGCGAGGGTATTGTCTCCCGCCTGGATGCGCACTTCGCGATCGCCAATCGCGACCTGCTGCTCGACGGTAGTTTGGCGAAAATTCGTAATGTCATGGGCATCCGCGGTCCAGATAACTCGATTGTCGGGAAATGCGACCGGACCTGAGTTGTAGGTGTGGTCGATGCCGACAACGAAGAATCCGTGGCTGGCAAGGTCTTCCGTTTGAAAGGTATTCTGGGTGCGCTGACCCTTCCATGCAGGGTTGAATAGCAGGACGGGAAACGGGCCGCCGTTAGGCGGCACGGGAGCGTCCTGATGGGAGTGCGTCCGTAGAACATCCATGTAACTCGACAGGACCGTTGTTTCCTGTCGCCGGCGGTAGCTGGCGAGATGCTGTCGGTCTGGAGCAGCGGGATACCAAACCTGCACCATGATTTCCCGCGGACGCGGAGACCCGGCCACGTGGGTCTCTACTCTTGATGGATCGACTAAATGAACAACGCGAGTCCCTACCTGGTAGACGCCCGAGGGCTTTGGTAGCTGGAACATCGGGAGAACATATGTAAACGCGCCGGTCATGATAAGCAGGCACGTAACCGCGGTTGCGACCGCGGCGCGTCGCCCGCTGGAACCGAGACGCAGCGACAGCAAGGCCGCAAGCTCGAAACAGACCGCCAGGTACAGCGGCACCAGTTGCCAATACGGCCCCAGTGTCCGGGCGGCGACGATCAAGAAGCCGCAGGATACCGCAGCAAGAGCGATCCCAACGGATGCAGGAATGATTTCCAGCAGCGATAAGAGGGCTAGTACGGACAAGGTGAATCCCACGATCTCGAGCAGGCGCATCACGCCTCCACCAATGGACTGTGGTGTCCGTGCCGCTCCGGATTCGCGCTATTTCGCGGCGCCTCCTCAACTGTAGATGTTAATGGCGGTGCACTCAGCACCTCCCTTGCGAGAGCCGCCATAATTTTTACACCTGCGTGATCGAAGATCTCCTGATGATCGCCGGGTAACTGATCCACCCTCATTGGTCGGCCGAGCAGTTCTGTCCAACCCATGTCAGGCGCCAATAGCGGGCCTGTCGGTTGCTCCTCGCTGCGGAACAGCAATACCTTTCCTTCAAGCGGGCCTACTTCAAATGCGCGGCTGGCCGTATACTCCAGCTGTTCGCTGCGGCGCATCTCTTCTGTCAGGCGGATATTCACCGGAAGGTTCATGTGGTGCAGCCAGGCAGTGAGGTTGCGGGCTGCGGCGGCCGCCATTCCGTGCAGGCTTCGGCGGATATAGGCCTGCCGCTCCGACATGCTGCATGGACGTAGCCGGCGCATGACCCAGAGGAAACGTTCGCCACGGTAGATGGCCCGCATCAGCGTGCGTCGCATCCGCGGCTGTTTGCTCCAGTACCCCGGCGCCCATGCGTCCATGACCATCAACAACTCAATCTCTTCACCCTTCAATTCGAGCTGACGCGCAATCCCATACGCAATCCATCCGGACACACACCAGCCGGCCAGCCGATACGGCCCGGAGGGCTGCACTTCGCGAATCAGACGGATGTAAAAGTCTGTGAGCTCCTCGAAGCCGGCCGAAGCCATCGCCGGGGTGATGTCTTCATCGAGAATCTGCAGGGCATAGACAGGCTGGTCTGTACCGAGTTCCGCCGCCAAAGCGCGGAAAATCATGCTTTGAGAAATAACGAAGAGGGGGCGCCCCGTCCCCAGAGGCTGAATCGGAATCACCCTGGGATTGAACTGGCTGGCCGGGGACGCAAGCTGCTCCGGCGAACGGGCGCGGTCCAACCAGGCCGCCAGCGCTCCGAGCGTGGGTTCGCGGAAAACATCGGCCACCGACAATTGAACATCGAACTCCTTCTTGATAGCCAGCTGGAGTCTGGCCAGAAGGAGTGAATGGCCGCCCAGATCGAAGAAGTTCGAGTCCACGGTAAGCTCGTCGTTTTTGAACAGCGGCTGCCAGATGCGCTTCAGATCGCGCTCACTCTGGGAGAGCGTAGAGGCCTCGGATTGCTGTTCGGCCGGCCCTTTGACATCATCGTTCGGACGTGGATTGCCACCGCCCGGCAAGAGACGCGCGGTAATCGGCAGCACGGGCAGCCCGGCGGAATACGAGGCGATCTCCTCCTGTGTGATAAATTGCAACTGCGACAGCGGCATATCCGGCTCCATTACCGCGGAGGAGAGCAGCCTGCTGTAGTGTCGTTCAACCAGCGACATAGTCTGGGCGGAATAGAGGGATGCGTCATATAGCAACTCTATCGATACGCCTTCGTCCCGTTCGACCATACCGAGCTGCCACTCGCTACCCGTGGCAGCATGAATTTCGGGTAGAGGTTTTACCTCCAGCGTGCCCCATTGCATCTCGTGCACGAATGCGCGTTGATGAAAAAACGTGATCTGATTCAGCACGTGGTGTCCGCCGACCACCCGAATATCCAGAAGCGGGGCCACGAGGCTGAACGGCAGAACATGCTCCATGGCATCGATGGACTGAGTGCTCAATTCGGTCACGAGTTCGCGAAATGTCGCCTGGGGAGCGACATGGCCGGTGAGACACACGGGAATGGCCAGCGGGCCGAGAATGGCCTCCGTATCGCTGGTTCGATTGGCGAAGGGAGTCAGAAAGAGAATGTCACCTTGTCCGCTATAGCGCGCCAACAGAGCCTGGAACGCCGCACCGAAGACTGCGAATAAAGTGGCGCTGCACTCCCGGGCGAAGTTGCGCGCGGAAAGAACCGCGCTGGGCGCAAGCATGGCGGAGGCCATTGCGGCATTTGCGCCTTTCTTGCCCGCGGTATTTTCTTCTGTATCTCTTGGAAGAGCCAGGGAAAGCCATGTGCCCTGCAAACGCTCCCGCCACCATGCCAGACGACGATCTTTCTCCGGGCTTGCCAGCAGTTTGCGTTCCGTGGCGGCGTATGCGGAAAATTGTGCGGGAGGTTGATGAGGCTGCGCGCGCGTTCCCAAGAGACATTCTTCATAGGAAAGCCGCAGTTGTTCCAGGAAAATTCCGCTGGACCAGCCATCCGCGACGGCATGCGAAAGAGTGACGATCAGCCAGTGGCGCTCGGGCTCGAACTGCAGGACGCGAACCCGGAACAACGACCCAGCGGAAAGAGAGAAGGGCTTCTGCTCGTCTTCCTGAAAGCTGGATGGATCCGTCGACGGACTTTCTACCTTGGAAAACTTGAAATCGAGCGTGCCGCGAGAGTGGATAATCTGCCAGACCTGGCCATCGATTTCCTCCAGCGTTGTCCGCAGGATTTCATTCTGTTCGATGAGTTTTTCCGCGGCACTCCTCAGCGCTTCTATATTGAGCGAACCGTTCATTTCCAGGCGCATTGAGAGATCAAAGGAAGCATCTCCCGGATTCAGGCGATCCAGCAGCCAAAATCTGAGTTGGGCTTCGGTCGCCGGCAGTTTGATCGAAGCGGGACTCGCGATCGCGGCACGCATCCCAATGCGCGGGGATTGAACCGGTTCATGCTGCTCGAAAATCGCAGCGTCGCAGATGGGAGCCAGTGCATCGAATTCGGCGCATTTGGCCAGTTGGCTAACAAGCTCCTCGGCATCTGAAGCCACCGCTGCAATCAGCCGTTGATACTTTTCGAGGATGGTGGACCCAGCCGCGGCTGACACGGCACGATTATCCACTTCGCAGGAAAGCCGCCATCCGTCGGGCCTTTCCACCATGAAAACAGTCAGGGGACGAGCTGCACCTGTGGTGACGGACGGAATTGCCGTGAGTGCCACCCCTGCGGCACTGAGGGGATGGACAAAGTCCTGCTGACATATGAAAGCCGCGGAGAAGAGCTTGTTCTCCGCAGCTGGCGTGGTCGCACCCGGCAAATCAGCCAGTATGTCCTCGAACCGAAATTGAGCATGCTCCAACGCGTCGGTGACCAGGTCGCGCACGGAGTGGAGAAGGTGGGCGAAGCGCGTTTCGCCATCCACGCGGAAGCGCAGAGGAAGATAGTTTACGAATGTTCCGACTACATCTTCCAGCTCCGACTGATCCCGTCCGCTAAGCGGAGTTCCCACGCACACTTCCGGCAATGCCTGATCGGAGCGCATCAAGACTGCAAAAACAGCGAGTGCGGCATGAAAGAATGTCGCTTCATGGGCTTGTGCCACCGCACCCAGTCGGTCAGTAAGCTCACGGGGCAGAAGCACGGAGCGGATCGCAGGACTATCGTTTAGCGATTCCTGATTTCGCCAGGAGGTTGGGAGCGCCGGAGAATTCAACCCGCGAAGCCGGTCGGACCAATACCTGCGATGCACCTGGTATGCAGGTGCAGAGCGCTGTCCTTCCAGCCATACGGCGTAGTCTCCGTACTCGATCGAGTTTCTGGGCGCGGTAACGCGCCCCAGCGAGAGTTCGCCGTAGCAATGCATCAGATCGCGAGATAGCAGACCGATCGACCATCCATCGCAAACCGCAAGATGGGTGTTCCACAACATGACATGCTCGTCGTCCGTGAGTCGCAGCACCCGAACCCGGAATAGAGGCGCATTGCTGAGCGGCAGCACCTGTCGGGCGTGCTCGAGCGAGAGGTGCGTTACCTCCGCCGCTTGCGCTTCCCCGACTAAGGCGCGCAGATCGCACCACTCGATTGGCAGGGTCGTACGGGGGACAATAAGCTGAACGACGGCGGCGCCATGCAGGGCAATCGATGTACGCAGCGACTCGTGACGAGTGGTCAAGAGTTGCAGGGACGCTTCCAGCTTCTCGCGGTCCACTTGTCCGGAAAGCCGGAAACGAACGGCGACATTCCAGGATGGATCCGGACCCATCAGCTGCTCGAGATGCCACAAACGCGCCTGTGGCGGCGTCGTGGGCATGGCGTACGTTGCGCCAGCCAGCGTCTCTTCATTCATCGAATTTGAGTAAGCAACCAAGGTTGACACTTTTCTACCATCCAAGTCGTTCGCCGACCAGAACTAATGCAATCCGGCTATGCCGATAGTCGCACACGTAACTTTGCAATTTATGCTTCATGAAACTACACGATAACTTTCCCTTGAGACAGGTTGAAGCGAACTTGAATAGGTAAGAACTGTACTCTCTTTGTCCCGCGTCGAATCCAAAGCCGCGGCGACAGCTTCCACGGTATGCAGCTGCATCAATTGTCTGACGGTGACTGAATAGCCACGACGTTGCGCGCGTGACGCGATCTGAAACATCCGCAGCGAATCAGCACCCTGATCGAGGAGACTTGTTCGAGTGCCGATTCGTGAGCAGCCCAGAACTTCGCAGAAAATCTCCGCCAAAGCCGCTTCGGTTGGGTTGGCAGGTTCGACGAATTCCTCCTCTTTTTCATTCTTCGAGATATGCAGATCGGGCAACGCGCGCCGATCCACTTTTCCATTTGGGGTAAGCGGCAGAAATTCTATGCGCCTCAAAACCGCAGGAACCATATAGGCAGGAAGCTGGCTGCGCAGGGCTAGCCTCAGTTCGGCCTGCGTCCGGTTGTCGGCCCCAATGTAGTAGCCCACCAGGATGACTTCCCCGGTGGCATCAGTTCGAAGGACGGCTACGGCGTCGCGTACATCGGGAAGCGCCCGCATCGCGGTTTCAATGTCGCCGAGTTCGATGCGGAACCCACGCAACTTGATCTGCTGGTCGAGGCGTCCGAGGAACTCAATACGCCCGTCCGGCAATTGGCGAACCTCGTCCCCGGTGCGGTACATCCGGTCGCCGGGCATGAAAGGATCGGACAAAAATCTTTCGGCTGTCAGTTCAGGCTGCTTGAAATACCCTTTGGCAACGCCGGAGCCGGCGATACACAGCTCCCCGGGCACGCCGGGAGGAACGAGCTGCAGCCGGGCATCCACTACATAAAACCGTGTGTTTGCGATGGGAGGACCGATGGTCATGCGGGTGGCGCCACGCTCCACCTCAGTGACTGAGGACCAAACTGTCGTTTCCGTCGGCCCATACATGTTCCATAAGCGTCCGCCAGCCGCACCGCAGCCGCCAAGCAGTCTATCGGCAATCGCGGTCGTCCATGCTTCCCCGCCACATAACATTTTAAATCCGGGAGAACATTCAAAATCCTGTTCAAGCAGCATTCGCCACGTAACCGGAGTCGCCTGCAAGGCTGTGGCCCCCGTCGCGCGCAGCAGTTCCATCAATCGAACGCCGTCCGATACGTCGTCGCGGTGCGCAATGGCCACCGTACCGCCGGAAACCAGAGGGAGCAACAGTTCGAGAACCGCGATGTCGAAGGATAGGGTCGTGACCGCGAGAAGCCGGTCTGCCGCTGTCATTTCGAGGCGCCGGGACAGATCGCTTAACAGGTTCACCACCGAGCCGTGCGTTACCTCGACGCCTTTCGGCCTTCCTGTAGAACCTGAGGTGAAAATTACATAGGCGAGTGCATTGGCTGGAATGTGCGGCAATTCGACGAGCGGTTCGGTGGCAAGCGCGATGGCGTTTGTATCGAGCGCGATCACCTTGGCGTTGGATTTCGGCAAGGTGTCGAGGTGTGAAGCTAGCGTAATCATCACTGGCACCTGGGTTTCCTCGACAATCTGTTCGATCCGCGCGGCCGGGAACATCGGATCGAGCGGTACATAGGCCGCGCCTGCCTTCATCACACCCAATATGGCGACCAGCATTTCGAGCGAGCGATCCATATAGATCGCAACCAGAGAACCTGGGCCGCCGCCGTGCCGAATCAACCACGCCGCAAGGTGGTCGCTCTGCTGGGCCAGCTCCGTGCGGCTCAGCTCAAGTCCATAAAAATCCGCCGCGGGCTGGGATGGCATTGCGGCAAAGGCGTCTGCAATCAGCTCCGGAACATTTTCTGCCTCGAGCGGTGCCGTTACAGTTGCGTTGGCTGATTCCAATCGACGAAGAACAGCAGGCTCCAGCAATGGCAGTTTCGCGATGCTCTCCGCCGAGTTTGCCACTATGCCTTCCAGGAGCGTGCGATAGCAGCCAAGCCAGCGGGCGACGGTCGACTCGTCATAAAGGCCGGTGCTGTAATCGCACTCAAGACGCAAGCCATTCCCGGTATCAACAATGTTCAAAAATATGTCGAAGTTGACGGCGCGCTTTCCATTGGCGCGAACCTCCGCGTTGAGCCCGTCGAAGGATGCGCTCCTGCCGACCTGCTCCAGATTAAACTGGATTTCGCTGAGTGGCAGCCGGCCGGGAACCCGGGCCATATCCAGCTCGCGCACAATGCTGCCGTATGTGGCGGTTTGATGATCATAGGCGTCCAAGACCACCGGCTTGAGAGCTCGCAAATAGTCGGCCGCCGTCATCGTGGGGTTCAGCGGAGTATGGATCGGCAATAGATGAACGCAATGCCCGACGAGCACTTTATCCTCAACCTGCGACTGCGCTGCCGTTGGGATCATCGTCACCGGGGCGGCGTTCCCGCTCAACCTCCAAAGCAGAATCTGCCAGCCTGCAAGAAGCGTGGTGAATAGAGTGCATCCGACGCCGGCACCCACCTTGCGCAGGGCCGTCGAAAATTCTTTGGGGAATTCCGTTACCAGGGTCGAACCGGCGAAGCTGCGAACTGCGGGGCGGCTGCGTTCCGTTGGAAGCGTCAACAACTCCGGGTGCGGACTTAACTGCTGTTTCCAGTACGCGAGATCGCGCTTCTCCTGCTCTCGCCACTTCGCTGTCTGGACCTCCAGCGCGTATTCGGAAAATTGCAGGACCTGAGGCAGCTCCGCCTGACTCCCGGACAAGGCAGCCGAATACAACGTGCCCATTTCGTCAACGATGATGTTGACCGACCAGCCGTCACAAATCAAGTGATGTGCGGTGACAAGGAGGAGGTGGCGCTCCGGGGCCAACATCAGCAGCTTGAGGCGGACCAGGGGTTCACCAGCCAGGTCGAAGGGCCGAGCCCCTTCCGCGGCCGCCAGCTCTCGGAGCGATTCATCTTGTCGACCGCCTGCAGCTCCGCTGAGAGAAATTCGTTCGATTGGAATTTGGCAATCCGTGTCGACGCGCATCCTGTCGCCCGTAGACGTCAACCGCATACGGAGAGCGTCATGGCGAGCCACCAGCGCGTTCCATGCAGATTGAAGGGCGCCAAAATTAAGCGGCCCCTGCAGAGTGAGGCCAAAAGACTCATTGAATGCGCAGTTTGCCTCATCAGAAATCTGAGCTGCGAGGATAATTTCCATCTGTGGCTCAGTCAGAGGAAGCTCTGTAACTGTGTTTGTGACAATATTTCCTCGAGCGATGGCAGATCCGTCATCCGAAGAGCGTGGCAGCAGACCGTGCGCCTGCAATTCGGAAATACTCTCCCGGAAGGCACGCAGGACATGATCAAGATCCGCATCGCTGTGCGTGGTGGTGAGGTAAATCGGAAATCCCTCCAGCAGAAAAACTCCCTTCTCACGCAGCAGGTAGAAAAGAAGGCCGCCGAAACGGAGCTCTGAAGGAACAACCAGGTACATCACGCTGCCGCACTGTTCCAAATGCAGCATATCCCCGCAAGAACCCAGCACCTGGTTCAACTGGATGGCGAATCGGGAGGCGCGCCGATTCAAGCTTGTGTAAACCTCGCCACTAACGGTACGGATGTGTTCGAGCGTCGCGCAGAGCGCGGCCATCACCAGCGGATGACGGACAAACGTGCCGGCGAAAAATGTGACGCCGGCCTCAGGAACGGACTGGTCGCCGAATTCCCAATGGCCGCCGTCCAGGGCATCCATGAACGCGGCTTTTCCGGCCAGGATTCCAATGGGCATTCCGCCGCCTATCACCTTGCCGTATGTCACCATGTCGGCGTTGATGCCGTAATACCCCTGTGCGCCGCGCGGATGAATTCGGAAACCGGTAACCACTTCGTCAAAGATGAAAGCCGTGCCAGACTGCTGGGTAATCTCGCGAACCCGCGTCAAGAACTCCTTTGGCTGCAAGTTTGGATGACGGCTCTGGACAGGTTCGATCAGAACCGCAGCCAATTCGTTGGCATGGTGGCGGATGTATTCCAGAGACTCTCCCGTGCCGTAGTCGAGCACGGTAACGCTGCCGAGATTCGCGCGAGGAATACCAGGTGCAGCCGGTTGCGCGGTAAATTCACCTTTGCGCCGCAACTGCTTTGCTAGGACTTCGTCGAACTGTCCGTGATAATCGCCAGCAAAGAAAACAACCCGGTCTCGCCCAGTCACGGTTCGCGCGATCCGCATCGCCGCCATCACAGCTTCGGAGCCGGTGTTGCAGAACGTCACCCTCTCTGTACCCGTCATCTCGGTCAGAAGATCCGCGGCTTTGCCCGCCAGCGGGGTCTGCGGACCGATGGCAAAGCCTTCCTGCAACTGGTGCTGAACCGCCTGGGTTACAAAATCAGGCGAGTGCCCGAACATTGTCGGGCCGAAGCCGTTGAGCAGATCGACATACTCGTTCCCGTCAATGTCCCACAGCTTGGAACCTTTGCTGCGCGAGGAGACGATGCTGTAGACCATCTCCTTCCACTCGGGACGAAATCCGCTGACAACACGAGGGTCCGCGAGCGTACGGCGGTGCCTCTGGGTGAAGGACTTCGACTGCGCCGTTTTCCTGCAGTACCGCTCTATAAATTGTTCCAGGAATGTCTTTTGTTCCGCCGTCATTTCTGACTGACGGTGCTGGATCGGCTTTTTGTGAAGAGCATTCTGCTCGCTGACCACGTTGGTCGCGGATTGACCGGCGGAAAGGCTCGCAGCGGGCAAGCCTACGACAGACTCAGGCCGCGAACCAGACTGGATAGTCGTTCCGCTCAGAGACTGTAACTGTGTCTGGATCAAATTCATCATTGTCTGAAGCTGCTGCTGCATCAGAGCGGCAGAGGAGAGCTCGCTCCCTGCTTTTGAAATTGTTGGAGTCCCGGAAGAAGTCCGTCCGTCCGCAGCATTCGGGGCTGCGACAGCAGGAGCGGTGTTGCCAAATCCTTGCGGAAGCTGCGTTTCCAGGTGCGCGGCTACCAGGTTGATTGAGCACATGGTATCCAGCAACTGCCGGAAGGCAATCTTCACACCATAGTTTGCCTGCAACTTCTGTGCCGCCTGGGTAAGAAAAAGGGAGTCAAAGCCTAGTTCAAGGAAGCTTTCGTCATATTGGTTCGCCGTCAGTTCGAGACCGGAAAGTTCTCCGAACAGCACCGCCACTTCCATCTGAAGACGCGCAGAACGATCGGGTGTAGCGGTGTTCGACGTGGTACTTGCCATCCCGGGAGTGGCAGTGTTCATTGTGTTCTCCAAAGCATTCAGGTTTGTCATTGCAGAATTTGCGCTCTGCGGCGGCGCATCTGTCGAAGATGTAGACGTTACAGGATTCGTACCCGGACGCGTGCTCTGCGGATTCACGGTTTCGATCTCTGTGGGCTCCACCCAATAGCGCTTACGCTCAAAAGGATAAGTAGGCAGGGCAACGCGACGGCGGCGCTCCGACGAGTAGTATGCAATCCAGTCCACCGGTACACCCCGCGTCCACAACGATCCAATCGACTGAGCCATCACATCAGAGGCCTGTTTCTTGGAGCTTGCAGGAATCCCAGCGGAGGGCAGCGAGGTGAGTCCAAGCATCTTCCCTCCGCGCGGCAGTTGCTGGCGAACCAGTGTGGTGAGTGTCTCTCCGGCACCCGCTTCAAGAGTGATTTCATATGCTTCATGGACGACCGTGCTGGCCGCTGCGCTGAAATTTACAGGCACGCGGCAATGTTGGGCCCAATACTCCGGCGAAATCGCCTGCGTGGCAGTCAGCGCTTCACCTGTTACGGTTGAGACGATTTTCATCTGCGGTTCGCGCAGCTTCATCTGCCCGAGCACTCGACGCAGGGGCTCTATGATCGGCTCGACCATAGACGAATGGAAGGCGTGGGACGTAGGCAGGCGCCGAGAGATCACCCGGTCCCGCTCCAACTGCGCTTCAAGATTTTCTATCTCCGCAAGTGGACCGGAGACGACGGTGAGCGACGGCGAGTTGATGGCAGCGATGGATACGCTTTGCGACAGCAGCTTCTGTAACTCCTGCGGTTGCATACGTACGGCCAACATGCTTCCCGGCGCCATTTGCTGCATCCACTCGCCTCGACGGGCAACAAAAAGAAGCGCGTCGTCGAGAGAAAAGATTCCAGCCAGGCAAGCGGCAGCGAGTTCTCCGACGCTGTGGCCGATCAGACAATCGGGGACTACGCCCCAGTGCATCCACAGACGTGCCAAGGCGTAGCTGGTAACGAACAGTGCCGGTTGTGCATAGCGAGTCTGCTGCAAAGTCAGTGCCGCGTCGTCGTATGCTTTCGCGTCCGCCATCTCCGGATACAGCACATTCAGCAGTTCCAGTTCCGCAAGAGTCTTCAGCCGTTGGCAACAGTCATCCACAATTTGCCGATATAAGGGTTCGGTCCGGTAAAGTTCTTCTCCCATTCCCGGATACTGCGATCCCTGACCGGGAAAGAGCATCGCCAGCCGGGGCGGCGCTTGCGCCGAAACCAGATTGCGCGTCTTAACTTCGTCGGGCTTGCGAAGCTGCGCGACCGCCTTGTCGCGATCGCCTGCAGCGATAAAAAGGCGATGAGGAAACGCACGCCGCCCTGTGGCCAACGTGTACGCCACGTCTGGCAAAGAAGACGCGGCGCTCTCGAAACTTTCGAGATATTGCGCCAGGCGAAGACACTGCTGATCGAGCGCCGAGGGGGTACGCGCCGAGAGACAGAACAACTGCTGGGCACGTGGGCTTGGTTCCGTCGCAATCGCGGGTGCTTCCTCGAGCACCAGGTGGACGTTCGTGCCGCCGACACCGAAGGCGCTGACTCCGGCGCGGCGGGCGGTACCGCAATTTCGATCACCACGCGGCCACTCTGTTACTTGGCCGGTGATTGCAAATGGCGCCTGCTCAAGGCCGAGCCGCGGGTTCGGCTGGCTGTAGTGCAGTGTTCCGGGTATCTTTTCGCGATCGAGGGAAAATGCCGTCTTGATCAGACCGACCATCCCAGCGGCAACGTCCAAGTGCCCGACATTTCCTTTCACAGAGCCGATGAGGCATGGCTTGCCGGTGCGAGCCGGCCCGATGGCGAAAGCCTGCGCCAAGGCGGAAAATTCGATGGGATCTCCCAGAGGAGTTCCTGTGCCGTGGCATTCGACGTAATCAATCGAGGCGGCATCGACACCTGCAGCGGCATGGGCCATGGCAATTGCGTCAGCCTGCCCTTTGCTGCTGGGAGCGGCGTAACCGATCTTGTCCGAACCATCGTTGTTGATGCCGGCGCCCAAGACCAGCGCGTAGATATGATCGCCGTCCGCCACGGCCTCCTCGGCACGTTTCAGCAGGACCATCCCACCGCCCGCTCCGAATACTGTTCCTTCCGCGGATTTGTCGAAGGGACGGCAATGGCCATCGGGAGAAACCATGCCGCCCTCCTGATAAAAATATCCACGCCGCTGCGGAAATGAGATTGACACTGCACCCGCGAGCGCCAGATCCGATTGATAACTCACCAGACTCTGCCAGGCCTGCGCCACCGCCAGCAGCGAGGTCGAGCAAGCCGATTGCACAGTCATCGCGGGCCCGCGCAGGTTCAACTTGTAGCTGATGCGGGTCGCCAGAAAATCCTGTCCATTTCCAACCAGTGCCGGAAAGGAACCGACCTGATAGGAGCGCGTGAATTCTTCGCGAAATTTACGATCCGAGGCCAAATTCAACAGCAGATAGGTGTTGACGCTGGAACCAGCAAAGACGCCGACATTTCCCGCAACCTGGGCTGGGTCGTAGCCGGCGTCTTCAAACGCCTGCCAGGCGCATTCGATCAGCAAGCGCTGCTGCGGGTCGGTCAGCTCGGCCTCGCGCGGTAGAAAGTGAAAAAACTCCGCATCGAAGAGGTCGACGTTCTCAATTAACGCGCGGGCCGGGACATAACGACCCTGGCTGCGCTCTGCGGAAGTCAGCCGGTCTTCCAGTTCTGCTTCCGGAATGCTGCGGATCGACTCGCGGCCGGCGCAGAGGTTCTCCCACAACTGCTCCGTGTTCTCTGCCCCAGGGAAGCGGCCTGCCATGCCGATGATGGCCACCGCATTTTGCAAATTGTCGCTCATCGGCCGCCCTCCTCCCCTGTTGGAACACCAGCGCACTGAGGGGCCGTTCTTGAAGCCAAGGGAGTCGCCCGTTGTTTCAGCATGGCGGCACGCTGACGCCGACCCCGCTGTTCGGCTGGGGTCAGTTCCGATCGGAGATTCTGGCCACTGTACAGACGATCTGCCAAAGAGCGCGGCGTCGGAAAGCTGAACATCTCGACGAGAGAAGGCACACTCCGGAATTGACCAGCCAGCCTGGCATGCATTTCAATCAGCAGCAGCGACGTTCCGCCCAAGTCGAAGAAGTTTTCCTCCTCGTCAACGTTGGCTCGCCTCAAAAGGTTTTCCCAGAGACGCTGCACATGAACCACCAGCTGCGTCCGGTCGAGCTCTTCGCTACCAGCTTCCGGAAATTTTGGATCCGCCACCACCATCTGCCTGCCTTCTAATACCGGCATAAGCAGCGACTCACAATTCGAGCGCAACGCATTTCGGTCGAGCTTGCCATGAGCATTGATGGGTAAACCGCTCAGAAAAATCCAATGCTGCGGTACGGCGTACCTGGCAACCCGCTTGAGGAGCCATTCGCGCAAACGCGCCTCGGCATCTTCGGTTGCCGAAGAGAGAGAAACACACGCGACGAGCCGCTTCTCTGCGGAGGAAGGTGTCAGAACGACGATCGCAGCCTCGGCAACCAGCGGCGAGCTCGAAATAGCGCTCTCAATCGCACCCAGCTCGATCCGATGTCCGGCAATTTTGATCTGATCATCGAGACGACCTAAAAATTCAATAGTGCCATCCTGCCGCTGCCATACGCGATCTCCTGTCAGATACAGTCTGGCGTCCGATCCCGGGGCATCTGGATCCGGAATAAAACGCGCCGCTGTAGCGTCCGGCCTATCGAGGTATCCAAGCGCAACACCCGCGCCGCCTGCCGCTAACTCCCCGTGCTGCCCGATGGCTACCGGTTGGCGATTTGGATCAAGAATATGGACGGTCGTATAGGCGAGGGGGGATCCGATCGGCAAATTGCCGTCGGCGCGATAATCCTTGGGCACGATGTAGCAGCACGTAAAAGTAGTGTTCTCGGTGGGACCGTAGCCATTGGTCATGTGCAGTGCCGGATACAGTTCGCGAACGCGCTCGACATGACGTGGGGAAATAACGTCGCCCCCGAAGATGAGCTGGCTCAAGGGAGCAAACATCTCGGGCGTATGCTCCGCAGCCAGGTGAAACATGGCCGCGGTGAGCCAAAGCGTAGTGACTCCATGATCGAGGATCAGATTGGAGTAATCGTTCAGGCTCAAACTACGCGCGGGCGCCACGACGAGCCGGGAACCATGCAGCAGACTCGCCCACAGTTCGAGCGTGGAGGCATCGAAGGAAAGCGGGGAATGCAACAGGAATGTGTGCTGCTGTCCGAATTCGATGAAATTTTGTCCGGTGACCAGGCGCGCAACCGCTCGATGTGGAACCACTACTCCTTTGGGCAGCCCCGTCGAACCAGAGGTAAACATGACGTACAGTGGACTATTCGCATCGATCGCCACCGCTGGAATCTCGGCCAAATTGCCGCTGGCCGGACGAGGAACGTCCCGGAGCGACAGGACAGAGCCTCCCTTCCGCGCGAGGGAATCGCTCAATTGCGCATCCGCATCGACGACCCAATGGCGCAGATCGGTCTGGCGGGTCAGCTGGTGCAGGTCGGCAGCGGGAAGTTCTTCCAGTTCAACCGGCACGTAGCAGCCTCCCGCCATGACCACGCCAACCATCGCCGCAATGGTCGCAATGGAGCGCTTTGCGACGACGCCAACCATTTCTCCCGGCGCGAGTCCCTGCGCCGAGAGCTGAGCACGGAACGCGGCGGCATAGTTCCATAGTTCGGAGTAGGTGAGGAAGCAAGGCGAGCCGGACGCGGTGGAGGGCTCGAAAACCGCGACGGCATCTGGGTTGGCGCGAACGGTGTCGTAAAATCGATCGAGAACAGTGGTGCTCCATGGATCGGCTACTGGGGCCTGCACCCGGGGGGGCAGAGGCTCCCTTAACGCCGGTGTGGAAGGCCTTTCAGAATGGACGTTCGCCGATATAGCCATAGCCATGGTTCAGCCTGTCCGAATTATCGATCCGGAAGTTGAGTGATTACCGAAGCTGTAGAGAGGCACGTTATGTGCCAACCCTTTTACAGTTACCCCCCGCAGTTTCAAGGCCCGAACTCCCCCAATCTCTACCATCCAAGACAATTGCTCCTATTCCGAGGTAAATAATTTCCTAACCGACCATGCGATGGGAAAAGCTTTTCCTGTTCGTTCGCACGGAACCGGAAGACCTTTCGGGCCAGATCCGAACAAATCGCACTTACACACCTACCCTCAATTCGCTTCCTTCCAATGAACAATCTCCTCCACCCGCGTGGTGCAATCCCTCAGCAGCGAATGATCTTTGACTGCAAGTCCGGATCGCTGACGCGGCGAGTTGCATTGCGTGTATCCACCAGCAATTGTGCCTCCGTTGCGATCTGTTCATAGTCGTAATCGGAGTGATCGGTGGCAATCAGGACGCAGTCGTAATCGGCAATTTTGTCTAAAGGCACCGAGGTCATGTTGAGGTCGTAATGCCGTCCGTGGCCTACAGTCGGAAAGAACGGATCGTTATAGTCCACCAGAGCTCCGCGACGGCGGAGCTGCTCGATCAAGGTCAACGAAGGAGACTCCCGCAGGTCATCTATATCCTTCTTGTACGACAGACCGAGAACCAGGATCCGACTTCCCTTCAGGGGTTTCGTGCGTTCGTTCAGCGCCGCGGCAACCGACTCGACCACGTGATAGGGCATCGAGGTGTTGACCTCGCCGGCGAGTTCAATAAACCGGGTACTGAAGTCCAACTCCTTCGCTTTCCAGGAGAGATAGAAGGGATCGATCGGGATGCAGTGGCCGCCCAGGCCTGGGCCGGGGTAGAAGGGCTGAAAACCGAACGGCTTGGTGGCCGCCGCGTCGATGATCTCCCAGATATCGAGGCCCATCCGCAGACAGAGCAGCTTCAGTTCGTTCACAAGCGCGATGTTCACGCAGCGGTATATGTTTTCCAGCAGCTTCGTCATCTCCGCTGCCGCCGGGCTTGAGACCCGGATAATGCGGTTGAAGATGCTGCCATAGAACGCCGCTGCCAAATCGGCCGACTCTTTGGTGGAGGCGCCGACCACCTTGGGTATATCGCTCCGTTCCACGGTTACGTTACCGGGGTCTTCGCGTTCGGGAGAATAGGCCACATAGAAGCATTTCGCAGGATCCAGGCCGTCACGGAAGCAGCGCAGTCCCTCTGGATTATTCGCTTCCAGCAGAGGGATCAACACCTCCTCAGTGGTACCGGGATAGGTTGTGCTCTCGAGGATTACCAGCTGTCCAGCGCGCAGATGCGGCGAAAGCGAGCGAGCGGTATCTTCGATATAACGAAGATCGGGTCCCTGATGCTCGTCAAGAGGAGTCGGCACGCAGATAATGATGGCCTGCATCCGGGTGACGTCAGCATATTCGGCGCTGGCCTTGAATCCCGTCTCCCGCAACTGGGCAATTTCTTCGGGGAGAATACGCTGAATGTAGGAGGAACCAGCGTTCAGCTTCGTCACCTTGGACTGATCCACGTCGAAACCAGTGACCGGGAAACCCGCACGAGCAAACAGCATCGCAAGCGGCAGCCCCACATAGCCCAACCCAACGACACCCACCTGCCCACTGCGGTCGCAAATGGTCTGCATGAGCGAGTCGATGTTGGACTCGACTGTCACTGTAGCCGCAGCTCCCGTTTGCTTGGATGTACCCGCAACTTCATTTCCGTTCGGATCTGTCATTCCCGTGATTCTCCTTCAAATTTGCGCTGCACAATTCCTTTTGACTTCAACATCTCACCGTAAATTTCTTCCATCCTCTGCTCCGCCCGCTCGAGACTGAACCGTTCCACACGTTGCCGAGCTGCTCGTCCGAGCTTCTGGCGAAGTGCCGAAAGGCGGAGTTGAA
Organism: uncultured Acidobacteriota bacterium; assembly: GCA_963744615.1. Taxonomy (GTDB): domain Bacteria; phylum Acidobacteriota; class Terriglobia; order Terriglobales; family Acidobacteriaceae; genus JAKAAZ01. The sequence goes on from CAVUUE010000003.1 coordinate 1,932,967, forward strand.
GAATAGCTTCCGCCAGCGCACCTGCATTGTTGGGCGGAACGAGAATGCCCGTGTCTGCCAGCGCTTCGCGATTTCCACCAACTTCGGTAGCGACCACGGGCAGCCCGCAAGCCATGTACTCTAGCAGGGAGTTGGAGAAGCCCTCCCCCAGAGAGCTAAGCACGCCGATGTCCATTGCAGAAAGGTACGGCAGTACATCCGGCTGCGGCCCCGCCAGGCGCACACGATCTTCCAAGCCCAAGCGCCGAATCAAGTCCGTGAGGTGATTTTGCTGCTCCCCGCCGCCGACCACCACAAATCGAAACGCGGGCTCCTGTTTAAGCACAAGGCGAGCGGCTTCGACAAACTGTTCGAGACCTTTTATGGGGCGCAGAACGGAGATGTTGCCCACCAGCACCTCGTCATCGCTGACGCCGAGGAGTTGCCTTGTGGACGCGCGGCACAGTTCAACGCCGGCAAACTTGGCCAAGTCAATTCCATTATGAGCAACCCTTATCTTGCGAGCCGGCACCCGTTTTGCAGCGATCATAGTGTCGGCCACAACCTGGCTGTTCGCGACGATACAATCAGCGGAGAAATTTGCCAGCCGCTGCACGCGCTGCACCGCCGGGCGCATCCAGCGAGTGCGGCCGTTCCATTGATCCAGGTTGCGCCGCGTGCCCATGACGACCGGCACCCCGGCCAGTCGGGACATCCAGGGGCCAAGGATATTGCACTCGAGGAAAAAGGTCTGCACCAGGATGATCTGTTCGGCACGCATCCATCGGACAAGTTCGCGGCAGCCGCGCCACCCGCCCGCACTGAACAGCCGGGTTGCACCGGCGCAGTACACGGGACAGCCGGCGCTCTCTTCGTTGAGCCATTCCGTCCGGCGCAACACAGCCAGCCGAGGCTCATAGCCCAACCGCTTGGCCAGGCGGATTAACTGCAGGACCTGACGCTCGGTCCCGCCGCCGTCGGACCCGCCAATCTCATCGATAAGAAATAAAATGCGCAGCTTCGCAGATGATGAAGCCTTGTTCCGAACCTCATCATCCACTCTCGAAAGCTGCTCGGCCGCTGTTGCCAAATACCCCTCCTGGAATCCAGCCGAGAACTGCCGCAGATATCCATCGCCCGGCTATGGCTGCTTGCGCGTCTGCCGGTCGCTGACATGCAAAGACACCAGACAGTATCTAAGGCTACCAAATGTAAGTAGATTTTTGGCAGGCGAATCCCGCCGGTCATTACGTTCGGATGCCGTGAAATGAGCCTGGGGTGGCTATGACAAACCTCCACCCCAAATTCACTGGCATTTGGCGGCATACCTGGATCGACAGTCCTGAAAACGAGCCGGCGATCGAGAAGCGGAATCTACCATTCGCGGCGCATGCCTTGGGCAACCAAGGACACAAGCAGTACGAGACCCGCGGCAGCGGACGGAAGCAACATCAATGATAGTAATGTCATTTTCTTGTCCTTTCTCTTTCAGCAAAGAAATTTTTTTTAAACCTCAGAGCGGCAACAGCGCGGTTCCAGCGGTTGACCCGCGTGTGGTCGCTTAGACCCTTTGCTCACAGGCAGACCGCGAGACTGGATCGAGCGGCTTTCACACAGGCGCGGCGGAAACACCCTCATGCCGAGTCTGTCTTGCAAACATGAAGAAGCAATTCTCTGGCCGTTCTAATTCGATAGGAATTACAAGCTCTTATGAAGCGGTCCTACTTCGCGGAGAGCTGTATTGAAGCGGGCATGCGCAGTACATTGCATATTGTTGTCCGATTTATTTCTCTCCCGCGGGCCCGGGTGGGTGGCTATGTGGAAGGAAGCTAGCCCTGCCTGGTTACCGACAGCACCTGAACTTTGGTACTACACGTGCATGAGTCCTTGGGGAGGACGTCCGTTCTCCGGCTTCTCTACTTGACTGGACGCGAAAACAGAGCATGCAATCCGATATTCAAACGGTTTTTATTGACCTGCTCGACAGGCTTGGGCTGGTTGGAGTTCTGCGCCGGCTGGCAGCATCGCACACAGGGCTGGTGCTGGCCCTGAACCGCGTTCTTCCCAGGGACGAACGAAGTTTGTGCTTCGATTCCAGTCTCGTTGTGAGCGAACCTGCATTCGTCTCTCTACTGGGTCTGCTCCAGAGGGAATATCAGGTAGTACACCTCGACGATCTGCTGGCCAATCCACGCGGGACCCGAGGTCGCGCGAAAGTGGCGATCACATTCGACGACGGCTGGGAAGACAATTACCGCATTGCGTTCCCCCACCTGCTGGCCTATGGAATGCCGGCGACGATTTTCGCATGCACAGACCTGATCGACACTCGTAAGATGCTGCCGGAAGAGCGTTTTGCGCGTCTCTGGACACAATGTGCGGCGCGCTCCGGAGTGGAAGAACTGGTGGCCGATTTGAACCATTGGGGCATGGGCAAACGCAAGAACCGCCCTTTGCGGCCCCAGAAGCGTTACTGGGCACGCGAACTGAAGCGTATGCCGCTGGCTGGACGCCTTTTATTGCTCGACCATTTCGAGCAGCGGTATCAAACCCCGGCAATAACTTCGCGAAGATTCCTCACCTGGAACGATATTCGAACCATGATCGGAACCGGACTGGTGCGGATGGGCTCCCACACCAGCCGGCACGCCACGCTACCATCAGAGACCGACCGCGACATTCGACGGGAACTGGAAGATTCGCGGCAGAAACTATGGGAACAGACGGGAGTTGTTCCCGAAATGCTAACCTATCCAAATGGACTCTATAATCGGCGGGTTCTGGATCTGGTGGGCTCTGCCGGGTTCCGCGCAGCTCTTACCGCGCAGCCAGGCCTGGTGAACCGGCGCTCAAATAATCTGTGCATTCCTCGCATTGCCGTCAGGGCCGCCGAGGAGGAGATGGCTACAACTCGCGGGAAGGTGGAATTCTCTTCCAGCCGCACATCGATCTATTTCCTCAGTTCCTCGCTGAGGTCCGCAATCCCAGCCTGGGCGGAAGGCGTCTGAACGGGCAAACCGACTGGCGATTTGAATTCGAGCGGAATACGAGCAGTCTTCCGGGAAAAGCGCAGCAACTCCAACCACATCCCTGTACCCAGACCGGCGTAAATCGCGCAGTACGCGAGCGGTCCCAGCAACGCGTGCAGCAGGCCGTGGCGCCGCCCCAGATCGAACGACGCTGCGATCGTGATCACAAGGAACATCGCTGCCGGCACTGCCAGGATGGCCACCAGCCAGCTCGCCGCCAATATAGCGATAACGGCCGCGAGAACTCCCACGGCAAGCACAGCAACCAGCACGGCAGGCGCCCATTGCGATAATGATGCCGAATCGGGATGTTTCCGCGCCAGGCGGACACGCCCCACGCCATAGCGCATCATTTGCCGAAAGAGTCCGCTGAAGCTACCCCGCGGCTCGTAATATACCGCGAGTCTTGGGTCTGTGTAGGCCTTGGAACCAGAGGCCGCGACCCTGGTATTGAACTCGACATCTTCACAGGCGTCGAAACTCTCATCATATGGGCCGACGCGCTCAAACACTTCGCGACGATAGGTCGCTCCGGAACTCGCCGGGTCGACAAATCCTGTATGAGTCATTTCATAGATCAGGGAATCGCGGCCGTGGCCGAGTTTGGAGGCGCGTGCATCGGCGATGATTCTCCCAATGCCGCGTGGAGAAAATGCAATCAATGGCTGCGGCCGGCAAAGGCAGTCCGCACCAGTTTCCTCGATCAGGAGAACCGAGTCTTCCAGAAGGCGGCGCGATGGTATTTCGCAATGGCCATCGATGAATAGGATGATGTCGCCGGTCGATTCAGCCATGCCGGCGTTGCGTCCGGCTCCCGATCGAATCCCAGGGTTATCGACCACTCGGATCGCCACCGCGGATTCTCTGGCTTTGGCCTGGACCACTTCGCGGGTAGTGTCTGTGGAACGGCCGTCCGCAACCAGGATCTCATAACGGTTGGGCGGGTAGGTCTGATCGAGCAGTTGGTCCAGAAGGCGACCTATGCAGCGCGCCTCGTTTCTGACAGGCAAGATAATCGAAATCTTAGGCGACGACATGCACCCGTTCCTCGAGCTCCACGGCAAAGGAATCCCCCAGAAGTGTCTTGTACAACATCTCGAGAAGAGTCCTTTGCCGGGCCGGCGAAAAATTGTGCTCTACATGGCGCCGCGCGTCAATCGCCAGCCGGCGGCATAAGGGCGCGGATCGGACGATTTTTTTCATCGCTTCCGCAAGCGCCACCGCCGACCCGGGCTCAACCAGCAGGCCGGTTTGCCCATCGGCAATCACTTCGGGCACTCCGCCGACCGAACTGGCGATAACCGGAACTCCCAGGAGCATTGCCTCAAGGACGGAGTTCGGCATCCCTTCCGCCAACGAGGGCTGCACCATACAGTCCATGACCTTCATCCATGGAGCTGGTCGCGATTGAAACCCTGCGAAACATACCCGGGGCTCGATGCCCAGGCGCCTGGATTGGGAGCGCAGTGAGGATTCCTCCCGACCCTCCCCTAAGAGGAGAAGCTCGATCGGCTGGCTGGGAAGCATCTTGCTCAGCATCGCGAAGGCCTCGAGCAAGAAGCGGTGTCCTTTTTCCCGGCTGAATCGTCCTGCTGCGCCGAAAACGAAAGCGCGTCCGGTGAATCCCAGCTCTTCGCGGCTGGGGATGGCGGCATGCGAAGTGCCAGTCTCCCGCGGCGCGAGCACCGCGTTCTGAATGACGAGTGGGGCGTGACGTCCTCGCCGCAGTCGGCCCAACTCACGGGCCTGCGCCGGTGAGGTGCAAACCACCCAGGGGCTACGCACCAACAGGCTGCGCTCCAAACGTTCGTACAGAGTTACCTGCCACGTTTCGGCGGTGAAACCGTGGACGAAAGGGACCCACGGTATACCCGCGTGTTTGGCGGCAAAGTGTCCCACAACGTTAGCCTTGTAGCCATGTGTGCAGAGCAGATCGATCCGATGCTGAGTGAGATATTGGGAAAGATCGTCGACCAGGCCGGGCCGAATGCCTCCGGGAATAGACACTGTCTCTATCCCGTACCTGCGGGCAAGCGTCAAAATCTCGGGCGGTTCGGCGCCATCTTGGAAGCTGCCGAGAATAACCTGGTAACTCGCATCCCGCGCATCGCGCGCGTGGTGCAGAAACTGCTTCTCCGGTCCGCCGACGGTGTCACTTGCAATCAGGTGCAATATACGAGACAAGGTATTCTCCTTTTTCTCTTTCCACGCAGCGTAGTGCGCTGCGCGTTACTCCCAGGTCCGGCCAAACTGAGTTGCCCTCGGCTTCAGCGAGCCCCGCGGCCACACAAAGCGATCTTGACCGTCTTGAAAAGAATGAGCATGTCAAACAGTAACGAGGCATTCTTGACGTAGAACAGGTCGTATTCCAGCTTGGTTCGGGATTCTTCGACATTCGAACCGTAATCGGCGCATACCTGGGCCCAGCCGGTGATTCCGGGCCGTATGCAATGGCGCAAGTCGTAGTAGGTAATCTGTTCTTCGAGCAGGCTGACGAAGTGCGGGCGCTCTGGACGAGGTCCAACCAGGCACATCTCTCCGCGAAGCACGTTGATCACCTGCGGCAGTTCGTCAAGGCGAAGTTTCCTGAGCACTGCACCAACGCGGGTCACGCGGGAGTCTTTTGCTGTGGCCCAGACCGGGCCGGAACCGCTCTCTGCATCCTGTCGCATGGAGCGAAACTTTATGACCCTGAACGTGCGGCCGCTCAGGCCAACTCGCTCCTGGGTGTAAAACACAGGTCCACGCGAGTCCAGCTTGACGGCGATTGCGACGAGCAGACCCAAAGGCGCGAGCACAATGGTCAACAACAGAGCAGAGATGAAGCTGGCCACGCGATGAAGGGCGCGGGTAAAGGGCGCGGGAATCAGCGCCTCTCCAAATGCCAGCGCATTTGCGCGGACCGACTCTACAGGCACTCGACCGGTGACGGATTCGTATAACTCACCGGCATCCTGCACGCGAATGCCGACGCGCCTCAATGCCAGCAGGTCCGAGGCCGGGATAGTTGAGACACCAATTTCTGAACTGATAACGATGCGGTCCGGACGGAAGGATCGCACCAGATCGCGCAGCCGGTCAACTGTACCAACAACAGCGAACCGAAGATCCCTGGGAAGCGGGCGGGAATGGTCGATGACCACACCGGCAAGCTTCAGAGGCAGACCGCATTTTCCGCTCAATTCTTCCGCCAGCAGTTGGACGGTCGCTCCCGACCCCACCAGCAGGACCCGCTGCCCTTTGCTCATTTTTCTGAGCCACCAGTCGGAAAACCACCTCTGCAGATACAGCAGGAACAGAATCAGCGCCAGGAACGGTTCAATAAAGTGAGACTGGGTGCGATTGCGGAGCAGGAACCAGGCCAGCGGGCACAACAGTATCGCGCTCAGACCGAGGCCGCGGAGACCGGAAACCAGCACCATATGTTTGCTACGCAGGGTTGCGCTTTCGTAGAGATCGGAAAAGTAAAACGACCAGATCCCGATGACCGCGGCCAGCACGACCAGGGCATAGAACTGCACCCCGGCCAGCGTCTGCAGAGGAACGTGAGGCCCGAATAGGAGAAAAAATCCTACCCCGAGCAACAGCGCGTCTCCGAGCACAAGCAGCAGCTTACTGGATGGCACATACAGATTGAATACGCGAATCATGTCTAATTCTCCGTGTTCTTCGATCCGTATCCGTATCCGTATCCGGAGGCGCGGTAATACCCTTCGCTTTTCAGATGCTCAACGCGGTTCACGATGCAGCCAGCGACCTTGTCGCGCAGCATTGCCAGGGCTTCGCGGGCTGCGCCGATCGGTGTGTTGTCTGCATTCAGAACAAAAATTCCACAATCGACCAATGGGACCAGAGAGTGAGTGTCGGAGACGGCGAGCATCGGCGCGGAATCGAGAATGATCACGTCGTATTCGGCCTTGGCTTCATTAAGCAGCTTCTCGAGCCGGCTGCTCTCCAGCAGCTTATCGGGCTCATCGAGCGGTCGAAAGCCAAACAGAACATCGAGCCTTTTATTCACCTTATAGACGGTCGGCTGCCAGGGCATGACGCCGCTGAAGGGAGACTGCGAGCGCGTGTCCGGCTCCACGCCGAAAATCGTATGGAGATTCGGGTGTCGCAGGTCGAAGTCCATCAGCAGAATGCGAAGACCCTCCACACGGCTCAGCGAGCCGGCGAGATTCGCGGCCACAGTAGTTTTGCCTTCGCCCGATAATGCACTGGTGATCAGCATTGTGCGAAGCTGAAAATCCTTGCTAAGCGCCTTCACCCGCGTCCGCAGCAGGCGAAACTGTTCGGACATCACCTTCTGCTTGGGGCTGAACTCCGCTCCGTCCGGCGCGAGCGTCACTAGTGACTGAGCAACTCGGCCAAGATCGATTTTCCGCACACCTCCGCCGACCTCAGCAATGGGAGGGGTAAACCGAATGGACTTCTCTCCCTCGGTCCGGACGGCTGCTTCCACGTGTTTCATCGGTGAATCTTCCTGTTTTATGTTCATCGCTTCGATGGTTCCCTTCTTGGTTCGCAAGATTCGATCAGTCTTAATTGCCCTACTGTCCAGCTCGGCGCGCTGTCACGCCTTCGAGGTGTCGATAGCCCAGGGCTCACCGGAAAATGGCGGGCATTTCGGCAGAGCGACCATAACCGGCAGCTTCAGGTAAGCGGCCACCTCATCGGCGTCATGCATGGTGTCGTCGCGCAGTTCGACGATCAGTCCGCACATCAACCCGATAAACAGTCCAATAAACACAGCACCCATGTACAGCAGAATTGGATTGGGACGATACGGCTGGACCGGCAAGTCCGCCGGAGCTAGAACCATAAATTGTTCGCTGCCGTTTCGCTGATCCAGCTGCGCCGACATTGAAGCGTCCTGCTGCTTCTCGAGCAGCAGGTTGTAGTTCTTCTGCATCTCCTGGTAATCGCTGTCGAGCGCGGCGTATTGGGTCTGCACGGCCGGTAGCATGGAAACAGTGCCCTGAAGCTGGTTGATCTTTTGTTGCAGCTGCTGCTGCCGTGCGGTCCGTGCCTGCAAATCCGCATTGATCCCGACGAGCTGACTCCTAAGTTGATCGTTCACCGACGGTCCGGTGGCGGACACCATCGGTGTCAGCGGATTGGCAGCCGTCGATTTGGGAGCATGACGAATCTGGAACTTCAGCGCGGCGATTTCATGCTTTAGGCGGATGATGTCGGGGTGCTCCGGCGTGTACTTCATCAGATCCGCATTCAATTCCGACTGCAATTCGGCCAACTGCACCTGCTGTGCTGTCGGTGCTGCGAGTGCCTCCCCTGAGGCGCTGCCTGGGTTTACGTTCAGAACCGATTGCAAATAGACTTTCTGCTGATTATCCTGATCGATCGCCGCGTTGTTGGCTTGAAGCTCGGCCTGGTACTCGCCCACCATGGTCAGGTTCTGCTGGGTCTGTTCCGGCAGGCTCCCAAGATGGGCATTCTTGAACGCCTGGATCTTGGCTTCCTGGGCCGCCAGCTGTCGTCCGGCCTGGTCCACCTGCGCGGTTAGAAATGCGTCGGTTCCACGCGCCAGTTGATGTCCTTCCTTGGCGTTTTCGGTGATGAAGAGGTCTGCAATTTCCTTGGTCGCCTCCTGCGCCTTGCGGGGCGTCGGCCCCAGGAACGAGATCGTGAAAGCTCCGACGCCTCCGTGTCCGTCCGTTGCATCGGGCGCGACGTTGACGCTGATGTCCTTGCGCATCGCCGCGACAACTTGGTCCGGCTTCTCTGTTTTGCGCAGATCGGGATAAAGATTCAGGCGATCGATGATCTGCATAAAGCCGGCTCCGCTCATCACCTCGAGACCGATGCGGTTGAGTTTGTTCACGACATCACTGGTCGTGGGCTTTACGAAGATCGTGGGCACCTTTTGGGGCACCACCATGACTGTAGTGGTCGACTGATAGGTGCGGGGAATCAGAGGACTAAGGGCGATTCCCAATCCGGTGACGATCACAAACGGGATAATTATCCAGAACTTGCGGCGTTTCAGGACGGAGACAAAATCGCCAATAGAAGACGGTGGTTTACGTTCCATTACTGCACACCTCCAGGGGTGATGGGATTGCCAAGGTTGAACCGAATACCGGCTCCGAACAGGTTTCGCGTATATCCGTAAGACGCCTGCGATGTACCGGTCGAATAGTTGTCAGAGGTTAGAGCGTACGAAGCGAAGAGCTGCAGTCTTGGCTGGACCTGGTAGGCCAGCTGACTGGATGCGCCAAAAATATGGCCGGTGACGTAGGTGTTTTTTCCACTGTCTTCAGCAAACGTCGAGACGGCTGTTAAGATCCAGCGGCTTCGCAGGGGGACATACGCGGTGAAATTGACCGAATTCCCTACGACCCCCGGAGACAATAAGCTCACGATGAATGCGCGGCTGTATCCAAGAGAAAGTTGAGACTGCCGTACTTGGTGGCTCACAGACGCGGCCAAAGAGTAGTTTGTACTTTGGATACTGCCATAGAGCGGGCTCGAGGCTTGAATAAAGAGCGGCCCTGCTGCCACTTTGGCAGACCAGGTTGCGCCGAGTTGCCGCTGATAGGTGCCCTGGATAGTTTCCGCGACCTCGTGTCCGCCGGGACGCAGGCCGTAGACATAGATCGCAGTCACCTCGCCGCCGACAACGTCGCGCGGCCTCAATTGATAGTCTAGTCGCACATCCGCTCCGCTGGTGATCAGCCGCTGACTGATCCCGGCGACGCGGACCTGCACATCGGCCGGAACATCAATGAACAATCCGCTGATCAGGGTTCCGGTGAACGTCATTCGAGTGCTCATCAGATATCTGTAACGGAGGCTCGTGGCTACATTGGTGATCTCAAAGCTGTCCTGCCGTATTTGCGCTCCCAAAGTGGGTATGACGACTCCGACACCGCCGACACCGAGAGCTTGCGGCAGAAACTGATTGAGGCTTAAGTACCGAGCCGAAGTTGCGTTCCAGGCGAAGTCGGCGTGCTCGGAAATGGCGTGCGTCAGATTAAGATAGGCGCGCTGCGCGAAATTGTTCACCTCAGAATATTGTGGATACACATCGTATGCCGGCTGGTACAGAGCGAAGAAACGGGTTCTCTGGCTGCGCAGCGACACTGCGGCTTCAGCGGCGAACTGGGCGTACCCGACGGTCTTCTTGTTCGTGTCGCTTCCCAGAAAGTTGGTCTCCGCGCCACCCAGTGCCGAGAGACCCAATCCGAAACGGTCAAACGAGGCATTCTCCGCGTTGATTGAATTAACGCCTTGGTTCAGCGTTAGATCCGTACCCAGCATCTGGCCGGGCAACGGCTGCTCAGTTGGACTCGTATCACCCGTCGGCCAGGTGGCTGCCGGAACTGCCTGCCCCAAAGCCCGCCCCGTTATTGCCGGCACAAGGCACAGAGCAAGGCAAGCCAGTGTGGCGAACCGAAGCTGCCGTCGAAAATGGGACAGGAACGATATGCGATGAATCACGGCACCACCACCGTGTCGCGGGTTTCCAATAGAACATCGTGGCTTCCGTGCTTGCCCTTCAGCACGTTCTTATATTGGATTCTGATGCGCTCCCGCTGTCCGCTGGGCAGCGTCCTCAGGACATAGATTTGGTTCGGCTTCGCGAACTCCTTCAAACCGCCGGCGGTCGCGATCGCATCAATCACACTCATGGGAGGAATCAGAGCATATGTCCCAGGGCGAAGTACCTGGCCCAGCACGTTCACGCGCTGGCTACGGATCTCCGCAACGATCACGCTGACAGCCGGGTCAGTCAGAAACTTCGAGAAGCGTGATTCCAGCCTGTTCTGCAGCTGGGTCGGCGTCAGACCTGCGGCCTGCACATCGCCAACCAGCGGCAGGGAGATCTTCCCATCGGGACGTACCGGCACGTTGCGGGAAACTTCGGGCTCGTGCCACACGTTGATGGTCAGCACATCGTCGGTCCCGATCTGATAGGTGTCGCCGGCCACTTGCGATACGGTGGTGTCGGGCCCCTCCGGAGTGTCTCCGGAGGCGGCGGAGAAAGAGGTTCCGACCGGCGCGACCGGCATGCTGGAAGGCGTGGTGAAGGCCGGCTGTGCGCTGGAATGAGACTGCGCCTGCAGCGAACCCGAAGCCATTCCCGCTACTGCGGCAAACAAGGCACAATACTGCAACCGGCGAATTAATTTATTTCCATTCAACATTTAGTTCTCCTCAGATGAAAATGGGACGGTGTTTGCCTGGCGCAGCCGCGGCAACCCCGCATCCTTAATCTTGTAAAGCAGGGCGCGATAGCTTATATCGAGCGATTGAGCCGTTTTGCGGCGGTTCCAGCGATGTTCATTGAGAGCGCGTAGGATGATCTGCCGCTCCAGCACCCGCACCGCTCGCTGGGTTTGAAGCCGAAGCGGAAGGTGCGCATCCGGGATGAACGGAGAAGCTTCGGCGGTCGAGTCGCGGTCGCTTAATGCCTCCACAATCGCCTGTTCCGTTCCCAGCACGACGTAGCGCTTCACCAGGTTCTCCAGCTCCCGCACATTCCCGGGCCAGTGATATGCCTCGAGCAGCTTCATCACAGACTTCGAAAGCGGCTCTATCGAGCGGCAGAACTTCAGCTCGTAGAGGCGCAGAAAGTGGGTCAGCAACATCGGCACATCGGAACTATGCTCCCTGAGCGCCGGCAGCTCGATGGGAACAACGTTGATTCTGTAGTAGAGATCGGAGCGAAAGCGGCCGCCATCGATATCGGAATGCAGATTGCGATGGGTGGCGCAGATCAGCCAGATATCTACGGCGCGCTCCTCCGATCCTCCCAGGCGGCTGAATCGAAAATCCTGCAATACCTGGAGCAGTTTCGCTTGTACCGACACGTCGAGATCGCCTATTTCATCGAGAAATAACGTGCCGTTCTGCGCCTGCTCCACCTTGCCACTGCGGGTTTGGTTGGCGCCGGTAAACGCTCCCTGTTCATAACCGAACAGTTCGCTTTCGATCAGCGTGTGTGGAAGAGAGGGACAATTTACCTGAACCAGAGCGCGGTCGCGCCGTGCGGAAAGGGCGTGAAGATTCTGCGCGACCACATTCTTGCCAGTGCCGCTTTCCCCTGTGATCAGCACTGGCATGCCGGCGGAGGCAGCTTGCTCAACCTGACGGCGAACCGACGCCATGGCTGCGGAGTTTCCTAGGAGTACAGGCATGAGCGATATAGATGGTGAAATCAATTGCATAGTTTTCCGTCTCGCACTTTAGCTTTATGCACGTACCCCGCCAAACACCCGGCGTATTGCGGCAGTTCACATCGATTTGTTTAGAGATAGCGAATAAGCGCGATTTGATTGGGGCAACAACAGTGAACAATTCGAGGCCGCAGGCGCAAGCGTCCTGGCATTGCCGGATCGACCACTGCAGACCGGGCGAGTTATGGCACATTGGAGGTCAACGGGGTGGGAAGTTCTGTTCGCATGGGTAAAACTTTTCACAGTTGGCGGCAAGCTGGACGTTAGCTTGTAAGCCAAATAGATTGAATAACTTACCGCGAGTTTGCGCCCCGAGTACTCACTTTTCGGTTACTAAAAGTCTCTTGTCAACCGCAATTTGAACAGGCAGAATCATTTCAACCGGTGCGGAGCGGTGAGCCCTTCAACCCACTGTCCGGCGGCATACCTTTCGGGATCTACTGCACCAATGGTTGTATCTTACGGAGCAACTTGTTTGCGTGGTATCACATCTTAGGTCGTCAGTACAGCACCCAGTGTTGAGGGGAACGTAGGCAGAATCTCAGATGCCGCTTTCCAAGTTGTGCAGCTTTTTTGAAGTCTTTCTCTTTTCTTGTACGGTTTCGTTGTCTGGGCTCTCTATCCGATTATCATCCTGAGCGGCACCTCGCGTGCCCCAATCTGCGCCCAGTCCTGCAGAATGTGATCACAATTCTGATCGCATCAAGCTATTTGTCTTTTAATGGGGCGGTGTTTGTGGACCATCAACTTCGCGTAATTCTCCTCGAAGACGAGATTCAGGTGCGAGGCTACATCCAAAATGTGCTGGAGTCTTTCGGCTGCGTGGTCGATGCGCTTGATCATGTAAATGCCGCATCGACGTGCAGCGCTGCCGCCTCGGCTGATTTGCTTCTGATGGACACTACCCTGCCGGGCGTCGATGTTGCGAGCGTGCTGGTCAAGTTGCGCCAGGCACGACCGGAACTGAGCGTCGTTCTTCTGCTCCCGGCCAATAACCAGGTGGGCTTCCTTGCGGCTGCCCGGGAAGGCGTTTACGACGTGCTGCCCAAACCTTTTCTGAAGCACCAGCTGGACGCCATTCTTCGCCGCGTCCGCGACCGGGTGTTGAGCACTCAGGCGCAGACCTCAAGCAGCACCATCATCCGGGAAGACCTCGGCAATGGCACATTTTTCCTGGCCGCCACTCCAGCCATGAAGAAGATCTACGACCAGGCAGCCGCGATCGCCCATGCAGATATTCCGGTGTTGATAACGGGCGAAAGCGGGGTAGGCAAAGAAGTTGTCGCCCGGCTGATCCACAGGCTTTCTCGTCGTTCAAACGAGGAATGGCTCAAGATTAACTGTGCCGCGCTGCCACTCGACCTCCTCGAAAGCGAACTGTTCGGCTACGAGGCAGGCGCTTTCACTGGGGCGATGAAATCTAAGCCCGGCAAATTCGAGATGTGCGACAGGGGTACGCTGCTGCTCGATGAAATTGGCGAGATGAGCCCGCAACTTCAGGCCAAGCTCCTCCACGTCTTGCAGGATGGAACCTTTTCTCGGCTCGGGGGCCGCGGGGAGAAGCGCACCAACGCTCGCATTCTGGCTGCCACCAACATTGACATTCAGAAAGCGCTGGTCGAAAAGACATTCCGCGAGGACCTGTACTACCGGCTGAGCACTTTTGTGCTCCACATCCCTCCATTGCGGGAGCGACGCGAGGAGATTCCGTATGTAATTTCGCAAATGTCCCAGCAACTTGCGGCAACCCATGACCTAGAGCCGGTAAATTTTTCACCACAGATGATCGCCGCCTGCGTCGCATATCACTGGCCGGGAAATCTGCGCGAGCTGGGGAATTTTGTGAAGCGTTATCTTGTGATACGCGACGAGCCGGCCGCTTTGGCGGACATCCAATCGAAAATCCCAGGCTATTTCCAGCCTGCCCCTGCCCGGGTCAGCGCCGTCACGGCTACGACGAGTCCCGATCTCAAATCGATGGTTCGCGGGCTCAAGGATCAGGCAGAGATGCAGGCAATTCGCGAAACGCTTGCCGAGACAAAGTGGAACCGGCGGATCGCGGCAACACGTCTGAACATCAGCTACAAAGCGTTGCTTTACAAGATTCGTCAATACAATTTATCGGCGCCCGCGCAATCCGCGTAGCGCAGCAAATTCAATTTGCCACACCTGAGGGAGACCCCATCGATGCTTCATACAGTTGTCGTACATCTCAACGATTCCTCTGTGCTTCGCGGATACTATCGAATTCCCGAGGACGCTATCAGTCCCAGCGTGGTTCCCGGCGACCTTCCCCTCAGTATGGCGATTGAACCTGAGGATGGAGGGCCGGAAGTCACCCTGAATTTGGCCGATGCCAAAGCAGTTTTCTTTGTTCGAAGTTTCGCCGGCAGCCCCAAGCAGCAGGATGTAAGGTTTTTCGATTCACTTTCCATTCATCCCTACCTGTGGGTACGCATGACTTTCATGGATGGCGAGATCATGGAAGGTCGCGTGTCCAACGGAATTGACCTCTTGACGGAAAATGCGTTTCGCCTTTTTCCCGTCGATGAGTTGACGAATAATCGCTGCCTGTTCGTGCCTAAAGGATCGTTGCGCAGCTTTCAGATTATCGGTTTATTGGAAGAACAGAACCGACAGCTCGAAGTCGCATAGTTTCATACATTTCACAACCAAAGCCCCATGCGCCAGCCGCATGGGGCTTTTCTCGTTAAAATCCCCTACCTCCCTCACTTCCCATTACATCCTTTTGCCACAGCTTCCGCATCGATACATATATCGGTTGTGGGTAAAGTGTGCGCCACGTAGTACGCGCGGGTTGCAAACTCCTGCGCACAAACGGAGAGTTCAAATTCAATCCCGTTTTCGAATACGCGATAATGCGCGATGGCCGTTTGTTTCGCGCGAACCGGGTTTGGCAGAACACTTGCAATGGTTGGGACAGAGCACAACATCTCGCTCGAGCTTTGAGAGGCTTACATGGATCACGATGCATCATCTCCGCTATGCAAGTCCGCCGTCATTCTGCTTCTAGTGTCGGTCGTCGCCGCTATATCGAATCTGGTGTTTGGACGCGCGCTGCACATGGAACCGGTCGGGCTGTTTGGCTTTGGATTGTTCTGCATCGGCTATGGAGTTATGGTCTCCTGCCTCTCCCGTTCCAGGAGACTGGAAGACGCAGCTGGGCTGGCTGAGCACTCCCTCGCTGCCGAACAGGGACCCGTGATCGTGCGGGATGAAAGACCGCGACCGGTTGAACAGCCGGAACTGAGCGCCCGCCCCTGCCATGCCTTGACCATTGATCTCGAGGACTATTTTCATACTGAAGTTGCCGCCCAGGGAGTTTCCTTCAGCGACTGGGAACAGCAGCCGGCTCGTATCGAGGCCAGCACGCATAGGCTGCTGGAACTGCTGGACGATACCGAAACCCGCGGAACATTCTTCGTACTCGGATGGATTGCGAAGCGATATCCGAGGCTGGTCCACGAGATCCACCAGCGCGGTCATGAAATCGGCTGCCACAGCCTGGACCATCGGCTGGTATGCCGGATGAAGCCCACAGAATTCCATGACACAACGCGGCAGGCGAAAAACCTGATTGAGGACATTATCGACGAGCCGGTACGCGGATACCGCGCCCCTTGCTTCTCAATTACCCCCGGATGCGAGTGGGCGTTTGATTCCCTAGCCAAGCTCGGTTTCGCATACGATTCCAGTGTTCACCCGGTACATCATCCGCTGTACGGAAATCCAACAGCTCCCAGGTCCGCGTATGCGGTCGCCCATGGGCGGCTGATGGAGTTTCCCATTGCCACCTGGAAAGTGGCTGGCCGTAATCTTTCAGTCGGCGGCGGCGCTTATCTGCGCTTACTGCCCTACCAGTACATCCACCGCGGGCTTGTGGCGTGGGAAAAAGAAATGCAGACTCCGGCCATGTTGTACTTGCATCCCTGGGAAATTGACCCATACCAACCGTATATTCCGTTGTCCTTTCAATCCAAGGTCCGGCAAACCTGGGGAACGACGACCATGGAAACGAAACTTCGCCGCCTCCTCACCCAATTCAACTTTGCGCCAGTGAACGAGGTACATAAAGACCTTCTCGAAGACAAGGGCTACCAGCTATCCAAATCGGCCTTCCAACGCGCCGAAGTCGTGGAGCAGGTGGCAGGATGACGGAAAACACGAAAGCATCTGGGCCGGGATTCGCTTCCGACGCAGTTGCTGGATTGATCCGGAATGTTATACATCCACTGTGGGCGAAACGCACGCACCCTGCCTACGCCCGCTACTTGCGGGAGTTCGAGCGCAACCAATATCTCGACCCCGCTGAGCTGCGCACACTGCAGATGCAGAGACTGCGCCAGCAACTGATTCACGCGTATCGTTATGTCCCGTTCTACCGCCACCGCATGACGGAGGCCGGTTTGACGCCGCTCGACATCCAAACGCACGACGATCTGTCGCTGCTGCCCGTGCTAACGAAACGCGACATCCAAGATCATCAGGACATGCTGGTGGCGAGCAATATCCCGGCCGCAAAGAGGGCGCGCAATCAGACGGGTGGCTCAACTGGCAGCCCCTTGCAGTTCTACGTGGATCTCGAACGGTCCGACTCTCGTATGGCGAGCACGGCACGGCACGACAGGTGGGCGGGCATCCGTCCGGGGGACTGGACTGCCCGGCTCTGGGGAGCCACCATGGATGTCGGAGAATGCCCAGCGCCCCCGAGCGCGTGGCGCCAGACTCTTCTTTACCGGAGTCTCACGCTGAATACCTCTGCGATCACCGATGAAGCCATGCAGGAGTACGTGCTGCTGCTGCGCCGTTACCGTCCGAAATACATGGTCGCGTACGCCCAGGCGGCAGTGGTCTTCTCGGATTTTTGCCGCAGACAAGGTATTGAGGATATCCGCTTCGAGTCCATGGTCCTGAGCGCCGAAATGTTGCTACCCGGGCAGCGCAACCAGCTCGAAGAGACCTTCGGCGGCAAAGTGTTCAATCGTTATGGATGCAGAGAAGTCAGTGTCATCGCCAGCGAGTGCGAATATCACACCGGGCTCCACGTCAACGCGGATGCGCTGCTGGTGGAAGTAGAGTCGACTCCCAATTTACCGGCAGGCATGGGGCGGATTCTCGTCACCGATCTATTGAATAGATCCATGCCGCTGATCCGCTATGAGATAGGCGATCTCGCCACCCTTGAGATGACCCAGTGTTCGTGCGGACGTTCCCTACCATTGCTTGGGCGGATCGAGGGAAGGCTGACGGATTTCCTGAAACTACCGAGCCAACGGCTTGTCTCCGGCGTCGCCCTGCTGACGTTTGTCGTCGCTCCTCTACGCGAGGTACGACAAGTTCAGTTCCTTCAGCGCGACCCCACGCACGTAACTCTGAAGGTTGTCGCGGGCCATGGATATGGCGCTCATACGGAACAGGAATTGCGCCGGCGACTGCGGCCCTACCTGGGAGACCAGATCGAGCTGACGATTGCGTTGACAGACTCCATTGCATCCGAACCCTCCGGCAAATATCGATACGTCAAAAGGTGGGACGAAAATCCCCGCACCAACCCTGGTCGCGAAATAAACAAAACTTATGAGCATATTTCACACTCACGTTGTTTTGCCTTTTGCTGAACGGGAACGCTACGCCGGACTTGCCGGTCGGCTGCGCCAAATTCGGAAATTCGAACATATGTCGGAGAAGGACCAGCGCAAGGTACAGCAGCAGCGGCTGCACAAGCTGCTGCAACATGCGTACTCGACCGTGCC
The DNA here is from genome assembly GCA_963744615.1 of uncultured Acidobacteriota bacterium. Classification (GTDB taxonomy): domain Bacteria; phylum Acidobacteriota; class Terriglobia; order Terriglobales; family Acidobacteriaceae; genus JAKAAZ01. The sequence goes on from CAVUUE010000003.1 coordinate 1,950,949, forward strand.
CTTTTATCGAAAGCAGTTTGACGAAGCCGGCTTCCGGCCCTTAGACGGTCGTATCGACCGGCCGCTACCGTTGCCGGTGCTGAAGCGGGATGACCTGCGCGCTCCCGACCATGCACTGTTGTCGAGTGCCTTTACGAGAGACGAGTTGCGCCGTGCCGCAAGCAGCGGAACCACCAGCACGCCTGTACAGTTCCATCGCGATATTGAAGGCCTGCGCAACAAGAACGCGCTGCAGCTGCAGCTCAATTCCTGGGCCGGATTCGAAGCCGGCGACTCTGTGCTGATGCTGTGGGGAGCGCATCGTGACCTGGCGCTCGAGCCAAATTGGCGCTGGCGGCTGTATGAAGAAACGCTGATGCGCCGCATTCCCGCTCCGAGCGGAATTATCAATGATGAAATTCTCGAGCGCTTCCGTGAGCGCTATGAAAGCCAGAAACCGAAGGTGCTGTACGCGTATTCAACTGTGCTGGCGGCATTTGCCGGCTACTTGCAAAAACGCGGATTCAAGCATCGGCCGAAGGTGGTAATCGCGACCGCTGAGGTGATGAACGACGAGAACCGCAAGCTCGCCGAATCGGTCTTCGGCGTTCCGGTCACCATGTACTACGGAAGTCGCGAGGTAGGCATGATCGGCGCCGAATGCTCCGAGCACGAAGGGCTGCACTTCCACCCTGGTCCTCCTATGTGGAGTTCGACCCGATCGGAGACACTCCCGATGGACCCGCGTATCGCCTGCTGATCACCGACCTGCTCAATTACGGCCAGCCATTCATCCGCTACGACACCGGAGATTGCGTAACGCTGCCGGAACAGCGCTGCAGCTGCGGCCGCTGGTTCCCTGTGGTCCGCAAGGTTCTCGGCCGCGTATGCGAAGGCATCGTACTCGCCGATGGCGGCATCGTTCCGGGGATTACATTAGGAACGCAAATGGCCCAAATGGGCCACACTTTCCGAGCTATCGCGCAAGTCCAGTTTGTGCAGAAAAGCCTGGGGCATATCCATCTGCGTTACGCGGTCAAAGAAGACAATGCCTCGAAACAGCCGGAGCTCGAGTCGATCTGCACAGCCATCGATAGCTTGATGAACCAGCCCATGAAATGGTCGCTTGAACAGGTGGCCGACATCCCACGCGAGCGCTCAGGAAAGATCCGGCTATGCGTCTCGGAGATTCCCGCACCGGACTCCGGATTCGCGCAATCTCTATTGACCCGGAGCAGCCGCAAATCGCCAGCTAAAGATCCAGCGCACGGGTAGAACGCGGGTTCGAGTGAATGGGCTCTAATTTCTGCTGGACGGAGACGCGAGTGGCCATACAGCCACCCGCCAGATCCCACCAGCGGAGTTCGGCGGAAAATCTTTCCGAGGATTTCAGATTGCCAGCTAAGGCACTTTTGATGGCATGCGTCGACTCGCGAATTGCTCTTCCGTAGAGATATCGCGGTACGCCGAACAGATGCGGCACCGGCTCTGGGCGCTCCTGATTCATCACAAATTTGGACACACCGCGCCAGAAAAACCATTTCCGATAGTATGATTTTACGAGCCGCGATGCGGGGATGAGATGATAGATAATCAGGTCGGCACATATTTCCCGTGCGCTCCAGCCGCGAGTATCCGTTGATACATATCTTCATCTTCGCAGCTCAGCAACTTCTTGTCAGTTCGACCTAGCTCGGTCGAATATAGGCCCACCTCGTTCAAATATGGACCGCCGGATAACGGCATTGCCCGCCCATCAGCATGCCCATATGATCCACGCCAAAAGTGCGGACTTCCTGGACATCATCGATGATCCCGATTACACCGGGACAATTCTCCGGCAGCCATGCTGGCGGCTCGAATTTCCCAATTCGGCTTATACGGTCCTCCAATAAAATCGATGTCACGTTTGGCTGAACCATTCATGAACGACTTCGAACCATCGCTCGTCGACCTGCTCATCATCGTCAATCATTCCGACCAGGTCGCCGTTGGTTGCGGCGATGCCCGTATTCAGCGCGTTGGATTTCCCCGTGGCGTTGCTCAAAGATATACTTCAGACGTCCTTGGAACTTCGGCTCATAGCTTTGCACCAAGCGGCGCGTATCGTCCGTCGAATTGTTGTCGACAACAATTACCGTGACATCTAAGTCGGATGGAATATGAGCTTTGAGCAGACTGTCCAGAGTGAGTTCCAGCAGCCCGCAGCGATTATAGGTCGCGATGATTACATCGATTCGAAGGCTGCTCACAATGGTCTCAGGAGATTACGATTTCCGGTTGGAATCTTATCTTCTAAATCTCTTTTTCGGCGGCTGCGCGCATCAGCAGAAATATGGGAACGATCGGAAATCTCCGCAGCTTACTTGCGCGCTTCAATTTCATGATCGCACTCTCATATTTACCTGCATAAATCGATTCCTCTACCCCGTCATAAGCAAATTCTGTACTCCGCCTCGCGTAGCAGATGGGGCTTCTGCTGGAACTGGGGAATACGGAAAACTTCTGAAAGACAACTCATCAGCGAATGAAATTGTTCTTCCGGCTGGTAATAACTTAGACATTCCCAGAATGAAACCGATAAGCCACCAGGGGCTCCGGCAGAAAGTAGATCGGAAAACTTGATGCAACCCGCATCCAAAGCAGCCAATCTTCTCCAAACTGGCCCTATATCCTCGTCAAATCCGCCAACTTCATCCAGACATTTCCGGCGTAACATCACTGTGGATGTCTGAATCCAATTTCCAAAAAGTAAGATGCTCAACCACCATCCCATTGCGTATTCGTACATGGCAGATTTCTTTTGTCCCATCGGCTTCTTGTCGGCGTCGAAACCCTGCATTTCGGATGACAGTAAAGCATACTCGGGATGAGCGTCGGCAAAGCGGATTTGAGTTTCCAGCTTGGCGGGTTTCCAAAGATCGTCATCGAGTCGAGGAAACAGACAAACTCTCCTTGTGCAAGCCGAATGCCCGTATTTCGCGCTGCCGCCAGACCCTTGATTTTCTTGTATTCTGTACTGACGCGATCTAAATAGGGTTGGATTCGCGCCGCAGTATTCGTCGGTCGATCCGTCATCCACGACAATGATTTCGAAGTCTGTATAAGTCTGGGCAAGAACGCTTTCTATCGCCTCCAGAACCAAACCCTGCCGGTTATATGTCGGAATTACGACAGAGATACGCGGTTTAGACACTTTCTTACTCTCCATCGACTGGTACGATTCCGTTCAGTATCTCACGGGGCAATTACGGAGAATCCTGCGAAGGGTTCATCTCCTTTCGCTCATCGATTATCCAGGTCGTAATGCGCTGGCAGTGGTAATTACGTTCCGAATTTGACCGCACTATTACGTCGATTGCGTTTGCAGACTGTCACTTGGCTATCCAGCGTAAATGTCGCAGTGCTGAAGTTGCCGCATTTACCGGATTCGGCAGCTGCGTCCGTGAGCTGGATGTTTGCAGGGCACACCGCGGCTCCCGGGCACCCGCCGTCGTTCGCAAATATAGCGAAGGTGGGAGTGCCAAGCCAAGTATTGGTACCGAATATGAAGTCCTGATAACCATCCCAGTCGCCATCGATGTAGGCGTATTGGGAGCTAAATGTATTTCCGGTAAAGGTGATTCCAGATCCGTTGGCGTCGTCAAGGCTGATGCTGTAGTCATGCCCTGCCCCGCCCAGGTTGGTTGTCGTCACTGTATTGCCGCTAAAAGATGCGCTGCCACCAGCGGTCGCACTGGTCACGCGGAGACCGTTGGCCTGGCAATCTCCGGCCGTCGCTGTGATATTGTTGCCGATGATTTTAGCTCCGGTCGGCGGCACGCCTTGGAAGGCATCGAACTCTACCTGCACACCATAAGCGCCATCGATTTCGCAACCCGGCTGACCATTCGAGCCGTATTCCAAGTTTTGTTTCAGCTCGATCACGTTGATCGTATTGTTTTCGACGGTATCATTCACTGAATTCAGATGGAAGCCGCGCCCACTTATCGGATGGCAATTGTTGTTCTCCGCGATCTGACCGTCAGACGGCAAATCGGCACAAAAATCATTCGTGGAAACAGAGTTCATGCTGATGTCGTTTCCATTGATGACGGTGTTCTGGTTGTCCGAGCGAACCCCACCTTGCGGCGAGCCGATAATCTTGTTCCCGGAGATCATGTCGCCTACGCCTGGCGCATTGCGGGTATTTTAATCATGATGGCCTGGCCCTGGAAAGCAGACCGCGCCGACAGCTTCCCTGCCCCGGAAATTGAATATTTGTTACATTATCGTAGATCGTATTGTTTTCGATCTTGGCGCCGGGCGGAAGGTAGGTCGAGTAGTAGAATTGCGCTCCCTGATTTTGAAAGGAAGCGGTCACATCATGGATATAGGGAGCGGCGTGAATAGTTTCCCTGGCCCAAAGCTGAAGACATCGCTAAAGGGCGCGCAGTTGGCCGACTGCACGATGGATCCGCCGTAAATCTCTGCCCCGCCGCCCTGGTGACCACAATAGCCGCCGGCGTAATGGCCGCCGGTGTAAGTGCAGTCATGGTTCTCGATCGCCGGCGTGGGCATCGATCCGCCGCCCGTGCCGTAGGTAATCGTATGCCCGTTTAGAGTTCAGAGTGATCCCGCTGCGCATCGATGCCGAAGCAGGTCCCCGGACTCGAAACATCGTTCGCCAGATAGTACGGTCCACTGCTGGTAATGTCTCCGCAAGAAGTAAGAGCTGTACCGGTGGCCGGACCGGTAGGTGGTGGCGGGGGTGGCGGCGGCGGCGGTGGTGGCGGCGGTGGTGGCGGCGGTGGCGGCGGTGGCGGTGGCGGCGGTGGCGGTGGTGGTGGCGGTGGTGGCGGTGGCGGCGGCGCGCTCGTCCCACTGGAGGCGACAGCCAAGAGTCAGCGCCCCCGTCACGCTGTTCTTCAGTGAATCGGATACGATGACGTTAAAAACATAAATTCCCGGCGTGGAAGGCGTGCCGGTCAACTCCCCATTTGCAGTGACCGAAAACCCGCCGGCAAGGAAGATTGACCGAAGCCCCAGCTATACGGCGGCTGGCCGCCATTGGCGCGAGCGGAACGCTGTAGCTGATGCCGGTTGTTGCTTCGGGCACTGTGATCGTGGTTACGCTCAAAGGTGGATAACAACTGCCGGAGCGAAGAATCTGCAAGAGGGCTTGCCTCCACTGCCAGGAGCGCCACCGATGTAGGGGCGAAAATTTCCCGCCATGGACTGATCAGCAAGCGAAAGATCGAGCCCTGCGATGGCGGACGGAGTCCGACTCGCGAGGCCGGATAGACCGCCGATAGCTGTATCGGCGAGAGAATCGGGCGCGGCTGAAGGTCGAGCTTCCACCAACTGTGTGGAAATCGTGCAAGGCACGACGGTAGGCTCCAGAGGATGGCTTGGGTCGACGGGGAGTGTTTGCAGCAGCCGCGTTGCCCAGCAAAGCCGTGATAGTCAGGGGGAGAGAACAGACGATATAACATTCACGCTCCGTGCATTTCCTGCAAATTAGCGTCAGCTGCCTGATTGCGTCAGCTCACGGCGTGTGTGACAAATGGCAGCTTTGCCGCCCAAAAGCTGGCAAGCTAAGAGGACCGCAACGTACAGGCAGGAAACAGAACGACAGTGACGCCTATCCGCCGCACCACGAGCGCAGCGAAATTCGTCTGCGATCGGACGCAGGACAAGAAGCAAAATCGGCGATCGGAGACAAAATTTCCCCGATCACAGATCTGCCAGAGGTTTGGATGTTTGATTCTGTCGGAGATAATACAGCCAACCTGAACGATTGGCCAGCTGAATTTCCAATTTCTGTTCAACCGCGCATGGGTATCTACCTGCGCAACGCGGGCAGCAGCGCCGGAGACCACTCTCCGATTTCGGCGGCGGAGCTGCCGACTCCCACTCTGAAGCGGAATTCCGTTGTAACGGGTTGCTGCAGTATCGGCAGCAGGCCCACGGACCCAGTCATCGCTGCAACGATATACCAGGTATTTCGATATACATCGTGAGAAGCATAGCCCGCAAACAGCAACTGGCAGAAGATAATGCTGAATAGCCCGGGAAGCTCCAGCAGGAATGGAGAGGCGTTGCGCTCCAACAGTTCCCGTCGTATGCGAAAATTCCAGCGAAACACACAAATCACAAATCCAGCGAAAGGTGATGATGCCGATCAGGCCCAACTCGCCCAGAATCTTGAAATACAGGGAATGTGCATCCAGCCAGATTTTGCGCCCCTCGCCCGGCCAGAACTTCGTGCCGTTAGCGAATTCGTAGTTTCCCGCTCCGACTCCGGTGATGGGATTGCTCTCGAACATTGCCAATTCCGCCTTCCCAGCTCAAAACGCGATTTTGATAGGACTCATCCTTTTTCAAGTGATCGACAGTCTCATAACGGGCTTTATATTGTTGCGGTATAGCCAGCCAGACGATCGGGCTCAGCAGGATCAGCACCGGCAAATAGATAAGATTTTTCGGCTTGCGCACCATCAACATAAAAATCAGGAAGATTACTCCCAGGGCTGCTCCCCGTGAGCCGGTCTCGACAATCGTAACGAGCGACATTCCGATAGAGCCGATGGCTAACATTCGCATCCAACGCGGGCTGGTCTTGCCCATCAGTGCGATCGCCAGAGGCATGGCCGCGAGCAGCGTGAGCGACATGGTATTCGGGTCGCCGGCCGCGTTGGTGATGCCGACGGCCCGATAGATATGCATTGCAACTATCCGCCCCCATGCACATAATTCCAAATCGCACTTGCGCTGATCCAGTCAATCAACAGCACAAATGTGACGATGAACCATTTAATGCGCAGCTCGCTCGTCAAAAGCGCAGTTGCCAGAAGTGCATAAACAACAACTTCCAGGAAGGAAAAGCAAGAGGCAAATGCGTTGCCGCGCCAGAATGCCAATGGAATAGAAGCGAGCATTGCGCAGTAGAAAACCAGCATCCATCGTATAGGCGATGGGAAACCGCAATTTTTCGCCATGGATTACGAACGAAATGATCAGGAGCAGCGCCACGACACGTTCCAGATGGAGAGGCGCCAGTTGTGGATACAATTCCCCGGGATCCAGCTCCATGACGATTAACAGGGCCAGCAGCCCGACGTAGGGACGTGCCAGCCCAATCATCGCCAAAACCAGCAATATACCAACTAGAACAAACCCCATCAGCAACCCGCCCTGTCTATTGAAAATCTATCCATCAAGAACCCTGCACGTATGATGCCACGCTCACCTACTGCTGTGGGTCTCCTATATTGAGTGCGCTACTGCACGGCTTTTGCCTGTAAGATCAGAGGTCTGACTCGCGATCTCTTCTGTCGTTGCGCGGATCACGGCGAAATTCGATCTCCAGTTTGCATCCGAAGCTTCTCATTGCGTTCCCTGAGCGTGCAATTTTATGCACACATTGCGGAATTCGGCGCGGCGGTACTCGCGTCGGCCTCTGAGCAAACGGCGCTCATTCGGGGCCTATACCGGCGCCCCACCTTTTGGCCCGTTAAATGCATTCAGAGTAACCGAACATTTCAAGTCTTTGCCTCGATAGGAGTTCACTGCTGTGGCATCAACCGACTCCAGTAATCAGGGGCCCCGCAAAATGTACTCGCTCAAAAAGCTGGTCCGAGGCTCCGCGAGCAGCGTGCTCAAAATGGTGACCGGGGCCATCATCGGCTTCTTCATCATGCCGTTCACCATCCACAAGCTTGGGCTCGGAACAGTACGGGATCTGGGCCGTTGCGCTTACCTTTATCGGCTATTACACCTTCATGGATTTTGGCCTTTCCGGCGCTGTTTTTACCCACATGGCGTATGCTCTCGGGCGCGAAGACCATGAGGAGGCGCGGAACATCTACGGCGCCGGAGTTTTGATTTTCAGCGCCGTGGGTCTGATCCTGACCGCGGCGACCGTTGTTCTGGCTGCCGGAGTGTATTTTCTGCATTACGCCCACGGCCGTCATGCTGGCTGAAGTTCTGTTGATTGTGGGGCTCGGCACCGCGAGCAGCTTCGGCATGCGCGTTCCATTCGGCGCGCTGAACGCCGGCCAGCATTTTGACATTACTGCATGGGCAGTCATTCTTAGCGCAATTCTACGCGCCGGCGGAACCGTCATGGTTCTCGACACTCATCATGGTGTCGTCGGCCTCGCGTGGCTCAGCTTGTTTACCGCTATTCCGGCGAATGCAATCATCATATGGAGCGTCCATCGAAGATTTCCGTACTTAAAAATCTTTTCCTGGCCGCGCTGGCACCGCCCAACGGCGCGAAAATTATTCACGTTCGGAGGCCCCGTACTCCTTGGAAAAATCGCCGATCGGATCCGCTTCCAGACCGACACCTTGACCGTCTCATTTTTCGTCGGTCTGGTCGCCGTCGCCCATTACAGCATCGGCAGCACGTTGGTGCTCTACTACGTCGACGCAATCGCGGCGATTGTCTGGGTTCTGATGCCGGTACTCAGCATGCAGAAAAGCGTCGGTGACCACGAAGGCTTCGAGCGCAGCTTTTTTTCCGGGACGCGAGTTGCCCTGATCAGTTCGGCTTTTATCGCCTTCGGAATGATTGCGTGGTCGCGGGATTTCGTACTCCGCTGGATGGGTCATGCCTTCATTGATGTTTATCCCGTCATTGTCATTCTTTCCATTGCCGTTTTTCTGGAGACCTCGCAAGCGACATCCGTAAATGCGCTCTACGCAAGCCTTCATCAAAAGGCATACGCCACGCTCAACATAAGCGAGGCTGTATCCAATCTGATTCTCAGCATTATTTTGGTCCGGCCGTATGGCATGGTCGGCGTAGCACTCGGCACGCTGATTCCCAGCATTGTGTTTCGTGGCATTCATCCAGCCAATTGTCGTCGAACGCATCCTTCATATCAGTATGAAGAAGACGGCCACCCTTTACCTGCGCACCGGATCGCGCTGTGCCGGCATTTTTGATCTGCCATGGTTGATCACACATTTTTTTCTCGCTCCGAATTATCCTCGGCTGCTTGGCCGTGGCCGTGCTCTCCGGGATTGCCTATGCACTGCCGATGTGGTGGCTGGAACTAGACGGAATCGGCGGCGATCGTGTGGTAGCTGCCACGCGGCGGATCTTCGCACGCTGAAGCCGATCGCGACCCGTTAGCGACTCCGTCAGCGGCAATCTGTCAGCATTATCCCGCTGTGATACAGTTCGGCATCATGATTGACCGTCGACGTTTTCTCGCCGTCTGTTCGCAGTTTGGATTCGCCGCAACCCTGCTCCCCGGCACTCTTTACGCGACAGCCGCGGAGGCGGAGAAAAACCAGCCGGGCGCCACCTCCGCGATTACGCGAGAGATGCTCGAGCAGGCCGCCGCTCTTGCCGGTGTTTCCATTGCGCCCGGACAGATTCCCATGATGCTTGCCGGGTTGAATCAGCAGCGGGAGGGCTACCAGAGCATCCGCGCTCTCAAGCTACCGAACAGCGTAGCACCGGCGTGCATCTTCGACCCGCTTCCACCCGGCGCGCGTTTGGATTGTAAGCGAATGCCTCCCAGCTACGGTACCGCTCCAGCTGTGAGGCGCGCTCCCGCGAAGGTCGACGACCTCGCCTTTGAATCCATCCCCGTCCTCGCCGAATACATCCGCACCCGCAAAGTTTCTTCTGTGGGGCTGACAGAGATGTACATCGAGCGCATCCGCCGCTACGATCCGAAACTGCACTTCCTTATCACGCTCACCGAGCAGCGTGCCATGGCGCAGGCCCGAGCCGCCGATGCGGAGATCGCCGCTGGAAATTATCGAGGGCCGCTGCACGGGCTGCCTTGGGGCGCGAAGGACCTGCTCGCGGTGAAAGGTTATCCCACCACCTGGGGCGCGGGCGGATTTGAGCACCAGGTCATCGACCAGGACGCGACGGTCGTTCGGAGGCTGGATGAAGCCGGAGCCGTCCTGATCGCAAAGCTGTCGTTGGGCGCTCTGGCCATGGGGGATAAGTGGTTCGGCGGCCGCACGCGCAATCCCTGGAACATACAACAGGGATCGAGCGGTTCCTCCGCCGGTCCCGCCGCTGCAACCGCCGCCGGATGTGTCGCTTTCTCGATCGGCTCGGAAACCCTGGGCTCGATCTCCTCGCCTTCCACACGCTGCGGCGTCACCGGTCTGCGTCCCACATTCGGCTTCGTTCCGCGCACCGGAGCAATGGCGCTTTCCTGGACCATGGACAAGCTCGGTCCCATCTGCCGTGCGGTAGAAGATTGCGCGGTGGTGATGAGCAGTATCTATGGTCCGGATGAAAAGGACCTCAGCGTACGCAATGCCGCATTCAACTGGAATGCCGATTTTGATTGGCGCGCGTTGCGGGTTGGCTACATCAAGTCTGCCTTTGACCTTTCCAAAGAGGTAGAGGACAAAATGCCGAGCGGACTGACCCCGGAGGGGCGAAAAACATGGAGCCGTCAACTGGCCGACCGCCGTGCCTCTCGCATTCGCACGTTATACGACAGGAAATATGATCTCGCCACGCTGGATAGATTGCGGGGAATGGGAATCCATCTGCTCCCCATCGAATTGCCAGACCTGCCATTCGAAGCTATGACAAGTCTGCTCTCCGCCGAGGCCGCGGCATCCTTCGATGCACTGACCATGACCGGTCGCGACAAGCTGTTGACCGAGCAAGGGCCGGAGGACTGGCCGAATGTTTTTCGTATCGCGCGGTTTTATCCGGCTGTGGAATACATCCAGGCGAACCGCGCACGCACGCTAGCGATCGAAGCCATGGCCAAGATCTTCGAGACTGTAGACATTATCGTGACGCCCAGCGACAACCTGCAGCTGACCGCCACCAACCTCACCGGCCATCCAGCGGTCATCCAGCCAAACGGAATTCGCGGCAGCGATGCACCCAAGCCACCTACCATTGATACAGGCGACGAGGACAACATCGGCGGCCCGGGTACTCCCGTCAGCATCACCTTTCTGGGCAATCTGTATCAGGACGCGAAACTATGTTCCTTCGCGCGCGCCTATCAACAGGCGACGGGGTTTTACAAGCTGCATCCCACGATGCCGAATTCACCTGAGAACTCCCGTTGAGAGAATTCGGCTATCCCGCCAGCAAACCAGTTCCTGCAATTCGGCCGCAGCGACAAGTAGGAAAAGAGTGCTGGCCGCATCGCCAGCCTCGAATGGCCGATCACATGGGAATGGCCCGTCACCTGCGTTTATATCTCACGTGGAACATTCGACACGGGAGCTGCCGGTTTTTGCTCGCTACGATATCGTCAGCTGAATCTTGGCCGTCACCGTCGCGTTCGCCGCGGTACCCGTCACTGTTATTGTCGTAGAGGATGAAGGAGGCTGCCCAGGTGGCTGGGCCGACGCTGGAGCTCCTGAGCCGCACGCAGTAAGTGCCGCAGCAGCCATAAGTCCGGCCGTCAAGAGAAGCGCCGCCATCCACCGCGACGCCCATCGTGTTGGAAATCTCCGCTTTCTGCCGATACCCAGCATAGACAAAGCGAAAACGCCGGCCAGCACAGTCTCCATTGGCCAGTCGCGATGAACGGGTTGCGGCGAAAGCAGGCGCGCCGAAGAAGTAGCAGACAGGCTCAACGTGACATTTTGCGCTGTGCCTGCGGTGAGTGCGACGGACGCGCCTGGAGTGAAGCTGCAAGTGACCCCGGCCGGCAGATTGGAGCAGGTAAGATTCACCATACCGCTAAATCCCGGGGAACTATTGCTTCCGACGCCGCTCGGACTTATTACGAGTATGTCTGAAGTAGAGCCGCCTGGATTCACGGCGACGGCTGATGAGGTCGCTTCCATCGTAAAACCCGGCTGCTGAGGATTCACTGTGACAACCGAATTCGTCGGCCAGACGGCTGCCAATGCCGCTACGTCGACAGAACCAAGACCGGTCGCCAGGTCATAACCCGCGCCGGCGCTGCAGCAGGACATCACATAGCCGCCAGGGCCTGAAATACAGCCGGGACTACCCTGTTGGCAGACAACCGCATCACCGCCCGTTGTCACATCGTGAAATGCGCCGGGAGTATTCTGAGCCGCCAGGTACAGGATCGGATTAACGTTTCCTACGCCGTTTGTGTTCCCGGCTTTTTGATTCATCAAGGCGATCATGGCCGCCATCTGGGGCGCCGCGATTGAGGTGCCGCCCCATACATAGCCACTGCCATTGGCAGAGAAATACGGTACCTGATTCGAACCTACTGGATACACGCAGGTCGATGACCCGGTGAGTTGGGTACCGGCGCTGTTCGTCTGCTCCGTGCAGACCACATAGCCATCATGACCTGGATCTGACGCGAGGGAGATATCCGGGAGATCCCGTTTCCCATCAGCCGGAACACCGGCGCCAACCTGCCAGGCGGGCTTGGAGAATAGGATGCTGGCGCCGCCGCCGCCCGCACTCAAGCCTCCCGCGTTATTCAGACCGGTCAGGTTGGGAGTGTTATTCCAGGTGGTTTCCGGTATATAGCTCATCGCCGAACCGTTACCGCTGTTGTTGGTCGTGTTCCAGTACTTTGCCTGATCGGAGACATCCCCAGCGAACGACGTGCCGCCGACAGCAGTGACATATTGGCTACTGGCGGGATAATTGGGGTAAAGACCCTGGTACGCCGCCATGCCCGAACTATCGGAATCGTCGCAGCCGGCAGATCCATCATCTCCCGCCGCCGCGAGCACCGTCTGACCCTGGGCGTTCGCCTGCTCCAGGATGCTTTCGAACTGCTGTAGAAAACTGGTCCCGGCAAGACCCTGCTCGCAACCGCCATAACTGATGCTGATCACCGGCACGACCTTCGTGTTGTTATCGATCAGCGGATTTTGGACGGCGTACTGCAGCGAATCGAACACGGAATAATTCTGATCGCTGCCAACCGTCACATACAAAACATTGGCGTCCTGCGCAATTGCGCCGGACCATTCCACGTCCAGGTCCGCCTCGGCAAGATCGCCTGCCGACACCACTGCTGGACCGGTGTTCGGGGTGGTTATCAGGAATTGGGTGGGCATATTGCTTGCGTTCAGGCCACCAAGACTGCGGAAATTCGCAATATCGCTCTTGTGGGTGAGTATGTCCGTCTGACCCACGATCGCGATGGTCTGACCCGCACCCGTAATGCCGCCGCTGTACAAACCCTTGACGTCGTAGATTGAGGCGCTATCTGACGGCGCGATCAAGTTCAGCTCGCTTCCCTGACCATCCTGCAGTGTGTAGTTTGGCTTCAAGGCCGCTACAGCGCGATTGGGCACTGCATGAACCTGCCTACTGAGAACCTTCGGCGTGGGACGAAAGGTATTCAAATGCTGCACATTCAGTGTCATACCGACGATTGCCTGCGGCACGCTGATTTCCGTGGCATTCGCCCACCGGGTCTGTCCGTGTAACACATAGCGATGCATCTCGGTCTGAAATGCCGCTTCGACCCGCGCCGCGGTTCCGCTGAAATCGACGCGGTCGGCGCTCGCAGGAATCGCGTCAATTTTGAATCCTTGAGACTGAAGCCAGGATGCGACCTTCGCAAGGTCCGATGCGGTCATGCCATACCGCGCAGCAAATTGCCTGGGTCCAAGCCATTGGTGGTACATCTCGGAGCCGGGGATCTGCTGCTCGGCAAGAAGTTGCTTAAGATCTGCCTCCTGCGCCGCGGAGCGCCGAAAAACAAGAGACATCCCGTGGATCACGGTTGAGCCGCTCAGTTGGCCTTGATCGTTGGAGAGAGCGACCATGGGGTGAACGGTACCGGCCATGGCCCGCATCTGTTGCGAGCGAATCGGCGCTGTGATCCTGTTCTGCACAAGCGTCTCCGCCGGCGCCGAGCACGCTGCACCTGCCAACGCCAGAACTCCAGCGATGCAAACAGGGGCGAGCAGCGGATTGAGTACACACCAACGGCGGCTGCGAAATTCCGAACTATTCCTCTTACCGATCCCTCTATCCGCCATCGCACCTCTGTACTTAGGACGACCTGACCGTCCGCAATTATCTTTTCTCAGTATCTCGCGAATGCTCGATTGGATGTTATCAACTTTAAAACCCATGGCACGGAAGTTTGTTGCGGCCGTCCGTAGCCGTGGGCGGTCCTGGGTCAAACGGCATGCAATTGCGCCGACATTCACATCGAAAGTCCTTTGAATGGTACATTTGGCCAATGAGCGAATTAGTTTTTTCGCTGGTAGTCCTAGGGGGTTCCCTGCTCGCCGGACTGCTCGGTTCGCTCACCGGGCTGGGGGGGGGGTGGTGCTGGTACCCATGCTGGCGATTCTGTTCAAGGTGGACCTGCATTACGCCATCGGAGCTTCCTTGATCTCCGTTATCGCCACATCTTCCGGCTCCGCAGCCGCGTACGTGCGCGAGGGATTTTCAAATATCCGCATCGGCATGTTCCTGGAGATCGCGACGACAATCGGCGCCATTGCAGGCGCATGGCTCGCTACTCGAACTCCGGCGCGTGGCATCGCGATTGTATTCGGAGTAGTGCTGCTCTATTCGGTTTACCTCTCCCTCAAAAGGCATGACAACGAGCGTGTCCCCCAGAATAAGTGGTCGGACCGGCTGAAGATGAACGGAACGTTTCCCGGCCCGGATGGACAAGAGCAACAGTACGCGGTGACCAATGTCCCCGGAGGATTTGCCACCATGTTCGGGGCCGGCGCTCTGTCCGGACTGCTGGGAATCGGGTCCGGTGCGGTCAAGGTGCTGGCCATGGACCACATCATGCGCATCCCTTTCAAAGTGTCGACAACCACCAGTAACTTTATGATCGGTGTGACTGCCGCCGCCAGCGCGGGAATTTACCTGCGCCGCGGGTATATCGATCCGACGCTCGCGGCGCCCGTCATGATCGGCGTGCTGCTGGGGTCCCTGATTGGCGCGAAATTACTAGTGAAGACAAACGTCAAATCGCTTCGGCTGATTTTCTCCGTCGTAATCTTTGTTCTGGCTGTCGAAATGATCTACAACGGATGGGCTGGAAACATATAGTATGCAAAAGCTGAACGACAAACAGGTAGAGGCGATTATCGGACAGGTGCTTCGCGCCGGAACGTTGTTGTCCTGTGCGGTGACGATCGTCGGTTTCGGGATATACCTGTGGCAGCAGGGCTCTACAAGGCCCGAGTATCGCGTGTTCCATGCCGCCAATGGAAAGCTGATCGGTCTGGCCAGTCTTCTTCCTAGCGCGTTTCACGGCACTCCACTTGCAATCATTCAATTGGGTATCTTGCTGTTGATTGCAACGCCTGTAGCCCGCGTAGCGTTTCTGGTGGGAGCTTTTGCTTTGGAGAGGGACCGAATGTACGTCTCGGTGAGCGCGCTGGTTTTGGCGATCCTTCTGTACTCGCTCATTTTCAAAGCGTGAAACAGTTCCGATGTAGAGCGTGTTCTGGGCAAGAACCGACTTGTTCCCGTCTCATACACGAACGCGCCAACTCATAAAGTGACGTTGGCGCGTCCTGTTGAACACCTGACTATTTAGGACTGAGGAGGCGTACTCGTCCCGCTTCCCGTCCCGCTCCCGGTACCGCTGCCAGTGCCAGTGCCGGTGCTACCTGAAGTGCCGCTTTGGCCCGCGGTCCCACTTGTCCCATTGCTCATGGTCCCGTTCGAGTCCGTGCTCCCACTCGTCGTGCTGTTCTGCCCTGCGGTTCCACTGTCCGAAGTTCCGCTTTGTCCGGTCGTCCCATTGTTCATCGTTCCGCTCTGTCCTGTGGTCCCGCTGCCCGTAGTTCCCTGGCCAGCTCCACTTCCTTGTTGCATTGCCCCGCTGCCGGATGTACCGGTTCCAGCACCGCCACTTTGCTGTCCGATGGCCATTAAGCCGGGCACTGCAAGAACTGTCGCAAACGCCATTACCAATCGTTGTTTATTCACGTTTTTTCTCCCCTTACACAGCAACTGAACGTTGCTATTAAACCTAGATGCAAAAATTTCAAAGGTGAATCTCGCAGCAGACAGGCAGTGTCACCGATTAAACTGTCCTGTGTTCACGTCATCAAACGTGCAACACATGAGCCGTGGCAACCGTCGCCGCGGGGGATTTATTGAGTTCAAGTTTCACCGTGCAACTGCTCAGGTCGAGCTTTGTTGACTTGGCACCCGTAAAATGAAACCTCATAATTGATTCGCACGCGAAGAGGACGGCAGAATTGCAGAAATATCTTTTGGCCGGCATCGGTGGCTTTCTGGGTGCTGTTGCCCGCCTGTGGGTCGGCACACTGATCGATCACCGGCTCGGTGCGAAGTTTCCATACGGAACGTTCGTGATTAACATGACGGGATGTTTTTTGATCGGTGTCATATTAACCATTCTGAATGAGAAATTAAACGTGAATCCTGCCTGGCGATACTTCTTGCCAATTGGATTTGTCGGAGCATACACCACGTTTTCATCCTTCGAATATGAGGCGCTGATCGGATTTCAGAACAGCGGATGGCGAACTCCGGTTCTCTATGTCAGCCTTAGCGTCTTACTGGGATTTGCGTGTGTCTGGGTGGGAGCAGCGATTGGCAGAATGGTGACCTAATCGAAGAATGACCAAGCTCGGTAGCCTTAGCTTGCGGCGAGCGAGAGGATCGGCCAACCCAATGAAGCTGCGACTTCGTTTAGAATCGAACGAGGCAGCGCCGGGATGGCGGAACTGGCAGACGCAGCGGACTCAAAATCCGCCGAGGGCAACCTCGTGGGGGTTCGACCCCCCCTCCCGGCACCAATAAAGATCGATACGCGACAGGAACTGCTGCAACATGATTCGAATGGTCCCGATGCGAACTCCTTGACGCCAGTCATCTGAGGCGACTTCGCCGGGCTAACGGGCTGCCTTTTCCGCTTGCTTAATTAGTCGCATCGCTTCTGCCGTACCTTTGCAGGCCAGTAGCTCGTACCGCTTTCCTTCCAGCGTGTGACAATTCACGAAAAACGTTTCTAGTTCCCTGAGAAAATGTTTCGGCAAGTCACCCACTTTGCGGATATGCGCGTACATGTGGTTTGCTTCGGCGATCGCGACGAGTCGGTCATTGCGGATTCTCTTCTTGCCGTCCACTTGCTGACCTTCAATGACGCCTATCAATCGGGCTCTCAGCAGACAGCCGGGAAACGCGGGCTCGTCCATTAAAACAAGTACGTCGATCGGATCGCCATCCGCCGCGATCGTCCGAGGCAGAAATCCGAAGTCGTAAGGAAATGCCATCCCCGCAGGCAACACCTTCTTCAAGGCAAATATCTCCTGCTCAGGATCAAATGCGTACTTGTTCCGACTGCCCTTCGGAGTTTCAATGATCACCTGTAGAATTCCTTCCTTTGTATCTACCGGCTTTAACTGGGTAGGGTCGGCAAGCTTTTTGCGCAACTTCGATTTCTTTTTAGCCACAGTTTCTCCTCGCGTACTGCCGTGGAACAGGTCAGTAGGACGCGTGCAACGATCTAGATGTTGTTCGATTCGTAAGGTCACGAGTCCGCCGGGCCGATAGAAGTTAGGGCTCGTGCGGCGATTTGGGCTGCCACTTTTTACGCGGACTCGGAGGAGCAATGCTATCGGCAGCCTCGTTAGCCGGCCTCTCCGTCGACGAAGTTTCCCGTGTCTCCGCAGAGGTGCTACCAGCGGATTCGCTTACTGCTGGGTCCGATGGTTTCGGACTCCACTTCTTGCGCTCGGTTTTTACCGCTGAATACCCCGAGACCCCTGCAGACATCTCCGCCGGATTCGGCACAAGAGCTTCGTCACGCGGCGAAGCGGATTCGGGCGCAGACGAGGTCTCCATCACGGGCGTATTGAGAGCAATGTCGCTGACCTGATCTGACGCCGTTGACAGAGATTGCGCGATTCCCTTTTTGTTCTGCACGCTCTCGAGCAACAACTCCGCCACATCTTTAATGAGAATTCCGTCGGACTCGCTCTTAGCCGGTGTGCTGCTCAACATGCTCTTGCAAAATGGGCAGCCAACCGCGAGTGTTTTTTCGTGCTTAGCCGTGTTCAACCGCTGCTTCACTTCGCGGAACCGGTTTTCGGAAATCCGTTCGTTCCCAGGCTCTTCTTCCTTCCAGAACTGTGCTCCGCCAGCACCGCAACAAAACGAGTTGTCGCGATTACGATCGAGTTCCAGCACCTCATTGCCGAGAACATTCAAAATGTTTCTCGGCGCGTCATACACTCCGTTGTGCCGTCCGAGATAGCAGGGGTCGTGATAGGTGATGCTCGCATCCAGGCGGCTCGGATCGAGTTTGCCTGCCGCGATCAGCGACTCCAGATACTGCGTGTGGTGCATCACCGCGTATTCGCCGCCGATCTGCCGATATTCATTTCCGATCGTGTTCATGCAGTGCGGACAACTTGCGACGATAAGCTTCGGCGTAACTTCATTCAGTGTGACAACGTTCTGGTCGGCCAACTCGCCGTACAGGATTTCATTCCCCGCGCGCCGTGCGCTGTCGCCCGTACAACATTCTCTTTTTCCCAGGACAGCGAAATTCACTCCCGCATAGGAGAGCAACTGCACAAAAGCGCGGGCGGTTTTCTGCGCCTGCGGATCGTAGCTCGCTGCACACCCCACCCAATACAGAACATCAGGATGTGGATTTTCTTCCGTCGTCGGAACCCTCAGCCCTTCGGACCAGTCCATGCGCCTGTCGTGATTGATTCCCCATGGATTTTTCGCACGCTCCATTCCACGGAACGCAGTCCGAAGCTGAGCTGGAAATTCGCCCTCCATCATCACCTGGTTGCGCCGAATGTCGATAATGTCGAGCATCTGCTCATCCTGAACCGGGCAGACCTGCATGCAGGCTCCGCAAGTGGTGCATGCCCAGGCGGCCTCCGGGGAAATAGCAAACTGCAACAGAGGATGCGGACTGATCTTGCCTGAAGCAAATCCAGAACTTTCAACCGCGAGATCGTTCAGTTCCATGCGCTTGTTGATTTCGAGTGCTGCCGGGCTGAGGGACTTGCCTGTTGCGGTGGCGGGACAGGCATCCTGGCATCGATTGCACTGAATGCAGGCATAGGCGTCGAGCAGTCGAGGCCAGGTCAAATCTTCAAGGCGCTTGGCGCCAATCTGCTGCTCTTCTGCTTCAAGATTGACCTCCACCAGCGGCAACACACCGGACCCCTCACGGCGCGCAAAGAAGTATTTCGCGGGCGCCATGAAGATGTGCACGTGCTTGGTGTACGGGAAATAGGCGAGAAAAATCAGCACGCTGCCGAGAGCACCCCAGTATCCGAAGATGCGCCACGCATAGGCATTCCGCGGATCGAACAGATGCGACAACAACGTAGCAAAAGGTTGGAATTTGTCCGACCCGAGCACCGCGACTCGAGCGCCTGCCCCAATTGCACGACTGGCGACATGGAACAGGATAAATGCGGAGACCAGCAATGAATCCAGGTTGATATATCCACGTTCCAGGTCTTTATGTAGGAGGGTGTTGGGATTGAAACGAAAATCTCGGCGGCTAGGCAGCAGAAATCTTCGAATGACCAGCGCAACCACGCCGACCAGCACCAGAAAGCTGAGTATATCGGCGAACAAATTGTAAATCGCGCCAGGAAGGGTTCCAGAAGAAATGGAAAAAGCGGTGTAGCCCTCAACCGCGTCTACAAAATTGACGAGTATATAGAAAACGAATCCGTAAAAAATGAAAGCATGAAACGTGCTGATTACAGTGCGCTTTCTGAAGGTGCGCGACTGCGAGAGTGTGGTCGTCAGCGCATACCAGAAACGTTGCAAGGGATGATCCGTGCGGTCATCCAGATCTGCGCGCCCGCGACGGACCCGCAGATAAAGACGAAAGAAGCCGTGCGCACCCCACGCCGAGGTGATCATAGCAAATACAAAAAACGCGTATCTCTGCGAAATCGGGAGCATCGGAACTGCCTCGGCCAAGCGCTGGTCTGCGCAGCGTCGTTGCTATTTGCGCAACGCGGCGATGATTGCGGGGACAACCTGATTCACGTCGCCGACAATACCGTAATCGGCCACTTTGAAGATGGGCGAATCCCCATCTTTGTTGATCGCGACGATATATTTGCTCTTGTTCATTCCGGAAAGATGCTGCACAGCACCAGAGATGCCGATGGCGATGTAGAGTTTTGGCTGCACCGTCTTCCCCGTCTGGCCCACCTGCTCTGAATACGGTCGCCAGCCTGCGTCTACAATCGCGCGCGTTGCGCCCACTGCCGCCCCTAGTTGGTCAGCCAGGCCTTCGACTAGCGCGGTGAAACCTTCCGCGCTACCCACGCCACGGCCACCAGCAACGACTACCTCGGCCTCAGCCAGCGTCACCCGCGAGCTCTTTTCCGCGGATTTGCCCGTGATCTGCAAGCGGCGAGGCGGCAGAGTGAGATCGATATCGAACTGTTCTGCTGCCTCTGACCCAGGCGTCGCTGCGGCAAAAGAACCCGGCTTGATCGTGGCTACTACCACCGCCGGCGCTTCTGCTTCCGCCTTTTCCGTTACGCGTGCAAGATACGTATATCGTTCGGCTGACACGTTGCCGTTGGTCGATTTGAGGCTGATCACATCTTCCAGCAGAGGCGCATCGAGCTTGACTGCTACCCGAGGACTGTACTCCCGGCCAGCCCTGCCGCCACCGATCAGAATTGCGTTCGCGTCGCCTTCGCTTGCGATCTGCGCAACCGCCGCCGCCCAAACTTCAGGATCGTACTGCGCCAGGTCCACATTGTCCGCGACGAGCACCTGATCGACTACTCGCGCCACTTCACCGGCCGTAGCGCCAACACCCGATCCCAGCACCAGTGCCGTAACCGGCCCTTCCCTGCCAAGCTGGCGAGCGCACGTCACTAACTCATAGGTGCTCTTACTCAGCCTTCCGTCTGCATGTTCCGCGACAATCAGGATCATGCGAAGACCCGTGCCTCGTCGCGCAGCAAACCCACCAACTCGTTCGCGGCGGCTGGAGCATCCTTGCCATCGAGGATTTTGCGCAGGCGCACTTTAAGCTGCACTTCGTTCCCCGTGATCTTTACCTTCGGTCGAACCTTAAACTGCTCCAGCGCTTCCGTGCGCACTTCTTTCTTCTTCGCCCGCATGATGTTTGGCACCGTGGGATAGCGAGGCTCATTCAGTCCCTGCTGGGTAGTAATGACGGCAGGCAACGGGAGTTGGAAACTCTCGCTTCCATTCTCGGCGTCGTGCTTGCCTGTAAGTGTTCGCTCCGTTATGTTAAGCGCATTCGACCAGGTTGCCTGCGGCCACTGCAGACGTTCTGCTGTTGCCGCGCCGAGCGCGTGACTATCCCAGTCTGCCTGCTGCCCACCGCAGAAAATCAGGTCTACGTTTTCCCGCTGCGCAATCTCCGCGACAACTTTGCTCAGTGAAATAGGATCGAGCGCGAGTTCGGTGGTCACATGAATCGCCCGGTCGGCCCCCATCGCGAGGACAGTCCGTAAAGCGTCCTGGTTCGCCGCCGGTCCAACGGCCAGCGCGATCACCTCCGCATCCACGCCACTCTCACGAATCCGAAGCGCCTGCTCGGCGCCATATTCGTCCATCGTATCCACAACCAGCTTGCTGCCACTTAGATCGACTTTGCCGTCGCGAATACGCACACTTTCTTCCGCGTCCAGCACTTGGCGAATCACCGTGAGTATTCTCATCCGCACCTTCGTCCATTTCACTTCTTGCAACGTAGCCCTTTATACTGCAACGTGTGCCAGAAGCCCTTCTGAGTGCTTCCGTCCGGCACGTTTCGCTCAACTTAATTAACCACGACAGCTTAATCTACCTTCCGGTAGCTGCCTGCGCAACCCCGGACGAGGTTTCTGGCCGAATGGAGAAGACCGCTTTGGAAGATTGCCTCAGGATGCCTCTTACTTCTCTATCTGCGGAAGAAAAGATTCTGCGCGATTCTGTTCGCCGGTTTGCGCAGGACAAAATCGCTCCTCTGGTACGCGAAATGGACGAGGCCCAGAAGATCCATCCCTCACTGCTGCCACAGCTGTTCGATCTCGGCATCATGGGCATGGAGATTCCGGAAAAATATCAAGGCTTCGGCGGCTCGTTCCTAGGGGCAATCGTCGCGGTCGAAGAAATCTCTGCGGTAGATCCCGCCATTGGCGTGGTGGTAGATGTGCAGAATACGTTGACCGTAAATGCGATTTTGAGCTGGGGCACGGAAGAACAGAAGATGAAATATCTTCCTCGGACCATTTCCGAAACCATCTGCGCGTATGCGTTGAGTGAGGCCAGCTCCGGCTCGGATGCTTTCAGTCTTACAACACAAGCTCGCGCCGACGGCGATCATTACATCCTGAATGGGCGCAAGCTGTGGATTTCGAATGCCGCCGAGGCTGGGCTTTTCATCGTATTTGCGACAGTGAACCCAGCGGCTGGCTATAAAGGCATCACCGCCTTCCTGGTCGAGCGCGACACACCCGGATTCCGGGTCGGGAGGAAAGAGGACAAGCTCGGCATCCGTGCTTCGTCCACTTGCGAGCTGCTACTTGATGACTGCCGTGTGCCCGCGGAGAACGTCTTGGGAGAAGTGGGGCAGGGCTACAAAATCGCGATCGAAACGCTGAACGAGGGCCGCATCGGCATCGCCGCACAGATGCTCGGGTTGGCCCAGGGTGCATGGAACCACGCCGCCCGCTACAGTCAGGAGCGCCAGCAATTCGGAAAGCCAATATCGAATTTTCAAGCGGTGCAATTTACGCTGGCGGAGATGGCAACCGAGATTGAAGCTGCCCGTCTGATGGTCTATAACGCGGCACGAATGAAGGATGCCGGAATGCCATTTGTGAAGGAAGCGGCAATGGCTAAATATTTTGTGTCGCTGGTCGCCGAACGCGTTGCAAGTCAGGCCGTAGAAATCTTCGGCGGCTATGGTTTCGTAAAGGATTATCCGGTCGAGAAGCTCTACCGTGACGCCAAAATCGGCAAGATATACGAAGGCACATCGAACATGCAGTTGGCGA
The DNA here is from genome assembly GCA_963744615.1 of uncultured Acidobacteriota bacterium. GTDB lineage: Bacteria > Acidobacteriota > Terriglobia > Terriglobales > Acidobacteriaceae > JAKAAZ01. Next base: position 1,973,839 of record CAVUUE010000003.1, read on the forward strand.
CGATCGCGAAGCTGACCGTCAACGCGACCTGATCCTTCGCTATAGGGTGTATCGCCCCGCTTCGGTCATAGCGACGGCAATCTCGCGTCCCAGTGCTAGGGTATTCTCCGGATCGTGTTTCGCCAGGCGGCGGAAGATTGTCATCTGGGTGCGCAGCGTGTCGCCGTCGGCCACAGCACCGAGCACCCGCTCGGCTGCCGTTTCCACGATACGAAAAGAACGCGCAGAATAATATTTGGTCATTTTGATCGCGAGTGAGGTGCGGCCTTGCATCTTCTCCGCGCGCAGAATTGCGGATTCGAGCACCAGCACCTCCATAATCATGTCAGCCAGATTTCCCATAATCTCCTGCTGGTCCGCAAGGCCATTCCCGTGTTTTTGTGAAGCGGCTCCGGCACAGAAGAGGCTCAACTTTTTCGCCTGGGCCAACAGAAAATGTTGGTTTGCCATTTCCCCTGCGCGCTCCTCACGCGGGGCGGGGCCTGTCAACACCTCATCCATCACGCGTTGAATCGCGGGCATCAATGCAAGGCGTCCCTGCATGGCGCGTTTCATCGTCCACCCGGTGATAATCAGGCGATTGATTTCATTCGTGCCTTCGAAAATCCTGTTGATGCGAGCGTCGCGATAACTGCGCTCGGCTGGAAATTCTTCGACATAGCCGTAACCACCATGAAGTTGCAGCATCCGGTCAACCACACCATCAAGCATTTCGGAGCACCACACTTTGATGATTGAGCACTCCACGGCATATTCTTCAATTCGCTTTTGCGTTTCTTGACTCAGGTTGGCGGCATCTTTATCTAGTTCCGCGAGCGAGCGATCGATCGCCCCGACCACCCTGTATACCAGCGATTCAGCGGCGTAGATTGCAGCCCCGCTCGCGGCGATCATTTCCTGCACCAGGCCGAATGAGCTGATCGGCTTGGAGAAAGCGACTCGTTCCCGCGCGTAGCGGATGCCATCACGAAGCGCATATTTAGCTCCGCCGATCGTCGCCGCTCCCAACTTATATCGTCCGACGTTCAGGACATTGAACGCGATGGTGTGACCTTTTCCAGCCTCTCCCAGCAGGTTTTCGACTGGCACCTTACAGTCGCTCAAAACCAAGGGGCACGTCGAGGAACCGCGGATGCCCAGTTTGTGTTCTTCCGGTCCGACGTTCAGCCCCGGCGTCCCAGTCTCTATAAGGAAAGCCGAGAATTTCTCGCCATCGATCTTGGCGAATACAGTGAACAGATTCGCTATACCCGCGTTTGAAATCCACATCTTCTCGCCGTTCAGCACGTAATGCGTTACCATCGGGAGACAGTCTCGCCTGTGTGCGAAGGTTCATCGCATCAGAGCCGGAGGACGACTCCGACAGTGCATAAGCAGCGATCCACTCGCCAGACATAAGCTTCGCGAGATACTTCGCTTTCTGCTCAGGGGTGCCGTACCAAAGCAGCGGGAGCGTTCCGATTCCCACATGTGCGCTGAACGCGACGGAGAAGCTGCCGCAGATCGCAATTTTGTCCGCAATCAGGGCGGAGGTGACCTTGTCCATTCCAAGTCCGCCGTATTCCTCAGGCACGTCTATTTCCATCAAGCCAAGTTCGCCTGCTTTTCGAAGAAGGCCGCGTGTCACGTGGAAATTCTTCGCTTCGATAGCAGCGATTTGCGGTTGAACTTGCTTCTCTGCAAAATCCACTGTCGTGCGCTCGATCTGCCGCTGTACATCGGTCAGATCTTCCAGCGTAAAAATGTCCTGCGGGCCAACATCTTGGATTAAGAAACTGCAACCGGACACCTGTACGTTGGAGACTGGGACGGGCGTGCTCATGAATTCTCCTGGCTGCATACCACCGGTTCAGTTTTGTAGGTTTTCAAAGATTCCGGCCGCGCCCATTCCGCCGCCGACACACATCGTGACCAGCCCATACCTGCCGTTCCGACGCTTCAGTTCCCGCAAGATCGTCGCGGTCAGCTTAGCGCCGGTGCAGCCCAACGGATGACCGAGCGCAATTGCGCCGCCGTTCACATTCACCTTCGCAGGATCAAGCCCCAGCAATTTGATGACGGCCAATGATTGCGCGGCGAAAGCTTCGTTCAACTCGATCACGTCGATCTGATCGAGGGTGAGTCCCGCCAGCTTCAATGCTTTCGGCACCGCATATACAGGTCCCACCCCCATTTCCTCCGGTAAACATCCGGCGTAGGCAAACGATACAAAGCGCGCCAGCGGTTTTAGTCCATGGGATTTCACAATGTTTTCCGCGACGATGACAGCAGCGGCGGCGCCGTCTGAGGTTTGCGAGGAGTTGCCTGCGGTCACGTTCCCGTGGGCGTGGAACGCGGGCCGCAGCTTCGCAAGCGCTTCGTACGATGTGTCGGCGCGAGGACCTTCATCGACGCGAAATTCATTCGTCCTTTGCTTGAGTTTGCCGCCGCCATCGGGCACAGACTCCTCAATGGGAACAGGCACGATTTCGTCTTCGAACCTGCCTGCTCGAATTGCGGCAAGCGCGTTCTGATGGCTCGCAAGCGCGAATTTATCCGAATCCTCGCGCGAGATTTCATAGTGCTTTGCCACCCGCTCCGCCGTTAACCCCATGGACAGGTAAGAGTCAGGATAGTTGTCCACCAGCCACGGGTTGATCGCGATCTTGTTGCCTCCGAAGGGCACCAACGACATCGACTCCGTCCCGCCGGCAACAATAGCTTCGGCGGAGCCGCCACGTATTCGTTCCGCCGCCAACGCGATCGATTGCAACCCTGAGGCGCAATATCTGTTGATCGTCATAGCGGCAGCTTCAACGGGCAACCCAGCACGCAATGAACTGATGCGAGCGACATTCATACCCTGTTCCGCTTCGGGCATGGCGCAGCCGATAATGACATCCTCAATCAGCCTTAGGTCCAGTTCCGGAACACGGGCCAGCGCGCCCCGCACGGCGATCGCTCCCAGGTCATCGGGCCGCGTCGATTTGAGGGTTCCCTTCGGCGCTTTTCCCACGGCCGTCCGTACCGCGCTGACTAGAAATGCTTCCTTCATAGGTCAACCTTTCAATTGCGAAGCGGTTTGCCGGATTGTAAAGTAAACGCTATGCGATCGTGGGTCTTTGGTTCTCCGCAAAGCGTGAGGAAAGCTTCTCGCTCCATGTCGAGCAGATATTGTTCGCTTACGTGAGTGCCGGAGGTGACCGCACCCCCGCACAGGACACTCGCGACCTGACGAGCGATTTTCGCCTCATGGTCACTGATATATTCAGCTTCGCGCATCGTGTGGATACCCAACTTCAACGTCGCCAAAACGGATTTTCCCGGTGCGGGGATATCAATACACTGAGTTGGAGGCGTGTACCCGCCATCGGCAAATCTGCGCGCCTTCGACTTCGCGTCTATAAGTACGCGTTCGCGGTTCATCGTTATATCATCGCGCTCCGAAATGAAATCCAGATTACGGGCTTCGGCCGCCGATGCGGATATCTTTGCCATCGCGATCGTCTCGAAAAAGCGTCTGATCGTCTGGATGACTTCAACGGATTCGCCACGGCCATCGGGCTTCACTGCGTCCGCAGCCTTTAATGCGTGCAGTGTCATTTCCTTGCACCCGCCGCCAGCCGGCAGTAAGCCCACGCTTGTTTCAACCAGCCCCATGTAGAGTTCGATGTGTGGCTGACGCGCCGCGGCATGAAGTGCAACTTCCGCGCCACCGCCCAGGCAGAGACCGAACGGCGCGACCACTACAGGAATCGGGCAGAATTTTATCAATTGCGTCATATCCTGAAATTCCCGAACGTATCGCGCGATCTCGTCCCACTCTTGATCCTGGATCGCGAGCAGCACCTGCATCAGATTCGCGCCTACAGAGAAGTTCGTTGCATCACTCGTCAGAACGAATCCTTCGAAGTTTCGGAGCGCATCGCTTCCGGGTCGAAGAGCCTGCCGGACGAACCTGACGATGTCCTCGCCGATTGCATTCATCTTGGAATGAAACTCGATGCATCCGATTCCATCCCCCAGGTCGACCAACGATGCACCGGCATTTTTCTGAACAACGCCCTTGGTCGCTTTAATGCTTGCTAAGGTCGCGCTGCCCTGTTTTTCGGTAACCGTCTTGTAAGTACCCGATGCGACCTCGAAATATTCTGTTCCTTGCCCGCGGTACCAGGACACCCCTCCGCTTGCAATCAGTTTCTCAACTGCGACTGGCACAGCCTGTCCGCGAGCTCGCATCTTTTCGACCGTACCGGCTACTCCAGCGGCATCCCACATCTCGAAAGGTCCCAGTTCCCAGTTAAAGCCGGCTTTCATGGCGCGATCGATATCGACGATGTTGTCCGCCACCTCGCCAATGCGATTTGCCGCATAGCTCCACAGCTCTGGCAATATCTGCCAATAGAAGCGGGCCGCCTTGTCGCGCTCTGGATTGCCCGCCAACAATACGCGAATCCGTTCGCCGGTCGACCCATTGCTCCTTGCCATCTCCAGCTCTGGAATCCGGGGCCGCTCCGTGGCCTTATAGTCGAGGTGATCAAGGTCGAGCACAAGTCGCTGTTCCTTGCCGTCCCCGCCTCGGTCCTTTTTGTAGAAACCCTGACCGGACTTATCGCCCAGCCAACGGCGTTCCACTAACCGTTCGATCACCTCTGGCAGTCTCACATCGGAGCGTTCATCGGAGACGTTTGCCGAAAAATTTCGAGCCACACTAGCCAACACGTCGATGCCGACCATATCTGCGAGCCGGAACGTTCCTGTCTTGGGCCATCCTATGGCAGCTCCAGTCAGCGCGTCTGCTTCCTCGACACTGAGCGTCATCTGTTGCATCGTCCGAAACGTGTTCAGCATGGCGAACGTGCCAATCCGATTCGCAATGAAATTTCGAGTGTCGTGGGCGGGAACGGCTACTTTCCCGAGGTAAAGTTCGGCGAAATCCGTGATTGCGGCCACTGCTTCCGAATCGGATTCCGGCGTCGCAATAATTTCCAGCAGGCGCATATAGCGCGGTGGATTGAAAAAGTGCGTGCCGAACCAGCGCCGGCGAAAAGACTCTGGAAGTTCTTCCGCGATGAGAGCGACCGGTAGGCCGCTGGTATTCGTCGTGACGATTGCATCCGGCCGAACGTACCCGGCCACATTCCCAAGCAAAGTACGCTTAATATCCAAATCTTCGGCAACCGCCTCGATAATCCAGTCGCAGCCCTTTAGCTTCTCGAGATCGTCTTCGAAATTGCCGATAGCGATGCGAGACACCAAGGCCGGATCCACGAAGGCTGCTGGTTTCAGCTTCAGCAGATCTTCTAGCGCGCGGGCTGCGAGTCGATTCCGGTTACCCTCTCCTTCCGGTACACGATCGAGAAGGAGAACGGACAAGCCGGCATTCGCGATATGGGCGGCAATGCGCGCGCCCATGGTTCCAGCTCCCAATACACCAATGCTGCGAATCTGAAAGTTTTTTGCGCGCGACATAATCCTTTGTACAGGAATGCGGCCTGAGGTAGCGAAGAAACCGTGACAGAGGGGCTGCGTGGACTTATGTCGGACGTACCATCTCGAACCGGTCGGTAGTCCTTGCGTATGTTGACCCCGCCATGCGGCCAATTGCCTGGAGCTTCGCCGGATCGATTTTGAAATTGTCCAACATGGACTCTCGGACATGGAAGCGCAGCACTTCCCCGAGCACCAGGCTGCCGCCCAGCGGTTCCGTGCTGACATGAACGATCTGCTCCAGCCGACACTCCATCTGCACGTGTGACTCGGCCACACGGGGCGGTTTCACAAGCTCACTCGCAAGCGCCGTCAGTCCTGAGAACTCGAACTCATCTACCTCCGGCGGCAACTCTGCCGAGCATGCGTTCATCTGCTGCGCGAATTCTTCCGACACGATATTTAACACGAATTCACGAGTAGCAATGATGTTGCGCAGCGTATCCTTCGTAGGCTGCAAATCGTTCTTGCTCCCGCCGCGCACCATCGGACAAAAGCATACGATCGGCGGATTTGCGCTGGCGACAGTAAAGAAGCTGAACGGCGCCAGATTGCGAACGCCGTCTTTGTCCATCGACGAGACGAAGGCGATCGGCCTTGGAACCACCGAGCCAACCAGCAGTTTGTACGTGTCCTGCGGCGACTGCTCCGAAGGGTTCATCGTCCGCATCGCTGCTCCCAAGGCCGCTTCGCTCATCGAACGGGCTCCAGCTTCGCGTGGTCTTTCGCGCCCCAGCTGGCCCAGTAGTCTGCCCATTCCACTTGTTCACCGGCAGGGAGCACGCGGATGGGATTCAGACCATCGAGCATGACCGCCTCCTCATCCGTAGAGGACTTCGCCTTCTGATTCGCCAGCGCTTTGGGGTGCGGGCCGTGGTGAATGCCTCGTGGATGCAGGGTCGCGTAACCCGCCTTCACATTGTCCCTGCTGAAAAAATCGCCATCATGATAGAAAATGAACTCGTCATAATCCGTATTGCGATGGAAGAAAGGCACGCGCAGCGCATCCGGTTCTGTTTCGAGCGGCCGCGGCAGGAAACTGCAGACCACAGCCCCTTGCGTGACGAACGTGGTATGTGCGCTCGGCGGCAACGCGGCACGATGACTAGTCACCGGACGAATGTCACGCAGATTAACCTTCCACGCCGTCAGATCACCCTTCCAGCCGACCACATCGATCGGATTGAACGGATAGAATACCTTTGAATACTCGTCCTCATTTTTGATGCGCACCTCCCATTCTCGCGTGTCATCCAGATACGGAGAAGGCTCGGGGGTAATGATGACCGCCGGATCGTATAGTGCGTGCTGGCCCAACAGGCCTTTGTCCGGCTGCTCGAACTCCGACTTCGATTGAAAGATGAGGAAGAAATTGTCTTCCGTATCCGGCACCACGCGATACGTCATCGCTCGCGGAAGATTGATGTAATCGCCCTTCTCATATTGCAATGGACCAAAATCAGTTTCAATTACCCCGCTGCCACGATGCACGAAATACAACTCATCGCCGTCGGCGTTGCGGAAATAAAAAGGCATCGCCTTTGACCGGCGTGAAACATACAGCGTGATCTCATGGTTGCCGAGGAAAGCAATCGGAGCGCCCTGCGCATCCTTTAAGTCGCTCGGTTCCAGCTTGTTCAAGTCGAAGAGATGCGGCCGCAGCTTGCCCTCAAAACGTGTCCATCCAGTGGGCGCGTGGGCATGATAGAGATGACTCGCTTTACCGTAGAATCCTTTGCGCCCGTGCTCTTCCTCAAACGTGCCCTCCGGAAGTCCGACATGGGCCTGCGTCGTGGTCTTACCTTTTTTCAGCGGATACATAAATTAATCTCCTTCGAAATCTCACCCGTGCTCACTTGTTTGGACGCATCACGCGATTGCGCAGCACGCCTATGTTTTCGATTTCCAGTTCGATCACGTCCCCGGGATTGACCCAGCGGCCCAGCTCCAGGCCGCAACCGGTGCCGACTGTGCCCGATCCCAGAATATCGCCGGGATAGATCGTGTCGTCCTTGGAAAGAAACTCAATCATCTGCTCGAACGTCCAATGCATTTCGCGGGAGTTGCCGCGCGACCACTCCTCGCCGTTGACTCGCGCCACCATCTCCAGCGCGTATGGATCTGGAATTTCATCCGGGGTCACCATCCACGGCCCGATGCCGCTGCACCAGTGCTTGCCTTTGGCAGGCCCAAGCCTTACTTTCATCTCCCTGCGCTGGATGTCTCGCGCGCTAAAGTCATTCAGAATGGTGTAGCCGGCGATGTAGCCCCGGGCTTCGGCAGCGGGAATGTTGTGCCCTTCCCGCCCAATGATTATCGCCAGTTCCAACTCATAATCAAACCGGTCTGTAAACGAAGGCCAGGGCACATCCTGGTCTGTGCCGATCAGATTGTGATGACCTGTCTGATAGTAGACGGGGATCTCGTACCACTCCTTTGGCATCGGCTCACCGCGCTTTTCAAACCCGCGCTTCACATGAGCCTCAAACGCGAAAAAATCCCGGAGCGAACGGGCGTCCGGCATCGGAGTGACCAACCGAACCTCGTTCATGCGATAGCGGATCGTCTCATCGCGCTTTCCAGATTGAATGTTTGCGGCCAGGCTTGCAAGCGACGTCCGCGCCGCGTCCATTGAGGCTGCGCCGCCTTCGAGCAGTTCCCGCAGAGAAGACGGCACCAACGCCTCAGCGAGACGATAACTATTGAGATAGTGCGCAGCGGCAAAATGAAGGTCCACAATGCTTTCGTATCTGTCGTCTCGAACCACCGCACCGAGCCTTCGGCGCCAGCCCAGGTGCGTGTGCACCTCAAATGTGCAGAGTTTCATGCTCGCATCATAGATTTCCGCGCCTGCCCTGTTCGCGCTCAATTGCCTCAAACAGTGCCTTGAAGTTGCCCTTCCCGAAACTGCGGCCGCCCTTGCGCTGAATGATCTCGAAAAACACCGTTGGCCTGTCTTCTACCGGACGCGTGAAAATCTGCAGCAGATAACCTTCGTCATCGCGGTCTACCAGTATGTTCAGCCGCTTCAGCTCCTCTATCGATTCATCGATTTTGCCAACGCGCCCTTCCAGCTCTTCATGGTACGTTTCCGGCACCCGCAAAAACTCGATGCCTTGTTCGCGCAGTTTGCTCACCGTGCTTAGAATGTCATCGGTCGCCAGCGCCAGATGTTGTGCGCCGGGCCCCTGGTAGAACTCCAGGTACTCTTCGATTTGCGATTTTTTGCGGCCCTCCGCCGGTTCATTTATGGGGAATTTCACGCGACCATTTCCGTTCGACATAACCTTCGACATCAGCGCAGAATACTCCGTCGAAATGTCTGTATCGTCGAAGCTCTGGAAGAGCTGGAAGCCCATCACATCGCGGTAGAAGTCGACCATCGCGTTCATCTCGTTCCACCCAACGTTGCCCACCACATGGTCGATGTACTTCAGGCCGACCGGTCGCGCTACGTGGTCGTGCGCAATGTGCTCGAACCCTGGGAGAAATGTTCCGCGGTAATCGTTGCGCTCGACGAAGGTATGCACCGTATCACCGTAGGTCGCAATTGATGCCATACGCACCGTTCCATGATCGTCCTTAAGCACCCAGGGTTCCCGCACGCTGCGCGCCCCACGCCGAGTCGTCTCGCGCCAGGCCGAAACTGCATCGTCTACCCATAGAGCGATATCTTTAATGCCATCACCGTGCTTCGCAATGTGATCTGCGACCGCGTTGCCGGGCCGCAGTGGAGTTGTCAGAACGAAGCGGATTTTGTCCTGCTGGACAACATAGGAGGCGCGATCCCGCAGCCCGGTCTCCGGGCCTGCATAGGCGACCAGCTTCATACCGAAAGCTGCGCGATAGAAATAGGCCGCCTGGCGAGCGTTGCCTACGTAGAACTCGACGTAATCAGTACCGTTCAGGGGCAGAAAATCTCTGCTGTTGTCGGCAGCAGGTTGCTGCGATGGATGCTTTGTTGCGGTTGCCATGACATGTCCTCCCGCGACCTCTGAATCGTGTCATCGGGAGCGGCGTTCCCGGCGACCTACCACGATATACCCGGCGTGGGAGACTTGCCTAGCCCAAGCTGCGCCGCCGAGCACAGAATCAATTCACCGTGCGATGATGTGGAAATGAAGACTGGCTCTCCGCTTCAGTCCCGCTGTCTTTTTCCTTCCTTCTCCGCATTCCAGCTCCCCATCGTAGCTATCTTTGTCTTGGGATTAACGCTTCCTTCCAGCGCAAGCAGAAGGAAGCCGACGGCTACCCGCAATCCTGCGCCGCCACGAAACCCGATCACGCTGCAAGTGGATATGACGGACGCGCCACGGCACCTGATCCATGCGCACTTGGAAGTTCCTGTGACGGCTGGCCCATTGACATTGGAATACCCGAAATGGATTCCCGGTGACCACATGCCCACTGGACCGATCGATAATGTGGCGGGTCTGTTTATCCGCTCGAACGGGCAAGCGTTGACGTGGAAGCGAGATGACGTGGATATGTATGCCATACACGTTGATGTGCCGCGGGGCGTCAGCACGCTCGACGTGAGCTTCGACTTTTTGGCGACGCCGGGGCAAACCGGCTCCGACATGGATGAGTCAACCAGCAAGAATCTCGCAGTGCTCGAGTGGAACGCGGTTGTCATGTATCCAGCCGGCATTCCCGTGCGCGAAATTCCGATCACTGCCTCGATCAAGCTGCCTGCGGGATGGGGATTCGGAACGGCGCTATCGTTTGCCGGACAAAAACCCGGCACCGGGGCATCGCGTCCTGCCGCATCCACTACCACCGCACGCGAGCAGGCAGGCAGCAACGACTCTTCCTTCGCGACTGTTGGATTGAACCAGCTGGTCGATTCTCCCGTTATCATGGGCCGCTATTTTCGAGAATTTCCGCTCGCTCCGGGAGTGACGCCGAACCATTATCTTGACGTAGCTGCCGACGCTCCCGAGGACCTGCAGCTGAACCAGGCCATGCTGGCTGCGGTCACGAAGCTGGTACACGAAGCTGGCGCCGTTTACGATTCCCGGCACTACACGACCTATCATTTTCTGCTGAGCCTGAGCGACCAGATCCGCGAAGAAGGCTTGGAGCACCACCAGTCGAGCGACAACGGTGTGGAGGAGCACGGATATTCCGATCCTGATTCTGCGATCCTCAATGGCGATCTGCTGTCCCATGAATACACCCACTCCTGGAACGGAAAATATCGGCGGCCCGCCGGTCTGGCGACGCCGGATTTCAAAACACCTATGCGGGGAAACCTGCTTTGGGTTTATGAGGGGATGACGGAGTACTGGGGCAGCGTGCTGGCCACACGAAGCGCGCTCTGGACTCCGGAGCAGTATCGCGACCAACTGGCATTCACGGCATTCTTGATGGATAACCGCCCCGGCCGTAGCTGGCGAAATGTGGAGGACACCGCTGTTGCGGCGCAGATACTGCGTCATAATTCCCGACAGTGGAGCAACTGGCGTTTAAGCCAGGATTATTATCCGGAAGGGGAGCTGATCTGGCTCGATGTAGATACAACCATCCGAAACATAACCCATGGCAGGAAATCATTGAACGATTTTGCCGCATTGTTTCTCGGAATCGGTGGGAACACCGGTCCGAAAACCTTGCCTTATACGTTCGACGATCTGGTGGCCGCTCTGAACACCGTTGCGCCGTATGACTGGCGCGGGTTTCTCACTGATCGCCTCGATAGCCACTCCTTGCACGCGCCGCTGGGCGGAATCAAAAATGGCGGCTATCGGCTCACCTATACTGAGACACCGGGAGCGTACGAGAAGGCAATGTTTGACAAGCGCGGCGGCGTAGACGCGATCGCGTCCCTCGGGCTGCTGGTCGACAAAGAGGGTGTCATCTCCGACGTGACCATGCATTCGTTGGCCTACGGAGCCGAACTGGGACCGGGAGAAAAGATCATCGCCGTCGATAACCTCGCTTATACGGATGCGCGCATGAAGGACGCGATTCGCGATGCGAAAGGCCGCAAAAAGCCGATTGAGCTGATCGTCTCCAACGCAGATGTGTTCGATGTCGTGCATCTTGACTACCATGGCGGCGAACGGTACGCCCATCTTGAACGGGTGGGAACCACGCCGGATTTGCTCGATGACATCATCAAACCGCTGACGCCCCCCGCGCCTTCCACCCCCGTGGCGACGCACGCCAAGTGAGTGACTGTAGCGCTGAGCGATCGTTGACATTTGCGCATGCAAGGAAGCATCCTGAAAGGTTTAGCCGCCCCCCGATTTGTCCGACCAGCGGCTCCGCAGGAGGAGTTCCCGATGTCCACCAACACCGCGCAGCTTGCTAACGAACATCTGATCGCGGCGCGACCTTTTCTTATTCAGCAGGACTGGACCGCGTACACTTCGGAGCAGCACGCCACATGGTCGGAACTCGTGCGCCGATGCATGCCGCAGTTGCGCCAGTACGCATGCCAGGAGTATCTCGACGGATTCGAGCAGATCGGGTTGCGCGAAGACACCATTCCGAACCTGAATGCAGTATCGGCCAAGCTGGAGCCGCGCACCGGATGGAATTCAACACCCGTCTCCGGCTACCTGCCAACTGACGCTTTCTTTGAGATGCTGGCAGCACGGCGTTTTCCGACGACGACCTGGCTGCGCGATCGGAACTCGCTCGAATACACCCCAGAACCGGATATTTTCCACGATGTATTCGGCCACGTCCCCATGCACGCGCACCCAGTGTTCGCAGACTTTCTCTATGAATACGGACGTCTCGGCACGAAAATGGCGAACCGCAAAGACGACCTGACACGCATGAGCCGGCTCTTCTGGTTCACGGTCGAGTTCGGTGTTATTCGCCAGGACGGTAACATCAAGGTCTACGGTAGTGGACTGATCTCCTCCCACGGAGAGTGTTCTTACGTTGTCAATCGCGGCCCGGAGATTCGCGAGTTCAACCTGAATCAGGTGCTGGAGCACGAATTTACTATTTCGGAGATGCAGCCTGTCCTTTATGCAGTTGAATCGTTCCAGCAGATTTATGAAGCGGCCAAAGAAGCGGCTCGGCGGCTCGGATAGCATCCAACTTTAATGAATTTGCAATCTGTCTGCGAGATAATAATCGAGCTTACGTAATCTTCTGGCTCCCCGTCTTCGGGAACGCATGCCGCCGTTCTTCGAGACGCTTGCAGAGAGACCGAAGCAATTCTCCAAAAAGGAAACGGCGTGCCGCGAATTCACTACCAGCAGCAACTGGCGGAACTGAAGGACAGACTGCTGGTCATGGCCGCACTGGCACAACAGACCATGGATTGCGCAATGGACGGTTATCTCCAAGCCGATCCAGTGTTGCTGCACCACGTGCTGGAAAACGAAAAAGCGATCAACGCTGCTGAGCGATCGATGGATGAAATGGCCTACGAATTGATGGCCATGGAGCAGCCGATGGCGGTCGATCTGCGCTTCCTTCTCGCGGTGATAAAAATCAACAGCGACCTGGAACGGATCGGTGATCAGTCCGTCAATATTGCGGAGCGAGCGACCGAGCTGCTGCGAATGCCTCGTGCAGAATTGCCCGTGAACATGGAAGAGATAGGTGAGTTGACGGAGCGTATGATTCGATTCGCGCTACAGTCGCTGTTGGAAGGCGATCCAAATATGGCAAAGTCGGTCCTTACCATGGACGACGATGTGGACCGGATGAATCGCGATGTGCATAGAGGGCTGATTGCCTTGATCCAGGAGCATCCTGAATGGACCGAACAGGCACTGCACACAATCATCATTTCGCGCAATCTCGAACGCATTGCCGACCATGCCACGAACATTGCCGAAGATGTCATCTTCTGGGTTCGCGGGGCCGATGTAAGGCACCATCTAAGCATCTCCGCCGAGTAGTTGTCGCGCCAAGTCGGCCCGAGCGTTTTCACAAGCATCTCAGCGCTCGCTGACGCGGAAAGTAGGTGTTCAGTTTCCGCCAGAAGCAGCCAGTTTCCGCATTCCTAGATTGCGCGACAAACTAAGCAGATTCGCAACAATTCGGAAAGCTCCGGGTACACCTTCCGGGAGCTGTCGGTAAAATGCATAGCCGGCGTAAACATAAAATCCCTTGCCGTAAGCAGCGATTAACAAGCCACCTTTCTGCGGCGCCTGGTTCGGATCGTGCGTCTCTGTTAGGGCTGCATAGCGGGAATCCCAGCTCTGCATCAGGCCATGGCCGCGCTCTTCTACCCAACCATCGAAGTCATGCGCAGTAATCTTGTTTGGCCAGGTAAATGCAGGATAATCCGGCTGGAGAAGCAATACTTTTGAATTCTCGTCGATCACCTTCTCCGGATTGCCACTAAGTTCATAGGGGTAAGGGCCGTAATTATGATCAAATTCCGGCGTGTTGTATTGGACTATAAGCGTGCCGCCTTCTTTGACATAGTCCAGGAGCCGCGAATTAAACGTTTTTAATTCCGGACGGGCTGCATAAGCCCGCACGCCAAGAATGATTGCGCTGAAATCACGGAGATCGGCATTTTCTATGTCTTCCGCGGATAAGAAACTCGGCGTGATTCCGATGTCGGCAAGGGAGCCAGGAACACTATCCCCAGTTCCAGTTACATACCCTACCTTCATTCCAGGAGGCAGGTGAATATCGACTCCGGTTATCCGATAGGAAGCGTCGCGATAATATGGGTAGGGACGAAGTCCTACATAACCCACCGGAATTGATCCCGCAGTGTATGTATGGCCGTCGTACTTGGCCAGAGCAGTAATTCGATAACGTTCGGCCGCAACGGCTCCCGGCCTGACTACGAAGTCTATGCTGTCCTCATTCTCATCCTGGCGTGCCGAAAATGTGGCCTGTCGTGGCGTGGAAGTCCATCCCGGGGGCAGTTGCAGCATTACTGTGCCGGTTGCTGATCCCTGGACGTTGCTGCGAATTACTGTTGTGATCTTCAGCGATTTACTGGCCAATGGAACAATACCGGCCCGCGGGGAAACCCACACGGAGATCGCAGGCGATACGATCAGCGGGTTGGCAACCGGTCCCGGCCCTGTTGCGCGATGGATGGTCTGGACAACTTGAGCCAGCTTCACGTCAACTCCGTTGTACGAGAACGTAGCTGTCGCGAATAAAGGGTAAGGCATGAGCGATAAGTTGAGATATGCAGGATTAGAAACGTCGTAGTAAGGCTGCTCCAGGTCCGGTCGAGTGAAATATGGCTTGGTTATCGTGGCATCGCTGGCTACCGCAACCGCAAAACGCACATCATCCGACTGGCCAGGGTCGAGCCTCTCCGGTGTCGGTCCTTCGGTCCGCAGCATCCAATCTTTGTCGGGATTTGTCCCCAGCACTACATCCTTTACTGCGACCAACTCAGATCCCTGATTTGCCAGATGAACCTTGACGTGAAATTTCTGTCCCGGAATTGCAGTCTGAAAAGTCTCTGCGGGCCCTCGAAAAAAGCCGCTCGTCCTCGGCTGGTCATCGTCGGAGACGACAGCATTCAGGTCTAGTCCTAGAGATTGCGATAAAGCGTTGTCAAACTGGACTTGCTTGATTCGCAATTCGTGAAGCATGTTATAGCGGGCCTCGTCTGGCAATCTTTTCTGCTGAATTTCCTGAATCAGGCTTTCTGTCTGCAGCAATCCCTTCGCCAGTGTGGGTGCGATTCTTCCCGGGGAATCCAAAGAGTAGTTACGGATCGAGTCGGCAACCAGTAAATCAATCGATGTCAGTCGGTCACGAATCCAGCCTTGCTGGTCGGCCGGCGCATAACTCGCAATTCCCTCTAGCGAGACATCAATGCCGTCAAAGAATGTCTTTTCTTCCGATATTTTGGAAACACGCGACGCGTATAGATGGTAAGCGGAGAAGTCCGGGCCAGCCTCCGGGATTCCGACCCCGCCATTCTGTGATTTTTGTTGGCCCAGTCCCAGCCGTGCGACCTGCAAGTAAGAAAGTCCCAGAGCCGGACTGTAGTGTCCTTCCGGTATATTCACCGTGGCCGATGGTTTGCCTTCTATCCAGGTGTTATCAACGTAATTGCGAAATCGGGCAGGCGCCCAATGTCCTGTCGCGTAGTCATACACTCCGTTTTCCGTAATATTCGCAAACGGCAATCGTACAAATACCTTCAGCGGAGCCCAGGGATAAAGTCCTTCGCGAATCTGTTCGGGAAAAACCTTGGGATCTGCAGCAGCCTCGAAGACCTCCTGCGCCATCTGCCCAGCCACCTGGTGCTGCCCGTGACCATCGGAAACATTTCCGGCAAACACTGATGTGACGACCAGTGGCCGAGTCATCCGAACGACACGCACAGAGTCATAAAGGACGCGGTCGTATCCCCATTTCTGCAGAGCCTCTTCTTTTGTCTTGGTAAATCCAAAATCAGCTACGCGCGCGAAGTATTGATGCACCCCGTAGTACTGATCGGCCTTCAGCAACTCCTCAGTGCGGACCAGGCCCAGCTGGTCCCAGAAATCGGAGGACATCACATTCTGACCGCCTTCGCCTCGGTTCAGGGTGAACAGGGTAGTGTCCGCGCCCGCGCACCGGCTCTCATAAGAGAGCACTCCCCCATCCTCATCATCCGGATGGGCCGTGAACATGATGAGACTCGCCCGGGTATGAAGTTCGCGAAGGATCTGCCACAGTGCCGCGGCGCCGCGATTCACCGCGATCTGTCGCGCATTTGGATTCGGTTCCGGGGTTCCTGGGCTTTGCCCGAAAGCTGGTATCGTGATGCATGCGAGCGCCAAAATCCGGGCGCACGCTGTGAAGTTTCTTGCTCGCGATCGATCCATTCCAAAACCTTTGCGGATTGCAGAGTAATTGGCAGTCACTTAGATCATCTCAGACTTCGCCTCGCAGCCTGTATAAACCCGCCATGGATGCCCGACCCAACCCGACCACCGTTGAGGATACCGGCCGAGAAGCGCCGTCGCTCGTCCGCGGCATCGGACTAAAAACGGCAATCAATCTGAACGTGCTGAACATGATCGGCGTTGGACCCTTTATCACGCTGCCGCTGATGGTGACCGCGCTGGGAAACCGCGCAATTCTCGGCTGGATTCTGGGTGCAATCCTGGCGCTTTGCGATGGAATGGTCTGGGCAGAGTTGGGCACGCGCTTCCCTGACTCCGGCGGCAGCTACCTATATCTAAATCGAATCTTCGGTATCGAGAAATGGGGCCGGCTGCTCTCGTTTCTCTACATCTGGCAACTTACCTTCAGCGCGCCCCTTTCAACTGCATCCGGAGCCGTGGGTCTCTCCGACTATGCTGCCTACTTATCTCCGAAGCTGAATGTCTCATGGTTCGCTCTGGGCCATTTTCCAGTCACCTATGCGTCACTGGTGGCGATGGCTGCCTGTGCGCTCGCAACATTTCTGATCTACAGCGGCATTCAAACTATCGGACGTATTTCGCGCGTCCTGTCCGTCGGCGTGCTGCTCGCAATCTTGGGGGTCATCGCTTCCGGACTAACGCACATGCACGCCAGCTCTGCGCATTTCCATGCTCTCGCCCCACAACATTCGCTTTCCGGCTTCAGTGCAGGGCTGCTAATTGCAATGTATAACTACGGCGGCTACTACAACATTTGCTTCCTAGGCGGAGAAGTCAAAGACCCCCGCCATGTTATCCCTCAAGCTATTTTCTGGTCGATCGTGTTAGTTGCCGCGCTTTACATTTTTCTAAATGTTAGCGTGCTCGATGTAATCCCGGTGCAGGAGTTTCTGCAACCTGGGGCCGTAGCTACACGAGCCTCTGTCATCGCCGTCCTGATACAGCGGCTGTACGGTCCCTGGGCGGGTAAGGTAATGGCTTTGTTGATCGTCTGGACAGCGTTCGCGTCAGTATTCGCTGTGCTGCTCGGCTACTCTCGCGTGCCGTATGCGGCAGCCCTGGATAAGAACTATTTCGCAGGCTTCGCAAGACTGCATGCGACCAAACGATTCCCAACTGTTTCACTGTTAGTCCTTGGAGCCATCTCGATTTTCTTCTGCTTATTCAGGCTGGCGGATCTTATTGCCGCGCTTATCGTGACGCGGATCGTCTTCCAGTTCTTATTGCAGGCGATCGGTCTTTTAGCATTTCGCAAGCACCTAGGCGGACAGCCGAATCCGTTTCGCATGCCGCTCTACCCAATTCCCGCACTGCTTGCCATAGCAGCCTTCTTATTCGTCTTATTTCACAGCGCAAACCTTTCAAAAGAAATTGAGTTTGCCGCAGTTCTCCTGCTGACCGGATTGATTATTTACCTGGTAAGAGCTTCGCGTCATAGAGAGTGGCCCTTTCAGTCGCGTGTAGCCAGTGAGCACAACCATTCTGCAGGAATGTAGAAGTGAGGGGATGTCTTGCGTTAGAGTATCCGCGACACTGTTGCCGTCCTCAATGTGAGCAGTGGGTACTGCTCCCAGGTTGGAGATGCGCATCTGCAATGTTTGGTGTGGTGAAAATATTTCGGCTGCACGCATATACACTGCTTGGCTGTTGCCCTTGGATGGGCAACTTGACTCCTGCAGAGGGCCTCCTAAAAAGCATGGCCATTGGCCCTTGGAGGATTCAACATGGGTTTGATTACACCGAATGATTACGACGATCTTCGTTCGCTCTACACCGGACAGCTGCAATATCTGCTCTCAACAGAGAACCAGATCATTGCCGGCTTGGATAGCATGATCAAACACGCAGAAGACGGCCAGCTTCAACAGGCATTTGAGTCTCATCAGCAGGAAACCCGGGTACACGCACAGCGGCTGGAAAAGATTCTAGAGGAGTTGAACGGAGAAGCGGACGACAAGAAGGACCCGATCGTTACAGCATTGATCGGTTCTGGAACCAACATCGTCCGCGAGTCCAGTGCCGGTTCCGTTCGCGATGCGGGCCTGATCGCAACTGCGCAAAAAATTGAGCATTATGAGATTGCGTCCTACGGGTCAGCACGGGACTGGGCGAGAAATCTGGGCCTGACACAACACGTAGAACTGCTGCAAAAAACGTTGGACGAAGAGAAGCACGCGGATCACTTACTCACCACGATATCGCAGCGTGAGAACCAATCTGCCGCTTCTGCGGCCTGACCAGCCTGCCGCACCCGAAAAGAAGGGCATTCATTTGGATGCCCTTCTTTTCTTGCGACCTATTTCGCTCAAAGCACATAACGATCCGCCCTTCGCCATTGCTTTGAAGTCCGGGCAGCCGTATGCGTTCGCCGGTCTGTGGGAGCGCTGGAAAGACCCAAAGACGAAGGAAGCTCTCGACACATTCACGATCATCACCACAGACCCAAATGAGATTGTCGAACCCCTCCACAACCGGATGCCAGTCATCATCAAACCGAAGGACTACGACCGATGGCTCACGCCAGGCGACCCGCCAAGCCTGCCTTTGGACTTACTCAGGCCGTATCCAGCCGAACAGATGAGGGCGTGGAAGGTGGATAGCAGGGTTGGCAACGTGAAGGATGATGAAGAGCGATTGCTGGGGCTGACGTGAAGGGTTGCGAGGCATTAGGTATCGTTTTCGACGCTCTCCGCGTCCTTCTCGTCTCGCAGTCCAATAAACTTGGCGTGTCGCAGGTGTTCGCCTTCCGTCCGTTCCACGAACTCAAATTGAGCAACCACTTCAAGACGAACCCAGCGACACTCGCTCATCTTCTTGGCAATCAGAGCGGGTCACCAACGTTCTCAGGGTAGAGGGGGGAGTGTGCTGAGATAGTGCACCAGGCTGTTCAGGTCTTCTCCTGTGATTTTGTTTTGGTAGGAAGGCATGGGGTTGGGAGTGCCGGCGTGGGTTGTCGGAGGGGGACTGACAATAGCGGTTCGTATTTGGTCAGCCGTGCGCCGGGTTCCCACTCCGTTCAAGGAGGGGCCGATGTCCCCGCCGTCCTGTCCGATGCGATGGCAGGAGAGACAGTTGTTGTCCGCAATGACGCTCTTCACGTGTTCGACATTCGAGGCATTCTCCGTCGCGGAACCACTCGGGGTCGAGGCCGGCGTTGCTGCCCGTGCCACTGGAGCTGAAACAGCCATGCCCAATGGCGTCAGGCGGAACAGACCGCCCGGGTTCGCGTCCTCAATCATCCACAACGCTCCATCGGGTGCGACCTCCACGTCGCGGACTCTGCGGCCTACGTCCCAACGCTCGGCGGTCTGCGCTCCTCCCTTGCCGTCGAAGGTAATGCGGACGAGGGCAGTCGTTGACAGCCCGCTGGCAAAAGCCGACCCATTCCATTGCGGGAACATGGCACCTTTGTAAAACATAAGGTTTCCCGGTGCGAGGACCGGCACCCAATAGATGACAGGCTTAGTCAAGTCAGGGCGCGTGTCCGGACTGGGGATGGGGACGCCGTTGTAGTTGTGTCCATAGGAGACCAGCGGCCAGCCATAGTTTTTGCCGGGTTCGATCAGGTTCAGTTCATCGCCGCCCCGTGGGCCATGTTCAAGCTCCCACAACCGGCCATCCGGCCCAAAGGCCAAGCCATAAGGAGTACGAAATCCGGTGGCCCATGTCTCCGATGGCGTCAGGTTAGGTCCGGGAAAGGTGTACATTCTGACGACTGGGGCTGTCTTTGCGGCTACCGTATCTTCAGGCGGGTCAATGACGGGCACACTGGCCGCGCCGATCTTGCCCGCCATCGGATTGCCCGGGGCCGGTTTGCCATCGAGCGTCAGGCGCAGGATCTTACCGAGTGGCTGGTTAGGGTCCTGGGCTGGCGTAAAGCGCTGCCGATCGCCGGAGGAGAGGAAGAGATATTTGCCATCCGGAGAAAAAGCAACCGCTGCGCCGAACTGGCCGCCTTTGCCTCCCTCGCCGTCACGCCAGATCACCTTAAGCCCCTCGAGGCTCGCCGCACCGTTGCCGATCTTCAACCTGGCGCGTGCAAGCGCCAGGCTCGAACCTCCGATACCCGGCTCTGAATAGGTGAGGTAGACATTGTGGTCTTTGGCATAATGGGGCGAGAGATAAACACCCAACATTCCCCCCTGACCTCCCCAGAGAACGGCAGGCACGTTGGTAACGGGGGTCTTCGCTCCCTGCTGAGTGACCAACTGCAAACCGCCGGTCTTCTCGGTAATGAGCATCCGCCCGTCGGGTAGGAACGCAATTCTCCAAGGCAGTTTCAAACTCGTTACCTGGACAATGTTGAATGGCAAGCTGGCCTCAGACTTCTGTTCGCCTGCATTGACCTGCGCAGATGCGCCGCTCGCGGTCATGACTAAGATCAGCCCCGCGATCGCCAAGTGCTTCATCTCGTTCTCCTTTTGTGGATCGATGACCAAATATCAGAAAAAATTCATCTTTACGCCAATGCTTGTCGTCCCTATCTTTCGGACTGTTATAGATTATCGTGCTCCATAGATTGTGGGATCATCGAGACCGTGCCTGAATAGCTTCCGAGAGGTCTCTGTTGGCTACAACTTCACAGAACTCCTCTTTCCGACCTAATGGCAGTTGGTCCTGGAAATGCGATTGTGGGAACTGATCAGGGATCAACCTTCCAATCGGCTGCGATCCGGAAGTTAGTAGTGGGTCTAAATCTCGAATGAGCGTGAATCGCGATGCGTGTATCGAGCCAGGGCTGCCTTGATACACGCATTGGCTTAAAGTCAACAATTGGAAAGGAAGTTCTCCAATCCCCTGTCAGTTTGCGCTATGAGACTGTGCAAAGATAGGGCACCCAGCAATTAGCATGGGAGGTGATGCACGCTCAGCTTGTTGGAACCAAAGTCGATCTGGTGGGCGTCGGCCTGAACGCGACGGATACAGTGATCCCGGTATCGGCGTTCCCCGCTCCCGGCTCCAAGACGGAGTACAGCGACCAAAGTGTCTTGCTGGGCGGCGAAATCTCGACTGCCATTATCGCCTGCCGCCGCTGGGGGTTGCGCACGCGATACATCGGACGGCTGGGCGACGACTACGCTGCGCGTCTTCACCACGCTGCCTTCGACGACGTCGGAGTCGAGACCCGAATTGTTACGGTCGATGGCGCACCCAGCCCGCAGTCCCTAATTCTTGTTGATGGTTTAGGGGAACGGACCGTTTTGTGTCATCGCGATCCTCGTCTCACCATGCAACCGAAGGACATAGAACGCGAATGGATCAGCTCCGCGCGGGCGTTGCTAGTGGATGGATATCACACGATGGCGGCCATTAGCGCCGCGACCTGGGCCCGCGAGGCAGGCATCCCGGTCATTGCCGACCTGGATGTCTTGCGGCCAGGCATCTACGACCTGATGCCGCTGGTGGACTATGCCTTTGCCAGCCGTGAATTTCCGGCGGCGTTGACAGGAGAGCCGGATCTAAAGAAGGCTTTGGCGATGCTACATGAGCAGTTTCATTGCCGCCTGGCGGGTGTCACCCTGGGGGTGGGCGGCGTGTTGACCTGGGATGGGGAGCGGTCGATTCACAGGCCTGCCTACCGAGTCTCTACCGCCGATACCACCGGCGCCGGGGATCTCTTCCATGCCGGCTTTGCCTACGGGCATCTGCAGGACTGGCCAATCGAGCGCCAGCTTGATTATGCCTGCGCCGCCGCCGCGCTGAACTGCACCCGTGCTGGTGCTCGTGGGCGCATTGGAACTGTCAGTGAAATTTCGCGCCTCATGTCAGATCACAGACGGTATGACATTGCCGATTTCGCTGAACGCGGCTGAAGATCGAGGAAACACAAGGTCGTTCGGCTATCGGCGACGCATTTAAAGAGTGCGTTGGACTGAAGGCAGCAGTTGAGAGCCAAAAGGCATGATGCTGCATGCTGGCCGACCCCGCAGAAATCATCTGTTGTTTGCGATCTGAAATTGGGATTGAAGATAAACTTTCGTCACTCATAATGGCCCAAGCTGAAGTAGATGACTCCCCTCGAGTATTGCGTGCCGGGATCCTCAAAACTGAGTTGTCCAAATCGTAGCCCCTCGACAGTACCTTCCCACTCTCAAGGGAAACTTTCAGTTTGTATTGCTTCGCAGTTTCGCCAGTCTTCGGAGCCCGCTCGAAACCGCTTGGCAAAGGACTTCGCGTGCTGCTCGTTGTAAGCGTGGATTTCCTCGAGGTCTTCCAGCAACGCTACGTAGTTTCGATAGCGGTTAAGGCAGCCAGCTTCTCGCGCCGCGTAATAGTCCTCCTTTTGCTGTTTGAAGTATTCGCACTTCAGAAGATCGGCCAGCGCAAACTGATTCTCGTAATCTGTCAGTATGTCCGACGTAATAAAGTCGCTCAAATCTCGTCCCCATCTTGCGCCATCATTGTCTACAACCGTGGATTGTTATTTTTTCGGGAGCGTGCGTGCGCCCAATCGGCCAGAGATCATCGATGGTGCCGAAAAACAATCCGGACTTCCTCGTGAGGTTGATTAGCGCATCATCGCCAATGCGCTTACCAACCGACTCGGCCTGAAATCGACAAATGAGAGGAATAGGCCCACGCAGCCAGGGATACGAGCAGCTATCCTCGCCTTCAAGACCCCAGATGAGAAATTGCCGGGACGATCCAGGCAGAGTTCATGCTGCGCTCGTAATTGGATGCGAACCGGAAGCCAGATCCTGACCTACCTCACGTCGAGCATCCGGGTCCGCGCAACACTCGGGCCTTCCTGATCCGGCGGCAAACGTTATTTGGAGTTTTCATCGAGATCGAGGTTGAGTTCCAGGACATTGACGCGAGGTTCGCCTAACACTCCAAATTGACGTGACAAAGTGTGTCGCGCCACGGCGGCTTGGACTGCAGCCTCGCTCATGTGCCGGACTCGCGCCACTTGCCGCAGCTGAAACGCTGCCGCCGCGGGCGTGATGTCCGGATCAAGGCCGGAACCGGATGCGGTCACCAGATCGATGGGCACCGGCTGCCCGGGATGTTCCGCAGAGAACGCTTTTACATCGGCTTCAATACGGTCGATCAGCTTCCTGCTGGTGGGGTCGTAGTTCGAGCCCCCCGAGGCGGTAGCGTCGTAGCCACCGCCCGCGGCAGAAGGACGACTATGAAAATACTCAGGCCCGGTAAACGCCTGTCCAAGCAAACGGGAACCGGCAACAACACCATCACGCGTTATCAGGGAGCCGTTCGCCTTATCTCTGAACATGAGCTGAGCCAGGCCGGTGATGACGAGGGGGTAACCGATTCCGAGCAGCACCGTCGTGACTAACGTATAGAGGACAGCCGTGAGCAAGTTGCGACGCATGGTTTCCATCCTTCAAGCCAGATGAATGGCTGTGATCGCAAGATCGATCAGTTTGATCCCGATGAACGGGACAATGATGCCACCCAGTCCATATAGAAGTAGGTTGCGGCGCAACAGCGATTCAGCGCTCATCGCTTTATAGGAAACACCGCGCAAAGCTAGCGGAATTAGCGCAATGATGATCAGTGCGTTAAAAATAACAGCGGAGAGCACGGCGGATTCAGGCGTCTTCAGGTGCATGATGTTCAACGCATTGAGTACCGGGAATGTCGCTGCGAACATGGCTGGAATGATCGCGAAATATTTTGCGACATCGTTGGCGATGGAAAATGTGGTGAGCGCACCGCGTGTCATCAACAATTGCTTGCCTATACCAACAATCTCGATAAGTTTTGTCGGATTGGAATCGAGATCTACCATATTCCCCGCTTCTTTTGCTGCCTGCGTGCCGGAGTTCATCGCGACTCCGACGTCTGCCTGGGCCAGCGCCGGCGCATCGTTGGTGCCGTCGCCGGTCATGGCGACCAGTTTGCCTTCCGCCTGTTCACGGCGAATTAAATCCATCTTGTCTTTGGGTTTTGCTTCGGCCAGAAAGTCGTCCACTCCGGCTTCGCGGGCAATGGCCGCTGCGGTGAGGGGATTGTCGCCGGTGATCATGATTGTGCGAATCCCCATCGAACGCAGTTGTGCAAAACGTTCGCGCATACCGCCCTTCACAATGTCCTTCAGATGAATGACGCCGAGCGCCCGGTGGTTTTCCGCGACGACCAGCGGCGTGCCGCCACTACGCGAGATGGTCTCCACGGCTGCGCGTACCTCGTTTGGAAGCAGCCCGCCATTTTCCTGTAGGAATTTCGCCATAGCATCGGTGGAACCCTTGCGAATCGTGCGGCCATTCATGTTGACGCCGGACATGCATGTGGTCGCGCTGAAGGGAATGAACTCAGCTTCCATTTCCGCGAAATCACGGGCGCGCAGGCCATATTGCTCCTTAGCCAGCACAACGATCGAGCGTCCTTCCGGCGTTTCATCGGGCAGCGATGAGAGCTGCGCGGCGTCGGCTAGGTGTGCGACAGCAACTCCAGGTGCAGCGACGAACTCCGATGCCTGGCGATTGCCCAGAGTGATAGTCCCTGTCTTATCCAGCAGCAATGTGTTTACGTCGCCCGCTGCTTCGACAGCTCGACCGGACATCGCCAATACGTTGTGCTGCACCAGGCGGTCCATGCCAGCAATACCGATCGCGGAGAGTAGTCCGCCGATGGTGGTCGGGATCAGGCAAACCAATAGAGAGATCAGCACAAATACCGACTGCTTCGCCGTCGAGTAGATCGCCAGCGGCTGCAAGGTGACAACTGCGAGCAGGAAGATTATGGTCAGCCCGGCGAGCAGTATATTGAGCGCGATCTCGTTGGGAGTTTTCTGCCGCTGTGCGCCTTCCACCAGCGCGATCATGCGATCGAGAAATGTTTCGCCGGGATTCGAAGTAATGCGGACTTTAATGTAGTCCGAAAGCACCCGCGTCCCGCCCGTCACGGCAGAACGGTCGCCGCCGGCCTCCCGGATCACTGGCGCAGATTCCCCCGTGATCGCCGACTCATCGACAGAAGCGACACCCTCAACTACCTCGCCATCGCCCGGAATCATTTCGCCAGCTGCAACCATCACCAGGTCGTCGGAGCGTAACTGCGAGCTGGGCACTTCTTCCGTGCCCCCGCCGGATTTGCCGATGAAGCGATGGGCCACCGTTTCCGATTTTGCGCGACGGAGCGTGTCGGCCTGCGCTTTGCCGCGTCCCTCGGCCATGGCTTCGGCAAAGTTTGCGAACAGCACCGTGAACCAAAGCCACAGAGTGATCTGCACTTCAAACACAAGTACGTGCCGATGTGAGACAAGGTCGCGAAAGAGATAAATACTGGTGATGATGCTCCCGATCTCCACAACGAACATCACAGGATTCTTCATCATGGTCAGCGGACTGAGCTTCATGAAAGCCTCAACCATCGCACGGCGGATGATTTTGGCGTCCCAAAGCGATTTCTGTTTTTTTGGCATATGTTCTTACCTAAAATGTCCTTCCGGCGTGCATCAGCAAGTGCTCGAGAATAGGGCCGAGCGTGAGCGCCGGAAAGAATGTAAGCGCGCCGACGATCAGAATGACCCCGACCAACAGCACGGTGAAAAGCGGCGTGTGTACCGGGAAAGTCCCAGGCGAGGCAGGTACCAGTTTCTTTTTCGCAAGATTTCCCGCGATCGCAAGCATCGGCACGATCATCAGAAAACGACCGATGAGCATGTCCATGCCGAGCGACAGGTTGTACCAGTGTGTATTCGCGTTGAGTCCGGCAAAGGCTGAGCCGTTGTTGCCGGTCGCTGATGTGTAGGCGTAAAGGATTTCCGACAAGCCGTGCGGCCCGCCATTATTCAGGCTGGCCAGGCCGAGATTCGGCATTAAAACAGAAATGCCGGACAGCACGAGGATCATTAGTGGAAAAATAAGCACATATAGCATGGCCATTTGGACGTCATAGGCTTCGATCTTTTTGCCGAGATACTCCGGCGTGCGGCCGACCATCAAGCCGGCGATGAAGACGGTAAGCACGATAAAGATCAGCATTCCGTACATGCCCGCGCCGACTCCGCCAAAGATGATTTCGCCGAGCATTATGTTAGTAAGCGGTACGAGGCCGCCGAGCGGCATGAACGAATCGTGCATCGAGTTCACCGCGCCGCAACTTGCGTCCGTAGTTACGGTGGCGAACAACGCCGAATTCGCGATGCCGAACCGCACCTCTTTTCCTTCCATATTGCCGCCGCTCTGCAATGCCGAAACGTGCTGGTTCACCCCGTGCAGCACTGGATTGGATTGCGACTCGGCCCAGTACGCCGTGGTTATACCCGCGAAAAACAACGCTGCCATGGCCGCAAAGACAGCCCATCCGTGGCGAGGCGATCCCGTCATGCGGCCCAGAGTCGCAGTGAAACCTGCCGGAATGAGAAATATCGAAACCATTTCCAGGAAATTCGAGAATGGCGTCGGATTTTCGAAAGGGTGAGCGCTGTTTGCGTTAAAGAACCCTCCCCCATTGGTGCCAAGCATCTTGATGGCTTCCTGCGAAGCCACCGGTCCCTGCGCGATCGTCTGAGTAGTGACTAATTGAGTCGTCCGCCTCCCATTCGCATCGGTTGTCTTCACCGTTTGTAGCTGGAGTAACTTCGCATGGTCGTAGGGACGGAAGTTCTGCACGACTCCCTGCGAGACTAATAACAGCGCGAAAACGACGCAGCCCGGCAGCAGCACCCACAACGTTGCCCGTGTGGTGTCTACCCAGAAGTTACCCAGCGCCTTCGACTCGCGGCGCGCAATACCGCGGATGAATGCAATCGCAAGCGCCATTCCGATCGCAGCGGAAATGAAATTGTGATACGCCAGTGTCGCCATCTGGGTGAGATAGCTCATCGTGGTTTCCGGAACATAGGACTGCCAGTTTGTATTCGTGGTGAACGAGGCAGCCGTGTTGAAAGCGAGGTCCGGCGCGACAGCCGCTAACTTCTCCGGGTTCAATGGCAAATAATGCTGGAACCGCTCGAGAAAATACGTCAGCAGCATCGACACGGCGCTGAACAGGAGCATCGAGAGGGCGTACTCCGTCCAGCGCATTTCGTGCTCTTCGTCTATACCCGTCAGCTTATAAATAGTCCGCTCGACAGGACGAAACAGAGCATCGGCGAAGGTATGCTCTCTCTCGAAAACGCGGGCCATGTACATGCCCATCGGCTTGGTGCACACCAGCACGACGGCAAAGAAAAGAGATATCTGGAACCAGCCATTCGCGGTCATTAAAACTTCTCCGGACGCAGCAAAGCGAATATGAGATAAACCATCAGCAGCACTACGACTGCCAGTAGAACTGAAGTTTCAATCATGGCTTCCATCCTTGCGGCCCAGCCATTCGCATGCGTGGGTGTACGTAACTGCTATAGCGAAAAAAGCAATTGTCACCGCGACTAACAGGATGTCCCACATCGAAAAAACCTCCGTATTGCGGATTCCATTTCAAAACACAAACCCTGTTTCAATTACGCCGCGAAGCTGTGCATCACGTCTGCCATTCGGACCGAATGCGTCCCCCGGGGAGTTATTGAATGCATGAACAAAAGAGAACTCTCCGCGAGCGAAAAAAGATTTGTTCTGATATGCAGGTGTCAGTGTTACGGACGCTGCCTGGCTACCAGGGCCGTATATCAGGTTCGCTGATCCGTCTCGGAGATTACCTGTACTGCCGAGATACTCAACGCGTCCGGCCATCGACAGATGTGAGGTAAATCTGTAGTAGCCGAGAACCGCCTTGCCGAGGGTAGCTGTTGTGCGATCCACGCTGAGGCGCGTGTCTCGTGGAACGTTTGTATATTGCAGGTATGTCTCGATGAACCACTGCTTCGCGGCATGGGTGTAGATAAGGTCATAAATCGTACTGTTGTTCTGGAACAACGGCGTGGCTGCGCTCGAATGGCCGGTGCGGCCGAGGTTTCCGCCAGCCGCTAGCTCGATGCTGTCCGTCGTGCGAAAGCTATAAGTCAATTCCCCGGTCAGCCAGTTATAGCGATTAGAGTAGAAACCATCATTCCAGGCCAGAGAGCTATTCAGCTTCCCCTTGCTGTAATTGATCTGTAATCCGCGGCTCACCGCAGGTTCCTGGTTCCACAAAAGTCCTCTCTCGATATTCAGGTTCTCGAAGGTGAAGGTATCCTCAGCGCCAATCAGCGTTGGCAGCTTACCAATCAAGAGCGAAAAACTGCCTTTTGGAGCAAGTTTGAGATATGCCTGCGGGAGCGGACCGAAAAAGTCGTGGAGGGTATTTCGGGTCGAGAGAATCGGTGTGCCCACAGCCGGAAGATTGTAGACTCCGGCCTGCAGATAAAACTGCACGATGCCCCTTGGTTTCCGCACAAACAACTGTCCGTTGCTGATATCCACACGGGCGGCGTGATCGCCGAAAATGGGATGGTTTTCCCAATAACCGAAGCCGCTGAGAACGCCCGTGACGTCCAATTCCCCGAGTGGGCCTGCGTCGAACTCTAGCGGCCCAGCGCTGCTAAGCGGACCCACCATCGCTGGAAGGGGCAGTGGCGCAGGCGGAACCGTCTGCGCTTCCAAGGAGCCAAGACATAAGCTAGGCGAGGCAAAGATCAGCAAGGCCAACCAGTGTCGAGTATCAGGAGATTCTTTGCTTCTTCTCCCCTTCAGTTGAGTGACTACATCCTGTGGTGAGCGGTTGCGCTTTTGTGCCTGGGCGGAACCGCGACCAGCATAGAGTAGGAATGCTATTGCCGCTGCGTATAGAAGCCCGAGTATCGAATACACCAGCATCTTTGCCTCTGGCGGATGTTTACGCCCGAGTGCTAGTTCACAATGTCCGGCATAAAGAGTGCATAAAAAAAGAATAAAGAGGTTATAAAGACGATGAAGCGTCACCCTCCGGTACGAACCGGTAGCCCACCGAAGGCTCGGTCTGGATGTAGCGCGGTTCTTCGTCTATCTCTATCTTCTTGCGAAGCTGGCCGACGGCCACACGCAGATATTCCGGCTGTCCGATCGCACTGCCGCCCCACACTGCGCGCAACAGTGTACGGTGTGTGATCACTCGCCCTGGGTGCAACGCGAAGTAAACCAGAAGATCGAACTGCTTCGGAGGCAGATGGACGCCGTTGCCCCGCACCAAGACCCGATGCTCGGCAATATCGATGACGAAGTCTCCAGCCCTAATGGCTTCTCCAGGCGTTTGCGGCTGGGCATAAGCCGCACGGCGCAGATGAGCACGCACGCGTGCTTCAAGCTCCTGAATGGAAAATGGTTTTGTCACATAGTCGTCTGCCCCGGCATCGAGCGCCTCTATTTTGGTCTGCTCCTGGGTGCGGACTGAAAGCACGATGATGGGCGTTTCCGCTAAGGCGCGCACCTCGCGGCAAAGCTCCACGCCAGTCATGTTTGGCATTGCCAGATCGGTAATTATGAGATCAGGCCGCCAGAGATGGAATGTGCTCATGGCGGCGACGCCGTTCGTCTCGGCACGTACTTCGTAACCACGTGAACTCAACGTTGTTTTGAGTACGCGGGTAATCTGTGGCTCATCGTCAACGATGAGTATTTTGTAGAGGTCTACCGGATTCATCATTTAATCCGGCTCGCGGGTCTGGGTAATGATGTGAACGTCCACGTTCGGCGCTTCCTTCAAAAAGCGCCAGATGGCCGCATAATACAGATGCTTGCGCAAACCCCGAACGGCGGATCGCCCGAACATAATCTGTGTGATGCGGCGCTCCTTGACGAATTTCGCGGCACTGGAGGCGATGCTTTTTCCCTTTACCCGTACTACTTCGGCCTTTAGATTGGCGGCAAATTGAATGTTGGCCGCGAGGGAACGCTCGCATTCCTCAGAAATGTCGCTCTCTGTGTCCACGTGCAAGACGTAAAGTTCGCCGTCGACTGCGCCCGCAATGCGCGCGCCACGCGCAATCAACTCCTGCGATTTCGGACTGAAACTGATGCAGACCGCGACACGCTCACGCACGCACCAATTTTCATAAATGTGCTTGCGGTCCATGTAGTCGATCAGCGTGCGATCGACCGCTTTGGTGACATGCTGGAGAGCCAATTCACGGAGCGCAATCAGATTACCGCGTCGGAAGAAATTGGCGAGCGCCCTCTCGGTGCGTTCTAAAGGATAAATATCACCCCGGCGCATCCGTGTCTGGAGCGCTTCCGGCGTAAGGTCGGCCATCACCACTTCATCGGCTCGCTGGATTACCCAGTCGGGAACCGATTCTCGAATCTGCACGCCAGTAACACTTTGCACAGTGGGCGTGACGCTCTCGATATGCTGCACGTTCACAGTTGCCAGTACATCGATCTTCGCTGCAAGCAATTCCAGCACATCTTCATATCGCTTGCGGTGCTTGCTGCCCTCAATGTTCGTGTGAGCGAGTTCGTCAACCAGCACCACCTGCGGTCGGCGCGCCAGAATGGCGTCTACATCCATCTCCTGGAACTGCACGCCCTTGTACGCGATGGTTTTGCGCGGCACCGCTTCGAGTCTGGCGGCAAGCTCGGCCGTGGGCTGGCGGCCGTGGGTCTCGACGACGCCGATTACCGCGTCTTCGCCGCGTTCATGGCGGCGGATCGCCTCGCTGAGCATGCTGTAGGTCTTGCCGACACCGGGCGCATAACCCAGAAACAGCTTGAACAAGCCGCGCGACTTTTCCACTTCGGCATGCTCTAGCCACTGTTCGGGAGTCTTTTGCGGCGGCGGATTCGTAGCGCGGTTCGGCATAGCGAGTAAGATACTTCCGTGAAGCGCAATTTAGTTTACAGCTTTGCCCGGTATCTGATTACAACAGCTATAGTTGCTGGCATCGTCTTCGTCTGTAATAGCCTCATCCATGTCAACGCGACCACTGTGGCGCTGTCCCTGCTGATTGGCATTCTGTTCATCTCCGCTATCTGGGGCATTCGACAGGCCATTTATATGGCGGTGTTGTCCACGCTTGCCTTCAACTATTTCTTCCTGCCGCCACTGCTCACCTTTACAATCGGCGATCGGCAAAACTGGGTTGCGCTCTTTGCTTTTCTGACTACCGGGATCGTGGCGAGCCAACTTGCGGAGCGTGCCCGTCGCGAGACGCTGGCTTCCAACCGACGCCGCCGCGAAGCAGAGCGGCTCTATGAATTCTCGCAGCGCCTGCTTGTCACCAGCAATATCATCGATCTTTTGACAACGGTGCCAGCCACCGTCTCCACGACCTTCAATCTTCGCGGAGCCGCGCTCTGCCTGGCTGCAAACAGCCGAATTTACCGCTCGAGTCCAGACTTTATGGATGTTAGCGCCGACGCGCTTCGAGAGTCACTCCACAGCCGCGAACATACAAAACAAGATCCCGACGTCATACTCTTTCCCATACACCTCGGGATGCGAACCACAGGTGCGCTGGGCATCGCAGGCTCGTCGCTTTCACCAGAGATGCTGGACGCGATCGGGGGCTTAATCTCAATCGCAATAGAACGCGCCGGCGCGGTAGAGACCCTGGGCAAAAGCGAAGCGGCGCGCGAGAGTGAGCGGCTGAGAAATGCGCTGCTCGACTCAGTGACGCATGAGCTTCGCACGCCATTAACCTCGATTCTGGCCTCCATCACAAGTTTGCGCTCCGACGCTAGCTTCAATCCTGAGCAACGCCAGGAACTCATGACGATCATCGAAGAAGAGGCACAGCGGCTGAACCGTCTCGTTGGTCAGGCCGTAGAGATGGCCGAGCTGGACGCGCATGAGGTCAAGCTTGATCTTGCGCCGTATAGTATGCGCGAGGCGATTGATGAGGCGACTTGCCGAATTGCCTTTGGAGACAATGCACCGGGTCGAGATCCAAGCGCCAGCGACATTGCCACACGTTGCGATGGACATTGCGCGCATTGCAAAGGTCTTACAACATCTGCTGGAAAACGCCGCCAAGTACTCTCCACCGGGAAGCCCGATCCTTGTAACTGCCGGAGTGGAGCACGGAAAGCTCATCACCAGCGTCGCCGACCAAGGGCCGGGGATTGACGACTTGGAGCGGATGATGATTTTCGACAAGTTCTACCGTGGCCAAAGCCAGCGTTACCGCGTGCACGGGACCGGCATGGGCCTGGCGATCGCCAAGGCGATCGTGGAAGCGCATGGCGGCGCAATTGAGGTAACTAGTCAACTCGGGCAGGGCTCTGTCTTTTCGTTCTCATTGCCAATCGGATAACGGCTGAATCAAGCACCTAGGCTCGTCAATTGGTCGGGGCGGAGGGATTCGAACCCCCGACCCTCTGCTCCCAAAGCAGATGCGCTACCAGGCTGCGCTACGCCCCGACTTCTGTCGATTGTATCGCACGGTCCTCGACGTTCTTTGCGCCTCTACTTTCAACTTCACGAGCCAAAATGATGCGGTAACAGCTCGATTAACACCCACGCGAGCACGATCAGCGGCAGCGCAAACACCGCGAGTATTGCTGTACCTAGCAGTAGAAGAAATCCCCAATCCTTCCATGTGTGTCGACGCGGCTGCTCTACATGACGAACGAGGAGCTTGTAGTTGCGCCGGTTTGCCTTCCACGCAACATCGAAGGCGTCGCCGAGCAGCGGTATGGTTCCAACTAAGACTTCCACCCCGATGTTCACGGACATGCGCAGGAGAGTGACATACGGCACGCCGCGGAACCACGCCGCAACCAGCAAAATACAGGATGCGAGCCCACCCAGAACATCGCCGATCGCCGGCACCAGACCAACGATGGCATCCAGTCCGAAGCGGATTGAGGTGCCGGGTATACGCAGCCAGTCGTCGAGAACATGGGCCAGCATGTCGAGATTTTCATCGCTGAACGCGCGGCTACCCTTGCCGCCCCGCGGCGGCAGAATTTCCGGATGACGAGATTGCGAATTGAGGGCTGGCTAGCGCGAGAGGGCACTCGATCGGCTCTTTCCTACAGGCTGAATGCGTTATTGCGAATGCTACAATTCTATTGATTCATGGCGGCTATAGTTCAGTGGCAGAACGCCGGTCTGTGGCACCGGATGTCGTGGGTTCGACCCCCACTAGCCGCCCCAAGAGAACATCCTACGCTCTGAACATTCTCCTGTGATTTCTCGGATGCATCTGGTTCATTCAAGTTTTCTGATCTCCGTCTCCCGCCCGTTACACTTCTTACAATGGACTCCCACGAACAGGTCCTTAACCAGAGAGTAGACCCGGCAGACGATCGTCCGGAAACCTCTTTGTGGTTTAGGGAATTTGTCCCCCGACGCAGGATGCGGAACGGAGACGTGCAGACGCTCTTTGCAAACTTTTTGCCTCGCCGAGCGAATTTGCCGCCGTCAGAAAGCGTAGTTGTGGAGGTTGATAGCACCACCAGCAGCCATGTCCTTTGCCATTGCAATTGGCAGCCGGAACCGTCCCGCAGTACCACCATGACCATGCTGCTGGTTCACGGATTGGAGGGCTCATCGCAATCGCAATATATGCTGGGCAACGCCGAGAAAGCATGGCGCGCCGGATGGAACGTCATCCGAATGAACATGCGAAATTGCGGCGGCACCGAGATGCTCGCGACCACGCTCTATCATTCCGGCCTCTCCGGCGATGTGAAGGCTGTAGCTAACTTCTTCGCCACGCGACACGGCCTCGAACAGATGGCATGGGTCGGCTATTCCATGGGAGGCAACCTGGTGCTGAAGGCTGCGGGTGAGTATGCGGCGCAGCCCCCGCGCTGGCTGCGCGCAGTCATTGGCGTCTCCCCGGTCATCGACATGAAGCCCTCTGCGGACGCGCTGCATGATCTCCGCAATCGGGTTTACGAATGGAATTTCCTCAAGAACATGTTGGGCCGCTACCGACGCAAGGCAGCATTATTCCCCGGGAAATTCTCTCTCGCCAATTGCAATAAGGTTCGCAGCATTCGGACCTATGACGAATACATCGTCGCGCCGAATTGCGGCTTTGCCGGCGCGGATGACTATTATGAACGCTCCGCATCAGCCCGGGTTGTTGATCGAATCGCAGTGCCCACGCTAATCCTCCATGCGGTCGACGACCCATTCATTCGTTTGTTGCCGGAGACGCGATCCAGAATTCTCGGCAACCCCAACATCACCTTCATCGAGACAAAACACGGCGGCCACTGCGGCTTCCTCGCGTTTCCCCGTCCTGATGGTGAGACGGACGGCGATGACGGCTACTGGGCAGAGTCCACACTGATGGGATTCATTCAATCCGCCTCCCGCCGCGCACCAGCTCAAGAATGGTAGGTAGTTAGCGTGAATGCCGATTGGAGTGTCGCCTGCGGTGCGGACGATCCCCTGGTTGTAGTTCCCTGGTCCGGTATCTCGAGGACCAGCGAGGACGGACCGATCGCCTATATCGATCTGCGCGAACAACCTGGCCGGTTGAACGAGATTCCCGAGGCCAATCAGCACACCTGCGTGGCTGCTGCTCTCCGTCGCTGGAATCGGAATGACTCCCCGCTATTCACGGCGAAGTGTGATGTGTGGGAGTATCCAGCAGACCTATTTGATGCCGAAGATCTCGCGGGTTTCCGGTTTGCGCGTGGCAGCTACATAGATCTGATTTCCAGAGATCCGAAAGTTTTCTCAAACTTCTCCGCATGTGAGCAGATGTTGAAGGTTTGGACCGGACGCGCGCGCGCCATTGACTTACCCCAGGGTCGCTGCGAATGGACATTGCGTTCTGCGCGCGTTTTTTCCTCCTCGCAAATGTCTGTAAATGCGGCTCCGACACAAGCCTGGACAGATGGGTTTGCGACCACTCTCTACGTCTGGGGATACGGCGCCTCTGAAGCGGAGGCCGCGGCCGCCTGGTCGGAGGCGTTGACGGCATTAATTGACCCGGTAATTTCTGCCGCGACAGGCGATTGACAAGTCCCACACTGTTTTTGCGGCTGGTTTGCTTGTTTCTGCCCCCATCTGTAGATTAGGTTCGCAGTGCCGAATCACGGAGAAACGTCATGAATTTCGATCTTGAAGGAATACTGGAGTCCGCAAAGGAAAAGGCAGTCGACGCCGCCACTGAAAAGTTCGGGTCCCGGGCTACACCGATTGCGGAGGAGGTCGCCGGAAAACTGGAGGAAGCGGTAGCGGAAAAAATGGGCATCCCTCTCCACCACGACGACAACGCAACCAGCGACGACAAATCCTAAGGGCTCGGTCTCTGCGGCGGAGAAGCAGAACGCTACAATAGGAGCGAAACTCTACGTATGGGCAGACCGCCCAGCACGTGCGGGCGAGTAGCTCAATCGGATAGAGCACCGGCCTTCTAAGCCGGGGGTTGTGGGTTCGATTCCCGCCTCGCCCACCATCTAGATTTGGTCACGCGAATTCGCGACTCTGTGAAGGCCGCTGAGACGCCGGGCGGCGTGCAATTCGATGCGGAAACAGCGACGGCATGGAACCGGGTGTATCACGAACTGGCGGAGGAATCGCCAGGACTCTTGGGCACATGACGGCGCGGGCAGAGGCGCAATGCCTTCGCCTAGCAATGTTATATGCGATGCTGGCTGGTTCACAATTCATCCGTATGCCGCACCTGGAGGCCGCAATAGAGGTTTGGCGGTACTGTGAAGACTCCGTGCGATGTATATTCGGCGACACAAGAGGCGATGAAACTGCTGATGCTATCTACGCAATGTTGCAGAGCAGCAAAGCTGGAATGAGGCGAAACTAAAGGTGTACGACCTAAGTAACCTTCAAGGGCGGCGATTCTTCTAGGGAGAAGCGCAGCCGTAATGCATACTTCTGAGACATCTACTATCAATAGGGAAAACGGCGAGGCGGCCCTGGTTCTCGGGGAGCCGCAATTTCCGGCTGTGCGTTCCGCAGAATAAAGGACTCTCCCAACCTTTTCTCAGGGACTCGCTTGATCCAATGCGTGGCCCAGCTAGGCGAGCGCCAGATCCAGATTTTCGATAGCCTCGTCAATCTCTGCCGTGTTCTTATAGCCGACTGTGACGCAATCGACACCGGCGTTCCTGAAAGCGAATCTCATCGCAGCTTGGCGGTCCTCGCGGTTGAACGTAGCCTCTCCCACCAGTTTCATGCTGATGACGCCCATACCTTGCTTGCGGACCTGCTTCACATGAGTGACAACTTCACTTACATTGCCGAGACCTTCTGTTGCGTAATCCTCGGCGTCCATTCTCGTGCCTTTATGGTTCACGCGGATCATCGCGACGTCGAGCCACTTGTTTCCGGGAACCTGGCGCAACGCCGGAAGTCCGTGCACCGATGCGCCGTGGGCTATGACAGCCTTCTTCAATTGCGCTTCCATAATTCCGTCCTGCCACTTAGTGGTGTCAGTGGGCCATGTCGCAGTGTGCTGCCAATGCAGCAACATGATGTCGAAGTACTCGGTATTTGCGAGTTTGCGCAACTCGTCGATTTTCCGCTGAGGGTCCACGCCTTCACGGGTGGTAACTTTCGACATAAGCCGATAGCTATCGCGCGGAACACCCCTTAGCGCCACCCCCAGCATCTTATGCATCTCGCCGTAAGATTCGGCGGTCTCGAAGAAACGAATGCCGCGCTCGTAAGCGTAGCGCACAAGGTGTGTGAACTTGTCCTGGCCTAGATCTCGCTGTACTTGGCCGCCGAAGGTTCCCGTGCCGAATGCGAGTCGCGTCACCTGTACATTGGATTTGCCGAGCGGGATCCAATCCGTCGCTGTCTCGCGTTGCGCCGTCAACGGTAAGCTTCCGACCGCGGCGAACGCGCCTGCGGCAATGCCGGTCTTCAAGAAGTCACGTCTGGAGTGGTCAGTCATCTATCCTCCTCAAACGGGCTGAATCTTGCCACGGCACGTAGATCAGATCGATCTCCGCAATTTTAAACTCCCAATGAGAACACCCGACTTGTGGAGACCTGACCCGTCTTGTATTTTGATGCATCGAGAGTGGAGTTCAAGCGCCCTCTCGTCCGGCAGTATCTTTTGATATGGCAGTCACTCAACCGCCTCCAATATCATCGAGGACGGACTTCAGGTTTACGGAGTCCAGCGGGTTGCTGGCACGGCAACTGTCGGCAAGTGGAAGGTTTTCAGGTCGTTAGCGCGTCCCATAGAATTCGCCGCTTGTCCGCCTATTCTGGCTGGGCCATGTATCCATGTCCCGCCACAGCTCGTCATCCCTTTGTCATCGCCTGCAAGGGCTGCCAGTCGCATATCCCGCACCTGTGGAAACACTGCCCGATGAGGGGATCATCGCAACCTGCCCCCATTGCGGGCGGAAGCGGCGATATTTGCCGGCGAAAATTTTCAAGGGCTCGGTCTCATACGAACTCCTGAAAAAGCCATCCCGGTCTGCGGGATTGAGGTGATCCGTTAGAGAGATGAGACGTGCCATGTCCCGCGAAGAGCACGAATGTGAAAAACAAAGCCGCTTCGCTTCGACGGTCGTTATATCGGCGGCCATCATCGCAGCTGTCCGGCTGGCTAGGGATGACACCAGCAAGCCCGCTCCACGGCTGCGCTCGGATAAACAGCGCATCGTTGAACACTTTCGCATCAGCAAATCCGTTTTCGATCTTCCGCCCAGCTACAACGTCGCACCCACGTCCGACTTTTAGTCGGTAGTTCGCTTGGACAGAGACACGGGCGAGCGCGAGACTGTGCCAATGCGCTTGGGGACTGATTCCGGGCTGGTGCAAGGACCCGAAACAGCTTGATGTCTCCACCGTGAACGCCAAGGCAGAATCGCTCATGGAGAAAGCCAATCTGGCGAGAGCCACTCAAGAAACGACCGTTGCCTTATTCCCGCTGATGCTTTCTATGAGTGGCAGAGGATCGACGCGAACACGAAACAGCCATATGCGTTCGGCCTCAAAAGTGATGGAATGTTCGCATTTTCCGGTCTCTGGGAACGGTGGAAAGCCCCGGATGGAAAGCCACTCGATAGCTTCGCAATCATCACCACCGACCCAAATGAACTGGCAGCCACGGTTCACAATCGAATGCCCGTCATATTAGAGCCACGCCATTACACCCGCTGGCTCACGCGTGATGACGAGGAACAGCCCCCGTTAGAACTGTTGCGCCCCTGTGGCGCCGAAACCATCAAAGCATGGAAGGTGGGCCGCGAGCAGGGAACGTCCGAAAAAACGATCCGTCTCTGTGTATTGAGTCGCTGTGATGCGCCGGCCGGCGCAAGCGGCAGGGACGAGGCTGTACGAGACTCACTGCTCAGACCCGACTCAGCACTGATGCAAATTCGAGTTGCTGGCGAACCTTTTGGGAGATATGAACCCAATGCCCCTCAGTGAGCGTATCGGCCTGTTATCACCAAGGGAATTTCCTTCATCAGCGAGCTACTCCTTGCGCGCCTCCCATCGAACAAGACGTTCTGTTCATCCTCGAACTTCGTGTCCAACAGTCACGATTTATTCCCGCCATCCGAGACGACTCGCTTCTTCGGAACTGAGGCGGAGGAGATAGAGAAAGCCGCCCGGGCTTTCGATGTGGCCGATAACGTTACGAACGTCGGAGCCGTGAGGGAGAAGCGGGTTGATGGTTTCAATGAGTTCATATTCATCTGTGAAGACACGCTCCGCGGTCTTTGCGTGAACGTTGCGGCGGCTGGTCCAAAGCTGGATGCGAGCGACGTGGCGGCAAGCACGGCTGCCGTCATCGTGCGCGCAGCACAGATGGACCAGGTAGCGTCGCCTGCGAGGCGCTTGATCGGGACTCTCTGCGGGTGGGTTCATAGTCGGACTGAAGTGCGGCGTCGAGTGCGAGCGATGCGGTTAAGTTTCAAGCGGTTATAGCGCTGCGCAAGTATGCAGGGCAGGTTGGCAGCGAGGGCGTAGACGGTCATCAACCAGCGCGCCCACGGCGGATTCCAGATGAAGAAAATGGGTAGACAGCCCAGCATGAACCAGTGCGCGATTTCCGCTCGGCGGGTCTCCATAAGGAATTCCTCAAGATAGGCGGGATTGCGCTCGCGAAGCTCCTTTTTTGGCGAAGCCACCCAGCCAAGGTGCAGCATCGGGGAGGAAGTATTTCCATTTCCGAATGGCGAGCCAATCCCGATACACATGGCCATCCTGTTCCCAAGGGCGCGCGACGGTGAGCCATGTGTCGCGTGCAAAGATGTACGAGGGCACGCGCAGAGCGATGAAGCCGATGGCGATTTGAACGACGGGCCAGCCGAGGAAGTTCGCCGTCCATACCAGCGCGGTCACACTTCGCGCCCACGCCATACGGTTTTGCGGCGGAGAGCGCGGCGCGCGGCGGAGCGGCCGAATACAGCACAGTAGTACATGAGAGGCAGCGGATACAGCAGGCAGGTAAGGGAGCGGTAGCTGCCAAGCTGCCGTGCGAGCCAGAGAAGTTGCAAGCTGAGCAGCAGATAAACAACGGCCACCCCGAGACGGCCGGAGTCCGCGGGGCGCAATCAGCAGCAGCGCCGTGGACCAGAGAGCGGAGATCCACACCACGGCTGACGCGAGTACAAAGCCATCCGAGGCTGAGGCTCCGTGGATAAAAGCTTTTGTCCAGCTATCGGACATCTGACCGAGTCCTTCCGGAAACATACGCATATGAAGCGTGCCGCGCCCGCCCAGACAGACGATGCGCGCGCCCGAGGCGCGGATAAGACGGGCGAGATTGAGATTCTCCAGGACGAAGCGGCGAACAGCAGCGTGACCATCAACAGCAAAGTAGGTTTCTTTGGCGATAAGAAGGCACTGGCCAAAGAGCCGCGGCTCAGAAATCAAACCGAATCCCCCGGCGCCCCCAGCCATGAGGACATTGAAAAAGAGCGACAACTGCTCGTATGCGGCGCTCATGGCATGGTACGGCAGCAACGATAGGACAAGTCTCGGATCGCGCTCGCGAACCCAGCGGGCCACAAGATGGTCCAGCCCTCTGCCGACGAAGAAGGTGTCCGCGTCCAAGAAAAGTAGATAATCGCCTACAGCACGCTGGGCTCCCTGATGACACGCCCATGTCTTTCCAGTCCAACCTGCGGGTAGTGGAGCGGAGGTAATAACGGTCGCGCCAAACCTTTGTGCGATAAGGGCGGTGCCATCGGTTGAACCATCGTCGACGACAAGAATCTCTGCCGGGCGGACCGCGGACATCGCGATCGATTGCAACAGGCGGGGAAGATTCGCTTCCTCGTTTCGTGCGGGTATGACGATGGTTAGATTGATCGCGGCGTACGAGTTGTCGGATGGGCAGGCCGGAACGCGCCGGATGAGGAGAAACCCGGCGGGAAGTCCGAGAGCGCAGAGAAGGGCTGGAACGATCACGGCTTTCCTTTGCCGGCTTGCTCGAAAATCATCCGAGCTACGTGTCGGCCGCTAAGCGTGACCATAGGCATGCCCGCTCCGGGGTTGACGCTGCCCCCAACGAAGAACAGATTGTGGAACTGACGGCTTCGCTTTGGCGCTTTGAAAGCGAAGTTACGGCGGCGATCGCAGACCACACCGTAGATGGAGCCGCGGTTGGAGCCGTAACGATCCTCGATGTCATACGGAGTCCAGAAGTCCTCGACCACGATGTGCTGCCGCAAATCGGTGAGGCCCATACGCTCAAGCTTGTCCAGGCATAGTTCTTTAAGCGCGATGTAATCTTCGCGAGTGTAAGGATTGCGTTCGTCGATGGATGGAATGTGAGGCAGGATCTTGATGTTGTCGCAGCCGGCGGGTGCCTGCGATGGATCACTGCGCGTCGGCGCAACCACGTAAATGGTGGGGTCGTCCGGCAGCTTCTTGTCCCGAAACACGCGGCGGAAGTGATCGTGCAAATTAGCAGAGTAGAAGAAGTTGTGGTGTGCGAGCTGCGGATAGACCCGATCCAGTCCAAGGTGCAGAATGATACCGGAGCAGGACGGCTCAAAGCGACGCAGTTTCTTCATGATGGAAGCGGGCGAATGCAGCAGGCGCTGCATAGCAGGGATAACTTCCATGTTGGACACGACATAATCCGCGTCCAACGTACGAAGATCGCCATCGGAGTTGCGGACCTGCACGCCAGTGACAGTACTGCCGGAGCGATCAATACGCAGTACCTCATGTTCGAGGCACAGCGTGACACCAGTCTCCTCCAAACGCCTGCGAAATGCGTGACCTAACTGATACAAGCCGCCAGCAACATACCACAGTCCGAAATCCATCTGTATGGTCGGCATCAAATTCATAAAAGCGGGCGAGTCGAGTGCGCTGGAGCCGACATACTTGATGAAGTATTCGAAGATATCGCGAAGATAACGATTGCTCAAACGCTTATAAATGCTGCCGGACATCGAGTGCAGATAGTCGAGGTCGCGGGCTTCCTTCCAGCCATAGAAGCGGAAAAACTGTACAAGCGTATCGAGACCATGGCGTAGATAGCCACGTTCAAGGATTTCGTATTGGCGGCGTGAGTAAGCGAGGAAGTCTCGGTACTCGCCGAAGACCTGCGGACCGAAGCGCTCCAGTTCTGTGCGCATCCTTTCGGGGTCTTCCCAAAGGTCGACGACGACGCCATCTTCAAAAACAATTCCGCCACTGCGGATCGACGCGCTGCAGAGTTATGTAGTCTTCAAGTCGCTTGCCGCCACCTTCGAAGATGGGGCGGAAGATTTCAGGAAGTGTGAAGATCGATGGCCCGAGATCGAAGCTGAATCCTTTGGTCTGCAATTGATTGAGCTTGCCGCCCACCTGCGCGTTCTTCTCAAGGATGGTGACTTGGAACCCATTGCCTGCAAGCATGATGGCCGCGGACATGCCGCCAAGCCCAGCTCCGATGACAATGACACGTTTGTCATTTCCGGCGACGCTCATGATGCGTGTACCAAAGTGATGATGAGGGTTTGAGCGGCGGCCCCAAGATGGAACGAACACCGATCAAAGTGGGGGACGCCGAAACGAGCAGAAGGATTATTCGAGACCCCGACCGGCTCGCGCGGAATACCGATTAAATTGTGATCGAGTTTGTGATTACCGTTGAGGTCTTCGTAAACCGTGACAGCATAGACGCCCGGCGGGATCTGGAAATCGATCCTAAGGTGCTTTGCGTTTGGGGAGATGGGAACAAATCCGTGGCGGATTGCCTTATCCCGGTCGCCAGGAAATCCGGAGGGTGAAGCGAAGATGAGATAGCCTAACTCGCCACGTGCCTGCTGCGTGAGTTGCACGTCAATGGTGAGATCCGTCTCCAATTTGGATTGCGCAGTGAGCGCTACAGGAAGGAGTGCACTGAACAGGAGCGGTAGCAGCAGACGGCGAAGGCGTTTCAGAAGACCGGACGCTCCGTGTCGGAATCGGATCAGTCGGGCAAGGCGATGCCTGGTGCGGCTGTTGAACGGGAACCAGTTAATTTCGCGAGTGCGTCGATCGTTGGCAAGCATGATAGTTTTCACGCGTGAGAACGAGCGTAGCCCTTCAGGGCCGTGATAGCGACCGTACCCGCTAAGACGATTTCCGCCGAATGCTGCATGAGGATTTGCAACGGTACGGATGACGTCATTAACGCTGCAGCTTCCTGCAGAGAGCTGGGCGGCGACGCGGCGGGCACGCGCTTGATCGCGGGTCCAGATGCTACTGCTAAGCGCGAAGTCGCTCGAGTTGGCAAGAGCAATCGCTTCCGCCTCGTCGACAAAAGTCGCTAAGCAGACCGCGGGGCCGAAGGACTCCTCGGTGAGGATGCGGGCCGCTGCGGGTACGTCAGTAAGCAGCGCCGGCTCGTAGGCGACCGAGTCAGAATCTTGCGGCCAGTGCAGCGTAGCTCCGCAGGAGAGTGCGTCTTCAACTTGGGCGCGAAGATTCGATTGCGCGTCATCAATCAGTGGGCAGAAGTCTGCGTCGGGATCAGGATCGACGCGAAGCTTCGAGATGCGATGCTTTAGACGGGCAAGGAATTCGCCGTAGATGGAGGCTTCAACGTATACACGCTTGACTGCAATGCACACGCGTCCACCATTGGAAAAGGCGCCGTAAGTGATACCTTCAACGGTCCGGTCTAAATTGCAGTCTGCAAAGACGAGGCTTGCATCCTTTCCCCCGAGTTCAAGAATCGCGGGAATCAGATGCTTTGCGGCGCGTGCTGCGACCTGCTTTCCGTGGCGGCTACTGCCGGTGAAGAAAATCAAGTCTGGACGAGCATCGATGAGCGCTACCGATTCTTCGGGACTGTCATACAACACCTGCACCAGGTCGAGTGGAAGATTCGCCTTTGCGCACAGCGTGGCGATCAGAGCTGCCGTTTTAGGAGTGCGTTCGGAACACTTGAGCACCACTGCATTGCCTGCAGCGAGCGCCGTTACGACGGGGATCAGCGATAGTTGGAGAGGATAATTTGACGGGCCAAATATCAGAGCCACTCCGTGCGGCTCGAAGCATGTCTCGAAGCGGACACCGCGAAAAAAGAAGAAAGGCTTACCGATGCGATGCGGATGCAAAATACGCTTGGCATGGTTCTCGCAGTAGAGAAGATGCTCCAGAGTGACGAGTACGTCGCCGGACAGCGCGTCCAGCTGTGGTTTTGAGGTTTCACGCGCGATTGTATCGGCGATCGATTCGCACTGAATGGCAATCTCGCGTCGCAGGTTGCCCAGAGTGACGCACCGGCGTGAGACCTCAAGTGCGGCCCAGCCGGGTTGGGCAGCGCGGGCTCGGGCTAGAATCTGGTCTGAAATCAGAGCAGTCATGCTATCGCCGGCTCCAGCGGCTTTACAGCGGGATATGGAACCTCATATTGCTCGCAGATAAGGTTGGCCGAGATACGAGCTGACTCAAAGATGGTGGGCAGTCCGCTTCCGGGATGCGTCCCGCCACCTACTAGGTAACAATTGGAGAACTCTTCGAACTTGTTGTGAGGGCGCAGGTAGAGCATCTGATCCCAGCTATGCGACATGTTGAAAGTGGCGCCCATAAAAACGGAGTGCTGCGTCTCCCAGTCCTCAGGGGTGATGATCAGCTCCTGCTGAATGTGCGACGTGACGTCACCATAATGCGTCCGTTCGCGCAGGATGCGGAGCACGTAGTCGCGACATTGGTGCTTGTATTCTTCCCAGTCGATGCCACTGGTGTTGTTGGCTACAGGAGCCAGAATGTATAGCGCGGAGTGGCCAGCCGGTGCGCTGGAGGGATCTGTTTTGCCCGAGTTTCGGATGTAAAGCGACATGTCTTCCGAAGTCACGCGACCCTGCGTGATGTCTTCGATGTTCTTCTTATAGTTGTTCGCGAAGACAATCGTGTGGTGCTCGACGTCATATTCCCGATCGAGGCCGAGGTACATCATGAACGTCGAACAGGAAAACTTTCGCTTACGGAGATTCGCTGGTTTATGACGGCGAAGATCCTTCTCATCGAAGAGCATGCTCATCGCGTGACCGAAGTCGGCATTGATTACGACATCATCACAGAAGATCTTTTCGCCGCTCGCAAGCTCGACGCCGCAGGCCCGGCGGCCATGGAG
This sequence comes from uncultured Acidobacteriota bacterium, assembly GCA_963744615.1. GTDB lineage: Bacteria > Acidobacteriota > Terriglobia > Terriglobales > Acidobacteriaceae > JAKAAZ01. The sequence goes on from CAVUUE010000003.1 coordinate 2,018,440, forward strand.
CAGCACGCGGGCTGACAGGTGTGGAGGTGCGAATTTCAGCGCCTTCTTCGCGAGCAACCTCCGCGAACGCCTGGCTGATGCGGCAAAGCCCACCCATGACGTGATACACACCATGAGCGTGCTCCGTGTAGGGAATCATCGTGAATAGACCCGGGCAATCCCATGGCGACATCCCGAGATATTTCGACTGGAACGTAAACGCCAGACGGAGTTCCTCTGAGTTGAAATAATCGGCGAGCACGTTGTGCAGCGAGCGTCCCGCCGCAATATGGGGCGCGGCTGCGAGCAGTGTGGGACTAATCAGGCTGGCGAGAGTGCCATACGGCTGTTGCAGACACGGATAGAGCTTTTCAAACCGCAGGCTCTCGCGCTTGAGGAAGCGATCGAAGCCCGCGCTTTCGCCGGGAAAATGCTTTTCAATCTCTGCCTTCATAGCCTCCGGCTCAGAGCGCGCAAGCATTGTCTTGTCGGGGAAATTAAGCGAGTACATCGGATCGAGTCGATCGGAATTGCAGATAATCATTCGAGCGGCGGCCTGCTTCGACAAACAGCTCATCGAGCAGAAACTTCATCATCAGGAACGTCGGCCCCAGATCGAAGCTATACTCGCCAAGGCGAAGTTCAGCATTCCGCCCGCCGATGACATCCTGCTTTTCGAATACTTGTACTCGGAAGCCCCGTCGCGCAAGAAGCATGGCGGTGGCGAGTCCCCCAGGTCCGGCTCCGACGATCGCGATGTTTCTTCTTCTATCACCTGAAACAGATCTCATAACCCCAACCATAGGTCAACGTGGTGGGGTTACTGCGGGAGGTGAAGCCTCAAAATCGAATCATTTGCTTCACAAGCAAAGAGAGTGCGCCTAGGTTGCCGATTCGTAAAATGCCCGATTTCGCAGCGCGCATTCCTCTTCTATGTGGAAGACGTCGTGGTAATCACAACCGCGGTGCACGACTTCCGGACCAGACTTCGATAGGCATGTTTCTGCATGGAATCGAAGTAGATCGAATCCCCGGCAGAGAGCTGGAATTTTTCGACACCGATCGTCATCTCCAGCTCCCCTTCGATGAGGTATAGCAACTCAACACCCGGATGATAATGCGGTGTGATTTTCTGCTCAGGCAGTGAATGGAAGTGCGCCAGGAATCCATTCAGCTTCCGCTCGTTGGCACGGAAGTCCAGGCTCTCGAACGACCATGCGGTAGAAGTCGATTTCGGATCGGATGGGAAGACTTTGCGCTCAGCACGCCTTGAGATGGCTACAACGTGACGCTTCCGCGGATCAGTAAAGAAGTAGTCGAGTCCAACGCCGAAAACCAGTGCGATTCGCGTGAGTGTTGGCAAAGTCGGAAGCAGCCGGCCATTTTCGAGGCGCGACAACATAGCTGGCGAAAATCCGCAATGTTCGGCGAGCTGGGCTAGGCCCATGCTGCGGCGCAGGCGCAAGGTGCGCAGCTTGTCGGCGATCGCATAAGGCCGAATCGATTCGGCCACAGTGTCGGTGTCCGTCGCTTTTAGGGTACGGTTCTTCTTTTTCAGCGCGCTAGACATCTGTTCATTTACCACGGCAAAGTGACTCCATAATGCCATTTTACTTCTAAGCAATTGTTTTTGCCTCATTGTCAAATCCAATTGGCTCACAGTGATGCGTCTTTGAAAGGTGAACTCACATGAACAATTAGTTGGCAACGATAAGCGCTTGTCGCAATTACTTTTGGATGAGGGCTATATCTCGCCAACGCGCTCACTGAGACCGACTACTCCCCGCAAGTCAGCTTCTGGTCAGTGCGGAATCATCGGATTCGCTGCGCTCTGAATGGCGAACGTTGGGCCTGCAGGGACGCAGGTCGCATTATTTACTTCGGATGGCGTGGGGTGGGCCGAGGTAGGGGAACTCGTTGAGGAGGTCGTTGTGAGGGCCGACCTCATCTCCGGTTACTTTTCCGTTCGTGAGAATCGCGAGGAACAGATCGGAGACGTCGTCATCGAGCGCGCGGCCGCTGTCCGGGAAGGACGCAGGGCGGGTGGGGCTGTAGTGTAAGAGGTCCGGCAATAGTTTTGCTGCGACCTGCATTGCTTCCTCCTTTGTGTAGCCACCTGTGTGTTCCAGAGAATGCGCAAAGACAGGAATGAATTGAGCATCGTTCCCCGGTCCCAGGGATGGTCGTGGACGCCCGCGGCCTACACTCCCCGCGCCGGGAATCCAGCTCAATCTTGTCTGTGAAGAAATCCCCGGTGGTGAACTGGAAGTGTTGATCGTGCCGAGTACATCGAAGAAGAAGGGATCGCTGCGCCAACGGGTAAAAAAGCAGTGATCACCAGCCGCTTCCCGTGTCCTTCCTGGCCTAGCGAGACCGGTACTCCCGAAGCGAGAACCGTCCCGCCGGAGCCTGTTTCGGCGGCCTGTGCATCGTCAAATCGGCGCAGCGTCGCGGTCTGTTCGCCGCCAACAAACGCTGAGAAGCGCACCTCATAACCGATGTCCGCGACGGCATCGTCGTTCGTGTCGATCAGGAGTTCGTAGCGGGCTTCGGGCGCGAAGGCTCGGTCGTTGTAGGTCCAGTGGATCCTTTCGGGCTGAGGCCGACGGATGGATGGAAGTTCATGATCAAGATGGATTTGGCGGGATCTCCGGGCCTAGGAAATGCATAGAGATCGGTCAGGTCGAGGCGGGGTCGCCGCGCGGGAATCCGATGTTGGGACCGGAATAATGATGTGACATTGTCGATTTTTCTCCTCTGTTCTGTTTAATGCGGATTTTGATGAAGATGTAGAGCCGGTTCCGAAGACACCTACGGAGATTCTGGCTTCGCCAGAATCACGATTTGGGGGTTTGGGTCGAGGCTTAACCGTAGGTGACATCGGTGCTCTGTCCAAACGCGAGCGCCGAAGACCTTTTCGTAGTACCGCGCCGATCGCTCCTGCCAGCCCGGCGGTACTTCGTACGGGTGGGTCCACGAAGCGGTCGACGCGTCTGGTACGGGTGGAAGATGTAGTCCTTGGTTTTCACGGCCACATGGCATGAGTTGGCAGTCGGCATGGGCCGTGAGATCGGCGGTGAACTTGCCCGATGCGGCCTCATAGTTCAAGACCGCCTATCCCCAGCCGCCGGTTTTCGGAAATCTCTTGCTGTCCTTCTCCATCACGAAAGCCTGCTTAAAGACATCGGGCACATCCACTGCGAACGGCGCTTCCGTACTCTTCTTCGGCTTCCACTGGAGCTTCACGATCATGGAACCCTCCGGAAAATGACCCCGACCTTCTGGGTGAGCTCGAGATTGCCGCCCGCACTTGGCCGCTTGAGGCCAAACCCGATCAGCATTACTGGCGCTGGCTGCACCGCCAGAGCGTGCGCAAGGTCCTCCTCTATGGCGTGCGCGACGTGGTCGACACCACCGGTGCAACCACCTACGAAGACGCCAACCCGTACTCCCTCTGCGACCTCGACATCACTCGCCTCCTATCCCTGCTCCCCACGGTCCCCCCACCCCCTGACGTCCACGCTCCTCCTACTTCGCCCGACGCAACAACGGCCCGAACCACCTATCAGGAGAGCCCACCCAAGACTGAGCCGGAACAGCCGTGGTCCACAGACATTGAGGCCGAGCGGCAGTTTAATGAGTTCGCCTACCGATACGTTCAGATTCGCACGATTATGAAGCCCGGCCCCGCAAGAACCCAGGCCATGACCGATGTCGTCCGAGGCGTGCAGGACAATATCAAGGAGTTCGCACCGCGCTCAGCGGAGACCATTCTGGCCTATCAATTAGGCCAAGGCAACGACGGAAGCCGTATCGTCGCTCTCGCCATCGCCTGTGAACGTACCGGAGCACAGAAAATGCCATGGCTGCTCGATTTTCTCCTGAAGTTCCGTTCGTCATTCGAGCACTACTGGACTATTCGCGCCTCGTTACTGCACGACAGATACATCACCTCCGAGATCGCCGCACAGATCGAAAGCTCGCTTGTCACCCGGATGGAGGAGATTTCGACGGATCCTGGGCGCGTCAAGGAAGCCCAACGCTTGCTGGCTTTCGCCCGCTCGAAACGAGGCCCCACCCCGCCGCCAAAATCCGATCCTCTACCCACGTCGATGCCACCTCAAATGAGCTAATCCGCCGAACCACACCTCGAGTCCCGTCTCGAATCCGATATCCCATTCGAGTCATCTGATACCCCAGCAGATGGCCCCCACATCGCCTGATGCCTGTTCGACAAGCGCAGTGAAACTAGATTGTCGCTAAATCGGCAATGCACTCATTGGGCAGTGCAAGGTAGACGGATGTTTTACTCCCTAGTAACGGCCAACTCTGAAGCTTACCGCCAAAGCCTCGGATCACATCCGGTTCGCCGACCACACGACCAACTAGCGACTACGGTCCCCCGATATGGAGGCAAGTAGACGCTTGTCGGATCGCACGCATCCAAAGATGGTATGGCCATGGCACCGCACCGAAGCACTGAGAACGTTCTGCTCGGCAGCCTTGATTCCGACATTCAAACGTTGCAACGTGACGGAATCGTCGCGCGCAAGGCTGCATTCGCGCGCGAATTCGTCGACCGGATGCGGGAAGATATGATGACGGCCTTTTGGGAGGCGATCCAGCATCCTGGAAGAGCGGTGGGCCGCGGCCCCCGCCGCTGGTATGTCGAAGTGCACCCGCAGGCGATCAGTGGCTTTACGGAAATGGTCACGCACCCGTGGTTCGTCGCCATGTGCGAGCGCGTACTCGGTCCGGAGTACAAGATCGTCGAGGTCGGGTTCGACACGCCATTTCAGGGTGCCAAGGTGCAGCCTTGGCACCGGGACTTCCCGTCGCCGCCGGAGTCGTACATCGAACATCGCATCACCTCGCTCGCCTTCAACCTCACGGGCGTCGATGTCACGGAGGATATGGGACCTTTCGAAATCGCTCCAGGCACGCAGTGGGACGATGGCCGCGCTTGGAACCACGAGATGTTTCCTGACAAGGAGCTTTGGCCGCGGTTCGAGGAGCGAGCCATGCGGAAGTTTCCGCAGATGGGCGACATGTCATGCCGCTCGGCGCTGACCGTGCATCGCGGAACGCCACACGCATCCCCGATCGCGCGTCCCGTGCTCGTCATAGGCGTCGACGCACCCGGAGCCGGTCACGATAAGCTGCACGACCTGATGGTGACGCAGGATTTCTACTCTAGCCTCCCGATCGAGGTTCGCGAACACCTCATCTGTCGCACCGTTGAGAAACTTGTTCCCGTCACGCAGAAGCACGACATCGAGGGATTGGTCATGGGCTAAGCCGCTTAGTCAGCGAGTTATATTTCGCTTTGCGTCTAAAGAGGAACTCTAAGCGAGGTGACAGCATTGACCTCCACACACCGGTAGGGTGGCCAAGAACGACGTTGTGGAATCGATTCGTCGTCTGGCAACTTTGGCCCAGATTCTGCTTAGCTCGCCGGGGCTCATGCGTTTCGATGCCGTGATCGGCGGAGAAAGCATCGCGAAAGGCGGCTCGACCTTTATCTACTCAGGTTCGCCTAAGGCATGTGCGGGATACCATCAGCCGCCATCTGCGCGATGATGCGAACGCTGGTGTGCTCCGAGCTGATAACGATCCATCCATACGTCATCGCTGCCGAAATCACTGCGTTCATGGACGGAATTCAGGCGCAATGGCTCTTGGACCCCAGACGTAACGATCTGAAGAGGATGTATAGTCATTATTCCAACCAACTTGCCGATCACCTAGGCCCTCAATCCAACTCACACACGCCACGTCCACCAAATTCTAGGTCGGCCCTGGTCGCGCACGGGGCGCTATCTGAGAAAACGTGATCAGGATCTCGGCTGTTGTCGACAGGCCAATGAACTATCGAATAATAGTTTGAGCCGATCTTGAAAATTAGTCGTGTTAAACGCGCTTTGCGTGATTTGAAAGCAGGAAGCGCAATCCAAGTTCTAAAAGCGCAAATCGCCAATGCGCTCATTGACACGTTCTGTCCGCATAACCGGCAATGGGAGATTGGATCAGTTTGGAGCCACATTGGGTTTGTTGACGGAATTCGGCGGTGGAGAATGGTTCGCTCTCGACCAGGTCCACCATACAGTCTTGTGTCTTCTTAGATTTACAAATTACAGCCAACAATCCTCCAATATCCCCGCAAAATCAAAGTCTTTTTGCTCCTGAAGGACACAGGAGAGGATTCTCCACGCGCTAAAATCTGCTGCTGAACAGAGCCATTCTCTGATCGGGAAATGCCAAGTGTCCTTCGCAAATAGTGATGTCGGGACCGCACAGGTGTGAACATGGTTCGCTTTCGAGCACTATCTAGTCCACTTAGCTAGTGATTATGATCCTTAGCTCCCCCACCCGGCACTTCGTCCCCCGGTCGCAACTTCTCGGTCTGTTGCTGAACCTGGCTCCGAAATTCGAGTGGATGTGCCATTTTATGGAAAGGCTCGGAGGTACCGCCCGTACCAATCACTACAATCGAGCCGTAACCCAGCATTCTGCCGAATGCTGGTTCACTAACCTCCACGCTCTCGACTTTGCTAAGCAGCATCTCGATCGTTGTTCGGCTTGCCAGGCCTCTTTTTATGATCACGCGTCGGTTCGTCACCGCCATTTCCGTTGCGCTTCGCCGTAGGTTGCCTACGAAAATGAGGACGAAGCCGCCCACGATCAACACGATGGCCGCGATTTCCATAATGTAAGGATTGTTGACTCCAATTTCGACGTGTGTGCGTGCGTAATAGAGCAGAAAACCCCCGAGAGCAAGCAGCAGACATCCAAAAATAATGTTCCACAGCATCACGCTCCAATGGAGCTTGGTTTTGTAGATCACCCGTTCCCCTGGAACCAGATTCGCTTCGACGTAGCTCATGCGCGCTCCCTGACGTATTGCGTCGACCAAGAAACTTACTGAGTGCAAGTCTCCCACATATGGGAAGCAGCAGCGGATGTTTTTCTCGAAAGATTTACCCTTCTCAAATGGTTAGGAGGCTCTGACCGGAGTGGGGTCTTCCTCACTGAACTTTCAGGCCCTGGGTCGCAAGTGGCCGCCATCAAGCTGATTCCAGTTGACCCTCTCGAGGCGGAAGCAATTCTCGCCGGGTGGGCGTTGACAGCGATCCACGTCAAAGCAATGCGTCTGATAGCTCTCTCGGACTGTGCTCTCGAAGTACGGCCGCATGATTTTTACTGATGGCTTGACGGCCTTATCGCAATCGTCGTTAGCTTTGAATGATTTCAACCCTGAGACGATCAAAGACAAGTAGAATCTATTGAGTTGGATTCAAAAGGATGACCTGTTAGAACTCTAGTTAATAGGCCTTTGAAGCGGCAACAGAAAGTTTATCGGAGCTAATCGGCATGGCGAATCGACTCGCAGGAAAGCTTGCTGTTATCACCGGGGCAGCGTCTGGAATTGGCAAGGCCAGCGCATACTCTTTTGCTGAGGAGGCAGCCACGGTAATTGTGGCTGACCTTGATGTGACTCGCGGCTCTGAGGTATGTCGCGCTTTGAGTAATTTCGGCCACACTGCATCTTTCTTTGAAGTAGATGTGCGTGATACCGGCTCTGTCGAACAGATGGTAAAGACAATCGTGCAGCGGTATGGAAGGATCGATGTGTTCTTCCACAACGCTATGAACTGCCGTTTAGTGAATGAACAGGATCGGCGCATCACCGAGTTACCGGAGCCAATCTGGACTGAGATACTCAATCTTGTTTTGAGCGGCACGTACCGCTGCTGTAAAGCTATCGGTCAAGTCATGATTTCTCAAGGCTCGGGGTCCATCATACTAACAGCTACGACGGATGCATTGATCGGCACCGCAGGTTATGACGCATACACAGCTGCAAAGGGAGGAGTAGTATCCCTCACCCGGTCGCTTGCTGCCGGGCTTGGTCGGGATGGGATCCGGGTGAACGCGATTTGCCCCGGCTTCGTAACGACGGAACCGCAATTAGAGTGGCTAAAGAAAGAGGGTGCTGAGGAGATAATCCGGATGCTTCATCTTTTGCCTATAGCCAAGCCAGAGGATATCGCGTCTTTCGCATTGTATTTGGCGAGCGATGAAGCCGCCGTAGTTACTGGGGGTGTGTTTCCTATAGACAGTGGCTACATGGCCTTTAAAGCAAACCTTGACATCTCCGGTATGGTAGGCGGCGGAGTTAGGCAGTAGAGTTTCTCTACTGTTATAGGACCCGCGTGACATTCGGCCTCTATAGAGGCCCGCATAACAGTCGATTGCTATTGCCGCGCCTGAAATATTCACACCATGCTGATTTTTCAACCTCAGCCTCGCAAAAAAGAAACAATGCTGGAAGCTGGAACTAAACGGCCCGAACCAGGTATCGGCGATGGCTTTTGTTTCGGATCAACTCAACGACGGAACGCGGTCAACACAGATTTTTGTCGAAAAATGCCGCGACCCTGCTTCGGTTTGAGGGTGCGCGGGAATGTCGGACAGAATAAAGGCCGAGCCGTGATGACGGTCTCGAGGTTGTTTCCGTGAGGAGCGCTTGTGGGCAGCAGCGGACGAGTCGATGGGATAGGTTCTAATCCACGGGAACATCAAAATTGACAAGTTCTCTTTTGAAGCCGTGGGTATTCCACGCTCCATATGCGATGCCGATCACCATCCAAATAATGCCGAGTATCTTAGCAGGACGGCTCAGGCTGCACCAAAGAATGAGACAGATCACAAATCCCACAGCCGGCATGATGAAGTTGTAGACAGTGTACTTTTTCTCCCGGAGAAAGTAGTGCCAGAAAGCAGCGACGTTGACTCCCATAAACGCAAGTAATGCGCCGAAATTCAGGAGTTCCGCGCCACGCTCAAAGCTGATCGACAAGGCGCCAACAAGTGCGATCGCGCCCACAAGAAGCACATTGTTCCGCGGAATTTGGCTGCCCGGACTGATCGCGCCAAAGAAGCGGCGCGGGATGGCATTGCTTCGGCCCATTCCATAAAGCAGGCGCGCAGCACCTAGCTGCGAACCCATTCCCGAACCTACCGTGGCGACCAACAAGGTGAGATTTATGAGCGAGAACAACCAACGTCCCGCAGCCCTGCCTGCCACATAGACATAGGCGGTGTCTACGTCCGGGAAATGGAGCGACGCCGGCCATACCAACTGCGCGGAGTATACCTCGATCGATGCCAATGCCCCGGTAATCAAGCAGACAAGCACGGTCGCCAGCAAAATGTTGCGCCGCGGATTTTTCACCTCTTCAGACAACGTCGAGATTCCATCGAAGCCAATATAGGTCAGCACCGCGAGTGAGGTTCCCCCCAGAACCGCTCGTGTGGAGTACGTGCTGGGATTGTAAAACGGGTGCCAGAAAAAGCCGGGGCCATGATGAATCATGCTGACGTACCGGCCCGCTGCAACGAGGAAAATTACGATGACTACTCCTATCCCCACTACCAGCGAAGCATTGATATGCGCTGAGGTTTTGATGCCGTGCAGATTCATGAAGGTGAAGCAGACGACAAAAAAGATGACCCATACAAAAAAGGGAACATCCGGAACCATATTTTGCGCGAATTTGCTGCAAAGGATCGTGCAAATTAGTGGATTGAGCATATAGTCCATCGCCATGCTCCAGCCGGTCATATAGCCAAGGAACGGATGAAGTTCCTGGCCGACATAGGTGAAGGCGGACCCCGCGCTGGGATAGATCCGTGCCATGCGACCGTAGCTGAGCGCCGTGAACAGCATGGCGACCATAGCGATCAGCACTGCCGTCACGGCGTGGCCATGCGCGCGCACCGTCATGACGCCATAGACCGGCATCGGCGCGGTCGGCTGAATCACAATCAGCCCGTAGAGGATAAGGTCCCACAGGCCCAAGGCACGGCGAAGGCGTGGGCCGGCATCCGGTGACGACGATGTACCGGTCGGCATTTCTATTCAGGTTCCTTTTCGAAGATGGTGTGGACCGCAGAACTTCCGTCCGTTGAGGACCGTATTGCGTCTGTTCCTGGTTGCCAGCATGGAATTATTGTCTCGATTTTCTCATCACGAGCAGAAATGGCGACTAGCCACACCGAGTCTCCCCACAAACCGGAAATGAGCAGTTTCTTTTCTTTCACAAAAGCGAGCAGCGTGTCCAAATCAGCTTTGGGATGAATGGTGTGCGGCGGAGTGGTGCTCATCGAGGCGAGCGCGATTCCTAACTGACTGGCTGAATTGATTTCTGACTTGTCTTCATCCGATTCATTCCTCAGCGGTATGCCCGCAGGCAAACCTGAAAGGACACCGGCGAGAAGTGCATCGCCCGCTGCAGCAGTGGATATCACTTCGGGAATTTCCTTGGTGTGTCCCGTCCCTGTCAAACACGTAGGCACCGTCCCCGCTCCATATTGTCATCTGCGGGTGATGTGATCGCATTTGGACCGCATACAGATCGCCACCTGAGAGTAGAATGGCCTTCGGTAAGAGCGACTGCTTCGTCGCGATTCAGCGCCAAAAAGTCGATTGATAGTAACTCTCCGACCTCTTCATATCCGCAGACGCAAGGACGCCACACGATAGCTCTGCGACTCGGTCGCATCTGCAGGAATCTCGACGCGCTTGCAACGGCACCTCCGGAAGGCAAAGCGCGATATACCAGCTTTCGGCCCGCAAGGAATAATGGCGCGAGTAGGTTGAGCGTTTATTGTTTCGTGATTATCTGGACCAGCTCTCAGCGATCAATTGGCATCTCTGCAGAGTCACGTAGCTCACGGTACGGTACTTTCAATTCTTCGTGGCCCGACAATTCTCCAGCGGGAACAGCGCACCAAGTTAGGAGCTTTCGACGGTCAACAAAACTTGGATTCAGCGTACTCGCAATAGGAATATTCATCGGCTTATAAATCAAGAACCTTGTAAATCTCTGTGACCGTTTTGGATATATACGGAAGCTGTTCTTCGAAAAGGACGAAGTGACCCGGGTGTGCGGCCATATCATCGATTGCGGATTGAACTTCGGCAAGCGATGAAAATTCGCATTCCCAAATCAGAGTATTTGTCGGTTCGCTCCCACTAAGTGGCTGGTAGCGTTTTCCTTTCGGCAATGATGGGGTATCCCGTTCAAGTTCTTGGAATCTCGATTCGAGTTCCATGAACTTGTGAGCAAAAGAGGGATGGTATTGCTGTATTAGCCGCAAGATATAAGGCATTGCTACGCTTTCCTTCCATTCAATCGAGGACCGGTGCTTTTTCGTACGATGAGATGCGGTGCAACCTTTGTGTGCATCTTTATGAGAGATTGCTGAGTTTGGCCAACTATAATGTCTCGCATAAATTCCGCAGCGATTGCTCCCTGCTTCTCCAAATGCTGGCAGATAGTAGTTAAAGGCGGGTTGTAGTATGCGGCGCCAGGAATGTCATCGAAACCGATTACGGAGCAGTCTTCTGGAACTTTTAAGCCGCATTACTCAGTGCTCCGATCGCCGCGAACGCGGTCAGATCGTCAAACGTGATTAGGGCGCTGAATCCTTGCTTCGCCTTCAAAAGGCCCTCAGTGAGTTCGTAGCCTTGTTCATAGTTCGAGTTCCTACCGTCAATGGCCGCCATGATCTTGGTATCGAGTGTAATTCCATGAAGACGAGCGCCTTCGGTGATCCCTTCCCAGCGAGGCGCGCTGTCGCTCATCGCCCGAGGCCCTTTGATTACAGCAATTCTTCTATGCCCGAGCGAATGGAGGTGTTCAAAAGCTGCGCGGCCTCCAGCAAAATTATCAGTCACAACAGATGCGTAACCCTTAGTCGCGGGCTCACTTCCGATGACAACGGCGGGGAGTTCAAATTGCCGAATCGCACTCACCAGATTTGTGCCGAGATGCAACGGGTTCGCAATGGCGATCACCCCCTCCACGCGACGCTCCATCAACATCTTTGCGCACTGCTTTAACCTTGCTGGGGTATTTTGAAGATCAGCTAACAAAGGCAGATACCCAAGTTGAGTAAGGGAGTTCTCAATACCTCTGATAATCAATGTGCAATATGATCCGTAATATCGAAGACCAAAACCCCAATGCTGTGGGTTCGCTTACTTCGAAGCGAGCGCGCCTGCAAGTTCGGGGAATAGCCAAGTTGGCGCGCTGTATTCTCGATCAAACGCTGGGTACTGGCAGGGATTCTGCGCCCAGCTTTATTCAGCACCATGGAAACGGTCGAAATGGAAAGACCAGTGGAATTGGCGATGTCTCGGATGGTCACCGCGCGTCGGCTATCCTTGTTGGCAGAATTCCCCTGCAAATTTTCCTCTTCCTTACTGTGTCCGCCGCTTCATCCTTCAACCTGCAGTCATCATCGCAACCACTCAGATTCTGTAGTGCGACTGAATCGAATATTGCGTTTACAAACTCTAACCGCCGGATGGGTCTTGCTGTCAGCGTGGCAGCCTTTCAATCATTTATGCGGAACATCTCAGTGTTCCTTCCGTCCTTGGTAATCTTTCACATCAAAGGTGTTTGAATCGTACCTTCGATGGCGATTGTGGTTTTAGATCGGCCTCTTTTCCGTTCACACCAAGCGCGACAAGACTCACACTATAGGTGCCACTCCCGTATACGCGTGATGTAAAACTCGTCCTTCCTTTTGAGTTCCGTCGCCGAAGCTCCAGCGATACCGCACTGCAGGGGTTCCGCTTCGGTTCGCGGTTGCCTTGAACAGGATGTTTTCTCCGAGTTGCCCTTGCGCGGCACAGACATCGCGACCGCAGGCGCCGTCGCGGCCATTGAATCGTTGACGAGTTAATGAGCCGGACAGATGGGCAGACTGATTCGTGAGATGCAGGACTCCGTTGGAGATCTCAACCCCTCGATTCGGCCGAAAGATATCGGTACCGTGAATGTTGGCGCTCGACTGAAGTCCGAGCTGGAAAGAGCCAGATCGCGTGACCGCGTTTGGTCGGTCCAGTTGAAGACCGCCAGTACAGACTGACGTGCATCTTCCCGAAGAAAGAAGATGCTCGGCTGGTCGTCCTCAGGCCGATAGGTCATCAAATCGATAGGAATGGCCGAGCGTTGAAGTCGAACCATATTCAGCACGTCAGGGTTTTGTACCAGCTTGAGCCGCTCGGGTTGAGTGCCGAGTGTGGGAAGGTCGTCGCCAATCTCATACATTCCGCCAGCCACTGCTGCCAGCGTGATCGATACCTCAGCTTCGTTGAGCGACAGAGGTGTCTTCGAAGTGTGCCAAGACTGATCGGTAATCAACTACTTGGAAACGGAAAAAGCGTCTGGACCCACACCGTACCAGGTACCGTTCATGTAATAGCGTGCCGCAATCCCGGTAGCATCTTCGCGCGTTCCCTGAATGAGTGGCCCGTGTCCGTCGACAAACGCCCCAAGTCTGTATAGCCGACCGCCGGCAACATCGGGCTACCGTCCTCTATCAAGGAGTACATCAGGTCCGACGGCATCGCGAATGACCTTGAGGCCATCTGCTCCACCTCAACGGCAGTGGTGTTTGGCCGATAGTGAAAACCCTCGATCGCCGCGTCATCCATGAAGTCCCAGTTTGATATCTAGCGCACGTTCCAGCTTCGCACCAACGTGCGATAGGGTCTTGCGCGGATCAGGCTTGCGCTCCACGGGGTTGCTGCATCTTGTTCCAATACGTAGAGGGCGTCGCGGCTCCCCTCGACGTAGCCAATCTGTATCGGAT